>NZ_JANUYT010000001.1:0-1591166 GCF_055804255.1 Gardnerella sp. c17Ua_118
AGCAAGTTCTTCATCAGTCGCAATATGCCCAAATGACGATGCTGTCAAAAAATTCGTATTCTCATCTAATTTATTAAAATTGTCAGCATCTGAATCTAGATAAATTCCGTTTTGATTTTTAATAATATCTTGAATTGCAATCTTTTTAATCTGATTTCGCAACACAGGATTTTTGATTTTGCGCATATTTATCTCATGATTGCGCTTAGCTTTTTTGCTACATGCTATAAAAATTTCTATATTGTTGGCATGTGTTGTTGGTAGTGCAACAACTTCCAGTCCAAGCAATGCTGCGCCAGTTGATGCTGTGAATTTCCATTTTTTCATCTTTATTTTTTGTGAAATTCCCGTAGCAACAAATCTAACTCTGTCCTTGTAGTGCATGTTGTTCCAAATTTCAGTTCTTACATATAGACCGCGATACGGTTCAACTAAATTTCCAGATTTGAAATTAGGACGCAAATTATTGCGAGAGTTGACTTTTGAGGCCATTAGGCATGAATTATTTCGCTCCGACTCAAGTAAATTGTTCATGAGTCTGGCAGGGATATCTGTATTTCTACAAGATGTCTCTGTGTTGTATAGAACATTGTTATTTTTCATAGACTGATAATAAGTGGCAACGTTTTTCTTGTAAATAGATTTTTATCAATGTGGTTAAAGGCTATTTTTAATGATTTTGTGGTGCGTTTGCGCGACGACCTGCCGTATTTTAGATACAATCGCACTACGGTTTTGTTTGTTTGTGTAGTGTGTTTGTATGTAAAAATGCTGAAATTTGGTACAATCGCACTACGGTTTTACGTGTTTGTGTAGTGCGTTTGCGCGACGACCTGCCGTATTTTAGATACAATCGCACTACGGTTTTGTTTGTTTGTGTAGTGCGTTTGTATCAAAAAACACGGAAATTAGGTACAATCGCACTACAGCTAGATAGAACGATAGTTGCGCTCTTGAGATTTGATGGAGTCAAGCACGAATCGCGCGCCACTTCGATTCTTCTGGCTGCTTACAAAATCTTGCGGAGAATAAGGCGCTGCGCTGTTGAACATCTCCTCGTATTGCGAAACGGTTAATTGCGTGCGATTGTTTAATGTTTTTATGTGCTGATTGGAAAACAGCGCGCTTCGCCATCCTGGAACAAGTGTTGCGCTAAAGAATTCTGCTACAGCGCCTGAACCGTAAGAGAATAAGCCGATTTTTTGACCTGGGAGTAGGGGAGACAGGCGCGTCGGCGATTCGTTTGTGTGCGTTGCGGAGGACGAATCGCAAGCAACCGCAGACGAATCGCCAGCAGACTCTGATGAATCGCAAGAATTCCTAAAATAATCGTAATCAAGTAAAGAAATTAAGCCTAAATAGAGTGAGCCAGTGTAAATATTTCCGATTCGGCGACTGTATTGTGTGCTGTCTTGGTATCGCGCAAGAAGACGTTCGCGAGTATCGCTTGTAAGGGACGCGTCGTTATTTGCGCGCAACACGCCGTCATTTGTGTGTAAAACGCCATCGCATGAGTGCGGCGCGCCATCGCATGCGTGCAACACGCCAGAATTTTCCTCCAGCCCAGCTCGAAGCGCTTTAAGCCCCATTTTTGTGTACGGAAGATGGAAGCAAATCGCCTCAAAATCGTTGAAATTGCAGGCGTTTTCCGCACTGTATTTCTGCCACACATCACAGAACATACGAATGTATTGCTCGGTTGAAAACTTTCCGCGCGCCAAAGCCGTGCTTTGATATACGGGCCGCCAAAAATCCTGGATTTCCGCCGATTTTACAACGCTGTCGTTGTTGATTTGCAACACGCGCGGATTCTCGCTTACAAGCATCGCCACAGCACCAGCGCCTTGCGTCACCTCGCCAGGAGTGCCAACGCCGTAGCGCGCGATGTCTGCAGCAATCACCAAAACTTGCGCGCCAGAGTGCGCCAAAACGTAATCACGAGCCATCATAAGCGCCGCAGTTCCGCCATAACACGCCTCTTTTACTTCCACGCAACGCACCCACTCGCTAATGTTCAGCAATTTGTGAATGTAGAGCGCGCTGGATTTGCTGGCGTCGACGCCGCTTTCTGTACCAACGATCACCATTTTTAGGCGGTTGCTGTCGATGGACGGCATCAGTGGCAGAGCAGCTTGAGCGCCAAGCGTTACGATATCTTGATGATTTGGCGGCACTGCTTGCTGGCTTTGGCCGATTCCGATTGTGAATTTGTTAGGGTCAATTCCGCGCGCAATCGCAAGGTCGCGCATGCTTAGGTAGCAATTTGGGGTTGCGAAAGTTATACGGTCGATACCGACTTTTGGCGGAATTTGGGGCGTGCTGGGTGTGTTGCTCGGTATTTTTTGTGTGTTGCTCATGGTTTCCTATTTTTTTTTAAGTGCGATTTTTTTAAGTGTAATTTTAGTGGTGTAAATTTTACGGCGCGGAAGCTTCCGACTTTTCCGCGGAAAAATGGCCATTAACCGCGCGTTTTTGCGGTTTTACGTGTTCCTGCGCTTGCGCAAATCATCAAGAATTATTCTTGCAGAATTCGTGTTCAAATCGGAAGAATTTTCGTTTAGAAGCGCGTGCACAACCTTTTGAATTTCGTCCCCGCGCGCTCCAGAAGCTATAGCGATGTTTGCGGCCTGAAGGCGCATGTGGCCAGCTTGGATTCCAGGGCCTGCGAGTGCGCGAAGAGCCGCCAGGTTTTGCACGAGTCCTACGGCTGCTAGAACGTTTCGAAAATCGTTGGCGTTATTGACTTTAGCAAGGTGCAGCGCGATTTTTGACATTGGGAGTGAGGCGATTGCGCCTCCCACTGTGCCGATTTGCAGCGGGATTTCGATGCGGCCGTAAAGGATTTGGTCGTTATTTTGCAAGGTCCACGTTGAAAGAGGCATGTAGCGGCCAGATTTTGCAGCCCATTCGTGCGCGGCGGCTTGCAATGCGCGCGTGTCGTTGCCCGATGCGAGTGCTGCAGCCACTATTCCGTTTAGGATTCCTTTATTGTGTGTTGCAGCGCGCTCCGCGTCTACGGCGGCCAGGGAGCTTAAGGCGGCGATGCGGCGCGCAAGGCGCATGCCGTCGGCATCTCCAGCTGCGGCAGTTTTTGCGCTAGGCACAAGCGCTTCTACGGGTATGCGCACTTCGGCGACTGTTGCCGCGCGGCTGGAGTTGGCAAGAATTGCCACCAGCGCCTTGCGCCCAACCCAGCTCTCCAGCTGGGTTTTAACAGCTTCGCCAATGGTGTTTGCAATGTTTGCCCCCATTGCGTCGCACGCGTTTATGTCTAGTGTTAGCTTGGCGAAGCCTGTTAACGCCGCCGCCTGCGCGCGTTCTAATCCGCCGCCGCGTTGGTATATTGATGGGTGTGCGGAGCGCGCAACCTCACTAATCGCCGCGCGTTTTGACTCGTCGCGCATTATGTTATCTAGTTTTTTGGCCACTCTTCCGTCCGCATCTTCAAAAACGATTTGCGCGCGCGTAACGTAATGCTCGCTGAGTGCAACAACGCCGTTTTCTAGGCTTTTTGACGCGATTTTTGCTCCGTTGCATGCGGCAGCGATTACGGACGGCTCTTCTGTAGCCATAAGCACGTTTCGCATAACTCCGTTTACTTTTAGGCCGCGCACAACGCCTACTGGCAGGCTGAATCGCCCGATTTGATTTTCGACCATGCTGTTTGCAACGCTTGCAGGAATGTTTGTTTCGCTGCTTTGCGCGAGTTGTTCGAGCAGAAGTTGCGCAAAATCGCCGCTAAGCGCGCACTCTGATTTCAGCGTTTTTATGCGCTGTTCTACGCTTAATTCTCGAAAAGCTGCCATGTTTCTCCATTTTTTGCGCTATTTTCACGATTTTCATTTTTACGTTTTTCACTTTTGCAATGTCTCTTTGATGCGATTGACGCGATTAAAGTCGCAGCAACCGCGAATCGTAAGCAGCCGCCATATTCGTCGCCAGCAACCGCGCGTGTCTCAACACTCCGTATGCATTCTGCCACAATTCGTGCGTGTCGCGACACTCCGTAAGTTGTGTCATTTGTATACGCACACTCCGCACTTATCGCATTGCTACGTCTACTTTCGCATCCTAACTTGCATGCTCACTCCAATTCCGCCTCCCACGCACAGCGCTGCAACGCCGTTTTGCATGTGATTGTCTTTAAGCGCGTAAAGAAGTGTTGTTAAAATCCTGGCTCCGCTAGCGCCAAGCGGGTGACCGAGCGCAATCGCGCCGCCTCTTACATTCAGCTTGTTTTCGCTTATGTTCAGCTGCTGACACACGGCTATGCTTTGCGCAGCAAACGCTTCGTTAATCTCAAAAAGGTCAATGTTTTCAACGGTGTAGCCCGTGTTTTTTAGCATGCGCTCCATAACGTGTTTTGGCGCGTATCCCATAAGATCTGGGCTGATTCCGCCCTCGGCAAATCCCACGATTTCTGCCAAATAGTCGATTCCGTGCGCGATTGCGTAGTCTTTGCTCATTAAGACGAGTGCTGCTGCGCCGTCGTTGATACCGCTCGCGTTTCCAGCGGTTACGGTAGGCGAGTGTTTTGTGCCAGAATCTGCCTCGCTCATTCCACCAGTTTCGCGACTGCCAGAATCCGCCTCACTCAAGCCACAGTTCGCTCCACGCATTCCATCAGCTTCGCGCGTTCCAAAATCCGCCTCAAACAACGTTTTAAGCTTAGCCAATTTCTCCATAGAAGTGTTGGCTCGCGGATGCTCGTCTCGGCTAATCAAAGTTCCATCCGCAAGCTGCACGGGAGCAATCTCCGCGTCAAAATCGCCGTTATTTTGCGCAAAAACGGCTTTCTGGTGCGATTTTAGTGCAAAAGCGTCTTGCTGCTCGCGCGTTATGTCAAACTTTGCAGCCACGTTTTCTGCAGTAACGCCCATTTCTTTGCCAGTAAAAGCATCACAAAGACCGTCTTTTTTTAGTCCATCAACCAGCGCGCTGTTGCCGTAGCGAATGCCACCAAATCGCACGTTTTGCGCGTAAAACGGCACGTTGCTCATGCTTTCCGTGCCGCCAGCAACTACGACTTGTGCGTCTCCCATGCAAATCGCCGACTGCGCAAGGCGAATGGCTTTAAGACCAGACCCACAAACCTCGTTGATTGTCATTGCGCAACTTGACTCGTCAAGCCCCGATCTAAGGGCGATTTGGCGCGCAACGTTTTGACCGCTGCCTGCTTGAAGTACGTTGCCAAAAATCGCTTGATCTACGGATTTTGGGCTGATTCCTGCGCGTTCGATTGCGGCTTTTGCTGCGATTGTTCCTAACTCAACAGATGTGAGCGACTTCAACGCGCCTCCGAATTTGCCTATCGGTGTGCGCGCTGCGCTTACAATCACAACATCACTCATACGTTTAGCCGCCAATCAGTTGAAAACTAGCCGATTAAAGCTATCTTGATCAAGCTATCTTATTGAAAATTATTAAAAATTGCATGTTGAAAACTAGCACATTTAGAGTAATAGGTTTCAAACACCAACCGAACTACTTTATCGTATTTTTACGCAAAATTGCGATTTGTGAAGAATTATGTTTAATTTTTTCACAATTTGCGCACAATCACATTTTTCGCATTTTCCGCTTTTTGTACGTGTTTTGGGTTGATTTTGGTACAAAGTGCGTCAATTTTTTCCGCTTTTTGTACGTGTTTTGGCCTGAATTTGGTACAAAATGCGGAAGTATCGTGTGGTATAAAATGCGAAAGTATCGCTATTTGCGGAATGTGATTGAGCCATCGCTAGGATCCATCGACTCCACAATCGCCAGCGAATCCAAGTCATATCCAGCTTCGCGCAACGCGTCTCCGCCGCCTTGGAAGCCTTTTTCAATCGCAATGCCAATGCCAGCAACCGTGGCCCCAGCGTGATTGCAAATGTCAATCAACCCTTGCAAAGCCTTGCCATTAGCCAAAAAATCGTCCAAAATCAAAACGCGGTCGTCTGCGCTCAAATATTTTCTAGACACAATTACAGGGAACTCGCGCTGCTTTGTAAACGAGAATACGGTAGACACGTATTGATCGCCATCCAGGTTTATTGATTGCGCTTTCTTTGCAAAAACCACTGGAATGTTTCCAAAATGACGCGCAGCAACGCACGCGATTCCGATTCCCGAAGACTCGATTGTTAGGATTTTGTTGATTTGCGTGTTCTGAAAATGCTGTGCCCAAGCGGCTCCCATTGCGTCAAAAAGCGCGCAATCGCACTGGTGGTTAAGGAATGCGTCGACTTTCAAAACATTTCCTGGCTTAACAATGCCTTCTTTTTGGATGCGTTCTTCAAGTTCTTGCACGATTATTCCTTTCAAATTGCGCGTATTTTGCGTGTGCAGCGGTATCTGTATAGCTTACCCCCCGCTTTGACCGCGCTCCGACCTGCCTGAGCGCTCAAAGCGTAGCGCGCGAAGGCAATTCGGAGCGCTGAGCTTGCTTAAGGTTGAAAGCACGGTGTGCTTTCAACGCAAGCGAAGACGTGAGCGCGCTGTAACGCGCGAACGACAGTACCTGCCTTGTAGTGCGTTTGTATAACGACACGCCGTAAATTAGGTACAATCGCACTACAGTTTTACATGTTTATGTAGTGCGTTTGTACCAAAAAACACCGAAATTAGGTACAATCGCACTACAGATTTGCGTAATGCGTACAGTGCAAAACGCACGATTTGTGTTTGGCTGCCGTCCGTTAAAATTGGTTAGAGTTTAATTTTTGCGATTTGGAACACGGGGGAGAGTGGCTTTTGAGCAAGTACGGTTACGATTTTGATTTGTTTGGCAATCCAGAAGCTGCCAGCGAGCAGAGCGATGCTACTATTAATGAAGTTTTCGACGAGCAGAGTGATGCTCCCATTGGCGATGCCTTCACTGGTGATGCTCTTATTAGTGATACCCCTATTAGTGATGCTCCTATTAATGAAGATATGACGAGCGAAGTTTCTGCTTCTACGGCGGCTTTCGATTTTTCCGCAAAATATTCAAATTCCGCACAATCTTCCCAAACAGCTCAATCTTCTGCCGCTGTCCAATACGCTCAAACATCCGCACAATCTTCCAACCTCCCCGAAATCAACCCTCAAACACTGTTAGAAGGCTTAAATCCCCAGCAATCCAAGGCAGTCCAATACACTGGCCCCGCGCTTTTAATCGGAGCTGGCGCAGGCAGCGGCAAAACACGTGTTCTTACGCGCCGAATCGCGTGGATTTTGGCTAATCACAAAGCGTGGCCGAGCCAAATTCTTGCAATCACGTTTACAAACAAGGCGGCAGCGGAGATGCGCGAGCGCTTGGCGAGCTTAATCGGCAATAGTGCAAATAGCATGTGGGTCTCTACTTTCCATTCTGCTTGCGTTAAAATTCTTCGCGCTCATGGCGATTCAATCGGCTTAAAATCAGGCTTTTCTATCTATGATTCTTCCGATTGCGAGCGTCTTGTTAAAATCATTGCCTCCGAATTGAACATAGATATTAAAAAGTTTACGCCTAAACTTTTATTGTCTAAGATATCTGATTTCAAAAATAATTTGGTTACATGGCAGGAAAATCTTAAAAATTACGCACCAGATTATAAGCCAGGCGCGTCTGTATCTGGCGCATCTAGCTTTAATGCTGCTGGCAATGCCGATGCGCTTTACGCCGCTGTTTACGCGGAGTACCAAAATAGGCTTAGCGTTTCGAATGCTGTTGATTTTGACGATCTGATTATGCTAACGGTTAAGCTTTTGCGCCAAAATCCGCAAGTTAGCGCGTATTACAAGCGAAAGTTCCGCTACATTTTGGTTGACGAGTATCAAGATACAAATCACGCGCAATACGTTTTGATTCGCCAGCTTGCAGGTGTGGGTGATGCAGGTGTGGGTGATAATTCCGCAGTTCCACAAGTTTCCGCAGCTTCACCAGATTTCGCAGCTTCACCAGATTCCACTCAACTTCCGCAATCTTCAATCACGGTTGTTGGCGATTCCGACCAGTCGATTTATGCTTTCCGCGGTGCAGATATTCGCAATATTCAAGACTTTGAGCAGGATTTTCCAAACGCTACAACAATTATGTTGGAGCAGAATTATCGCTCTACGCAAACCATTTTGGATGCTGCAAATGCTGTGATTTCTAACAACACTAATCGCAAGCCTAAAAAGTTGTGGACATCTTTAGGCAAAGGTTCGCCAATCGTCGGCTACGTAGCAGATAACGCGCAAGGCGAGGCAATGTGGGTTGCTCAAGAAATCGCGCGTTTGGCAAGTGAAGATGGCGTAAACTACTCGGATATTGCGATTATGTATCGCGCAAATTCGCAATCGCGTAGCTTAGAAGATGCGCTTATTAAGTCTGGCTTGCCTTATCAACTTGTTGGCGGAACTAAGTTCTACGAGCGCCGCGAAGTCAAAGATGCGCTTGCTTACTTGCAATCGATTGCAAACCCTGATGACGATGTTAATATGCGCCGAATTTTGAACGTTCCAAAGCGTGGTCTTGGAGCGCGTGCTGAGTCGCAGATTACGTCTTATGCAAAAGAAAATTCTATAAGTTTTTGGTCTGCTCTTAGTCAAATAGATAAGATTGCGGAGCAAATTGGTATTTCATCTAGGACTTTTAACGCGCTTAAGAGTTTTAGGGATCTTATGACTTCGCTTATTGACTTTATGAAAGCTAACGATTCCAAGCCTTCTAAGGTTGTAGAGAACGTGCTTAACGAAAGCGGATTGTTGCAGGATTTGCGAGAGTCTAAGGACCCTCAAGACGAATTTAGAGTAGATAACTTGTCTCAATTGCAATCGGTTGCAGCCGAGTATGAGCAGAATACGCCTGATGCTAATGTTGCTGGTTTTTTGGAGACTACGGCTTTGGTTGCTGATTCGGATCAGCTTCCAGACCAGGGCGAAGATACTGGAAAAGTTACGCTTATGACGCTTCACACAGCTAAGGGCTTGGAGTATCCTGTTGTGTTTTTGACTGGAATGGAGCAGGGCACTTTTCCTCATTCGCGCTGTGTTGACAATCAAAAGGAGCTTTGCGAGGAGCGTCGTCTTGCATACGTTGGCATAACTCGTGCTAAGAAGATTTTGTACGTTACTTGGGCAGCTGAGCGATCTCAATGGGGCAAATCTGCGGAGATGATTCAAAGCCAGTTTTTGGACGAGATTCCTGCGGATTTGATTTGCTGGAAACGCACAGAAGCGGCCGTTATGCGAGCTGGACTAAGGGGAGCAGGCAGAGATTTTGACCGCGATTTTGCTGGCGATTTCTCCGACGATTTTGGAAGCGACGGCGGTTGGAGCGACGATTCGTACACAACTTACGGAGTCTCGAGTTATAGCGGATCTCGCTACAGCAAATCGCATTATGGCAGCTCATATGGTTCTTCAAAGTCTTATGGCAAGTCGTGTGGTTCAAAGTCGTATGGTTCTAGTTCGTATGGCAGCTCATACGGCAAGTCGTATGGCTCAAAATCTGGCAAAGTCACCACGCGAATCGCAAGAAAATCAAGCGCATCGTACCAAAGTCAATCGTCCACCTCAAATTTGCAATCGTCAGCATCGTCATTATCTTACAAAAAGCAAAGTTTGCAAGAAAAAGACAATCATCTAAACATCAACGATTTTCATGAAGGCGATAAAATTTCGCACGACACATACGGCCTTGGAACTGTTCTTAAAACACAAGACAAGGGCAGAAACTCAATTATTACAGTTGACTTTGGTTCGGATGGCGTAAAGCGACTTATGCTAAGAGTTGCTCCGATTGAGAAATTGTAAAATTTTTCGTTTTATAAATTTTACACTTAAAATAATGCGATCTTATTGAAGATTACTTTAAATTGTTAATTGTAATATTGTTATAACTAGTGCGTGATTATATACACTAAAACAAAATATTCAAGACTTGTTTTCTATTAAGCTATAAGAAAAAATATAAGAGTAAGAGAAATATAAGCGCAAGAAAAATATAAGAGTAAGAAGAATAAAAGTAAAAAAGAATAAAAGTAAAAACTGCAAATGTTCAAGATTTTAGACTCAAGGGGAAGTCGATTAAGTTCTGAATATTTGCGATTGTAGTTATAAACGAGATTTAAAAGGCGTGGCGCTTGCAAATGTGAGTGCCGTAAAGCGTGTTGCGTTAAACAAAAAGCAACACTAAAAAATAATAACTAGATTTAATGAGGTATTTATTATGAAGAACAAATTATTCACATCGCTTCACGCAATTGTGTTTGGAATTCTTATTGCTATAGCGCCATTAACATTTGCAAAACCATGCTCAACTGGTGGCATGGGCAAAATGTCTAAAATGGCTAAAATGCCTATGATGATGCAACCTATGACATGCTACTACACAAGCCGCGTGGCTATTGGAATTGGCGTTGTTATAGCGATTCTAGGCATTATTGCGCTATTTGTTAAAGAACACGTTCGCGCTGGCTTAAATATTGCTGTAATTGCTAACTCTCTGTTTATGATTGCTACTACAACATTCCTTATTGGTGTTTGCAAAAGCCCAATGATGCATTGCGCATCTGTTATGCGTCCAACGTTGATTGTGTTATCTGTACTAGCGTTGGTGTTTGCATCCGTTAGCGTGTATCTCGATACTAAGTCTGCTTGCTAGTGTGTATCTAAGTAATTTACTATGCACACTATTACATTAAAGCGATTGCCGCTAGAAAACCTAAAGCAAAAGCCGCTAAGAACCGCCGCGTTAATCGTGGTTTCCGCGTGCCTAGCTGCAGTGTTTTTTGGCGGCTCGCTAATCTCCCTAAATCTTTCAAACGGCCTAAATAGCATGCGCGCTCGCCTTGGCGCGGATATTATGGTGATTCCGCAAAACACATACAATCGCGCGGAAGCGTTGCTAACTAATGGCGGATCGAGCACGTTTTACTTTACGAACAATATTGAAGATTTTGTGCGAAAATCAAAAGGCGTTGAAAAAGCAAGCATGCAAACTTACATATCTTCTCTATCTGCTGGATGCTGCGCGGAAAAGTTGCAAATCATAGGTTTTGACCCTACGAGTGACTTTGTAATCGCGCCATGGATTTATTCACAACACAAAAACGAGCTTAAAAAAGGTCAGATGATTGCAGGCGCAAATGTGCTTGTTTCTTACCAAAACACGGTTCGCTTGTATGGGCACGAATGGCCGATTGTTGCGCAACTTGCTAAAACGGGCACTAGCCTAGATAACTCAGTGTTTGTAAACAGAGACACGATTCCAGCGGTTGTTAAGTATTCTTCTAAAGTTGGGCACACTGCGATTCCTGCAAAATACGCGCGCAAGGCCGTTAGTGCTGTTCTTGTAAAAGTTCGCAAGGGTTTTAGCGCTAAGAGTGTTGCGGAAAATATTCGTAAAACTAGCGGAATTAAAAGTCTTGGAATGGTTTTTCCAGGCGGAATTACAGAGCAGACTAAAAAGAGTTTAGAGGTGCTAAACAAGGCGATTTTCCTTGGCGTTTTTGCGTTTTGGGCTGTGGGCGTGTTAATTCTTGTGTGCGTTTTTGCGGCATCTACATCGGAGCGCAAGAGGGAATTTTCTTCATTGAGGATTTTGGGCGCAAATAAGCGCATGCTTTTTGTCATGATTTCGCGCGAATCGGCTGTGATTGGCGTTGCAGGTGGCGTGATTGGCGTTGCGTTTGCTTCGCTTATTTTGTTCCCATACAATATTGCGATTTCTAGCCAGTTACAATTGCCGTACTTGGAATCGAATGTTTGGCTTGTGTGCGCGCTTGCTGCGATTTCTGTAGCGTTTTCGCTTGCTAGTGTTTTGGTAACTTCTGCGATTATTGTTGGGCGAATCGCAAGCAGGGAAGCGTATTTGACTTTAAGAGATGGCGAGTAAGATGGCGAATAAAGTGGTTAGTAACGATTTAGGCGATTTAGTCGTAAATCTTAAAAACGTTACTCGCGAATTTAAGCGCAAAAATCGCAAGTTTATTGCTGTAGACAATGTTGATTTTTCGCTTAAAGCTGGCGACTTTGCGGCGATTGTGGGCAAGTCTGGAAATGGAAAGTCAACTCTATTAAACATGATTGCAGGGCTTTTAAAGCCTACGCGCGGAAGTGTTACGATTTTTGGATGCAATATTTCGATGTCTTCTATAAGCGACGAGCAAATTTCTGCGATTCGCGCAAAAAACATTGGTTTTGTTACGCAATCGCAGACGCTGCTTGCTAATTTGAATGTGATAAATAACGTTATTTTGCCTGTTATGATTGCGCGTGCTTCTTCTAAGCGAGTAGGCGATTTTACGCAAAAACTTGAGACAGAAGATTGTGCGAATTTAAATTCCTTCGCTATGGATTTGCTTAAGCAACTTAACGTGGACGATCTTGCGCATTGCTATCCGCGCGAGCTTTCTGGCGGAGAAATGCGTCGCGTTATGATTGCGCGCGCTTTGATTAATAAGCCGCGTTTGTTGATTTTGGACGAGCCTACTGGCGATTTGGATTCGCAAAACACGCAAACTGTTGTGTCTTTGCTGCGCGATTGTGCGGCTTCTGGAGCGGCTGTTTTAGTTGTGACTCACGATGAATCGGTTGCTGCAAGCGCTGACTGTGTTTACGCAATGGACTCTGGCGTTCTTCGCGCGCGCTTTGACTGAGCGCTTAAAGCATAACGCGAGAGCGATTTTCCGCACTTTGTACCATATTTAATCTAAATCACGTACAAAAAGCGTCAACCATTTCCGCACTTTGTACCATATTTGACTTAAATCACGTACAAAAAGCGTCAACCATTTCCGCACTTTGTACCATATTTGACTTAAATCACGTACAAAAAGCGTCAACCATTTCCGCACTTTGTACCATATTTGGCCTAAATCACGTACAAAAAGCGTCAACCGTTTCCGTACTTTGTAGCTTAAAGCATTCGCGCGGATTAGCCGCGCTATTCCTCGCGGCTATTAGTAGCCGCTCGGCTGATTTGGCATGTAAAGTCCACTGGACTTTACATTTGAGCCAAATCACGCTTTGAAGGAGCTTGAAACGCGCTATGCAATTTCAAGCTCAGTCAGAGCGCTTTGCAGCGCAGAAGCAATGCTTCTGCTTTAAGCGGCTCAGCGCTCCGAATTGCCTTTGTGCGCTACGCTCAAGCACAAAGGCAGGTCGTCGCGTATATTCTACGGCGCGGAGTAGTATAGGGAACGATGCCTATTTTTCGTAGGCATTATCTGGAGCCTTAGCCCATCAGTGGGTCGGCGCGCAAGAATTATGGCGTTATTTAAGCGTTTTAATGCTTTCGCGTTCGTGTGTTTACACGAAGAAGCACTGGAGAGGCCGGCTCAGCGTGAATAATCGTAAAAGTTTGGTTCACGTTCCGTTCAGATAACGACAGAATAAAGGATTAGTAATGACTAATATTCAGCGTTCTCGCCGTCAGGTGCGTCTTTCTCGCGCCCTCGGCATCGCTTTGACCCCAAAGGCTCAGCGTATTTTCGAGAAGCGTCCATATGCTCCAGGTGAGCACGGCCGCACTCGTCGTCGTACCGAGTCCGATTACGCAGTACGTCTTCGCGAGAAGCAGCGTCTTCGCGCTCAGTACGGTCTTTCCGAGAAGCAGCTTCGTGCAGCTTACGAAAAGGGTACGCACACTGCAGGTCAGACTGGTGACGCAATGCTCACTGATTTGGAAACCCGTCTTGATGCTTTGGTTTTGCGCGCAGGTTTTGCTCGTACAACCGCTCAAGCTCGCCAGTTTGTTGTGCATCGTCACATCTTGGTAGATGGCAATCTTGTTGATCGCCCATCTTACCGTGTTAAGCCAGGCCAGACCATTCAGGTTCGCGCTAAGAGCCAGACAATGGTGCCATTCCAGATGGCTGCTGAAGGCGTTCATCGTGACGTTTTGCCAGCAGTTCCTGGTTACCTCGATGTGAATCTTGCCTCTTTGAAGGCTACTTTGACTCGTAAGCCGGAAGTCGATCAGATTCCAGTTGAAGTCAACATCCAGTACGTCGTCGAGTACTACGCTCGCTAAATTCTGGATTTCATTCTTAAGGACATACCGCTTGACCCCTGCTGTGCATTGCATAGTGGGGGTCAATGCGTTTTATTTGCTATTCTTCCCGTGTTTTGTATTTTGATTGGTGTGTTGGACTACAAAGTGCGGAAGTTTTTCCGCGTTTTGTTGTTCAACACGCTGTTTAGAGCTACAAAGTGCGGAAAATACTGCACGAATCGTAGTGCATTTGTATAAAATCAGTATGAACTACGTAAAAGCTGGTTGTGTGTTGGTGCGCATTAACTTTTGTTAGGGAAAGGTCGCAAGTAACCGAACATTATGCAACAAAACGCTTTAATAATAAAACAAAATCACATATAATAATTACATTAATGCCCGTTATATTACAAAATATAACATTGTGCGAGTGTTGAATCAGAAAATATATAATAGGTAACTAAGCGTCTAAAGCGTGTTGTTAAGATACAAAAGAATATATAAAAGAATAAAAGAAGATACAAAATACAAGTAAAACAGAATACGCAATAAAAGAAGACTAGAGAGTAGAAGAGACGATGGAGTCAAAGATGTCTCAACAAAATACCAAAGCGAATGCGCTAAAAGCACAACAACTTGCCGCATGCGCAATCAACAAACACGCAAAAGACGCGCTAAACAATAACACTTTTGAAGGGGTGGTCTTGTGGTAGAGCCTAAAAAGATTGACGGGTTGCATAATATTCCAACTACGGCTGGATTTGCAGGCCCAGGCGGCGGCTTTGAAGGTGGTGCTGCTGCAGGATTCGAGATTGATGATGCTTCTGTGCATAAGAAGGCAGATGAACGAGAAGTCGAAAAAAGTCTAGAAGACACAGATGCTTTTGATGCAATAGACGTTAACGCGATTCGTGCTAGAAACAAAGCTAGCGGCGCAAACGAAACGGTTATGAGCAAGATTACAAGCACGGGTGTTGGGGATTCTTCGCTTAGTAGCCTTGTAGCTCAAGCCGAAGGAGAAGCTGCTGCCGATGTGCGCGATTCGTTGTATGTAACTCAGCAAATGCCTGCAGTACCTGCGGTTTTAAGTGGTATTACGCCGCAAGAGCCGCCGCACGCAACGCAATCTCCGATTCGCGATTTTGGCGGCGAGTATCCGTATAAGTTGTATCGCCCTGGAACTTACGCGCGCGAGCATATGCGCATTACAGCAACAAAACTTTCCGACGGGCGAGACTTTTTCTACATAGATGACAATCCAGAATACGTTAGCGGCCACAAAACAAGGGAACTGATTGACCCTAGAAAGTTGGCGTATCGTTTTACTTCGCATGTTGATAGCGAAGGCAACGAAGTTCCTAGCGAAGTTCCGCAAATGCGCCAAGATCCGCTTACAGGAGACTGGATTCCTATGTCTAGGTTGTGGGCAAAGCGGCCAGCTGCGATTCTTGGTGAGGATTCAAATAATCATGATTCTGCGGATTCTGCAGAAGGTTCTGCGCCATCAAGAATCGACCCATTTGCTGGCAGAAAAGCGCAATGCGAGTATCAAGATGGCGAAATTCCAGACGAAGACTATGACGTTGTTGTTTTTGAAAACCGCTATCCAGCTATGGCTCAGGTTGCAGGCGTGCCAAATACAACAACATACGTTGACGGAAATCCATTGTGGAAGCAGGCTCCTGCAGCTGGTCGATGCGAAGTGATTTGCTTTAGTTCAAACGAGAATATGCTTCCAGCTAATCTTTCTGTTTTGCGCATGCGCACGATTGTTGAAGCGTGGGCGTTTAGAACCGCAGAAATTAGCCAAATCGAAGGAATTGAGCAAATTTATCCGTTTGAAAATCACGGCAGTCAAATCGGCGTAACTTTGCATCATCCTCATGGTCAGATTTACGCGTATCCGTTTATTGCTCCTAGGTTAGAGCAGGAGTTGCGCCACACTGAGGCTTATTTTGAGCGCACTGGCAGCAATCTTCTTAAGGATTTGATGAATTCAGAGATTGAAGCTAAAAAGCGTGTGATTATGCATAATCACAGTTGGGTTGCGTATGTTCCAGCTGCTGCTCGATGGCCGCTAGAGGTGCATGTTGCTCCTGTTAGAGACGTTCTTACTTTGGATCAGCTTGACGACCAAGAGCGTTGGGATTTGGCGCAAATCTACATAACACTTCTTAAGCGTGCTAATAAGTTCTTTGGATTATCGTCTTCAAACGCGGGCGATTCGAGCGCTAAATCGTTTGCAAGTTCGGCTGCTTTCGACTTATCTTCTGGCGCGAGTGATGCAAATTCCAGCGATTTCGTTGATTTGCCTTACGTTGCAGCGTGGCATCAAGCCCCTGTGCATGATTCTCGCCGCTCGCATTATCGCCTTAATTTGCAATTCTTCTCGTTTATGCGAGATGCTAATAAAATCAAGTATTTGGCTGGGTCGGAAGCAGGGATGGCATCTTGGATTTCCGATACTACTCCAGAGTTGATTGCAAGCAGATTCCAAGAATTAGGAGATGTTGACTTGGATTAGTCTGACTTGATTAGTTGTGATTAGTCTTGTCTTAATTTGTTTAGTCAGTCTTGATTGCTCTGATTTTTACACGTTTTACTCAAAAAGTGAGATGATTAAGTTATGTTGTTGCATCTTTATTTAGTTCGTCATGGCCAAACCATGTTTAATTGCTACAATCGCTTGCAAGGATGGAGCAATTCTCCACTAACTCAAAAAGGGCTCAAAGACGCCGATTTAGCAGCTCAAAAGCTTAAGAACGTTGTTTTTGCTGCCGCATATTGCTCCGATACAACTCGTGCGCAAATCACAGCTGAGCGTATTTTAAGCGAAAACGAAAAGCATACGCATATTCGTCCGCATCTTGTAAGCGATATGCATTTTCGTGAGCAATGCTACGGCTATTTTGAAGGCCAAGATATGAATATGGCTTGGTGGGCTGCAGGCGCGCCTCACGGAGCAAAAACGTATAACGAAATCGTTGAAAAATTTGGTCTTGCTGCAACTCGAGACATGCTTAAAGAGGCCGACCCATTCCACGATGCGGAGTCAGATATTGAGTATTGGAAGCGCGTTGAAGGCGGTTTCAAAATAATCGCTAGCAATCCAGCGTTAAAAGACGGAGACAACGTTTTGCAAATCTCCCACGGAAACACGCTTTTAAGCCTTATGCATCGTTTTGCGCCTGCTGGTTACGATTTAAGCGAGCGCCCGCAAAATGGAAGTGTAACTCGCCTTGATTTCAACACAGCAGAGACGATTGATCAAGCTATAACAATTAAGGGATATAACGAGTAAATGTGATTAGTTTGCGCAAAAAATGTTCGCTAAATTTACAAAAAGAGTCTTGACTCTTCGTTAATCTTTTAATACATTGCGTGGGTAGTCGTGTGTAAAACAGCAGGAAAGAGGTTACGATGAGCGTTGGAGACATTGCTGCTCTAATTGCGGCGATTTCGTTTGCGGTGCTTTCGGGATTTATGATTTATCCGCTTATTCGGCTGGGTAAAATGTTCAATCAGATTTCTCAAACTGTTAAGGAATCGGGCGAGCACGCTTTACCTGCTATCGACGAATCTGTTACCACAGTAAAACAAGTGAACAAAACCCTTGAAGACGTTAATGCCGTTACAGATGCTGCTCGCACTACAGCTACAAATGTTGGCGCTCTTACGGATTTGTATGGCGCTTTTCTTGGAAAGCCAGTTGTTAAAATTGCATCTGCTTGCTACGCGCTTAAAGACACTTTTAATGCGTTCTTTAATAAGGCTACTGTTCCAACGGATGCAGCAGAATCTTCCGCTAGGGATGCGGCAAATTCTGGCGAGTCGTTTACGCCTAAGGGGGAGTGATGTTTAAGCGTTTATTTTGGATTTGCATCGGTTTTGTAATGGGAGTTATGTCTGTTACAAAAGCTCGCGCGTACGTTAAGGAAAAGTTCCCGCAAAACGCTAGGAATTTCTTCTTCGATAAAGATCCAAAAAATCTTACTTTAAGCACGATTCTGTCTTTGTACAATGATTTTAATTCCAGCAGAAAAGCCCACGAGTCGCAGCTTAACTCTAAGTATGCTAGTAAGTATGCTGATAAGCGTGACGATTCGTTTACAAACAAGTCTTATACTAAGTAGTTACTAAGTAGTCTTATACTAAGTCTGATAAATAAAAAAGGAGTTCGTACCCATGCGCACAGCAGAAATTGCAAAGCGTTATCTTGACTATTTTGGTAATCATGGACATATGGTCGTGCCTTCTGCATCGCTGATTTCTCCAAATCCAACGACGCTTTTCACGATTGCAGGCATGGTTCCATTCATACCTTATCTTTTAGGAGAGCAAACGCCTCCTTCTCGCAGAATGACGTCTAACCAAAAGTGCGTACGTACGCTCGATATTGACGAAGTTGGTAAAACAACTCGCCACGGTACCTTCTTCCAAATGGTTGGTAACTTTAGTTTTGGCGACTATTTTAAGGAAGAAGCAATTCACTACGCTTGGGAGCTTTTAACAACTCCTCAAGATAAGGGCGGCTACGGTTTTGACCCAGAAAAGCTGTGGGTTACTACTTATACCGACGACGACGAAGCTCGCGCAATTTGGAAGAATGAGGGCTTTGATCCAGAGCACATGCAAGTTTTTGGCATGGAAGATAACTTCTGGACTACTGGTGGCCCTGGCCCTGGCGGCCCATGCTCCGAGATTTACGTGGATCGCGGTCCAGAATATGGAAAGGATGGCGGTCCTGCTGCAGACGAATCTCGTTTTATTGAGATTTGGGATTTGGTTTTTGAGAACTTCCAGGTAGACAACGTAAAGTCTAAGACCGATTTGCACATTGTTGGTGAGCTTGATCAAAAGAATATTGATACAGGCGCTGGTTTGGAGCGTTTGGCTTACCTTATGCAAGGCAAGGAAAACATTTACGAGACTGACGAAGTTTATCCAGTTATTGAAGCTGCAGAAAAACTTAGCGGCGTAAAGTACGGCAGCAACGCCGATGCGGATGTTCGTTTCCGCGTTGTAGCAGATCACGTGCGTTCCGCGTTGATGATTATGAGCGATGGCGTGCGTCCAAGCAACGTTGGCCGCGGATACGTGCTTCGCCGTCTTCTTCGCAGAACTGTTCGCGCAATGCGCATGCTTGGCGTGCAAGACCCAGTTTTGCCAACCTTGTTCCCAGTTTCTAAGGGCGCTATGGAGCCAAGCTATCCAGAGCTTAATAACACTTTCCACGAGGTTAGCGAAGCTGCATACGGTGAGGAAGATGCGTTCCGCCGCACTCTAGAAAAGGGTACGACTATTCTTGACTTGGCTGTTGAAAAAGCTAAGAAAGAACGCAAGGATGACCCTATTGTTGGCGGCTCCGACGCATTTACTTTGCACGATACTTACGGCTTCCCAATCGAGTTGACTCTTGAGATGGCTGCTGAGCAGGGTGTTAAGGTTGATGAAGCTAAGTTCCGCGAGCTTATGAGCGAGCAGAAAGGTCGCGCTCGCGCGGATGCTTTGAAGAAGCGTCACAATGTGGATGTTAGCGTTTACGACGACATTAAGAAAGAACTTGAAAAGCCAATCGACTTCCTCGGTTACACAGACTTCTCCAGCCGTTCAAACGTTTTGGCGATTGTTGAAGCCGGTAAGGGTGCTGTTAAAAGTGTTAGCGCTCCTGCAAACGTTGAAGTTATTCTTGATCGCACGCCATTCTATGCTGAGCGCGGTGGTCAGATTGCTGATCAGGGCGAGATTATTTCCGATGACGGCGCGATTTTGGAAGTTGACGATGTTCAGCGTCCGATTAAGGATTTGATTGTTCACAGCTGCCGACTTACTGAAGGAACTCTTAGCGTTGGTGCTCCTGTAAACACAAATATTGACCAGGTGCGCCGTGCTGCTTTGGCTAGAAGCCACACTGCTACACACACTCTTCACAAGGCTTTGCGAGAAGAGCTTGGCCCGCAGGCAACTCAGCGCGGTTCGGTAGTAGATCCAGATCGTTTGCGCTTTGACTTCCAATGGCCAAAGGCTGTTGATAAAGATGCGTTGTTACGCGTAGAAGCTCGCGTAAACGAGCGTATTCGCGAAGACTTGCAAGTTGTTCCAAAAGAGATGCCGATTGACGATGCTTTCAAGCTTGGCGCAATGCACTTGTTCGGCGAAAAGTATGGCGATATTGTTCGCGTTGTAGAGATTGGCGATGGCTGGAGCCGCGAGCTTTGCGGCGGTACTCATGCTAAGAGCACTGGCAAGATTGGTATGGTTACAATCCTTTCTGAGTCTTCTATTGGCTCTGGTGTGCGCAGAATCGACGCGCTTTGCGGCGAAGAAGCGTACCGATATGGCGCTCGCGAGCATGCTTTGGTTGCTCAATTTGCAGACATGGTTAATGCGCGTCCAGACGAATTGGCTGAGCGCTTAGAGTCTTTGCTTAACAAGATGAAGGATTCCGATCGCAAGCTTGCTTCTGTTTACGAATCCCAGCTTAATGAGGCTGTTCCAGAATTAGTTGATGCAGCTAAGCAAAGCAGCTCAAAGATTAAGCTTGCTGTAAAGAATGTTGGAAACTTCGGTTCCTTCGACGCTTTGCGCAAGACTGTTCTTGACGTTCGTTCTCGCTTGGGCGAAGATGCGCCAGTAGTTGTAGCTTTGTGCGGTGTAAACGAGAGCGATAAGCCAATGGTTGCTGTTGCTACTAACGATGCAGCTCGCTCGGCTGGCGCTAAGGCTGGCGACTTGGTGCGTACAGCTTCCAAGGTGCTTGGCGGCGGTGGCGGCGGCAAGCCAGACTTTGCTCAAGGTGGCGGTGCGGATGCTTCTAAGATTGATGAAGCACTCGAGGCCGTGAAAGCCGAAGTTTTGAAGCTATAGTCAAAAGGTTGAATGTTTAAGATGTTTAACACTCGAGCCGAATTAATAAGTTAGAGTTTTCGTATGATTTGGCTTGGCGTTGATTTAGGAGATGCCAGGGTTGGACTTTCTAAGTCCGACCCTGAGCTGACTTTTGCGCACCCAATCGGTAATATTCAAGCTTATGGCGACTCATTTAATGCGATTGAAGACGTTATTAACGTTATAGAAGACAATAGTGTGAGCCGAGTCGTAGTTGGTTTGCCCTTACAGTTAGATGGATCCGAAGGAAAGTCTGCTAAAAAAGCGCGCAGATGGGGTGCTAATTTAGCCAAGCGCATTAAATCGCTTTTTGATTATGGCGATTGGTCGCTTGATTTTATTCCAGAAATCGTTTTTAACGACGAACGACTAACAACAGTTACTGCCCATAGGCAATTGTTAGATGCTGATTTTTCCACTAAAAAGCATCGTCCAATGGTTGATCAGCAATCGGCAGTGTTGATTTTGCAATCTGCGATTGACGATTACAGAAATGCTTGCAAAAATGTAAAAGGCGACTCGCAAAGTGACTCGCAAAGTAACTCCATCAGAAAGGAAGCGTTTAATGAGTGAGAATATAGACGATTTTTTCAATCAAAACGCTAAATGGAGTCACAATTCATCCAATCCTCCTGTTCCGCCAAAATCGCGAAAAGCAAGAACTGCGCGTAAAAATCGCAGAAACAAGCGGAATCGCATAATCGCATTTATTCTTACGCTAGTTTTTGCGTTGCTATTTGTTGTTGGATACGGCTTATATCGAGTTGCAGTTTATGTAAGAAACAATAGTCAGTCGTCAATTATGGAAGACTGGCCAGGTCCTGGAAGTGGGTTCGTTGAATTTACGATTGAACCAGGTCAAGGATCTGTAGAAGTGGGAAATAACCTTGTTAAGGCGCAGGTTGTAAAGTCGCAATCCACTTTTTCTAATATTGTTGCAGCAAATAACAAGATTTTGTACCCAGGAATTTACGCGCTTAAAAAACACATGAATTCAATGGACGTAGTGGAAATTCTTTCCGACCAAAGCAAGGCTGGTGGATTCTTAGACGTTAAAGCAGGGGAGCGCGCAACGGAGGTTATTCGCAAGGCTGCACAAATCTCGGGAATTGACATTGCTCAATTTAACGCGATTCAAAAAGCGGACGGCGAGGGGATTTTGCCGCCAGAGGCGGGCGGAAGCTTTGAAGGATGGTTGGAGCCTGGAGTTTACAACGTAAAAGCCATTAAATCAGCTAGCAAGATATTGGCAAAAATGGTAGATAAGCGCATTGAAAAGCTTGATTCTCTAGGCGTTCCTAAGGGTGATTTGCGTCAAAAAGTTCTTAAAATTGCTTCCATTGCAGAAGCAGAAGTCAATAATCGTGAATACTACGGCAAAGTTTCGCGCGTAATCTTAAATCGTTTAGCTAAAGACATGCCTTTGGGAATGGATACTACGGTTGCGTACGGAATTGGGATTAAGGCGATTAACCTTACGCAATCGCAGCTAGACGATGCAAGCAACCCGTACAACACTAGGATTCACAAGGGGCTGACGCCTACTCCTATAAGCATTCCTGGAGATAACGCGATTTTGGCGGCTCTTAATCCTGCAAATGGTCCATGGATTTATTTTGTTACTACTAACTTAAAGACAGGCGAAACTAAGTTTGCGGATAACTACGACGATTTCTTAAAGATTCGCGACGAGTATAAGCGTTCCAACGAAAACGCTAACTAGCGCGCCAACCTGCCGGAGCGCTTAAAGCGTAGCGTGCGAAGGCAATTTGGCGCGCTGAGCCGCTTAGAGCAGAAGCACTGCTTCTGCGCGGCGAAGACGTTCGCACGGCTAATCCGTGCGAACGACAGGACCTGCCTTTTCGCTTAAAGCGTAGTGCGCTTTCCTATTTAGCGTTGTGCGAGGTTTGAGTATTTCTCTCCTCGCAAATCCCGTCGCTACGCTCCTCTTTTATTGCTCGTAGAGAAATACATCAAACCTTCTGAATATTTAGGACTTTTGCGTATCTTTCATCACCGAGATTCTCTACTTCACTTTGCGTATTTGCGTAATTACAAAAAGCCTTTAACCACATTGAGCATAATTTGTTGCGTTCGCAGTTTTTGCGCATTTAGCATAATCAAATGAGTCAGTTTATTATCGCGTGTTTATTTACAACGCCAACGCTTATATGCATGATTGCATTGTGCGCAACGGATTTAACAAGCCGCATTGTGCCTAGACTTTGGGTTGTACTAGCTGCTTTTACACAATCTGCAGCAAACCTTATTTTTTCGCTGATTACTTTTCATAATGTTAATTTTCTTTTGCGCGGATGGCTTTGTGCAGTATCAGTTTTTGCAATCTATGTTTTGGTGCAAAAACTTTGCGTGCGCGGAGCACTTGGATTTGGCGATGTTACATGCGCTTCTATGATCGCTCAAGCTTTGGCGCTATTTGGATTTGATTGCATAATCTACTGGTTTGCATCAGTCGGAATATTTGGATTAATTTGGATTTTAGTGTGGAAAATCTGCTCTAGAGTCTGCTGGCGATTTTTCCGCGTTAAGTCTAAAAATGTGCAAAATAAAATCCCGTTCGTGCCTGTTCTAGCTGTATCTGCGCTCATCGCTGTTATGCTTTGAACTTTTGCTGCAATTCTATAGTGATAAGTAAGGTGGAGATTCGAGATTTTTCGCCCTGAATGAGATGTTTCGTTCGCGCGGTCTAAGCGCGCTCACGTCTTCGCAGCGCAGAAGCAGTGCTTCTGCCTTGAGCTGCTCAGCGCGCCAAATTGCCTTCGCGCGCTACGCTTTAAGCGCTCCGGCAGGTTGGCGCGCCTGCGAGGAGAGAAATACTCAAACCTCGCGCAATACTAAATAGGAAGTCGCGCAACAGCAAACAAGGAATCACACAATACCAAATAAAGATAGTGGTTTCTAGAAAAGTTTGCCAGATTTTGCGATTGATTACGTGGATTGTGAGCAATACTTAGTGGTTAGTAGAATACAGATTTAGAATCGAGTA
The DNA here is from genome assembly GCF_055804255.1 of Gardnerella sp. c17Ua_118. NCBI lineage: Bacteria > Bacillati > Actinomycetota > Actinomycetes > Bifidobacteriales > Bifidobacteriaceae > Gardnerella > Gardnerella sp. c17Ua_118. The sequence goes on from NZ_JANUYT010000001.1 coordinate 23,826, forward strand.
TTGATTTAAAATAAAGAACAGTATTAAGTGCAAGAAGTATAACAATAAATATAACGCACAACGCGATTGGAGAAGGCATGCTTAGATGGCAAACGGCAGGGGAGTCGCATGGTGAAGCGCTGGTGGCAATGATTGAAGGAGTGCCAGCAGGAGTTAAGATTACTAGCGCAGACATTGTTTCTGCTCTTGCGCGTAGACGACTTGGATATGGTCGTGGAGCGCGAATGAAGTTTGAGCAAGACAAAGTGCGTTTGCTTACAGGTGTTCGCCACGGTGTTACTCTTGGGTCTCCAATTGCAATCGAAATCGCAAATAGCGAGTGGCCAAAGTGGGTTGAAGTGATGAGTGCAGATCCGCTAGACCATGATTTGCCAAAAGAAGGCCGTAATGCGCCTCTTTCTAGGCCGCGCCCTGGGCATGCGGATTTAACAGGCATGCGTAAATACGGTTTTAGTGATTCTCGCGAGGTTTTGGAGCGTTCGAGTGCCAGGGAAACGGCTTCTCGCGTGGCTTTAGGCGCTGTAGCTGATGCGTTTTTGCACCAAGCATTGGGTGTGCGCACAGTTGCGCACGTTATTGGGATCGGCGGCGAATATGTAAGCAAAAGTTTAGCCCTGCCAACACCAGATGATCTTGCTGCTCTGGATGCTTCTCCAGTTCGCACTCTAGATAAAGATGCCGAAGCGCGCATGATGGCTCGCATCGATGAAGCAAAAGCCAATGCAGATACGCTTGGCGGTGTTGTAGAGGTTTTGGCATACGGCATGCCTGCTGGAGTTGGAACTTATGTTGAGTCGGATCGCCGATTAGATGCGGCGTTGGCGGCGGCGCTTATGGGAATCCAGGCGATTAAAGGCGTGGAAATTGGAGACGGTTTTGAAGAAGCAAATCGCCCTGGCTCGGCTGCTCACGACGAAATCGTAACAGGCGAAGATGGCAACATTGCACGCCTTAGCAATCGCGCAGGAGGCATTGAAGGCGGAATGTCAAATGGAGAGACAATTCGCGTGCGCGCTGCAATGAAGCCGATTCCGTCCATTCCGCGTGCTTTGCGAACGGTAGATGTGCTTACTGGCCAGCCAGCGCAGGCAATTAATCAGCGCTCCGATTTTACGGCAGTTCCAGCCGCTTCTGTAGTTGCAGAGGCAATGGTTCGATTAACGCTTGCAAAGTATGCGTTAGAAAAGTTTGGTGGAGATTCGCTAGAAGAAACTGCTAGGAATGCTAAGAGTTACGTTCAATCTTGGAAAGAGCATATGAGATGAGCGAAGAATCTTTGCAAAGTTCCACTCACGGTGTGCCTAAATACAAAATGCCATTAGCTGTTATAATCGGCATGCCTGCAGCTGGAAAAACGCGTGTTGGCAAGGAATTAGCGCATATTTTGAATGTTCCTTTTATAGATACAGACGATTTAATTGAGCAAAAAATCAATATGCCGATTAGCCAGTATTTTAAGGATTTTGGTGAAGAGTCTTTTAGAGATATTGAAGCTAAAATTGTTAAAGATGCTATTTTTGCAGATTCTGAGCAATCCTCCCCAATAATCGCCCTCGGCGGCGGCTCCCCAATGCGCCCACAAACGCAAGAAGTCTTAAAAAAATATACAAAACTCGGTGGCTGCGTTGTTTACTTGCAAGTGGATCCAAACGATGCAATTGAGCGCGTAAGCTGGAATTCAAATCGCCCTATGCTAAGCGGCAAAGACGGAGCAAAACGGTGGTTGGATTTGTTTGCTAAAAGAGACCCCGTGTTTTGTAAAGTAGCGAATCTGCACGCTCGCGTTTACGGATTAACGCCAAAACCTGCCGCAAGAAAGCTGAAAGATATGATTATGCAACGAATTGTGCATGTAAGTGGCAAAGATATTGAAAACTATAATGTTAATATTGGCGCTGGTGCTATGAGTCTTTTGCCGCAAATGCTTGGAAAAGAGCCTGTTCGAGTAGCTTTGATTCACACTCAGCCTGTTCAAAGGCATAGCGATAAAGCAAGAACTATTTTGCGCGCTGCTGGCTACGATGTTTTTGACATTCTTATTCCAGACGCAGAGGCTGGCAAAACCGTTAAGGTTGCGGATTTTGTGTGGTCGCATCTTGCAAACGCTGGTTTTACGCGTTCAGACGCGATTGTTGGCTTGGGCGGTGGAGCAGCCACAGATTTGGCTGGATTCGTTGCATCTACTTGGATGCGTGGAATCCGCTACGTAAATTGCCCAACTTCGCTTCTTGCTATGGTAGATGCTTCGACTGGCGGAAAAACTGGCGTAAATACTGCATTTGGCAAGAATTTGGTTGGTAGTTTTTACACGCCTGCAGGTGTTTTGGCAGATACTTGCGCGTTTTCTACGCTTCGTAACGATATTTTTGTTGAAGGCTTAGGAGAGGTTGCAAAATCAGGGTTTATTGGCGATACGAGCATCCTAAAAATTCTGGAAAATCCGCAAAATGCTAGCAAATTACGCACTCTCGATGGCTCTTCTGTTTTAAGCGATTCACATTTGAACAATATGGTTTGCGATTTAATAGAAAAAAGCGTGCGCGTTAAGGCATACCACGTTTCTAACGACTTAAAAGAGCAAGGTTTGCGCGAGTTTTTGAACTACGGCCATACTCTTGGTCATGCAATTGAGCAAATAGAGCATTTTTCTTGGCGTCACGGAAACGCAGTTGCTGTTGGAATGGTTTTTGCGGCGGAGCTTGCGAAAATTTTGGGCTATTTAAGTCCAGAAGACGTTGAGTATCATCGTTCACTTTTAAAGTCACTTGGATTGCCAATATCTTGGAATGGCGGCGGCAATAATGACGATGCTTTTGCCAAGGTTCTTGATTTGATGCATAAAGATAAAAAAGCTAGAGGCAACACTTTGCGATTTGTTGTTTTAGACGGGATTGGAAACCCGATTCACTTAGATAATCCGCCGCTGGAGGCGATTCGCGAAGCGTTTAATAAGATTAGAGGTTAGAAAATGGTAGATGTAGAAAACGCGCAAAATCGAGAAAATTCAAAAAACGCTATAAATATGCGCAAGGTTTTGGTAGTAAATGGCCCAAATTTGGGGCGATTAGGCGTTCGCCAGCCAGACGTTTATGGCAATCAAGATTTTGAAGCACTGTGCTCGCTTTGCAAAAAGTGGGCGCAAAAGCTTAACTTGCAAGTAGAAGTGCGTCAAAGTGACGACGAAGCACAAATGGTGCACTGGATGCACGAAGCAGCTGATACGCATACTCCTGTTGTTATGAATCCTGCTGCTTTTACGCACTACAGTTATGCGCTCGCGGATGCTGCGCACATGGTTTTGGATGCTGGAGTGCCGCTAGTGGAAGTGCATATTTCTAATCCTTCTGCGCGCGATGCTTTTCGTAAAATTAGCGTTATTAGCGCTGTTGCAACTGGAACTATTACAGGCATGGGGCTATATGGCTACAAGCTTGCACTAGAAGCTGTTGCTCATTGTTTAACACCCGAGTCGAGGCTCGAAGATACTATGGAGTTCCATGGTTAGAAGAAAACATGGTAACTCTCAGGAGCATATTACAAAGCATATTTTTGTTACTGGTGGCGTTGTTTCGTCCCTCGGAAAAGGTCTTACTGCATCGTCTTTAGGTAGGCTTTTGCGAAGCCGCGGTCTTCATGTTTTGCAACAAAAACTTGATCCTTACATCAATGTTGACCCAGGCACAATGAACCCATTCCAACATGGTGAGGTTTACGTTACAGAAGATGGCGCAGAAACAGATCTTGATATTGGTCACTACGAGCGATTCCTTGATGTTTTCTTAAGTCAAAAAGCAAATGTTACAACTGGCCAGATTTATCAATCCGTGCTTAGAAAAGAACGTGCTGGCGAGTATTTGGGTCAGTGCGTGCAAGTTATTCCACACATTACTGGCGAAATTAAATCGCGTATGCGTGCGCAAGCTAGCGACGATGTAGACGTTATTATTACGGAAATCGGCGGTACTGTTGGAGATATTGAGTCGCAGCCATTCTTGGAGGCTGCTCGAGAAGTTCGCCGCGATTTAGGCCCAGAAAATTGCATGTTTGTGCACGTTTCTTTGGTGCCTTATATTGCTGCAGCTCATGAGTTGAAGACTAAGCCAACTCAACATTCCGTAATGATGCTTCGCTCTCTTGGTATTTCTCCAGACGCGCTTGTTTTGCGTTCGGATCGCCCTCTTAATCAAGGCATTAAAGACAAGATTTCTCTTATGTGCGATGTTGATGCAGAAGGCGTTGTGAATTGCGTGGATGCTCCAAGCATTTACGATGTTCCAAAGATTTTGTTCAACGAGGGCTTGGATGCTTACGTTGTGCGCGAGCTTGAGCTTCCATTCCACGATGTTGATTGGAACGAGTGGGAAGATTTGCTTGAGCGCGTTCATCATCCAAAGCATGAGCTAAACATTGCAATCGTTGGAAAGTACATTGATTTACCAGATGCGTATCTTTCCGTTACGGAGGCCATTAAGGCTGGAGGTTTTGCAAACTGGGCTAAGGTTAACGTGCGATGGGTTGCTGCTGATAAGTGCGAAACTCAAGAAGGTGCTGCTGCAGCTCTGGACCAAATGGACGGCATGGTTATTCCAGGCGGATTTGGTATTCGCGGCATTGAAGGTAAGATTGGCGCGCTTCGTTACGCTCGCGAGCATGGCTTGCCAACGCTTGGTCTTTGCCTTGGCTTGCAATCTATGGTTATTGAATATGCTCGTCACGTGCTTGGGCTTGAAGATGCTAATTCCACAGAGTTCGAAAAGGATTGTGGAGATCCAGTAATCGCAACTATGGAAGAGCAAAAAGATATTGTTGCTGGCAAGGGAGATATGGGTCACACAATGCGACTCGGTTCTTATCCTGCAACTCTTGAAGAAGGCTCTATTGTTGCTGAGCTTTACGGCTCTACGCATGTTACCGAGCGTCATCGTCACCGTTACGAAGTGAACGTGGCTTATAAGGATCGTTTGCGCGAAGCTGGCTTGCGTATTAGCGGCCAAAGCCCAGACGGTAATTTGACTGAGTTTGTGGAGCTTCCAAAGAGTGTTCACCCATTCTATGTTGCAACTCAAGCTCATCCAGAGTTTAAGTCTCGTCCAACTAAGCCTCATCCTTTGTTTGCTGGATTAGTGGCGGCTGCTCTTGAGCATCAAACAAATAACGCTAAGTGATTTAATCAAACTAGCTGTTTGATTAAATCGAACTAGTTGACTAGATTCGATTATCTACTTGACTTAAATTATTAAGTGGTGTAAACTCGTGACTTTGGGTGCGATTTTACACCACTTTTTATTTTGATTAATACTTAATCATCTTGTTGCATATTTTGCATCGTTTAACATGATTGTTACATATTCCAGATGCAAATTTACATTTTTGTAATATCACTGCAGATGTAAAAGACTTGGCAAAATATCGCATAGAATACGATTTAATCTAATATTTTTCTATTACAATAGTTGTTTTTACTGTTTATAGACAAAATAACAGTAAATTTTACATTTAGACTTTGAGCTTGCGTTGTTTAATAAAATCCGTATGATTGAATTTTAATCAACGAAGAGGCCTCCTTATTGGCTTTGCAAAGAATCCATCTGGCAATAAATACTAGGTGGATTTTATTTATTAAGCCTATAGAGCCTGTAAAGCGTAAAGGCTTTGCAAAGCTTGTAATGAGACTTTTTCGTGATAATTAATGGAATCCTGCCATACCCAACGTTAGGAGAAAACATATGAAGAATAAGGCATTACTTTTTGCCGCAGCTGCGTGCTCGGTTGCTATGCTGCTCGGTGGATGCGGTTCTTCTGCCTCGAAGACCGCTCAAACAAATGGTGGCAAGGTTGTTATTACCGTAAACGACTCCGAGCCTCAGAACGAGCTTGTTCCAGGAAACATTAACGAGAATGCTGGTGCTCGTCCTGCTGTATTGGTCAACTCCACGTTGGTCACTTTTGATGAAAAGGGCAACACGGTAAACGAAGATGCCGAGAGCGTAACTCCAAACGCCGATGCAACCCAATACACCGTTAAGCTTAAAAAAGATAAGAAGTTCAGCGATGGCACTCCAATCACCGCAGAAAGCTTCACTAAGGCTTGGAGCTTTGTAGCAAACGCTAAGAATGCTCAGAAGTGCTCTTCCTTCTTCCAGACCATTAAGGGTTACGAAGACTTGCAGAAGAATGATACTAAGGGCGACGAGCAGCTTTCTGGCTTAAAGGTTGTAGATAAGTACACCTTTACTGTTGATTTGAACCAGCCAGATTCTGTGTTTGCCATTAAGGTTGGTTACCTTGCATTCGCTCCTCTTCCAGAATCCTTCTACAAGAATCCAAAGGCTTACGGCGAAAAGCCAGTTTCCTCTGGACCATACCTCTTTAAGTCTTGGGATCACAACAAGCAGATCGAAGTTGTAAAGAATCCAGATTATGATGGCCCACGCAAGGCTCAGAATGATGGCGTTACCTTTAAGATTTACACCGACGGCACCGCTGCTTACCGCGATGTTCAGTCTGGCAATCTTGATATGACGGACAACATTCCAGATACAGAAACCAAGACTTTCCAAAAGGACACAACTGTTAAGGCATACAACCGTCCAGGTTCTGTAATCCAGCAGTTTGGTATTCCTGCATCCTTGCCACACTTCGATGTAACTACCGAAGAAGGCCGCTTGCGTCGTCAAGCTGTTTCTATGGCAATCGACCGCGAAACCATCATCAAGAAGGTTCTTAACAACACTGCATCTCCTGCAAACGAGTTCACTTCTCCTTTGACTCCAGGCTACAAGGCAGATCTTAAGGGACATGAAAACCTTAAGTTTAATGCCGCAAAGGCTAAGGAACTTTGGGCAAAGGCAGATAAGATCTCTAAGTATGATGGTCCTCTTACCTTTACTTACAACGCCGATGGCAACGCTAAGTCTGTGTTCGACGCAGTTGTAAACTCCATTAAGAATCATCTTGGAATCAATGCTGAAACAACTCCAGTTCCAACATTCCAAGAGTTCCGTAACGCATGCGAACAGCGTCAGGTTAAGGGTGCATGGCGTGCAGGCTGGATGCCAGATTACCCAAGCCCAGAAAATTACTTGACTCAGGAATTTGCTTCCGTTGCTGCGGATGGCAATGGTTCCAACGAAGCTGATTACAAGAATCCTAAGTTCGATGCTTTGCTTAAGAAGGCTTCTTCTTCTCAGCCAGCTGAGGCAACTAAGCTTTATCAGCAGGCTAACGAGATTCTTCTTGAGGATCTTCCATACGTCCCACTGTTCTACTCGAACGCCAAGGCTGTTATGGTTCCAAGCTTGAAGGGCTTTGTAATGGATTGGCAGAATATGCCACTTTACTACAAGCTCCACAAGTAAAGATCAAAATCAAGTAGCTATTAAAATCAAGTAGCTATTAAAAAATAAATCATAATTAAATAGCATGTAAAAACGTGCTGCTGCCTTCGAATGGCGAATAAAATTACAAAATTCTATCCGCTGTTCGAGGCAGCACTTTGTGTTTTTACTTAGGTTGGGTTAAATCAATATGCAAGCCACAAGTTGGGTGTGTGCTATGCGAATTTTTAAGTAAATATATAAGGAGAAACCAATGGGTAAATATGTTCTGCGCCGCGTTTTGCAGATGATTCCTGTGGTTCTCGGCACAACATTGTTGGTATACGCTTTGGTGTTTGCTTTGCCTGGAGATCCAGTAAAAGCAATGTTTGGCGATAAGCCAATTAACCATGCTGTAGAAGCGCAAATTCGTGCCGAGTATAACTTGGATAAGCCATTTATTATTCAATATTTGTTGTTCTTAAAGAATGCGCTTACTCTTGATTTTGGTCATACTTTTGCTGGTCAGCCAGTAATTGACGAGATTGGCCGCGCATTCCCTGTAACCATTAAGCTTGCGTTGATGGCGTTTGCTTTCGAAGCCTTGTTCGGCGTAGCTTTCGGTATAATCTCTGGCTTAAAGAAAGGAAAGTGGTACGACAGCGTAATCCTAGTTGTATCACTTCTTCTTATTTCTGTGCCAACATTTGTTACTGGCTTTATTGGCCAATATTTGTTTGGTGTTAAGTGGCATATTATGCCTGTTACTGCAAGCAATGATCCTGGATTCTACGATCTTCTTCTTCCTGCAATAGTTCTTGGATCCGTTTCAATGGCATATATTATTCGACTTACAAGGTCGGAAATTTCGTCAAACATATCGCTTGATTACGTGCGCACGGCTCGTGCAAAGGGCTTAAAAGAAGGCTCCGTTATTGTTCGACACATTTTGCGTAACTCGCTTATTCCTGTTGTTACATTCTTAGGTCAAGATTTGGGCGCTCTTATGAGCGGCGCAATGATTTCGGAAACAATCTTCAACATTCATGGCGTTGGATTCCTTACATATCAGGGAATTCTAAAGGGAGAAGGAAACCTTGTTGTTTCTATAGTTACGCTTCTTATGTTGATATTTGTAGTCAGCAATCTTCTTGTTGACATGTTGTACGCGGCTCTAGATCCGCGCATTCGTTACGCGTAAGGAGAGCACATTATGGAAGATAATTTGATGGAAGATAATTTGATTACAAATAATGCAAATTACAATACATTGCCAGGTCAGGAACGCTATGTTGCTCCTCTTGACGATACGCCTCTTCAAGAAGTTGATTCTGTAGACGAATCCGCTCCAGCTACAAGCATGTGGGCTGATGCTTGGCGATCTTTGCGCAGAAATCCATTGTTTATTGTTTCTGCAGTTTTGATTATTGCAATTATTTTTGTTGCGCTCTTCCCAGGCGCTCTTACAAAGCACAATCCTAATTACTGTGTTTTGGAGCACTCGCTTGAGCCAGCTTCTGCTGCGCATCCGTTTGGATTCGACATGCAAGGATGCGATATTTACGCTCGAGTTGTATATGGAACACGTACATCTTTAAGCGTTGGCTTGCTAGCAACCGCCTTAGTGGTGTTAGTTGGTTCGCTAATTGGAGCTTTGGCTGGATTCTTTGGAGGATGGATTGATGCGGTTCTTAGCCGAATCACCGATATCTTCTTGGCTTTGCCAATGCTGCTAGGTGCAATCGTAGTTTTGCAAATGTTCCGCACATCTAAGTCGATTTGGAAAATCGTGTTTGTTATGGTTCTCTTTGGATGGGTAGGCGTTGCTCGAATCGCAAGAAGTGCTGTTATGGAATCCAAGAATCTTGAATTTAACACAGCATCTACTGCTTTAGGTTCTACTCCAATGCGAAACTTGTTCCAGCACATTATTCCAAACTCGCTGGCTCCAATCATTGTTGTAGGTACAACTTCTCTCGGCTCTTACATTGTTTTGGAAGCAACACTTAGCTTCTTGGGTATTGGTTTGCCAACAACAACAGTTAGCTGGGGTGTAGATATTTCTACCGCTAGAAATGTTCTTACTACAAATCCAGAAGTCTTGTTCTATCCATCCATTGCGCTCGCCATTACCGTGCTCGCCTTTATTATGATGGGCGACGCCGTAAAAGATGCGTTGGATCCAAAGAGCCGTAAGGCGTAAGTTAGCGTGGAGGAATAGTGATTATGAACACAGCAACACGTAAAAATGTAGATACTATTGCAATGCAACGCGAGCAGGGTCCTTTGCTGGAAGTTAAAAATCTTCAAGTTGACTTTACAACGGATTCTAAAAAGGCCGTACACGCTGTTCGCGATGCAAGCTTTAACGTTTACCCAGGTCAGTGGGTTGCAATCGTAGGCGAATCTGGTTCTGGAAAGTCTACTTCTGCAATGGCGGTTCTTGGTTTACTCCCTGGAACAGGTCACGTTACGGGTGGTTCTATTAAGCTTAAAGGTCAAGAAATAAGCAATCTAAAGCCTAAAGATTATGCGGCTTTGCGCGGTACAGCAATGGGATTGGTTCCGCAAGACCCTATGAGTAATTTGAACCCTGTTTGGCGAATTGGAACTCAAGTTAAAGAAGCTCTTCTTGCAAATGGCGTTGACGTAAGCCATGAGAAGCGCTCCGCTTTGGCAGAAGCTTTAGCAGGAGACGCTGTAGAAGTTAAAAGCAACGAAGACGAAATCTTCCTTGGCTCTAAAGAACTGAGCGCATTATTAGACGAAGCAAAGCAAGCTTTGGCGCAGGCTGGTCTTAGCGAGCAAACGAATGCCGAAAAGTTTAATGAAGCTATGGAATACTACAAAAAAGAGTGGGTTCCAGGTTCCGAAACTCGTTGGCGCGTTGCAGACGATTTAATCAAGTACGGTGTGAACGACGACAAGGCTTGGGAAATCGCCAAAAAGTATGTTGTTGGTGCAAGCGTTGAAGACCGCATTGCTGGTTTGCTTGATGAAGCTGGTTTGCCAGATGCTGCAACTCGCGCACGTCAGTTCCCGCACGAGTTTTCTGGTGGTATGCGTCAGCGCGCGTTAATCGCGATTGGCTTGGCTTGCCGTCCAGATTTGCTGATTGCAGATGAGCCAACTTCCGCACTAGATGTAACTGTTCAAAAGCGTATTCTTGACCATTTGCATACGCTTACCGATTCTCTCGGCACTTCTGTGCTCTTTATTACTCACGATTTAGGTTTGGCTGCAGCTCGTGCTCAGCACGTTGTTGTTATGTATAAGGGTCGCGTTGTTGAGTCTGGTCCATCTTTGGACGTTTTGCAGCATCCGCAGCATCCGTACACTAAGCGACTTGTTGCTGCTGCTCCAAGCCTTGCTTCTCAGCGAATCATCTCCGTTAAGGAGCATGGCGGAAACGCGGATAATTTGCTTGAGCATCACGTAGTAGGTGAGCAAACTCTTGAAAAGAGCGAGCATATTATTACAGTCGACCACTTAACTCGCGAGTTTAAGCTTCCGCGCAAGAAGGAACTTTTCAAAGCTGTTGACGATGTTTCGTTCTCTATTAAGCGCGGAACAACGTTGGCAATTGTGGGCGAATCTGGTTCTGGTAAGTCTACTGTTGCAAACATGGTTTTGAGATTACTAAAGCCAACAAGTGGAACTGTTACCTACGAGGGCAAGAATATTGCTGACTTAAAGGGCGCGGATTTGCTTGATTTCCGTCGTCATGTTCAGCCAGTATTCCAAAATCCTTACGGCTCGCTAGACCCAATGTATTCGATTTATCGTTCCATTGAAGAGCCTTTGCGTATTCATAAGATTGGAAGTAAAAAGAGCCGTCAGAATCGCGTACGCGAGCTTTTAGATATGGTTCGCATGCCTGCTTCTGTTATGACTCGATTCCCGAACGAGCTTTCTGGCGGTCAGCGTCAGCGCATTGCAATCGCGCGTGCAATGGCATTGGATCCAGACGTAATCGTTTGCGATGAGGCTGTTTCTGCATTAGACGTGCTTGTACAAGATCAGGTTTTGCACTTGCTTAACGATTTGCAAGCGGAGCGCGGATTAAGCTACTTGTTCATCACTCACGATTTGGCTGTTGTTCGTCAAATCGCAGATGAGGTTGTTGTTATGCAACACGGCAAGCTTGTTGAGCATGCTACAACCGACGAAGTGTTTGATCATCCTCAAAAGGAATATACTCGCGATCTTCTCGACGCAATTCCAGGTGGAAACTTGGAGCTTGGATTGGATTAGTCGCAAGACTCGTATTAGTGCAAGCTAATAGATGTAGATAAAAGTGCAGGAGTTAGAACTTCTGCACTTTTGTTTTATAACGCGCTTTAATAGACTTTAGAATCTTGGTCTGCTTATTTAGTCTGCTTATATTCGCGTGTTTATATTCGCGTGTTTATATTATTAAATCATGGCTGATTTTTCTCATATTCTTGCAACGCGTCCAGATTTTGACGAGTCGGATCGCGAATGGTTGCATCACCTTGTAGCAGATTGGCAAGTAATAGCAGATTTAAGTTTTGCAGACTTGCTTTTGGTTATTCAAAATGGCAATGGCGATTACGTTGTAGCAGAACAATGCCGTCCGTCTACAGCAATCACACTTAGAACCGAAGATTTACTCGGCGTAAAGCTAGACGAATCAATGCATAATGAGCTAGAAGCAGCAATGAGTAAAGAAACAAGTTTCCACTCTTCGGTTTTAAGAACTGTTGGCAGAGCTACTGTTTGCAACGTTTACGCTCCAGTTCGACACAACGGCAAAACGCTTGGTCTTGTTCTTAGGGAAACAAATCTTGCAACAAGAGAATCAAACGGTAGGTACGAGACGGAAAGCATTAATGCTGGCAAAACGTTGTTCGACATGATTGCGCGCGAGCAGTTTCCGTACCACGATTCAATGCTAAATCAGCGCCACAATGCTCGAGTTGCAGACGGTTTTATTATTTTAGAAGAAAGTGGTGTTGTTCGCTATGCTTCTCCAAACGCAATCAGCTGCTTCCGCAGACTTGGCGGATTAAACACTATGCAAGGCGAGTTCTTGTGCGAGTTTGGAGCGCGTCTTCTTCACACAAACGATGTTGTTCCCGAAAGCTTGCCTTTAGTTTTAAGCGGTAAAGCAGACGTTGATTGCGAGTTAGAAGTAAATAATTCCGTTGTTTCTATGCGCTCGCTGCCGCTTTATGGGCCTAACGATAGAACTGGCGCAGTTGTTCTTTGCAGAGATGTTACGGAGGTTCTTAGAAGAGAAAAGGAGCTTCAGACTAAGAACGCTACCATTTCCGAGATTCATCATCGCGTTAAAAATAATCTTCAAGCTGTTTCTGCTTTGCTTCGTCTTCAAGCTAGAAAAACCAAGTCGTACGAAGTTAGAAAAGAGCTAGAAGAAGCTCAAAGGCGAGTTCAAACTATTGCTCTTGTTCACGAAGGTTTAAGCCAGACTGCCGATGAGGTTGTTGACTTCGACAAAGTAATTTCTAGCTTGCTTAAAATGACGATTGAGCTTGCTTCGCAAAATCAAAATATTACGGTTGATTTTTGTGGTAAATTCGGCAAGCTTGCAGCTCAAGATGCAACGCCTCTTTCTCTTGTTTTAACCGAGCTTGTTACAAATGCAGTTGAGCATGGTTTTGAAGGAATGAGCGAAGGCCATATTACGATTTCTGTTGGTCGTGGCGGAGACAACCTTAGTATTGTTGTAGAAGACAATGGCGGCGGAATCGAAAGCGAATCCTTGCATGGAATGGCAAAGTCTTCTGGATCTGGATTAGGCACTCAGCTAATCAACACTTTTGTTACTAACGATTTTGGTGGCACTGTTAAGTGGGAATCGCGCAGAGAAGGCGGAACTCGCGTTCTGCTAGATATTAAGCTACGTGTGCCTGGAGTAGAGTAGTCTCTTACTTAAAATTCAGTGCTTTGATTTCTGCGCGCTCGCATTGCTCTACGCTTTAGCGAGCGCCTTTCATCTTCGCTAAGTCCGCCCCAAACTCCGTAATCTTGGCTTGTTTCTAGAGCGCATCTTAAGCAATTGTCGGCAACATTACAAGTTCTGCACACTGCTTTGGCTTCTTCAACTTGCTGATTGGATGAGCTGTTGTTTCCTACTGGGAAGAAAAGTTCAGGATCCTTATCTCGGCAAGCTGCTTTTGCACGCCAGTCGAATGCGCTACTCATAAGTAAATAACCTCTTTTTAATACGCGTATATTTTTACTAAATTTGCTAGATTTTGTATAAAACTATCCGCACTCCAGGAAAGCATGAATATAACTTTTTTTCAAGACTTTTACAAAATTTTTTTAATCTTTTTGAGTGATTTAAGTCATATTTTTATGTAAAACTCAATATTTGCAGCAAATTGGCTTTTCCAGGAATCACCATTATGCATCTTCCTGGTGTTTGATAATCTTCCACGCTTAGTGTTTTTAGTAAGTCGGTAGGTATTCCAAGCATTGAGTCTGTTGCAGCATCGCCTGTTGGGAAGATTATTCTTACTGGCGCTTGCTCTGGTATGCGTATGTGTCTTGCGTTTTGAGCGCAAAATATTACTGTTGTTTTAGTGTCTTTTAGTTTGCATTGCAATTCTTTAGACTTTTCGTCGCTGTTAAAAGGCTCTAAAAGTGAGTCTGCGTTGTCTTGAATGTGAATGTTTTTTGAATCAAGATTTTGCATACTAATCGCATTTTTAATCGCATTTATAAGATTAGACTTTCCTCGTTTGCTTCCGCCAATAATCGCTATGTTTCCAAGATTTATTGGCAAAATTGCTTCGCTTAGGTTAATTCCGTCGTCTTTTAAGCCGATTAAAAGTCCAAACTCGCTATCTTTTGTGTTTTTGCAGTATTTATTAAGCGTTGAATTATTTAAGTATCTTGGTAGGGGAGCGCTAAACAATTGCTTAGGAGTTTTGTAGCAATAGAATTTTCCAGCCAATTCGATTGCTTTTATAAGCGAATTTTTGTTTTGACTTTGTGAGCATTGTAATGCTACTATTCCGTCTCCTGTATTGCAATATGCTGCTCCAGGATTATTCGGGTTTATGCTTGCGGCGGCAGGAGACCCAAGTAGTTCGTGCGATTGCATTGCGTCTCTAACTCTTAAACAAATGTTTATAGACATATTCGCCTTCATATCTGCGTTTACTTGTCCCATTGGGTTTTGTGTGCACGCTATAAGATGCATTCCTAGGGATCTTCCAACCGAAGCTATGCGTATTAGGCGATTCATGTAATCGGGTAGTTGATTTTTAAGGGCATGAAACTCGTCTATAACAATAACCATTGAAGGCTCGCTTGGTTTTACTTGACTAATATCGTGGCAGCCTTGATTTGCAACTAATCTTTCTCGCCTGTCTAATTCCATTTCTAATCCGCGCAATGCTCTTGCAGCATGCTTAAGATTTAAGTCTCCAACGTTTCCAACGCTGTGTGGAAGAGTAGAAAGTGAATCGAATGTAGCTCCTCCCTTAAAATCCATAAACACAAATTGCAATAATTTAGGTGAATATCTAAAAGCTAGAGCTAAACACCAAGATGTTAGTAAAACGGATTTCCCAGACCCTGTTGTTCCTGCTACAAGCGCGTGCGGACCATTTTTAACAAGATCTATACAAAAATAACCGCTGCTGTTTATTCCAATCGGAGCTTCTAAAGAGTTTTTAGAAGACACTAGCCAAGCGTATACAACATTTTTCCATGGAGGAACACGATTTTGCATGTTTTTGGAGTAATTTGTAGAAACAATTTGATTTGCGTTATTAATCAGCATTGCTTCTAGGTTAATTGGAACAAGAGTTTCTGGAACACCTTTAATATGAGAATCGACTGTTGTTTTGCTAAAGTGAATGCTTTGATTCGTATTATTTTTTACTAAATTTTTGTTGTTTTTGTTTGAATTATATTGAACAATTTGCGGTATTAAGCAAGCAATATACATCATTATGCTAGGAACAATCATTGCAAGCATCATCCAACTTTTTTGCAAAAACGCCATTATAGCAAGAGCAATATTGGCTAAAATAGGCACAATATTTGCCATTATTTGCATCCAAAACATTGGTTTTGAAGCTATGCTTTTAGTATTATTTGCATTGTTTTCGTATTCCATAACGCAATAGTGTATTGCGATTAAGAAATATGCAAGTAAAAACTATAAATGTGGTTAAAGGCTAAATTGGCTAAATATGATTAGCTAAAATTATGTTTATTGCTCTGCAAGCGTTCCAACGTTTCCAGGCGCATGCGTTCCAGCAGATAATTGATCGAATAATTCAATGTTTTTAGCATCGTCTAACAAAACGGCTGATCCAACTGAATACACCCAATAATCTGGATTAGTCCAATAGACTGTTCCTGTTACGCCGTCTTTTCCTGTTGCTTCCTTAAAAGCAAGACCCATGTTCAGCAGTGTTCCAGGATTTGAGTTTTCGTCTAATATTGCAGAATCAAGCGATGCTTTTGCAAAGCCTTTTACTTTCGAGAAGTTTGTAAGCGTGCTGCTAGATAAAGCTTTTTTCATTATTGCGCTAATTACCATTCGCTGTCTTGCAGCTCTTCCAAAATCAGATTGAGGATCCGCATATCTCATTCTAGAAAATGCTAATGCAACGTTTCCGTCTACGCTGTGGCATCCTGCAGTCCAATTAAGCCCACTGTAGACATCGCTAACTGTGCGATCGTAGCATAAGTCTATTGTTCCAAGCGAGTTTACAACGTTTGTAAGTCCTGCGAATTTTATTTCTGCAACGTGGTCTATTTTGTGACCCGTAATTTTTTCAACGGTTTTTGTTAATGCTCTATTTCCAAGATCTTGTGCAACTGTGTTAATCTTCATTTGCTGGCCGTTTACAGAAACTAGCGAGTCTCTTGGAATGGATATTAAGGAGCTGTGCCCACTTACTGGTTTTGTTAAAACAAGAATCGTATCTGTTCTAAAACCAGTTATTTCTTTTGCTTCTTCGCCTTCTCGCTGATCCGATCCCAGGATTAGCCAAGTTGTTTCTTGAGTATCTGGAGTATCCGTTAGCCAATTATCTCGCTTAATTTGAGAGTCAACCCAGTTCCAAGATAAAACGCCTAGTGCTCCTACAAGAATCAATATTGTTACTAAAAGCAGGGATAAGTACTTTAGTAAGCGATGTTTTTTTCTAAAAGCAAGAGTTCCAGCAGAAGAATTACTTGCTATTGGTCTAACTTCGTTTTGACTAAAGTTTTGGATTCTTTTTGAAGTAAAACTAGATGCACTTGCATTGTTTTGGCTTAAACGCTGACTTTGTTCGGGGTAGTATTGCTCGCTATATGCTTGTGTGCCAGTGTTTTGCGTGCGATAATTTTGCGAGTTTTGGCTTACTTTTCTAGGCTTTGGCTCAAACGACGGTGCACGCTGAACAGTCTCTTGCTTGTTTAATTCGCTGTTTTTATGCGCGTTATTGTGTGCGTTTTTAGGCGGAAAGCTCGGTATTGAATTCGCGTTTTTATTGTGTTTATTCGATGGAGTAAAGCTAGGTGGATTATTTTGATTCCCCAAAGCGTCTTCTGGACGTTGCTGGCTCATTTATCCTCCCTAAGCCATACATTTGCAATATTGATGGCGTCTATATGTATGCATAATTATTAGTGAAAACTACCAATGGCATTATAAAACAACGTAGTTATAAACGATTTAACAACGTGCTTTTTCTAGTGTATTATCTTCCTTTTGGAACAGCGCATATTGTATTATTTAGGTATTTATCTGCAATTCCCATGTAGTGACCAGTTTGCGGGTTTCTTATTGTTCCGTCTTCTGGGTTAACAATTCCGCCGCTATTTGGATCAATAAGTCTACCTAAGCTGTCTTTTGCTAATCCAGTTTTTGGATCCACGCGCCCAATTTTAACTGCATTTGAATCTGCATAGGAATTAGAGGAATTAAGGCTATTCTCGCCAGAATTTGTAGACTCCGCAGAGTTGTTAGAATCTGCACTAGAAGAATCGGAGTTTTCTTTAGAGGCAGACTTTTCGCCATTTTTTGCGTTCTTTTTTGAAGACTTTTCACTTTTACTTGATTTTTCGCCTAAATCTTTAGTTAACGGCTTATCTTCTTGCATTAAATCCCAAACGTCTTGAGCACTTTCGTCTAAAATAACACGATTTGCATCGTATGGGTCGGTTGTAATCGGTATTGTTTGCGCGTAAATGTGCGAAGGTTTTAGATTACGAAGACTTGCAGCTAAACCAACCAGTGTTGTAGGGTTTGCAAGACCCTGGCTCATATTAAGTGACTTTAGAGCTGATTTTGCAAGTTGATAAAGCTGACTCGACTGTGTTAGAAGATTCTTTGATAGAGCTTGATGAATAAGTTGCTTAAGAAGATATTGCTGGCGCGTTGTTCGCATAATATCGCTTCCGTCGCTTGCGCTGTCGTGCCTCATTCTTGCATATTGTGTTGCTTGCACGCCATCAAGGTGTTGAAGTCCGCGCTTTAGATTAACGCCCGTGTAATAATCCCTAGTGTTTACAGGAATGCACAAGGTTACTCCGCCAATCGCGTTAATCATATCGCTTAAACCGCTAAAGTCTGCAACAATAAAATCTGTTATGTTTAAGCCAGTAATTTCGTTTACTGTTGCAAGCGTACATGATGCTGCGCTTGCTAAGTCGCCTCCCTTAGCGTAGCCAAGTGCGAAAATCGAGTTAAACATAACTTTACGTCTAGCTGGAATTCTGCCTTTAGACGTATTGCACGATGCGGCTTTAACCATTGAATCTCTTGGAATTGAAACAATGTTTATATAAGACCTGTCTGCGCTGATTTGAACAATCATTGCTGTGTCTGATTGATGATTTTCGTCTTCTCCGCCGCCCTGAAAAGCGCGATTCTTACCTTCTCGAGTATCTTGACCAAGAACAAGAATATTAATAGTTTTACCAGCATTAGGGTCTATTGACTGAATCTGTTTGGTGCTTGTTGAGATGGTTTTTATAACGCGCGAACTAATAGTAGAAGAAAAGTCAAGCCATACGGATGCGATTATTGTAGTTAAAAAGACTAGAACGGCAATAATCGCCATGCAAATGATTTTACGAGTATTATTAAGCATTTGACTATTGAGAGTATGGTGTGGTGCAGATGAGTCCCAATAGTTAGTTTGGTACCGACGGTCTTGATTATACCGAGAGGCTGCCATGCTTCCTTCTTTCGTAAATGCACATATAAATCATCATTATAGTGTATTCTATTGAGATTTTAACATGCATAATACATACCCCTTGCGTAAACTGTTATGTATGGATTCAATAACCGCTGAAACTTGCACTTTTGAAAACGATGTTTTACAAGTCTTTTCTGCTATGAATAGAATAAAGCCTCGCGAGGTTGATTCTTCTATTGTTTCAATAATGAGCGTTGAGCAAGATACGCGGTTTTACGAAGAAACTTTGCAAGCGGTTATAAATCAAAGTGTTCTTCCTGGAACTATTGTTGTAGCTGATTGTGCTAGTAGAACACAAAAAGAGTTAGTAAAGTCTTTTAACGTTCAAATAGAGCCAACTCAATTATCGGGATTAATTTCTAGTGCAGATTTTTCCAACAGTAATCAGTTGTACAGTAACGAGTATGCCAATGGGTACGCTAATGGATATAACACTGATTCCTACAAACAATATAAGCAAGTAAAAGTTGTTATTCTTCCAATTAAGTCTGCAAAATCATTTGGAGATGCTGTAGAAAAGTCTTTAAGAAAACTTTTGCCATTGCAAGGCGTTAAGTCGTTATGGCTTTTGCACGACGATTCAAAACCTTGCGATTCAAAATGCTTGGAAGCTTTAAGAGAGACTTGGCGAAACACTCCAACAGCTTGCGTTCTTGGTGCAAAACAAGTTGATTGGCAAGGAAAAATTCTTCATAACGTTGGCATGTATGCGTGGAAGCATAAAGTGCATTCACTTAGCGTAGAAGGCGAGCCAGATCAAGAGCAATACGATTTTAGGGGAGACGTTTATTCTGTTTCTCTTGCAGGCGCTTTAGTTTCGCTTAGCACTTGGCAGACAATGCGAGGAACTCAGCCTTGGCTTACCACTTTTGAAGAGTCTAACGATTTTTGTAGGCGAGTCGTTTTAAGCGGTGGGCGAGTTGTTGTTGTTCCGCAAGCTAGAATTGCGCATAGAAGAGCGCGTTTTGATGGTCTTCGCACTAGGAGCGGCGAAGAGCGCGATGCAGAAAAAACCAATGTTTGCTACGGCTTAGCTTATTCGATTATGGCAAAGCAAAGATACATGTATACAGATATTAGCGTTATTATGTGGCCTCTTATTTGGCTTTGCACTGTTCCAATGTCAATAATCCGCGCACTTCAATCTTTGTTTGCTAAGCAGCCGTATGTTGCGTTTATGCGTCTTATGCTTCCTTGGATTGCGTTAGCACAATTACCTAGCGCTATTTTTGCAAGAAGACGAGTGTCTAGAGTTTCAAAAGTTTCATTAAAACGACTCACTTCTCTTATAGCAAGTCGTAGCCAAATTACGCGTTGGAAAGACAAAACTATTGCTTTTAAGACTCAAAAAAAGGGTGTTATTTTAAGTCCACTTGCAAGAAAACACTTGCATAGAAGAGTTTTGTTTAGATGGAGCGCAGCAATTTGTGCATCTCTTCTTGTTTTTGCAACCGTAATACTTCTTTACGGAGCGCCGATTAACAAGATTCTTTCTGGCTCTTCGCTTTATTCAAGCCAGCTTCTTTCTACTGGAACAAGTTTTAGTGATTTATTTAATGCTGCGATTGGAGCATATATTCCAGACGACGGTTTTGCGTCTCCTCTTCCTCCATCTCCGCTTCTTATAATTTGGATGCTAGCTTCCATTGTGTTTGGTGGAAATACGTTAGCTGCAATAAACGCCATATTTTTCCTTGCTGCTCCTGCAATGCTTCTAAGTTTTTGGGCGCTAGCAGGCGTGTTTACTAGATCAGACATTGTGCGAGTGTGCTCTGGTCTTTGTTGGACAATGATTGCGATGGCTTTTGGCGTTTTTGCTAGAGGCGATTTGCCAATGATTCTAACAATGGTATTTTTGCCAGCTGCATTTGCATTCGCTTTCCACGCTGTAGGAATGTACGTTACAGAAGACCCTGTTGTTCCAGTTGCGTCAATCCAAAGCGCGGCTTGCGCATCTTTGTGCTTTATGGTTCCCCTTGCTGCAAGTCCTCAGCTTTTGCTGCCAATGTTTGTTATTTTTGTTGCATCAATAATTATGGTGCGCTCGCATCGTTTTATGCTTGCGCTAATGCCTGTTCCATCTGTTTTGGTTCTTTTGCCAACGCTTGGTAGCGTTGTGCGCTATTTTGGAACTGGAATGTGGCGTCAAATTTTTGCTAGTATGGCTTTGCCTTCTCAAAAAATAAATGGTGCTCCTAGGGCTAGTAATTATATAGATGTTTTGCTTCGAGCGTTTAACATTGATTTGAATCATTTTTCTTCGGGTTCAATGTTAATTTTGCAACTTCGCGGAATAATCATGATTGTGTTTGCAGCCTTAGCTGTATTAATGGCTTTATGCGCGCTTGCTCTTCCTTTTGCTTTAAGAGCTTCAAGAATGATGTGGGTTGTAATAGTTAGCGGAATGGCGCTTTCTTTAGTCGCTTGCCGCGTTGTTGTTGCTTCAGATTTTGACGGTCCTATTAGCGCAAGTGTTCTTCCAGGCGTAAGCTTAAGCGCACTTGGTGTTCTTGCATGCATGTGCATGGTTGCAGGAAAAGCTGTTCGTAGGTTTGAGCCTTTGCGAAAATCTAATTCTGCTAATCAAGACAATAATCCAGACGATTATACTACGCGCGTTTCTAAGCGTGCAGCTATGAATCGTTCTGCTAAGGCAATGATGAAAAAGATTATTCATCTTGCAAGAGGAATTTTAGCTTTTGGAATTTTTGCTGTTGCTGTTTTGCTTGGATTATTTGCGATTATTAGCGGACCTGTAACATCCGTTTACGCAAGCGATAGTGGCCTGCCGATGGTTGTTTCGGACTACTTGAATAAGAATAGTGCAAATCGCGTTCTTGCGATTAAAGCTGTGAATAGTCGTGAGTTGAATATTTCGCTTATGCGTACCACTCGTGGCGATTTAGTTGACTTATCTCCATCTTTGCAAGTTAGAGATGTTTTATACGGGCATTCTCCTAGCACAAATACGCTTTATTACGCGGCTTCTAAGCTTCTTTCTCACGCAAGCGATGAGTCGATTGTAACCTTAAAGCAGCTTGGTATTGGCGGAATTTACATTGTTAATGATTCTAAAGCCAAAAATAATTTAGCGGCTAATAATTCAATTATTGGATTAGAAGGAGACGCAAATAAAGACGCAACAGAAAAGTTGATTGCAAACGTAAACGCTTCGGAAGGAACTCAGCTTGTTGTTTCATCTAGTCATGGAACGTATTGCAGATTCGACGATGTAGCAGACATGTCTTCTTCTAAAACTTCGATTTATAGCCATTCGCGCCCACTTTCCTGGAGAATTCCATGGATTGTTGTTTTTGCTTTAGTGCTGCTATTGTATTGCCTGGTTGCTTTGCCTCGTTTTAACAGCAATAACGTAATAGAGCGTGAATAATTAGAGCGTGAATAATTAGGATGATTAGTTAGAAGCTATGATTGATTAGACGGATAAATGGCAGGTAGATTAATGAAGTCAGATACGAATTCTAAAAATAGTCATCGTCATGCACAAGATGCTGCTTCGATTAGCGCTTCTGTTCGTTTTAGAAGATTCAAACTGTGGTCTTTGTCTATTTTAAGCGCAGCAATACTGGTTTCTTGTGCAGTTGTTGCGTCTTGCGTATGCCCACTAAAACAGCTAACAGACGACCCGATTTTTCCTATTGGAAGCGTAGAAAAGCGTGTTGGTTCTACAAATTTGCAAACAGTTTGCCCTAGCAGAATAGCTCTACCAGATTCAGCAAAATATGGCGATAGCGAGTTTCAAGAATCCGAAGGAGACTTAAAGTCAGTATCCAGATATGCGTCTTTTGGAAGCGTTTACAAGTCCACTCTTAATGGCATAAAATATGCTGGCGATTCTAAAGATTTAGTTAACAAATCTTTTAACAATCCTTCTAGTTCTTCTAGTGATCCTAGTGATTCAAGCGAAAGCCAAGATAGAGCTTATTTTGCAGAAAGTAATGTAGATAAAGACGCTCAAGTTTTGGAAAGTAGTCTTTTAAGTGCGCAATCTGGAACTGGGTCTGCTGCATCTGTTGCATCTTGGGCTAAAAACGGCGACTTAAAAGGCTTATCGGCCACTTCTTGCGTATCTCCTTCAATGCGCCAAAACTTTATTATTCCAAGAATAGCGGAAGGTGTTTCTGTAAGATTAAACTCTGTTAATCTTTCGTCTAAGCCTACTGTTGTAAGCGTTAAAGCGTGGTCAACTAATAAATCGGGCGCGCAACTAAATCTTTCTACAGGAAGCACTTTTACTGTTCCAGCGCATAGTGACGCTTACTTTAACATTTCTGCAGCTGCAGAAAAGTCGGATGGCCTTTATATTCAAGTTTTAAGCGAACAGGCTCCAGTTTCGTCGTTCGTTAAGTTTATTCGTTCATCTGGTCTTGTTTCTAAAGGCGTGGATGTTATTTCTCCGCAAGAATCAGCATCTTTAGAGCCTGTTTTGCCAGGTGTTATTGAGGGTGATCAAGCTAAAGCTTATATTTGGTCTAATAAAAGCGGAAAAGTCGATTTGTATTGGCTTGATGATTCTGGAAAAAAGAGCATAAAGCAAGTAGATTTTAGTGCAAGACAAATTCAAGTTGTTGATTTACCAGAAGTACCTAAGGGCGTTGGGGCGATTTTTGCGCAAAGTAGCGTTCCGATTTTTGCTATGTCTTCTGTTGAAAAAAGTGGCAAAGATGGTCAAAGCGATATTGCTTTTGTTAATTCAGTTCGTTCTATTACAAATAGTGCGCTTGTTTCCCCATTTTCTGCAGACGAAACTTCGCTGCATATTGCAAACGGATCTGTTGATAATGCCAATGTAAAGCTTAGTGCTTACGATTCTTCTGGCTTAAAAGTAGTGTCTAAGACTATTGAAGTTAAGTCTTATACTGTTTCCACGATTTTAGCGAAAGATATTAATCCTAAAGCTGTTATGTTTACTCTTAAGTCTAAGTCTGGCGTTTCGTTTGCGTCTAGGATTCAATCAAAAGCAGTAAACGACGCTGGTTTTGCAAGCGTTGCATGGATTCCTTCTAAGTCGCTTGACCCTAACAGTATAAGTGTTAAAGTTCGCTCAAATCCTTCGATTGTAAAGTAGACTTAGGGCTTTTTAGGCTGTTATTTACAATCCCCAATCTGGGTCGATTTCTTCTGGTCTTCTTCCGTACAATTCTGCTAAACGTTGCACTATTTCGTCTCTAATCGCGTATTGAAGCTCCGCTCTGCTAGTAACGTGTGTGCATAGTGGAAGCCGGTATAAAACTATTCTTTGTGGTATTCCTTTAGATGCAGGAAAAGCTTGAGACATTATTCTTTTATTACTTTCCCACAAAACTGGCTGGCTTGGAGGAACATCTTCTACAGCAAATTGAACGTCTTTTATAAGATTTGACCAAGCACTGTTAAGTCTTCTAATTTGAGCTGCTACCATTGAATCGAACATTCCGCTGGCTGTTCTGTATCTAGGAAGTCGCGTGCCAAACATTGGCGCACGCATGCCGCGTCCGTGGCGGTTTCTATATCTTTTTTGTTCCCATACTAAAGACGTCATACACTTAACTTTATTTGTACGCTAGGGCATTTGATTAATATGCAAACACAAAACGGTGTAGTAAATATGTTGATAATATGGAATACTTGAATTGCACAGTTTGTACAGGAGGAAAGCGTTGGAGCCAAATATTCATGAGTACAATGAGCAGGGGATTTGTGAGCGTCTTGCTTTGTGTTCGCTTATTGGTTTTGACTTAGACAACACTCTTGCATGTTCTAAAAAGCCTATGACTAGTCCAATGTGCAAGGTTTTTGGCGATTTAATCAATAAAATGCCAATTGCGCTAATTACTGGTGGAGACTTGCGACTTGTTAAAAGTCAAGTTCTAAGCGTTTTGCCTGCTTCTACGAATTTAGACAATTTTCACATTATGCCAACTAATGGAACAAGCTATTATCGAATTGTTGATGGCAGTCTTAAATGCGTGTATTCTCACACGATTTCCGTAAAAGACGCAAATCGAATTATTTGCGTTGTTAAAGATTGCGCTAAAAAAATGGGATTACTAAAAAGCGTTGGAGACAAAGACCTTTGGGGTAGTCAAATAGAAAATCGTGGTACTCAAATCACTTTTTCTGCACTAGGGCAGCTTGCTCCAATCGAACTTAAAAAGAATTGGGATCCTAGCGGCAAGCTAAAGGAGCAGCTAGCTGAACAAATTTCTGCATATTTGCCCGACTTTTCTGTGCGAGCTGGCGGAGAGACAAGTGTTGATATTGTTTGCAAAGGAAACAACAAGGCTTATGCTCTTGATTCTCTTTGTAGTATTTGCGAAATTTCGCTAAAATCTGTTGCTTTTGTGGGAGATCGTATGTATAAAGGTGGTAACGATTACCCAACTTCTTTAACAGGAGCTCTTGCGATTTGCGTAAAAAACCCTAATAACACTTTTGAATTGTGCTCTAAGCTATTAGAAAGTCTTAAGTAAAGTTTTAAGTAAAAAGCCTTTAACCACATTGCTCTAATTTTATTGCTATTTGTTTTTAGCATTGCTATCGTCTTTTTATGATTTACAAAAACCTTAACAAAAGCAAACAAAATCGGCTTATTTCCAACGTTTCTTGGGTAAATTTGCTTAAGACCATTCTTAATCTTGCTTTTCCAATTTCTTGTGCTGGCTGCTCAATTGCAGATTGCGTACTTTGCAACGAATGCAAATCAAAGTTTAGTAAGTGGCATATGGATCCGTTTAGCGGAGTGTTTTGCAAAAATATTTATTCTTGTGCAACATACGGATGGGCTGTAAGAAGGTGTATTTTGCAATGGAAAGATCATGGAAACCAACTTTTAGATAAGCCTTTTTCGGACTTGCTTTTTAGCTTGATTATTAGTGTTGTTGGAAACTCAAGCAAAGTGGCCATTATTCCAGTTCCTTCGTCTTCTGCATCTAAAAGAAAGCGCGGCAGAAGTCATATGGATCCAATAGCTAAAAATGTTGTTAAAAGTCTTAAAAAACAAGGTATTGATGCTACTTTTGTTAAAGCAATTAAAATGATTAATGTAAGGGGAAAATCGGTTCAAGCAAGTGGGAGTAGGCAAAGGTCTTTGCGCACGTCTAAAGGTTTATCTGTAAACGTAAAGGGCATTAAAAGCGGGTGCAAAGTGATTATTATAGACGACATTATTACCACGGGGTCTACGCTAAAAAACTGTGTTAAAGAGCTAAATAAAAGCGGTGTTGCTGTTTTTGCGTGTTTTGCGCTGGCTGGAGTGTGGTCTAAAGAAAGCGTTTTATACTCTTAGATTTGCGTGATTATGGGCCTTGCATGATTATGAGCCTTGCGCGATTATGCTATTAAAGTTTGCGCAATCTTTCTATTCGCTATATGTAAGCGGCAATGTTATCTCAAAATTAACTCCGCGCTTATCGTCTACAACTCTAATGTTTCCGTGATGAAGCAGAGCAGCCCATCTTGCAATAGAAAGTCCTAATCCAGTTCCTCCAGACTCTGTTCCCATTCCTTGATTTCCCTTAACAAATCTGCGGAAAATGTCTGCTCGATTTTCTTCAGGAATTTGTGTTCCAAAATTAATAACATTGCAAACTAAAATATTTTTTTCGTGATTCGACTTAGCGCTTATAAGAATCTTAGTGTTGTCTGCAGAATGTTTGATTGCGTTAGATACTACGTTTGTAAACAATTGAGATAGGCGATTTTTGTCTCCAACAAGCATAATGTTGTTCTCAATATTAAGACTTATGCTGTGATTGTGACCCGCGTCTGCGATTTTTACTGTTTCTACAATGTTGTTAATAAAGTCTTTAAAGTCAAAGCTTGTAATAACAAGGCTTTCTGCGCCTGCTTCTACTCTAGATAAGTCAAGAAGAAAAGTGATTAAATCAGCTAATTTATGTGTTTGATTTACGATTGCTTCCATATTGGAAGGCGTTGGCTCCACAACGCCATCTGCAAGGTTTTCTACCATTGCTTGCAAAGCGCTAACAGGCGTTCTAAGCTCATGGCTAACGTTTGCTATAAGGTCTCGGCGCATGTTGTCTGCGTGCTCTAGTTCTTCTGCCATCTCGTTAAAAGCAAGAGTGAGTTTTCCAACTTCGTCTTTTCTGCTTTCGATTTGAACACGCACAGAATAGTCGCCATCTGCCATCGTTTCTGCAGCATCGCGCATTTGTCTAAGTGGGGAAGTTAATCCTCTAGAAAACGCGTATGTTATTCCTAATGCAACTGCAAGAGTTAGTGGCATTGCAATCCAACCACTTAATCCAACTTTTAGTAAAAACCATGCCATAACAAATGCTATAGCGGTTGCAAAAACAATAATCGCAGACAATTCGCCTTTTAATGACGTAAAAAATCCTATTGCGCTTTTAGGATGAGGCAGTGGGTTTTTTAGTGGGCTTTTTAGAGTATTCTTCATTGAATTTTTTAATGAACGCTTTAGCAGATTGCTATTTTTTATGTTCTTATGATCTTTGCTATTTTTGAGAATCAAATTCTGGCTCATAATCTTCTTTAGGTGGCTCAAAAGCGTAGCCTACTCCATGTATTGTGCGAATCCAATCAGATCCAATCTTATGTCTTAAAGATTTAACGTGGGAATCAACTGTGCGCGTTCCCGAAGCATCTGGCCAATCCCAGACTTTTTCTAAAAGCGTTTCTCTTTTTAACACTTCGTGAGGATGATTTGCAAAAGTCGTAAGTAAAGAAAATTCTGTAGGCGTAAAGTGGATTGCTTTTTCGCCAATCGTAACAAGTCTCTGCTTTGTGTCAATAATCAAGTTTCCAAACTTAATTAAAGTGTTGTATTGTTCTCTTTTTGCTATTATTGCAGCGCGCTCAACTCTTCTTAAAAGCGCACCGCATCTTGCAATAAGCTCTCTAGGGGAGAATGGCTTTGTAACGTAGTCGTCTGCTCCTGCGCTTAGTCCAGCCAACTTATCTGCTTCTGAGTCTCTTGCTGTAAGCATAAGAACAGGAATCGGGCATTTAGATACTATTCTTCGCGTTGCTTCTATGCCATCCATAAGCGGAAGCATAATATCCATGATTATAAGGTCTGGTTTTAAGCTTAACGCTGCTTTAACGGCAGACACTCCATCGCAAACAACTCTAGCTTTCCAACCTCTAGCAGCAATTCTTTGTGCTATAGCTGTAGCTAAATCTGGCTCGTCTTCTACAACAAGAATTGTTCGAGGAGCACTTGTTTGTAATGGAGTGTCCAACATTTTACCTAGTTTAGATTCCTTTTTAGCTATTTAATTATTAACTTAATCTAGTGGCTTAAGGAATACAGCTCCAAGTGCTGGAACAGTAATCCTTGCAGAATACGGCCTGGAATGATACTCTTCGGCTGCAGCAGTAAATGTGCCGTTGTGAATATCGGATCCGCAATACTTAGCGTCGTCTGTAGTAAGAATCTCTTGCCACTTTCCGCCCTTAGGTAATGCCACTTGGTAATCTTGCCAAGCTTGACCAGAGAAGTTAACAACAACAACGATTTCTTCGCCGTTGTCTCCGATTCGCATGTAGCTTAATGTATTGTGGTCGGAATCGTCGCTAGTAAGCCACTGGAATCCGTCTGGCGTAAAGTCTTGGCTCCAGAATGCCCTAGAGCTCTTATACAAAGCATTAAGATCTGCAACCAGCTTTTGAACTCCTTGATGGAATGGCCATTGAAGCTCGTGCCAATTAAGCGAATTGTTGAAGTTCCATTCGCAAGACTGGCCGATTTCTCCGCCCATAAACAGAAGATTCTTTCCTGGGTGAGACCATTGATACGCCAAGAGCGCTCGAAGGCCAGCAAATTGTTGCCACTCGTCTCCAGGCATCTTTCCAAGAAGAGATCCCTTGCCATACACAACTTCATCGTGGCTAAGAGGCAACACGTAATGCTCGGAATACGCGTAAACCATAGAGAATGTGATTTCGTTGTGATGCCAACGGCGATTAATCGGTTCTTCTTTAAGGTATTGCAAAGTGTCGTGCATCCAGCCCATGTTCCACTTTAAGCCAAAGCCTAAGCCGCCCATGTCTGTAGGAGCAGTAACGCCTTGGTATGCAGTGGACTCTTCTGCAATCATCATAATTCCAGGATTATTCTTGTATGCAGTAGCGTTTGCTTCCTTAATAAAGTCAATAGCTTCAAGGTTTTCGCGTCCACCATACATGTTTGGACGCCATTGGCCAGCTTCGCGGCTGTAATCCAAGTAGAGCATAGAAGACACGGCATCTACTCGCAAAGCATCAACGTGATATTCGCTAAGCCAGAAGCACGCGTTAGCAACCAAGAAGTTGCGAACCTCGTGTCTGCCAAAGTTAAATATGTACGTTCCCCAATCTGGGTGCTCGCCGCGAAGTGGATCTGGGTCTTCGTAAAGCGCAGTGCCGTCGAATCTGCCCAAAGCAAAGTCATCCTTAGGGAAGTGTGCTGGAACCCAATCCATAATCACACCAATGCCAGCCTTGTGGAGCTTGTTTACTAAGTACTTAAAGTCGTCTGGACTTCCAAGTCTGGAATCAACAGCATAATAGCCAGTAACTTGATATCCCCAAGATCCCGAGAATGGATATTGTGTAAGAGGCATAAACTCAACGTGAGTAAAGCCTTCTTGCTGAACGTAATCAACCAAGTGATCTGCAAGCTCGCGATAATTGTCGTAATCGCGATTCCAGCTATTTGCTTGAACTTCGTAAATGCTAACAGGGCCATCGTGCGCATTCGTCTTTGCGCGATGCTCAAGCCATTCGCTATCGTGCCACTTAAAGTCGGAGTCAACAACAACAGAGCCAGTGTTAGGTGGAACTTCGTGCGAGCGCTCCATTGGGTCTGCCTTCATAATCCAGTTTCCAGCTTGAGTCATAATCTCAAACTTGTAAACCTCGCCTGCGCCTACTCCTGGAATGAAAAGCTCCCAAATTCCGCTAGAGCCAAGTGAACGCATTGCGTGACGGCGGCCATTCCAATAGTTAAAGTTGCCAACAACTCTTACAGCGCGAGCATTTGGAGCCCACACAGTAAAGGATGTTCCAGTAACTTTTTTAACCATTTTGCCTGTTTCTGGGCTTACAAGACCCCAAGAATCAGTAATGCTTTTAACATGAGCGCCAAGTGCTTCCCAAAGTCTTTCGTGCCTGCCTTCGCCAAACAGGTACATGTCCATGTCGCCGATTTGAGGCAAGTAGCGGTATGGGTCGTCGTCTACAGACTCTGTGCCGTCTACTTCTACGGTACGAATGCGGTAGCTAGGAACAGACCATTCTTTGCTTTTAGCGTGCTTAGTTGCAGGAATAGTGGCAACAAAAATGCCATTGTATTCGTTCTGAGCTTCGTATTCGCCGCTCTTAGTGAGAATTGTTACTTTCTTGGCCATTGGTCGTAAAACGCGAACCGTGGCAGTACCGGCGCCATTGCCAGTTCCGAGATGTCCACCAAGGACCTCGTGAGGATTGTAATATTCTGCATTGCTCACCGCAGCAAGCACGTCCTGACGAACGGCAACTGCGATTGCATCTTCATTGATGTTAGATACTGTACTCATGTTGTCTATCATACAACATTATTTGCGTATGTCTTGTGTGTTTTGAGCAAAGTTTGACTAATAAGTCAAAAAAATAATTTAGAAGCGTTCAAGTCTTTGCCTTATGGGAAACTGAAATGAGTTTTTCTGTGCATACGGAGGGTTCTGTGGGTTATCAAGTCGGCGATATGGTCGTCTATCCTCGTCATGGTGCGGCTAGAGTCGAGGAAATTAGTGAACGTACTGTTAAGGGTGTTACTAGGCAATATTTGCGCTTAGTCGTATTGTCTTCAGATGGTTTAGAGATTAACGTTCCTGTAGATAATGTTAAAAAAGTTGGCGTTAGAGACATTGTTGGCGCCAAAGAAGTTGCTAAAGTTTTTGAGATTTTGCGTACGCCAATCATTGAAAAAGAAATGAATTGGTCTAGAAGATACAAGCTTAACGTTGAGAAAATTGCCACGGGCGATGTTAATAAGATTGCGGAAGTTGTTCGCGATTTGTCGCAGCGAGACGTTGATGAACACGGACTTTCTGCTGGAGAAAAGCGCATGCTTGCGCGCGCTCGCAGTATTCTTATATCGGAAATCGCATTATCGGAAAAGATTGACGAGACTCAAGCAGAACGTTTGCTTAATGTGAATCTTGGATATGCTAATCCTTTGCCTGGAGACGAGGAACACCATACTCATGCTCCAGAAGAAGCAGCTGCAGATACTCTTAGATTGCTTGCGGAAAAGTCTAAAAAAGCTAAGAAGAAGTAAGTCTATTTTTATTAGCTTAAATTTTATTAGCTTAAATTTTATTAGCTTAAATTTGCTACGTAGGAGCGCATTGTGTGCAAACCGCCGAAAGTGATTTCGATTGTAGGACCAACAGCATCTGGCAAAACGAGTCTTGGTATTGCGATTGCAAAGAAATTTGCTGAACGTGGTGTAAAAGCGGAAATTATTAACGCAGACGCATATCAAATGTACCGCTACATGGATATTGGTACAGCAAAAGCCACTAAAGAAGAGCAAAGCGCGGTTAAGCACCATTTAATAGACATTATTGACCCGCAAGAGGTAATGAGCGTTGCAAAGTTTCAAACGCTTGCTAGGCAATGCATACGCGATTTGCAAGAAAAAGGTATTCGCCCGATTCTTGTTGGAGGATCTGGTCTATATGCTCGCGCTGCCGTAGACGATATAACTTTTCCTGGCACAAATCCTGATGTTCGCAAAGCTTTGGAAGAGCGCGAAAAATCGCAAGGAGCAATGGCGCTTTTTGAAGAATTACAAAAGCTAGACCCCGTTGCAGCTAAAAATATGGATCCAAGAAATTCGCGCCGAACAATTCGCGCGCTAGAAGTTATTGAGCTAACAGGCAAACCGTATTCTGCAACTTTGCCAAAATACAAGTATTTGATTGATTGCGTGCAAATCGGATTGGACTTAAGTAGAGAAGATTTAGATGCACGAGTGGATCTTCGCACAAAAATGATGCGCGAGCAGGGTTTTGTAAACGAAGTTAAAGAGATTCGCTCAAAGCTTGGTGTTACTGCTATAAGGGCTTTGGGATACAAGCAAATAATGGACTATTTAGACGGTTTGTGTAGTGAAGACGAAGCATTTGACGATATTGCGCAAAAAACTAGGCGACTTGCACGCAAGCAAATGGGCTGGTTTGGAAGAGACTCGCGTATTCATTGGATTAATGCTTTGAAATCAAATGTTGTTGACGATGCTATGGAAATAATCGACGCGGCGGATAATGGTAATTTTAAAGATGATTTGATTGCTGAATCAACTTCTCATCATCTTGGCGCGTTAATTGTCGAATAGTAATAATAGAATAAGTTTTTAGATAATTAATCTTTAGATGTTTATGCGTGAACCCTAGCTTAGGCTGGGGTTCATTGCGTATAAGGCATATTGGGAATGATATTGAGAAACGATATCGAGATACTTATTTGTATGAACATAGGAGATTTGTGTGAATAATCATCATTTGTCAAACTCTTCCAGTGAAATCTTAGAGAAGAATGATTTAAGTACTTCTGGAACTAATGCCGCTTCTTTGCAAGATGCTATTAGCGCAAGTCACGCGCATCAGCATAAGCTTTCGCTATCACTAGCGTTAACGTCAATTGTGTTTTTGGCAGAAGTAATCGGATCTATTTTAACTAATTCGATTTCTTTGCTGATTGATGCTGGTCATATGCTAACGGATATTTCCGTTTTAGCTGCATCTACGGTTACTGCGATTTTAATGCGCAAAAAGCCTAATGCAAAGCGCACTTGGGGGTGGGCAAGGCTAGAAGTGATTACTGCTGCAGCTGGCGCTCTTGTGCTTCTTTTTGTAGGCGTTTATGCGATTGTGGAGTCGGGGATGCGTCTTTTTGGCGCAAGTCATAATGAAATTCACAGTGTAAGTCAGCTGCTTTTCTTTGGTATTCTAGGTCTTCTTGCAAATATTGCTTCGCTTATAATTCTTGTTTCTCAATCTAAAGACAATATGAATATGCGAGCAGCGTTTTTGGAAGTTATGAACGATGCTTTAGGCTCTGTAGCAGTAGTTGTTTCTGCATTAGTTATGATAGCTACAAATTGGAGCGGTTTCGACGCTGTAGCTGGCGGAATTATAGCAATTTTGATGATTCCTAGAGCGTTGCACTTGCTTAAAAATGCTGTAAAAGTTTTGCTTGAGCAAACTCCAGAAGGATTGGATATAGAAAAAGTTCGTGACCATCTTGAGCACGTTCCTCACGTTCTTGCTGTTCACGATTTGCATGCAAGTACTGTTTCTACAGGAATGCCTATTTTTATGGCGCATGTTGTTGTTGAGCGCGATTTGACGATGGGGCAGTGTGCAGATATTTTAAGCCAGCTTCAAGATTGTTTGCGTGAGCATTTTCCAGTTTCTGTTTCGCACACAACATTCCAGTTGGAGCCAGAGGGCTATACTACTCAAAGTTCGTCGGAGCATCACGAGTAGTTTTGTTGAGTAGTTTTGTATTGCAACAGTTACGTGTGTTGTAAATACATGTAAATGTAAATACATGTAAAGTAGAGTGATATTATGCCGTTAAAAGAGTTAATAGACAACGCGCATAGCGATCGCGTTAAGCGCATTTGTGCAATAATTCGCGCAAAATCGCGAGTGGATGGGCGCTTTTTAGTTGAAGGCCCGCAAAGCGTTAGGGAAGCTGTAAGGTACGCGCGTAAATCGATTTTAGACATTTATGTTTTGCAAGATGCTGTTAATAGTGGCAGTAATCGTAGTTATAGTGGCGTCACGAGTAATGGTGGCCCTATAGAAGTAATCGCTAAAATCGTTGACGAATCATTAAAAAATAATTGCTATGTTCATCCTGCAACGGCAGAAGTTATGCGAAAAATCAGCACGGATTGCCAGGGGATTGTTGCGCTTTGTGATTCTAAGGTTTTAGACGAAGAATTTAGTAAAGAATTTAATAAGATTAGTGAGGCTAATAAAGCTGGGCTAGAGAGCAGCGATGATACTAAATCTTGCAAAAACAAAAACATATTAATTGCATCATGTTGGCAAGTAAGAGATCCAGGCAACGCTGGCGCGATTATTCGCGTTGCAGACGTAGCTGGATGCAATGCTGTTGTTTTTGTTGACGATTGCGTAAGCCGATTTAACTCAAAGCTTGTTCGATCTAGTGCAGGATCGTTATTCCACTTGCCAGTAGTAAAAATGAGCGAAAACGAATGGTTTGATTGGGCAAAAAATGCAAAGATTAAAGTGATTGCTGCTGATATTTATGGCACGGAAAATAAAAAGCCAAAGTCGTTTGCGCGTGTTTTAGATTCGTTTAGAAATGAGTCTAATATCGCCGATAATGTCACCTCTAATGTCGCAATATTATTTGGAAACGAAGCCAGAGGATTGCCGCAAGAAGTCTTAAATAAAGTAGACGAAATATCGGTAATACCAATCTACGGAAAAGCAGAATCAATGAACTTAGCAACCAGTGCAGCGGTAATGCTAATGGGCTTGGCTATGTCTAGTCATGAGCGAAAAATGGGGATTTGAGACGTTTTTTGAATGCTTCACAAAAGTACGCATACACGGATAGGAAGGGTGCTGTGGCAAAGAGTCAGCCATTTGACGCAAAGTCAATTACAAAGGTAGTAAAAGAGGGCATTGCTTGTGTTCAAGCCGCTAAAACAATGGAAGATTTAAAAGCGGCAAAAACTAAGTATGCTGGCGCTCAGTCTGCAATGACACTTGCTAGCAAAGCTATTGGAAGTCTTCCAGTAGAAGAAAAGAAAGAAGCTGGCAAAGTAATGTCTGCTTTGCGTGCTGATTTTGGTAGGGAATTTGCAGCGGCTCAAGAGCGTATTAAAGCTCTAGAAGAAGCAAACATGCTTCAAAAAGAAACAGTCGATATGACTTTGCCAATAAATCGTAAGCCGCTTGGCGCTCGCCATCCGATTGCGCGTATTATTGAAGATTTTGAAGACTTTTTTGTGTCTATGGGTTGGCAGATTTCTGCAGGTCCAGAAGTTGAAACAGAGTGGTTCGACTTTGATGCATTGAACTTTGGTCCAGATCATCCTGCTCGCCAAATGCAAGACACTTTCTACGTGCAAGGAAATCAAGCAAAGGATGCTGCAGGATTTGTTGGATCTAACATGGTTTTGCGTACGCAAACTTCTTCCGACCAGGTTCGCGCGTTAATTGAGAGAGGCGTTCCTCTGTACATTGCATCCCCAGGTCGCGTGTTCCGCACGGATGAGCTTGATGCAACGCATACGCCAGTCTTCCATCAATGCGAAGCTTTGGCTGTAGATAAGCACTTAAGCATGGCAGATTTAAAGGGTGTGCTAGATCGCCTTGCTGTTGCAATGTTTGGCCCAGATGCAAAAAGCCGTTTGCGTCCAAGCTACTTCCCGTTCACGGAGCCTAGCGCAGAGTTGGATCTTTGGTTCCCAGATAAAAAGGGCGGCCCAGGTTGGATTGAATGGGGCGGATGCGGAATGGTTAACCCGAACGTTCTTAAGTCTGCAGGCTTAGACCCAGATGTTTATACGGGATTTGCTTTCGGTGTTGGTTTGGAGCGCACTTTGCTGCTTCGTCACGATATTAACGATATGCACGATTTGGTTGAAGGCGATAAGCGCTTCGCAGAACAGTTTGTGATGGGAGAGTAACTCATGCCAATGGTAGATATTGACTGGCTTAAAGATCATGTTGAAGTGCCAGAAGGTTTGACTTATGATCAGCTTGCTAAAGATTTGGTGCGAGTTGGCTTAGAAGAAGAAGAGATTCACGATTCTCAAGTTACAGGTCCTATTGTTGTAGGTTACGTTGTTGATGCTACTCCAGAGCCACAAAAGAATGGCAAGGTTATTAATTGGTGCCATGTTGATGTTGGAGATAAATACAACGAGGTAGACGAAAATGGCAATAAGGTTCCTCGTGGAATTATTTGCGGTGCTCCAAATATGGCTGCTGGAGAAAAGGTTGTTGTAACTCTTCCTGGCGCTGTTTTGCCTGGCGATTTTAAGATTGAGCCTCGCAAAACTTACGGCCACATTTCTAATGGAATGTGCGCGTCCGAGCGCGAGCTTGGGTTGGGAGATAGTCACGATGGCATTATTTTGCTTCGCGAATATGGATTCTCTAAAGCAGAATATGAGGCGTTAAAGCCTGGAGATGACGCAATGTCGCTTCTTCACTTAAACAAGCCTTTGCTAGAGATTAACATCACTCCTGATCGCGGATACGCGTTCTCGTACAGGGGTGTTGCGCGCGAATATCACCATTCAACTGGTGCTGCATACACGGATCCTGTAGTGGAACTTAATAATAAGGCAAGTCAAGTTTCTGTTGAAAACGCGTCTACAGATATTGAAGTTAGCATTGAAGATACAAACCCTATTCATGGTGTTGTTGGATGCGATCGATACTACGCGCGTGTAGTTAGAAACTTTAATCCACAATCCGCAAGCCCTAATTGGATGCGTAGGCGTTTGACTCGCGCTGGAATGCGTGGAATATCTCTTGCAGTAGACGTTACAAATTACGTAATGCTTGACTTGGGTCAGCCTCTTCACGCTTATGATTTAGATAAGATTGAAGGTCCTATTGTTGTTCGCCGCGCTAAAGCTGGGGAGCATTTAACAACTTTAGATGGCAAAGATAGAGAGCTTAACGTTGAGGACTTGCTTATTTGCGATTCTCCAAAGGGAAATCACGGTTCGCGTGTTCTTGGACTTGCTGGCGTAATGGGCGGAATGTATGGAGAAGTGACGAGCGAAACAAAGAATATTCTTGTTGAAGCTGCACACTTTGATCCCGTTTCTATTGCTCGTACAGCTCGTAGACACAAGCTTCCAACCGAGGCTTCTCGCCGCTTTGAGCGCGGAGTAGATACTCAGCTTCAGCCTGCAGCTGCGCAAATGGCTGTTACAATGCTTAGCGAGCTTGGCTCTGGAGAGCCTTCTAATACGCCTACAGACGTAAACAATACTGTTGATAGAAACGTTATTGTTTTCAAAGCTAGCGAGGTAGAGCGTGTTTCTGGATTAAGCATTGATTTGAACCGCATTAGCGATATTCTTACGGATATTGGATGCTCGGTTGCTGGCGGCGGAAATGGTTCGTTCTCTGTTTTGCCTCCAACTTGGCGCCCAGACTTGAATGATCCATGCGATTTGGTTGAAGAAATCGCGCGCTTGGTTGGCTACGATGAAATTCCTGTTAAGGTTCCAGCTGTTCCTGTTACTGGCAAAACTGGTTTAACGCAGGAACAAGCAACTCGTAGAGCTATTGCTTATGAGCTTGCAGAAATGGGCTTGGTTGAATCTTTGAGCTACCCATTTGTTGGTAAGGAAGATTTTGATGCTTTCCGCGAAGACGTTGATTCTGTTGCTAAAATTAGCGTAAAAATCGCAAATCCTTTGGCTGGCGATCGTCCTTGGCTTCGCAGGAATGTTCTTACCACTTTAGCTGGAACGGTTCGCAGAAATATTCGCCGCGGTTTGAGCAATGTTTCGCTTTATGAGCTTGGCCACGTGTATTTTGCAGATCCTAATGCTCCTGCAATTCCTGCTTTGCCTGGCTCGGTTCGACCTACGGATGCTCAGCTTGCAGCTTTGGATGCAGGTTTGCCTAAGCAGCCTTTGCATGTTGCAGCGCTTTTTACTGGTAAAGCAGAAGAAACTGGCTGGCTTGGTACGCATCGAGACGTTGATTACAGCGATGCTCTAGAAGCTGTTCAGCGTTTAGGAAAGCGCATCGGCGTTGATTTTAAGATTTGTCAGCTTAGTGCAAACGATGCTCCTGCCTCTTGGCATCCAGGCCGTACTGCCAAAGTGTTTGTTGCTGTTGATGGCGGCGACGATGTTGAAATTGGCATTGTTGGCGAGCTTCACCCTAGCGTGAATGAGAATTTGGATTTGCCAAAGCATTCTGCAGCATTCGAGCTTGATTTGAGCGCATTGTTTAATGCTATGCAAGTTAAGCCTGTTCAAGCAAAGCCTGTTTCTACATTCCCACCTGTTAAACAGGACTTTGCGTTTGTTGCTCCTTCTTCTTTGAGTGCTAGCGACTTAGAGAAAGCTATTGTTAAAGCTTCTGGCGATTTGCTTGAGTCTATAGAGTTGTTCGATGTTTATGAAGGCGAGCAGCTTTCAGATGGTTTGCGCTCTCTTGCTTATTCTGTGACTTTTAGAGCTGCAGATCGTACGCTTTCTGGCGAAGAAATGGAAGCTGTTCGAGAAGCAATTACAAAAGCGGCTAAAGATTTGCATGCAACTTTGCGCGTGTAAAATCGTGAATTAGCTTTTGATTAATGCGGCTGAATAACTATTCTTTAGTTGTTTGGCCGCATTTTTTATTGTGATTTTATTGTGATTTTTATCCAGTATATTCGTTATATCCAATATGCAAATATTAATAAAGATCAATATATATTAGTAAATATTGGCCAATCTTGGTAAATATACGGAAAGTTATGCATATATACATGTATATTAGATTGGAATAGTTTTTTTAGAAAGGTTTGTCAGCTATGGTTCATGCAAAGAAGAATTTTGGGAATTTTGATGATAATGACTCTGCTGGCAAACAGCGTCCTGCAACTAAGGCTGCGCGATTAAACGCGATTGAGCAGGCGCTTTTAAGCGAGGTTATTACTTCTCAATCGCAGCTTGCTGCTGTTTTGGCTCGTAATGGTTTTGATGTTACTCAAGCAACTCTGAGTCGCGATTTAGACGAGATAAATGCTGTTAAAATTCGTCTTACAGATGGCAGAATTGCGTACGTCTTGGGAGATGGAACTGGCAACCGTCACGCAATGGATACGGTTAGGATTGATCAGCAAGTTGCAAGAACTCTTTCTGGTCTTATTACAGAAGTTGGATTTGCTAATAATATTGTTGTGATTCACACTCCTTCGGGTGCTGCTCAATATGTTGCTAGTGTTATTGATAGACAGCCGTTAAAGGGGATTTTAGGTTCGGTTGCTGGCGATGATACCGTGCTTATGGTTTGTGTTTCTAACGAAGAAGCGGAAAATCGTGCAAATTGGATGCTTTCTGTTGCGTCACGGTAGTTGAAAATCTGTAGCAAAGCTGCGCGCAAAGATACAATTATTGATATAAATATACAATTATTCGTTATTTTGTAATATGCATTTGTAATATTCATTTGTAATATTCATTTGTAATATTCATTTGTAATATGCATATTCGATTAGAGTGGATTTTATGATTACTATTGCAACTTCAAACTTGAATGGTATTCGCGCTGCAGAGCGCAAGGGGATGCTTGATTGGGTGCAAAATCACACTCCAGATGTGTGGTGTATGCAAGAGGTTCGCGCTCCGCAAGATGCGATTGACCCGATTATGGGTAAAATCAAGGATTTGTATGCGTCTAAAAGTGGTGAATCTGTGCAAGATGAATCTGTGCAAGATGAATCTGTGCAAAATGACAAACAATTTTGCGTTACAAATCAGATTTGCGATATAAAAGGGCGTGCTGGAGTAGCGCTTGTAACATCTTTGCCAGTTGTAAGTCAGCGCTATGGCCTGCCTGGTTTAAGCGAAGACGTGGATTCTGGCCGCTGGATAGAAACCGACGTTCATACGCCTGAAGGGTATGATATTACGGTTGCTTGCGTGTATGTTCACGCTGGAAATGTTGACGATCCGCAGAAAATGCATCAAAAATTCCGCTTTTTAGACACTATGCTTACGCGATTAGGGGAGCTTAGAGATATTGCTGCAAGTGGCGGAAATCAGGCGATTTTGTGTGGTGACTTTAATATTGCACACACCCCTTTTGATATTAAAAACGCTAAAGCGAATGAGAAAAGTGCTGGATTTTTGCCAGAGGAGCGCGCGTACATCGACCGCTGGATTAACGAGTATGAATTTGTAGACGTTATGCGAATGCTTGCTGGCAATATTCAAGGGCCATACACGTGGTGGAGTCAGCGCGGCAAGGCTTTTGATAACAATGTTGGATGGCGTTTAGACTATCAATTTGCTACTCCAGAGCTTGCGGAAACTGCTTGCGGATTCGTGATTGATCGCGCGCCAAGCTACGATTCGCGTTGGTCGGACCATGCTGCGCTAAGCATAAGATACAATGTGTGATTTTGCTTTGCTTGTGGTAATCTTGTGAAGTTGAGTAAAAGTGGCATTGGCCGTTAGAAAAGAGGAATCATGGGATGGTTTAAGTCGAAGCGCAAGGCTAAAGCTGATAGTAAAAATGCTGGAAATCTTGCGGATTTGCAATCCCAAAATTCGGCCTTAAACGAGCTTATTGAAGGCGGATACAGCGCAGACACGTATTTGGGTCGAGGAAATCTTAGAGGTCCTTGGAATATTTCAGACGAAAAAGTTCCTGATTTAAGTACATATATTGACTTCGGAGCTATTCGTATTCCGTATTTGCAAGGAATAGAGTTGCGCGTAAAAAAGCAGCGCGAGTCTAACCAAGTTCTTGGCATAACAGTTACGTATAGGTCTTCTAGTGTAGAAGTTGAAGCGTTTGCAGCTCCTAAAACAGAAGGAATCTGGAACGAAGTTCGCGCGGATTTGCTTAAGGGGAATTCTGATGCCAGGGAAGTGAATGGCGTTTTTGGCAAAGAGATTATATTACCAGTTAAAGTTGAAGATAAGACTGTAGATACGCGAATTGTTGGAGTTGACGGTCCGCGTTGGATGCTTCGCGGAGTTTTTTCTGGTGTAGCTGCTGGCGATTCTTCGGTTGCTGGTGATGCAAAAAAGGCGAGTGATGAAGCAGTTTTGCTTAACAAGTGGTTTAGCGACATTGTTGTAGACCGAGGCAGTGAGCCATTAGCTCCTCGAGATATGATTCCAATGCATGATGTTTCGGTTCCTAGAGATTCTGACAATGGTGGTTCTGGCGATTCTGCTGGTGATTCTGGTGAAATTCCAGGCCGTCCAAAGGGTCCGCTTGGCGCAGATCAGCAGGTAGAAGTCAAAACTACGCTAACTCGCGGTCCAATGTTCTCTGAAGTTCGTTAGTAAAGCTTTATAGTAAAAGTCGAATAGCAAAAGTCGAATAGTTGAATAGCAAAAGTCGTTAGCAAAAGTCATGTAGCAAAGGATATTGTCTTGGAAAAAAATGCGAGCAGCAAAAAACGCTCAGGATTAGCCTCTTTAGCTTCCATCGGTTCCGAAGGAAAAGCGTTTTCTGTGATTGACTCCATTGGCGGAGTTCGAGGCGTAATCGAATCCATGCTTCCAGGATTACTGTTTGTTATTTGCTTTGTTGTAACGCGAAACGTGCAAACAACGGTTATTGCGTCTGCAGCTCTTGCAGTTTTGCAAGTGGTGGCGCGACTTATTCAACGTCAGTCGATTATGGGCGCGCTAAGTGGGCTTGTTTCCGTTGGAATATGCCTTATTTGGGTGTGGACTAGTCATCAAGCGCGCGACTACTACATGATGGGCTTTATTACAAACGCTGTTTATGGTGCGCTTCTTGCGATTTCGCTGATTGCGCGCGTGCCAGCTCTTGGGCTTGTGATTGAGTCGATTCGCAAAATGCCTACGGAAAATTTTGGCGCGTGGCTGCACGAATGGCTTGATTACAGGCCACTTAAGCGTGCATACATGTATGTTACTGGATTGTGGATTGGTGTTTTTGCGCTGAGGCTTGTTTTGCAAGTGCCATTATATTTGACGAATCACGTTGTGTGGCTTGGCACTGTTCGATTGCTTATGGGATTGCCGTTCTGGGCGCTGGCAATTTGGGTTTCTTACTTGATTATTGCAACGCCATTTATGCGTCTTCATCATAAAAATCGAGAAGTAGAGCAGAGTGAAGTAGAGCAGAGTGAAGTAAATTCTAGCGAAGCAAAATCTAGCGAAGCAAAATCAGCTTAACAAAAAATCAGCTTAACAAAACGCAAAACTAAGGGGTAGTACATGCAAGTAACGATGCGAATCGAGAGATATGCGGATCAAGGCAGATGCGTAGGTCATCTCGAAGGACGCGTTGTATTCGTGCGATTTGCGCTCCCTGGTGAGCTGGTTGTTGTGCGCATGGATGAGCCGATGCGTGCAAAAGCGCACTTTTTTACTGGCGAAGTTGTAGAAGTTTTGGAGCCTAGTGCGGATCGTGTGGAGCCGCAATGGAAGCTCGCTGGCCCGCTGTCTCAGGGCGGCGGAGTTGGCGGCGCGGATTTAATTCACGTTTCTTTGCCTGGTCAGATTCGTTGGAAGGCTTCCGTAATTGCCAATCAATTCCAGCGTTTAGCGCATATGGATGTTGCGGAAAGCGATGTTAGTGTTGAGCGCATTCCAGGGGACGAGGAGCTTAACGGATTTAATTGGCGTACGCGCATGGAGTTGGTTGCAGATGATGAAGGGCGATTGTCTATGCGTAAGCGCGAGTCGCATGATCGCATTGCGATTGATACTATGCCACTTGCGTCGCGCGCGGTTTTGGCTGTTGCGGATTCTTTGGATTTGTGGAATCGTTCTTTCTCGCCAAATGCGCAAATTCGCCTTGCTGTTCCAGAGCCTCGGGTTGAGGGTTTGGATTTTAGTGACAGGGCTGCGCTACTTAATGCGATTGGCGAAAATTATGCGCTTATAGTAAATGATGAGTTGATTGCAGGCTCGGCATTGTTGCGCGAGCGCGTGCGCGTTGCGGTTGCTGGCGATTCATCGCGTATGCGCACTTTTGACTACGATGTTGACGCGCGCGGTTTTTGGCAGATTCACCGCGCAGCTCCAGAGCATTTAGTGAACTACGTTTTGGGATTAGTTCGTTCTGCTCTTGGTGGTCGCACTAAGAATACGGTTTTGTGGGATTTGTATTCTGGTTCGGGTTTGTTTACGATTCCGCTTGCGACTTTGGCTAATGTTGGCGGAGATGCTGCTGGTGATGCAGGTTTCGCTGGAGCTGCAGAGCCAGCTCGCGTGCTTAGCATTGAGGGTGCGCCGATTGCTGTAAAGAACGCAAGGCGAAACATTGGGCGCGCAGGGCTTAGCAGAGATATTGTTGAAGCTTTGCAAGGCGATGTTGCGCAAACGCTTGAATCGCAGGTGTTTAAGGCGAGTAAGTCATCTAAGATTGTGCGCCGATTTGCGCATCCAG
This sequence comes from Gardnerella sp. c17Ua_118, assembly GCF_055804255.1. Taxonomy (NCBI): domain Bacteria; kingdom Bacillati; phylum Actinomycetota; class Actinomycetes; order Bifidobacteriales; family Bifidobacteriaceae; genus Gardnerella; species Gardnerella sp. c17Ua_118. The sequence continues at coordinate 66,468 of NZ_JANUYT010000001.1, forward strand.
ATGTTGTTGTGTTGGATCCTCCGCGCGCTGGTGCTAAAGCTCAAGTTTGTAAGCAGATTGCGAAGTCTGGGGCTAGAAGCGTTGTGTATGTCGCTTGCGATCCGACTAGTCTTGCTCGCGATGTTGGTACGTTTAAGGAGCTTGGCTACAGCGTTCAGTCTTTGCGCGCGTTCGACATATATCCCAACACTCACCACGTCGAGAGTGTTGTATTGATGTCAAAGGCTGATTAGGTGGGTGCAAGTTTGCCCTTGTGTAGCAGGGGTTAGCGAGGGCTATCGTTAAAAGGTTTAATGCGAAGCGGATTTAAGCTGGGTTCTCGCGGTTTTTGAGCGTGATTTTGCTGTATGAGGGAAGATATCGACGCTCTAGGGTTGAATGTACAAGATGTTAACGTTAAAAAGTACACCCACTTTGCACCCACCCTGCACCCACTTTGTTGAGTGGGAAAATATAGCTCAAAAGGTAAAATGAAACCTGATTATTAGTATGTGTACGAGGAGGTGTTTAAGGAAATGGACAAGCTCGTTCGTTTTTGCCGTGAAGTAGCGATGTTCGGCTTGACGGTTGCCTTAATCGCGATGCTGGTTGCCTTAATATGGGATGGCACACTTGCTATTAGAATTGGTTTTACCTCTTTTGCTATTGGTGTCACAGTTATCTCGCTTAAGACTGTCCTTCGAAAGACTGATTGAATTTTGTTTGGTTCAAGTCAATAGTTGAATATCTCACGTTGGGTGACTATTACTGGTCTCTGTCAGTAATAGTCACTTCTTTTTATGAATCTTAAAGTCAGGCTCAATGTCCGTCCTGTTTAGCCGGTGATTAGTTAGGGTTATCGTTAAAAGATTAACAACTGTATCAATGAAAATGCACGGAAATTGCAGAACCAGGATGAGTATGAGAAAAAATATGCGAGTTTAGTGAACAGGTTTAATACTGTAGAATAAAGGCTTAAAGAAGTAAAAGCTCGCATTGTTGAAAAGCAAGCGAGACGTGATGAGGTTGAATATTTTATCGAGGACTTGAAAAAGCAGGACTTGTTAACAGCGTTCGATGAAAACGTCTGACTTAGCATGGTTGACTATCTGACAGTGCATCACGATGGAAAGGTTGATCTTACTTTCCTTGATGGGAGCAAAACGGAACTAAAGTGTTAAGATTACAGGAAAAGTGTAAGGTAAAATAAAAGTATATCAGCAAGTCACTGACGTGCTTTTTTGCTGTTAAAAGAGTTACGGGTTGAGTATCAATGGAGAGAAGAGGGTGCGTCTGTCTAAAAAATTTAACATTTTGAAAGGAGGAATAATGGAAACAATAGTATCCGCTTTATTAGTTTTTGTTTCTACATCCATTGACTACTTAGTTGTTTTGACTATTTTATTTGCTAGTCAAGGAAAGAAAGGTTTGAAATCAATTTATGTAGGGCAGTATTTAGGTACAGGACTGCTTGTACTGGCTAGTCTTATTGCTGCTTACTTTTTAAATTTTATTCCACAAGATTGGATTATCGGACTTCTTGGTCTAATTCCGCTAGGTCTTGGTATAAGAGCAATTTTTGTGGATGAAGATATTGATGAAGAAGATATCGAGGGGAAAATTACCGGAAATGGATCAAAAATCTTAGCATTTACAAGTTTAACAGTGGCAATGGGTGGAGATAATTTAGGAATTTATATCCCTTATTTTACAGGAAAGAGTTTGATTGAGATTAGTATAAGTTTAGTAATATTTGCCTTAGGGATTTTGATTCTATGCAAATTATCTCAAAATCTCGCCTCAATTTCTGCTATCGGAGAGACTGTGGAAAAGTACGAAAAAATAATTGTACCAGTCGTGTTTATTGGACTCGGTCTCTATATATTGATTGAAAATAGAACGATTAATTATTTCATAGGTCAAGTCCTAACTTTGGTGTAAATTTATTTCCTTCCCTTTATCTGCTATTTTTATGTTCAAACTCAAACGAGAAAATAAGCGGAGCTTACCGCCATCACGGCGCTTCACCGTGCTATAAGATGCAGGAGGCTGATTAGGTGGGTGCATTTTTGCCCTTGTGCAGCAGGGGTTTGCGAGGGCTATCGTTAAAAGGTTTAATGCGAAGCGGCTTTAAGCTGGGTTCTCGCGATTTTTGAGCGCAGTTTGCCTGTATGAGGGAAGATATCAACGCTCTGGGGTCAAGTGCACAGGATGTTAACGTACTTCGCTTGCGTTGAAAGCACACTGTGCTTTCAACTTTGAGCAAGCTCAGCGAATCGAAGTGCATTCGCGAATTATGTTTTAATCGCTCATGCAAGTCGATTCGCCACTTTGCACCAAGGGTGGTTTATGCAAAAGTAACCATAAAAGTAGTTACAATAGAAGTCTAAAAAAGTCCTAGTTTTTGCTGCAAGAATTCCCGTGAAAGGGACAGCATATGGATGTTACTAATTAATTCTATATACTAGGAGAGAATAAAACACTGAGTATGTGAAAACTATATTTCATCAGTAATCACATACTCATATGCTATTTATAGTTTTATTCGTATTTAAATAGTTTGCGAGATAAAAAGAAACTGATTGCACCAATTATGAAAAGAATTCCCACCGTGGTATATAAGTTATAAAGGTTCATAGTGCCGTACAACAAAGATTGTCTCAAGGCTTTAATAATCCGCTTACCTGATTATGACGGCGTTTCTATCAATCAAGTATTATACTGTTGACTTGTGAGCATAACAACGTGAGTCACTCACCACATGTTTGGCCAACATGCTGTTTACTGGAATACGCTTACTCACTAATTGATAAGGCCAATATTAGAGAGGTCATCTTATGATGAAGAAAGTTAGTTCATTGTTAATAGCTGCAGCATCATTACTTGGAAGTATGGTGTTTGCAACTCCATCTTTTGCAGTTCAATCAACATCACAATATGGGAATTTTAAGTCTGAAATGAGAGGATTGCGTTCTCCAGATGGTCGACGTTCAATTGTTCCAGTATCTGGACAAGGATTGAATGTGCATACGCTAGCTGGTGATACTATCGTAGTAAAGAATAATATAGCTACTTGGAGAGATGCAACAAATCATACTATAGCAACTATCAATTTAACAGTTCATGACGGGCAGCATGTTGATTTTGGTTATAGCAAAGTTCTTCATAGGATTGCTCCTACTGTTTCCTTAGAGACAGCTTTAGAACGTGGTGGAAAGAAACATCATTGTATTCCTAAATGGATTGGTGTGGGATGGAATGTTTTATGGGATGCAACAGTTTGTACTCCATTATCACTTGGTATTTCTGGATTGGCGACACCACTTGCTGGTGTTTCGGCTGATATAGCTTGTAGCGCTGCAGGTGGCACTTTGACAGCAGCATTGGGGTGTTAATATGGATGATGCAACTATTTCGAAGAAGCATGCCACAACAGGGCATCGGTCATGGCTTGCTTCGTTTGCTACCATTTGGCTGACGAGTGTTGTTTTCTCGTGCATCAATCATTTACCTTGGTATGCCAATGCTATTTCAGGGGTAATCTTGCTGATCGCAGCGTTTGTATGCCATGCATTGTTGCAGCATCACCATGTGAAGCCTATGGATTACGTGGTGTTTGCTGCTGCCGTGGCAGTTATACTCGTAGTGGTACTCGTATTGGCGTATATCGTCTAAATTGGGGTAAGCGGCAAAAAGCGTGTCTAAAAACCCGAGTTTTCGTTGAAATACCAAAGAAAGCTCTCTGTTGTTAAGCTAAAAAAGCTCAACATTTAGTATTACTTGACATTGAAAACAAAAGGGGCTTAGGACAATTTTAGACATTTTGTGCAATCATAGCACGATGTTCCATAATTGTCTTTTAAGCCCCATTTTAATTCTGTGATTGTTGTAAAAATCAATATAAGTATGAATAGCTTGACGTAATTCTTCTGTACTATCCCAGTTAAGTGGATAATACATTTCTGTTTTCATTCGTCCAAAAAATCCTTCACAGGCAGCATTATCTCCACTGTTTCCTTTTCTTGACGTGGAGCGTGTAATACCAAGACCTTCTAACCTCTCAATCCACCTACCGCCTCTATAGTGACATCCTCTATCGGTATGAATAGCTAAGCTTTTACATTCTGTAGTGTTAAGGGTAGTTAAAGCCCCTTCTAATATTTCATTTACAAGACACTGATCTGGGTGGTTTGAAAGAGCGTAAGAGACCACTTTACCATCAAAACAGTCAATCATAGGGCTTAAATAGAGTTTTGACTCTTTTACTGAAAACTCAGTAATATCTGTAAGCCAAATCTTATTAGGTGAATCTGCATGAAAATTATTATTAACGATGTTACTACATGCAGGAGTAATTTCTCCTCTATAGCTTGAATAGCGTCTTTTACGCCTAGCATATCTAACCTCAATTGACTCTTCTTTCATGAGCCGTCTTACTACTTTTTCAGATATTTTAATACCTTTAGTTCTCAACATTAACCATATTCTAGGAGAGTCATAAGTAAAGAAGTTTTCTTCTGCAATCTCGTGTATGCAACCCCGTATATGTGCGTATTTGTCAGGTTTTTGAAGAGCCTCTTTAGCATAATAATAACTTGAACATTTTATCTGAAGTGTTTTAATCAGAAGCTCTAACGGTAACACTAAAAGTAGTTAGGTCTATAACGCTTTTTGCGTAGTGAGGATTTCTGATATTAATACGGTTGGGATTATATTAGATTTGTTGGGATTGTATTAAATACAGTTGGGACTTTATTAGCTACGGTTGGGACTCTATTAGAGCGTGGCTAATGCTTGTTTTGTTTTCTAAAACGAGTGTTGTTTAACGAGAAGGGGGGTGAAAACATTGTTAACGCTTAAACCTCAAAGCACGTAGCTTTCAAGGCAAGTGTGGTTTTTACATGTCAAACTGTTATAAAAACGAGATTATTCCACTCTTTTTTACACTCGTGATACGGGTTTTAAGAAAGAGCGGGTAAATGTTATAAGAATTTTTGGAACAATTAACAAGATTGTGGTTAATGATTAATCAATAAGACACTACTAGTAAACAGTTAAAGCCTGATTAGCTATAGGGCGATGAGATACGTCAATAGGATCCTCATGGTTTTTCATGACTCCTATGAAGTACCTCTACTTCTACTATGGCTGTTTTTTCAGGTATTAGAGTCGGTGCTTCATAAAGTATCGGCTCTTTTTTGTATGTGTCTTCACCCTACCGCTGCAGGCGGGAAGGGTGAGCATGAGGACTCGCAAAACTAATAGCAACGATCGAGCAACATATAAGTATACAAGTTGTGTTCGTAATGAAGATGGTAGTTATAGTGAAGAAACTATCGAAATCAAACCAGGCGAAAACGGTGTCACTGAAGCGGATATTAAAATGCTTCACTCAATGGATGACAGTGAGGTTTACTACAACAATAAGAACCTGCGTCCTAATAGAACTGCTGAAGAAAAAGCTGAGATTGAAGCGTGGAAGAAGCAGTATATCCAGAAGTTCAAAGCGAAGCATGGTTATGAGCCTAACAAGGATGACGTGGAGTATGCTGCTAACGATCATTTCCTACCCAACTATAATTCCTCGATTGACTTTGATGCAGATGGCGAGCTTGAGGTAGATAAAAGTCATCTTGCTGAAGCTCTTAGTACTACTGATGATTATGGTTTTATTACCAACGATTATGGTTTTGAAATGTCAGAAGAAATGGAGCATGCGTTTTCAACGCTTACTGACAAGCAGCGTCAGGTTATTCGTTTGATGTTTATTGAAGGATACACTCAGTCAGAGATTGCGAGCATGCTTGGTATTTCGTCTGCCGGTGTTAAAAAGCATCTGGATAGTGCCATCGTAAATCTTAAAAAAGTTTTACCAGAAAAATTCTAGAAATTTTATTTGGAGGAGGTTAAAAACTCCTCCTTTTTCTTTGCCTGTGATGTGTAAGGAAGAAACCCCTTACAGAAAGGAGGCAAAACTCGTGAAACACAAGATCGTTATTAACGTCACCGGTGAAAACGGTGAGAAGAAACAGGTTCTACGTGGAGCTGTGATGCGATTACCTCAACGGTTTATCCGCTGGCTGTTTGGTGATTACTCGCAAGTCTACCTATTAGATCCTGGAAAGAGCGTTCAGTCAGTTGATGTCAAAGAAGTTTAAGGAGGAAAAACCGTGAAAAAGGAAATATTGAGAGAAGTCATCAAAGACTTGGAAAACTTAACAGCTCATCTTAAAGCAGTATTTGATGAGTCTAACGTTAGTAAAGAAAAGGTGTCTAAACCGGTAGAAGAAGCAAAGCAGAATACTGTCAGTCTTGAGCAGGTGCGAGCGGTTTTAGCAAAACTTAGCCAGCTGGGAAAGACAGTTGAGGTGAAGAAACTCATCGTTAAGCATGGTGCGCAGAAGCTCTCGGATGTTCCTGAAAGCGAGTATGAGAGCCTGTTGTTTGAAGCGGAGGGAATTAAAGGTGACTAAGCATGCTTTACTTTCCCCTTCTTCTGCTCATAGGTGGATTAAGTGTACTCCGAGTGCTGTTTTAGAAGAAAAGTTTGAAAACACTACTTCTGCGGCAGCTGAGGAAGGAACGGCGGCACATGCGTGGTGTGAGTATAAGCTGAATAAGCTTCTTAATCGTCCGTGTGAAAAACCGTCAACCGAGTATGACTCAAGTGAGATGCAGGAATGTTCGGATGCTTACGTGGATTTCGTGTTGGAAAAATACGAGCAGGCAAAACTTAACTGTCAAGATCCTATTCTTCTCATAGAGCAGAAAGTTGATTTTTCAGCTTACGTGCCTGATGGGTTTGGTACAGCGGACTGCATTATTGTAGGCGAAAAAACGCTGCAGGTTATCGACTTTAAGTACGGTCAAGGCGTGCTGGTTGATGCTTACGAGAATCCTCAGATGAAATGCTACGCGCTTGGAGCTTTAACGCTTTTCGACAGCTTGTACGAGATTCAAACTGTTGAGATGAGTATTTTTCAGCCACGGCGTGACAACGTATCCACTTTCACACTACCTGTCACGGAGCTTATCTCTTGGGCTGAAAGCGTGCTTAAACCAAAAGCAGAGCTTGCTATTAAAGGCGAAGGCGAATTTGAAGCTGGAGACTGGTGCAGGTTTTGCAGGGCAAAAGCCACGTGCCGTAAACGGGCGGAAGAAAACCTTAAACTCGCAGAACTTGAGTTCAAACCGCCATCTGTTTTAACAGATAGTGAAATTGAAGAAGTACTCACGCTTATCCCACAGTTTACGAAGTGGGCTGATGATGTTTTAGCTTACGCCACAGATTCCGCTATAAACCACGGCAAAGAGTGGAGCGGTTTCAAACTCGTGGAAGGACGTTCAGTTCGCAAGTTTAAGGATGAGACAGCTGTTATTGAGAAAGCGAAAGCCGCAGGCTTTACTGACATTTTCAAAACTAGTCTTATCGGTTTAACTGAAATGCAAAAGCTGATGGGCAAGAAAAAATTTGAGGATATTCTGGGCGACCTCATTATCAAACCGTCCGGAAAACTTACGCTCGTACCAGACTCGGATAAGCGGGCAAAAGTTAACATTCAAAATATTAATCAAGAATTTAAGGAGGAAAAGTAAAATGAACGGATTTAACAAAACTAAGGTTATCACCGGTAAGAACACGCGTCTTTCCTATTTCAACGGTTGGGAGCCAAAGTCTATTAACGGCGGTCCTGAAAAATATAGTGTTTCACTGCTTATCCCTAAAAGTGATGTTGAAACGATTACGGCTATTGAGAAAGCTATTGATGCTGCGATTGAGGAAGGTGTCGGCAAGTTCGGTGGTAAAAAACCAAACAAGGCTGCTCTTAAAACACCACTCAGGGACGGGGATATTGAGCGTGATGATGAAGCGTATAAAGGACATTACTTTATTAACGCGAACTCAACCACGGCTCCGCAGATTGTAGACAAACAGGTAAAACCCATCATGGATCGCAGTGAAGTGTATTCAGGCTGCTATGCGAGGGTTTCTATCAACTTTTACGCGTTTAACTCTAACGGTAATAAGGGTGTTGCTTGTGGTCTTGGCAATATTCAAAAGATCCGAGACGGTGAGCCACTCGGCGGACGTAGTCTCGCAACCGATGATTTTACGACTTTAGAAGATGATGATTTTCTAGCATAAGGAGCGTGAGTTAATTATGGAAATTGTTATAGCGGTTTTTATTTCAGTGTTTATAGGAGTATTACTTCTTGATTTCACGGTAAAGAAACTCGTGAGTCTTTACGTTGATATTAAACACATTCTAAATAGGAATTAGAAGATTCCTGAAAAACAGGATTTAGAAGATTCTATAAGTGGGGTGGCAGGTTTTCTGTCACCTCTTTTATTAACTTTGAGGTGGTGTAATTTGGAAAATTTGAGTGTGGATTTGGAGACGTTTTCGAGTGTAAATCTTGGTAAATGTGGTGTTTACAAGTACGCAGAATCGGATGATTTTGAAATACTGCTTTTTGGTTACAGTGTGGACGGTGGTGAAGTTCAGGTCGTTGACTTAGCGCAAGGTGAAACCATACCCGAGGTTGTGCTTTCTGCTTTAACAGATGAAACAGTGACCAAGTGGGCGTTTAACGCTCAGTTTGAAAGAGTGTGTTTATCACGCTACCTGCGAGATAAAGGCATCAATCTTAACCCTGGTAAGACAGTGAAAAGTGAAGGCTTGTTTTTAAACCCAAGCTCCTGGCATTGCACAATGATCTGGTCAGCCACCCTGGGACTTCCCATGTCGCTTGAAAACGTGGGAGCAGTACTGGGTCTTGATAAGCAGAAACTAACTGAGGGTAAGAATCTTATTAAATATTTCTGCCTGCCGTGTAATCCTACGAAAGTAAACGGTGGAAGAACAAGAAACAAGTATTTTCACGATAAGGAAAAATGGGAGCTGTTTAAATCATATAACAAGCGTGATGTGGAAGTTGAAATGAGTATTCAAGAAAAACTCTCACGCTTTCCCGTACCGGACTTTTTATGGCAGGAGTTTTATCTCGACCAAACTATTAACGACCGTGGGATAGGAATAGATCCTCTTTTCGTTGAATCAGCCATAAAACTCGACCAAGAGGTGAAAACACATCTCATGAGTGAGCTTAAGCATATTACAGGTTTAGAAAACCCGAACTCCGTGTTACAAATGCGTTCTTGGCTTAAAGAGCATGGGCTTGAAATGGAGTCGCTTGGTAAAAAAGAAGTCGCTAAAGAGCTTAAAACAGTGGGTAAAGAGTTGGCGGAAGTTTTACGGCTTCGCCAGCAGCTTGCTAAATCCTCGGTGAAAAAGTATACGGCGATGAAAAACGCTGCCTGCATGGATGATCGGGAGCGTGGCATGTTTCGCTTCTATGGTGCAAACCGTACAGGAAGATTCGCGGGAAGGCTCGTGCAATTACAAAACCTACCACAAAACCATCTGCCTGATTTGGCGGAGGCTAGAAGTCTTGTTAAACAAGGAAATGTTGAAGCATTGGAAATGCTTTATGAGGATATTCCGGATACTTTATCCCAGCTTATCCGTACTGCTTTTATTCCACGCACGGGATTTAAGTTTATTGTCGCAGACTTTTCAGCGATCGAAGCGAGAGTCTTGGCTTGGCTTGCGGGTGAAAAATGGCGTATGCGAGTATTCGCGGAAGGTAAAGACATTTACTGCTCGTCAGCTTCCCAAATGTTTAGAGTGCCTGTTGAAAAACACGGAGTAAACGGGCATTTGCGGCAGAAAGGGAAGATCGCGGAACTCGCTTGTATTGCTGAAGGTGAACTTGTACTCACAAATGAAGGGCTCGTCCCAATTGAAGAAGTCACTACAAAACAAAAAGTGTGGGACGGAGAAAACTGGGTCAACCATAACGGAGTTGTTTTTAAGGGTGTAAAGGAGGTAATCGAGTATGAAGGACTTAGAGCAACACCAGACCATCTCGTCTGGGTCAAGGGGAAACCGAAGCCAATACGGTTTATTGAATCCGCCATCTGCAAAACACATCTCATACAAACCGGAGATGGTCGGAGAACAATACGGCTGGGTGAAAATCATAAGTGCAGAGAAACACTGGAATCAAAAGCAAAACCACTGTTATGTACTGACACAATGCGTAGGGTGCGGAAGCGTCCAATGGCAGGACTTAAACAGTCTAAAGTCGGGCAAATCAAAAGGATGTCAAGCTTGCTCACAGCCGAAACAAATACCAATATGGCTAGAAAAGCGGCTAAGTGCTGCAAAACAGCGATGCATCAATCCAAGAGATCCAAATTACAAAAACTATGGAGCAAGAGGGATAAAGTGGTGCTTCCATTCTGTTTTAGAAGCAGGCTTGTGGATTTTACAAGAGGTAGACAATGTGCGAAAAGACTGGGAATTAGACGGATAAATACAAACGGCAACTACGAAAAAGGAAATATCCGCTTTGTTCCAAGAATAGTCAATCAAAACAACAAGCAGAACGCTATCCTAACACGGTGGGAGCAACAATATTGGCCATACGCAAGATCGGTAGTTACAAGAATGCTATCGAAAGGAATAAGCAGAGAAGAAATCATATCAAGAGCAAATACAGCTGTAGCACAACACAGAAAAAACTGGCGTTTAATCGAAGCAAGACTCGAGTTTATGACATACAAAATGCCGGACCAAATCATCGTTTTACCGTATCGGGAAAGCTCGTGCATAACTGTGGCTACGGCGGTGCAGTAGGAGCATTAAAGGCAATGGGTGCTCTTGATATGGGTTTACATGAAGATGATTTGCAACAGTTAGTTAATGATTGGAGATCTGCTAATCCACATATTGTTTCATTGTGGTGGGATGTGGACAGAGCGGTAAAACAGTGTGTACACGAACACATTTCTGTTCAAACACACAATATAGTGTTCACTTACAAGAGTGGGTTTCTTATCATCAAACTGCCTTCGAAAAGATGCCTTTACTATGTGAAACCACGTGTGGAAGAAAACAAGTACGGTGGTGAATCAGTCACCTATGAGGGTGTGGGATCTACTAAAAAATGGGAGCGGCTGGAAAGCTACGGGCCTAAATTCGTGGAAAACATTACGCAAGCTATAGCTCGTGACATTCTACTTTACGCCATGCAAACGCTGAAAGAATATCGCATCGTCGCACATGTGCATGATGAAGCCATTATCGAAACCGATAAGAATACGAGTGTTCAAAGCGTGTGTGAGCTAATGGGAAGAACACCACCCTGGGCAGAAGGGCTTGTTTTACGAGCTGACGGCTACGAGTGCGAGTTTTACAAAAAAGATTAAAAAAATTTTTAGGAGCAGGGTTAAAAACCTGCTCTTTTTCTTTGCCTGTGATTTAGAAGGCAATACCGCCTTCAGAAAAAAATCATAGGAGGTAATTTTATGAATGAATTACAAGTATTTAAGAATGTAGAGCTTGGCTCTGTTCGCACAACAGTAGTAGATGGTATCCCTTATTTTGTGGGTAAGGATGTGGCTGAGATTCTTGGTTATCGTGATACATCTGATGCACTGAAAAGGCATGTAGATGAAGATGATAAGCTGACTCGGTGTTTCACCGACTCAGGTCAGAACCGAGAAATGTATGTTATTAACGAGTCTGGTTTATACAGTCTTATTCTTAGAAGTCAGCTCCCTAAAGCATGTCAGTTTAAACGATGGGTTACATCACAGGTTCTTCCGAGTATCCGTAAGCACGGTATGTATGCGACAGATGAGCTTATCAACAATCCTGATATGGCTATCGCTGTTTTTAACGCATTGAAAGAAGAGCGTGCTAAAAGAGAAGCGTTAGAGCTTACGACTGCTATGCAAAAACAGCAGATAGCTGAGCTTAAACCGAAAGCCAGCTATTACGATGTTGTGCTTAAATGCAAAGACATAATCTCCATGCGTGTGATTGCAAAAGATTATGGCAAGTCAGCACAGTGGATGAATAACTTTTTGCATGAACTCGGTGTGCAGTATAAGCAGTCTGATATTTGGCTTTTATATCAAAAGTATGCCGATCAGGAATATACGAAATCTCGCACAAATACATACGAGGATTCTAATGGTGTTACACACTCAAAAATGCATACTTATTGGACTCAGAAAGGCAGGCTTTTCATCTATCACCTCATGACACAACACGGGATCTACCCGTTGATTGAACAGGAGGCTAAAGATGAGTAAGTCTTATAAAAAGCATTTAGAAACGACACCGAATTTTAAGCCTATCGTCTACATTTGTGCTCCCTACCGTGGAGATAAAGAAAGAAACGTGCAACACGCTATCCGGTGTGCGGCTTACGCGTATTCACGCGGAGCAATCCCTATCACTCCACACCTGCTTTTCCCGTTTATGAATGATGAGAATCAAAAGCATAGAGGGGATGCGATGTTTATGGACATTATCCTCTTAGGCAAATGCAACGAACTATGGGTGTTCGGAGAGAAAATCACAGGCGGCATGCAAGTAGAAATCAATCTGGCAGAAAAACGAAAACAGCCGATTAAGTATTTTACGGATAATGATTTGGAGGTGAATATTGATGCGTAGTTTAGCTATCGCTTACGGTAACAACAGGCAGGCAAAAACATGGGTGAATAAGACCATCACCTATGATGAGCTGAAAGACCGTCTTAAAGTGACGATTCGTACCTCAGAGTCAGCGGAAGAGTACGCGAAAATGAAAAAAGCAGACCGTGATCTAGCAAAAGACCACGGTGGTTTCGTTGCAGGAGCGTTGGCTTATGGTAGGCGAAAAGTCGACAGTGTTGAGTTTCGCTCCATGCTTGCCTTAGACGGGGATCATGTTGCTAAAGACTTTATTGCACTTTACGAGAGTGTTGCTCCATACACGTCTTTTCTGTACACGACACACAGCCACACGCCTGATAATCCGAGGGTGAGAATTGTTTTTCCTTTAACAAGAAATGTAACACCTGACGAGTTTGTAGCAGTATCAAGGTATTTAGCTGACATGCTGGGTATTGACCAGTTTGATGAATGCTCTTACTTGCCTAACCAGCTCATGTACTGGCCGTCCACGCCACGAAACGGCGTGTACGAGTATAAAGAGGTTGAAAAAGACTGGCTTAATCCTGATGATATTTTATCCGCTCACCCAGAGTGGGTGGATCCAACCAGGCTTCCGACCTCGTCTCGTGAGAGTAAAGCGAACCAGGTGCAGAAGCAGAAAGTGCAAGATCCACTCGCGAAAAATGGCGTGGTTGGACTGTTTAACCGCGTGTTCTATCCGATAACTCTTGCTTTGGAAAAGTTTTTAAGCGACGTGTATGAGCCGACGGATAATGAAAACCGCTGGCATCTTATAGTCTCACACAGTATGGCAGGAGTTGAGATTATCGAAGACAAGTTTGTTTACTCTCATCATGCTAAAGACCCAGCGTATTTGAAACTGTGTAACGCTTTTGATATTGTTCGCACGCACAAATTCGCTAGCTTGGACGAGAAAGAGTCGTTTAAGAAAATGAGCGAGTTTGCGATGAGTCTTGATGAGGTAAAACTTCAAGCGGCAAACGAGAGACTCTCGGAAGCGGAAGATGATTTTGTTGACAGTGAGGATTGGAAGAAAAAACTACGCTACACGTCTAAAGGCGCGGTTTTAGAAAACTCGCTTTATAATGCGAAACTCATTATTAAACACGATCCTTTGCTTAAAGGAATCGTTTTTAACCAGCTGGCTGATGGTCTTGAAATTAAAGGCGATGTGCCTTGGCAGCATCCTGCGAAGTTTTGGAGGGACGCGGACGATGCGCAGCTTATCTGCTATGTGGACGACCATTATGGCTCGTTTTCACAGAGAAACTATGATATTGCTGTCACGAAAGTATCAGATGATAGAAGTTATCATCCGATAAGACGCTATTTTGAGAGTCTTCCTCAATGGGATGGTGTTAAACGTGTAGACACGCTTTTTATCGACTATCTTGGTGCTGAAGACAACGCGTATATTCGTGCAGTGTGTAGAAAAACACTGTGTGCAGCATACATGCGTATCTACCATCCCGGCATTAAATTTGACTACCTTCCTGTTTTTAACGGTGCGCAAGGTATCGGCAAGTCAACGTTTATAGCAAACCTTGGCATGGAATGGTTTTCAGATAGTCTCACGCTTTCAGACATGAACGATAAGACGGCGGCTGAAAAACTCCAAGGATATTGGATTCATGAGATCAGCGAGCTTGCGGGCATGAAAAAAGCTGACCTTGATAAGGTAAAAGCTTTTGTTTCAAGACGTGACGATAAGTATCGTGCTTCTTTTGGAAAACGTGTAGCACCACACCCGAGGCAGTGCGTGTTCTTTGGCACAACGAATAGTGAAAACGGTTATTTAAGGGAAGTTACGGGTAACCGGCGTTTTTGGAATGTGAAAGTGTCGGGAAACGGTAAGTATAAGCCTTGGGAAATGACACGAGAACTGGTTGACCAAATATGGGCGGAAACCATGGTTATTTCCAAGGCGGGTGAAGAACTGTTCCTTGACAAGAGCTTAGAGGCTTTCGCTAAAGAAGAACAGCGTGAAGCCATGCAGCAAGACGACCGTGAAGGCATTGTCAGAGAGTATCTTAACATGCTTCTACCCGATACTTGGGATGAAATGGATATTTACAGGCGGCGGGATTACTTCCGTGACATGGAGGATCCAACACGGCCTAAAGGCGCGATTAAACGCATGGAAGTATCCAACATTGAAATATGGTGCGAATGCTTCGGGAAAGCCAAAGAAGATATTAAGCCTATCGACAGTTACGCAATATCGGCGATTATGAAACGTTTGAAAGACTGGCAGAGATCTGACAATCGTAGAACCATACCAATCTATGGAAGGCAAAGAATTTATACCAGAATTTGAGTGGACAAGCGGCTAAAAACAGGACAACTAAAAGTATCTTGTCCTGACCTTGTCACTTGTCCCACCCATAACAACAGGCTTTGGACGAACAGGGACGGACAACACATGAAAATCTATATTAAATAAAATCTTTATTTATTACTTATAGCGTACACGTAACACGTGTATTCGCGCGTAAAGGGATTTTTAGCCATTTGTCCGTCCTTGTCCCGATAGAAAGGATAAAAAATTATGAGAAGTAAACAAGCAAGAACAATGGAAAGATACATGAAAGCAGGAGCTGAAATGAGACTGCTTAAGAGCCTTAGCGCAAGGCTTATCACAGATACAGGCTCTATCCTCTTAAAAACGCAGCAGGATAAATTGATGAGAGCCATGGATAAAGTCCGTCAGCTATGTTCGCTAGCAGAAGAAAACATGTTTAAAGACTATCCCGATTTAAGCAAAGACTATATTGACGTGTTTTATGGCGATGTTGCTAATGAGCCGAGAAACGAAGTGGATAAGAAAATAATCGAGATGGCAAAAGAGGTATCTGATGGGCTTTTTACGAGAAAAGGAAACTGAGCGAAAACTCGTCCGTGAAGTCAAAGCAATGGGAGGACTTTGTTTAAAGCTTACGAGTCCTTCCGTTGACGGGCTTCCTGACAGGCTGGTTTTACTTAACGGTGGAAAGATTGGTTTTGTCGAGCTTAAAGCACCAGGTAAAAAGCCTAGAGTTTTACAGGTGAAACGTATGAAGGATTTGCAGGCTTTAGGTTTTAAGGTTTTCGTGGTTGATGAGAAGAGTCAGATTGGAGGTGTTGTTGATGCGATACGAGCCACATGAGTATCAAAAGTATGCGACTGATTTTATTATCAATCGTCCTATTTCAGCGGTTTTCCTTGAATGCGGTTTAGGTAAGAGTGTGATAAGTCTTACAGCGATTAACGACCTGATGCTTGACTCGTTTGATGTTTCCAGAACTCTGGTTATAGCTCCTCTTAGGGTTGCGAACACTACGTGGCCTTTAGAGTTAGAAAAGTGGGAGCATTTAAAACACTTGACTTATTCTGTTGTGACGGGTAGTGAGAGGGAGCGGATTCAAGCGCTAAAAACGCCTGCTCATGTTTATATTATTAACCGTGAAAACGTGGAGTGGCTGATAATGAAAAGTGGCCTGCCGTTTAATTTTGACATGGTTGTGATAGATGAGCTTTCAAGTTTTAAATCATATCAGGCGAAACGTTTTAAAGCGTTACTGAAGGCTAGGCCGAAAGTTAAAAGGATTGTTGGTCTTACAGGAACTCCTTCTTCTAACGGGCTTATGGATTTGTGGGCTGAGTT
Source organism: Gardnerella sp. c17Ua_118 (assembly GCF_055804255.1). NCBI lineage: Bacteria > Bacillati > Actinomycetota > Actinomycetes > Bifidobacteriales > Bifidobacteriaceae > Gardnerella > Gardnerella sp. c17Ua_118. The sequence continues at coordinate 82,627 of NZ_JANUYT010000001.1, forward strand.
TAGGCTGCTTGATATGGGTCAAAGGCTTGGCCGCTATATTACGTATTATCGGCAGAACTTTTTTAATCCTGATAAGCGTAACCAGCACATGATTTTTTCTTATAAGCCTAAAGATGGTGCTGAGAGTTTAATCTATAAGCAGATATCTGATATTACGATTTCGATGAAGTCAAAAGACTATTTGAAAATGCCAGCGTGTGTGATAAACGAGGTGAAAGTAGAGTTATCCGGTAAGGAGCGAAAACTCTACGATGAGCTGAAACAGGATATGGTGGTGTCGTTGGAGGGTAAAGAGATTGATGCGATTAACGCAGCGTCTCTTTCAAATAAGCTTCTTCAAATGGCAGACGGCGCGGTTTATAACGAGAAAAAAGAAAGCGTTCATATTCATAATCGTAAGCTGGACGCGTTAGAGGATTTAATCGAGGCTGCTAACGGTAAACCGGTTCTTGTAGCTTACTGGTTTAAGCATGATCTTGAGCGGATTAAGAATCGTTTTAACGTGCGTGAGATTAAAACGAGTGCTGATATTGCTGACTGGAATGCCGGCATGATTCCTGTAGCGTTGATTCACCCGGCTTCTGCAGGTCATGGTCTTAACCTACAGGCTGGCGGCTCTACACTTATCTGGTTTTCCCGGACTTGGAGTTTAGAACTTTACCAGCAAACAAACGCTAGACTTAACCGTCAGGGTCAAACCGATACGGTTGTAATCCATCACATCATCACTAAGAACACGATTGATGAAGACGTGATGAGGGCTTTAAGCATGAAAGCTAAAGTGCAGGATGCTTTAATCGAGTCGGTTAAAGCAAGACTATCAATTAACGAAGTGAGGGAAAGGGGTTCTATAGAGAACTTACCTCAAAATGGAGGTAAGGATGAACAAAAAAGAATACTTACGGCAAGCCTATCTTCTTGATAAACGGATTAAGGCTGACATGGATGAGGTAGTAAGACTGCGTGAGCTTGCTACAAGTGTTTCTTCATTAAGATACGACCGAGAGTATGTGCAGACAACTCGAAGTATAGAAGCTCCGTTTGTGAAAGCTCTTATAAGGGTTATGGATTTAGAAGCAAAGATTAACATGGAGATCACGCTGCTTATCAGTTTGAAAGAGCAGATTTTGGACGTGATTTCAAAGCTTGAAAGCGTGGATGAGCAGATGATTTTACGCTACCGTTACATGAGTAACATGACGTGGGAGGATATTGGTAAAGAACTCCATGCTAGCAGAATGACGATTATAAGAGGGCATGGTAAAGCGTTAGAGCACATGGTTTTACCAGATAATCTAATCCAAATCTAAAAAATGGTACGGTTTGGTACGCTCTGATACGAGATGACACTGCCTTCTATATGGTATTATAAACTTAGCAAAAATTATAAATACTAAGCCTTGGAAGAGTAATCTTTCAGGGCTTTTTTCATGCCTAAAAGGAGGGCACAACATGGATCAGATGGTATTACTAACACAGCAATGGTTAAACAAAACCTATGGTGATAAGCCTGGGTTTGGTTCAGTTATTACTGATGGGAATACTGGTTGGGATACAATTAATGGGCTTATTCGTGCTTTGCAGATTGAGCTTGGTATAACAGAAACGGCAAATAATTTTGGGAAAGGTACTCAGTCACGATTTAAGAAGCGCTGGCCAAATGGTATTGATCAGACAGATGAAAGTAATAATATTCATGGAATTATTCAGGGTGCTCTTTGGTGCAAAGGGTATGAGGCTGAATATGGAGGCATAACAGAAGAATTTACATATAATGTAGCAAACTCTATTTCTGATCTTAAAAGTGATATTGGTCTTTCAGATATTTCATCTACTGTGGATCTAGAACTAATGATGGTTCTTTTATCAATGAAACAATTCAAATTGTTATCGTTGTATGGAGGCAAAGAAGACATTCGTGTAACACAGCAGGCTGTTAACAGTAAATATAAGAATTATACTGGAATTATTCCAACAGACGGTCTGTATGGTCGTGAGATGAATACAGCATTGATTCAAGTGTTACAAGCTGTTGAAGGGTTTACTCCAGCTGAGGCTACTGGCAATTTTGGTAATGGCACACGATCACGTTTAAAGACAATTAGTGAGGGAACGAGTGAGTGGGTTTGGTTGGCAAGCGTAGCGCTCACATGTAATGGGTATTCGCTTACGCCAACTTCAACATGGAATAATGCAATAGTGTCGGCATTGTATAAGTTCCAAGCAGAGCATGTTATTCCTGTTACAGGTAAGGTTGATCCAACAACATGGATGAGCCTGTTAACTTCGAAAGGTGATCCTAATCGTTCTTGTGTAGCGTGTGATACACGTTTTGAGATTACTGACGAGTTTGCTGAGTGTTTGAAGGCTGATGGTTATAGGATTGTTGGTCGTTATTTGAGTGAACCTGATCAAAAAAACACTGCTGAAAAGGACTATTTTAAGGCATTGCGTACTGGAGAATTGGAAAGAATTGTGAGCCACGGTCTTCAATATTTCCCTATTTTTCAAGAGTATTCAACTGAATTACGTCATTTTACAGCAGAAAATGGAGCTCGTCATGCAAAAGAAGCGGTTGCTTCAGCTAAACGTCTTGGAGTTCCGCCAACAGTAATCTATTTTGCGGTTGATTATGATGCAACGAATCCGGAAATTAGTAGCAATATTTTGCCGTACTTCAAAGCTGTTAAAGAAAATATGCATGGTGGTTATCGGATTGGAATTTATGCATCTAGAAATATTTGTACTCGTGTTAGTAAAGCAGGATATGCGGTAGCATCATTTGTGTCTGATATGTCTACAGGTTTTAGTGGAAATCTAGGCTTTTCTATTCCAAGTAATTGGGCGTTTGATCAGTTCCATGAAATCCCTGGCTATAAAGGTAAATGGGATCTTGACAGAGTAGCATATTCTGGACGTTTTGGAGCGGTTGGAAGTGTAAATCATTCAACTGGCAATCCACAATCAAAGATTACTTATGTCGCTCCACCTAATCCAGATACGTCTCGTTTAACAAAAATTGAAAAAGTGATAGACCTCATTCAACAATTAGAAAGCGTGTATGATAAATGGCGAAAAGTATATCAAAAGTATGCGGTGGTTCTAGAGTATCATCCTTTAAGCGTGACTCAAGGTGTGATTAATTATCTAGCTAAGGCATATATGACGAATTGGAAATTTGCTATTGCTGGCGCGTTTGCAGATCCATTTTTCATAATATTCATGGAAAAAGAATATCCTGCATTAAAAGATAAGCTGGATACTTATATTGGTAATAAGCGTGACGAAGTTGCTGATATAAGTGGTGGTAAAAACGATATAGCACACTTTGCTTATACGCTTTATTGTTATGCTTATTCTAATTTAGCTCCAGATCATTGGACTGGTTGGGCAGGAGATCTTGCAACAGGCATGGATGACTTACATAAGTACCTGCAAAAGTATCCATCTCTTGATCGTATGAAAACAGCATATGCTCTTATTGGTTCAGACAGTAGTGCACAGTCAGAGTATTTTAAAGCAAATCATGTCAGTAATAAACTTGGTATTCGCTGCAATTTTACAGATTTTTGTGATGATGCAGACGCTATCTATCTAGGAATGAATCTACGTAATGCTAGTGATGAAAATTTGCATACTTTAAGCGATATGATGACAACTTATTACAGTAGTATTACTGCTCAAAAGAGATATACTGCTTATGCTCAAGATGGGTTAGATTTCAGTTCATTTAAAGCACTGGAAAATTCTATTAAAGCAAAAATGTATGGATGTCTGGAAAAAATTCTAGGACTTGGATTGCTGGCACGGCTTGCTGGCGAATCAACTGATGAAGAACGAGATGCATGCTGTATTGCTATGGCTCATTATTTGCTGGCAAAATCAAAATAATCATAGAGTTAAATTATTGAGATAACAGGTCACGGAGGTGATTGAGGGTGTCTTTATTCTCAATCACCTTTGTGCTTTTGGTTTCTTCTTCGTAAAAACTCTTTAACAATGATTGGAATTATAGTTGGGATACATTCAAGAGTTAAAAAATATGTAATGTACCAGTTCATGAACCAGTCAATCCAGTTAATATCTAATTGTTGAGGAGATGCTTGTAATATAAACAAATCAATAGCAGGGGCGATGAGCGCGATAGTGATAGTTTTATAAACTCCTAAGTTTTCGAGTGTTTTTTGATTGACGATGATTGAGTAAAGTACAAGTCTTGTTAAACCAAATACGTGAGCTATAACAATGAGTAAAAAGGGTGAGTCATAAACAATTTCCCAATCGAGTGATTTAAGAGAGTTAATAATAAGACCTAAAAGAGGGAGTAATAATGAAAAAAGGAATAATCGTATAGCCTGATACACAGATTTCTTCATTACAACCTCCTTAAATTTATATAGTCAAGTGGATGACTACTGTCATAGACAGACTATTTTTCACTCATTTTACGTTAATTTATCTTACTTGAAAAGGGAGGATGAGTCTTGCCAAGAAAACCTAAAAGACCGTGCTCTTATCAAGGCTGTCCGAACCTAACTGACGGCAGGTTTTGTGAGGAACACTTAAAACAAGAGAACCGGCGCTACGAAAAATACGAGCGTCCTTATGATTCTCACAAGCGTTACGGCAGAGCGTGGCAGAAAGTCAGGGACTCTTATGTGAGAGAGGATCCTTTCTGTGAGCTTTGCTTTAAGAATCGTGTGCTTGTTCCTGTTGAGCAGGTTCATCATATTAAACCGATTGCTGAAGGCGGAACACATGAGAGGAATAATCTTATTTCTCTATGCAAATCCTGTCACTCTAAAATTCACGCTAAGCGTGGAGACCGCTGGCATAACAAATAAAAACCACCCCAGGGGCGGTCAAAATCTCTAAAAATCTATTCCCTGGGGAACGGGCGCAGGGTATTTTGCGTAAAAACAGCGAATTCAAAAGGGTAATAGGCAAAATCAAACACGAAAATTTTTTAATAGTTAAAACTCACGTGGGAAGGAGGCGGAAAGTTTGCCTACAAAATCAAATAATATCGGCGGTCGTGGCGGCAGACGCGTGGGTGCCGGGCGTAAAAAGAAAGCGGTTGTTGAAAAAGCGAGTGAAGGAAACCCTGGTGGCAGGCCTTTAAGCGTTCTTGATATTCCGGAGCTTGAAGGTGCTGAAATGCCTCAGCCTCACGAGTTTTTATCCGCCACGCAAAAAGACGGTACTCAGCTTCAGGCTAAAGAAATTTTCGCTGAAACATGGAAGTGGCTAAAAGACATTGGTGTTAGCAGTAAAGTCCCGTCTCCTCTTATTGAACGGTATGCGATGAGTTGTGCTCGTTGGATTCAATGCGAGGAAGTAACCAGTAAACTCGGGTTTCTTTCCAAGCATCCGACTACGGGTAAACCGATACCTTCGCCTTTTATAAATATTGGTATTAACTACATGAATCAGGCGGTCAGGCTTTGGAATGAGATTTTCCAGATTGTGAAAGAAAACTGTTCGACTGAGTTTGATGGTGTTTCACCTCAAAACGATTTAATGGAACGCCTGCTTATTACACGTAAAAACATATAAGGAGAAAAATTATGATAGAAAAAGTAAACCCGTCACATGTTGACAAGATTGCGGATCGTATTGCTGGAGCAATTGTTGATCTGGCTTACAAGCTGGATGAGAATCCGAAGATTGCTGTTGAAGTGATGCTCGGGCATGGTAAGTGTGCCGTGTGTATTGAAAGCACGGTGATGTTTAAGTTTAAGGATATTAAAAATATTATCCACCGTTTAAGCCCTGGGAAAGTAAAGATTGATATTACGGTTGTGCCGCAGGATAAGCATTTAAGCCAAAACCAAAACGGCATGGTTCGCTGTGGTGATAACGGGATTTTTAAAGGCGTACCACTAACAGGCGAGCAGAAGAAACTCTCGGCTATTGCTCGAAAGGTTTATGAAAAGTATCCGTATGACGGCAAGTATGTTCTTGATGGTGAAAAGCTTATCATCTGCCAGTCTCACGCTAAACGAGAAGACTTATTGAAAGACTATCCGAGTGCGTTTGTTAATCCTTTAGGCGACTGGACGGGTGGTATCAACGTGGATACGGGAGCGGTTAACCGAAAACTCGGATCAGACATGGCTGATGCTGTTACAGGCGGCGGCTTGCACGGTAAAGATCTTACGAAAGCTGACGTGTCGGTTAATATTTACGCGTTTTTGAAAGCGCAGGAAACCGGCCGGGTGGTTGAGTTTTCTTGTGCTATCGGGGATGAAATGGTTGATGGTAAACCGTATTCGCAGATTGTGAAAATTGCGAAAGATTATATTGACTCGGTGGGTGGTTTTGAAAAGCTGGCTTGCTGGGGTCTTTTCTAACGGGAGGAAAGCTTATGGAAAAAGAAATGCAGTATTATTTGGCTGACGTAAGTGAGCTGATCCCGTATGTGAGAAACGCTCGCACGCACTCTGAGGCACAAGTATCTCAAATAGCGGCAAGTATTCGCGAGTTTGGTTTTCTATCCCCAATTCTAGTAGCGGAAGATAATACGATTCTCGCGGGGCATGGCAGGCTTGCCGCGGCATTAAAACTGGGTCTTAAAAAAGTTCCGTGTGTGAAAGAAAATCATTTAACTGAAACACAAAAGCGTGCTTATATTATTGCGGATAATAAGCTTTCACTTAACGCAGGCTGGGACAGTGAGCTATTGGCTGTTGAGTTGTCGGAGCTTGAAGGAGCTGATTTTAATGTTGATCTTCTCGGGTTTGACGAGGCGGAGCTTTCCAGTATTTTTGATGCTGATAAAGACGTAAACGAAGATGATTTTGATGTTGAAAAAGAATTGGAAGAACCGTGTTTTTCTAAAACTGGTGACATGTGGACGCTTGGCAGGCATCGTATTATTTGCGGTGATGCTACTAAGTTAGAAACATATAAGACGCTTCTTGAGAATACTAAAGTGAATCTGGTGGTTACTGATCCGCCTTATAACGTGAACTATGAGGGTGCTGCTGGGAAAATTAAAAACGATAATATGGAGAATGATAAGTTTTACCAGTTTCTTTTCAACTCGTTCGTGAACATGGAGCAGGCGATGGCAGATGATGCGTCTATCTACGTGTTTCATGCTGACACGGAGGGTTTGAATTTTAGAAAAGCATTCCAGGACGCGGGGTTTTATCTTTCAGGTTGTTGTATTTGGAAGAAACCGTCGCTGGTGTTGGGTAGAAGCCCTTACCAGTGGCAGCATGAGCCGTGTTTGTATGGGTGGAAGAAAAAAGGTAAACACAAGTGGTATGCGGGTAGGAAAGAAACTTCAGTTTGGGAGTTTGAAAAGTCTAAGAAAAACGCTGATCATCCAACCATGAAACCAATAGCTCTTTTAGCGTATCCGATTAAAAACTCGAGTATGACGAACTCGCTTGTGTTAGATCCGTTTGCTGGAAGTGGTAGCACGCTTATAGCCTGCGAGCAGACTGGTAGAATCTGCTACGCTATCGAGCTTGACGAGAAATATTGTGACGTGATTGTGAAACGTTATATTGAGCAGGTTGGAAATGATAAGAGTGTGAAAGTTTTAAGAGGCGGTAAAGAATACTCGTTTACTGAAGTATTTACTAACGAGTAAGACTCGTATTTTATATGAAAAATAGTTTGCAAACGCTTGCTATAAACCTTCTTTAGAGTGATTTATATATGTACCCGAAAAAATCTAAAGGAGGAAAAATGGAATTAAAATACGGGTTAAAAGGAAAAGATAGGCAGCCGCTTATTAAAGCTATAGAGGATTCTACGGGAGTAAAGGCTGTTTACTTAAAAACTCCAAGTATGTCTTACAGGATAGGTGTTTTCAACATTAGTAAAGATGGTACGGTCACGTGTAGTAGTGAAGAGAACTTAGATGATTTGAAAAACATGTTAGACACTGACTATGGTATAAGTCTTCCAGTCTGCGCGTGTGATGGTACGCAATATTTTAGTGTTGAGTTTCCTAAAGATAAGGCTGATGTGGTAAAGCTTAGGAAAATTCTTGATAATAAGGGTGATCTTATTAAAAAAGCGTTAGGAGTGAACAGTCTTAATATTAAGGAAGAAGATGATAAGCTTATTTTTCCTTGGTTTGAGCAGGCTAACCAACCAGGCTTGGCATCCTACACGAAGTTTATAAACAGTCTTTGTAAAATGAGCGTGGAAATTAAACGCGTAAATAATAGTAAGCATAAGCCGGTTAACGATAAGTATGCTTTCAGATGTTTCCTTCTTAGACTCGGGTTTATAGGAGACGAGTTTAAACAAGACAGGAAAATTATGCTTTCCCGTTTAGAAGGATTCTGCGCTTTTAGAAACGGGGGTGAGCGTAATGCTGTATGCGAGTGAAGACCAGGCGTACGAGTTGAGTGAAGACTGTCCTACAGGCTCTTTGGTTGAAGAAACTTTTGCGAATTTAGAGCAAGAGAACGAGGTTTTTGTAAAAGCATGTTTGACTGTGGTAGATGATTTTTGGGTGATTATTATTTCCGCATGATTTTAGAAACGTTTAACGGTTTTTAAGAGTAAAAAAATTAGCGAAAACTGGTGGGGAAAAACGTGTAAATACCCGGTGTTTCTTGGCTTAAAAGCTTGCTATTGCGCGATTTTAGAGTGATATATAGTATCAGCAAAAAGCACAGAAACAAAGGAGAAACCTTATGAAAAAAGAAATCTTACAAAACCTTACAAACGAAGTTAAAACATGCAGACGCTACGCACTAAACGCAATCAAAAAAGCTGAAGAAGGGAAAATTAGTTCGGCTATCAGCATGCTCGACATTGCACAAACAGCAAAAACCTGCGCTATGCAAGCCCACGAGGAGCTTTGGAAGGTAAGCGGAGGAAAACTAAACGATACGGAGTTTGAACTGTTTGCGGATGCTGAAACCTTGGACAAGGATATTCAAAAAGCTTATCAAGCGATTCAACAAGCAAGAAGATAAAAGAAAGGGGGGATAGTCAGCCATAGGGTTGGAAGGCTGGAGAAAAATCGTGGAATTATCCGCGATTTTTTCTCGTTTACGGCTTGCTATTATGTGCTTTTAGAGTGATATATAGTACTAACAAAAAACACAGAAAAAGGAGAAAAACCATGTGGGAACAAGATACGCTTAAAGTAGAAAATCAGGTTGTAAGCTACAGTATGAAGGTTTTTGAAGAGCCAAGCGAATACGGGATTAACCAGGGAAGAATTTCCAAGCTTACTTTGAAAAACAATAACAAGGTTATCGCAAACTACGATAGAGGCTGGGACATGATGCCAACAGGCAAGCTTGCAAACGAGGCTTTAGAAATGATCCTTGACACAAGAAACTAAAGAGTAAAAACTTTAAGTCTAGTTAAAAGCAGCAGGGCTTTTTAAGGCCCTGTTTCTCGTTAAGAAAAACTAAGAAATGATGTGGACGCAAGTAAGCGTCTTTTTTTATGCCTAAAGAAAGGAGGAGCTTAAGTTGCAAAAATACGAGGTTACTAAGTTTAAAAAAGAAGATTCAACGTATAGTAAGGATTTAGCGGATTATGCTGTAAGTTTTATCGAATGTTTAACACACACGAAAGGCACGTGGGCTGGTAAGCCTTTTAAGCTCCTAGCCTGGCAGGAACAGATTATCAGGGACTTGTTTGGCGTGGTTAAACCGAATGGTTACCGTCAGTTTAATACTGCTTATATTGAGATACCTAAGAAAATGGGTAAAAGTGAGCTTGCCGCGGCAGTAGCCTTGCTTTTATGCTGTGGGGATAATGAGGAGCGAGCGGAAGTTTATGGTTGTGCGGCGGACCGTCAGCAGGCAACAATCGTGTTTGACGTGGCCGCGGACATGGTTAGAATGTGTCCGGCTCTTAATCGTAGGGTTAAAATTTTAGCTTCGCAAAAACGTATTATTTTCCTACCAACTAACAGTTTCTACCAAGTGTTGTCGGCTGAAGCTTACTCTAAACACGGTTTTAACATTCACGGTGTCGTGTTTGATGAGCTTCACACGCAGCCAAACCGTAAACTTTTTGACGTGATGACTAAAGGCTCCGGGGATGCTCGCATGCAGCCACTATATTTTCTGATTACCACAGCCGGTACGGATACACATTCTATCTGCTATGAGACGCATCAGAAAGCAGTGGATATTCTCGAGGGCAGGAAAATTGATCCAACTTTTTACCCAGTGATTTATGGTGCAAAAGATTCGGATGATTGGACGGATCCGAAGGTGTGGAAGAAAGCTAATCCTTCGCTTGGAGTGACGGTTCAAATGGAGAAAGTTAAGGCTGCTTTCGAGTCAGCCCGGCAAAATCCTGGTGAAGAGAATGCTTTCCGTCAGCTTCGTCTTAACCAGTGGGTGAAACAGTCTATTCGTTGGATGCCGATGGAAAAATGGGATGCTTGCGGTTTTCAGGTGAACGAAGAAGAACTCGAAGGCAGGGTCTGCTACGGGGGTCTTGACCTTTCAAGCACTACCGATCTTACGGCTTTTTCGCTTGTGTTTCCGCCTTTAGATGAGTCGGATAAGTTTCGCATCCTACCTTATTTTTGGGTGCCTGAAGAAACCTTGAGTTTGCGCGTGAAACGAGACCACGTGCCGTATGACGTGTGGGAAAAACAAGGGTTTATTAAGACTACGGAAGGAAACGTTGTTCACTATGGGTTTATTGAAAAATTCATCGAAACTTTAGGTGAACGTTTCAATATTCGTGAGATTGCTTTCGACCGTTGGGGCGCGGTGCAAATGGTGCAAAACCTTGAAAACATGGGGTTTACCGTGGTTCCGTTCGGACAAGGGTTCAAGGATATGAGTCCGCCTACCAAGGAGCTTATGAAGCTTACACTCGAGCAGAAAATCGCACACGCAGGTCATCCGGTGCTTCGCTGGAACATGGATAACATTTTCATCCGCACTGATCCTGCAGGAAACATTAAATGCGATAAGGAAAAATCAACCGAGAAAATAGACGGTGCTATCGCAACCATCATGGCACTTGACCGAGCAATCAGGTGTGGCAACCAGAATACGGAAAGCGTGTATGACGCTCGAGGAATCCTATTCATGTAAGGAGGTGGGTCATGAATATTTTTAGTAAAATTTTTAAGAGTAGAGATAAGCCTGAGAATCGTTTTAACTTGAATGCTCAAAGGTTTATTAGTGGCATGTCTTCTTCGGGTAAGAGGGTGAATGAGCGTTCGGCGATGCAGATGACGGCTGTCTACTCGTGTGTGCGTATCTTGTCTGAAGCGGTGGCGAGTCTGCCGCTTCACGTGTATGAGCGGACGAGTACGGGTACGGCTAAAGCGGTTAAACATCCTTTGTATAAGGTGCTTCATGATGAGCCGAATCTTGAAATGACAAGCTTCGTGTTTAGAGAAACACTGATGACGCATCTACTGTTATGGGGTAATGCTTACGCGCAGATTATTCGAAACGGTAAAGGCGAGGTTTTAGGCTTATACCCTTTAATGCCTGATCGTATGAGAGTTGACCGGGATGAGAGTGGCCAAATTTTTTACGAGTATACGTTAAATGATAGTGATGTTTTAGCGGGTAAAGAAACGAGTGTGAAACTTAAGCCCTTTGACGTGCTTCATATTCCCGGTCTTGGTTTTGACGGTCTTGTTGGCTATTCGCCTATTGCGATGGCAAAAAACGCTATCGGTATGGCGATAGCTACGGAAGAGTATGGTGCATCGTTTTTCGCTAACGGTGCTACACCAAGCGGAATCTTGGAATACCCCGGAACAGTAAAAGATCCGTCTGGTATGAGGGATAGTTGGAATAAGGGGTTCTCGGGTTCTAACTCGCATAAGATAGCGATTTTAGAGGAAGGCATGAAGTATACGCCTATTTCTATTTCGCCTAACGAAGCACAGTTTCTTGAAACTCGTAAGTTTCAGATTAACGAAATCGCTCGTATTTTCAGAGTCCCACCACACATGGTTGGTGATCTGGAAAAATCAAGTTTTTCTAATATTGAACAGCAGTCGCTGGAGTTTGTGAAATACACGCTTGATCCTTGGGTGGCACGGTTTGAACAGTCTATTACGAGACGGCTTTTTACTGATAAGGAGAAAGAAACCTATTATGTGAAGTTTAACGTGGATGGTCTTCTTCGAGGAGACTATCAGAGTCGTATGAATGGTTATGCTACCGCTCGTCAAAACGGTTGGATGAGCGCAAACGATATTAGACAGTTAGAAAACTTGGATAAGATTCCAGCCTGTGAAGGTGGCGACTTGTATTTGATTAACGGCAACATGCTCCCGCTTAACCGTGCAGGAGCGTTCGCAAACAGTAGCGGAAAGGAGGAAAAAGGTGATGAGGAAGTTTTGGCAGTGGAAAAACCAGGCGGTCAACAGTGAGAATAATGAGATTTTTGAGAGGACACTGTTTCTTAACGGTACGATTGCTGAAGAATCATGGTTTGATGATGATATTACACCACAACTTTTTAAAGACGAGTTAAACGCTGGTAGTGGGAATATTACAGTGTGGATTAACTCGCCTGGCGGCGATTGTGTGGCTGCGGCACAAATCTATAACATGCTCATGGATTACAAGGGTTGTGTGACGGTCAAAATTGACGGTATTGCAGCATCGGCTGCATCAGTGATTGCGATGGCCGGGACAAAGGTTTATATGAGCCCGGTGTCAATGCTTATGATCCATAATCCTATGACGGTTGCTTTTGGCAACAGAAACGAAATGGAAAAAGCAATATCAATGCTTGATGAGGTCAAAGAGTCCATTATTAACGCTTACGAGATTAAAACAGGGCTTAACCGTGTGAAACTGTCGCATTTAATGGATTCTGAAACGTGGATGGATGCTAACAAGGCGGTAGAACTCGGGTTCGCGGACGGTGTTTTAACTAGAGGTGAAACCACTGATATTGGCATACCACAAGTTTCAACACTGTATTCGAAAGCAAGCGTGCAAAACACGTTATTGGAAAAAATATGTAAAGCCTGCCGGATAAGCGGTAAGGAAACAAACAATATTAGCGCAGACGATCTTATGGATCGTCTTTTTTTAATCAAAAATTGGAGGTAAACATGATGAACACTATTTCAAACATGGTTGAGAAACGTAACAAGGCCTGGCAGGGTGCAAAAGCTTTCCTTGAGTCTAAACGTGACAAGGACGGGCTTATTTCAGAAGAAGACGCGAAAACCTATGATGAGATGGAAGCGAAAGTGAAAGCTTACAGTATGGAAATTGAACGCTTGGAGCAGATGGAAGTAATGGATAAGGAGCTTTCAAAACCAACATCTGAGGCGATTGTTGCAAAACCTATGAAAACAGGTGTGAACCTTGAAAAACAAGGTCGTGCGCGTGACGAGTATAAGCAGGCGATGCTTACAGCTCTTAGAAGTAATTTTAAACGAGTTGATAACGTGTTGCAGGAAGGCGTGGACGCTGACGGCGGGTATCTTGTGCCGGAAGAATACGATAATCGTCTGATTGAAACGTTGAAAGAAGAAAACATTATCCGCTCTCTTGCTACCACGATTACTACTAGTGGAGAGCATAAGATTAATATTGCGATGAGTGATCCTGCAGCAGCTTGGATTGAAGAAGGCGCAAGCCTTAACTTTGGGGATTCCAAGTTCGCGCAAATCCTGCTTGACGCTCATAAGCTTCACGTTGCGGTAAAAGTTACTGAAGAACTCTTGCATGATAATGCATTTAATCTCGAGAATCATCTTCTCACATCCTTCGGCATGGCGCTGGCTAACGCTGAGGAAGACGCTTTTCTTAACGGGGATGGCGTGGGAAAACCGACTGGTATTTTCAACAAGAAAGACGGCGGCACGTTCCTTAAAGAAACAGCCGGTATTAAAACTGATGATCTGATTGATCTTGTCCACGCTTTGAGGCGACCATACCGTAAAAACGCGAGTTTTATTATGAACGATAAAACAGTCGCGAGCATACGAAAACTTAAAGACAATAACGGCGCGTACGTTTGGCAGCCTTCATACCAGGATGATGAGCCGAACAGGATTCTCGGATACCCGGTATACACGTCTGCTTACGCGCCTGAAAACATGGTGGCTTTTGGCGACTACTCGTACTACAACATTGGCGACCGTGGTTCACGCTCGTTTAAAGAGCTTACCGAACTTTTCGCTGGAAACGGCATGATAGGTTTCGTCGCTAAAGAGCGTGTAGACGGCAAACTCGTGCTTAAAGAAGCAGTACAGATTCTGCCTGTTAAAACAAGCGTAGCAGCCTAAAAGACGGCTAAAAGTTAAGGAGGGGTGTTGATGATAGTTACAGTTGAGGAAGCAAAAAACTATCTTAGGGTGGATAGTAGAGAAGATGATGAGCTTATCAACACCCTTATTTGTTCTGCTGAAAAACTCTGCCAGGGAGTGGCTCGTAAAAACGATAGTAGTTTGATTAGTGAAAACTTTGACGAGTATCGGCTCGCAGTCTTATACGCTACAGGCTACTTGTATGAGCATCGGGAAGAAGCCGACCACCATGCGCTTATGCTTACCTTACGTTCGATGCTTTTTACTGTTAGAAAAACGGGGTTTTAAATGAGAATAGGCTTATTAAACGAGCGTATTGTGCTGCTTAAAAACAGTGTAGAGGTTGATGAGGTTGGTAATCATAAGATTAAGTGGAGTAAATATTACGAGTGTTACGCTACGGTGAGTGCTGAAAGTCCCATAGAAGAGACTTCGGCGGGAAACGTGTGGGATGAGTCAAAAATAGATTTTACTATCCGCTATTCGAAAGAAACAGCCGTAGTCTCATCGCTTGGTTACAGGATTATTTTCCGTGATACGGTTTATGAGATTTTAGGTGTTGACCACATGAATTATAAGAAGAAAAGCCTGAAACTTCACTGTAAGAGGTGTAAAAAGTGAGCAAAGTAAGTATTGGCGGCCTCTCTAAAGAAGTTATTAGAGAGCTTAAAACTTACGCGAAAGTTACAACCGGGAAAGTAAAAGAAGCAGTAAAAAACGCTGGTAAAACAGCAAAAGAAGAAATTAACGTGACAGCTCCTAAACGAACTGGAGCGTATGCGAAAAGTTGGGCTGTTAAAACATTAAGCGAAACAGGCAGCGGGCTAGTTCTCGTAGTGCATTCTAGAAACAAGTATCAGCTTACACACTTGTTAGAGTACGGTCATGCTAAACGAGGCGGCGGACGCGTGGAAGCTAGAGCACACATTGCTGAGGCTGAAAGTAAAGCAGTACGAAGTTTTGAAAAAGAAATAGAGGAGGCGGTTAAAAATGGGTAATCTTTTAAACATTATGAGGGAGATAGGTTTTCCTTTCGCATACCATCATTTTGCTGAGGGAGAATCCCCTAATCCGCCTTTCCTCCTGTTTCTTACGCCTGCGAGCAGTAATTTTGCGGCAGACGGGAAAACGTATTTTAAAGCAAACGAAGTTCATATTGAACTATACGCGGACTATAAGAATCCCGTGCTGGAAGAACAAGTTGAAGCCGTGCTTGATAGGCACGGCATTTTTTATAACAAAACAGAAGCGTTCATAGAGTCGGAACAGCTTTATGAAACACTCTACATTTTTGAAATGGAGGTAACAATAAATGGGAAACAAGGTTAAATACAATCTGAAAAACGTGTATGCTGCAAAACTTAAAAAAGATTCGAGTGGTTTCTCCTACGATGAGCCTAAGCCGATTCCGGGGGCGGTGAGTATAAGCCTTGAGGCTGAGGGTGAATCCTCACCGTTTTACGCTGACGGGATTGTTTACTTCAGGTCGACTGCTAACAACGGTTACAGTGGTGACTTGGAAATTGCTCTTATACCTGAATGGTTTAGGACGCAAATACTACGAGAAGAACTAGATAAAAACGGTGTTCTGGTTGAAAACGCGAAGATTAGTGAAACAGAAAAATTCGCGCTCCTGTTTGAGTTTGATGGTGACGTGAACGCTATCAGACACGTTTTATATAACTGTTCAGCAACACGACCGTCTATCGAGTCAGAAACTAAGGAAGACACTATAGAACCGGGCACGGAAACTTTGTCGCTTACGGCTGATCCTAGAGAAGATGGTTTGGTGAAATCCCGTAGCGGTGACACTACTTCAAAAGAAACCTATGAGAAATGGTATAAGAGCGTGTATGTTCCGCAAGTTAGCGCGGAAAACAAATAAGTTTTAAAGGGGGTAAACGTGTTAGAAAAAACAGTAAAAGTAAATGGTAAAGACGTGAAGTTTCGTTCTTCAGCCACTATTCCAAGATTGTATCGTATTAAATTCAAGCGTGATATTTTCAAAGACCTGTCAAAATTAGAGCAGTCGTTTAAAATCAACGAGGGTGTTTTTGAAATAGCAGATCTTGAAATTTTTGAAAACGTGGCTTATATCATGGCTTATCACGCGGATAATAGTATTCCAGCGAGTATTGATGAGTGGCTTGACGAGTTTGAAATGTTTTCTATCTACGAGATTCTTCCTGAAATTCTAGAACTTTGGGGAGCAAACTTGGAAACTGAAGTAAAATCTAAAAAAAATTTAAAACAACAACACGGCAAATGACAACCGCGTTGTTTCTTCTTAGATGCACCGAAATCGGGATTAGTATTTGCGAACTGGATCTTTTAACCATCGGCATGGTTTTAGACATGTGGACGGAGAAAGCAAACGATAGTGTGAAATACGATAAGCTCGCAAGCCAAACAGAGTTTGATAAGTTCTAATTTAAAGACTTGAGTATTTTTGGTATGATAATGATAAATATAGTAATAAGCACAAAAAATGGGAAAATATATTTACATTAATATCAGATTGATGTAAAATGAAAAGATTTACGAAAGGAGTATGAATATGATTTATTCAAATGAAAGAAAACTATATTTAAGTGGTTGGCTAAAGAATAATGACAATACATCATATGAGACCCCTTTAAAGTTGCAAAAATTTTTGCTGTTTTATGAAGCCTTTACGAAAGTATCTGGAGAAACACCTGATTTTAGTCATTTAAGAGGGTATAAAAAAGGTCCGGTATTTAGTAATGTTTGGGGAGATTATACTAAGGAAAGAGCAAGCTTTAATGTGGCGGCTCAGAATGCGTATGATAAAAATGTTGAAGCTATTAATGTTAAAAGGGCTGAAAAATGCGCTTTTATAGTTGGTACTATGACGGAAAAGGAATTATCTGATCTTACACATCAGATGAATCTTTGGAAATCAAAAGAAAATCGCATTGTGTCTGGTGAGTATCAAGTAGATTTAGATGAATCGGACTTCAATTATAATGATAAAAAACTGATCGATGCATTAGATGCAATGTATTCAACAAATATGGTAGAAAACTCAAAAATTATAAATTTAGATAAAAAATACTTTGTATTTTCAAAATCTGATTCGGAATTACTTACGGAGAAACATTTCGATATGATGCTTACTCTTGCGGAAAATGAAGAACTCCATAATCCAGTATTCGTCGATATTGACGAAGAAGGGAGGCTTCTGATTGATTAACGAAAAAGATGTTGTGAGGATGAAAGTGCCTTATCCGTCTATATCGGATGGGATGGCTGTGGCTTCACATATGTATATTTGTAATAAACATTCGGGTACAGTGTATGAGTATATTAAATGTCAAACACTAAAACCTTATATGCTTATTAGAAACCCAATGGTTCATTATCATGATGAGCAGCCAGATATATCTAGGAATCCATTTACGCGACCAACTAGAATAGATTGTGATAAGTTATTTCTGACAACTACAGTACATTATGATGATCGATTAAAAACATTAAATCGTCCAGATGTATGTGAGGATTTATTTAGATCTGTACGAGTAGAATTATTGAAAGACGGCTATACGAACATAAATATAAATGAAATAGAACTAAAGAACTTGAATAGATTGATTTACTGATAAATTAATCATGGAAGATTATTTCTAGCACTTACTAAATAGTAGGTGCTTTTTTCATGCCTATTTTTAGGAAGGAGGTGAAGTTATGGCAAACAGGATTAAAGGTATTACTGTTGAAATTGGTGGGGATACTACAGGCTTGGATAAGTCTTTACAACAGGTGAATTCGACTATTCGCTCAACCGAGCAGTCGCTTCGTGATGTTAATAGGCTTTTGAAACTTGATCCGACAAGCACGCAGCTTTTAAGCCAAAAGCAGGCTTTTTTGCAGAAAGAAATCCAAGAAACGTCTAATAAGCTTAACGTTTTGAAACAGGCTGATAAGCAGGCTAAAGTACAGTTGGAAAACGGGGAGCTTGGTAGAGACAAGTATGATGCGTTGCAGCGTGAGATTGTTGAGACAGAAAATAATCTTGATAGTTTAAAAGAAAAATTAAAACAGGTAGGTAGTGTTAGTTTAACCAAGCTTAGTAGCCAGTTTGATAGTACGAGTAAAAAGATAAAGAAACTAGGAGATGGTATGTCATCTCTTGGTCAAAGTTTAAGCACGAAAGTTACGCTGCCGATTGCTGCTATTGGTACTGCTGGTTTTACTGCTGCAGCAGACTTACAGGATGCTATGGGGGCTACAGAGCAGATTTACGGTAAGTCTGCTAACAAGATGCTTAAATGGTCAGGAAGTTTGAAATCCTATTATGGTATTGCTCAAGGTCAAGCTTTAGAGTATGCGAATACTATGGGCGCGATGTTGAAAAATATTGGTGGGAAAAGTGATGCTGAAGCAGCTGAGATGAGTCAGAAGCTGGTTGCTCTTGCAGGCGACTTGTCTGCTATGTTTGGTGGCACAACCGAGTCTGCTGTTCTTGCTTTAACAGGCGCGCTTAAAGGTAATAATGCGATGCTTGACAATTATGGTATGGGTGTTAACGAGGCGACTATTAAAGCTAAAGCTCTTGCCATGGGTTTGCATGATGGTAGAGGCGCGATGAGCTTGCAAGCGAAACAGGCTGCTACTTTGGCTCTTATTATGGAGCAGACTGCTGACGCTCAAGGGCAGGCTGGGCGTGAAGCTGCGGGCGCTTCGGGTTCTATGAAGATTCTAAAAACAGAGTTGCAGAATATTGCTGCGACTATTGGTAATGTTTTACTTCCCGTCATAACACCATTAATGCAGAAAATTTCAGCATGGCTTTCTAAATTTAAACAGCTTTCTCCAGAAAGCCAAAAACTTATAGTGACACTTGGGCTGATTGCTGCGGCAGTCGGCCCTTTTTTAGTGGTTCTTGGAACGTGTATTTCTAAAATAGGTGTTGCTATACAAGGGTTTTCTAAACTAGCTTTGTTTATAGGTAAAATGTTCGCAAGTTTTACTTCCGGCTCTAGTATTCTTGAAGGGTTAGGCGCTGTTTTAGGTGGAGTATCTGCGCCAATACTCGCGGTTGTTGCGGTTATTGGTGTTCTGGTAGCAGCTTTTGTAACCTTATGGAACACTAACGAAGAGTTTAGAAACAGTGTTATTGCTGTTTGGGAGAAAATTAAGGAAACTTTCACCGGTTTTGTTAATGGTGTTAAAGAAAAACTGTCAAGACTTGGTATTGATTTTACGAGTATTGTTGAAGGGCTTAAAACAGTGTGGAATGGTTTGTGTGCTATTCTAGCTCCACTGTTTGAAGGCGCTTTAAATTTAAGTTTTACTAGTTTCAAAACCGTTCTTGATTTAATCACAGGCGTTTTAGACGTTTTTATAGGCTTGTTTACCGGTAACTGGTCTCAGCTTTGGAATGGTGTAAAAGAAATTTTTACTGCTGTTTGGAACGCGGTTAAAAACACGTTCATAACGGTATTTAACACGTTAAAAAACGTTTTTAACGTGTTTTTGTCTTTCTTTGGCACTAGTTGGAACAAACTGTGGTCGAGTGTGAAAAACTTTTTCATGAATGTTTGGAATAGTATCGTATCGTTTTTCACTAACGTTTTAAACGGTATTAAAAACACTGCAACAAGTGTTTGGAATGGTATTAAAACTGCGATCATGAGCGTGGTAAACGGTATTAAAACAAGCATTTCAACAGTGTTTAATTCAGTAGCAAACATGGTTAAGTCTGTGTTTAACGGTATTAAAAACACGGTTGTGTCAGTTTGGAATGGTATTAAAACTGCGATCATCACTCCGATTGAAGCGGCGAAAAACAAGGTTAAAGCAGTAATCGACGCTATAACAGGGTTTTTCTCTGGCATAAAACTTAGTCTTCCTCATATTAAACTGCCTCATTTTAGTATTAAAGGACAATTCTCTCTTACACCACCGTCTGTACCGTATCTTGCTATCGACTGGTATAAGAAAGCAATGAACAAGCCAATGCTGTTAAACGGGGCGACTATTTTCGGTGAGAAAAACGGGCGTATGCTTGGCGGCGGAGAGAAAGGCCCGGAAGTGATCATGGGGCTTGATGCTTTGCAGAATATGAGTGCGGGATCAAACACGCAAATGCTTAATGTTATGAACCAGATTCTAACGATTATGGACGCGTATTTCCCACAGTTTTCCAACCAGAGTATTGTGCTCGACACTGGCGAACTAGTGGGTGGTATCGCGCACAGGATGGACAGTGAGCTTTTCAAGCTTCAAACAAGAAAAACAAGGGGGTGGTAAAAGTGTATGGGATGCTAATAAACGGGTTGCATAGTTTTAACGATCTAGGGCTGGTTGCTACAAGCCGTCCACTCGTTCAACTTCCAGAACCTAAATTAGAGTATTTGCAAATACCAGGCAGGCAGGAAAGTATTGATATTAGTGAAAGTCTTGCCGGTGAAGTGTTATACGAGATGCGTGAAGGATGTTTCGAATTCATTGTCGCAAACAAAAACAAGTGGAGTGAAACATGCCATAGGGTTAAAACGTTAATCCACGGCAAGAGTGTGAAACTGTCTCTTGATGATGAACCATTGTTCTACTATCAGGGTCGAGTGTGGGTTAGTGGTTTTAAATCGGATAAAAACTATTCAACTCTCACACTCAACTATAAGCTGCAACCATATAAGTATAGTGTAGATGATTCGGATGGTGTTCGCACAATATGGGGTGTGCAAGTAGATGATAAGCGGGAAATAACACTCGTTCACGATTTTGACATGACACTGATTCCAGAATTTAACAACCTGTCATCTAACAGTATGCTACTGGATTCTAATGGTAAAAAGTATGAGATTAAAACAGGTTTTAACCGTTTCCCACAGCTTCGTTCAAAAATAAGCATGAGTTTAACATTCGTTGGAAACGGGATGGTAAATATTTCCTATAAAAGGGGGTGGTTGTGAGTGTACAGGATCATGCTTGATGATAATACGATTTACTATCCGAATGATGACAAAGCGGTACTTGATGATATTACGTTAAATTTGGAACTTAATACTGCGGGAACGTTAACGTTTACTTGCCCTAGTCAAAACCCTTGCTATGAGCTTATTAAAAACCGGAAATCAATAGTAAGCGTGTGGCGTGACGATGAGGAGATTTTCTTCGGCGAGGTTAGAGAACAAGTAAAAGACTTGTATGGTAGTAAGAAAGTAACTTGCGTAGGGTTGTTAACTTACTTAGCGGATAGTATTCAACCTCAGAAAGAATATCATGATCAGAGTTCCTACCAGCTTTTAGAAAAACTTTTACAAGCTCATAACAGTCAGGTAGATGATTATAAGAAAATAAGAATTGGTTTCGTCACAGTATCTGACTCGAATGATTCACTCTACAGGTTTACTAATTTTGAAACCACGCTTGAAGCGATTATGGGAAAAATGGTTGAAAAGCTTGGCGGATATTTGCGTCTTAGAAAAGAAGACGGGAAACTTTACTTAGATTACCTACGTTTAGAAGAAATAGGTAAAGCTACAAGCCAGCATATTAGTTTCGGCTTGAACCTGCTTGAATATGCGGAAAACCTTTCAGCAGAGGATGTTACTACAGCGGTTATTCCTCTCGGGAAAGAGTTGGAAAACGAGAATAGTGAAAACGAGGTTCTTAAAAAGCATGTTGATATTACTTCAATAAACAATGGGAAAAACTATATAGTATCTCGTGAAGCGCAAAAAACATTCGGCTGGGTTTGTAAAGTTATTAATTTTAATAATGTGACAGTTCCAACTAATCTTATGCGTAAAGCTGTTAAATGGTTACAGGATAACCAGTTTGAGCATGTAGAAATAAGCCTTAGCGCGGTTGACTTATCCGCGTTAGGTTTATATTATGCGACGATTAAGTGTGGGGATAGGGTTCGTTGCCTCGCTCCACAATTTGGCATGGACCGTGTGTTTCCTGTAGTAAAACAGACTATACCGATTCAAAAACCAGGCGAAATGAGAATCGTGCTTGCGAGCAGGATTTCTAAAGGGTATGTGCAAAACGTGTCGCATGCTGTTCAAACGTTAAAAGAAGAAACGGTTGAAGCTAGAAAAATTGATAACGAGCGTGTTAAAGCTGCGATCGATAATATTAAAGCGCAAATGGGTAATTCTCAAAGCGGCTATAAGATAAGCGAATACGATAGTAAAGGCATGTGGGTTCGTGACCTTTACATGGATACGCCTGATAAAAACACTGCTACAAAAGTTTTACAGGTTAACATGAATGGTATTGCTGGAAGCCATAACGGTTTTTCAGGCCCTTACAGTACTGCGATGACTCTTGACGGCATGGTGTATGGTGACAGGATTATCGGGCATTCGATTGACGCGGAAAAACTTTCAGTTTCTTACACTTCCCAGGTAGAAAAGCAGATTAGTAAAGCAAAAAACGAGGCTATAAAAGACACTGGTAGGAGGCTTGAAAACTATTACACGATAAGTGAAATCAACACGAAACTCAATGTTACAGACGGTAAGATTGAGGCTGGTGTTGAAAGCGTTAACCATAGTCTTAAACAGAAAAACGGTAACTATTACGGTTCGTATACTCCAAGCCAGTTTAACGCTCCTATGAGCTTGTGGCTGACTGATAGTGAAAAAATGCAGCATGTTGGTGATTTTTTCTACGACACGTCAACCGGCTACGCTTACAGGCTTATTGTTAAGCAGGAAAGTTTAGCCGTAAAATTTAATGAGAAGTCGCACACGGAATCAGCTTTTGACGATTTTGTAGACATTTTTTACAAGTATGAGGATAAAATTTACGCTATACCGGGTTTAACTGGTGAAAAAATTTCTGGCGCAACAGTGTTTGTTCCATCAAGTGAGTTTTGGCTACATTTTAGAACTAACTGGTCTCCGTTTGACAATTATGGTTTTAAGATTGATAGCATTAAAAAAGAGTATTCAGGAGAAATTTCAGGATACGTGTCTAAACTGCCTGAAGATATTAACATTATTGAGGTTGAAGGTGAAAATTATCCTGAGTCTGAACACCCGTATAAAGGTGGAACAAGCAAACTATGGCATTACGTTTCAGCTGACAGTATAAGTAGTTTTAGAACGTTCGCTTGGGCAAGAGTTAAAGATAAAGACATTGAGGCTGCTAAATTCACGGCTGATAAGGCTATTTCTAAACTAACCATAGTAGAAGATTCCATATCTTCAATGGTTAAAAAAGGTGATTTTGGTAGTTTCATGCAGCAAAACTATAACAGTTTCCTTCTCGGGTTTAACCATTCGAGTAAATACGTGCAAATAACACCCGGGCAGATAGAACTTTACGATGGTGAAGTTGATGAGGATCATAAAAGAGCTGTTTTTGATAAAAATGGGAACAACTTCTACCGTAACGGCGTGTATATTGGCTATGTTGGAACCGGCGAGTGGGAAGAAGATAATTCTCACAAGGGTCTAGTTTTTCATCTTACTAGCGACGGAAAGTATATGGCTTTCGCGCAGCGTAAATCAGCTGATGAAGAAACATACGCTACTATGCTGTGTTTTTCACGTTCGCAAAGCATTTATAAAGAGTATGGTATTCACGCTGGATGCAACTTTTACATGCACGGTAACAAGATTATAGATCCTGTTTGGCAAGACGGTGCAGGAGCAGACGCGGATATTAACTATGTGCAGATTATTGAAATGAACCAGGATGGTAAAGCTTCAAAATGGGGTTCTAACGCCCACATGGTGTTTAAAAACGGGATACTCATGAAAGTTAAATACTATTAAAAAACGCGGGTGGAAGCGTTAAGCGAATGTAGAGGAGAATTTGTTATGGAAAAACTAATTATTCACACAAACAAAATAGTGGCTAATAAAGGCACGCGCTTAAAAGACGTGACAGAAAGTATTACAACACCTGTAGTTGATAATACGAAAATTTTATGCGAAATCAGCCACAAGCTGGATATTATTCTAAAAAAGATTGGAGGAGAGTAGTGGTGAAACCGACGATTAGCTACGCGGTAGCTGTGCAAAAATATAAGGCTGAGTTAAACGAAAAAATAGTCGAGTTGAATAAGCAAATACCAATACCTACTTACATGATAGAAGGCATTGTTGCAAGCGTATTATCTGATATGCGTTCGGCAGTGATCGCGGAAAACTCGATGGAATATGAAGTGTATGTGAAACAGTTAGAAGACTATTTTAATTCTAGAGAACGCGAACTTAACGACGAGATTTTGAAAATAAAAGCCGAAAAAGCCGAAAAAGACGAAAAAGATGAAAAAGATGAAAAAGATGAAGCGGCTGGGAAAAGTGTAAAAGATGAAATGGTTGATGAAGGTGAAAAAGATGGTAAGGAGTAGTCATGTGTTGAAAAATAATATCAGTTGAAATACTGAAATGTTGAAATGTTAGGGCAGGTGTGGTTTAAACCATGCCTGTCCTTTTTTTATTACTTTCTACTTTTTGTTTTTTGTTTTTATAAGAGTACTGGCAAATGTTAGGAAAACTTGTAAGGAGAATTATGAGAGGATTTTGGAATATTGCTCAACTGGCTTTCACACTAGTAGGCGGCTGGCTGGGATACTTTTTAGGCGGGTGCGACGGGCTTATCCTCGCACTCGTTTTATTTGTGGTAACGGATTATATTACAGGCGTGATGTGTGCGGTCACGGATAAGAAACTGTCTAGCAGCATTGGTTTTAAGGGCATTTTTAGAAAGGTGCTCATTTTTATGCTTGTTGGCATAGCAAACATTATAGATTTTCATGTTTTGAAACAAGGAAGCGTGATTAGAACCGCAGTAATTTTCTTCTACCTATCTAACGAAGGATTATCTTTAACCGAAAACGCGGCTCACCTGGGGCTTCCCGTGCCTGAGAAATTAAAAAACGTTTTAGAACAATTACACGACAAGAACAGAAAGGACAATACTCATGAGTAAAAAAGGAATAGACGTATCAGAATGGCAGGGTGACATTGATTTCAACGCGGTGAAAGTATCCGGCGTTGAGTTTGTGATCATTCGAGCAGGATACGGTATCGGATGCAAAGACAAGTGGTTTGAACAGAACTATCGTAAAGCAAAAACAGCCGGTCTTGACGTGGGAGCCTACTGGTATTCGTACGCAAACTCCAGTTCTGAGGCAGCTGAAGAAGCTCAAAGCTTAATGAACATGCTTTCAGGTAAAAGTTTTGAGTACCCAGTTTACTTTGATTTGGAAGAAAAAAGCCAGCTTAACCGTGGGCGAGCTTTCTGCGATTCGCTGATTACAAGTTTTTGCAATAAGCTGGAAGCTTGCGGGTATTATGCAGGTTTTTACACTTCGCTTTCAGCTGCTAATAATCTTGTGTCATCTCATGTTAGAAACCGTTACGCTCTCTGGATCGCACAGTGGAACACGAACTGCAATTATCAAGGCTCGTATGGTCTTTGGCAATACTCGTCAAACGGCAGCGTTCCTGGAGTAGCCGGCAGAGTTGACATGGACTATGCTTACAAGGATTATCCAAGCATTATTAAAAACGCTGGCCTAAACGGGTGTAAAAACGGCGGCTCCAATCAAGCTGCGCGCACCACAAGTATTGATGAGGTGGCGCGAGAAGTTATTAACGGCTCTTGGGGTAACGGAAATGAGCGTAAACAGCGTTTAACTTCAGCCGGATACGATTATGCGAGCGTGCAAAATAAAGTTAATGAGCTTCTTGGTGTTAAAGCTTATAGAAAGTCAGTTGATGAGCTTGCACGTGAAGTAATCCGAGGCACGTGGGGTAACGGCAGCACTCGTAAACAGCGTCTAACTCAAGCCGGATACGATTATGATACGGTACAAAAACGAGTAAACGAACTCTTGTAAAACAGTTTGAAACATGTAAAGCCCGAGGCTTGTTCCTACATTGGAGCAATCCTCGGGCTTTTTTTTATTTTTTAAGGTTAAATTATCAAGTCAAGAGGTTAAAAAACACTGTTTTTTCTTTGCCTGTGATGTAAGGAGGCACAGGCAAATGAATATGGAAGAAAAACAGCAAGTCATACAACTTCGTAGTGAAGGCTTGGGTTATACGAAAATAGCTAAACAGTTAAATCTTTCAGTTGATACGGTTAAAAGCTACTGTAAGCGCAACAATCTTGGCGGCGTAAATGTTGGCAATAGCGTTCAATTATGTGATTTATGCGCTAAGCCTGTTAAACAGAATGCTGGTCGTAAAGTTAAACGTTTCTGCTCTGACGCGTGTAGAAACGCATGGTGGAGTAAGCATACACAGTTGGTAAAAAGACAGGCAAACTATGAGTGTGCTTGTCTTAACTGCAAAAATTCTTTTATCTCTTACGGTAATAAAACCAGAAAATACTGCTGCCACGCCTGCTATATAGAACATCGTTTTGGAGGTGAGCATCATGCAAATAAGTAATGATGCTCACGGGCTAAAGGATGTTAAAGCGAGAGCTTGGACAAAAGAGAGTATGCAGGCGGATTTTCGTTTTGAAATAGCCGAAAAACTTACCGCTTCACTCTTTAAAAAAGGGCTTATCAGCGAGCAAGAAAAAGAAAAAATAAGCCGTCTTAACAGGGAAAAATTTCACCCGTTTTACAAGGAATTATTGGGTTAAAAGCTTGATAAACACTGCTTTTAGAGTGATGAATAGTATTAGCTGAAAGTGAGGGAAATAGTGAAAGAAATAATAAAAATAGACTCTACAATGCGAAAAACTGGTTTTGAGAAAAAGACGCGGGTTGCAGCGTATGCGAGAGTTTCTAGTGATAGTGATGAGCAGCTTCTCAGCTTAGAAGTGCAGAAGGAGCATTACGAAAACTATATTAAGTCTAATCCCTGCTGGGAGTATGCGGGACTTTACTTTGACGAGGGTATTAGCGGCACGAAAATCGATAAGCGTGAAAGTCTTAAACAACTGCTTAAAGACTGTCAGAGCGGTCAGATAGACAGGATTATTACAAAGTCTATTAGTAGGCTTGCAAGAAACACGGTTGACTGTCTTGAAATAGTTAGAAAACTTACCGGTCTCGGTATTTATTTGTATTTTGAGAAAGAAAACATTGATACCGAGCATATGAGTTCGGAGCTTATGCTTTCTATCCTGAGTTCTATTGCACAAAGCGAATCAAGATCCATCTCGGAAAACAACACGTGGTCAATTCAAAAAAGGTTCGAAAACGGAAGCTTCGTCATTCCCTGCCCTGCGTATGGGTATAAAAACGAGAATAAGAAAATGATTATAGTTCCAGAGCAAGCCAGGGTAGTAAAAGAAATTTTCAACATGGCTCTTTCCGGCATGGGTGGAGAAGCAATAGCACGAGTATTGACCGATAAAAAGATTCCAACTAAAAAGGGCGGAAGTTGGACTTCAAGTACCGTGAACGCTGTTTTGACTAATAAAACATACACAGGTGATGTGATTTTTCAGAAAACATACACGGATGATAGTTTTAACCGTCATAAAAACTGTGGCGAGAAACAACAGTATGTTATTGAAAACCATCATGAGGCTATCATCAGTCATGAAACTTTTAATCTTGTAAAAGAGATTATCGCGTGGAGAAGAAGTGAAAATAACATAGTATGTGGTAGTGGTAAGTACAATAAGCTTTATGCGTTTTCAGGTAAAATTCGTTGTGGTGAGTGTGGAAGCAAGTGTAAAAGACGAATAATTTATCAACATAATAAGGCGTATGGCATATGGGTTTGTATAACGCATCTTGAAGATATTCATGCTTGTTCACAAAAGTCTGTTATGGAAAGTTATCTTAAAATTTCTTTCCTGCAAATGTTAAACAAGTTAAAAGCAGGATACGTTCAAATGTTGACTCCTCTCGTAGAAAGTTTGAGAGGTGTGAATAATAAAGACGGTTTGAACAAGGTTATTGAACTCGAAGAAAAAATAGCTAAGTTGCAAGAACAGGAGCAAGTACTCAGTAAGCTTTTAGCCGGTGGCTACATTGAGATGGATTCCTACTATCTAGAAAGCAATCAGCTTAAAACGGAAATGGATACTTGTCTTAAGGAAAAACTTCAGCTTTCCAACAGTTTAAACGGTAACTTAACGCACTTAAACGAGGCGCAAAAACTTCAACGGTTCGTAAGCGTCACAGAAGTATTTAGCGAGTTTAAGGACAAGGATTTTCTGGATTTTGTAGACGGCATAGTGGTAAAAAGCAGAACAAGATTTCTTTTTATTTTGAAATGCGGATTGGAATTAGAAGAAGAGGTGAAAGAAACATGGCACACATCCCATATGGTTACAGAATAGTAGACGGTAAAGCGGTTATAGATGAAGTAAAAGCTCAAGAAGTAAGAGAGTTTTTTCGTTTCTATCTTGAATTTAAAAATATTTCTCAAGCTGCTAAAAAATCAGGTATAAAAAGGGATTGGCCAGTCACGGGCAAAATTCTTAGCAAGAAATTGTATTTAGGAACAGAGTTTTATCCTCAGATTATCGATGAGGATATGTTTAGACAAGTGCAACAAATAAGGCATGAGAATGCTATCAGGAATCATCGTTATAAAGAGCCTAAGCCAATAAAGGAAATTCGGCTTATTACAAGCTACCAGTTAGAAAAGGTAGAAAAGAAATACGATGATCCTTATCGGCAAGCAGCATACGCGTACAGTCAAATCAAGGGAGGTGTAAAATGAATGCCAACGTTACAATTATTCCACCAAGAAAAATAGCGGGGAATACGGTAGATAAGCATAAAGATAAGCCGAAGTTAAGAGTAGTAGCGTATTGTCGTGTCAGTACTGACAGTGAAGAACAGGCAACAAGTTATGACACGCAAGTTCAGCATTATACGGATTATATTTCAAGAAATCCTCTCTGGGAGTTTGCAGGCATTTACGCTGATGACGGTATTTCAGGAACCAGCACGAAAAAACGTGTCGGTTTCAACGACATGATCCACGATTGCATGAGTGGCAAAGTAGACATGGTTATCACTAAGTCGATTAGCCGTTTTGCGAGAAACACTATAGACTGTTTAAAGTTTGTTAGACAGTTGAAAGACAAAAACATTCCGATCATTTTTGAAAAAGAAAACATCAACACCATGGAAGCAAGCGGAGAACTATTGCTTACTATCATGGCTTCTTTAGCTCAACAAGAATCAGCGTCGCTTTCTCAGAATGTGAAGCTTGGACTTAAGTTTCGCTACCAGGAAGGCAAAGTGCAAATCAACCATAACTGGTTTTTAGGATACACAAAAGACGATGAAGGGAATCTTGTAATTCTTGAACAGGAAGCAAAAGTCGTAAGAAGAATCTATAGAGAATATTTAGAAGGAGCAAGCCTTAGAGACATAGCGGAGGGCCTTGAAAAAGACGGCATTAAAAACGGTGCCGGGCATTTAAAATGGAATTTATCTAATATTAAAGGCATCTTGCAAAACGAAAAATATATTGGTGATGCTCTTTTACAAAAAACCATCACGACAGATTTTATTAACCATGTTCGTATAAAAAATGATGGAACAGAACCACAGTATTATGTAAAAGATAGCCACACGCCTATTATTCCAAGAGATATTTTCTTTAAAGTTCAAGAAGAAATGGTAAGACGAGCCAACATGTTTAGTGGTGAGGAGAATAAAAAAAGAAGAGTTTATTCCAGCAAGTACGCTTTATCCAGCCTATGTGTTTGTGCTAAATGCGGGGATGTTTACAGAAGAATTGCTTGGAACAATCGAGGAGTGCATTCTGTTGTCTGGCGTTGTTGCACCAGAGTGGAAAATGGTCCTAGTGCTTGTGACGCTCTGACAGTACAAGAGAACGAACTGCAGTCTGCCATAGTGAAAGCCATAAACAAGGTGTTTAGTATATCGGATGAAGTGTTGGATACGTTGAAGAATAATATTAGAGAAATTATCGCGGGCAATAACTTAAACGAGATTGAAACGGTTGATAAAAGAATTGCAGATAAACAAGCGATACTATTAACCTTGCTTAAAGCTAAAAAAGACTACACGAAAACTGCTGATGAGATTGATGAGCTTAAAGGTAAGAAACAGCAGCTTCTTATAGAAAAAGCAGGTCAAGAAGATGCTAAAAGACGAATCAGAGAAATGGAAGATTTTCTGAAAAGTGAGCGTCACGATATTAGTGAATATGACGAGAAGCTGGTAAGAAAGTACATCAAGAAAATAAAAGTTTACGAGGATAGGTTCAGTATAACTTTTAAATCAGAGATTAGTGTGAATATTGAAAGGGCATCGTAAAAGCCAAAAGACTGTGAGCGTTTGAAATGTTACAAAAGTCATCCTAGGGGGAATCCTCTCTAGGCTGACTTTATGCTCAGAAATCAAGCTATTAAGCCAATCTTAAACCTTTTAACGATAGCTTTTTCTATCGTTAAAAAGTGCACCCAATATCCATAGTGTGCACTCAAAAAAGTGTAGCTATACTAGGAGTTCTCTCAATCCACGTCGAGACTGTCGTATTGATGTCTAGGGCTTAATAGGTGGGTGCAATTTTGCCCTTGTGTAGCAGGGGTTTGCGAGGGCTATCGTTAAAAGGTTTAATGCGAAGCAGCTTTAAGCTGGGTTCTCGCGGTTTTTGAGCGTGATTTTGCTGTATGAGGGAACATGTCAATGGTGTAGGGTCGAGTGCACAGGATGTTAACGTTAAAAGGTGCACCCACTTGCACCCGGGGTGGTTTATTCAAAAGTAACTATAAAAGTAATTACAATAGAAGTCCAAAAAAGTCCTAGTTTTTGCTGCAGAATTCCCGTGAAAGGGACAGCATATGGATGTTACTAATTAATTCTATATACTTAGTAGATATTTATGCAGATGAAGGTATTTCTGGGACTAACATGAAGAATCGGTGAGAGTTTAATCGAATGATTGAAGAGTGTAAAGCAAGGTATATAGATCTAGTGATTGCTAAATCTATTTCACGCTTTGCCAGAAATACTTTAGATTGCTTACAATACGCTCGTGAGCTAAAGGCTAAACAAGTTGCTATTTACTTTGAAAAGGAAAACATCCATACGATGGATGCTAGTTGATGAAGTACGAGCGAAAGATGCTAGTTTAGAGTTAAAGCTGAAAACAGGGCAAGTTATCAATATTAAAAAGTAAGAGAGTCATAGACCTATGTAGGATTGCCTTCTTTACATAGTTCTGTGTCTCTCTTTTTTGTATAGTATAAGTGATGAGCATGTATAATATATAACAAATTAAAAGTTGGTCGGAGGGGGGTACAAATTTTGACTAATTATCTTTTGAATAATGTGATACAAATAAAAAAATATGAGGATTATTATAAATATAATTTTGATATCGATAAAATTAAGCAGGATATTTGCACAAACAAAATAGATATGAATTTAGTAGATTTATTCAGATTTCGAATTTTTTTAGATTCTTGTGTGATGTTGTTTAACAAAGAAAAATTAGAAAAAGATTATTTAAAAGATACTTTTGATTCTAAAAATTATATTGCTAGTATTAAGAATAAATATGGAGAAACGATTAAAGAAATTGAAGACAGATTTAAAATAACTGTTGATGACACGTTTTATTATGAATTTAATGAATCAGAATTAAAATATAAACCTAAGTCATTATGGGATAGTAGAAAAATTTTAAGAAATTCATTTGCACATATGCAGTACGGATGTTTTATGAGTTATGGAGAGAACGGCCCAATTCCATATTATTTTGCATTCAATAAAGATAAGGGGATTTTAAAAAGCAAGGGATTGGTTATAGAACCACTTTGTCATGAATTAATAGGAAAACTATACTTAAATCAAATGACAAAATCTATTGCCTACAAACATACCTATATTAAATTAAGTGAAGAAATTCCATATTTTATGGAAGTTAAATATAAAGGAAAGCGAAAATATACTCTTGATAATCAGCTACATCCTATGAATAATAAGGTCTTTTCGAGTGGAGAATTTCAAGCTTTAAAAGAATTTTTAGTTAATAATGAGGATTGCTTTGAAATTACTAAAACGGAAATTACAGAAAAAGAATTAACGAAGTATTGTGAAATGTTACATAAATATCTAGGTAAAGATATTACAAAGAATGAGCTAGGATATTTTGTCAAAAGCATCTATGATATAGAAACCGAATTTTCAAATTTTTTAACTCACCTAATTCAGTTGAATGATAGAATCATAGATTATAAAATTGCTATAGATTCAAAAAAAGCTAAGATGATCGATCGAATATTGAAAAGTATTGATGAATTAAAAGAAGACAGTGATTCATGGATAGAATTCCGATGGTTCTTTAAAATTATATATATTATTAATTTTTCATTGAGGTTGGAAGATACTGACCTAGAATCGATAAAATATTCTGTTTTAAACGTAGATGACTTTGAATATGATAGTTCACAAATGGCATTGTTTGTTAAAAAGAAAATATCAGATGGTACGATTAGAAGTAGGGATGAAAAGTTTGGAAACACTATATATATTCTACATAAGATAAGAAATGCAATAGCACATGGTAGAATAAAATTAGAAGTTATTGATAATAAAGTATATTATGTATTTGAAGATTGTTATTATAAAAGAACTGAATTAATAAAAATTGCTGTGGAAAACATGAATCAATTTATAAATAATGTGAATGCGTTAATAAAATAGCAACATGTTTAAGTTGTGTAAATGATGAGTTTAAATGTAGGAAAATAGTATCAGTAATTTGTGGCATCTAAACCACCTACACAACATATCAAATTCAATCCATAGTTATAACCCGACACACGTGGAGACTGTCGTATTGATGTCACGTGTGGATTAGGTGGGTGCATTTTTAGGCTTTGTGCTTTTGGTTTCTTCTTCGTAAAAACTCTTTAACAATGATTGGAATTATAGTTGGGATACATTCAAGAGTAATAAAAAATGTAATGTACGTGCAAGTCCAGCTACTACCCAATTGCCGAGGAGACTCTTGTAATATCAATAAATCAATAGCAGGGGCGATAAGCGCGATAGCGATGGTTTTACAAACTCCTAAGTTTTCGAGTGTTTTTTGATTGACAACAATCGAGTAAAGAAGAATTTTTGTTAAACCAAGTGCATGAGCTATAACAATGAGTAAAAAGGGTGAGTCATAAACAATTTCCCAATCGAGTGATTTAAGAGAATTGATAATAAGTCCTAAAAGAGGGAGTAATAATGAAAAAAGGAATAATCGTATAGCTTGATATACAGATTTCTTCATAACTAACCTCCTTAAATTTATATAGTCAAGTGGATGCCTACTGTCATAGACAGACTATTTTTCACTTATTTTACGTTAATTTATCTTACTTAGAAAGTTGGGATAATCATATCCGATTAAAATCTAGCGGTCATTTGCAGACAGGACTTAAAGAACTGGATAAATATGGCATTGAGTATCATATCGTGAAAACATATCCCAATGGGGTGAGGGTTGGATATGGCCGAATTATAAGGCACTGAAAAAGAAGAATGGTGTTAATCAAGCGTGGTTTTCGGCTAGCTGGTAAGCAAGGGCATGGTCTTTTTGTTACAACGTCTAGGTTTTCGCAGAAAGCTAAAGATTACGCTGACAATCATCATATTATTTTGGTTGATGGTGTGAAGCTTGCAAATCTTATGATTAAGCATAATTTTTGTGTTTCAACAAGAAAAACGTTTGAGATTAAAACGATTGATACTGATGCTTTGCTTGAATATCAAGATGAGTAGTGTTTTTGTGTAAGTTTTGTGACTTGATTTTGTTGATTTTGAGTTTGTTACTGAGTTTTTTGAGATTTTAGATATGAATTTGCTATTTTATCAGTTATAAATTATAAATTATCGATTTTGCCATTAAATTTCACTTATAAGTGATGAGTGTGGTGAAAAGTCTTGGTTCTGGCTTTGTTTTGGCTCTGGCTGTGGATATTTGTTAATCGTACATTTTTTACGATTACAGGTTGAAGAGGTCTGCGTGGCTACCAGTATCGATAAGTGTGAGGGTGAGAGTATCAGCATTCGTGAACTTAACGTTGTACATCAGCCTTGCAACAGCGCTTTCTTAAGGTCTTCCATAGAAGAATACGATGGTACGTTAGGGTCTCTGGAAATTCTTTTGGCTTCTTGCATGGCCGCTAGTGTTTCAGTATTGAACTTTGGGATTTCTACTTTAAAAGGAAGTCCTCCATGCAAAACGCATTGGCGTAAGAAGATGTTTACGGCGCTTGACATGTCGATACCGAGTTCTTTAAACAGTTCATTTGCTTCTGTTTTGACATTACTATCGATACGAATTTGAGTAGGACTTGTTGCCATAGTATTAGCTCCTTTTTAAGACGATTATGATACAATCAGTATACGTTGTCAAGCAATAAAGAAGAAATAGTAATATTTTGCACTCAATGATTAGTGTTAATGTTAAAAGAGTAACAAATTGCAATGGGAAATTACAATTTGAAGTACATCATGCAATTTGTTGATTTTTATGATAAAAACGCTGATTGACTTTAATATTTCAGAGAAAAACGGATGTAGAGTTATGCTATATCAACAGATGAAGATTATTGTATTGGATTTTGTTAAGTCTTATTTTAGTTGTATACGAATAATGGGAAACTGCTCATTAGGAGAAAACGATGGATAGATTTTCAGAAAAAAGTCTTCTTTCACTTGGAGATTATTATGTGTATGGGCTTATCGATCCACGTAGTAAGCGAATCTTCTATATTGGAAAAGGCGCAGGAAACAGAGTATTTGAACACGAGAAAAAAATCCTGGGTAGTTCTGAAAGTGAGAACCTGAAACTTAAGACAATATCAGAAATTAAGGCTGCTGGACTTGAAGTTGAAAAGATTATCATTAATTCAAACCTTACTGAAGAAGAGGCGTTTGCGTCAGAGGCGTCTTTAATCAATGCATTTAATTACGTCAGTGACACAGGCCTCACTAATATTGTTGCTGGGCATCATTCTGCAGAGGCATTATCGGTTGATGAATACGAAAGAATAAATGGCGCGGTCGAACTTGAAGAAAAAGACATAAAGCACAGAATTCTTGTTATAAAAATAAATAGGCTTTATCGGAGATGCATGGATGAGAATGTATTGTATGATGCTGTTCGTGGTATCTGGAGAGTATCAAAAGAAAAAGTAAAAACCGTTGAATATGTTTTTGGTGTATACAATTCTTTGATTGTGGCTGTATATAAGCCGTCAAAGTGGTTTGTTTGCAAAGAGGCAAAGGACAGACTTCCAAGGCAGGATATCATTCTTGAGCCAAAAAAGGCGAATAGATTATTTTTTGTGGATGATAGATATGAACAAGGATTTACACTTGATGAAAATGAAGCTTTTTATCTAGGGAAATCTATAATCAGATTGAAATTGAATCAGTCGGCGCAGAATCCGATTACATACCTAAATCCGCAGAAGTGAGATAAATTATAGTTTATTGTAGGAAATGATTTATTAGAAAGTGCGTTTGTTTTGAAGTTGAACTTGAAATTTACGCCCATTATTAGAACATCACGGCTTCCAGCCAACAAGCTGATATCGCATGGGTATGGTGTTAATAGAATGGGTATCGCCTAAAATCAAGCTATTAAGCCAATCTTAAACCTTTTAACGATAGCTTTTTCAATAATCGTTAGCATAATAATGATAGTTATTGAGAATAGTTATTCCAGTAGTGCGTCAATATTTCGTTTTGAATATAGAAGTCTGCGCACTTCCATAGTGTCGTCGATGACAACGTAAAAAACAGAAAAGTTGCGTACGCTAATCCTGTAGTAGAGGTGTTCTTGTGTTTTTTGATTAATTACTCCTTACGCTATCAAAGACATCGTCTTTAGAAAGACGCGTAGAAGTGTTTGCGGCAAAAGTATCTGCTTCGTCGAGTTTTCTTTCAATGTTGTCAGTGAGGGCAGAGTATTGTTTGATGCTCATGAGAACCATAGTCCCATAACCATTTTTTGTAAGGAATACTGGTGTATTTGAATTT
This sequence comes from Gardnerella sp. c17Ua_118, assembly GCF_055804255.1. Lineage (NCBI taxonomy): Bacteria > Bacillati > Actinomycetota > Actinomycetes > Bifidobacteriales > Bifidobacteriaceae > Gardnerella > Gardnerella sp. c17Ua_118. Next base: position 118,812 of record NZ_JANUYT010000001.1, read on the forward strand.
ATAACTGTTTCTTCTACTTCTGGGAATTTATTTCTTAAATCGGAAACTGGGCGAATATTAATCATAGTATCAACCTCCTTTTATCAAAAAAGTATCATAATATTATCAAGATTACAATTATATTAGTGGCTTGACACTCAAAAAAGTGTAGCTATACTACCCGTTCTCTTAATCCATTTAGAATCAATTTGTTTGTTGTCAAGAAAATAAAATAATATACTATAAGACTTTTGAAAACAATGGCTTTATTTAGATGAATAATGTTTGGTCTATCTAATTTTATATATTTTCAATCTTCACAGTTTGCGTGGATATCTATCAGCATATTTGACAAAATCATATAGTTTAAGTAAATTTCACAAGTAATATTTCAAGGAAAGGTGGGAAAATTGTGAAGTTATTTCTTAAAATGTCTCCATTGGCAACTGCCGAGGCACAATGTGTGTGCAGTCAATTTTGATTGGCTATAAACATTAAACATTTTGAAAGGAGAAATAATGGAAACAATAGTATCCGCTTTATTAGTTTTTGTTTCTACATCCATTGACTACTTAGTTGTTTTGACTATTTTATTCGCTAGTCAAGGAAAGAAAGGTTTGAAATCAATTTATGTAGGGCAGTATTTAGGTACAGGACTGCTTGTACTGGCTAGTCTTATTGCCGCTTACTTTTTAAATTTTATTCCACAAGATTGGATTATCGGACTCCTTGGTCTAATTCCGCTAGGTCTTGGTATAAGAGCAATTTTTGTGGATGAAGATATTGATGAAGAAGATATCGAGGGGAAAATTACCGGAAATGGATCAAAAATCTTAGCATTTACAAGTTTAACAGTGGCAATGGGTGGAGATAATTTAGGAATTTATATCCCTTATTTTACAGGAAAGAGTTTGATTGAGATTGGTATAAGTTTAGTAATATTTGCCTTAGGGATTTTGGTTCTATGCAAATTATCTCAAAATCTCGCCTCAATTTCTGCTATCGGAGAGACTGTGGAAAAGTACGAAAAAATAATTGTACCTGTCGTGTTTATTGGACTCGGTCTCTATATATTGATTGAAAATGGAACGATTAATTATTTCATAGGTCAAGTCCTAAAAGTGGTGTAAATTCATTTCCTTTCCTTTATCTGCTATTTTTACGTTCAGGCTCAAACGAGAAAATAAGTGGTGCTTCCCACCCTCACGGCGCTTGATCGTACTATAAGATGCAGGAGGCTGATTAGGTGGGTGCTTTTGCCCTTGTGTAGCAGGGGTTTGCGAGGGCTATTATTAAAAGGTTTAGCGTGTGGCGGCTTTAGGCTGGCTTGGAGCGGTTTTTGAGCCCACTTTGGCTGTATGAGGGAAGATATCAACGCTCTAGGGTCGAGTGTAATAAGTTCAATGACTGTTGCTTGTGCACAATGTGATATACAAATGTATCAATCACTTGGGTTTTCAATTCAGATTGGGAACTTGTTTGCATTTGAACCATAAGTCACAGTCATTAGATAAAAAATAAAGGAGTAAACCATGGAACATAATTGCGGATTTATTAACGATGAAAAAGCATTTAGATATAGAGCAGCAGCCATCATAGTCGAAGAAGGTTGTGTGCTATTTGCAAGAAATGATGAGGACGACTATTTCTACTCAGTTGGCGGAGCGGTTCACGTGGGCGAGACATCAGAAGAAGCCGTTAAGAGAGAAGTATTTGAAGAGACAGGTCTTAATTACGAAGTAGATCACCTTGCCGTCATACACGAGCACTTATTCATCGGCAGCTCTGGCTTAAAAGGAGTAGACTTCCATGAGCTTACACTCTACTACTTGATGAAGTCCATGGGCAAAAGAGATTTTACGAGCCAAAGCACTACAGAGTCAGGTGCTAAAGAGACAATGCATTGGTTACCTATAGATGAGCTTGATAAGTTCAAGGCTTACCCGACATTTATGAAAGAATATCTTAAATCGGAGCATAGTGGAATAGAGCATATAATTTCAGATGAAAGATATTAATGAATCCCGCTATTATGGCAAGAGATTGTTACATAAACATTATTTCATTGAAATTGACAATCACCGCCAATGGTATATTACAATAATTAACAGTACCCGACGCGCCTCTTAGCAATGCGGATCAAGTCGGGTCTTTTGATTTTTGGTCTATAACACGATATTTAACAAGGGAGTTGTTCAAGTGGCGAATAGTAGGAAGTTTGTAGCAAAAACGAAAGATGTTAGCTTAACGGTCAGAAGGGCTGATTCTTTTAGTATTAGTTATGTTAATTGTGAAAAAGATATATTTTGTGTTGAAGAAAATCAAGACGGTATAAAGCTCGTTCAAACAGAAAAAGTGTCGGCTTTTTACTGGCTTAAGTGGCTTGCTAAAGGCAGTCCTGAGGTCATTGTTACGTTGCCGGAGAATGTTGATTTTTGTGAGATTGAAGCTGAGTCTAATCAAGTATTAGTAGCAGATATTAAAGCTGACAAGATTTATGCAGAAGTTCATAACGGCAGGGTGGAAGCAAGGAATGCTCAGGTGAATGATGTTTTTCTAAAGTGTCTTAATGGTTCTGCTGTGGCGCATAATGTTAAGGTTGTTGTTTCTTGCATGGTGGATACGTTAAATGGTACGAGTGTTTTAGAAGGAGAAATTACCAAAGGCGCATGTCTTGAAGTAGTTTGTGAGAATGGTATGGCTGAAGTTTGTGATAAGCATAAAGCAGATCTTGGGCGCAAAACAAATGGATGTGCTCACTATGCTGTGCACTGCTTGAATGGAAAAGCTGTAGTGAAGTAATACTGTTGTGGTGTTTTATGTCCGTTACTTTGACCAATCGCACGAAATAGAGTTTGGCATATTCTAAAAAATGCTTCAGAATGTTGGAGTATTAGGCTTGGTGGTTTTTAATCCAAGTGTTGCGACTTTGAGAATAATATCAATCAGTTCTTCATTTAGCAAGTTCCTCATAAACTTTTTTGTTCTTTTTGATGAACATGTTGGATAAAGCCATAACTTCATCGTCTGATGGAACAGTAACTTTTTCAGTTTTGGCTTTTGGGAATTCTAAAATTACGTAGCGAGGAGCATTGTTTTTCAAAATAACAGCTGATCCGTATGTGTCAACAACTCGCGCAACTCTAGAAAAGTTTTGATTTGCTTCGGAAATAGAAACAAGTGTGTCTGTATTTACATTCATATCAAGAACCTCCATTTTTAGAAGAATTATAGCATATATTTTAGGATAAATAAATCCTAAGTATTTTGAGAGTTATTTTATAAATGACAGATAGCCTATGTGTGCTCTAGTTGCTTGTGTTTTGGGGAACAAATCGGTGTAGAAATTGTAAAAAAGTTCCCTACACTGTTTGATTTCTCACGGTAAAGGCTTGTTGGTTATTCCAGAAACTAAGGTTCCTGAGTTTAAGAAGTTGCTTGTTGAATATTATGAGGGTGAAGATTTGCAGGTGATTGCTTCGTTTATGAGGGAATATTGTTGGAAGCATTAAACGCTCACGATTATGTTGGTTCTTATGGCTCTGCGAATCTTACTGTTTATGAAAAGTATAGTTTGCTAGTGAACGAAGAGATTAGTGTCGATAATCTAGACAAATTAATAAAAAAAAATAATATATTTATTAAGATTATTATAGTAATCAGAGCGAATGGGAGATCTTGTTTGCTTAATAATCTGTTTTATGATTATTTGATACAGAGTCGTGTTAACGAAAAGGAGGCTAGTAGTGTTATGAGAAGTAAAACTATTTTTGGTAAAACCATTTTTCAAAGTTGTCTTGTTGTACTTCTGCTGATAGGTTCTCTCTTTTCTCTTGCGGGATGTGCTGATGATGATGAGAAGGCGGAGCTTGCTTCGTATCATTGGGAAACAGTAGCGGTGTCTCAAGAAGAGTTTCGTATACCAGAAAACTATATGAATAAGGATGAATTGTATCTCTTTGTGTCACGAGATATTCTTGATTCTCACTATGATTTGTCTAAAGTCACTCTTGGAGATAAGCGTATTAAGTTAGTTGACTCATCGTTCAATTTACCTGGTCCAGGACTTAAAGCTTTATTTTTGGTTGGAAAATTTGATTTAAAAGACAAGCCAAGCTCTTGTAAGTCAAGCTCTTGTGTTCTTAAAGTACCAGGGCTTAATAAAGCAGGTAATGTTGCTATAGGTTATAAGAAGAAATAGTAGTATTTTGCAAATGTTAAACAAATGTTTTGTGATTGCTTATATTTGAGTTTTTGACGTAATGCTCGTATAATTTTCCACGTAAAGCACATTTAAGTTTATGAGGTGTTGCGCTATGACTGCCCAAATGATCGCTAGTCTTAAGAACGGTTTGAAAGGCATATAAAAGCACATAAAACAGCTTAAGATATATATATTCTTTAGCAGTATAAACACGCATTGCACATGATGTTTTGTCATTATGTTTGCACATGCGCGCTAGTTTTTGCACGTTTTTTGCATGTTTTTGCGCGTTCTTATCGTTCTTGTAAGCAAGCGTTATCTTTTTATCTAACTGATTTTCATTGTTGAAATTTATTCAATAACAGTAAGAATTAAGGTTTAATAACAGTAAAAATTAAGCTTTAATAACAAGTAAGAACGAAGCAATAATAATGAATAATAATATAGAAGACGCAACTAATAGTCGCGATAACAATAATAAGCAGTTAATATTGCGTATTGATAATGTAACAAGATCTTATTCTCGTGGATTTGGTCGTAAGAAGACAACTCGCCAAGTTTTACATAACGTATCTTTTGATATTCATTCTGGTGAAATATTTTGCTTGCTTGGTCCGAATGGTGCAGGTAAAACAACTACTGTAAAAATTGTTGGTACATTGTTAGCTCCTGATAGTGGTAGTGTTCGTATTGCCGATATTGATGCTGTGAGTAATCCTCGAGAAGCACGTAAGCACGTGTCGTTACTTCTTGGAGGTGAGCGAGGATTTTATCAAAAGTTAAGTGCATTAGATAATCTTCGTTATTTTGCGGATCTTTCTGCTGTTCCATATAGGGAGCAAGGAAAGCGTATTCACGATGCTCTTGAGCAAGTTGATTTACTTGATAAAGCCCATGATGCTGTTCAAACTTTTTCAAGGGGAATGTGGCAGCGGTTGCATATTGCTCGATCGCTGGTTGCTAGAACGGATCTTATGCTTTTAGATGAGCCTACCACTGGTTTGGATCCTGAAAATGCTAGGAAAGTACGTGAAATTATTCATGCTTTACGAGATCAAGGAATAGCGATTTTGTTAACTACGCATGAGATGAGTGAGGCTGAGAAATTAGCTGATACTGTTGCTGTAATAAATCACGGTAATATTATTGCTCAGGGAAGTGTTCAGCAGTTGGCTTCTTTGCAGCATATTGATCATGTAACAATGTACGCGTATGACGGTGAAGTATCAAGTGGAACTCCTAGTGTTAAGGAAGAATTGCAAAAACTTGATGGAGTGTTGTGGTGTGATGTTTTTGAATCGCATGGAGTGTTAAATATTACTATCGCGTGGAGCAAAACATTATCTCAAGAACGAAATATTAAGATTCCTGTTGATGGGATTACGCGTTTAGGTGATCGCGCTGCAAGTTTGGAAGAAACGTATCTTGCTATTGTGCAAAATGATAATTTTTCTGCATCAAATACTTCTACTTCTTCTACTTCTTCTGCTGCTACGCTGTCTTCTTCGTCTTCTTCACTTTCATTGAATAAGTAGGAGGCTTAATATGAATACTTCTACTCATTCATACGCTTCTGTGATTCGTGGCTTATGGTTTCAGCTTAAAAGCTTAGCGAAAACAACGTTTTTCTTGCAAAATGCGATACTTGCTCCAGTATGTTTTGCGTTGATGAAAATTGTTGCCTACTATGGTTTTTCTCATAATTGTGCTAATTGTCTTAATAATATTTGGGTTGATTCTTCTATAGCTGGATTATGGTCTGCTACAACTACTGCTGTTGGAATTATTGGATACCAGCGTTATTTAGGGACATTGCAATATTTAACTTTAAGTGTTATCTCACCTTCTGCAGTGTTTCTTCCTATTGTAGGATCCGCAGCTTTACTTGGTTGTATTGGTATGCCGCTTGCGATTATTACCGTTGCTGTTTTCTGCCATGGGTTCTTTATGATAACATTCACGCAGTTAGTTGGATACTTACTTTCTATGCTCGCTTGCGTAGCTTCTGCTGCATTATTATCTGGAATTTTTGTATTATGCCGTAAAGCTACAGTTTATGAAGGTTTGATTTTAATTCCTGTATGGATGGTTTGTGGAATAGTGATACCTGTAGAATCAATGCCATTGCCAGCTCGCGTTATTGCGTTTATTCATCCGCTCACGTCTGCAGTGTGGGTGGCTCATGCGCAATCGTTTAATACTACTACTGTATTAGCGATTGTGTTATGCGTTGTATTATCCAGCGTTCTGCTTGTTATTGCAGGTTTTATGTTACGTCATGCTATTCGACTTGCAACGCTTAATGGGAGTTTGAACATAATATGATACGAAATAATAATCAGGTTAAAACTATGCGAAATAAAATGCGAAATAAAATTATTCAAAATAGTAAGTGCGCTAGATTGCATAAATATAGTCAATATTCTCAGTATGGTCACGTAAGCGTTTTATCTAGTATACGAACTGGTGCAAGAGTGAGTATACAGAGTATACCTAGCTTAAATAGTTGGAATACCGCTGTTATCCGTATGATTGTTGAGCCTCTTTTATCCACGTTCTTATACGTTTTTCTAGCTGGAGCTGTAAGCGGAGGATTCAATGGAGCAGCTAGTTATGCGACTAGCGCGGGTTTTAACCATAGTTTGATTGCATCAACTCTTGCTGCTGTTATGGGAGCGTGTTCTATTTCCACAAGTATGACTGTGTCAGAAGCACTAGCATGGGACCGTTTTGAAGGCACAACACCATTCGTGCTTACAAGCGCAAAAGTTGCATTACCATTATGGCTCGGTCGTATTATTGCGCTCGTGACTATTTCTTTGGTGAGTGATGTTGTGACTTTGTTTATAACAATGCTTGTAGTAAGCCCGAGTGCTTTCTTTGTGATTAATATGAGTGCGTTGATGCTGTTGTTCCTTATTGTTCCTGTTGCTTCTACGGGATTTGGTATTGCTATAGCTGCTATAAGCATGATGATGAATGATGTTTATACTATTTCTAACGCGCTTAGTGCAATACTTCCTATTGTTTGTGGTGTGATTGCTCCAATTAGCGTATTTCCTAAGATGATGCAATACGTGTTATATGTGATTCCAGTAACTCATGTTACGCAAGTATCGCGTAGCATAGTTGATGGTTCTGTAAATGTTGGTGTATCGCTACTTGTGATTCTTATTGTTGGTGCGTTGTGGGCAATTGTTGGTGTGATCATATGGAATGTTGGTGTGGCGATTCAACGACGTAAAGGTACTTTAACAAATATAGGATTTTAGCTGATAAATATGGGATTTAGTTAATTATATAAATATTAAATTCGCGTATGGGGAGTGGGTGTAAGACTAGTGGCATGTTGATTATTGCGTAAGATTGTTCAGCAAGCTATTAAGCCAATCTTAAACCTTTTTGCGATATTTTTTCCTATCGTTAAAAAGTGCACCCACTTTTTGTTTGTATATTTGGCTATATCATACATTACTTTTCTAGTAGAAGCTGTGCTTTATGGAAAAGAAAAATTTTATGGATTTGAAAAGCTCGCACTAATTGAAAGAAAAAATTAAATTTTTTCTTTAATAAAAGCTTGTATGTATGGTTTTTTTTTTAATAGTAATACTATTAAAGCTAAACAGACTATTATGGATTCTAATTTTAATAGAATTGTATTCTTATTAGAATCACATATTAAAAATAAGGAGAGCTTATGAGATTAATTAGACCAGATAGTAAATATATTCAAGGTTATATAGAAGCTAATGAAGAAGATAAAATTTTTAGGCCGAATGCTGAAAGACGTTTTATACACCCTGAGACAATTATAGAGAGTTCTTATAATATTGAACATGGTATAAATTTACCTGCAAATTATGTTAAAGCTACTACGTTTTGGCTGATAGATAATGAAAAATTTATTGGTGAAATTAATATTAGGCATGAATTAAATTCTTTTCTAATTAACTATGGTGGTCACATAGGGTACGAAGTTAGACAATCTGAATGTATGAAGGGCTATGGAACAAAAATGCTTTCTATGGCACTTACATATTGTAAAGAGACTTTGAATCTGCATAAGGTTTTGATTACGTGTGATGATGACAATATTGGCTCGATAAAAGTTATAGAAAATAATGGTGGAATTTTAGAAGACAAAGTGAAAAATAGCTTATCAAGAGGAAACGTTACAACAAGAAGGTATTGGATTAATATATAGGAAAAATATTAAATTTTATCTATACTGACCACTTAATCGTGGCTTAGGACAATTTTTAGACATTTTGTGCAATCAAAGCTGTGCAATCATAGCACGATATTCCGTAATTGCTTTTTCTAGGAGAAGATGATGAGTGAGACGAAGGTAAGGCCAGTGCTTTTCAAGCATGCTTTTTGGGGTCATGTGATTACAGAAACTGTTGCTGGTATTTGCACTCTTATTATTGCGTTGCTTGTACAGCAGTTCGTAGGCCACCGCGTACTATGTTGGGAAACTGTGGTCATACTCGCGTTGAGTGTTGTGGTGTTTTCGCTACTAAGCACAGCGTATTTGCAGTGGGATAGGCATCGTAGACCGAATGACGGGTCTGTCGATTTACTCAGAGGAATCATCGATTTTGTGCTCAGACTGCTGGTGACTTCTGGTATTGCTTTATTGCTTGTTTCCGATATCACATTGCTAAGCATTATTCTTGGCGCAGCGATTACTAGTGTGTTGCTGTTTGTTTTCGAAAAGCCTTGGCAGCCAGGTATGACGGATGCGCAATTACAGGAAGCTTCAAAGAAATCGGTTGAGCTTGGCGTTCAAATGCTTGAAGAAGAGCGCGTAAAGCGCGCCGAGGCGAGAAACATGATTGCATTACAGCATGCGAGCGCAGGTAAAACAGGCACTCCTAGAGGTACGTCTCTAACATTCTCCTCGTTAATTGTTGCGAATATGCTGATTGAAGCAGTATGCGATGTTGCAACATTTTTGCTTGCGCTGATGCTGCAATGGTGGATGCTGGGTAGTATCGTTGGCTGGAGCACGCTACTCGTCATATTCTTTGGCAATATGCTATTTTCTTGCGCGGCTGCTGCGGTTATGGTTCTGATGGGCGCATTGAAGGCTGATCAACAGAAATGCCTAACAAAAAGTTGGCCTTTCTTAGTTATTGTTGTATTGCTTCGACTGCTGATCTTTGGTGTTCTCGCTTGGCTTCTTACACCGAGTTTAGTGTGGGTGAGTGTAGTTGCTGGCATTGTGCTTACAGATATTGTTATCGTTATAAAGCATCATCCATGGAGAAGAACCGCAGTAGCTGCATAAGATTTTGTAAGACTGTTTTCTTCTCTTTTGAGCAAAAGGTTCTACATACGTCGAAAGCGTTGTGTTGATGAGAGTAGAAAAGAAGTTCAAATACTCGCGATTATTTACGCTAGAAGAGAACAGACTAAGCGACTGGAATAATTAGAACAATTGTAAATCGTAAGCGCAATATAGGAAACAGAATGTAGGAACAGAAAAATGTCAGATTCATCGATGAAAGAGAAAGAAAAGCAGGAAAATACTCCCACAGATGAGAAAAATCCTCTATGTTGTGAATCACATGAGCAAATATGTGAAAACCTTAACAGTGCAAATAAAGAATTGTACAAGTATAAGGTTTTACAACTGAGTGCGGAAATCTTTTCCATCTTAATGATTATTGGAACTGTTTTTATGGCATCCAATAAGCTACAGCTTTTTGGATGGATCACCTATTGTTTTGCAATTCTGTTTCTTGTTGGAGTTTCTCTTATTTGGGTTATTTGTGTTATTTGGCAACGCAATCTACACAGTCGTTTTCGTAGTGAAAATGTAGATTGTAACAAATCTTTTCTTAGCTATGATAATCAACAGGGGAAGGGTAGACTCTCACTGGTTCTTTGTTGCTTTTTTGTGTTAAGTGGTATTCTAACTGCATTTTTTGAAATAACTGCGTTGCATCTTCCAAATCGGTGGCTTTTGCAGACTTGGGTATATGTTATATGCGCGGCAATGCCAGTTGTTTGGATGATTACGATTGCTCTTGAATGTGTTTTCTATAATCTCTATCTTATTTCGCGTATACGGAAAATAGGTATAAGAATTGTACTTCGTTATCTATCTGTTCTACTTTGCGTATTGATTATCTTAGGTCTTGGATTTTTTGACGTTTTATTTATTGTTGGAAGATATTCTGTGAAACAAAATGATAATGGTACATACACAGAGCACGTGGATGATATGTATGCTCCTTTTGAGTATTATCTTTATAAGTCTGAAGGCCCATTTTTCCTTAAGTATCTTCGACCAATGAAAGATTCAAGTGATACTGATCCAAAAATAAGTGAATCTGAGTGGTATAGCAGAATCGATCGCAATAACAGGAAAGATACAAGATTAAAAGATACAAGATTAAAGGCTGAAGAGCCAGAGAAAAATTCCGATTTGCATGATGCCACTGAGCGTGATTTAGAATCAAAGAGGGAAAGAAATGCAGCGCTTAAGATATTTGATAAGTATTTTGCGGTGCAAGGCTTTACGTTCAAGGAGAACTATACTGCCAAGGGGGATATGTACTTTGTTTTGAATGAAAACAGTTCGGACATTACCTATCTGCAGTATAACAGGGACTCTCAGGATGGAAAATGTGGTCTTTATATTCTGTTTAAGGCTTCAAAATCTTCAGATGGAAGCTGGTCGCAGAGTGATGCTCATATGCAGAACACCTATACTTATGAATATAGCACTGGGCTAATTGCAAAGAGCAGTAGGGCATATTGGTAGTAGGGTTTATTTGTAGTAGGGCAGAGTGGTTGGATGCCAGAATCGAAGAGTATCTGAAGATTGTCAGATAGTGATTGTCAGATAGTGATTGTCAGATAGTAGCATCCATATTTGCGTGCTTTAGTTGCTTATGTTTTAGGGAACAAATCGGTGTAAAAATTGTAAAAAAGTTCCCTACATTATTTGATTTCTTATGCTGTTACAGTTGGTAACTATAGTGTTTCACCTTGTTTCTTTTTCCGTTGTAAATTATTTGTTAGTTTGTAATTAGGCGGTATCTAAATCAAATATTTCAATACTAATTTGGTTTCCGTCAAGTAATTTCATTATGTGTAATAACTGATTTGAAAGGAGTTGCATTATGAGTAGTGTTATATCTTTGGGAGAAAAAATTAAAAAGGCTCGTCTGGAAGCTGGGTTGACGCAGGAGGAGCTTTCGGAATTATTGATGGTATCTCGTGCTGCTGTAGCAAAATGGGAAACGAATCGGGGTTTGCCAGATATAGAGAATCTGAAATTTATTGCATCTGCTCTAAGCGTGACTGTTGATTATCTTTTGGATGAGAACAGTAGCGTTGATTTTTCTATTACTAAGAAGCCTATTAATCTCAATAAATATGGTTTCGACGGTAGGTTGAGCGGTTTTAAGAAGTCGAAAATTAAAGAGCAGATTGTATTAGATGAATATCCTGACTCAGAAATCAATATGCTAACTGTTGTTAAGACTTATAACAGTTCATCTGAGAAAATGGTGGATAATTTTGTTGGATGGTTTTCTACTCTCCTTGGAGGATTACCATTGTTTGGCATATATGATTTCAGTAAAGCTGTTTCCACTCTTGGGGCTGATCAGTATTATTTGGTGGATAAAAAAGATAAGCAGTATTTCGTGCTTATAACTGATGAGTATATTATTAGCAGAATTATGGGAGTGGCGTTTAATAGTAAAAAGTTCCGTATTGGAGATAAAGAATTTATGAAAGTTGGTAAGCTTCGTAATAAGTAGTAAATGGGTGGGTGGGTCTGGTTTTAATATTTTTTCTCATAATATTTGTTGACAAAAAACATGATTAATGGAGAAAAGGCAATCGAAATAGCTAAAAGAGCAGCTAGTAAATATGCTTTTGTTATAAATGCAATTATGGCAATTATTCCCATTAGGTGCATTAGTATGAATGCCATTGTTGCATTTACTTTATCTTTGATTTTCTCGTTTCTTTCATCGTTCACATTTATTTTGTAGGCGTGGTCTTTTTCCATCATCTTATAGTGCATGATTTTTACGTGTGAAAGTGAGATAATTGCAACAAAAACAACTGACAGTACAATTTCTACGGATTCGTTCAGTTTAAGAGTCAGTGCAAGAATTAGTCCGCAAATACCTATTACATATCCTATGTACCAAAAATTCTGGTTTTTTTGTTTTTTCATTTTTTATCTTCCTCGTATATAAATATTTCTTCGATTGTTAAATTAAAGTACTTAGCAATTTTGTATGCCAATATGATTGATGGGTTGTATCTTCCGTTTTCCAAAGAACCGACTGTTTGTCTTGATACTTCGAGTGCATCGGCAAGTTCTTCTTGTGTTATGCCTTTTTCTTTTCTAATTTGTTCAAGTCTATTTTTCACATTACATTCTCCTTTCTAATGGAAAGCTAGCTTTACATATAATATAATTGTTTTGAAAGCAAATGTCAAGTTAGCTTTCCATTGTTGGTTTAGGTATTGTTGTGGGATGTGAATTAGACGTATTGGTAAACCTGAAGGAGTGTGAAAAGTATAGTTTGCTAGTAAATGAAGAGATTGGCATTGATAAAACTGTAGTGTGTTTGCGCTCCGACCTGCCTTTTCGCTTAGAGCGAGCTAATGACTCGACACAACAAAATTCAGTACAATCGCACTACGGTTTTTTATAGTGCGACACACCCGCGAATCGACGATTTTGAGCTGCATAATGCGCGAAAAATCACTTCGATTCGCTGAGCCGCTTAGCGTAGAAGCACGGTGTGCTTCTACGGCGGCGAAGACGTTCGCACGGCTAATCCGTGCGAACGATTTTCCTGATTCTTTTCCCATTATTTGTTTTGCGACACGCGAGAAGATCGTTTCCTTAAAAAAACCTGGGAAAATTCTTCAAAAACCTTGAAATGCGTATTTTTACGGTTGGTTAGTAATTTATGTGTAAAATTTACGGAAAATAGTATTAGTTTAGTAAAATCACAATAAAATATTTAGAACAAACCTTAACGTTAGCTGAATGTTTTAGTTGATTTTCGGTAGAGCATGTTGTATCTTTTAAGTCAGTTACCGATGAATCCCTAGTTCTCGGTTACTACGCGGGAAACCGCAAAGGCAAATTTTTCTATGCGCCCCTAACGCATAGGAGAAGAAGAAAGGAAATTAAAATGATGAATAAGAAGGCTATCGCCGCTTTCGCTGCTGGCGCAACTTTGCTCGCTGGCTTTGCAATGGCAACCCCAGCAATGGCATTTGATTTTAATGTTGGTTTGGATAAAGACGGTTCTTGGGTTTCTACTCAGAAGAAGGCTGCTACTAAAGCTGAGGTCTTGAGGCTCGAAGCTGCTGTTGCAGATGCTGAGGCTACTGTTGCAGAGAAGACAAAGGCAGCAAATGATGCTCAGACAGCTACCTATGCTGATGATACTGATGGTGCAAAGAAGAAGGCTGCTGTAGAGAAAGCTCAGAAGGAATTGAGCACAGCTCAGGAAGATCTTGAGAAAGCTCAGAAGGCTTTGAATGAAGCTAAGCCTGCTCCAGCTGAAGCTGATCCAAAGAATCCTCAGGACACAAAGCCAGCTGAGACTTCTAAGGATGCAAAGGCTAAGCAGGGTCAGTCTGGCCAGGCTGGTGCTAATGGTGCTGCTTCTGTCGCTAAGACCACTGTGGTTGAGAAGAAGAAGGATGGCGGTAAGAAGTTGCCTGCTACTGGTGTTGGCGTAACTTTGACCGCTTTGGCTGCCACTATGCTTGCTGGCATGGGTGCTGCTGTTCGCAAGGCTCGTCACTAAGCAATGCGTGCATTAGCTAATGCATAGCTGCCAGCGCTTGTAGTGTAGTGGCTTTGTAAACGCTAATGTTATACTTATGGTGGTTGTGGGTTCTCCTGCAGCCACCATTTTTCTAACTAATTGAATATGTAAATTAGTCAAAATTATTATAGAATCGAGGCGACGTTGCCTATGTGTTTTAAAAATCGTAATTTGCAAAATGATTCTAAAGTTAAAACTTGTGAAGAGTGTATAGATAAAAAAACTTTAGACAGTATTAGTTATTATATAGTAGTATTTTATGTATTTTTGATTGCTATACCAGTATCAGCGGTATTTATATTTAATGCATTTAATAAAACAAATAATTCTATTGAGTGTAAAGTTAATTGTTCTACTGATTGTTCTATTTGTAGCTTTGTTTGTAGTTTTGTTGATTATATTGGAATTAATTTCAACGCTGATATTTTTGTTTGTACTTTTATCTATGCGGTTATTTTATTCATATATACTTTTAAGATCTACTCAGTGTACTTTAAACCCCAAAAAGCTAAGTGTAAAGAAATTTATGATGATTTAGAATTTAATCGCAATTTTATGGCGTGTAGTGCAGCATTTTCAGTTGTTTGCTTGTTTATATCTGCTTGCTTTTCTTCAAATTATGTTACTAAAATTACTGTATCTCTTGCCCTTCTATTAGTTACTTGTGTTCTTGGTTTTCGAGTGAAATCTTGCAATAGCAAATATGCTTTAACTAAGATTGATATAGACTATATGCCTACAACAAATAAGTATTCGAAGATTGGAGAACATGAAAGAGAGAGTAAACTTCTTGTTAAAAGGAAGTCTTATCTAAAGTATTATAAGGTAATGGAAACGAATTATCTTATGATGTCAGCGCTCTTTTTATTAATAACATCTGTATTAGGCATTAATTCTATTATCTAATTAAAAAGTGTGTCAATGTTGTTTGTGCTAGCGGCAGCTATGTAGTTCTTTTATTCCAGTGTATGCATAACTGTATGCATAACATGTTGCTATGCATACACTGGAACAAGATTTTATTGGCTTCAATTCTGTCTATTTAGTTTTTACTGTTATTATCTGTGATATTCTTATCCATTCGTCGCTAGAACCTTGTTGAGAGATTAGAGCTTTGAGTGTGTTGCTTTCGGTTTTGTTTGCTACTAGGGGCATTCAAAACCGAAAGCTTTTTGTTTTTGTTCTATCTGTTTCCATACTGCGTTTTGAGCGTTTTGAACGTTTTACGCGTTTTGTGTATAGCTAAAACCTTATACGCAATTTTGCAATTCACATCTGCATTTGTTATTTCGTTGCATTGTTATTTAGTATCTTTTGTTATCTCATTTCTTTTTTACCAAATTGTGTTATTGCAATCAAAAATACAAACACAGATATTGCAATTGCACATGGCAAAAATGGTATAAGATTAAATCCGTTTCCTAATCCTGTTGATGTAACTGCATGTAGAGAGCGGGAAACCATATATCCGCTGTAACAATAAGGATAAACTATCCAAAGTGGAGTATTTGCTATTAATACGCCAGGAATAACAAGAAGTATATTTAATCCAACGGATAGCATTGACTTTTCAAAAAGCACAGTAATCGCCCACATGACTATTACGCTTGGAATCATAGTCAAAAACAGATCTAAACACCATTTTAATAGATACATAATTGGGAGCGTTTCTGTAACTCCTGTGCTACTGGTTGCAAACAATCCTGCTATAACGAATACGGCAAAAAATACGACCATTTCCATAAGCAAATAAAATAGCAGTACGCAAAATTTTGCAGCAGAAATCGCGTATCTGCTAACAGGCAGTGCCAGCATTTTTAGTATTCCGTTATTGCTTGTTTCTCGTCCTGCAATCATCACGCAAATAACAATCATACTAAGCGGAAGCAAATAGTATGAATAGACTAATGCGCTTTGAATAAACATAGCAGCCCATGCGTGTGTATATTCTGGAGTGAAGTATCTATGAAGGCTTGCTACACCAGATCCAACCACAATTAGTGGTGCAATAAAAATCAAAGGAATAATTTTACTACGCTTTACTTTCTTAAATTCGATTCTAAGAAGTTCAAAAAATCTCATTTTCATAGTCTCCTTATTCATAGTTATATAGTGCAAGTTTTTACTTATAGTGCGTGTTTTTATTCATAGTGCAGGTTCTTAGCCGCCCACAATCCAGAACATAAAAACAGAAGTGTTTCAACTATGGATACGATTACGACCGTAGTATTAGGTTGCGCGCTCATGGCAACTGCTGGTTTTAGCATAACTATAAAAGGTGATGCCATAAAAAGCACAATGTCTGACGAAGCCAATGCCATGCCGCTTAAAAATCCTGCTACACCAATTCCAAGCGTTACCCACATGTTTTCAAATCGTGATGATACAAAAATCATAAAGGACAATACAGGCATTGACGTAATAAATGAATATGCAGCAAAAGATATAAGAGTACTTACATTAAACGTACCTTGTGGCAAATCTGTTACACCGATTTTTGCAAGTGCTAAATTTTGTATGCAAATAGCGATTAGTAATAGAACAGTCAGCAGAATAAATTTGCATAGGTACATAGCAGGAACGCTCATAGGCAGCATATGCATCTTTTTTACTGCATTTCCCTTAAATTCCATGTTGTAGATAATGCATGCTGCGACTATTATGCCGAACATGTTTAACACCATAATCATGCCGTAAAGCTGTGTAAGAAGAATATCCATAGGAGCTAAAGGCAGGTTTAATAATGTATTTTTTCGTACAATAAAATTCACAAAAGCGTACGCTGCTCCCATAATGCCAATAGCAATCATAAGAGCTATAAAGCCAGTTCTCTTGCATTTTTTTAGTTCGATTACAAGCGTTTTCATAGTCTTGCACTCTGCTTCCTGATCTTATTGTCTTCATCAATCATGGATAGGAACATATCTTCCAAATTGTCGGAAGCAAAACCAGATTGTAATGCATTCTGTCGTAGTTCATCTAAACTACCTTCAAATAACAAGTGTCCGTGATTAAGTATTCCAATATCATCTGCAATAAGCTCAATTTCGGATAGCATATGAGAAGAAATAAGAATCGTGCAATCGTAAAGATCTGGCAGTGACTTAATCAGATTTCGGATTTCGTGTATGCCAGATGGATCGAGTCCATTTGTTGGCTCATCTAAAATCAAAATAGGTGGTCTACCAAGCAATGCTCCAGCAAGACCAAGCCTTTGCTTCATGCCAAGCGAATATTTTTTTGCAAGACGGTCTCCAAACTCAGAAAGACCTACTAATTCTAATGCGTCATCAACTGCACTCTTAGGTAGTTCTAAAATGCGACGTATAATGTCAAGATTTTCTCTACCTGTTAGATTTGCATAGAAAGATGGTGATTCAATAAATGAGCCTATTTCTTTCAAAATAGGTATGCGATCGGCAGGAAACTTTTTTCCGTCGATTGTAAATGCACCTTTTGTTGGAGCTGTAAGCCCTAGGAGCATTTTCATTGTTGTAGATTTTCCAGCTCCATTTGGCCCAAGAAAGCCGTAAATGCTACCTTTGCGAATATGAAGTGAAACATCATTAACAGCAATAAATGACTTATATTTTTTTGTTAAATGTTCTGTTGTAACAATATTGTTCATGGCAATATCTCCTTTCGGAATCTATGATATTGCGTCAACCTTTCTACAACATTCTCTTCACCTTACATCTACCTTACATTTTTATTCGAGGTCAAAAAATGAATATTCACATGGCATAATATATGTTAGGGGGTTCTCCATGAATCGGAATGATTATTTATTGAACAAGCATCTGCTACTTGTTGATGATGAGCAGGAACTTTTAGATATGGTTGTATCCATATTAAGCGAATATGGTTTTCATAATATAACTACTGCAAAAAGCATGAAAGATGCTGTAGAGGCAACACAAAAATTACGTCCAGAATTAGCAATCCTTGATGTTATGCTCCCCGACGGTAATGGGTTTGAGTTAATGAAGCAGATAAAACAATATAGTGATTGTCCTATCTTATTCCTTACTGCTTGCGGTGAAGATGAAGATAAGTTTAAGGGATTTGACTTAGGAGCAGACGATTATATTGTAAAGCCGTTTCTTCCAAAAGAGCTAACGTTTCGCATTATGGCAATTTTAAGACGAAGCTACAAGAGCGAAAATCCCATTGTTAAACTGAAAAATAGTCAGATTGATTTTTCTTCTGCCCAAGTAATAAAAAATAACGAACATATTCCACTCACAGCCAAAGAATATGATTTACTTTCTGCACTTTATAGAAATGCTGGATGCATTGTAACAATTGACGCGTTATGTGAAGCTGCATGGGGTGATAATCCTTTTGGATATGAAAATTCTTTAATGGCACATATACGTCGTATCAGAGAAAAAATAGAACTCAATCCATCGCAGCCTGTTTCTTTAATAACAGTTAAAGGCTTAGGGTATAAGCTGATTGTGGAGTAAAGCAGAATGAAAAGCATACCAAAACTAATACAACGCTTTATAAGTATTTTTCTACTAAGCGCTGTGCTTATAGTATTAATGAATATTATTGCGTTTATTGTACTTATAGGAAATTACGCTCCCGATAAAGAGATGTCTCCTTATAGCATAGCCAAAGAGACGGGAGAAGCATTACAATTATCCGCAAGTGGGGATTATGTATTATCAAAAAATATGTCTTCCAAATTGACAAATTCTGGCGCATGGGCAATTTTGATTGATAATAATACATTGAAAGTCGTATGGAAAACAAAAGACGTTCCTGCAACTATTCCAAACGATTATACTTTGTCTGATGTAGCTAATTTGAGCGTTGGTTATATTGATGGTTATCCAACTTACACGGGTGATAATAAGAATGGAGTTGTCGTAGTCGGATTTCCGCATAAAAGCTTTTGGAAACATACACGACCAAGTTGGAAATACAGTTTAATCTCAAATTTTCCGCAGATTCTTTTAAGCGTATTCTTCATCAACATTTTGCTTATTCTTGGAATTTATTTAATAGCTAATATAAAACTACTAAAATCAATTAATCCGATTACAAAAGGGATACAACGTTTATCTAGTGGAGAAAGCGTGCATATTCCAGAAACAGGAGCGCTTTCAGAAATTTCATCTAACATAAATTCTGCTTCCGATATTTTGCAAATACAAAAAGAACAATTGAGAAAAAAGGAGACTGCAAGAGCGAATTGGATAGCTGGAGTTTCACATGATATTCGTACGCCGTTATCTATGGTTATGGGGTATGCAGGACAGTTAGAAAATTCTCTCCATATTTCGCAAGAAGATCGTAAAAAAGCGACGATGATTATTAAGCAAAGTGCAAGAATGAAGAATTTGATTAATGACCTTAATTTGGCTTCAAAACTTGAATATAATATGCAACCAATTATGAAAAAAGAAGAAAATGTTGTTGCTGTTGTTAGGCAAGTTGTTGTGGACTTTATGAATATGGGTATGCAAGATGAGTTTTCGATTAAGTGGGAAACAGATGCTAAATTGACTGTTTGCAATATTAGCGTAGACAAAGATTTATTAAAACGAGCAATATCTAATCTTATTCAGAACAGCATATCTCACAATGAAAATGGGTGTACGATTTATGTATCCGTTGCTGAAAATAATAATAATTGTATTATTTGTGTTGAAGATAACGGTATAGGTGCTTCAGATGAAAAAATCGACAAGCTTAATCATGCACCGCACTATATGATTTGCGATACAAGTACTGCAGAACAGCGTCATGGTTTGGGTCTGCTGATTGTTCAGCAGATTATTGGCGCTCATAATGGAACGGTTGATATAAGCAGAAGCAAATACGGTGGGTTTAAGGTTGAGTTAACAGTTCCGAATAAAAAATATTTATAACGCATTTGCGATTATGTTTATAAATTATGCTTATAAGTTATGCTTATAAAATTATGCCTTAAAATTGTGCCTACTAAGCATATCTGTTAACTGTATAAGTATTATCTTTGTTTTGGTTTTTGATTAAATACTTCTAAGCGCGAATCGCCAAAATGGTGTATTTCTGCGCGTGTTGAGATTGTATATATAGTTGTATAATATACTATGTATTGTTTATTTATTCAATATTATTTATTCAATATATGACCGTGGGAGGTCGCTATGACTAATAAGAAGCGTATTGTATTGGCGTATTCGGGTGGCCTCGATACATCTGTAGCAATTCCGTACCTTAAAGAGCAAACAGGCCAAGACGTTGTAGCTGTTTCGCTAAACGTTGGTCAAGGTGGAGAAGCGCTAGAAGTGATTAAAAACCGCGCTTTAGCATGCGGTGCTGTTGAATCGTATGTAGTTGATGCTCGCGAAGAATTTGCAGATAACTATTGCATGCTCGCATTAAAAGCAAACGCACTTTACGAAGACGTGTATCCTTTAGTTTCCGCGCTTTCTAGGCCGCTTATTACTCGTCACTTGGTTCACGCAGCGCACGAATTTGATGCCGATACAATCGCGCACGGTTGCACGGGTAAAGGAAACGATCAAGTTCGTTTTGAAGTTGCGATTCAGTCTTTAGACCCAGAATTAAAGGCAATTAGCCCAATTCGTGATTTGTCGCTTACTCGAGATGTGGAAATCGCTTTTGCAAACGACCATAATCTTCCGATTACTCAAAGCAAGAAAAGCCCATATTCCATTGACCAAAATGTTTGGGGAAGGGCCATTGAAACGGGCTTTTTGGAAGATCCGTGGAATGCTCCAATCGAGGAATGCTACTCTTACACAAAGAATCCTTTGGAAGCTAAAACTCCAGACGAAGTTACAATCACATTTGAAAAAGGCGTGCCAGTTGCGATTGACGGCCACAGCGTAACTCCGCTTCAAGCAATTGAAGAGATGAATCAAAGGGCAGGCGCTCAAGGAATCGGCAGAATCGACATTATTGAAGATCGTTTAGTTGGCATTAAGTCTCGCGAATTGTACGAAGTTCCAGGCGCGCAAGCTTTGATTACAGCGCATCAAGAGCTTGAAAATTGCTGCTTGGAGCGCGAACAGCACAGGCTTAAGCGTGCTCTAGATAAAAAGTGGGCAGAATTTGTGTACGACGGCCAGTGGTTCTCGCCAGTTGTGCGTTCTTTGAATGCGTTTATAAACGAGACGCAGGAGCATGTTTCTGGAGATATTCGCATGACTTTGTACGCAGGAAAGGCTGTTGTAACAGGCAGAAAGTCGGATGAGTCTTTGTATGACTTTAACTTGGCTACTTACGATTCTTCCGATACCTTCGACCAGCGCGCTTCCAACGGATTTATTGAAATCTACGGATTGTCTAGTAAAGTTGCTGCCGCTCGAGATATGCGCGTTGCAAAGAACGACTAAGAACAACTAATAACGACTAAAAACAACTAAAAAGACGAAAGAATAACTATGCACGATGCAAATGCCAATGACAGCGCAAATGCCAACACTAATCATCCAATAGCCTTGTGGGGCGGCCGTTTTAGCTCGGGGCCTTCTGCGGAACTCACAAAGCTTAGCAAGTCAACGCAATTTGATTGGCGGTTAGCGGATGGCGATATTGCAGGCTCTCGCGCGCACGCACACGCTTTGCATCGTGCAGGTTTATTAACAAATCAAGAATACGCAGATCTTTGCAAAGCGCTAGACGAGTTGCAAAACCGCGTAGATAATGGCACTTTTGCTCCAATTGAAGAAGACGAGGACGAAGCAACAGCATTAGAGCGCGGCTTGCTTGAGATTGCAGGAAGCGAACTTGGCGGAAAACTTAGAGCTGGCCGCTCTAGAAACGACCAAATCGCAGCTTTAATACGCATGTTTTTGCGCAGACACGCGCGCGCGTTAGCGGCACTAGTGTTAGATGTTTGCAATGCTTTAGTCGCTCAATCTTTAGAAGCAAAAGATGCTGTAATGCCTGGCCGCACTCATATGCAGCACGCTCAACCAATTTTGCTTGCACACCAGCTAATGGCTCATGTTTGGCCGCTTTTGCGAGACGTAAATCGCCTTGCGGACTGGGATTTGCGCGCAAACAAAAGTCCATACGGAGCAGGGGCATTGGCTGGCAACACTCTTGGCTTAGACCCCGAAGAAGTTGCTAAAGAGCTTGGTTTTTCCGCTGTTTGCGCAAATTCGATTGATGCTACAGCAAGCCGCGATGTTGTTGCGGAATTTGCGTTTATTGCATCTATGATTGGCGTTGATATTTCTCGCTTAAGCGAAGAGATTATTATATGGAATACTCAAGAATTTGCGTTCGTAACTTTAGACGATGCTTATTCTACTGGCTCTTCGATTATGCCTCAAAAGAAGAATCCAGATATTGCGGAGCTTGCTAGAGGAAAAGCAGGGCGATTAATCGGAGATTTAACTGGATTAATGGCCACTCTTAAAGGCCTTCCAACCGCATATGCTCGCGATTTGCAAGAAGATAAAGAAGCGGTTTTTGACCAAATCGACACTCTAGAAGTTTTGCTTCCAGCATTTGCAGGCATGGTTAGAACAATGCGATTTAACACGCCTCGCTTGCTTGAGCAGTCTGCAACTGGTTTCGCTCTTGCTACAGACATTGCAGAATGGCTTGTAAAACAAGGTGTTCCTTTCCGCAATGCTCATACGTTATCGGGATTATGCGTAAAACGTGCCGAAAGTCTTAAATGCGATTTAAGCGATTTGAGTAACGACGATTATGCAACGATTTTAGACGGCATTATTGATGCAAATAAAATACCAGATCTTAGACTTGTTCTTTCTAGCTATGGCTCTGTTTCTTCTAGATGTGGCAAAGGCGGAACAGCTTTTGTGCGCGTAAAAGAGCAAATTAATCAAGCTCAGCTTGCGATTAGTGAGTATAAGAAATTCGCTGAATCTGTAAGCGACGGAACAGCTTATAAGAGTGTCTCCATGTGCTGCCAAAATTGAAAGGCTTGTAGCGCGCAAATGCGCCCGATACTTTCGGTAATTTTTGCAATAATAAGGAGATATAAATGGCTCAGGTGAGGAATTACAAAGAAGCTGGATTTGCTTCTTTGTTTGAAGAGCTAAAGTGGCGTGGATTGATTTCTCAATCTACTGACGAAAATCAACTTGCTCAAGCACTTGACGGAGAACCATTAACTTATTATTGCGGCTACGATCCTACTGCTGCATCGCTTCATATTGGCAATCTTGTTCAGCTTATTAACATGCGTCATTTGCAAGCTGCAGGCCATCATCCTATTGCTTTGGTTGGCGGTGCTACGGGCTTGATTGGAGACCCTCGCCAAAGCGGAGAGCGCACGCTTAATTCTAAAGATATTGTTGCTGGATGGGCGGAGCGTTTGCGCAAGCAAATCGGCCGCATTTTGCCTCTTGATGGAGAAAATCCTGTTCGTTTTGTAAGCAACTACGACTGGGTTTCTAAAATGTCTGCTATCGACTTTTTGCGCGATGTTGGCAAGAACTTTAGAGTCGGCACAATGCTTTCTAAAGATATTGTTGCTCGCCGCTTAAACTCCGACGAAGGCATTTCTTTCGCTGAGTTTAGCTACCAAGTTTTGCAAGGAAACGACTTTTTGTACTTGTTTGATAATTACAACGTTACTTTGCAACTTGGCGGATCTGATCAGTGGGGTAATTTGACTTCTGGCATGGATTTGATTCGTAAGGTTCGCGGAGCTTCTGTAAACGTGTTTACAAGCCCAATTATTACGGATAATCAAGGTCGTAAGTTTGGAAAATCTGAGGGTAACGCAATGTGGCTTGATCCTACAATGCTTAGCCCTTATCGCTTCTATCAATTCTGGTTTAATCAGCCAGATGATGAAGTTGTTAAGCTTCTTAAGGCTTTTACGTTCTTACCTAAGAGCGAGATTGAGCGTTTGGAAAAGCAGATTCAAGAAGATCCAGGAAGTCGTGAAGCTCAGCGTGTGCTCGCTTGGGAAGTTACAAGTTTTGTGCATGGCGAGGATGTTACAAATCAGGCGATTGCTGCTTCTGGAGCGCTTTTTGGCAAGGGTGATTTAGCTGGAATTGACGAGCAAACTCTTGAAGCTGCTTTAGACGGCGTTAAAGTTAAAGCACAAGATGGCACTTTGGAATTTGCTAAAGCGCATGTTGCAGATCGTGTTGTTGAAGCCGCTGTTGCTGCTGGATTGTTCCGCACTATTTCCGAGGCTCGTAGAGCTATTGAAGCTGGAGGATTGTACGTTAACAATAATCGCGTAGAAAGCGTTGATGACGTTTTGAGCGATAGCTCATTCTTGCACGGTCGTTTTGCTTTGATTCGTAGAGGCAAGAAGGCTATTGGTGCAGTTGAGCGCGCGTAGTTTTTAAGTGCGCTTGATTTGTTTTTAGCATTAGATTTTAGTATAATTTTATATTTTTAGACTTTGAAAGGTATGCCAATAATGGGCGAAGAACGCGGATCGCGTAGTGGTAAGTCGTTTGGTAATCGTGGCCATTTTAGCCGTCAAAATGGCGGTAAGAACGGGGAACATCGCGGAGGATTCCACAAAGGTGGGTTCCATAAAGGTGAGGAAAATCACGGCGGTTTCCACAAGGATGGATTCCACAAGGATGGATTCCACAAGAGTGGCTTTAAGAAGAACGGTTTTAAGAAGAACGCGGATCGCAAGTTTGATGGCGATACTGAGCGCAGGTTTGATCGCGATAATCGCAAGTTTGACAGAAAAGATAATCGCGAAGATAGGTATAATCGCGAAGATAAGCGCAATCGCGATAATCGATACAATCATAGCGATTACAATAAGCGCACGAATCGTGGTTTTGAGTCTGATTCAAAAGAATCGGGAAATCCAAGATACAAGAAGTTTGATCGCGATAATCGCGTAGAACGTGGCGAGCGCAGGTTTGATCGCGATGGTGAGCGCAGGTTTAACCGCGATAATAATGACAATCGCGGCGGATTCCACAAGAGTGGATTTAAGAAGAACGATTCTAGAAAGCACGATTCGAAGTCGTCTTTCCGCTTTGAAAATGGTCCTCGTAGAAACTCGGATGGAACTGTTTCTTACCCATCTCAAAACCCGTATACCGATAGGCGTCCAGGCGAGCCAAAAATGCCTAAGGGCTTAGAATATTCAATGCTTTCTAAGGAGTCTCGTGAGCGTCTGCGTGGTCTTTCTAAGGAGCATTCCGAAAACATTGGCTTGCATATTCTCGCTGCATACGCTTTGCAAGACGAAGATCCAGAGCTTGCTTTAGAACATGCAAAGTGGGCTGCAAAGCAGGCATCTCGCATTGATTTTTCGCGCGAAACGCTAGGATTTATTGCATACCGCCAAGGCGATTATAAGCTTGCTGCACGCGAGTTTAGAACGGCTATGCGAATGAATGGTTACACGGATTACCTTCCATTTATTGCAGATTGCGAGCGCGGTATGGGCAACCTCGATAAAGCGCTAGAAATTTGTATGTCGGACGAAGCTAAAAGCGTTAGTGGCGAAGTTAAGGCAGAAATGTTCCTTGTGTATGCAGGCGTTTTGGCGGATACAAACCATGCAGATAAGGCGATTGAGCTTGTTCACGCAATGGGCAGGTCTAAGGGCTTGCCTGGCGAGTATAGAATGCGCGCTGTGCAAGCGGAGCAGTACTTCCTTGAGGAGGCTGGGCGAAGCGATGAAGCGATTGAGCTTGATTCTTTGCTGGATCGCTTAGAAGAGCAGTATGCAGATATTGAAGACGAAGAAAATCCAGAAGATGTTGTAATTGACTATGATTTGGAACATCTTAATGATGCGATTATGGACGAAGTTGGCATTAGTGAAGATGATGCGCAATTTGCTCCAGATGATGATTTTGATGATGATTCGGATGATGATTCGGATGATGATTCGGATGATGATTCAGACGACGATTCAGACGACGATTCAGACGAAGATTCACAAATCGCAGATAATACTGAAACTGTAGAGATGAATGCAGTTAATCCTAAAGAGGAATAGTATAAATCATATTTTCTAAGCCCGGCTTCTGTATTGTAAAAGTATAGTAAGCTGGGCATTTTCTACTTTAGTATTCTTAAAATCGTGAGGATATTTTATGCAACTTGATGAACGAGCGAATTTTTCAAATAGTAAATCTGCGTTAAGCAAGGATTTTCGCTTAGCTTTGCTTGACTTAGATGGCGTAGTGTATAGAGGCGGAAAATCCGTTGAATACGCAGCCGAATCAATTGAAAATGCTCAAAAAAATGGCATGTTTATTGAATACACAACTAATAATTCTTCTCGTTTTCAAGAAGTTGTAGCAAGTCAGCTAGAAAGTTTTGGCTTAAAAGTAGAGCCGTGGCAAATCATAACGTCTTCACTTGTAGCTGCTCGAATGGTTGCTCGATATGTTCCAAGCGGTTCAAACGTTTTAGTTTTAGGCGCAGATCATCTTGTACAAGAGGTTCGTAGCGCTGGTCTTAATCCAGTAAAGTCTTGTAAAGATAATCCAAAAGCCGTTATTCAAGGCTGGTATCCGCAAATGACTTGGCAAGAAATGGCACAAGTCGCTTTTGCTGTAGAGCGCGGAGCTAAGTATTTTGTTACTAATCGCGATTTAACAATTCCACGTGAATTCGGTATAGCTCCTGGATGCGGTTCTATGATTCAAGCTGTAGTAAATGCCACTGGAGTAGAGCCTATTGCGTCTGCTGGAAAGCCCGAGTGTGCAATGTATGATGAAGCGCGATTGTTGGTTGCTGCAAACGCAAAGCACAACGATGAAGATATTAAAGAATATGCGCAAAAAGACGAATTTGGAAATCCTGTAATAAGTATTGAGCACTCGCTGGCTGTAGGAGACAGATTAGACACAGACATTGAAGCAGGTACCAGAGGAGGGTATAAGTCGCTTCTAGTGCTTACGGGCGTTACCAATCCGCGCATGCTGCTTGAAGCTCCAAAACACTTGCGACCAAGCTTTGTTTCTAAGGATTTAAGGGGATTGAACGAGGTGCATGTTGCTTCAAAGCGCGTTGACGATTCTACGTTTACGTGCGGCGATTCTAGAGCACAAATCGTTTGTAACACTATTGAAGTAAACAATCCTAATGATTGCAATGCTTTGCGAGCTGCTTGTGCGCTCGCTTGGAGCTTAATGGATAGTGGAAAATCGCTTGAAGATTACATTCTTCCAGAGTTTTCTTTGTGATTTGTGACTTGTGGCTTTGTGATTTGTGGCTTACGACTTGCGATTTACGACTTTATACTTTAAGCGAGGTTTTTAATGCTAGACGAAGATGATTTAGCTCAGCGCTTAGACTGCGCGCTTGTAAATCGCAGTTTAGTGAAGAGTAGAACTACATCTCAACGCTTAATCAAGTCTGGAGTAGTGAAAGTAGATAATCGCATTGTTAAAAAATCGTCATTTTTAGTGAAAAAATCGCAAAAAATAAGTCTTGACGAATCAAAAGAAGAAAATTCTTGTGTTAAATACGTTTCTAGAGGAGCACTAAAACTCGAAGGTGCATTCTGTTTATTTGAGAATTTAGGATTAAAAGTTGATTCAAATACTAAAGCATTAGATATTGGCGCTTCCACTGGCGGTTTTTGCGATTATTTGTTGCAAAATGGCGTGAATCGCGTTATAGCTTTAGATGTTGGACACGGTCAATTGCACACAAAAATCGCAAGCAATCCGCGCGTTATTGAAATGAGTGGCGTAAATATTAGAAATGTT
The DNA here is from genome assembly GCF_055804255.1 of Gardnerella sp. c17Ua_118. Lineage (NCBI taxonomy): Bacteria > Bacillati > Actinomycetota > Actinomycetes > Bifidobacteriales > Bifidobacteriaceae > Gardnerella > Gardnerella sp. c17Ua_118. The sequence continues at coordinate 146,486 of NZ_JANUYT010000001.1, forward strand.
TACGCGGAAGATCTGCCATACAAGCCGAATCTTATAGTCTCCGACGTCTCTTTTATATCTCTTAGCTTTGTGATTCCAGTAATTGCACGTATTGCGCAAAATAACGCGAATATTGTTCTTCTTGTAAAGCCGCAATTTGAAGTTGGTAAAGGAAATCTTGGCAAGCACGGAATTGTAACAGATAAAAACCTAAGACTTAAAGCCTTAGAAAATGTTAAAGAATGCGCTAAAAACAATTGTTTAAGCGTTATTGCAACTCGCGAATCACCTATAGAGGGAACTCACGGGAACGTTGAATATCTTCTTTATGCGCGATTTAATAGTCAAATTTAATAGTCAAGAGATTGTTTGATAAATATTTGCATAAGATTAATGTGCAATATTGCAATATGTAGATTAATGCACAATATGTAGTGCAACAATTACAATAACTATTAATGTTTGTAAAGCTGCGATTAGGCTACGATTAATCTGTAAATAAGCTACGATTAATCTACAAATAGCTACAAAGGGGGTGCTATGCAAGAACGTTTAGAAGGTAATTCTGCTTCTCGCAATGCTCTTGTGGTTACGCATGCGCGTCTTGATGGCAACAGTGCTGTTGTAAATCAAGTTACTACTCAGCTTAAAAATGCTGGTTTTAATGTTAGTGTGTTTCATAGTGCTGCAGTTTCGGATTTTGCGCAAAAAATCGCTCAAGGAGTAGATAAAAATACGGAAATTGTTGTTGTGCTAGGTGGGGATGGCACAATGCTTCAAGCTGCAGAATTAGTGCATTGCACTCCTGTTCCAATTATTGGAATAAACCTTGGGCATGTTGGTTTTTTGGCGGAATTTGAGAGCTTCCAGATAGATGAAGCTGTGCGAAGAATTGCGCAAAAAGACTACTTTTTAGAGCATAGAATGGAAGCGCATGTAGATGTTTGGCTCCCTGGAGCGAGCGAGCCTTTAAGTGATTGGGCGCTTAATGATATTACTTTAGATAGGGCAGATCGTGGGCGAATGGTGGAGCTTTCGATTCGCGTTGACAATGTTGAAATGTCGTCTTTTGGCTGTGACGGCGTGATTGTTTCTACGCCTACTGGTTCTACTGCGTACGCGTTTTCTGCAGGTGGGCCGATTATGTGGCCAAATGTTGAGGCTTTGCAACTTGTTCCTTTGGCTGCACACGCGCTTTTTTCTAGACCATTGATTATTGGAGCAGGTTCTACTTTTACGATTGATATTTTGCAAGAATCAGCTTCTGGTGGGTGGATTTGTTGCGATGGAAGGCGTCAAAGAGCTTTGCCGCAAGGTTCTAGGATTCAAATTAGGCAATCTAAAGATGAGTTGCTTTTGGCACGACTTTCTGGCGTTCCATTTACGCAAAGATTAGTTACTAAGTTTGATTTGCCAGTTGTTGGATGGCGTGAAAATCGCAGAAAAGTGGCCGCTAAGCCTAAGATTTATGAAGCAAATCTTCATAATGAAACCGATAGAAATTATGAAGATAGCGCATGCGTAGATGGTGCAAGTGTAGATAGCGCTGATGGCAATGCTGACTGTAATGCAGAATATTCAATCGTCCCTAATAATCTAAACCTATAGGGGGTATTTGTGCTTGAAGAACTTGAGATTCGTAATTTAGGCCCAATTTCTAACGCTGTTATTACGCCTTCTAAAGGAATGACTGCAATAACTGGCGAAACTGGTGCTGGAAAGTCTATGCTTTTAAGTGCTATAAAGCTTATATCTGGAGGAAAAGCAGATTCTGCAAAAGTATCATCTTTTGCAAATGAGTCGTGGGCGCAAGGCGTGTTTTCTGTGTCAAAATCCAGCGATGTTGCGCAAATATTGCAAGAATCTGGGATTAATGCCGAAGAATGTGAAGATGACGATTCTAAAGAAGAAGTTTACGTATCTAGATCTGTTCCAAAAACTGGTAGATCAAGAGCTGTAATATCTGGTTATTCTGTTCCAAAATCATTGCTAGAAAGCGTTTGCTCGCACACAATAACAATTCATGGTCAAAGCGATCAGCTTCGCATAGCAACAGCCTCAAAGCAGCGTGAATTCTTGGATTCAATCTCTTGTAATTCTAAAGAATTGCAAGACTATGAATCCGCGTTTAATAAGTGGCAAAGTGCCGTTGAATCATATAATCGCCTTATAAATCAGCAATCGTCTTCTAGGCAGCGCGCAGACTATTTGCGTGAATCGTTAGAAAAAATTCGCCAAATCGATCCAAAACCAAATGAGGATGAAAATCTTAAAGCTAAAAGAGATCGCATAGAAAACGCTGCTCAAATCGTTGGAGCTATTAGCGAAGCAATCTCTTCGTTAGACGCAAGTCAAATTGATTATGGCGCAATAGATTCAGTTGACGCATTACATTTGGTAGACAATGCATCTAAGGCAATTCGCTCAATTCGAGTTGACGGAGATTATAGCGCGATTGCAAATCAACTTGACGATATTTCTTCCCAAATTTCCGACATTGTTATGCAACTTGCGCAGCAGTTAGATGTTGATGAAAGTCAGGAAGATTTAGACGCTATTAACAATCGTATTCACGATTTAAGCGATTTAACACGCAGATGGGGCCCGCAAATTGACGATGTTTTAGAGTGGGCCAAAAAAGCGCAATTTGAGCTTGAAGATTTGGATGATTCGCCAGAAGCTGTTGCGCGCGCTAAAGATTTGTGCGAGAAGACTTATAAAGACGCTGAAAAACTTGCCGAAGCTCTTTATAGCACGCGCAAAGTTGTTGCAAAAAAGTTTAGCGACGAAGTTAGCAAAGAGCTTGAATCCTTATCTATGCCAGATGCGCAACTTTTTATTAATGTTTCTAAGCGCGATAAAAACAAGGACGGAAAATTTGATTTGAACGTGCACGGCTTAGATAGTGTTGAGTTTCTTTTTAAGCCTTTCCCTGCGTCTAACTATTTGCCAATGGGCAGTAGTGCTTCGGGTGGAGAACTCAGTAGGCTTATGCTTGCAATGGAGCTTGTTAGCGCAAAACAAAATCGCAGTAATAATCAATCAATGACGTTTATTTTCGACGAAGTTGATGCAGGTGTTGGAGGCGTTGCAGCAGTAGAGTTAGGCAAGCGCCTGGCTTTGCTTGCTAAAAGTTCACAAGTGATTGTTGTAACGCATTTAGCTCAAGTAGCAGCTTTTGCAAACGTTCAATTTGTTGTTAGAAAAAAGATTGAAAGCGCGGCGGATTCTGGAGCTGATTCTGGAGCTGATTCTAGTGCGGATTCTGGCGAGAATTCTAGTTTTGCAGATACAACTGTTACCAAATTAGATGAGATTAGCCGCCAAAGCGAAATCGCAAGAATGCTTTCGGGAAGCCAATCGCAAGCATCTTTGGATCATGCAAAAGAATTGCTTGAAAATAGTAAAGTCTAATGAAAAATCTTAAGCTAATTCAAAGTAATTTTTCTAAAACAGATTTTTCTAAAACAGAATAATAGGGTTAATATCAAAGATAATCGGGATTAATAATATGAGCGAAAATGCATTAGTTGATAATTCAAATTGTGCTGCGATTTTTGATTTTGACGGAACTTTGCTTGATTCTTTGAACGTTTGGGACAAGATAGACGAAGAGAGTTTTGCTAAGCGCGGTATTAAAGTGCCTGCCGATTTTGCTGATTCCACGGCAACAATGACACCTCGCCAAGTTGCGGATTACGTTATTGAGCGCTTTGGTTTTACGGATTCTCCCGAAGATTTAATGAAAGAGTGGCAAGACATGGCTTTTGACGCATACGCAAAGCATTTGCCACTTAGAAAAGGCGCTAAAAATTACGTTGATTATTTGCGTAAAACGGGTGCGAAAACTGTTCTTATAACTACTCTTTCTAAGTCTTTATGCGTTGCTGCGTTAAAGCGTACGGATTTGTATGATTACTTTGATTTGATGATTTTTGGAGAAGATTTAGAAAGTAATGCAAAAAATAGCTATAAAACTTATGTTGACTTAGCAAAGCGAATTGGCGTAAAACCAAGCGATTGCACTGTTTTTGAGGATTCTGATGCAGCACTAAAATCAGCTCGTTTAGCTGGAATGAAAACTTGTGGGGTAGTGGATTTAATAAATGGTGACTTTGACTTTGCGCCAAAGAGTCTTAAATAAGAGTCTTAAATAAAAGCCAAAAATAAAATCCAAAAGTTGAGGTGAGGTTTCACATACCCCGGGTTTTGTCGCGTGCAAAATGCACACGGATGACCATCCATCTCGATTTGACGTTACCGCCAAACTCTAGCAGTCTACCCGAAGACTTAGGCGAGCAGCCCTTAAACACCTTCTGCTTGACCTTGCTCCCAATGAGGCTTGCCATGCGGCTAACTGTTACCAGAAGCCCGGTGGTCTCTTACACCGCCGTTTCACCCTTACCTAAACAAAAGTTTAGGCGGTCTATTCTCTGTTGCGCTATCTCTCAGGTTGCCCTGGGCGGACGTTATCCGCCATTGTGCTCTACGGAGCCCGGAAGTTCCTCAGCTACTCCGAATGAACATTGCAGCCGCGGTCATCGTGAAACCTCAACCTTCCCAATTATAGCAGACGTCTTAATTTTGCGCATATTTTGCGACTCGCTAGAAAATGGCGGCTTTTAGCGGATATAATAGATGTATCAGCGGCGCTGGTGCCGTTGACGTGTACACAAGCCGATTTTATATCGGATTACTTAAGGAGGTTCGCATGGAGATTGTCATCACTGGACGTCATACGCAAATTAAGCAAAGATTCCGTGACGTTGTAGAAAGCAAGATGAATCGTGTGACCGCCATTGCTCCAGATGCGCAGCGCATTCAGATTGTGCTTAACACTGAGGGCAATCCAAGGCAGGCAGATACTGCAAAAAGAGTTGAAATTACTGTAGTTGCAGGAAGTACGGTTATTCGCGCAGAAGCGTCTAGCACAGATCAATACAGTGCATTAGATATGGCATTAGATAAGTTGACGCTTCGCTTGCGTAGAACTAGAGATCGCCGCAAGGATCATCGTCGTGGCTACGAGCAGATGGTTCCAGTTGACTTGGGTGTTGTAGAGCCAGAAGTTGAAACAACTGTTGAAGAAGTTGTTCAAGTTGATGGAACAAATAGTGCAGATGCTGCGGTTGCTTCCGACTTGGGTCCTGGCGAATCAGTGGAAGTGAGTGTTGGAGATACTCCTATTGTGATTCGTCGTAAGCTCCACATTGCCGAGCCAATGAGCATTGATGAAGCATTGTACGAGATGGAACTTATTGGTCACGATTTCTTCCTGTTTGTAAATAAAGAAACCATGCGTCCATCGGTTGTATACCGTAGGCATGGATGGAGTTATGGTGTGTTTGAGATTGATACTCCAGAAAATGTTGCTAAAAAGAAGTAACAAAACAGTAAAGAAACAATAGAAAAATAAGGGTAAATAAAGTAAATAAAATAACTCATATGAGTGCAATGCCCGTCTAGTAATAAGCTAGGCGGGCATTTTATGCGTTGTTTTGGACTCGCGAGCTGCAAAAATCGTAGCCGTCGCGTAATATAGGCACAGTTTACGTCTATATTGGCTAGCCGAATAATAGACACGACCTAAGGGAGCTAAACGTGGTAGATATCGTTGATAAAGCCTTGCGCATGGGTGAAGGCCGTCAATTGAAGCGCCTTGAGAACGTTGCGAAGGCTGTGAATGCGCTTGAAGATCAGATTTCTGCGCTTTCGGACGAGGAACTTAAAGGACAAACGGCAAAATTCAAGCAAAAGTTAGACAATGGTGCGAAGCTTGATGACTTAATGCCAGAGGCCTTTGCTACAGTGCGAGAAGTTTCAAAGCGTACTCTTGGTCAGCGTCACTTTGACGTTCAGCTTATGGGCGGTGCAGCATTGCATTGGGGCAATATTGCAGAAATGAAGACTGGTGAAGGTAAAACACTCGTTGCAACACTGCCTAGCTATTTGAACGCTTTGGAAGGCAAGGGCGTTCATGTTGTTACTGTTAACGACTATCTTGCTAGCTACCAGAGTGAGCTTATGGGTCGTATTTACAGGTTCCTTGGCATGAGCGTTGGATGCATTATTACAGATCAGCAGCCTCCAGAGCGCAGGAAGCAATACAACGCAGATATTACTTACGGCACAAACAACGAGTTTGGCTTTGACTATTTGCGAGACAACATGGCTTGGGAAAAGGGTGATCTTGTTCAGCGTGGTCATCATTATGCAATCGTCGATGAGGTTGATTCTATTCTTATTGATGAGGCTCGTACGCCACTTATTATCTCGGGACCTGCCGAAGGCGATGTTACGCGTTGGTATCGCGAGTTTGCAAAGCTTGTTCTAAAGCTTGATCGCGATGTTGATTACAAAATTGACGAAAAGCGTAAGACTGCTGGTATTTTGGATCCAGGCATTGCAAAGATTGAAGATTATTTAGGTATTGATAATCTTTACGAGCCAAGCAACACTGCTTTGATTGGCTACTTGAACAATGCTTTGAAAGCTAAGGAATTATTCCTTCTTGATCGCGATTACGTTGTTACTAATGGCGAAGTTTTGATTGTTGATGAACACACTGGCCGTGTTCTTCCAGGTCGTCGTTATAGCGAAGGCTTGCATCAGGCGATTGAAGCTAAAGAGAATGTTGAAGTAAAAGCAGAAAATCAGACTTTTGCAACTATTACTTTGCAAAATTACTTCCGCATGTACGACAAGCTTGCTGGCATGACTGGTACTGCAGAAACGGAAGCTGCCGAGTTTATGGGAACATACAAGCTTGGCGTTCTTCCAATTCCTTCTAACCGTCCAGTTATTCGTATGGATAAGGACGATTTGATCTTCCGCACTAAGAAGGAAAAGCTTGCTGCGATTGTTCGAGACGTAGCTCAGCGTCATGCAAAGGGTCAGCCTGTTTTGCTTGGTACAGCATCTGTTGAATCTTCCGAAATCGTTTCCTCGCTTTTGGACGTTGCTCGTATTCCTCATCAAGTGTTGAATGCTAAGCAAAACGCTAAGGAAGCAGCTGTTGTTGCTGTTGCAGGTCGTAAGGGTGCTGTGACTGTTGCTACAAACATGGCAGGTCGTGGTACAGATATTATGCTTGGCGGAAACGTTGAGTTCTTGGCAGATGCAAAGCTTAAAGCAGAAGGCTATTCTCCAGACGATACTCCAGAAGAGTATGAGAAGCGTTGGCCAGGAGTTTTGGCAGAAGTTAAGGAACAAGTTAAAGACGAGCACGAAGAAGTTAAAAAGCTTGGTGGCTTGTATGTTCTAGGCACTGAGCGTCACGAATCTCGTCGTATTGATAATCAGCTTAGAGGCCGTTCTGGTCGTCAGGGTGATCCTGGCGAATCGCGCTTCTACTTAAGCTTGGAAGACGACTTAATGCGCTTGTTCAACACTCAGCTTGTTGCTCGCGTTATGGCTAAGGGTTTGCCAGAAGGCGAACCAATCGAATCTAAGTATGTTTCTAACGGCGTTCGTACAGCTCAAAAGACTGTTGAAGCTCGTAACTTTGAAATGCGTAAGAATGTTTTGAAGTATGACGACGTTATGAACAAGCAGCGTACGGTTATCTATTCGGAACGTCAAGCTGTTCTTAAGGGCGAAGATATTCACGAAGATATCTTAAAGTTCATTAAAGATACTGCAGATAGCTACGTTCGCGGAGCAATGAACGGTTCCGACAAGCCTAAGGATTGGGATTGGGAAGGCCTTAAAGATGCTGTGAACGCAGTTATGCCAATTATTGTTGATTGGGATCAGCTTCGCTTGCAAATTGAGCCTCTTAAAGGTCAAAAAGCTGTTGATACTTTAAGAGACACGATTGTAGATAGTGTAACAACTATTTACGCTGTGTTTGAAGAGCGAATGGGCTCCGATAGCTTGCGTCAGTTTGAGCGCAGAGTTGTTTTGGCTGTTCTTGATAGAAAGTGGCGTGAACATCTTTATGAGATGGACTACTTAAAGGATGGCATTGGCTTGCGCGGTATGGGTCAGCGAGATCCTTTGGTTGAGTACCAACGCGAAGGCTTCCAAATGTACAACTCTATGATTGAGGCCATTAAGGAAGAGTCTATTCAGCTTCTGTTCCGCATGAATCTTGAGCAGATTGTTGCAGAAACAGAAAACCAAGATGATTCTTATATGGACGAAAGCATTGAGCAAGAGGAGCAAGAAGACGAGCATTCTGGAATCGTCGGCCCTGCTCCTATGAGCCATGCAGAAGGCGAAGTTCCATTAAGCAAGCGTCCAAAGGCGGAGGAGTGGAAGACTCCTTGGGCAGATGGTCGTACGTTCCCTGGAACAAATAAGAACGACGAATGCCCATGCGGATCTGGCAGAAAGTACAAGCTTTGCCACGGTCAAAATGAGGATTAAAGTCAAAGTCTTATAAAAGTAACGTTTTATAAAAATGAGGCTGGTGTTAATGCATCAGCCTCATTCTTTTCTTTTTTGCTCGAATACACTTAAACTCGCTAGTTCTAAACTCGCGCGCCTTTTCCAAACTCGTTATAGTCTTCGCTAGAAGTATTGTCCTTTTTTCTGCTCATAAGTAGGCCTGCGCCACCAATCAAAAATAGGAAAGCGCTAACAGAGCCAGTGTAAATCGCAAAATATGGCACTAGAACGCTCAAAATCATGCCTAGAACGCCCAAAACAAACACGCTCCATAAAACTATAAGGGTAATGGAAACGTTCTTAAAATGGGGGTTTGGAGCAACAAAGTCATCTCCGTATTCGTCCATTGTTTTATCAACATCGAGCCAGCTTGATGTTGTGTTATCTCTTGGACCAGGTTTAGTGTTAAATGCTATGTTTCTTAATGGTTCTGCAGCTTGATTAATGCGTTTTCTAAAGATTTTTGCGCTTTTGGACTTTTCTAAATCATTAAAATCTTTTTTGTGCTCGCTAACGAATTGAGACCAGTCGTCGTTAAAGTTTTTACTAAACGAATCGTCACCATTGCTGTTTTCGTTATTATACAAACGGTTATGGGAGTTGGTATTCTTAGAAGAAGTCATGAATTATACTGTAGCAAGTCTGCTTGATAGTTTGAATGCTATTTTGTGAATCTTGCTAGAATGGGGATTAGCATGTTGTATTGGTTCTTTGTAAAGGGGTTTGGATTCATTGCTCGCTTAAGGATTCACCCTACTGCTCAAGGAGTCAATAATATTCCTAAAACAGGTGGAGCGATTATTGCAGCAAATCATCTTGCTGTTATTGACGACGCGCTTTTACCTCTTACATGCCCTCGAATGATTCATTTTATGGGAAAAGCTGAGTATTTTGAAGGCAAAGGATTAAAGGGGCGATTCAAAAAGTGGTGGTTTACATCTGTTGGCGTGTTTCCAGTGGATCGTTCTGGCGGATCAAAATCGCTTGGCGCGTTGAATCACGCTAAAGAAATCCTAGAAAAAGGTCAGCTTTTTGGTATTCACATTGAAGGAACAAGAAGCCCAGATGGAAAGCTATATAAGGGTCATTCAGGCGCTGCAAGATTAGCTCTAGAAACAGGATGTCCGATTGTTCCAGTTGCGATTGTTGGCACTCGCGAACTTCAAAAACATGGCCAGATTATGCCTGCAAAGGGCAATACTAAGGCGATTTACGGAAAGCCAATCGAAGTTAGCAAGATGAGTCCAGAAGAAATTACGCACGATATTCTTCGAGATCTTACTAATAAAGTAACAAAAGCAATCCAACAAATGAGCGGTCAAGAGTACGTTGACGAATATGCGCAAACTGTTAAAAAGCGCATGATAGAAGAGTCGCAAGCAAAAACAGATAATCGTTAAGTTAAATAGTTAAATAATCGTTAACGTTACTGTTGTTGGATTTCCGCTTTCGTCTAGAACTCTAACTTGAGACCCTGGAGCCGCGGATTGGAATCTAACAGTGTGCATAAGATCGCCCAAAGGCGCAGAAATATTAACTTTTAATCCAAGCGATTCAAGTATTCTTCTAGCTTCATTAGCGTTCTTATTGCGCACATCTGGCATTGTTATAGTCTTCGGTCCCTTAGAAACAACAACATCGAGTTTATCTCCCCAATGCATTTGCGTTCCCTTTTGCACAGACGCGCTAATAATCTTGCCTTTTCCTACTTTGTCATTAAACTCTTCGCTGTAGTTTGGAACTAATTTTGCTTCGTTAAATGCCTTATCTGCTTCTTCTTTTGTAAGATTAACAACGTCTGGCATAGAAACAGGCATTGGCCCTTTAGAAAGAATCACAGTAATATTTTTATTGTGATTCATTTGCATTCCAGGAGTTGGCGAAATCTCAACAACGCATCCTTTAGGAATTTCCAAAGAATAAATATCTTCGCTTGATTTATGCGTAATAGAAGTAAATCCTGCCTTTTTTAATGCTTTTATAGGATCTTTTCCAGCATTGGAAGTTGGATCTATAATGTCTTCTGGAATAGTTGACTTGCGTACGCCTTTTGAAACAACAATTTTAACGCGGCCATTATTTCGCTTAGAGATTTTGCTGCCACTAAAATCTGGATTAGTGAAAATAATGTTTCCTTCGGGTATGTTGTCGCTAAAGTCTTTAGAAACCGAATAAGGAATATTAGATATTTTAAGAGTGCGCTCGTAGTCTGCCCACGGAACGTTTGTTATTTTACATGCACTTTGTGATGCGCATTCTTGCGTGTTTGGTTTTGGTAAAGACCAATAGCTTCCAGGGTCTAAATAGTACCAGTACGCGCCAAATGCTACTGCGGCTGCTGCGATTGCTGCGCAACTTGCAGATATAATAATAATGTTTTTGCGCGTTTTTTTGCCATTGTCGTTTGCATTATTAGACTTATTTCTTTTAGCTTTTAATCGTTCACTAATAAATTGCGGTGCGCGCATTGTAACAGTGAGCATATTATTATCGTTAAAGTCTTCTAGAGGATTGCTACTTGTTGAAGACGAATAGTTTGAAGAACCTTCATTAAAATCGGAGTTTTTTGTAGATAATGCTTGAGTTGCGTCAATATCAGCTGTTTTATCTATGTCTGTAGTTTTATCCATATCTACAGTTTTATTTAGCTCTTTTGTGTTAGATATAGTATCATTCGACGAATCAGAATTACCCAAAGTATTGCTATTAAAAGTATTGCTATTAATGCTAGGCGGAAGCGGTATTTGGGATTTTAGATTAGAGTTTTTATCTTCAAGTTTGTTTGTTATTATCGAGCCTTCAAAAGATTGATTTTCTGCGTCTAAATCTACTTCAAACTTATATTGCCACTCTTCTTCGCTTAAGCCAGAGCACACTCTTCTTAAAATATTAAGCGCTTTAGAAGCATCACTTGGTCTTTTTTCCATTTCTCGAGCAGTAATCGAACTAAGAAAATCAGCAACCGAAGAATTGATATCTTTGCAAACAGTTTTTATAGAAGGGGTGTCTTCGTGAACATGCTTAAAAACAAGAGTTACTGAATTATCCGCGTTAAAAGGAACTCTGCCAGCTAACATCTCCCAAGCCATCATTCCTGCGGAATATAAATCTCCTTGAGGAGTTGCAAGATTCTTCTCAATCATTTCTGGAGCAAGGTATGCAGCCGTTCCAAGAAGAAGACCCGTAGAAGAAAGAGTTGCTTGAGAAATTGCACGCGCAAGTCCAAAATCGGTGATTTGCACGTTTCCGCGGTCGTTAATCAAAATATTTTCTGGCTTAATATCTCTGTGTACAACGCCAGCAAGGTGTGCGGATGCAAGACCATCTAAAGTCTGGGCCAGCACGCGCAAAGTATCTTTTACACTAAAAGTGCCGTATTTGTTCATCTCGTATCTAAGATTTACGCCATGAACATATTCCATAACTAAGTAGTCAAGTCCTTCAAATTCGCCAGTATCGTAAACTTGAACAATATGCGGATTTGCGATTGATGCTGCAGAAGTTGCTTCTCGGCGGAACCTTGCAATAAATTGTTCTCGGTGAAGACCTTGAGCAAGCTGAGTATGCATGATTTTAAGCGCAACAGGGCGATTAAGACGCTCATCTTGCGCTTTATAAACAGTAGCCATGCCACCTTCCGCTATCTTTTTAACTATGCGATAGCGATTTTCAATACACATTCCCAGTTGCGCTTGAACTTCACTCATATAGTAAATCCCTTATACGCGTATTAAAACACACTATTTAAAAGTGTACAGGTAATACAGTAAAGAATAGTCGCAATTTGCGCTTATTGCCATTCTTTAGGAATAAACATGCTAGAAATATTGTGCAAAATGACTTTACTATGATTGCTTAGCGAACTAGCGTCTATTTTTTCTTGCGATTCAACCCAAAGATTGTGAATGCGCTTTTTAGACTTACTTATAGCGCCACTTTTACTATAAATATCAATGATTCTTTTAACGTCATCTTCGTTTCGGCTTTTAGAAGTGTATGCGTCTATAAGGAAGAGCTTATCTTCGGGAGTGCAAAGTTCTAATACGTCTGCTAGAAGAACAGCGCGTTTTCCTTCCCGAATATCTCCTCCGATTGGCTTACCTGTGTGAGCAGAATCCGAAACAATATCTAAAAGATCGTCTGCAAGTTGGAATGCGATTCCTAAAGGATCTCCAATTTGATTTGCTAAATTGATTGCGTAGTCTTTTTGCATTCCAGCAGCCAAAAATCCTAGAGCAAGAGGTGCAATAGTTGTGTAACTTGCAGTTTTCCACCTAAAAACGTTTATAGAAGATTCTGCAAGTTTTTGTGGATTATCTAGGCTCATCATTTCGATTGAAAGGTCTAGAATTTGGCCAATTCCAACGTTTTTTTGCATGTTTGTAAACTCGCATAAAACCTCATTAGGATTTTGCAAGTTTTTGCACGCTTTTCTGGTTATGTCGAAGCTTTGAGACGCTAGAATATCTCCGAGCATTAATCCAAGACCAGTTCCAATATGACTATTGTTTGTGGCTTTAGATAGCGCACAATATGCGCTTGGTTTTCCTCGTCTTAAAGCGGATTCGTCGATTATGTCGTCGTGAACAAGAGCTGCTGTTTGAAATACTTCTAGAGCACAAGCAACGTCTAGCATTGCGTTTTTTGAGTTTTTGTAAGAGTCGTCACTTTGCGTAGCTGAGTAGCTCTCTTTTGCTGCATCAAAAGCATATAATGCGAATAAAGCTCTAAGTCGTTTTCCGCCTTCGCTAGACAAAATGGCCTGGGAAACAACGTTTTTAAGTGTTTTATTGCAATTAGAAATAAGATTTTTGCAAGCTAAAGAATCAAATTGACTATAAATTAATTCGCCTATACGCGTATCGATGCATGACTTTTGCGAATCTAAACTCATATCTACGAGTTATTCACATGGCTTAGACATTATAAAAGTGAGTATTTTCTAGGATTTATATATGACTTTTCCAGTATTTTCTAGGATTTATAGCCTTTAACCACATTGCTTAGTTTTTATTGCGCTATCGCTTTTGCGATGCAAAACTCTTATTTGCAAAGTTAAAAGAAACAGCGAAATCAATACAGCAAGTATCGAGTAACAAATATCAAATATCAAATAACGAATAACAAACATAATAATGGAGGAATTATGAAAACATTAAAAAACGAATCTAAAGGTTGCGAAATCAACGAAACGCAATTTTTTGAAGACAAAGATCATGAATATTCAACTTTTAAAGAGATGACGAATGTTTATGCTGCAAGTATGATTTGTAACAACTCCGAAGACTATTTTGCTGTGAGCTATTCTTCTGGAAAAACAATAGAAAAAGTGAATCTTAATCATCTTCCAAAAGAGTGTATAGCAGTTTTAGATATTCCTAAAGATTATGTTAACAATCATCATGATTACAGCGATAATTGGATTGAAAATCTTAGATCTTTAGCTCCAGAATTTTTTGAAAAGTATATTGATTACATAAACAGAGATTTAGATGTTAAATGTAAGAAGGAAGTATTCTCGGCTTTTGATATTTTTGTAAATCAATCAATACGCAACTGGCATAATATGATTTTCAAAAAAGAAGGAAACCTTGTAGGCTACGACCTTATAATGCTGCCGATTGCAATGTTTGACAATATTAACGTTCGAGACACTTTGCTTGTAGATTTATTGGATTCTAAAGGGGAGTACTACAATATTGATTCGTTGCTTACTCTAGCTTTAGAGCCTAGAACAAAAGAAATATCTAAGGATTTAAGATGTTTTCTAGAAGAAAAATTTAACGAAGAGCACGAACTTCCAGATATTTGCAAAGCGCTAGACGTTGTAAATCTACTAAAAGCTATGGCTTGTGTTGTAGATGGAATCCCAGAGTTAAAAGTGCAAGTTTACGCTTTAATGTGCTATATAAGTTGGTGGTTTAGGCTAGGTGATGTTGAAAAATATGTTGAAATGGCGTTAGATATAGATCCTGATTGCTCAATGGTTAGAATAGTAGATAACGCATATAGGAATCATGTAGAGCCAGCGTGGTGTAGAAAATTCGCCACGCCGCAAGAAGAAAGTAATAAGGAATCGTCCTTAGAAGATGATTAACTTCTTAATGAAAAGTTGCCCTTGCCATAACTGTACCTTTATGGTATAGTAGAGTGCCTTTAGGGTATAGCAAAATTAAAATACCCTATTTTGGCGGATTACTTTGTGTTAGCGGGGAATCTACAGGAGGAAAAGTTTGGCGAGCGAAAATAAAGCAAGTGTCGATTCCAAGACGAGCAAAGAAGAACAACAAGACTTTAAGATTGATGAAAACGTTGACGCTCAAGATGTTGACGTTAATGTTGATGCGCCAATGGATCCAGACGAAGATCGCATGGATTTAGAAGATTTTGATGAAATTCACGATGATCTTGATGTAGACGACGTAGACGACTTGGATGATGATGACGACATTAATGATCTAGACGATATTTCTGAAGACGAAGATAGCGAAGACAGCGAAGAAAATAAGCCAGAAGCTCCGCAAGTTCCTCAAGCAAAAGGCGCTTTTATTGTTCGCGATGACGATGACGACGATAATCTTACGCCTTCTGGAAACCCAAAGCGGCGCGTAATCGCTACTGGCGCTACGGCAGATCCTGTTAAAGATTACTTGAAGCAGATTGGTCGCGTGAGTCTTCTTAATGCCGAACAAGAGGTTGATTTGTCGGAGCGAATCGAAGCTGGCTTATATGCTCAGCATTTGCTCGATACGCAAATCGATCAAATGGAGTTTAAGCGTAAGCGCGAGCTTAAGTGGGCTGCAGCAGATGGTAAGAAAGCTAAAGATCATCTTCTAGAAGCAAACTTGCGACTTGTTGTTTCTCTTGCTAAAAGGTATACGGGCAGGGGCATGCTTTTCCTTGATCTAATTCAGGAAGGTAATCTTGGTTTAATTCGTGCAGTAGAAAAGTTTGATTGGAAGAAGGGCTTTAAGTTCTCAACGTATGCAACTTGGTGGATTCGCCAGGCTATTACGCGTGCTATGGCAGATCAGGCTCGTACAATTCGAGTTCCAGTGCATATGGTGGAAGTTATTAATAAGCTTTCTAGAGTTCAGCGCCAAATGCTTCAAGACTTGGGTCGCGAGCCTACGCCAGATGAGCTTGCACGCGAGCTTGATATGCCTGTAGAAAAGGTGCAAGAAGTGCAAAAATATGGCCGTGAGCCTATTTCTTTGCACACTCCTTTGGGCGAAGATGGCGATTCTGAGTTTGGTGATTTGATTGAAGATACCGATGCAATTGCACCTTCGGATGCAGTAGCATTCTCGCTTCTTCAAGAGCAGTTTAGGCAAGTTTTGGAAACTCTGGCTCCTAGAGAAGCTGGTGTTATTAAAATGCGCTACGGCTTGGAAGATGGCCAGCCTAAGACTTTGGACGATATTGGTCGCGTGTATGGCGTTACTCGCGAACGCATTCGTCAAATCGAGTCTAAAACAATGTCTAAGTTGCGTCATCCTTCTAGGTCGCAAACCTTGCGCGACTTCTTAGATCAGTGATTTGTTATTAGATACGCTCTAGTAGCTTTAATTGTTGTTGTATAAGGAGTAAAAGTGGCTTCTCTTAAAGAGCAAGAGCAATATGATGCCGACAGTTTGACTGTGCTAGAAGGCTTGGATGCTGTACGAAAGCGCCCAGGCATGTATATTGGCACTACAGACAGTCAAGGCTTAATGCATTGCCTTTGGGAGATTATTGATAATGCGGTTGATGAGGCTTTAGCTGGTGCTTGCAATCATATTATTGTTACTCTTCACAACGATGGTTCTATTGAAGTTGCGGATAATGGTCGCGGTATTCCAGTAGACGTGGAGCCAAAAACAAAGCTTACTGGCGTTGAAGTTGTTCTAACTAAGCTTCACGCTGGAGCAAAGTTTGGTAACGCTTCGTACAATGCTGCAGGCGGATTGCATGGTGTTGGCTCTTCTGTTGTAAATGCGTTGAGCTTGCGATTAGACGTAGAAGTAGATAGAGACGGAAAAACGCATCATATGGCTTTCCATCAGGGGCATCCTGGTGTGTATAGCGATGCAGATCCAGCAAATCCGTCTCCTGCTTCTCCTTTTAAGCGCACGCGCAAGAACAAGCCTACTGAGCTTGAGATTATTGGTACGGTTTCGCCAAAAACTACTGGTACTCGAGTTCGTTATTGGGCGGATCCTGAGATTTTTAATTCAACAGCTCGCTTTAGTTACGAACAGTTGATTGACAGAGTTCGTCAAACCAGTTTTTTGGTTCCAGGATTGCGCATTACTGTTATTGATGAGCATGTTCCAGAAGGCGAATTTAGCGATATTCAAGAGATTGATGTTAGCGCTAGTGATGATGCGAATGCTAATACTAGTGATTTAACAGATGATTTGGCTTTTAAGGATGAATCGCAAGCAACCGTAGATAATGAATCTAATGAGCTAAATCAATCTGAATATGAATCAGAAGAATCTGAATCTGATGGCGAATCGGAAGTTGAATCCGATGGCGAAATTGATAGCGAATCCGAAGAATCCGAAGAATCAGAAGAATCCACCGAACAATCTGTTGCAAATAGTGAGTCTGCTAGAGAATTGCAAAATAATCATCATCCTAGAGTTGTTGAATTTTTGCATAATGGCGGAGTAAAAGATTTCGTTGACTTTCTTTCAAAAGGTCAAGCAATCTCCGATATTTGGCGTATTTCTGGCGAAGATACGTATGTAGAAGAAACGCAAGCTGTTGATTCTGCTGGAGATTTGCATGCTCAACAAGTGACGCGTAAGTGCGGTGTTGACATTGCAATGCGATGGGTAAACGGCTACGATTCAACGATTGTTAGCTTTGTGAACGTTGTTGAAACTCCTGGCGGAGGCATGCACGTAGACGGATTCTTGCAAGGATTGACTAAGCAAATCCGCAAGGCTGTTGAAGACAATGCTAGAAAACTTAAAGTCAATCTTAAAGATTCAAACACTAAGATTGAGCGAGACGATATTCTAGCTGGAATGGTTGCTGTTGTAACAGTTCGCATAGCAGAGCCTCAATTCCAGGGTCAAACTAAAGATGTTCTTGGAACTGCTCAAGTTAAGCCAATCGTTACAAAAATGACGGATGCTCAATTCGGCGAGATGATTAGTGGGTCTAAGCGAGGATTCAAAGAGCAGTCTGCTAGAGTTTTAGAGAAAATTGTTTCCGAGATGCATGCGCGTATTCAAGCGCGTAAAACTAAGGAAGTTACTCGCAGAAAGAATGCGCTTGAGTCTGCTTCTATGCCGCCGAAGCTTTCTGATTGCCAGCCTGGAAACGACGATGTTGCAGAACTTTTCATCGTTGAGGGCGATTCTGCGCTTGGTACTGCAAAAGCTGCTAGAAACTCTGCTTTCCAAGCGCTTTTGCCAATACGCGGTAAGATTTTGAACGTTCAAAAAGCAAGTCTTGCTCAAATGCTCTCTAACAAAGAGTGTGCTGCAATTATTCAGGTTGTTGGAGCAGGGTCGGGCGCAAGTTTTGATATTTCGCAAGCGCGTTATAACAAGATTGTTATGATGACAGATGCTGATGTTGATGGTGCGCACATTCGTATTTTGTTGCTAACGCTGTTCTATCGTTATATGCGTCCGCTTATTGAGCACGGGCACGTTTATGCTGCAGTGCCTCCGCTTCACAGGATTGCGCTCGCTGGAAAGCGCAAAGGCGAGTATATTTACACGTATTCCGATGACGAATTGGCTGGAAAGCTTGATGACTTGCAAGCTAAGGGCATTGATTTTAACAGCGATATTCAGCGCTACAAGGGCTTGGGTGAGATGGATGCGGATCAGCTTGCAGACACCACTATGGACCCTAGAACTCGCATGTTAAGAAGGATTCGTATGGAAGATGCTCAGCAGGCGAGCGAAGTATTCGATTTGCTGATGGGCGATGATGTTCCTCCGCGCAAGCAGTTTATTGTTGATAACGCAGACGACTTTGATCGTTCCAAAATCGATACCTGATTTTGTTTTACTTGCGCGTTAAGTTACTTAATATTTGTAATTTTCTTCGCATTGCATGATGTGTATGACAAATTTTGAATTGTAATTACATTATGACATTTAGTTAAGTTATAATGATTTTATGATATAATTGCGAATGCAGGTTTGCTTCAATAGTGGAAGTGAGTCTGGGATTTTGCATTTACTGATTTTCTTAAAATTTGTTTTATAAGAGGGAAAAATGAACAAGAAAACTGTGATTTTATTATCGACTACGATGATGAGTATTGCTACTGCGGCTTGCGCTTTTTGCATGGCGCAGACCGCGAATGCTGCTGATACTTACGTGGATTCTGGCACTTCCACTGCAAAAGTTACTACCCCCCCCCCCAATTGAAAATACTTCTTCTCAAGAAACCAATTCTTCTGAGACAAATGGCATAAAGTCTTCTGATCCTTCTGATTCTTCTGATAAAGATAATATAAAACCTGAAACGAATTCGAAACCAAATTCTAATACAAAAACTGAATCCAAGCTTGAAACTAAGAGTAGCGTAAAGTCTGATGCAAAGTCTGATGTCAAGCTTGATACAAAGACTAATGTAAACACTGTCGTTAAGACTACCGCTAAATCTAATGTAGATTCTGTTGAAAATACTGATACAAAAGCTGAATCAAACATTGATTCAAAGTCTAAAGTTAATGAAAACTCAGTTTCTCCAACAATTTTTAATCAAGCGCTTTTTGCTAGTAGTAAGCCAGCTCCTAATCAAAAAAAGCAAGAAAAAACCGAGCTTAAAGTAAGCCTTTGCTGGGAAACCATGAACAGCGATAATAACAAAGCATTTATTAAGAGCGATAGTGATTTTGGTCAATTGAATTTTGAGAATTGGGACTTTGGTTCCACGCTAGATTCTTCTAGGAAAGACGTAAAGGATGCGTTTGCTAAAATTGAATTTCAGATAAAAGATACAACTGATAACAAGGTAGTAGCAACAACTACTGGCACTTATGATCCTGATACTGCTACTAGTGCAACCAAAAGCTTGGGCAGCTATGATTCAAGCCATACGTACGAAGTGTCAGTGGTAAACAGCACAGTTCCAAGCCCGTATTATGTGACGTATAACAATGTTTCAGTCAATGAGGGAAACGAATTTGAAGGCGATATATACCACTTTACGTGGAATCCGTCTAAAGGGTCTAATAAAACGTATCAAAACAAATATTTCCGCCTGAATGTTTTGGAAGTTGTTTATGCCAAAGATGAATCGGTGGCAGACAAGTGCTTCTCGTACACGCAGCCTCAAAATACTGACGGAAGCTATCGCTCTGATGGTAACTGGAAGTTTACTTACACCACGGACAATATATTTGAACGTCTTCGTGTAAAAGATAATGTTATTCAGTTCCCGACAACTAATCCTACAAAAGCAGGTTACAAGTTTGTTGGTTGGCAGTTCTATGTTGCTAAAAAGAAAAACGGCAAACCGTATACGTCGTATGACCGTATGTTTGATGACGATAAAAAGATAATAGATAACACAACTGTTGACTATGTACCATTTAACGAACAAACTACTACCTACCCATATTTATTTGCTGTGATTAGAGATAGCAAGGGTGTAAATACGTTTGGAAGTAAACTAGGTACACAATATTGCACTACAAACCACACATTCGTTGTGTTCCCAAAGTGGATAAAAGAAGCTGATCATACAGTTACTTTTATGAATGAGGGCAGTGAGTATGCGAAAGTAAAAGTGCAAGAAGGTAAATCTATTAATAGCGATGAGTGGACTGATCAGTCTATGCCTGCTGATCCTTCTAAAACGGGTTATACATTTAGAGGTTGGAGCACGGACGAAACTGGTAAAGATAAAACCAAGGAATTTAGTGCTGCCACACCAGTAACAGGCGATATGACAGTTTATGCTATTTATGATTTGAATGCGACTGTTATGAATGTTGCTCCAACGCTTACTTTGCAAGATAAAACGATTACTGAAGGCGATTCGATTGATTTGAATAGTCTTATAGTGTCTGCTAAAGATCCGGAAGATGGTGATATAACCAGTAATGTAAAGCTAACCGATAACGGTGGTTTTGATAATACTAAAGTTGGCTCCTATAAGATTACGTTTAGTGTAACAGATAATGGTGGCGCTACTGCAACAGCATCTGCCACAGTAACTGTTACTAAGAAGCCAACGCCACCGACACCACCAGAGCCAGAGCCAACACCGGTTCCTGTTCCTGAGCCTGAGCAGGAACTTGAGCCAGCGCCAGCTCTTGATCAGCCTGAGCAGTCGGAACAGCAAAAGCAGCCTGAAGCTAAGCATGCTGCCAAGCATTTGCCTGATACTGGTGTTGGTGTTGCACCATTGTTTGAGTCTTTGTTTGAGTTTTTGTTTGCTGGTTTTGGTTTGTCTATGTTCAAGTCTCGCCGCAAGCATTAAATGCGAAACTCGAATATAATCGCGTATAAGAATTAAGAATATTGGAATAAGGCTTCTGATTAATGTTTTATAGCATCAAGTTAGAAGCCTTATTGCATGTGTAATTTTTGATGTAAACTGTATTAAAAGCTTGTTTTAAGAATTATTACTTTGTAGTCAGTGTTCTATTGTACTTTATCTTAAAAAGGAGGGTTTTATGGTTGGTAATAAGCAGGAAGTCTTTGACAAGGATAAGCTTGATTTTGCAATATTTTGTATTGAAAATGTTGCTAAGAAGCTTAATCAAAACCCTCGCGATACGTATGATGCTTTGACTAAGAAGAGTAATATTCTTATGTCTTATATTATTCCATCTTATGACGTTTTGCACACTCAAGGCAAAGAGTATATTACAAACGATATTATTTCCTTCATGCGCGAAAAAGGTGTAAAAGTATGATTGTTTATCACGGTTCTTTTATGCCTGTTGAATTTCCAGATGTATTGCATTCGCGTAAAGATGTTGATTTTGGCGCAGGATTCTACGTTACATCAATACGTAGCCAGGCTGATAATTGGGCGAAGAAATTTATTCGCAAAGGCAATGATGCGTTTGTTTCTTCTTATAATTTTGACGATGATGTGCTTAGTGAATTATCTGTTCTTAAGTTTGATTCATATTCTGAAGAATGGCTTAATTTCATACTTAGTGCTCGTACTGGAAATGATACAAGTAGTTTTGAAGTGGTAATTGGCGGTGTGGCAAACGATAAGGTTTATAACACACTTGAATTGTTGTTTGATGATTTAATTACTAAGTCTGAAGCTTTAGGCAGACTAAAATATGAAAAGACTAATAATCAAATATGTTTTAGAAGTCAGAAAGCTATTGATTTGTGTCTTACATACATAAAAAGCGAGTGTGTAAATAGTAAGTTTTTAGGGGAGTGATGGATTTTGATGGCGAATCCTATTTTGTTGCAAAAGAAGTATGCTAGGGTTGTAAGTCTTCTGGCTGAGCGTGCTGGGTTGAGTTATGAGCAGGCGCTTGACGTGTTTTACCATTCTGTTACTTACGATTTGATGCGTAATGGTATTTCGGATATGCATTGTATGAGCGACGGATATTTGGTTCAAGATTTGCTTGATGAGATGCACGAATCTAGTGAGAAAAACAATTTGTAAATGTTATAGTGCTGGCGTTTTTTAATCCTACCTAAATCCTAATACAAAAACTTATAACTCGTTTGATGAATTGATATGTGAATATGATTAACCTTCTTCTTGCAATTATCTATTTAGCATTTATTAGCTTGGGTTTGCCAGATGCTCTTTTAGGATCTGCTTGGCCGACTATGAGCCACGATATTGGCGCGCAAATTTCTTGGGCTGGCGGAATATCAATGGTTATTTCTGCAGGAACTATTGTGTCTGCTCTATTGAGTGACAGAATAACTAAGCGATTTGGCGTAGGAAAAGTTACTTCTGTATCTGTTGCTTTAACTGCGTTGTCATTATTGGGTTTTTCTTTTGCGCCGAATTACCTTGTGCTTATTTTTCTGGCAATTCCGTACGGACTTGGTGCTGGAGGAGTAGACGCTGCTCTTAACAACTATGTTGCTTTGCACTACGAAAGCCGTCATATGAGCTGGCTTCACTGCATGTGGGGTATTGGAGCTTCAGCTGGGCCTTACGTTATGGGTTTTGCGCTTTCTTGCGGATTTGGATGGTCTGCAGGGTATCAATATATTGCTATTGTTCAAGTTATATTAACTGTAATATTGTTTGCAAGTTTGCCATTGTGGAATAATCGTAAATCGCATAAATTACTAAAACCTATTCAGATATCTAAAGAATATTCTAAAACGCTATCTTTTGCAGAAGTTTTGCGCATTCCTGGAGCTAAAAATATTTTTATAATGTTTTTCTGCTACTGCGCTATTGAACAAACTGCAGGATTATGGGCTAGTAGTTACATGGTTTTGCACGGGGGAGTTAGCCGCGTTGTTGCAGCGGGTTGGGCAAGTTTATTTTATGTTGGTATTACAGCAGGACGATTTATAAGCGGATTTTTGACAATGCGTTTTAATGATGAAACCATGATTCGTCTTGGGCAACTAGTGATGATTTTAGGCGTTATTGTATTGTTATTGCCATTGCCAAATCATATAGCATTGGTTGCAGGATTTGTGATTATTGGTTTAGGTTGTGCGCCTATTTATCCATGCATTATTCATTCCACACCGCATTATTTTGGAGCTGATAAATCGCAAGCGATTGTTGGCGTGCAAATGGCTAGCGCATATATTGGATCAATGCTAATGCCTGCAATCTTTGGGTTTATTGGTCAAAACGTGTCTATGTCTTTGCTGCCAGCATATTTGATTATTTTGCTATCTGCAATGGCGTTTATGCATATGAAATTGATTCGGACTTGCAAAAGTTTAGTATGAAAATATTTTTGTGTGATTGTTTGCTGGTTTTGGTTTAAGATTTATTAAGATTATTGTGAGTTTGGTTACATTTGATTGCTATTGAAAGTGTAAGTTGTAGAATATGTGAAGATTCAAACTAATACTGTTAAGCTATGTATTATATTTGTTTTAATCGCTAATAATTTTAGAAGAGTTGGTTTTGCAAGAGGAAAAAATGAGTAAGAGAACTAATATAATTTTGACTAGCGCTATGATGGGTATTGCTACTGCTGCGTGTGCTTTTTGCGTAGCGCAAAGTGCTAATGCTGTTGAAACTTCAACTGCTTCTGGTGTTAATACGTCTGTAAATTCTTCTGCCGTAGATTCTAAAACATCCAATGGGGTGAGGGGAGCTTTAGATAGCACTTCCGTAAAACCTTCTGAAAGTATTAACTCTTCAAATTCTAACGAAACTGAAAAAACTAACGAAACTACAAAATCTGCTAAATCTGCTAAAACTTCTGAATCTGTAACTGATACTGAAAATTTTGAAACTAATAAGATTACGCAAACTCTTATAGATGTAAGCAATACTAATCTTCCAACAAATAATCATGAAGATAGAAGCGTAACTGCATCTGAAGAATCCAGAGCAGCATCAACTGATTCAACTGCTGCAAATGATGAATCTTTAACTTGGACGAAGGACGACTTTAATATTTCTGCCGATGGTAAAACTGTTGGTGGCAGGAAAGATGTTTATCATCCTGAAACGAATGAAACAGTAAATGAATATGTGGATGGACTTAGCGCCAAAGGCAAGGAAAAGCTTAAGAAAAATCATCACATAGTTATTCCTGAAGGTATTGAAGTTATTCATGAATGTGCTTTTACTGGAAGTGCAAAGCAGGTTGGGAATAAGCATGAACACATTGATGGCGAAACTTATATTGAGGGTGTAACTCTTCCGCAGTCTCTTAAGATTATAGAATATGGCGCTTTCGGTTGGAATAAAATTAAGGGAACTGTTGTTATTCCAAAAAATGTTATTTCAGTAAGCAATGCAGCCTTTGTTGCTAATGAAATTGAAAAAGTTGTGTTTGAAGGTGTAATTGATGGAACTGGCAAAGAGCATGATACGGATGCTGACCCGTATTATCTTGCTGGAGTTGGTAGTGTTGCTTTCCAAGGTAATAAAATTTCTGAAATTGTTGTAAAAGGTAATTTAGGACAATATAAGTTTCGCTCAGGGGAAAATGATTCACCGTTTGACAATCAAAATCCTGGACCTTTTACTATTGAGGTAGGAGAGGAATATAAGCGCCCTATTACAATTACTCAAGAAAGCTCTGGTCATACAATCAGTGTTATGGAGGGTTTTGAGGAGAATGGGAATCCCGTAACGATTGACCGCTCGCCATATTTTAAGAAAAACTCTGATGGCAAATATGTAGCAGTGAAGACTGGCACCCTTGAAGGTCAGTGTATATTTTATGATTTTGTTAATAATATGCCTAGGATGATTGGTAGATCGCACTTTACCTACAACATTATTCCTAAGGCTAAGATCTACACTGTTACTTTTGTAAATGGCAATAATTCTAATTATGCTTCTGTGCAAGTTAAGGAAGGCAAAAGCATAAGTGAAAACAGTGTTGCAGGTCAGATGATGCCATCGGCACCATCTAAAGAAGGTTATACTTTTGTAGAGTGGAATGCCGACTCTACAGGTAAGGATAAAAGCAAAATATTTACTGATCAAACTCCAGTAAAAAGTGATATGACGGTTTATGCTATTTATACACCTAAGCCAGCTCCTGCTCCGATTCCAACGCCTGTGCCAAAGCCAACGCCAACGCCAGATACGACGCCAGATACAGATGAAGAGCAAACTCCAGCTCCAGATTCTACGCCTATTACAGATTTTGTTCCTTCGCATGTGCAAGAATATACAAAGAATCAAGATTATTCGTTTGATGTAAAGAAACAAGATGAAGCGCCATTGAAAATGCAGATTCAAGCTAATTCTGCTAAGCATTTGCCTGAAACTGGCTCTTCAGTGACTATGGCCATGAATTCTTTGTTTGCATCTGTGTTTGCAGGAATTTTCGTACTTGTAGGAGCTAGAAAATCACTTCGTAGCTATTCCAAGCATGCTCGCAAAAACTAGTTACGAAAATTGCAGCTATAGCATACGTTGAAACAATGGCATAAATGGCGTAACTACACAACGTAACTAACCAATATGCGCAATAGGGGAGACTAGTTCGGTTCCCGAAGCATCCCTTCGCATATCTGGCTTAGGTAGCTCTACATTTGCTCCACGTTGTGTAGTCGCGTAAAGCGGATAGTTTCCAACGTATGCATGCAAAAGTGTATTTTGCCCCTTAAGGAATCGCTGCGATCGCACGCCTCCCGTGCCTCTGCCCTTTGTAGGGTACATTTCTAACGGTGTAATCTTTGCTGCTCCGTTTTCTGTTCCAGCAAGCGCGTCGCTGTCTCCAGCAAGAGTGAAAACTACGCTTCCAGAAGCAGAAAATAGTCCGTTTTGCCCTTCTTCGTAGTTCCATTCAACGTCATTTTTAGCAACTACAGCAAAAGCAGAAACAACGCATCCTTCGTTAAGCCTAATTCCTGCCATTCCAGCAGAGCTTCGTCCTTGTGCGCGCACTTGCTTTGCGTCGAAAGTAAGTAGGGAAGAGTCGCTGCTTATAAACACAATCCTGTCTTCGTCTTTTGCAAGTGCTGCTCCGATTACTGAATCATTATCTTTTAAGTCAATAATGCTCCAAGAATCCATTGTTGTTGGCGATTCAAAATTCCATCGTTTTACAACGCCATTATTTGTTCCGATTGCAAGAGGAGTTTTAGAAGATGTAGGAGTTTTAGAATCATCGCTTAGTGCAATAGCAGCTACGACTTTTTCTCCTCTAATCGGGTCTGTGCTTTGAGTAGAAGTTAGCAATTCGTTTGCGTTAACGCCATTAGAAATCGATTCTAAAACGTCTTCGTTACCTTGATTTAAGTGTGGTAAATCTGCAACATGCGCTATTACTAATCGCCCTGCGGATGTTATTAAAGCGTAGTTTGCGCGCGTTGTTGTTTCAAACACGCTTAAGCATGGAGTATCAAAAACATTTGAAGAATGTGATTGCCATCTATTAAACGTTTCAACGCTTGTTCTTGCTATAAGTCCAGACGTGCTCAAAGCTACAGCGCACGGATCGTCGCTTAATTGCAAAGCTATTGCAGAAGCATCACTGCTCCCAGACTTTTTGGCGGCCAGAGCGGCTGCTGCAACGTCTGCTTGAGTGCTTGTAATCTTATTCGCTGCAATAACTGCATCCATTGCTAAATCATTGTTTGCAACTTTAGTGTTTTTAGTGCAAACAGGCGTAAAACTGCCGTCTTCTTGCTCGTCTAAAAGAATCGTTCTGCGAGGAGTATCCCACTGTTTTACAGCGTAATCCATCTCTGCAATCACAACTTTGTCTAACTGATTTGCAGAGCTCAGAATCTCGTTAAGCTCATCTATTTTTTGCAATAAGTCGTTTTTTTCGCCTTCTAGCTCGATTCGACTCATTTTTGTAAGTCTTCTAAGCCTTAAGTCAAGAATGTATTGCGCTTGAATCTCGTCTAAATCAAATACGCTAATAAGCTTTGATTTAGCGGTTTCTGCATCTTCGGAAGACCTAATTACTTGAATTACTTCGTCAATGTCTAGCATTGCAAGAAGCAAGCCTTCTACAAGATGCAATCTTTCTTTGGCTTTGTTTAGTCTAAATTCGCTGCGCCTTCTAATAACGGTTCTTCTGTGCGAAATCCACACGTCTAGAAGCTCTCGAAGTCCCATTGTGTGAGGTCTTCCATCAACTAGTGCAACGTTGTTAATTGTAAAGCTTTCTTGCAGCGGAGTGTGCTTAAAAAGTTGCGCAAGAACAGCGTTTGGGTCGAATCCTGTTTTTATTTCGATTACGATTCGCGTTCCATTGTGCCTATCTGTTAAGTCGATTGCTCCAGATATTCCGTCTAGTTTGCGCGCTTTTATACCTTGAGATATGCGTTCGAGCACGCGCTCTGGGCCAACCATAAATGGCAATTCTGTAACAATAATCGCTTTTTTGCGTGCTGTAACGTTTTCAATATGCGTTTTTGATCTAGTTGTAAAAGCGCCTCTTCCAGTTTCGTATGCTTCGCGGATTCCGCTGCGCCCAATAATTATGCCGCCGCCCGGCCAGTCTGGTCCTGGAACTATTTGCATTAAATCGTCTAGAGTTGCATTTGGATGCTTCATAACGTATTTCGCTGCAGCTACAACTTCTCCAAGATTGTGAGTAGCCATGTTTGTAGCCATTCCAACTGCGATTCCAGAAGCTCCGTTTACAAGCAAGTTTGGTATAGCAGCAGGCAAAACCGTTGGCTCTTTTAGCTTATTGTCGTAGTTTGGCGCAAAGTCAACAGTATCTTCGTTTATGTCTGCATTCATTCCAAGCGCTGCTGGAGCTAGTCGTGCTTCTGTGTACCTGGATGCTGCAGGGCCGTCGTCTAAGGAACCAAAGTTTCCATGACCGTCAACCAATGGGAGTATAAGAGAAAACGGCTGAGCCAAGCGCACCATTGCTTCGTAAATCGCGGAATCTCCATGCGGATGCAGCTTTCCCATAACTTCGCCCACAACGCGAGCAGACTTCATATAAGCGTGCTCTGGCGTAAGATTCATGTTTCCCATTTGGTACACGATTCTGCGCTGTACGGGCTTCATTCCGTCTCTTGCGTCTGGCAATGCGCGTGCGTAAATCACAGAGTATGCGTATTCCAGAAAAGATTTGCTCATCTCTTCGTTAAGCGGCGTTTCAACAATATTCTCTTTAACCTTTCTAGGGTCGAAGGCTGCTTTTGTCGACTTGCTGCGTGAAGGCATAATTTTGAACTCCTTGAAGTGACTTACAAGCCTTTATAATATCAATTTATATGCACAAATGTTTATTAAATGCTTATTTTCTTGCCATTTTAGTGGTGATTTTTCTGGTGATTTTAGTTGCGTTTTTCCTTGCGATTTTTCTTGCGATTTGAATCTAACTTTAGCGCTAACTCGAATTTAACTTTATATGTAGTCTTTTTTAACTACAATGTAGCTTATGACTATTGAGATTCCACAATTGGATGACTTGTTGAAGTTTGTTGAAAATAGCAAAATCCGTGACGCATACAATAATCCTAAATCTGCTCTTCATCTATCTTCGATTCTTCCAGCTCTTAGTGCTTCTATAGGATCGCCAATTTGCACACAAATCCATAAAAATCCTGATTCTTTGCGAGATTTGTTTGGGTTTCCTAAAGTAAAAAGTGCTGTTGTTGTGCTTGTGGATGGTCTTGGATATTGGAATCTTGCTATTAGAAAAGGTCATGCTCCATATTTGCGTGCTCTTCTTAACAACAGCGCAAATCAGCGCCCTATAACAACTTGCGTTCCTAGCACTACGGTTGCAGCAATGGCCACTTTTGGCACTGGGACTTGCCCTGGTCTTACTGCAATGACAGGATACACTCAAAAAAATCCTAAAACTGGCGCATTATCTCAATTAATCCAATTTAGGGATGCTCCAAATCCATTAGATTTGCAGCGCCAGCCTACAATATTCGAGTCTCTTTCTAGCTTGGGTGTTAGAGCGAATCATGTAAGTCTTTCAAAATTTGAGGATTCTCCTTTAACTCAAGCAGCTTTTAGAGGAGCTAAATTTATAAGCGGAACAACTGCTAGAGCGAGAATTATGAACGCTGCAAACAGCACTAAAACGCCTGGTTTAACGTATTTGTATCTTAGGGATATTGACAAAATCGGGCATAATTATGGTTGGGAATCCGAGAATTGGGTTTCTATTTTTGAGCAGATAGACGCACAATTAAATCTTTTAAGAAAAAATTGTCAAAAAGGCACTCTAATCGTTATTACGGCAGATCATGGAATGATTGAGTCAAATCCAGATTTGAAAATAGATATTGCAAAAGATAGTCGTCTTACTAAAGGAGTTAAGCTTGTTGGGGGAGAGCCTAGGTCTGTTATGCTTTATGCGCAAGACGGCGAAAATCCAGAAGATATTGCGTTAAGGTGGACTAATGTTTTGCAAGATAAAGCGCGTGTTAGAACTAAAGAGCAAGCTGTTAAAGATGGCGTTTTTGGAGAAGTCAGCTCGCTTGCGATAAGCGTTATTGGAGATGTTCTTGTTCAAGCAAAGTCATCTGTAACAATCGTTGATTCTAGAATCGAAACAGAAAAAGCCATGAACTTGCCGAGTGTTCATGGCTCTATGAGCGCAATGGAAATGGATATTCCGTGCTTAGTTGATATAGCTTAATTTACGCTAAATCATCCTTATCATCCTTCGCCAAAAAGAATCTCATCCCAGCTAGGAACAGCTGCACGGCTGCTCTTTTTGGCTTTAGAATGTTCGTTTGCGCGCGCTTTAGCAGACTTTGGCGTTTGCGCAGACTTTGGCGTTTCTATCGAAACAGTTTTGTCTGCTTGAATGTGATTATCTTCTTGTTTTGCTTTTTCGATACTCGAGTCATTGTTAGAACTAGAGTCGTCACTAAAAAGCGCATCTGAATTGTTGCTAGATTTGCTCAAATCGGAATTGGACGAGTTTGCTATATTCGATGCGATTTGTACGGCATTTATACTGTTAGATACAGCATTTGCATCCACTTGGTTCTCGCTATTTGCAACTAAAGTACTTAGATTATTGTTTTGCTCGTAGCTTTGCAAAGAATCTAAAGGATTTGCGTTATTTTGGTCTAGTGATTTATTCGCATTGTATTGTTCTTGTGCGTTTGCGTTTTGCGCATTTTGGTCTTGCTCATTTTTTGCATTTTGCGCTTGCATTGCAACATTTGCAACATTTGCAAGGTTCTCACTATTCCTCGATTCCCATTGAGAAACAGCGCGCTCTATTCTTGCAGAACGAATTGAGTTTCCTGGAAGATCTTCGTTTGCAAATGGGAAGCTAATGCTTACAGTATCTCTATAAGTTCCGCCAAATTGCGACTTTTTGGAAGAATCATTATTCATAACTTCTTCGCCAAGTAACAATCTTGCAGAAGGATTAGCGCAAGCAACGGAGTTATCGTGCATGTTCCAAGTCCACTCGGCTTTTATTGTGCGAGTAGCAGTGTTGAATTCTGCTGTTATAAGCCATGGCTCAAGTCCGCGTCTTGTAGCGCGCCACTTTACTGTTTCCATTCCAATATGCGCTTTTGCAAGAGTGCGTTCAATCAAATCCGAAAGAGTTCGCATATTGCTTTGCTTAGGTGCTGGAACAGTCAAGAATTGCTCAATAGCATATTGCTTTTCGGTTTCTACTCCGCTTGAGAATCGTCTAACTTGAGATTCGCTTACGTTGTAGCGCTTTGCAACATGTTCTGGTTCTAATCCAGCGCGTATTAAAGCTTGAATTTGAGATATAGGCAGAGTTGCTGTAGTTGCATTTGGCGAATCGTCCGATTTGCCAGTCGAGTTAACTGTATTTTGATTATTCACATCAACATTTGTTAGTTTTTTCGACTCGGCGATTGCGCGCTCCAGCGTGTCGTCAACATGAATTTTTAACGGCGTGTTTTCAAAAATAAAAATTAAATCGCCATTATTATCCACATGATCGAAACTCGCCTCTTTTGGCGGATTTTCAAGCATTGCGCACCACTTTCCTCGCTTTTAACGATACTTATAACATACTTTAGTCCATAGTATGCCTTCTTTGCCATTTTCTATTAATAAAAAAGCGAGTATTCTATGCGGGGTAGCTTTCATGTATGCTATGCGCGTAGGTAGATTTAGACTAATTGCTATAAATAGTGCTAATCGCTATAAATAAAGTAGAAAAGTAGTTTTAAGCAATAAGTAATCTTAAAAACGAAAGGACCATAATGGCACAGGATTATGATTCTCCTCGTAGTAAAGACGAAGACGAGGAGTCGTTGGAAGCATTGAGCAAAGGCTCTCAAAGTTCTGCAAACGATATAGACGATGACGAAAACGCTATTGCAGAAGATTACGAGTTGCCAGGCGCAGATCTTAGCAACGAAGATGCATCTGTCACAGTAATACCAATGCAAGGTGATGAGTTCATTTGCTCCGAATGCTTCCTTGTAAAGCACAGAAGCCAGCTCGCTCAAATGTCTCAAGACGGTCAACCAATTTGCAAGGAGTGCGCAGCTTAATGGCTTACGATGATACCTATACGGGCCCAGAGCAGGTGGAAGTTCTTATTAAATATTTGAACGATGGAACAGATAGCCAGGCTGCAATGGAGCATCTTTCTTACGCCCATGCTGGAGATGCTGGAGCGGATTTGCGAACTACGCAAGACGTTACATTGCGTCCATTTGAGCGTGCTCTAGTGCCGACTGGCGTTGCAATCGCCTTGCCTGCTGGATACGTGGCTTTGGTTCATCCGCGTTCTGGTTTAGCTGTAAAACAGGGTGTTACTGTTCTTAATGCTCCAGGAACGATTGATGCTGGGTATCGTGGAGAGATTAAGGTTCCATTAATCAATATGGATCCAAATAATACTGTGCAATTTAATCGTGGAGATCGCATAGCTCAGCTTGTTATTCAACGTTATGTTGAAGCTAGGTTTGTTGAAGCAAGTCAGCTTCCAGGCTCCGATAGATCCACTAAAGGATTTGGCTCTACTGGCGTGCAATGAGGTGACATTCAATGGGAGAATCTCAAGAAGATATTAAAGGCGCTAATATGCTCGGGTGTGAAATTAGCGAAGATATGCGAGACCCATTGCGTCCTATATTGCAAATGTGCAAGTGGCATCATCCCGATGAAAACATGGATATTTTGCATAAGGCGTATAAAAGAGCCGTAAAGCAGCATACTGGTCAAAGGCGTAAATCGGGAGAGCCGTACATTATTCACCCTCTTGCTGTAGCTCAAATTTTAGCTGATCTTGGAATGGGTCCTATTGTTGTTGCTGCAGGATTATTGCACGACACTGTAGAAGACACAGATTACACGCTAGAAGAGTGCAGAGCAGACTTTGGAGACACGGTTGCTGGCCTTGTAGATGGCGTTACAAAAATATCCAATATGGAGTACGGCGAAAGCGCTCAAGCAGAAACAATCCGCAAAATGGTTGTTGCAATGAGCCGAGATGTGCGAGTGTTAGTAGTAAAACTTGCAGATCGATTACATAATGCGCGTACGTGGAGGTACGTTAAGGCGTCTAGCTCGCATAAAAAAGCTCGAGAAACTCTAGATGTTTACGCTCCTCTTGCAAATCGACTCGGCATGAATGCCATTAAAACGGAGCTTGAAGAGCTAAGCTTTAAGGTTTTATACCCTAAGATTTACAACGAAATCGTAGTGTTAGTTGCTAGAAGAGCTGGCCAGCGAGAAGTCTACTTGCGTCAAATCCTAGAAGAAATCAACGAAGATTTAAATCAGCAGCGAGTAAAAGCTTCTGTTAAGGGGCGACCAAAAGATTACTTCTCAATTTACCAAAAGATGATTGTTCGCGGTCACGATTTTGAAAATATCTACGACCTTGTAGGCGTTAGAATAATCGTTGATTCTATTCGAGACTGTTATGCGGCTCTTGGCGCAGTTCACGCGCGTTGGAGCCCTGTTCCAGGCCGATTTAAGGACTACATTGCTACTCCTAAGCTAAATATGTATCAAAGCTTGCACACTACTGTTGTAGGCCCTGGTGGAAAGCCTGTTGAGATTCAAATTCGCACATGGGATATGCATAGGCGTGCTGAGTTTGGTATTGCTGCACACTGGAAGTACAAAGCGAACGGCCAAGCTGGTCGAGCTTTAAGCAAGCCAGATAAGGGTGATGTTAAGCGCGAGCAAGAAGAGAACAAAGAGCTTAGCGAATTAGATAACTTAAAGTGGATTCAGCAGCTTGCAGATTGGACCAGCGAAACGCCAGATTCCGACGAATTTCTAGGATCCTTAAAGCAAGATCTTGGAGCTTCAGAAGTCTACGTGTTTACTCCAAAGGGGAGTATTGTTGCTCTTCCGCAAGATGCAACGCCAGTTGACTTTGCTTATTCTGTGCATACAGAAGTTGGACACAGAATGATGGGCGCTCGCGTAAATGGAAAGCTTGTTCCGCTAGATACAAAGCTTAACAACGGAGACACTGTAGAAGTTCTTACGTCTAAGTCCGATACTGCTGGCCCTTCTAGAGATTGGCTCAGCTTTGTAAAAAGTCCTAGAGCTAGAAATAAGATTAGGCAATGGTTTAGCAAGGAACGCCGTTCAGAGGCCATTGAAGAGGGTAAAGACGAGCTTACGCGCGCTATGCGTAAACGTAACTTGCCTTTGTCTACTTTGCTCACTCCGCAGGCGTTAATAGGCGTTGCAGAAGAGCTTAATATTACTGCTAACGTAGAAGCTGTTTATGCTGCGATTGGCGAAGGTCAAGTTTCTACGCAAAATGTTATTTCTCGTCTTGTTAAAGATGCGGGAAGTGAAGAAGTAGCAGAAGAAGCGCAAGAAGAGGCGCTTCCGCTTAGAAGGGCAGAGCGTAATCGCAAGTCTAACGGCGTTCTTGGCGTTTCTGTAAAGGGTGTTGGAGACGTTTGGGTTAAGCTTGCGCGCTGTTGCATGCCTGTTCCAGGAGATGACATTGTTGGCTTTATAACAAGAAATCAGGGTGTTTCTGTTCATAGAACGGATTGCCAGAATATGATTGATTTGCAAAAGTCGCAATCGGAGCGTGTTATTCCTGTGCAATGGACTAGTGATAAAGGCTTGTTCCTTGTTAAAGTTCAAGTAGAGGCTTTGGATCGTCAGCATTTGCTTTCGGATGTTACACGAGTTCTTTCGGATCATGGCGTAAATATTCTTTCGGGAACGATTGCTACTGGAGACGATCGCGTTGCTACAAGCCAATTTACGTTCGAAATGGCAGATCCTCAACATTTGAACACTCTTCTTGCTGCAATTCGTAAGATTGATGGCGTTTTTGACGTTTATAGAATTACGGGTGCAAAAGATAGTGCGGAACCGCGACTTAGAAAAATGGAACGCGATTAAGCTGCGACTAAACAGTAACTAAATCGTAGCTAAAGCGCAACTAAACAATAAAACTTCCAGTCAAATAATGCTTTGGCTGGAAGTTTTATTATTGCAATTTTTATACTATTTTTGCTTTATTTTAGCTAATGTTTTTACTTAATAACATCAATGGATACGATTCCAACTGGCTCTAGTGGAGCGTCAGACCTATCTGTTGGAACAGATTCTAGCTTGTCTACAACAGCTTTAGACTCATCATCTACGACTTCTCCAAAAATTGTATGATGGCCATCAAGCCAAGGAGTTGGAACAGTTGTTATAAAGAATTGAGATCCATTAGTGCCATGCAAGCGACCGTCGCGTCCGCGTTGCTTTCCAGCATTTGCCATTGCGAGCAAATATGGCTTATCGAACTTTAGCGATGGGTCAATCTCGTCGTCAAATTCGTAGCCAGGGCCGCCCATTCCGTTTCCAAGAGGGCATCCGCCTTGAATCATAAAGTCTTTAATAATTCTGTGGAAAGTTAAGCCATTGTAGAAAGGCTCATTAGACTTTTCGCCGCTAAAAGGATCTACCCATTCTTTTGCGCCAGTTGCCAAGTCAACGAAATTTTTTACTGTAATAGGCGCTTTATCGTCAAAAAGATTAATCTTTATATCGCCTTCAGACGTATGCATATTAATAAGTGTCATATTGCGATTCTCCCATACATTAAAGACTGTTTATTGTTTATTTTGATTAATATCAGCGCTCGTGATGGTTGATTTTGTTGGATATTAAATCTCCAATGCTTTGCACTAATTGCACAAGAATAATGCACAAAATTACTGCTGCGCTCATAACGTCGTATTGGTAGCGTTGGTAACCGTAGCGAATCGCAATATCTCCAAGTCCGCCTGCGCCAACTGTTCCAGCCATTGCAGAGAATCCAAAAAGCGTAATAAAAGTCAATGCTGCTCCGCGAATTAGCGAAGGTAAGCTTTCAAAAAGCAATACTTTGAATACGATTTGTGTGTTGCTTGCTCCAAAACTTTGAGCAGCTTCTATAAGACTTCCGTCAACTTCTGCCAAAGATTGCTCAACAATTCTCGCTACAAATGGTGCAGCTGTTATAACAAGCGGAACAATTGCTCCTGGAACACCTAAAGATGTTCCAACAATAAGTCTTGTAAGTGGAATTATAGCAACAAGCAAAATTATAAACGGAACAGATCGAACAACGTTTACAATGCTTCCTAAAACAGTGTTAAGCAGCGCGTTTTTGCAAATTCCTTGCTTTGCGCTTGTTATAAGAAGAACTCCTATTGGAAGTCCTATTACGTATGCAAATAGTGTAGATATTGAAGTCATAACAATTGTGTCTTTTGTGCCTTCAATAATTAGTTCTCCATATTCGTCTATAAATTGTGAAATATTTTCTGGCATTTTATTTCACCTCGCTGTTTTTGCTGTTTTCGATGTTATCGCTGTTGTTTGTGTTATTGCTGATGTTTTTGCTGTTATCTCTATGATTTTCAACATTTTCGTTTGCAATAAGTGTTTTTAGAATATTGCTTTGCGGATTCTTAAAAAGCGTTGAAGTATCGCCGATTTCTACGATTTTTCCGCCATCAATCATTGCAACTCTATCGCAAATATTGCGTGCAACTGCAAGAGAGTGAGTAATAATAACCAATGTAACGTTAAGATCTCGGTTAATTCTTCTAAGCAAGTCAAGTATTTGCGCTGTAGTTGTTGAATCCAACGCGCTTGTAGCTTCGTCACAAAGCATTATCGAAGGATTGTTAGCAAGCGCTCGCGCAATAGCAACACGTTGCTGCTGGCCGCCAGAAAGCTGAATAGGGTAGCGGTTTGCTAAATCTTTTAATCCAACTAAGTCAAGCAAATATTTTGCTCGCTCTTCTCGTTCGTTCTTATTCGTGTGGTTTAGTTCCAAAGGAAAAGTCACATTTTGCAATACAGTTCGCTGCTGAAAAAGACTAAAGTTTTGGAAAATCATGCCAATATTTGACCTGATATTAGATAAATCGCGATTTTTAGCGTCTGTAATATCTTTTCCGTCTATTACAACTTTTCCGCTCGTAGGTCTTTCTAGAAGGTTTATGCATCTAACTAGCGAAGACTTTCCAGCTCCCGAAGAACCTAAAATTCCAAAGACTTCTCCCGATTCAATAGTCAAATTAATGTCTTTAAGCGCTTCGTGTTTAGTTTTGCCGCTTGAATAAGTCTTATAAAGATGTTCAATCTGAATCATTTTTCCACCGATTGTAGAACGAATTGTAAAACGAATTATAAAACAAATATGAGGCACGTGCCTCTAGTTTTTTTAGAGGCACATGTCTCTTTTTTTTTATTTGCGATTAAACGCTGTAATCACGTTAAAACACTGGAAGAACAGCGCCGTTGTAGTTTTTATTTATAAAATCACGAACTGCGTCGGTTTTTAGTGCCTTAATAAGAGCCTTGATTTTAGCAAGTTTTTCGGAGCCCTTCTTAACAGCAATAATGTTTTCGTATGTCTTAGCGGCTACGCCTCCAACTTTTTCGCTTGTAAGAGGATCTTTAGTTGGGTTAAATCCAGCTTGAATAGCGTAGTTTCCGTTTAGAGCAGCTAAATCAACGTCTTTAACGACTGTTGGAACCAAAGAGGCGTCTATTTCCTTAAACTTTAGATTCTTTGGATTAGAAACAATATCCTTCTTGGTTGAGTTAACATCCTTTGGATTCTTTAGCTTAAGAAGACCTGCGTCTTGCAAAAGAAGAAGTGCGCGAGCTTCGTTGGTTGGATCGCTAGGAACAGCAACTGTTGCGCCATCTTTTAAGTCCTTAATTGTTTTAGTCTTTCCTGGGTAAAGTCCAAATGGCTCAAAGTGGATTCCAGCAATAGAAATAATATGCGTTCCTCTTTCTTTATTAAAGTTATCTAAGTATGGCAAATGCTGATGGTAGTTTGCGTCTGCTTCGCCTTCTTCTACAGCAGTATTTGGCTGAACGTAATCAGTAAATTCCTTAACAACCAACTTATAGCCTTGCTTTTGCAAAATCGGCTTAACTACTTTATTCAAAATATCGCTGTGAGGAGTTGGGGAAGCTGCAACCTTAATCACCTTATCGTCTTTAGTTGCTCCATTTGCAGAAGATCCGCATGCGCTTAGCGAAAGACCCAAAATCGCAGTTAGTGCTGTAAAAGCTGCAATAATCTTTGTGTTCTTTTTTGTGATTTTCATGTTTTTCCCCTTGTCCTTTAATGTTTTTTGCTAGTTGATTATTTTGTTTCTTAGCAACGGAATATCAATATATGCGATTTTGCAGCCTCTTCGCTACCTATTTTCTATTTGTATAATTTATGACGAGTTAGTAAAGCTAATAAAATCAATAAGATAATCAACAATTATTTTTTGCATTTAGGGCTTGATTTTTTGTTTTTTGCGATTTTTCTACGATTGGCGTTTTGCGATTGTTCTATTTGCAAAGCTAAAACGTTTTATTGCAACATGGCTTATTCAACATGGCTTATTCAACATGGCTTATTCAACATGGCTTATAATAAAAACATGACTTCTTTGCGTTTAGCTTTAGCTCAAATTGACACTTGCGTTGGAAACATAAGCAAAAATACGGATGAAATATTGCGATTTTGCAAAGACGCAAGTAGGGGAAACGCCGATATTGTTGTGTTTCCAGAAATGACACTAACTGGGTATCCAATCGAAGACCTTGCTTTGCGTGCAACATTTAGAAAAGCAGCTAATAATGCCGCTTATAGTCTTGCAAAAAGCTTAAAAGATAGCGGATTAGGTGACTTATACGTTGTTGTTGGAACGGTTGGTGTAGACGATGAGTTAGGTAAGCCAAGAAATCGCTTGCTTGTTATTAACAACGGAAAAGTGGCACTTGTTTACGACAAACATTTTTTGCCAAATTATGGCGTTTTTGACGAATTTAGAATTTTCTCTTCTGGAAACGATTGCGGAATTCTAAACGTTAAAGGCGCAAAATTAGGATTTGCGATTTGCGAAGATATTTGGCAAGATGGCGGCCCAGTTGCGCGTCTTTCTAAAGAGGGTATTGATGTTCTAGTAACAATCAACGGTTCTCCATACGAAGAAGGCAAAACGGATATTCGATTAAAACTGGCTCAAAAGCGTGCAAAAGAGGTTGATGCTCCGCTTGTTTATGTAAATCAAGTTGGTGCTCAAGACGATCTTGTTTTTGATGGCGGCAGCTTTGTAGTAAATGCAGACGGGTCTTTGATTGAGCGTTCTAAGATGTTTGATCAAGACTTAAGTTTTGTTGATTTTAATACAGATTTAGATGTGCAAAAGTGCTCGACGATTGCTCAAAAATTAGACCCAGACGAAGAAGTTTATTGCGCATGCGTTTTAGGACTTAGAGATTACATGCGTAAAAATGGCTTTAAGGGAGTTTGCTTAGGACTTTCTGGCGGAATCGACTCTGCGCTAGTTGCAACTATGGCGGCGGATGCTTGCGGAGGGCAAAACGTTTGGGGAATTTCAATGCCAAGCATGTATTCTTCGCTTGGTTCTAAAGACGATGCTTGCGATTTAGCTAAGCGCCTTGGAGCACATTACGATATTCAGCCTATTGAGCCGCTTTTTAAGTCATTCCAAAATCAGCTTGATTTGCAAGGTGTTGCTGCAGAAAATTTGCAAGCGCGAGTTAGAGGCGTGATTGTTATGGCGTACTCTAATTCAAAAGGTTTGCTGGCTTTAGCTACTGGCAATAAGTCGGAGCTTGCATGTGGTTATTCTACGATTTATGGAGATGCGGTAGGTGGGTATGCTCCTATTAAAGATTTGTTTAAGACTCGCGTTTGGGCGCTTTCTAGATGGCGTAATCGCGCTGCTAAAAATGGCGTAGGTCTTGGAATGTTGCCTATTGCTGGCAGTGAAGATTTTTCTAAAGAAAATAATCCTAAAGAAAATGCTCCAAAAGATGGCATTCTTATACCTGTAAACTCTATTGTTAAGCCTCCAAGTGCCGAGCTTAGGCCAGGGCAAAAGGACTCGGATTCTTTGCCAGAATACGATTTGCTAGACAAAGTGTTAGAGGCTCATATCGAGCTTGCTCACGGCAGGGCGGATTTGCTTGCAGACGGTTTTGATGAGCGCACAGTTGATACAGTTATTCGGCTTGTAGACCGCGCAGAATGGAAGCGTAGGCAGTATCCGTTAGGGCCAAAAGTTAGTGCGATTGCGTTTGGCAGAGATAGGCGAATTCCAGTAACAACGGCGTTTAGGGAATAGGCGGAGGCTGGGAACGGATTGGTGAAGCTTGGGAAAAGTCGCAAGCAACCGCCCGTTCGCTACGCGTTGTATATGTGCTAGTTTGAGGATTCAAACTAGCATTTTTATTAAAAATAAGCTAAAAAACAGTAAAATGTGAGGTAACTCACGTTAAAAATGCCAAAAATCGACGTGTACTGTTTAAACATTGCTCTAACATAGTAGAGAAGGCGACGTGAAGAAGCGTCGTGGATACGAAAGGAGTCAAATATGGCATCAGTGGATGCATCCGTTCTCAGCGAAGAGGATCTTCGTGCAAAAGCGTGGGATGGATTTACAAGCGGCAATTGGGAAAAAGATATTGACGTTCGTGACTTTATCCTAAAGAATTACACTCCATACGAGGGTGATGAGACTTTCTTGGCAGACGCCACCGAAAAAACTAAGCATATGTGGAAGTACCTCGACGACAACTACTTGGCTGTCGAGCGCGAGCGCCGCGTATACGACGTTGAAACACATATTCCAGCAGGAATTGACGCAATGCCAGCAGGCTACATTGAAAGCCCAGAAGTAGATAACGTAATCGTAGGTCTTCAAACCGACGAACCTTGCAAGCGTGCTATGATGCCAAACGGCGGTTGGCGAATGGTTGAGCAGGCCATTAAGGAAGCTGGCAAGGAAGTAGATCCAGAAATCAAGAAGATTTTCACCGTTTATCGCAAGACTCATAACGATGGCGTGTTTGGTGTTTACACCAAGAATATTAAGATTGCTCGCCACAACAAGATTTTGACTGGTTTGCCAGACGCTTATGGCCGTGGTCGTATTATCGGTGATTATCGTCGTGTGGCTCTTTACGGCGTAAACATGCTTATTGAGTTCAAGAAGCGCGATAAGGATTCGATTCCATACCGCAACGACTTTACTGAGACCGAGATTGAGCATTGGATTCGCTTCCGCGAAGAGCACGATGAGCAAATCAAGGCTTTGAAGCAGCTTATTAACTTGGGCAACGAGTATGGCTTGGATTTGAGCCGCCCAGCTCAAACCGCTAAGGAAGCTGTTCAGTGGACTTACATGGGCTATCTTGCTTCTGTTAAGAGCCAGGATGGCGCTGCAATGAGCTTCGGCCGTGTTTCCGCATTCTTCGATTGCTACTTTGAGCGCGATTTGAAGGCTGGATTAATCAACGAAACCGACGCTCAGGAAATCATTGATGCATTGGTTATGAAGCTTCGTATTGTGCGCTTCTTGCGTACTAAGGATTACGACGCAATCTTCTCTGGAGATCCATACTGGGCAACTTGGTCCGATGCAGGCTTCAGCGATGATGGCCGTACCTTTGTTACTAAGACTTCGTTCCGTTTGCTCAACACTTTGACTCTTGAGCATCTAGGTCCTGGTCCAGAGCCAAACATCACTATTTTCTGGGATCCAAAGCTTCCAGAAGCCTACAAGCGTTTCTGCGCACGAATCTCTATCGACACTTCTGCAATTCAGTACGAGTCCGATAAAGATATTCGTGAGCACTGGGGCGATGACGCTGCTATTGCTTGCTGCGTTTCCCCAATGCGCGTTGGTAAGCAAATGCAGTTCTTCGCTGCACGCGTTAACTCCGCAAAGGCTTTGCTCTACGCGATTAACGGTGGCCGCGATGAAATGACTGGCATGCAGGTTATTGATAAGGGTGTTATTGACCCAATCAAGCCAGAAGCTGATGGAACTCTTGACTACGAGAAGGTTAAGGCCAACTACGAGAAGGCTTTGGAATGGCTTTCCGAAACCTACATTGAGGCTTTGAACATAATCCACTACATGCACGATAAGTACGCGTACGAGTCCATTGAGATGGCTTTGCACGATAGGGAAGTCTATCGTACACTCGGATGCGGTATGTCTGGCTTGTCTATTGCTGCAGATTCCTTGGCTGCTCTAAAGTATGCAAAGGTTTACCCAATCTACAACAAGGATGCTAAGACCACTGAAGGTCATGAGTATGAGTACATCGAAGGCGCAGACGACGACTTAATCGTTGGCTACAAGACGGTTGGCGAGTTCCCAATCTACGGTAACGATGATGATCGTGCTGATGACTTGGCAAAGTGGGTTGTAAGCACTGTTATGGGTCAGGTAAAGCGTTTGCCTGTATACCGTAATGCTGTTCCAACTCAGTCCATCTTGACTATTACTTCTAACGTTGAGTACGGCAAGAACACTGGTTCCTTCCCATCTGGCCACAAGAAGGGCACTCCTTACGCTCCAGGTGCAAACCCAGAAAATGGTATGGATTCGCACGGCATGCTTCCATCCATGTTCTCTGTTGGCAAGATTGACTATGACGATGCTCTCGATGGCATCTCTTTGACTAACACCATTACTCCAGATGGTTTGGGTAGAGATGAAGGCGAGCGCATTAGCAACCTTGTTGGTATTTTGGACGCTGGCAACGGCCACGGCTTGTACCACGCAAACATCAACGTTTTGCGTAAGGAACAGCTTGAAGACGCTGTTGAGCACCCAGAAAAGTACCCACATCTTACGGTTCGTGTTTCTGGCTACGCAGTGAACTTTGTAAAGCTCACTAAGGAGCAGCAGCTCGACGTTATTTCTCGTACATTCCACCAGGGTTCAGTTACTGACTGATTCTGATTGATTTATGAGTGCCGCCGGGAGTGAGCATGGTTTTGCTCCTGGCGGCTTTTCAAATAAAATAGACTTAAAGATTACCAAAGACGGTTATAGGAGGGCATGTAAATGGTTGAAAACACAGCTTTTCGCACTACGACTCAGCACATGTTAAAGGAGTCAAAAGAGTATGCCCGACAAACTTTAATGGGTGGTCTTTCTGGTTTTGAATCTCCAATTGGATTAGACAGAAAAGACCGCTTAGTCGCTCTTAAAACTGGCGATATTGGATTTGTGCATTCTTGGGATATCAATACTTCTGTTGATGGCCCTGGCACTCGTATGACAGTGTTTATGAGTGGTTGCCCGCTTCGTTGCCAATATTGCCAAAATCCTGATACTTGGAAAATGCGCGACGGCAAGCCAGTCTACTTAGATGCAATGATTAAAAAAGTAGACCGTTATCAAAGTCTTTTTAAGGCAACAGGCGGCGGAATCACATTTTCTGGCGGAGAATCTATGATGCAACCAGCTTTTGTATCTAGGGTTTTTCGTGCAGCAAAAGAGATGGGCGTGCATACTTGCTTAGATACTTCTGGCTTTTTGAATCGCAATTATACAGACGAAATGATTGACGACATTGATCTTTGCCTTCTTGACGTTAAATCCGGAACTGAAGAAACGTATAAAAAAGTAACTGGCGGCTTGCTTCAGCCAACTATTGACTTTGGTCAGCGCTTGGCGAAGGCTGGTAAGAAGATTTGGGTGCGTTTTGTGCTTGTTCCAGGTCTTACAGACAGTGAAGAAAATGTTGAAAAAGTTGCTGAGATTTGCGATTCGTTTGGTGATGCTGTTGAGCATATTGACGTGCTTGGCTTCCATCAACTAGGCCGCCCAAAGTGGCATGAGCTTAGGATTCCGTACCCTCTTGAGAATCAAAAAGGACCTTCTAAGGCGCTTAAAGAGCGAGTTGTAAACCAGTTCAAAGACCACGGTTTTGTAGTGTACTAGACTGCATTTAGACTGCGTCAAAGCTGTAATTGTAATTTAGGGAAATTTTGCGTATTTTATTGTTTTTTTTTTTAAAGGATTTTGTATAATTATACAAATAACCTTTTTTAGAGAAAGGATACGCAATGAAGCGCAGAATAGGTTGTTGGATTGCATTAGCTTTTGCATTAGCGTTAGCTATTTTTGCACGGTGTAACGATCAGTTTGGCTTTGGCACAGCGATTATTATTTTAATTGTTTTGCCGATAATCTTGCTGCCGGTAAATATAGTTGCAGCTTTCGATGAAAAACCTCTTATTGAAGTGCCAATAATATCTGTTGCTATAACCATTGCTACAGAACTTGCCACTTTCCCAATAAGAGATTTAGGTTTACATGCTCTCTACGTTATCCCAACAGTTTTAGTTTCGGCAGTCGCATTTACTCTTACTAGATTCCTTAAAACTAAACTTGTTAAGCGCATAACTCAATAAGAATCAAACAATAAAACAGAATGATTATTTAATTGATTATTTATTTTTGATTAGTCGTAGTTGTGTGCGAAAGTTGAAGCCGTGTTAAAAGATGCATAATCTATAACACGGCTTAAATATATCTTGCGCAATATTCTATAGAATGTTTTACGGATGTTTTGCAAAATAATATTCAAGCATTACAAAGTAAGATGCAAAAAGCGTAAGAATTTGGCTAAAGCGTACAATCGGGAGGCGTTCTTGAATAAGGAACCAAAGCTTTTAAAAGAGCCTAGAGAAGGAGTTCCAGAAGTCATTGATACGCTTGAAGCATATAAAGAATATTGTAATTTGTTGGCAGCAGGGTCGGGGCCTTTGGCTGCAGATGCAGAGCGCGCATCTGGTTTTAGATATGGTCA
Organism: Gardnerella sp. c17Ua_118; assembly: GCF_055804255.1. NCBI lineage: Bacteria > Bacillati > Actinomycetota > Actinomycetes > Bifidobacteriales > Bifidobacteriaceae > Gardnerella > Gardnerella sp. c17Ua_118. Next base: position 190,488 of record NZ_JANUYT010000001.1, read on the forward strand.
CGAAGATTGGCTGATTCAGTTCAAACGCAAAGGTGCAGGAATTGGATTGCTGGACCCAATAGCTTTAGGAAAACTTGGCGTTGATTGGCATGAATTTAATGAGGCAGTAGGAGACGCGCCTTGGATTATTCACGATTCTATGCAAGATTTGCCAGGATTTTTCGATATTGGTTTGCGTCCGCGTGCTTTATTTGATACAGAAATCGCAGCTAAATTGCTTGGTAGAAAGCGCTTTGGATTAAGCTCTGTAACTGAATATTATTTGGGATTGACTCTTGCAAAAGAACATTCTGCAGCGGATTGGTCATATAGACCTCTTCCTAGAGATTGGCGAAATTACGCGGCTTTAGACGTTGAATTGCTAATCGAATTAGAAGAAGTAATGAGCGGTGAGTTAAAGAAGCAAGGCAAGCTTTTATGGGCAAATCAAGAGTTTGCACACTTATTAAGTAAAGGTGCGCAAAAGAAGGCTCCTCACCCAAATCCTTGGCTTAGAATATCTCATATAAGCGTTCTTATGCACGATAAAATCGGCTTAATGATTGCAAAAGAGCTTTGGCAAAAGCGAGATGAGCTTGCTTGTCAATACGATATTGCGCCAACTCTATTGCTTTCGGATGCTGCGATTATTGAAGCAGGAAAGCGAAAACCAAGTAATTCTAGGGAGTTTCGCTCAATTCGCATTCTTAACGAACGTGTTAGGATTCACACGGGCAGCGAGCAAGACAAGATGTTTGAACGCTATGCTCCGATTCAGCGCAAAATCAAGCCAAATGTGTGGAAAGCTGTTATAGAAGACGCGATTAGTCGCGCTAAAAGTGGGGAAGTTGCTATTGTTTCTAAGCTTGATGATTCAAGTAGTAAATATGGCAATTACAACGATGCTGGCGATTTTGGCGATACTGGCAATTCTGCGGATGCTGGCGATTCTGTTGATTCTAGCGACGCACAAGAATCGCAAGCAGCTCCACGATCTATGAAGTATTGGCGTGATCATCATCCCAAAAGATATGAGCGCTTACAAAATGTAAAGCAGTCTTTAATCAAGATTGCAGAAGATACGCACACGCCTACGGAAATCATTATTAAACCGCAAATTATTCGCAATCTTTGTTGGCAAGATAATATTGAGCATATTGATGTTAAGGAGTTTCTTGTAGAGCAGGGTGCAAGAACGTGGCAAAGCGATTTAATTGCTGAGTCCGTAACTCGCGCTATTATGTAACGGTTGTGCCATATGGCAGAAGCTAGAAAACGTAATTTCAGGAGCGCAAGCGTGAAAATCAGCGTCAGGAATCTTGAGCCAACTAAGGTTAAGCTCACCATTACCGCAGATCTCGAAGATTTTGAGCCATTTATGGATCAGGCTCGTAAAGAGATCGCAAAGCAAATCAACGTGCCAGGTTTCCGTAAGGGACACGTACCAGGCAAGATTGTAGATCAGCGAGTTGGCTTCGGAGCTGTTGCCGGTGAAGCTGTAAATTCTGCTGTTCCAGAGCTTTATTCTAAGGCTTTGGAAGAAAAGAAGATTCGCCCAATGGATCAGCCAGAATTTGATGTTCAGGAAGTCCCAGAATCTGCTAAAGACGAACTTAAGCTTAAGTTTGTTGCAACTGTTGAGCGTCGCCCAGAGTTCAAGCTTAACAAGTTTAAGGGTGTAGAAATCGAAGTAGAGAAGCCAGAAGTTAAAGATAGCGATGTTAAGGCTCGTCTTGAGGCTTTGCGCGCACGTTTTGGCACTCTTGTTGGTGTTGATCGCCCAGCTAAGAAGGGTGATTTTGCAAACATCGATTTGGAAGCTAAGATTAACGACGAAGTTGCCGATTCTCAAAATGGCGTAAGCTACGAGCTTGGTTCCAACACCATGCTTGATGGTTTGGATGAGGCTTTGGAAGGTCTTTCCGCTGGAGAAGAAACCACTTTTGAAGGCACTCTTGAGGCTGGAAAGAACCAAGGCAAGAAGGCTCAGGTTAAGGTAAAGGTTAACTCCGTTAAGGCTCAAGAATTGCCAAAGCTTGACGATGAGTTTGCTAAGGAAGCATCTGAGTTCGACACCTTGAAGGAACTTAAGGAAGACGTTCGTAAGTCTTTGGAGCAAGCAAATGAAGGTCGCCAGGCAACTCTTGCTCGCGATGCCTTTATTGCTAAGATTCAGGAAGAAGTTGAAATTCCTGTGCCAAAGGGTGTTAAAGATAAGGCTGTTGCCGAGCATCTTAAGGGCATGACTCCAGACCCAGAAAAGGCTACTAAAGAGCAAAAGGACGAGGCTGAAAAGGCTGCAGAAAAGGAGCTTCGCGACCAAATGGTTCTCGACGCTTTGGCAGAAAGCCTCGACGTTTCTGTTTCTCAAGCAGACGTTACCAACTTCTTGGTTTCTGTTGCTCAACAGTACGGAATGGATCCAAGCCAGTTTATTAACGCTATTGTTCGCAATGGTCAGCTTGGTTCTGCTGTTCAAGAAGTTGCTCGCTCTAAGGGCTTGCTTGCTGGTATGCGTGCTGTAAAGTTTGTTGCTGGCGGAGAAGCTCTTGATTTAAGTGCTTTCTTGTCGGAAGATGAAGAGCCAGAAGACGAAAGCGTTAAGGCTGCTTCTGCTGCTGCAGCTGTTGCCGACGAGCTTGCTGCTGAAAAGTAGTTAGAATCTTCTAAATTAGAATCTTCTAATAATCTTGTTATTTAAGACCTAGTAGAGCATAACTCTGCTGGGTCTTACTTATATTTAATTAAGCTGGGTCTTACCTATATCTAATTAAATAATTACGATAATTACAGGGTTATAGAATTACAGGACTACAAGGTTACAGAGAAATCTTAAGAATTGCGAGACATTATGGATAGTAGTGCTAAAACTAAGCATGAATCTTGTTGCAAGTTTGGCAAGTTTGACAAGTTTGGCAAATTCTGCAAATCTTGCAAATTATTTAGTTTTGCAATTCTAGTAGCGCGTTTTATTGCATCTTCGGTTGTTCTTGGCGTTCTTGTTGCCCTAGGAGCAACAGTTCTTACGCTTATTTTTTACGCTGTACAATACCTTGCTTTTGGCTCAATTGAATCTGCTGAAAATACTGTATTTTTAGGTCTTCCTTGGTATCGCTACGTGCTATCTTGCACAATTGCTATGACTATTGCTTCACTAGCTTGGTATTTTTTGCGAAAGAAGGAGAATCCTCCTCGAATCTTTACTATTCCACAAGCCGTTAGTGGCAGTAGAATGCCAATTTTTTCTACTATTGCACATGTTTTATTACAAATCGGCATTGTTGGCTCTGGAATTTCAATCGGAAGGGAAGTAGCTCCTAGAGAATTAGCTGCAATGATTGCTCAGCGTTGCAGCAGTATTTTTAATGTGTCTGTTAAAACTCAGCGTATACTAGTTGCGTCTGCTGCAGGTGCTGGCTTGGCTGCAGTGTACCACGCGCCTTTAGCTGGCACCGTGCTTTCTTTAGGTTTGCTTAGTAAAACTCAAGGTTTTGGTTTTTATGCGTGGCTAAATCGCGAAAATGGCTCTGTAATAGTTAATGCACTTAAAAATATTGCGCGCTCGGAGCGTTTGCATTGCTTGCCTTTTGCTCTTGTTATGAATTATGTTGCTGCGTTTGTTGTTGAGTTTTTATTGCATCATTCTAGATATTACAATATTTCGCAATTTTCTTGCGTGATTTCTTGGCAAATTTGCGTTTTAACTGTTGTTGTTGGTGCAGTGTGCGGCTTAGTTGGTTACGTTTTTCGCTTGGGTATTATTTGGTGTAGAACTCATGCTTTGCGTGGTATACAAATGCTGTGTTTTATGCCTGTAGCTGGCTTAGTTATTGGTGTTGCAGCTTGTTGGTTTCCGCATATTATGGGGAATGGTAGGTCGCTTTGCCAACTTGCGTTTTCTGTAGCTAGCTTTCCGTATATGGCAGAAAACTCGCATATTATGATTATTTTGTTGCTTCTTGCGCTAATTAAAATGGCTGCTACTTTGCTTGTTTTGCGCTATGGTGCTTCTGGAGGCGTTTTGCAACCGAGTATTTCAACTGGCGCTTGCTTTGGCGTGATTTTATACGCTATTTTTTCAACAACGGCGCTTTCGCAAGTTTTTGACATTTCGCAAGTTTCCGCAATTTCTGTATCTATTATTGGTGCTGCTTCTTTACTTGCGTCTTCTAGAAAAGCTCCGATTATGGCGTGGCTTTTAGTTGCGGAATTAGTAAACGCACCGTTTACATTACTTTGTCTTATGCTATTTGCAGTGATTGTGTCTAATTGTGTATCTAGTTGTGTGTCTAATTGCGTTAAGCGTTTTACTTCGCATTCTTGTTTTGCGGTCACACGCACACGATAGTCTAGATATATTCAAAATGTTTGTAAGGAGATAAGGTGACTGATCTGTTTACGGCTTCTCCCGTTATGCAAGAAGGGGAGCCACAAAATCCAACGGATTCGATTTTTAATCAACTCTTAAAAGATCGTATTATTTGGCTTGGCTCTGAAGTCAAGGATGAAAATGCCAATATTATTTGCGCTCAGATGCTTATGCTAGCTGCGCAAGATCCTAAGAAAGATATTTGGCTTTATATTAATTCGCCAGGTGGTTCTATTACCGCTGGAATGGCTATTTACGACACTATGCAGCTTATTGAGCCAGATGTTGCTACGATTGCTGTTGGCATGGCTGCTTCTATGGGTCAGTTCTTGCTGAGTTCTGGCACGCCTGGTAAGCGTTTTATTACGTCTCACGCTCGCGTGCTAATGCACCAGCCTTCTGGCGGTGTTGGTGGCACTGCTACAGACGTGCGTATTAATGCTGAACTTATTATGGATATGAAGAAAACTCTCGCTGAGCTAACGGCTCAGCAGACTGGTCATACGGTTGAAGAGATCTACCGAGACAACGAGTATGATCATTGGTTTACTGCTCAGCAGGCTTTGGAGTATGGCTTTGTAGATAAGATTGTTACCACTCCAGCTTCTATGCGTGGGGAGGAGTGATTTTAATGGCAAGTGAAGAAGCAAAGTTTGTTGCTCGCGCTAAGCGTTTGGGTGGATTCGGTCAGACCAGTGGTGTGTTTACGAATCGTTATGTTTTGCCTCAATTTGGCGAGCAGACTCCTTATGGTATGAAAACGCAAGATCCATACACTAAGCTTTTTGAAGATCGCATTATTTTTATGGGTGTTCAGGTTGACGACACTTCTGCTGATGACATTATGGCTCAGCTTTTGGTTCTCGAAAGCATGGATCCAAGCAGAGATGTAATGATGTACATTAACTCTCCAGGCGGTTCTATGACGGCTATGACGGCCATTTACGATACCATGCAATACATTAAGCCAGATGTTCAGACGGTGTGTTTGGGTCAAGCTGCTTCGGCTGCTGCGATTTTGCTTGCTGCTGGCGCTGCTGGTAAGCGTATGATTTTGCCAAATGCTCGCGTGCTTATTCATCAGCCTGCAATGGGTCAAGATTTTGGCAAGGCTACAGAGATAGAGCTTCAGGCTAAGGAAATGTTGCGTTTGCGTGAATGGTTGGAATCCACTCTTGCAAAGCACACTGGCCAAAGTGTTGATCGTATTCGTAAAGATATTGAGGTAGATACTATTCTTACAGCTCCTCAAGCTAAAGAATACGGTATGGTAGACGAGGTTCTGGAGCATAGGTCTTAAGGATTTTATGTTTTAGATTCTTGTGTTTTAGATGCAGACCCTGGCGATGGCGACACGCCAGGGTTTGTATTTTTGTAAAGATGGTTGTATATTAGTCAAGTTGCCAAAAACAACGGAAAGTTAAAGTTCCAAGTTTTTGGAGAACATGCGCCAGTAGCCCAACGGATTAGAGCATCTGACTACGGATCAGAAGGTTGCAGGTTCGAATCCTGTCTGGCGCACGATACACGCGGCTTATGCCGCGTTTTTTTTTATAATGGTTGTTATCAAAAGTGATTGATTAATTAATTGAGAAAAAGAGGCTATCTTATGCAACCTGAGAAAGTTAATCGTTATAGTTTGCGTAAGTTCGGACAACATTTCGTTTCTGCTGTGGTGGTAGTTGTGGTGGTTGGAATTTTGTTCTCTGGAATGGCTCTATCTCAAGCGACACTTGCTCACGCTGACATGGTGGGTAAAGATAATGATTTAAGGAATGGCTCAGAAAGTAGCCGTACCGCAGGTTCTGCAAACAAAACTAATCCTTTAACTAAAGATGATGATGGATATTATGATTTAATGACTGAAAAAACATCAGAAAATCTCTATCCAGAAGTTTTTTCAAATGAAGAATTGCAAAAAGCTGAAGCAGAAAAAGACGATAAAGTAAAAATTTATTTCACTCCAAAAGGAAAAGACTTTAACCCAAAAGGAAAAGATACCAAACAATTAACATTAATAGGATGGAGATTTGTAGATTGGTATCCACAAGATGGAACAGTTGATTACTTTATATTTTTACCAAAAAGAAATGTAGAGAGTGCAAGAGCACAAGTTGGAGCAGTTTATCACGCTTTTAACACCTTAGAAGAAGGCAATAAAATTTCTTTTAATGACGGTAAATATGCCGAAACGCCATTTTCTCTTTCGGTAAATAAAAAAGTCCTTGGAGAAAATTTAACAGAGGAAACTAAATTTAAAGTAAATCCAAAGCAAACTCGTGCATTTGTTAGAGTTAGCTATCAAACAACTAAAAATGACGATGCACTCTCACAAGTTTTTTATGTAGATAGATATGGAGAAGGAAATACTATATTTAAATTTTTTGTAACTTCTGTAGATGCAGATTTTCACTTTGTAGATGATAGTAGTTATAGAAAATTAACAAACCAAAAATTATCTTCACCTCTAAAAGAAAGAAGTGAAAGAGATAAAAATTCTTTTTCTAATGAAGCTTTTAAAAAGCTTGATCTAAAAGATATGCTTAACATTGTTAAAACAGATAAAGCTTTCTTTGGAAATAATCCAGTCTATAGTGCCGATTTGTCCACTCCTTTATTGTCATATGATGGTGATGAAAAAAGTTCAATAAAAAGACCTACTTTAGATCAGTTAAAAGCAAAAACAATTCCGGGATATATTTACTGTGATAATGATATAGATAAGCCAAAAACAAAAGAATTTAAAAAAGATGACGCTACAACGAAAGAAAAAGGCAATCATTATTTAACTTATGGCTATGATAACGATAGAAATATGTTGACTACAAAACATTATTATGTCACTTATCGCGCCATGCCAACAGAAATTGTTGTTCGTCAATTTAAAGAAGATAAAAAAACATCTTTAGATAATAGTTTTGATCTTTACCGTGTGGAAGATAATAAAGAGGTTTTAGTTAAATCTGCTATTAAACCTAATTATTCTCGTGCGAATGAAAAAGAAGATACTATAAATTCTATAGAAAAAATGATGAAAAAAAATACAATAAACGATCAAGGCTATTACGAAACAAATAATCTTCTTTATTTAGAACCAGGTAGTTATGTTTTAAAAGCAAAAAAATTAACAGAGCCATACTATAACGAAAAAGAAAATCAGGAATTTACAGTTAGTCTTTTGGATAGTAATGATAAAAAAACAAGAATAACTGTAGACTTTAATGCTTTATTAAAACATAAAGTAAGCTATAATTTCAACTCAAAAGATGACAAAAAATTACCAGACAAAGTTACAAACTTACTGCCAAAAAATGAAAATACATATAAAAAAGGCGAAAAAATAACTCCAGCTGACCCAACGCAAAAAGAAATATCAGTAGACGGAGGGAAATGGACATTCCTAGGATATGATACTGAAGAGCAAACAGTAGAAGATAAAGATTTAACATTCACAGGAACATGGAAATTTACTAGCATAAAACCTCTATCTACCCTAGACGAAGCACCTCAATTAGAAGTAGCTGACAAAGAAATAATGGTAGGAGAAGATTTAGATCTAAAAACACTAATAATAAGTGCAACAGACAAAGAAGACGGCGACTTAAAAGAAAAAGTAGAAATAGTAGATAAAGGTGGTTTTGACAATAACAAAGTCGGCACATATAAAATTACATATAAAGTAGCAGATAGCAAAGGAGCAACTGCAACAAAACAAGCGACAGTAACAGTAAAAGAAAAAACAAAATCAAATCCACAGCAAGAGTCACAGCCGCAGCCAAAGTCGCAGCCACAGCACAAAGCCACTTTACCGCGGACAGGAACGACCGTTAGTAGCTTAGTATTGATTGGAAGTGTATTAGTTGCGATTGGTGTTTTGCTTCAAGTAAGTAAACGAAAAGATTAATGTTTAATAGTTGAACCCCTCTATCCACAGATAGAGTGGTTATAGGCCGAAAAGTGTGTAAAGCTAAGCTGATGAATATTCTGGAAATAGAATTAGTCAGCTTGGCTTTTTGATAATTACTTGTACTACAGATTTACGTCCTAAATGAATACCATCAACGTGAATGTAATCATAAACTTTGTCTACAAATGGTACTTGCGGCCATAAGTCCCATAAAAGCTTATTCTTACGTCTTAAGGTACGGGCTGAGAAATCGTATGAATACTTATCCTGAGTCTTATTAGATAAAAGCCAATTTAAGCCAACTGTTAAATCGTTTGATTGTTTATCATACGCCCTACTTTTAGAAGCCCCACAGTTAGTACAACGGTATCTAGTAGTGCCAGCATTGGTGTGACCATTCTTGCTCATTTTATGATGACAGTTATTGCATAGTGGGTTATTCATACAAATGAAGAATAACCCACATTCGATATACCACGAGCCCTACTGCCATAAGGCTTATGAGCTTATTTTTTACACACTTTTTGTCCAGGTGGCGAATGTGCAGAAAACAGATTCGATTACCGCAAAACGCTTGTATTGCAAGGTCTAAGGCATGATTTCTTACACACTTTTTGGCCTATAACCCCTAATCCGAATAACCAGTACAAGAACCACAATAACAATGTTGTTGATGTATAATCGCTTTTGATAGTCTTTCCCGCATGCGCGGGTGTGATCCTTCTGTGTTTCGTGTTCTATCGTCTTTCTCGCATTGGCGAGGCATTATCTGAGCTTCAAATGCATGTAATATGTTTGAAGCTCAGATAATTATAAATAAATATTCAATACAATCTTCCTTAAAACTTTTATTAAGAGTATATTTACCATTATTTAGTAATCATTGTAGATTAAGGGGATAGTAGGTATGAGATGTAATCATATTGTTAATCCTGCATTATGGGGTAAAAAGAGAGAAGTTAATGGAGTAATGCAATGGCTTCCTCTTGCTCAACATCTTGAAGATACTGGAAATATTATTGGCCAATTATGGAATCATTGGCTTAGTGATGGTCAGCGAAGATTGATTGAATCCTCATTAAGTAAACATGTTGATGCAAAAAAATTATCTCAATTTTTAGGTTGCATACATGATATTGGTAAAGCTACTCCTGTTTTTCAGTTTCGCAAATCGTATTCAAATTCAAAAGATTTAGATATTGCGTTAAAAAATAAGTTAGCTGCTGTTGGTTTCACAAATATTGATGATTTTATTCTTAAGACAACAGATTGGTCAAGTAGTCATCACACTATAACAGGTCAAGCTATTCTTTCTAATGCTGGAGTTCCTGAAGGGATTTGTGGAATCGTTGGCGCTCATCATGGTAAGCCTTTAGATAATAATTACGTTTATGAACATAATGAGTCTTCATATGCTGACCATTACTATCAAAGTGAAACTGAAAGTGAGAATAGTAAATTATGGAAAAAAATGCAGAATGATATTTTGGATTGGGCTTTAGAAAGGAATGATTTTTCTAATGTAGATAATCTTCCTGAAATAAGTGAGCCAGCACAAGTTTTATTGTGTGGATTAGTTATTATGGCTGATTGGATTGCTAGTAATGAAAACTATTTTCCGCTTATTTCAATAGAAAAAGATTTAATAGAAAATCATGAAGAAAGATATAGAAGAGGCTGGGACAAGTGGTTACAACATGGTTCTAAAGATGTATGGGAATCATTAAATTGTTATAGCGATATTTCGCAAATATATAAACATCGTTTTGGTTTCTTGCCGAATGATGTTCAGATAGCGTTGCACGACGTTATTTCTAATTGCGAAGAACCTGGAATTTTTATTCTTGAATCAGCGATGGGTTCAGGTAAAACAGAAGCTTCTTTGATTGCTGCTGAGCAATTGGCAAATCTAACTGGAAGAAGCGGAGTATTTTTCGGTCTTCCTACTCAAGCCACTTCTAACGGAATGTTTAGGCGAGTTGAGAATTGGCTTAAAAGTGTGAATTGTGATTTTCAGGGTGAAATTGGTTTACGTTTAGTTCATGGTAAATCTGAACTGAATGCAGATTATGCGCATTTGCCGCGTGGAATGCAAAATATGAATGATGGTTGTGAGAGTAGTTCTAGTAATAATGATGCGAATAATAATGGAGTAATACTTAATGATTGGTTTACTGGGCGAAAAACAGCAATGTTGGATGATTTTGTAGTTGGTACAGTAGATCAATTTTTGTTAGCTTCGCTAAAACAAAAACATCTTATGCTTCGTCATTTGGGTTTAAGTAAAAAAGTTGTAATTATTGACGAAGTGCACGCGTATGACGCTTATATGAATAAGTATCTTGAAGAATCTCTTATTTGGATGGCAGCATATGGTGTTCCTGTAGTATTGCTTTCTGCCACCTTGCCTGCAAAGCGTAGAAAAGAACTTATAAAATCTTATCTGTTGCGCGGGTTGGGATTTAAATGGAGTGAATGTGATAAGTCTAATGTTGATTTTGAAACAAATGGTTATCCTTTAATCACATACAGTGATAAAAACTGTGTAAAACAAAAATTTATTGAAAATGATGCTAGTGACAATAAATCTGTTTCTGTAAGAAAAATAACAGACGATAACTTACATGAATCACTTGTTAGTGAGCTTAAATCTTTATTAAATAATGGAGGTATTGCTGGGATTATAGTAAACACCGTTAAGAGAGCTCAAGAAATTTATAATGCTTGCGTTGATGAGTTTAGTGATGAAGAAGTGATAGTTATTCATTCGCAATTTATTGCTACGGATAGAGTTAGAAAAGAACAACAGATTTGCAATATGATTGGCAAGAATGCCCATAGACCTGCTCGTGCAATAATTATTGGTACGCAAGTATTAGAACAGTCACTTGATATTGATTTTGATGTTTTGTTTACTGATCTTGCTCCTATAGATTTATTACTTCAACGTGCTGGCAGATTACAAAGGCATACTATAGAGCGCCCAGATTCTCTTAAAGAACCAATTTTATATGTGTTGGGAACCAGTGAGCGGTATGAATTTGATAAAGGCTCTGAGTCTATTTACAGTAAATATTTACTTATGAGGACTCAATACTATTTGCCAGATGTTATAAACATGCCTCAAGATATTTCTCGATTAGTACAAATAGTTTATGGTGATAATCCTTTAGAGTTACAAGAAGATTTGACAGATGCTTATGTTGCTGCAAAAAGAGAATATGATTCAGACAGAAATAACAATGAAAGTAATGCTGAAACATATAGAATTGAAAATCCAAAAACAGAAATCGGTAAAAAATCTATTGTTGGCTTGTTGGAGAATCCAATTGTAAAAGAGTCTGATGAATTTGCACATGCTCAAGTTCGTAATAGCGGTGAATCTATAGAAGTTATTGCTGTTAAAAGAGTTGGATCCGGCTATGGAACTTTCCATGATTGTAAAGATATTTCACAAAATATTGATGATGTGGAAGTTGCAATGAAACTTGCTCAAGAGACAGTAGGATTGCCGTGGATGTTTACGATAAACAGCAATCGTGTTGAAGAAACAATTGCAGAATTGGAAAGAATGCGAAAACAAAAGCAATTCCAAAATTGGGATGATCAGCCTTGGCTGCGAGGCTCTTTGGTGCTTCTATTCGATGAAAATAATATTTGCGAATTATCGAAATACAGAGTTGCGTATTCTGAAAAAAGTGGTATTGTATGTATTAAGAGTTCAGAAGAAGACAGAAAGGAATTAAAAGGTGAGCAGATTTAATTTATTGGATGAGCCTTGGATTTCCGTCATTGTAGACGAAAAAGGCCACAATAAACTCGTATCAATAACAGATGTGTTTAAGAATGCATCTGAATATAAAGCTCTTGCTGGCGATATGAAAACTCAAGATTTTGCATTACTTCGTATTCTTCTAGCTGTACTTCATACTGTTTTTTCTCGATATGACATTCAAGGAAATTCTCGTGAATTTGATTCAGATGAAGAGGATAAAGAGGATTTTAATGAAGAAACAATGAATATTTGGCGCGAAGTTTGGAATTCAAAAAAATTTCCAGATGTAGTCTTCAAATATTTAGAACAATGGCATGATCGTTTCTATCTTTTTGATGACAAATATCCTTTTTTACAAGTACTTAAACAAGATATCGATAGTAAAAAGCTTGGTGGTAAATCTCCTAGCGAGATATCTGGTAAAAATATAAATCGATTGATTTCTGAAAGCAATAATAAAATTGCAGTATTTTCTCCAAAAGATAATGTTGATAATAATAAATCGTCACTTACTGAAGCACAATTAGCAAGATGGATTATTACCTTACAGTCATATGCTGGATTGGCAGATAAGACCATTTTTGGTACGGAAAAATATAAAGCTTCTAAAGGTTGGCTTTTTGATCTCGGCGGTATTGAGATAGTAGGGGCCAATTTATTTGAAACTCTTATGCTCAACTGCGTGCTTGTTGGTGAAATACAATCTCCTGAGAAAAGACAAAAGCCATGCTGGGAATATTCAGGAACAGAAAATGTTGAAAATTCATTTTACGAAACATTTATCGACAATATTTCTCAGCTTTACACTCGATGGAGTAGGGCAATATATATAAATCCTGATACCAGTATTGACAAGCCTATATCGGTCTCTATAGTGAAACTTCCTGATATTAATCATAAAAATGCTTTTATTGAGCCAATGACAGTATGGCAGTATAACAAGGAAGGTGAAAGTAAGGACAAATACACTCCCAGGAAGCATAGAGCAGAAGAATCTATGTGGAGATCGTTCGGGTTACTTACGTTGCAAGAATCAGATGATGGGATCCTAAAAAATCACAAACCGGGAATTATGGAATGGCTTAACAAAATTAAACATGATATTGCTGGTTCTTCTATTTCACTGCAAGCCATAAGTATGAAAGATGACGGCAATGCTACATCTTGGGTCCCTACAGATGAAATATGCGATACTTTGCATATTGATGAAGTTGTAGTAACTGATAATGCTGACAATGGATGGGTATACAGAATTAACAATGAAGTCGAGTATACAAGATCTGCCATAGGATTTATTTACAGGCAATTTCTTCTCGACATATGTGAAATACGCAATAGAAATAAAGATGATGCAACTAAATATTCTGCTAAGTACATTAGTCAGGCTTATTTCTTAGTTGATCAACCGTTTAGAGAATGGTTAGCAAATATTAAACCAAAAGATTTAATGAATGAACGATGTACTCAATGGAGAAATACTTTGCATAGCATACTTATAAATGAAGCAAAAGGCATGTTGGAAAATGCTACATTGCGTGATTTTACAGGTAGGCCTGCTATGCAAAGTGAGAAAGAAACTACAAAAAATATAGTTACGGCTTACAGCATTTTTACTAGTCGATTAAAAAAATTATCAAAAAAATAAAGACATAGAAAGGAGGCTATTATGGCTGAAAATCAAAGCAAATCTGTTGAAGTATCTAATGCTGTTAGAAAAATTATCAATCAATTTTTGAATGGCTCAGATATTGCATCAAGGCGAGCTATGCTTGCTCAACTACGCAACACAATTGGTAAGCCATTAAGTCAGTCTGTAGAAATATGGCCATGGATACTAAGCAATGTTCCAGAAAGCTTTATCAATAAATATGGTGAAGTTAGCTATCAAATGCGATCTGTTATAAACACTTTGCAAATATACGCATTGTATGAACAAGGTAGTGTAGAAAAATCAAGTTATAAGTATTTGAACAAATCTGAAGATTCAGAAAATGAAAAATCTTATAACAATATGGGAACAGCTTTAAGAGCACTAAGATGTGACGAAGGTGTGCGTGGAGCGATGGATAGACGCTTTAGTGTTATGATTACTGCAAGCGATTACGAAAGTTTTTACTATTACCTTCGTCAACTAGTTCGACTACTAAAAAGCAGAACAAAAGAAAATCAACAAGCGATTGATTATTCTAAACTAGCACGCGATTTATATTTACTTCAGTTTGAAGATTCAGAAAAAGTAAGACTTTCCTGGGCGCAAGAATATTATCGCTTAAGCAAGTAGCAATAACTTTTTAGCAATATCACATATTTTAAAAATTACATATTTCAAAAACAACGTTATTAAACAATTAACTAAAATTTAGAAAGGCAAAACAATGGACGCTCATTTATTCTTAGATATTCAAGCAATCCAAGCTGTTCCACCATGCAATATTAATCGCGATGATGCAGGTAGTCCAAAAACTGCTCAATATGGCGGTGTAACTAGAGCTAGAGTAAGCTCTCAATGCTGGAAGCACTCAATGCGCGAATATTTCAAAGAACACAGCGGAGATTCTAATGTTGGAATACGAAGCAAAAACATTGTTAAGTACGTTGCAGATAAAATTGTTGCATTAAAACCAGAATTATCTGAGCAAGAAGCATTAGATTTAGCAAATAAAACGTTAAATAATGCTGGCGTTAAAACTAAAAAAGATAATGATGAAATAGTTCCTACAGCAAAAGCTTTATTCTTCTTAGGAGAGACTCAAGCAAATTCTCTAGCGCAAGCAGCAATCAATAATGTTACTGACAAGAAGCAACTGCAAGAAATCTTGAAAGATAATCCACCTATTGATATTGCTTTATTTGGTCGCATGCTTGCAGACGATCCATCGCTTAATGAGGATGCTTCTTCTCAAGTTGCTCACGCAATTTCCACTCACGCTGTTCGTGCTGAATTTGATTACTATACTGCTGTTGATGATTTATCTACTGAGGATAATGCTGGAGCTGGAATGCTTGGAACAATAGAATTTAATTCTTCAACGCTTTATCGTTATGCAAATGTGGCAGTACATGAGTTTAGCCATCAGTTGAGCGATAACAAAGAATCTACAATTAATGCTCTTAGACTTTTTATTGAAGCTTTCGCTAACGCTATGCCTACTGGAAAAGCAAATACTTTTGCGAATCAAACTTTGCCGCAAATGCTGGTGGTAACTTTAAGAGATGACAGACCAGTGAATTTAGTGAGCGCATTTGAAGATCCAGTAAAAGCAAAAGACGGATATGTTTCAAAATCTATTGAGAAACTATCTCAAGAATACGAAAAAGTTCAAAAATTCGTCAATAAGCCACTTGCATCATTCTATGTAACAATGGATTCTTCAAATGAGAATCTTAAATTAGGAGTGGAAGAGCAAAGTATGCAGCAATTATTGGATGATTTTTCTTCTAAAGTCTCCGAATTTCTTCAGTAAATTCCTTAATAAATAACACTTATTAGTTGATATTTAGTGTTTAATAGTTAGGAAGCTTATGAAAAGTTTATTACTGAAGTTTTCTGGACCGTTGCAATCATGGGGTACGGATTCGCATTTTGAGACTCGTCACACAGACTACTATCCATCTAAAAGTGCGGTAGTAGGTATGATTGCTGCAGCTTTTGGATATAGAAGAAGCACAGATTGTGATGAAGAGATTGCAAAGCTTAATGATTTAGATTTTGCAGTACGAATAGATCAGCAAGGAAATTTGCTTAGAGATTATCATATTGCTGCAAAATATAAGCCTAACG
Organism: Gardnerella sp. c17Ua_118; assembly: GCF_055804255.1. Classification (NCBI taxonomy): domain Bacteria; kingdom Bacillati; phylum Actinomycetota; class Actinomycetes; order Bifidobacteriales; family Bifidobacteriaceae; genus Gardnerella; species Gardnerella sp. c17Ua_118. The sequence goes on from NZ_JANUYT010000001.1 coordinate 206,299, forward strand.
GTGACTTTGAAAAAAATTACGTTACAAATCGTTACTATCTAGAAGATGCCATATTCCTAGTTGCAATAGGATCCGATAATGAGCAACTTATTTACAGTATTAACGATGCGTTGCGCTCGCCGTATTTTCAATCTAGTTTAGGCAGAAGATCATTGCCTCCTACAGCTGATTTTATTCTAGGCGTAGAAGATTGCGGAGTAATTCAAGCATTATTAACGTATGAGTGGCTTGCAAACAAGTGGTCTAAAAAAAGATTTAATACTTCTAGACTATCTGAAGCATCAGAGTCTTCTATTGAATCGTGCAATGAAGTATTTATATCCTTATACGCTGATTCTGATTTAGTAGATAAAGCTGCAGCAGAATTAGTCAAAGACGATACTAGTACTTATAAAATTCAGGAATCAGTTCGTAGATTACGCAAGGATTTCGTTAATTCTTTCTCTAACAAGGAAAGAAAATTCGGATTTCGTTACGAGTCAAAAATGGGAATACCTATTAAGAGAATTCTCCACAATAATTCGGATTCGGAAGGTATTTCATCAGATAGTAAGCATGTGAAATCTACTGGAGATTTTATTGCTGAGCATGATGCTTTTTCTGGATTGGAGTCTTAAATGTCTTATTTAAGCAGAGTTGAAATTGATTATAAAAAGCCCTCATCATTGAGAGATCTTAAATCTGTTGGTGCCTTTCATAACTGGGTTGAGCAAAGTTTTCCCTACGAATGGGAGAATCATGAAAGAATCAGAAAGCTATGGAGAGTTGATGTTTTGCATGGAAAACATTACTTGCTTATCGTAAGTGATTCTAAACCAGATTTGCAACGTCTAGAGATGTATGGTGTTGCAGGAACAGCGTCAAGTAAAACTTATGATAAGTTTTTAGACTCACTAATGAATGGCATGAGAATGCAATTTCGTGTGACGCTTAACCCTGTTGTTTCTATTTCTGATAATGCTGAAACTCGCACTACTAGAGGTAGAGTAGTACCACATGTTACTTATGATCAGCAGATGAATTTTTTGTTTAATCGCGCACAAAAATTAGGTTTTTCGTTGAACGAAAATGAATTCGCTATTGTTGAACGTGGATATAGCTTATTTACAAAGTCAGAAAAACCTATTCGATTAAGTAAAGCTGTTTATCAAGGTATTTTAACAATTAACGATGCAGACACTATGCGTAAAACACTGCTAGAAGGAATTGGCAAAAAGAAAGCGTATGGCTTTGGAATGATGACAGTAATTCCTTTAGGTAATTAAATAAATGACGCTATTTTATTAAAGGCTGTAACAGTATGAAAAAGAAATTCGGTGCTCAAAAAGCTGAAATATCAGAGCTTCCACGTATAAGCGACAGAGTGAGTTTTATATACGTAGAGCATGCGAAAATTAATCGTCTTGATAGTGCTGTTACAGTCTTTGATGCAAATGGAACTATAAGAGTTCCTGCTGCAATGATTGGCGTTTTACTTTTAGGTCCTGGCACGGAGATTACTCATAGGGCAATGGAATTACTTGGAGATGTTGGCGCAAGCATAGTTTGGGTTGGTGAGCATGGGGTTCGCAATTATGCTCATGGTAGAGCATTGTCAAGAAGCTCAAGATTGTTGGAAAAACAGGCAAAACTTGTTACGAATAATAGGTCTAGATTGAGTGTTGCGAGAAAAATGTATCAAATGCGTTTCCCTAATGAAAATATATCGTCATATACTATGCAACAATTAAGAGGTCGAGAAGGAGCTCGTGTAAGAAGCATATATAGGGAGATGTCTAATAAATACAATGTTCAATGGAATGGCCGCGATTATAAAGTCGATGATTTTGAAAGTGGTACTGTTGTTAATCAAGCATTGTCTGTAGGTAACGTATGCCTATACGGTTTAGTGCATAGCATAATATCTGCTTTAGGTTTAGCGCCTGGATTAGGTTTCGTGCATACTGGCCATGATCTTTCTCTAGTATACGATATTGCAGACTTATATAAAGCTGAATTAACTATTCCTGCATCTTTTGAAATTGCTTCTCAGTGTGAATTCGACGATGATATTGAACGGTTAATGCGTTTGAAAATGCGTGATTGCTTCGCAAATTGCAACATAATGTCTCGTATTGTTAATGACATACAAAATCTTCTTGAAATACCGATTGACGATCAAATTACTGTTGATGTAATACATCTTTGGGACGATAAGGAAATTCTAGTAGCTTCTGGCGTAAATTACAGTGAGGTGAATTGATATGCCGTTAACTGTGATTACGATGACTAACTGCCCACTATCTTTAAGAGGTGATTTAACCAAGTGGATGCAAGAAATAGCTACAGGCGTTTATGTCGGCAATTTTAACAGTAGAATCCGTGAAGAATTATGGAAGCGTATAGAAAACAGTGTTGGAAATGGTGTTGCAACAATGAGTTTTTCTTCCAGAAATGAAATTGGCTACGATTTTAAGACTATCCATTCGCATCGTGAAGTGGTTTATTCGGATGGATTACCTCTGGTACGTATTCCAACAGTTGATACATTAGAAAACGCTATTAAACATGGATTTAGCGATGCAGCACATTTTCATAACGCAAGGAAATTTTCAAATGCTAGGCGTAAAAGTATTAATACTACTTCTAATAAAATTGAAGATAATCTTACAAATGAGAATATTAGTAATCTAAGTTACGATAATATTTCTCGAACTGCAAACTTTACTACGAATAATGAAGAAATAACTTGTACAGATTACTGGAAAGATTTTATTGGTAAAATAAGTAAGAATTTTGTTGTAATAGATTGCGAAACTACGGGTTTAAATAGCAAAGTTGATAAAATCATTGAAATTGGAGCCGTTAAGTTCATTGATGGGAAAATTGAAGAATTCCAAAAACTAATAAAGATTAATTGCGATAGCGTTAGTAATTTTAATAAAAATAATTTTATTCCTAATAAAATTATTGAGCTAACTGGTATTACAACTAATATGCTTGAGTCTTATGGTGTAGGATTAGATTTAGCATTAAGAGAATTCATTGATTTTATCGGAAAATTACCGATACTTGGATACAATATACAGTTTGATATGTCATTTTTGAATTCTGCTTTATCTTCATTAGGTGAAAGATTTGACGATTCTCTTTTAATTAATAAAATTTTTGATATCTCTCGTTTTGTAAAGAAAGAAAAGAAATTTTTAAAAAATTACCAGCTAAAGACGGTGCTGCACGAATACAACATTTCTGAATCCGTTCCGCATAGAGCTCTTCTGGACGCTAGACTAACAGCGCATCTTGTTTTTAATTTGAAAGGATTGTTAAAATTTATTTCATAAAAATAAAATACTGTTGTACCATGTTCTGTGATAGGTTGAATTTGAAAAGTAAATGAAATTTGACTGTTTCTGTTATGGAAATGGCCATTTTTATTGGGATTTTAAGTGTCTTTCCCGCATACGCGGGGGTGATCCTATTTTGCCATTCCGTTTGCAGCTCATCACCAAGTCTTTCCCGCATACGCGGGGGTGATCCCATCTGGTACATTCTTTGATTGTATGCAGCACTGTCTTTCCCGCATACGCGGGGGTGATCCTATAAATGGAGGTTTCGGATTATGACCGAGCATGTCTTTCCCGCATACGCGGGGGTGATCCCGTTTAGATAAGGCAATTGAAGAAGAAAACAAAGTCTTTCCCGCATACGCGGGGGTGATCCTCTATCACTTTTGATTGTGGTATTTGCCCTACTGTCTTTCCCGCATACGCGGGGGTGATCCCCATAGAGGTTCACCCCATACACAGATACCGTCGTCTTTCCCGCATACGCGGGGGTGATCCCCTTAATGGAGGTTTTGGATTATGACCGAAAATGTCTTTCCCGCATACGCGGGGGTGATCCCAACCGCTGGAGTTGGTGTAAAGTCTACTTTAAGTCTTTCCCGCATACGCGGGGGTGATCCCTGGTAATCATTTGCATTACTAGCGTAGTCGCTGTCTTTCCCGCATACGCGGGGGTGATCCTATAAAAAAGGGGGAGAGCTTCTAACGCAATAAGTCTTTCCCGCATACGCGGGGGTGATCCTATGGTACGTTCCAATTCTACGTGATAAACCAGGTCTTTCCCGCATACGCGGGGGTGATCCTTAAATTCACAGCCGCGTGGCTTTTTACACACAGTCTTTCCCGCATACGCGGGGGTGATCCCGAACTCGCGTCTAAAGTCATTAGGTGTTGCAAGTCTTTCCCGCATACGCGGGGGTGATCCCAAGGCGCGAAAGCTTGCCGATGAACTTTTGCAGTCTTTCCCGCATACGCGGGGGTGATCCTGAAGAAGGCGACGAGGAAGAGCTGGCGGCGGAGTCTTTCCCGCATACGCGGGGGTGATCCTCAATGACACCGTAGAAACGAATCAACAGCACGGTCTTTCCCGCATACGCGGGGGTGATCCTATGAATGGTGGTTTTGGATTATGACCGACAATGTCTTTCCCGCATACGCGGGGGTGATCCCGTATCATACTTTCCGTGTTTTGTCCTTATTGGGTCTTTCCCGCATACGCGGGGGTGATCCCAAATCGCGCGCCATACGCGAGCGCAGCACACAGTCTTTCCCGCATACGCGGGGGTGATCCCGATAACCAGCCAGAATAAAAAGACAATAAGGAGTCTTTCTCGCATACGCGGGGGGGATCCCACGTCAATTTTCATATTTTCCAAGCCATTTGTGTCTTTCCCGCATACGCGGGGGTGATCCCCAGTAGACTTGCAATCGCAACAAGTATTTCCAGTCTTTCTCGCATACGCGGGGGTGATCCTAATACATCGCGCGTAGAAGTGACGCGAATCGAGTCTTTCCCGCATACGCGGGGGTGATACTATATAAATATTGTGATACAGTATAACCAGCGTGGGGACCTCGGCAACCAGCTTTCAAGACTGGAACATCAGTCTGAGGAGCACCCCACGTTTTTCAGTTTTTTGCAACGATTGAGCGAGAAAAGAAAAAAGGGTGGCGCGTTAATACCTTGTTCTCAGTTGTGGAAAATAAGAGAGGAGTGAAAAGCTAATGGATATGATGAAAATTTGTTATGACATGGTTGAGAAACTCCGTCCATATGCAGAACCTAACATGGATAAGCTCTCTAAAGAAGCAGCCAATAGTGCTATTCGAGCGGGCGAACCGTCTATTGCAATTGATTATTATTTAGTAGAAGCATGGATGCACAAGAGCGCACCTAAAGAGTTGCTAATAGAAGCCTATAACCTGCTAGATCCTTATGAATGCGGCGATGATTATGACGATATAGCAGACGATTTAGGTGTACCGCGTAAAGTTCATTCACCAGATGAATAAAGAATAAATTTTATATTAAATTAACAACTATCAGATTTTAGCTACCTTGCAAAAGGTGGTAAGCAATTAAAAGTATGCGCGTTAATACCTTGTTCTCAGTTGTGGAAGATAAGAGAGGGGTGAAAAGCTAATGGATATGATGAAACTTTGTTATGACATGGCTGAAAAACTTCGTCCCTATGCTGAGCCATATATGAGTGAATTTTCCAAAGAATTTGCTAATGATGCTATTGACGCAGGAGAACCGTCAGTTGCAATTGATATTTATTTAGTAGACGCGTGGCTGCACAAGAGTGCGCCTAAAGAGTTGTTAATCGAAGCATATAACCTGCTAGAGCCTTATGAGTGCGGCGATATACATGACGATATAGCAGACGATTTAGGGTTGCCGCGTAAAGTTGATCCATTAGACGAATAAAAAATAAATTTTGGTCTATAACCCTAGAACCTATAACCCTAGAAAATATGCTTAGAATGAAAATTGCGAGGAACCCCTCGACTAACAATCTGACGTAAACGGCAGCTGCGAGGCCCTCGCGTTACATTCATTATAGCGTTATTTTTTAGAATATCCAATGTAACAGGGGCTTCAATAAATACTATTCTTCAAAAACGTTTATCTAGAGAAGATACGAAACTAAATTGCGTTTGCATAATAGAAAACGGGAAAATTAACTATTACAAAAGAGCTGGTCATTTCCCCAAACCCACCCCGTGAAGGGTCAAGGGTAAGGGGGAGCCCCAGCTCTCAATTCGATTCTATCATATGGTTTTTTTACATCTTTCTAGTGCTAGATGGTAAATCCCTCAATAGTTCGAATCCCACAGGGGGCACATGCAATCATTCTCACATTCGTGTTAATGACCCAAAATAAGGGCTAATTGCAAAATCTGTAGCTATGCTAACAAAGTTCTACGCACAGTTTTATCGCACAGTGCTACGCGTAGCTGTCTACTTGGCTCTATTTATTACCTGATACCCGTGTTTAATTAGCACAGATTCGAGTTGGGAAAGATACGCAAGTGCTGCAGGAGAAAGATTCGTGCGCTCATTCTTAATCCACCCAACAAGCATGGTTTCTTCGCAGTCCAGCGGAATGGTCACGATTTTCTCGTTATTCAAGTCGCCATTGTCGATTCCAGTGCAAATCGTAAAACCATTAAGACCAATAATAAAGTTCAAAATGGTTGCGCGGTCTGTAACATTAATCTTTTTAGGCGGATGTTGAGGCCAAACTGCCTCCTCTGTAAAGAAGAAACTCCCGTCTTCTCCCTGCTCATACTGAATAAACGGATATGGCCGCAAATCCTCCAAAGTAAGTTTCTTGCGATTTGCGAGCGGATTATTCCTAGAAATAAAAACGTGCAAATTAGCGCGGAAAAGAGGATGAAACTCAAGATGCTTTTCTCGAAGCATTTTTCCAATAACGTCTTTGTTGTAGTCGGAAAGATAAAGCAAACCAAGGTCTGCGCGCATTGAAGTCACTTGATTAATAATGTTCTTTGTGCGCGTTTCCCTTAGTGAAAACTCGTACTCGTTAGAATCAATGCTGCGAATCATGTCTACAAAAGCCTCAACAGCAAACATGTAGTGCTGAGTTGCAACGCTGCAAAGCTGTTTTCTAGGCTTAGTGCTGTTGTATCGCTCTTCTAGCAAATCTGCCTGGTCTAAAACTTGGCGCGCGTACGTTAAAAACTCGGCTCCGTCAACCGTTAAGGCAATTCCTTGAGAAGACCTCGTAAAAATCTCAATTCCAAGCTCTCGCTCTAGCTCTTTTACGGAAGAGCTTAACGCTGGTTGTGAAACATAAAGTTCGTGCGAAGCTTCGTTCATAGATCCGCACTCTACGATTTTCACAATGTACTTTAATTGCAGCAGCGTCATTATTAAGGGCCTTCCGATTTTTGGGATTTATACTTGACTATTTTTTATACTTGACTATTTCCAACTATTACAACTATAACAACTATAATCTAACGCCTATAATCTTGCGATTAATGCATATATTTAACGCGTACAAACTTGCGATTTTGGCTTAGTGCCTATAATCTAACGCCCAGCGATGCCAAATCCTCTCTAGCTTTTTGCGCTGTAGTAAAAACAAACCCATGCATTCCAACGTTATGCGCGCCATCGATATTTACTGGCTTATCGTCGAAGAAAACAGTTGTTTGCGGTTTTAACCCAAATCTGCTCATAGCAAGCTCAAAAATCTCGGGCTGTGGCTTATGCAATTTTTCAACGCCAGAAATAACCGTACCCTGTAAAAGTGTGTTCAATTCTGGGAATTTACGCAATGCTAGTGGGAAAGTTTCTTTAGACCAGTTAGTCAATCCCCAAACGCCGTAGCCAGCTTTGCGCAAATCGTGCAATAAATCAACCATTCCAGGCATCATGCGTGTAAGAACTTGATCGTAGTGTGCGCAATACCATTGAAAAGCGTTGCTAAGATCCTTGCCAAATCGCCTCTCGTATTCTGGCAAAAGGTCTTTTAATAGTTCGCCGCCGTCCATGCGGTCTTCAAACTCATAGAATCCAGCCAAATCATCTTTTCCAAAAGTGCCATTAGGGCAAATCGTGTCTACTAAATCTGGGAACTGTTTTTGCAAGCAATTCCTGCAATTCCACTCAAGCAAAACTTTGCAATAATCGAACATTACGTCGTGAATTTCAACAGATTTTGCATTTGTATTTGCATTTGCATTTATGTTTGTCATTTTTCTTCTTTCGCTTTTCTTTTTTTAATCAAGATTAATTAAAGATCCAAGAACGTAAGGCAATGCATCAATAATATTACTTGCGACTATTGGATGCTCAATATTTTCGTAATTTTCGTGATTTTCGCAATTTTCGCGATTGTAAACACTTTTTGCATACGACTTTGCGTCTAACTTTGCATACGACTTTGCGGCCAACTTTGCGGCCAATCCATGAATCACAGCCACGCTAGCTGCGATTAATGCGTAGTTTGCATTTTGATTTAGTTCGCAATTATTCTGCGCTAATAATGCGCCTAAAATACCCGCAAGAACATCTCCAGATCCAGCGGTCGCAAGCCAAGATGGGCCATATGTGCAAGTAAATATTGGCAAGTTCAAACTTTCTGCAGATGCAACAACAGTTGTAGATCCTTTAAGAAGAACAGTTGCTCCAGTAAGATTTGCCGCTTTTTGAGCGAATTCTACAGGATTTTTTGCAATATTTTCCGCGCTAAAATCAAGGTTATAACGTTTTAATAGCTTGCTTAATTCTAAAGCATGAGGAGTTAAAACAACTTTTTCACAAACTTTTTTAGGCAATAAATCAAGCGCTCCAGCGTCTACGCATACGGGTGGTAGGTTTGTGTTTTCTTGATTTTCTGCACTATGCGCGCTATATGGTTTAAGCAAGTCTAAAATATAGTCTCGTTGCGATTTTGTTGAATCATCATTGCAATGCTCATAATCTGGGATTCCAGATCCAACAGTTATAGCATTGACTTTTCCTTGCAAGCAATCTGAAACAACGGCTTCTGGAACTGCTTGTAAAACAAGATTTTGCGCTCTAAATGGACCCGCGTAGCGAACCATGCCAATATTGCTGTATGCTGCTGATTTTGTGCTTAAAACGGCCGCTCCTGGGTATGCGTTTGATCCTGTTACTAATCCAAGAACGCCTCTAGAGTACTTATTGCTCGATTCATTTGGCTTTTTTAAGCATTTGCTAGCATCTTTTACATCTATACTGGCTGTGTTTAGAAGTGGAGTCATATTTACGATTCTAGTGAATATATGCGATTGTTGATTGTGTGCGATTATTGATTATGTGCGATTATTGCTTGATATTAGTGACAATTTTGCGTTCCTATACATCATTTATTGGCAAATCGCAAGAAAATCACAAGAAAAATCGCATTATATCAAACAAAAAAATTGCGACACGCTGTTTTGTAAAAAATTACGATAATTTTTGTGATTTTATTGACCAAGCTTTTTATTTTCTCTATGCTTAAAGCGTTATTGCTAACGATAATCTTTCCTAATTACAAGATTAAAAAAGATAGCACAAGTTAAAGTGCTTAAGGAAAAAACAAGAAAAATCGCAATAATGTGAATTTCAATAATGTAAATTCATATATTCCGGAAAGGAAAATAGTGAAAACTGCACGAATTTTTGCCACCGCAGCCACCGCCGCTTTGCTAACTGTTGGCTTGTGCGCATGTGGATCAACAGCTAAGACAGCAGATCAAAAGACTAACGGCAATCAAGTAAACGTAGTTGCAACAACCACGCAAATCTGCGATTACGTAACTCAAATCGCATCCACTGCAGATGCAAAATCTGGATTAAGCCTTAATAAAACCGATTCTCAAGGCAAAAAGTCTGTGATTGGCGCGCCAGCAAACAAAGCAAAGTCAACAATCAACCTCACTTGCTTGCTTGCTCCAAACGCATCTGCACACGAGCACGAGATGACGCCAGCGCAATCCAAAGCGCTTTCTAAAGCAGATTTAATGCTTGTTTCTGGAGTAGATCTTGAGCACTTCTTAGATCAGGCTGTAAAAGCAACTGGATTTAAGGGCACAATGGGTGTAACTTCGGGCATTCTTACTGCCGACGAAATAAAGGATTCAAAGGCGCAAGCTGCTAAAGAAAAGAATCTTCCTTACAGGATTGACCGCGGTATTGAAAAGGTTCACGCCGAAAAGTGGCCATTCCCACCAGAAGAAGGCGAGAAGGAGCCAGAATTCCAGTACGATCCGCATATTTGGACCAGCACAAAGAACACTATGATTCAAGTCAAGAATATTGGTAACTTCCTTGGCAAAGCTCTTCCAGAAAGCAAGTCAATCTTCGACGAGCATGTTGAAAAGTTCGTTAAGTCGCTTACCGATTTAGACTCTTGGGCAACTAGTGCTTTGAACAGTGTGCCGCAGGAGCATCGCGTTCTATTTACTTCGCACGACGCATTTGGATACTTCTCGCGCGATTACAACGTTAAGTTTATTGGCGCAGCGCTTTCCGATTTTAACAGCCAGCAAGATGCAACAGCAGACCACATTAAGGAGGCTGCAGAAGCTGTTAAAAAGTCTGGTGCTGTAGCAATCTTTGCTGAAAATTCCAACAATTCCAAGTCGATTAAGGCCGTTGCTGCTGCTGCAGGCGTAAAGGCGATTATTGGAGATGATGCGCTTTACGGCGATTCTCTTGGTCCTGTTGGCTCGGCTGGCGAGACATATATTGGTTCTATTGTTCACAACGTTCAGACTCTTGTTAAGGCTTGGGATGGCAAAATTCCAGACCTCCCAGAATCTGTAAAAGATGCGCTAAAAAAGTAGTTAATATGTAGCTACAGAAGTGGCGGAAAATCATAAATCACTACAAAAGTAGTTACAAGAAGGTTAATTTATAGTGAATAAGAGCGTTCTCGCAATGAAAGATTGCGACTTAGCGTACGGTTATAAAACTGTTGTTACTGGTCTTAACGGAAGTGTAGAAGCTGGAGAGGCTTTAGCTTTGATTGGGCCTAACGGTTCTGGAAAAACAACGTTTTTGCAGGCGATTATTGGTATTGTGCGAGTGAGTAATGGAAGCTTAACAATGCCGAAAACGGTTTCAATAGGCTATGTTCCTCAACAAGTTGATTTGGATTTGACTTTTCCAATCACCGCTCGTCAAGTTGTAGCAATGGGCTTAAGTAGGCAAACTGGATTTTTTGGTTTGCTTAAAAAAAGTCAGAAAGAAGCTGTTGAGAGCGCTCTTAATCATGTTGGTTTGCTAGACAGAGCAGATGTTAGATTTGGTGATCTTTCTGGAGGTCAGCGTCAGCGAATATTGCTTGCACGCGCTATTGTTGCGCGACCTACGTTGATTCTTTTAGACGAGCCTTTTAACGGATTGGACGAGCCGAATCGAAAAGAGTTGCTCAATATTATGAAGTCCGCTAAAGAAGAGGGGATTTCGTTTATTGTGTCTACTCACGACTTGGTAATCGCGGACGCGATTTGCGAAAAAGCCTTGCTTTTGGCTGGTCGTCAAGTGGCTTTTGGGCCTCTTAGAAAAGTCATGACTAAAGAAAACATATCTTTGGCTTATGGTGGAAGTATGCCAGCTGCAAGTGCGGGTCTTACTTTGAATCAATTAGCAAACAAAGATGATTCGCTAAATGATTCGTTAAATGCTTCGTTAGATTCTGCATTAGGAGACGAATCCAATGCTAGCTGAATTGGTTGAGTCTTTGCGCAAAATCCTCGAGCCTATACCAGGATTTGACTTTATTGCATCCGCTCCCTACATTTTTAGGCCTTTCTGCCTTCTTATTGTTCTTGCGGTTGCTAGCGGAATAGTTGGTGTGTTTGTTAACTTAAGATGCGCCGAGTTTAATGCGGAGGCTTTGGTTCACGGGATTTTTCCTGGAATCGTAGTCGGAGCATTGTATGGAGGAATTGGGCAAATCATTCCAGGAGCTTCGATTTGCGCAATTTTTCTGGTCGCAGCTCTTGTGTGGGCATCTAGGTCTCAAAAAATCAACGAGTCAATAATTGCAACAGTTTTAACAACATTTTTTGCGCTTGGAATCGTAATATCTCTTAAAAAGGGAGATATGTCTGGCCAGCTTGAAGCACTTATGTTTGGACGCTTGCTAGATGTTACAGACGATAGAATGACTCAAGCCATGCTTATTTGTTTATTTGCAATCGCATTGCTTGCGCTAACTTGGAAGAAGCAGATTGTTGTTGCGTTTGACCGCGCTAGTGCTCCTTTAATGGGTGTTAATACTTTACTTGTAGATATTGTGCTAAACGTTGCAATTGCGTCTGTTGTAGTCTCTGCATCTTCGGCTGTTGGTGTACTTCTTGTTATTGGATACCTTGTTATTCCTGGAGCTAGCGCAAGATTGGTTGCGCGCACTGTTGGGCGCATGGTGGCTGTTGGAGTTGCTGTTGGTATTTTTGGCGTTTTATTAGGCATGTACGCTATGAACTTGGAGCTTGATCATCCAGTTTCTCCGCAAGCTGCAGTGGCACTAAGTATTTGCGCAATGTTCGTAGTCGTTTTGATTTTAAGATTCTTATACAGAGTTACATGCGCACTAGTGTTTTCTAAAAAGTTTTCTAAAAAGAAAAAGTCTAGCGCAATAGAGGCTGGTGGAAAGTAATAATGGTAAGTATTTGGCAAATTATCGCTCTTCCTATTGTAGAGGCAATCGCTGTTGGAGCATTATGCGGTTTTGTTGGATCTTTGGCTTTGCTTAATCAGCGTATTTTCTTCACCGAGTCTATAACTCACGCTGCTTTTCCAGGAGCTGTAATCGGAGTTGTAGTCACATCTGTTTATACGATTGACCAGAACGTTTTGTCTATTGGTCTTTTTATCGGCGCTGCTTTGGCTTGTATTGTTTTGTCTTTTATGATGCATGTTCTTTCTAAACTAAAGGGTATATCTTCTCAAGCTTCTGCTGGAATAACTCTTACTGTTGGTTTTGCTAGCGGCTACTTTTTGAACAAGTGGTTTGCTCCGCTTCCATTGCGAATTGAGGGTTTTTTAACAGGATCTTTGCTTAATTGCACTCCTGCAGACGTGATTTTTGCGATTATTGCATTTGCTCTTGCACTAGGATTGTGGAGTTTTAATAGTGCTAATTTGATTCATTGCTCTTTTGATTCCACTAATTACAAAGCTTTAGGCGGCAGAAGCGGATTAATGCAAGGAATTGTTCTTGCGCTAATAATCATTACAGTTTCGGTAATTATTCCAGCTGTTGGAACTGTTGTTTCGGTATCTTTAATCGCAGCTCCTGCAGCAGCACTAAAGAGCAGAATGCGTTCGATTAACAAATTTGTGTTTGCGTGCGTATTGTCTTCTATTTTTATAGCGCTTTTAGGACTTGCCTTAGCTGTGATTTTAAGACTTTCTGCTGGTGGAACTATATCGATTTGCGCTGGATGCTTCTTTTTAGTTGTAAAGCTTAGTGAAAGCATCTTTTTGAAAATACATGAGATTTATTCTGGTTTTTGCAAAAAATCGTATTTAAAAAGTCGCTCTGTTGTTCTAGAGTAACAGAGAATTGCGCGTGAAAAATGCGTGCGATTGACGTCGTTTTTTGCGCGTTTTATTATGTTTTAATCGCGTAAGTTTATCGACGCCACACAAGTCCAGGTCTGCACATTAGTAACGCAAGACCCCGATAGAAAAGGACAATTATGGCTGAAAATACCATCTCCATCACTGTAAACGAGGAACGCAAGGAGGTGGATGCAAGCTTCACTGGCGTTGAACTTTTCGCGGAAGATAAGAATATTATTGCCGTGCGTTTAAATGGCGAGTTGCGTGATTTGTACACGCCTCTTCATAACGGCGATACCGTGGAATCAGTAGCACTTGATAGTGAAGATGGCATCGCAATCATGCGTCATTCCGCTACTCACGTGATGGCTCAAGCTGTTCAAGAAATTCGACCAGACGCAAAGTTGGGCGTAGGTCCTGTAATTAAAGACGGCTTCTACTATGATTTCGATGTTGATACTCCATTTACGCCAGACGATTTGAAGCAAATCGAAAAGCATATGCAGCGCATTATTAAAGAGTCTCAAAGCTTCCGCCGCCGCGTTGTAACAGAAGATGAAGCGCGCGAAGAAGAAGCAAATCAACCTTATAAGTTGGAGTTGATTGGAGATAAGGAAGCGGCTCTTGATCCTGCGGCTGCTGGCGAAATCAGCAAGCATGAGCTTAGCATGTACGACAATTTGGATCGCGAAGGAAACAAGGTCTGGAGCGATTTGTGCCGCGGACCTCATTTGCCAAATACGCGTTATATTAAGGCTTTTAAGCTTGAGCGTGTAGCTGCAGCTTACTGGCGCGGTTCGGAGCATAATCCTATGCTTCAGCGCATTTACGGAACTGCATGGCCTAGCAAGGAAGAGCTTAAGGCTTACACAAGTCGCATGGAAGAGGCTGCTAAGCGCGATCATCGTAAGCTTGGTCAAGAGATGGATTTATTCTCATTCCCAGACGAGATTGGTCCAGGCTTGGCAGTGTTCCATCCAAAGGGTGCTGCGATTATTAACGCAATGGAAGATTATTCCCGTGAGCAGCACAGAAAGCATCATTACAGCTTTGTGCAAACTCCGCACATTACTAAGGGCGGATTGTACGAGACTTCTGGCCACTTGCAGTGGTACAAGGATGGCATGTATCCTCCAATGAAGCTTGACGAAGAGCGCGACGAAAATGGTAACGTAACTCGCCAGGGTGCTGACTACTACTTGAAGCCAATGAATTGCCCAATGCATAACTTGATCTTTAAGTCTCGCCAGCGTTCGTACCGCGAGCTTCCTTTGCGATTGTTTGAGTTTGGTACCGTGTATCGCTACGAAAAGTCTGGTGTTGTTCATGGCTTAACTCGCGTTCGCGGATTGACTCAGGATGATTCGCATATTTACTGCACTCGCGAGCAGATGCGCGATGAGCTAAAGAGCTTGCTTAACTTTGTGCTTGGTCTTCTTAAAGACTTCGGTTTGAACGACTTCTACTTGGAGCTTTCCACTAAGGATGAGCACAAGTTTGTTGGTTCCGACGAGATTTGGGAAGAAGCGACAAGCACTTTGGCAGAAGTTGCTAAAGAGTCTGGTTTGGAACTCGTGGACGATCCAGGTGGAGCTGCATTCTACGGACCTAAGATTTCTGTGCAAGCTCGCGATGCAATCGGCCGCACTTGGCAGGTTTCTACTATTCAGCTCGACTTCAACTTGCCTGAGCGCTTTAAGTTGGAGTACATTGCAGCTGATGGTAGTCACCAGCGCCCTGTAATGATTCACCGCGCACTCTTTGGCTCTATTGAGCGTTTCTTCGCTATTTTGCTTGAGCATTATGCAGGCGCGTTCCCAGCATGGTTGGCTCCAGTTCAAGTTACTGGCGTTCCTGTTGCAGACGAGTTCGCTCCGCATTTGCAAAAGTTTATTAGCGATTTGGAAGAGAATATGGTTCGTTGCGAAATGGATAGCTCCGACGATCGCTTTGGCAAGAAGATTCGTAACGCTTCTAAGTCTAAGGTGCCTTTCACTTTGATTGCTGGCGAAGAGGATGTGAACAACAATGCTGTGAGCTTCCGCTTCCGCGATGGTAGCCAATTGAACGGTGTTCCAGCCCAGCAAGCTAAAGAGTGGATTTTGTCCATTATTAAGCAGCGCGTTCAAGTGAATACTGCAGAAGATTTTGAGCGCTACACAAAGTAGCATTCGCGATGCAACTTACGTAGCATAAATCAACGTAAGTCAACACAAAACAAACCCGCACTTCTTAACGTTGTGCGGGTTTATTCTTTTTATTCTTGATTTATTGCGTAAGCAGACTATTACTTAAGCAGCGCGCGAATTGCTTCGATTTGCTCGCTATTAACTTGACTTGCAGGCTCGCGAACAAGCGTGCTAATCGGCAATCCCTTAAGATTTACAGCAGCTTTAATCGCAGAAATAAACAAGTCAGTAGTGTTGTAAACTGACATCAAATGGCTGATTCTTTTAGCGCATTCAATAAGATGCGCAAAGTCGCCAGCCTCATACGCTTTATGCAAAGATGCAAAAGTCTCTGGCTCTACATTAGTAAGACCACAAATCACGCCATTTCCTCCAGCAATCCTGTTAGGAGTGTAGTACTCGTCAAAACCAGAGAAAACAACAAAATCTGGGTTTACGCGTCTAGTTGCTTCAATCATTGCGCGAGTATGGCTTATAGTATCTACCGTGTCTTTAATACCAACAATATTCGGGTATTTTTCAGCAAGACTTGCAACTAAGCTTGGTGTTAAATCGCTGCCAGTTCGAGCAGGGAAGTTGTATAGAATAACAGGCAAGCTAGTTGCGCTCGCAATTGCGCCAAAGTAGCGTTCTGCGGTTTGTGCAGTTGGTCCAAAGTAGTATGGAGATACAGCTACAACAGCGTCTGCTCCGCAACTTTGCGCAAACTTAGTAAAGTCAAGTACTTCGTTAAGATTTGTGTTTCCAACGCCTATAAGAACTGGAACTCTGTGATTAACGTGTTCAATAGCAAACTTAGCAGCTTCCTTTTTTACGCTAAGCGGATATGCGTAGAACTCGCCAATGCTGCCAAAAATCAATATGCCATTAATCCCAGCATCAATCAGATGGTCTAAGTGCTTTGCCCATAAGTCGTAGTCAATGCTTCCGTCATCTTTGCTTACAGTTATTGATGGGCAAAAAACGCCCTTAAAAGCATGCAAGTCGAGCTTTGCGCTATTAGAAGTAGTCATAAAATTCGTCCTTTTATTTAATTATTTTGTGTATTTAATTATGGGGCATAAGACTTTAACTGGCAAAATCTTACACCCCATAAGCAATGATTACTAAAATCGACTATTAAAATCGACTATTCAAATAATTTAATTAATTACAGTTTAATACCATACGCCTTCTTTGCGTTATTCATAAAGAAATCTTCGTCGTCGCCGAAAAGCTCCACCATTAAGTCAAGATGCTGCTTAAGTGAAGAATTCAACTTAACAACTGGCCAATTAGAGCTAAAGAGTAGGCGATCAGGGCTAAATGTGTCTTTTACAAACTTAACAATATCTGGATTTACTGGATTATCTCCAGAAATCTTAATATAGCTGTGTGGAAGCTTTGCAAACGCACGCAAAGCAGCGCATGAATCCTCGTCTAATCCTGGAACATTGCCCAAATGGTTTAGAACAACAGTAACTTCTGGAACTTGCTCAAAAGCTTTAGCCATATCTGAAAGCTCTTCGCCACGATTGCAAAGCTCAAAAGGCATGCCCTTCTTTGCCATTGCCTTAAGGCCACCAATAAACGAAGGCTCTAGGCAGCGTCCGCGTGGCTCGCTTGGAATGTGAAGAGGCTCGCGAATACCAGTTGCGTGAATTGGCACGCGCATAAATGGATCCAATGTAACTCTAAGCATTTTAGCAAGAATCTTAGGATTAGGATTTTCTCCAATAAGCCTATCTTCTAGCTCGTGGTCTGCAGCATCAACCTCGACGTATACGCCGCCAAGGAAGTCAACTCCCAAATCTGCATACTCTTTTTCTAGCTGCTCGAGAGTAAAAGTGTGGTTTAGCTTGTCTAAGCCATCTAGCCAAGGCAAGACTTGCTTTGTTGGATCCCAAATATGAAAATGGGAATCTAAAATACGAAGTTGAGACATAATAAATTTTCCTTTCTAAAGTCTTTCTAAAGACTTTCAAATAAAGACTTTGTAGTTATTCGCGAATTATTTAGCTTCTACAAGACCAATCTTGGAGCCCCACAATGCGTACCAAGCAACATACAAGAATCCTGGAACGGTGAGCAGCACTGCAACCTCAATGCCAGCAAAATCTTGTACAAATCCAAGGAATAGTGGGATTATAGCTGCGCCAACAACGCTCATAATCAAAGCGGAAGAGCCAGTCTTTGCAGCAGAGCCATGAATTCCCTTTAAGGTAAGTGAGAACACGGTTGGGAATCCAATAGACACAAACAGGTAGGAGATAATGTAGGCCACTACAGAAATCTTGCCGAGTCCAAGGAATGCAACAAACATTAGCAATGCGCTCAGAACCATGTAGATTCCAAGAATCTTATCGCTATCAAACTTTGTCATAAGAGGCGTTGTAATAAAGCGACCAAGGGTGAACATTAAGGAAACGATTGCAAGCATAGACGCCGCAATACCAGTTGTTACTCCAGCACCCCAATGCTTAAGAGCAAACGATGAGAACATTGCCATTCCAACAACCTGAAGGCCTACAAATACAAATTCTGCAATAACGCCAAGTGTAAAGTATGGCTTCTTAACAAGATGCAAGAATGAAGAATCGCCCTTATTTTCTTGATCTGCCTCAACATCTCCTGGAGGTGTAGGAAGCTTAAAGCAGAAGAAGATTGCAATAACCGCAATAAGAACAATGCCAATAACAATGTAAATCATGCGAGTATCGCTAAGGAACTTCGACTTAGCAAATTCAAATCCTGGTTCGCCTTGCTTAACGGTTTTACCAATAATATTGCCAAGAATAAGCGGGCCAACAATGCTGCCAACGCCGTTAAAGCTTTGTGCCATGTTGATTCTAAAGGATTCGCCCTTTTCGTCGCCAAGCTTTGTAATGTATGGGTTGCAGTTTGTTTCCAAAGTTGCAGCACCAAGAGCAATAATAAACATTGCTATAAGGAACATAACATAGCTTGCTGTAGCGGTTGCAGGAATTACAGCAAATGCGCCGATTGCAAAGAGTGCAAGACCGCTAATTACGCCGCCCTTGTACCCAAAGCGCTTTGCGATTAAACCTGCAGGAATAGCCATTACAAAGTATGCACCAAAGTATGCAACCTGAAGCAGCGCTGCTTCTGTGTTGTTTAGATTTAAGTAATGTCCAAATGGGGAATTAAGAGCATTGACCAAATTCATGGTCAAACCCCATACGAAGAACAAAGATGTTACCAATACAATGGCAATTATAGTTTTTGAGCTACTTTTGTTATTGTTAACAACCACGTTGTCGTTTTCTTTTGTAGTCATCGTCACTCCCGTGTGAGAATAATTCGAAGAGTTTAAGATTTTAAGTTCTTAAATGATTTTGTGCAATGGTGCGCAAGCACACATTTTGCATTGCGCACCATCGACTAGTTAAATTGCACTGAATCTTAAATTTGCATTTGTGATTTAAGACAAAGCGCGATCAAGATGCACGTAGCCGCCATCAACGAATACCCACTGACCAGTGGTGTGCGAAGAGCGATCCGAAAGCAGGAATGCAGCTTCGTTTCCAATCTCTTCCGTGGTAGTCATGCGGTTTTCCAGAGGAATCTTGTCGGTAATAACCTTCAAACGAGCCTGCTGAGCGGCTTCATCGCCAAAGGTCTTAATCCAATCGGCATACAGTGGTGTCCAGCATTCGGAGACAACAATCGCATTTACGCGCACGCGGTCATGAATAAGTGCTGCAGCCCATTCGCGAGTCAAGCCTAAGATTCCGCCCTTTGCAGCAGCGTAAGCGCTAGTCTTGCCCTGGCCAGTTAGAGCAGTCTTAGAAGAAATGTTCACAACAGCGCCGTGGCTTTCCTTCAAGTACTTTACAGCAGCATGAACAGTCTCGTAGTAGTGAGTGAGGTTTCCGTGAATCGACTTCTCGAAGTCGCGCCAAGAAGTGGATTCCAAATCCTTGTTGTCGTTAACGCCAGCGTTGTTTACAATGCCGTCAATATGACCATACTTCTTGTATGTTTCTTCAATAATTGGTGCAATCTCGTCCGTGTCGTTTAAGTCGAGAAGATAAACATCGTAGTTCTTTGTGTATTGCTCAATATCTTTGCGGAATGTCTCTTCTGCAGGGTCTGCGCGGTTAATAACTACTGGAATTGCGCCTTCTTGAGCAAGCTGAAGCGTAATGCCTTTACCAATTCCCTTGAATCCACCTGTTACGATGAAAACTTTGCCTTCCAAATGCAAATCCATAATGAACTCCTTTGTTAAATGATGTGGTTTGCTTTTTGAATCTTAAATTATGAATCTTTATTAAAGTGGCTAGCAATTTAAAATAAACAGCTTAATGTAAACTGCTAGCCACAATTGCATAACTATCCGCGATAAAGGTACTTTTCAGCCGTTTCCAGCGTCATCTCAGTGCCATTACCTGGGGCAGTTGGTGCAACATAATTACCATTCTTGATTTGTGTTGGATGCACAAAGTGCTCGTGCTGATTGTCTACGTATTCAATCATGCGGCCTTCCTTTGTGCCAGAAACTGCAACGTAATCAAACATTGCAAAGTGGCACACAGCTTCGCACAATCCAACGCCACCTGCGTGTGGGCAAACTGGCTTGTTAAACTTACGCGCAAGCAAGTATTCGAGAACAACTTCTTGTGGACCTGCAACTCGAGTTGCGTCGATTTGCATGATTCCAAATGCGTTTGCTTGCAAGTATTGCTTGAACATGATTCTGCTTTGCATTTGCTCGCCAGTTGCAACTGGTATTGGGTTGATTGCGCGGGCGATTGTTGCGTGTCCAATAACGTCGTCTGGGCTTGTTGGCTCTTCTACCCAAGCTAAGTCGAAGTCGTGGAAGCGATTAATCCAAGTGATTGCTGTTGGAACATCCCATACTTGGTTTGCATCTACTGCAAGACGAACGTCTGGGCCGATTGCTTCGCGAGCAAGTGCGAGTCTTCTCAAATCGTCGTCTACATTTTGACCAACCTTAAGCTTAATTTGCTTAAAGCCTTTAACTTGCGATTCTTCCTTAGCGATTGCAACCATTTTCTCGTCGCTGTAACCGAGCCAGCCTGCAGCAGTGGAGTAGCCTGGGTATCCGTTTACAAGCAAATCAGCAATGCGCTCTTCCTTGCCTTTTTGACCATCTTGCAAGAATTCGATTGCTTCTTCTGGCCTTAAGGCGTCGGTCATATAGCGGAAGTCGAGCGTAGAGATTAATTCCTTTGGATCCATCTCGGCAAGCAAGCGCCACAAAGGCTTTCCAGCTCGCTTTGCTTTAATATCCCACAATGCGCTCAAAATAGCGCCAATTGCCATGTGTTCTACGCCTTTTTCTGGTCCTAGCCAGCGAAGTTGTGAGTCGTGAACAAAAAGATCCCATGCAAGACGCATGTTGTCTAGTAATTCTTCTACGTTTCTGCCAATAAGCACTTGAGACATGGAGTCGATTGCTGCGCAAACAACATCGTTGCCGCGGCCAATTGTAAATACAAATCCAACGCCTTTAATGCCATCGTCTAGGCTGGTTTTGATTTCTACGTATGCGGATGAATAATCTGGATCTTTGTTCATTGCGTCGGATCCAGAAAGCGTTTGCGACGTAGGGAATCTAAAATCATAGGTTTTTACTGATGTAATTGTACTCATAACGATTTGTGCTCCTTTGCTTTAAGATCGTTGTGACCTACATTTGTAATTTTATATCAAAAGAATGGAAAAATGTTGTAGTATGAGCAGAAATTTTCGTAAAGCGATTTTTGCGAATATTTCGACAATGGCACAATGTGATAAATGTCATATTTTTGATTTTTTGATTATTGAAAAATTGAGCTTTTTAGTAAGGAAAATCGCGTATTTGGTCAGCGTTTTGCTTGCGACTAAGGGCAAATAATTTTATTATTCGGCGTGTCGTAAGAAATTTTCGCATTTTTTGCGCGTTAAATGCGAAATAGTGTATTATGGAACCTGTAATAGCCTTGATAAATCAAGCAATAATTCTATTTTTCAGTTTTTCTGGCAGCTTGTATTATTGCGGATAATCTTAAGTATATATGCGAATTTTTCTTTAAGATTAGGATTTAGATGGAAAATGATTTAGATGGAAAATGCGTTAAGCAAAAACGCGTAGAATCTAGAAAGGGAGAAAATGGCCATAAATAGCAAACAAAGTGGTTTAGAAGAATCTGAATCGTTGAAGCCTAAGATTACAGAACTTGCTAAAGAAGCTGGTGTTTCTCCGTCTACAATATCTAAGGTAATAAACGGTAGGTCGGGAGTATCGGAAGAAACTCGAAGGCGCGTAGAAAAAGTTCTAGCTAAAAGTGGGCGCGATTATTCTCTTGTTAGCACTAAAATTTCTCCAACAGTTGAGCTACTCGTAGATTACGTTGCAAATAATGGCACGATTGAGATGATTACTTACGCGTCTCACTGGGCGCAAAAAGAAGGATTAGCGCTTACGGTTGCTCAAACTAACTATGGTAAAAAGCGCGAGGAATGCTTGCGTGGAATAGTAGATAGAAACCCTTTGGGTGTTATATCGCAAATGTCTGATCTAGAAGAAAAAGATAAAGAATTTTTGCGTATGCGCAATATTCCGCTTGTGATTATTGACCCAGTTTCTATAGGCAGCGGCAACGATCACACGATTTCTATTGATAATTGGACAGGTTCCTACGAGCTTACTCGGCATTTGATTAGTTTGGGTCATAAGCGAATTGGAGTTATTACAGGTCCGTTAAACGTTCAATCTGGTGTTGCTCGCTTTGCTGGATACAGTGCTGCTATGGAACAAGCTGGTTTGAGTGTTGATAAAGACTTAGTAAAAGAGGGCGATTATCTTCCAGAGCTTGGATACAAAATGGCTTGTAGTCTTTTGGATTTGCCTAAAGCCAAGCGTCCAACTGCGATTTTTGCTTGCAACGATATTACTGCTGTAAATGTGTATCGCGCAGCTCGAGAACGCGGAATTAAGTTAGGAACAGAGCTTTCTGTTGCAGGCTTTGATGACGTTTATCCTGCGCAATATTTGATGCCTTCTTTAACAACCGTTAATCAGCCTTTTGATATTATGGCAAAAAATGCTGTTAGTATGATTCTTGCGATTCGAGAAGGCAAGGAGATCGAAAATCAACTAGTTCTTCCTGCTCATGTTGTTATTCGAGACAGCACTCAGCAAGTTGTTGATTAATAGAAAACTTGTAGATATAGGCTTTATGACTTATTGCATACAAAATGTGGACGCAACTTAAATCAAGATAAATCAAGATAAATTGCGTCCACAAATTGTTTGTTCTAAATGTGCGTATTTATTTATTGTTTGCTTATTTTTAGAAGACTACGCAAAGAGCTACATCAAGCTTGTGTAAATCTTGCGAATGTCTTCCAAAGTGGCCTTGCGTGGGTTTCCTGGAGTGCAAACATCTGCCAAAGCGTCGTGGCTTAAGCCTTCAATATCTGCCTCACTAGCTCCAACTTCGCTAATCTTAGTAGGATTTCCAAGCTTAACCGTTAAGTCGTGAACTGCCTTTACAGCAGCATTGCGCACGGTTTCGAGGTCGTCGGTGTATGCGTTTGGAACGTCGAATGCGGCAGCAATATCGCGATACTTTTCGCCAGTGTAATCTTTGTTATATTCCATAACAGGAGCAAGCAAAATTCCGTTTGCAACGCCATGAGCAACGCCAAGGCGACCACCGAGTGGGTGAGCCATGCCGTGAACCAAGCCCAAACCAACGTTGGAGTATGCCATGCCAGTTATATAGCTTGCGTAAGCCATTTGTTCGCCTGCTGGAACATCTCCGTCTGCGCTCTTTGCAAGGTTTTGTGCAATCATGCGAATTGTTTGCAAAGACAAGCAATCCGAAAGGCTCCATGCGCCTGGAGTAATGAAACCTTCGATTGCGTGTGTGAGTGCGTCCAAACCAGTTGCAACTTTAAGCGAGCGTGGCATGGAATCGGTGAGATCTGGGTCTACGAATGCAACGATTGGAATATCGTGAGGGTCTACTGCAACGAACTTGCGGAGCTTTGCGGTATCGGTAACAACATAGTTGATTGTTGTTTCGGATGCGGTTCCTGCTGTTGTTGGCACGCCAAAGATTGGCACAGAAGGATTCTTTGTATCTGCAACGCCTTCTAGAGAAAGAACATCGCTAAACTCTGGGTTAGCTACAATAATTCCAATGCCTTTGCATGTATCTTGCGGAGAGCCGCCGCCGAGTCCAATAAGGAAGTCTGCGCCAGATGCCTTGAACTTTTCTACACCGTCTTGAATGCATTCAACAGGTGGATTTGGCTTTACGTTGTCGAATACTTCGTATGGAAGACCAGCGGATTCTAGAACGTCGGTAACTCTTTTAACGGTTCCAGTCTTTACAAGAACAGGATCTGTTACAACAAATGCTTTTTTGAATCCATGTGCTTTAGCAACGTTTGGAATCTCTTTGATTGCTCCACGACCAAAGTAAGCAGTCTGATTAAAAATCATTCTATAGACCATGCGAAAATCTCCTTTGAGTTTCTTGTTGGCTTATGCCAAATTTTTGGTAGTCGATTAATATTTTACAATATTGCATGACATTTGGCGAGTGTGTAAATAAGCGTTTTGTTACTAAAATTAACAAATAAACAATTAAAATGAACATAAACTAACTAATTTTATGCATTTTTATTTATTTTAGATATAAATAAGCACATTTATAAAAATTCGAGCACATGATTTGTAATGCTTATTTTGAAGGAAAAATATTAAACATGTTAAGAAAAATTCTTTAATTGATGGTGTTGTAGTTGCCAAATTGACTTATTTTGCATTAAAAATTGACTTATTTTGTATTTGACTAATCGCGTGAAATGCAAATTTGAGCTTGTAGCTAGCATTAACAATCTTATGCAAACTTCTCATACTAAAGTATGACGATTTTATATAAGAGCATTTTGTATCAAAATTTAATATCAAAATCCTTATTATTCCAATGAAAATATCAGCCTTACGCACTATAGAGAATGCATTTTTAATCAAGTAAATTGTAATTGTAAGGTAATCACAGAAGTATGTGAGGTGCAAAATGAGTGTTGAAAATAGTCAAGATACGCGTTTTACGCAAATGAATTATTCAGCTCAAGAAGGTTTGATTGGCGAGACTGCGGTTGCAGCTTTGCATGTTGTTAAAGATTTTGGCAAGGGTGCAGGCATTGTTCACGCTTTGCGAGATGTTAGCGTTAGTTTTGAGCGCGGCAAGTTTACGGCGATTATGGGCCCTTCTGGTTCTGGAAAGTCAACTTTAATGCATTCTTTGGCTGGTCTTGACAGCGTTAATTCTGGAAAAGTTTTGGTAGATGGCCTAGATATTACAGGTATGAGCGATAATCAGCTTACGCTTATGCGCCGCGAAATGGTTGGGTTTATTTTCCAAAGTTTTAATCTTCTTCCAATGTTTAGCGCTGAGCAAAATATTCTTATGCCTCTTACTTTGGCAGGCAAAAAGCCAGATAAGCAATGGTTTAATACTTTGATTAATACTCTTGGCTTGCAAGATCGCTTAAAGCATAGGCCTGCTGAGCTTTCTGGTGGTCAGCGCCAACGCGTTGCAATTGCTCGAGCTTTAATCTCTAAGCCTTCCGTAGTTTTTGCAGACGAGCCTACTGGCAATCTCGATTCTGCTTCCAGCTTGGAAGTTTTGCATTTTTTGAAGAAGTCTGTAACGGAACTTGGTCAAACTGTGATTATGGTTACTCACGACGCTGTTGCAGCCTCTTACGCGGATCGAGCAATCGTGTTTGCAGATGGTCAAATCGTTGAAGACGTGCAAAATCCTACTGCAGAAGGAATGAGCAAGATGCTTATGGAACGCAGCGAGGCTGGCGTTAATAATCAGCCTGCTCAATTGCAATAAAAGGGGTGAAGTTAGAATGTGGAAAATCGCACTAAAACTTATGCGTAAAAGCGTGCGCATGTTAATCGCCTCTGGAATTGCAATTCTTATAGGCAGCATGTTTATGAGCGCTACTTTGCTTTTTGCAAACAGCGTTGATGACTTGATGGTTCGTAACGCAACAAATGAATTCGGTAGCGCAAATTATGCAATCTCATTTAGTAATCCTAACAGTTCTCCGAGTAGTAAAATTCATTATAAAGACCTTCATTTAGACGAAATATCGAAGATGCCTGGTGTTAATGGCATTCGTAGTGATGATGCGACTGCTCTTGTAAGAGTGGAAAAAGGTGATAAATCAGTTACGAGTATTGCTTGGTCTAATGGTTTGTATGGAAATCTTCCTGTGTATAAATCAACAGAAGGTAGAGAACCGCAAAAAATAGGTGAAATCACTCTTATTAAAAGTATTGCTAAATCAATACATGCAAATATTGGCGATACTATAACTTTGGTTAAAGTAGATGACACTGGCGGAGATAAAGAAAAATCGTACGATGTTCGTGTGGTTGGTCTTGTAGACGATGGAGAGCATTCTCAAATACCATTTTCAAATCGCGGCACGTATCTTGGTGGCGTAACGAATGATTTTTGTGCAAAACTCAACAATCTTAAGAATTTTGACAATGAAGTTGTGCAAAGCAAAGTGTACATGAGTATTGATGAATCTAAAATAAACGATTTATCTCCTAAGATTAACTCTTTGCTTCCTTCGAGATTCTCTCTTATGTCTAGGCATGAAGTTGGCGTAAGAGCTGTTCGAAATGTGTCTAACGGCACTAATTTTGTGACTATGTTTTTGCTATCTTTTGGTATTCTAGCGTTGCTTATTTCTTCGCTTGTTATAGCAAACACATTCCAAGTTTTGGTTGCTCAACGCAGACGCACTCTTGCACTTTTGCGCGTAATTGGTGCACAATCGCACCAGCTTTATGCAGCAGTTTTGCTTGAAGCTGCAATACTTGGAGTTATTTCTGCGGCTGTTGGCGTGCTTTGTGCAATCGGATTTATGGGCGCAATTAGTAACGTGAATATTAATTCTGGACCGTTATCTAAGATTCCTTTGATTGTTTCGCTTCCAGCGGTTGTGTGGCCAATAGCAATTGGCACGATTGTAACAGTTCTTGCATCTATGGGTGCTGCGAGGTCGGCTACAAAAGTAACGCCTATGGAAGCGCTACGACCAATGGATTTGATTAAAGATAAGCGTGCAAGCATTATTCGCGCTGTTTTTGGTGTTGTGTTTATTGTTGTAGGCATTTTAGCTACGGCTTTAAGTGCTACTTCTTTAGCAAGCATGATTGCGAGGAGGTCTCCTACTGCTGGTTCTGACTCTTGGATGACTTTGCTTGGAGCAATGTTTGGTTGCGCGCTTGTTTTTATTGGTATTGTTATGACATCCATATTCTGGATGCCGTTTGCTATGAAGGCAACTGGCGCAATCATGGCACTTTGTGGTCCTGCATCTAAAGTTGCTAACGCAAACGTGCAAAGAAACCCTAGAAGAGTTGCGGCAACTGGAACGGCTTTGCTTATTGGCGTAACGCTTGTTTCAACGGTAGTAACTGGCGCAATATGTGGTAAAGCAACTCTTAAAGGTGTTGTTGATGACCATTACAGTGTTGACATTATTATTCAAGGCAAGAATGTTGATGAATCTTTAGCTGCCGATATTTCAAAGATTAGTGGAATAAAGCATACTGAGTTGCTTCCTGCAGTTCCTATGACTTTTAAGAACGCTAAGGGCGAAACTGAGTATGCTATGGCAGCTGGAGTTGATAATACAGATCAACTTAAAAATGTAATGCACACTGACCTTGATGGCGTTAATATAAACAAAGATTCTGTGCTTTTGCCTAAGTTTAATGGAGAAGGCGGAGAGCCTTTTGAGCTTAAAAAAGGAAACCTTAATCTGCAAGCTTACGTAGAAAAGTACAGTTCTGATGAAACAGACAGTAATAATATTACGCCATTTACTGGCATGAATACAGACTCGAGTAATAACGATAAGAGCATTACTGTAAAGCAAGTTCAGTTTAAGAAGTATAGAAATGTTAATATATATTCAAGGAATACTGCTTTTGTTAGCAAATCTTACTTCAATAACTACCTTAAGCCTACAACGCATATTCTGCTTATTTCGGTAGACTCTAGCAAAGCTAATCTTGTAGATATTGTTAAAAATATTAGAAATATTACATCTAGCTATGCGGAGGTTATGGCTGGTGGAAGCGTGTTCCAACGAGCGCAGTGGGAGAGTGCTATCGACATAATGATGATGTTGCTTGTTGGCTTAATAGCAGTAGCTGTTGTGATTGCTTTAATAGGCGTTGCAAACACATTAAGCTTGTCGGTTATTGAGCGAACCAAAGAATCTGCAACTTTGCGCGCAATCGGCATGACAAGAGGACAGGTTAGAAGATCTCTTGCGTTGGAAGCAACGTTGATTTCCCTAACAAGCACTGTTTCTGGCTTGATTGTTGGAACAGCGTTTGGATGGATTGGATCCTACATGGTGTTTAGCGCAATTGGCAAAGTTCCGTTTGTAATTGATTGGACTATTTACGCGGTTCTTGCTCTAATCGCTTTACTTGCAGCGCTTCTTTCCAGCGTTCTTCCAGCTCGTAGAGCAGTAAAGTCTTCGCCAGTAGTTGCGCTCGCGGAGGACTAATCGCTAGAAACGCAAAACAAAATGCGGTTGCAATTTTAATCGTTCAATTAAGAATTGATTAATTTGCAGCCGCATTATTTTTATAGAAAAGATTTATTATTTATAAGAACATTCGCATTGTTTTTTATTTTTATAAAAATAGTTAAACAAGACTGTTCTCGTAAGCAAACACAACAGCTTGGACTCTGTCTCTTGCATTGATTTTTCCCAAAATATGCGCAACATGCGTTTTAACTGTTGGCAAGCTAATAAACAGTTTATTAGCAATCTCTTGGTTAGACAGTCCGTGAGCAATCTCTACAAGAACTTCGCGCTCGCGATCTGTTAAGTCATTTAAGCAAGAATCGTACGTGTTTGCGCTTTGCTCGTTTTTAGTCGCAATCTCTTCTTTTGATTTTTCTTCATCGTTAGGCTTAGAGATCATCGACTCAATCAAACGCTTTGTAGCAGTTGGAGCAATAATTGCGTTTCCTTGATACACAGTTCGTATTGAATTAAGCAATGTTTCTGGCTCTGTGTCTTTAAGCAAAAATCCCGATGCGCCCGTATGAATCGCAGCCATAACGTATTCGTCTAAATCAAAAGTAGTTAAAATAATAATGCGCGTATTGCTATTAGCATCTTCTTGCAAGATTTTGCGCGTAGCTTCCAAACCGTCCATGTTAGGCATGCGCACGTCCATCAAAATAACGTCTGGATTTTCCTTTGACGCAACTTCTACAATTTCATTTCCATTCGCTGCTTGCGCAACAACTTGCATATCTTTTTGCGAGTTGATTACCATAGCAAATCCTGCGCGCACAAGCTCTTGATCGTCTGCGATTGCGACTCGAATTACTCCATTGTTTTCCATATTTTCCATGTTTTCCATACTATCAATTTATTCGTGTTTGTTTGCAAGTCTGTGTTGAATTTGTTCATCTAGTGGGGCAGCAGGGCGAACCGCAATCTCAGCTACATTTGCACTATTATTTGATGAATTAACACTTGAGCCTGTTTCTCGCAAAATTCCAAGTAGTTTTCGCATGTACCTAAGTGCTGAGCGACCTTCATCTCCAATGTTTTTAAAAGCCTTACTAATTGCTTCAATTTGTTCTTGTTCCTGTGATTGCTCTTGTTGTGATGACTTTAGCTTTTCTGCATTGCTATTTGATTTTTCGTATTCATTTAGCATATTGATTCTACTATTTGCAGCATCAATTACTTTATGCAATGTAACAGCAACTTTTTGCTGAATATTTGCGCTAATGCGCTGCCGTTCTGCGTTTGCTGCAAGTACTTCTAGCTGTTTTTGTTCTTGTTTTAATTCTGTTCTGCGCGCTTTTAGAATCAGCAAATTATTATCATCGTTTCTGCGGTAATAAGCAAATGTAATAGCAGTAAAACAAATTAACGCAACTATAAAACCAAAAACTAATCCTACGGACGCCATTTGCATAATGTCATAAAAATTAGTTGTGTACGCATTAGAAGTAAAAAATCGTATTGGAGTTTCATTTTGCGGAATATTTCTTGATGCAACACCAATTTTTACAGCAAAAATAGCAGATTCGGCGAGTACTACTGCGCTAACCCATTGCCATGCGTGCTTTTTGCCATAGAGCACAGCCGCATAGACAATGGCTGGTATAAAGAAATTAGCGAATAAAATATTAGGTAAGCATATAAGCTGTATTGCAGAAAATACTGCTGCAATAATTGCGCACATAGTTGGAGCTTTTCTGCGAAACATGAATGGCACCATGGTTGTAAGAGTAAATACTATATAAAGTATTTGTACTAAAAGTGAGCTGGAATATTGTGAATGCATTACATTTCCAACAATAAAATCGTAAGTTGGTATAAAAAGCATTAGAACAGTCCAAGGCGATGCATAAATAACATCTCCAATAAGCCAATGTTGTTCAAACCATTGCGATACTTTTTCAATCCTATTTTGTGAATCATTTGCTTCTGGCAAAACTTTTGATGAGGTTTTATCGCTTGTATTTGCTGGTTTTTCTTGCACTGATAATGGATTATTAGCTTTTGCGTTTTTATAAGTAGCGTTAGGAATACTGTTTAATACAGAAGCAGTAGTGTTTGATTGGTCTGTGCTGTAAGAGTATGGAATAAAAGCAGCAATACTAAATGTTCCATCGTTTTGTATTCCATAATCAAGTGTTCCATGAAGATTTTCAATGCGTTCTTTCATGCCAATCAAACCATAACCATTTTTATGTTGCGCATTGCTATTTTGCGTTTGGTTAACTTCAAGCTTGTGTACTTCGTTTGTGATTTTTAGTGTTAATCCTTGTTCGTTCCATTCTTCGTGAATGTCTATTTTGATGCCATTTCCTGCGTGCTTTCGAATATTAGTAAGAGACTCCTGAACAACGCGGTATGCAACGGTTTGTGCATCTTTGTTGAGTTTATTAGAAGAATTTATGCCATCAACAGTGTGCCAAAAAATATTTTTAGGAGATGCGATTTTTGCTTGCTCAATAAGCGAAGGTATGTGATTGAAATCCAATTGAGCGGATGGAGCGTCTGTTAAAGCTTCTAGCAGTCGACGCATGTCGTGAACGGCGCGCTCTGATTCGTTTTTAATAATATGCATTGTTTTTTTAGCAAGAGAAATATCTTGTGTTGCTGCATAGCGACCACCGTCTGCTTGAACAATAATAATAGAAAGCGTGTGAGCAACAATATCGTGCATATCCCTAGCGATTCTAGCGCGCTCTGCAGTAACAGCAATATGCTGAGCTTTTTTTCGGTACGCGCGAATAGCGTTATTGTTCTCTTGTAAAAGTTGAATAGTGTGCACGTGAGTGCGCTGCCAGTAGCCAATAATAACCGTAATTGTAGTAATAATAATCGCAAAAATTATAGTAGGAATTGCAAAATCAAGTATAATTGAAACGCAATTTTTTATGTTACTACTATTTATATTTTTTACGCTGCAAGAATAACTAGCTTTTGAATGATTGTTGCCATATATTGGCCCCATTACAATATTCCACGATATTACTGCGCAAGATAATACGGTTGTTACGTAAGCTGCAATAACAAAAGCTTTTGAATGCTCTGGATTTCCGCGTGCAATAGCATTAACAAGTAGCACAAAGCCAAAGAAATCAGCAAGAAGTTGAGTAGGGCCAAATATTACTTGCAAAATGCATGCAACAATAAAAATAACAGCTGTGTGTTCGGGCCATATTCTTCGTACTGAAAGTAATGATGCAACAACAATATTTATAAGCAAGGTTGTAATTAGCGAACTTTGCGTCAAGAATCCGTCAACATTGCTTATAATAGTATACCGATTGTTTGAAAGTGTAAAAAGAATAAGTGGAATAATGCCCCACAATATATCGTTTAGCGTAAGCTCAGTGCGTAAGCGTTGTATGGCTTTGTTAAACGTGTGAGATATTTTCATACCTACTAGGCTAGTACACGGTACTTTATAGAACAATCGAACTTTAGTATGATTTATATAAGAGTGCGAGTTTGCGTATGTGATTTGTTGTTGCAATGTTGCATGCGAGTGCAGAAAGGAATGTTTACAATGGCACTGCTAACAAAGTATTACGTACCAGGATTGTATGTAGAAGAGCGCGCAATCGATGTTCCTTTAGACTGGGAGCAAAATACTCCAGGCGATTCTATTAAAGGGGAGACGATTCGCCTATTTTGCAGAGTTATTTGCGCTCCAGAACATGTGCATGACGATTTGCCTTTGCTAGTGTTTTTGCAAGGAGGTCCAGGCGGCCAGTGCCCTCGTCCGCTTTCGCCGTCTAGCGATGGTTGGATTCAAGAGGCAATTAAGCATTTTCGTGTTGTTCTTCCAGACCAGCGTGGTGTTGGGCGCTCTTCTAGGGTAGATGCTTCTACGATTAAGCGCATGGCAGACGACGGCGTGAGTGTAGAGAGGCAAGCATGGTACTTAAAGCGATTCTTAGCAGATTCCATTATTCGCGATTTTGAGCATTTGCGCTTAACTGAATTCAATGCAAAGCCGTGGGTTTCTTTGGGTCAAAGTTATGGTGGATTCTTAACGCTTACGTATTTGTCTCTTTTCCCACAGGGCTTACTTGCAAGCTTTACAACGGGCGGTATTCCTCATGTTCCAGCTAGTGCGCGTGAAGTTTACGAGCACACATTCCCACGTATGGCTAGAAAAACTGAGCAATTCTACGAGCGTTATCCGCAAGATGTTGCGCGCGCTGCAGCTATTGCAGATAGGATTTCTCAAGGAGATGTTTTCTTACCTAATGGCGAAAAGTTAACGGTTGAGCGATTCCAGACTCTTGGTTCGTCTTTTGGCATGAAGCCAAGCTTTGAAAGGGTTCATTGGCTGATTGACTCCGCTTTTTCGGATGGAGATGGCTCTCTTAAGGCGTTTAAGCATGGTGGTGGAACAGCAGATGGCTATTTAAGTGATGAGTTTCTTTATGGTGTTATGGATGCAACATCTTCTAGTCCGCTATATTGGCCGCTGCAAGAATTTATTTATGCTGATGGTGAATTAGAGCACCCGATTTTGTGGGCAGCTCAGCAGGTTAGGGAAACAATGCCAGAGTTTTCTGGTAGCGCGCGTCCGCTTTTGTTTACTGGAGAAGCTGTGTTTCCGTGGATGTTTGATCAGCAAAAAGCTTTGCAACCATTCTTGCCAGCAGTTGATTGCATGATGAACGATATGCAATTTGGCAAGATTTACGATTTAGATCAGCTTGCAAATAACGAAGTTCCTTTGCAAGCAGCGGTTTACTTCGACGACTTGTATGTTGATTCTGGTCTTCAGCTAGACACTTTGTCTCATATTTCTAACTCTCATTATTGGACAACTAACGAGTTTGAGCACGATGGAGTTCATGGCGACTTTGTGTTCCGTCATTTGTTGGAAGAAGCAAGGAATCGTGGAGATTTAGAGTCTATATATAAGTGATATAAGTGATAAGTAACTTTTGATTAAAGTACCTAACAAATGATTAGATATACAAGTTATATATACAAATGATTAGATACTTAATAAAAAGTTAGTGTTTATTTTAGTGTTTATTTATTAAGGGGATTTGTTAATGAGTTCTAACTCAATTGGAACCGTTGGATTTATTGGCTTTGGAAACATGGCTCAAGCGATTGCGCAAGGCTTGATTCGCGCTAATGTTTTACAAGGCAAAGATATGGTTGCAAGCGCGGCGCACTTTGAAAAACTTGCTAATAATGCAAGCAAATTTGGCGTAAAAGCGTTAAAAAGCGCGTGTGAAGTTTGCGATTCTAGCAATGTTTTAATTTTGGCTGTAAAACCAAATCAAATAGAAGAAGTTTTGCAACCTATTGCAAAAACTATTGTAGAAAGAAAAATCGCAATTATTTCCGTTGCAGCAGGCTGGACTCTTAAGCGTTACCAGAATCTACTTGGCAAAGATGCTAACGTGCAATGCATTATTCCAAATACGCCAATCGCAGTTTGCCAAGGAGTCACTCTAGCAGAAAGTGAAAATACGCTAACAGATAGTCAACTAGAAGCTTTTAACGCGATTTTTGAGCCTATATCTTTAGTTGAACGAGTAGATAGCGAGCACATGAATATTGCAATGTGTGTTTCTAGTTGCGCTCCAGCTTTTACTGCTATGTACATGGAAGCTTTAGCAGATGCTGGCGTAAAGTATGGTCTAAAGAGAGATTGTGCATATCGCTTGGCTGCAAAGATGATTGAGGGAGTAGGCGCGTTGTATATGGATACTCGCGTTCACCCAGGGGCTATGAAGGACGCAGTATGCTCTCCTGGTGGAACTACGATTCGAGGTGTTGCAAAGCTAGAATCGTGTGGTTTTAGGGGAGATGTTATTAGCGCTGTTGACGCAATTCAACAAAAATAAAACAGTACGAGTATAGTAGTGTAGTCACTTCCGCTAGCTGGTCTAAAGTAGGTAATATGTCTTTAACTATTGGAATCGTAGGTTTGCCTAACGTTGGTAAATCAACTATGTTTAATGCGCTAACACGAAACAACGTTTTAGCGGAAAATTATCCGTTTGCAACAATCGAGCCAAATACTGGTATTGTTCCTTTGCCAGACAAACGTTTGCCTGTTTTAGCAAAGCTTGTTAAAACCGAGAAAATCGTTCCAGCAACCGTTACATTTGTTGATATTGCAGGAATCGTTAAGGGTGCAAGCGAAGGCGAAGGCTTGGGAAACAAGTTCCTTGCTAATATTCGCGAAGCGGATGCTATTTGTGAAGTTGTTCGCGCGTTTAACGATGATGACATTGTGCACGTTAATGGCAAGGTAGATCCTGCA
The DNA here is from genome assembly GCF_055804255.1 of Gardnerella sp. c17Ua_118. Taxonomy (NCBI): domain Bacteria; kingdom Bacillati; phylum Actinomycetota; class Actinomycetes; order Bifidobacteriales; family Bifidobacteriaceae; genus Gardnerella; species Gardnerella sp. c17Ua_118. The sequence continues at coordinate 240,739 of NZ_JANUYT010000001.1, forward strand.
GACGACATTGACACAATCAACACGGAACTTATTCTTGCGGATTTGCAAACAATCGAGAATGCTTTGCCAAAGTTAGAAAAAGATTTACGCGGCAAAAAAGTTACTCAAGAATACGTTGGCGCAGTGAACAAAGCTAAAGAGATTCTTGAATCTGGAAAGACGATTGATCAGGCTCATAATGAGAAGTTGATTAATAAAGACGACGTTTACGATTTGCACTTGCTTACCGCTAAGCCTTTTATTTACGTGTTTAACGTTGACGATTCGGAGCTTTCGGATGATTCTTTGAAGTCTAAGCTAGCGGCATCTGTAGCTCCTGCAAAGGCGATTTTCCTTAACGCGCAATTTGAGTCGGAGCTTACTGAGCTTGATGAAGAAGATGCTAGAGAAATGCTTGCAGATGCAGGATTACAAGAATCTGGATTGGATCAGCTTGCGCGCGTTGGCTTTGATATTTTAGGGCTTCAAACCTATTTGACTGCTGGCGTTAAAGAAGTTCACGCATGGCAAATTCATAAAGGTTGGACTGCTCCGCAAGCTGCAGGCGTTATTCACACAGATTTTGAGCGTGGATTTATTAAAGCAGAAGTTGTTTCTTACAATGATTTTGTTGAGGCTCAAGGCTCTATGGCAAAAATCAAGGAAGAAGGAAAGCTTCGTCTTGAAGGCCGCGATTATGTTATGCAAGATGGAGATATTGTTGAATTTAAGTTTAATGTGTGATTAGTTAGACAATAATCATATAAATAATCAAATAACGTGTAATTTGGCGCTGCTTAGGCACTATAGTGTAGTATCGAAGTGGCGCCTTTTATTTTGTTTACTTATGGAGATTGTATGAATATATTTTATGCTTTTAAAAGCATGTTAAAGTCGCTTATTTCGCGATTTGTGAAATATGTTATTAGCTTAAAATCTCCAAAAAATCGCAAAATTTTCTACAAGCGTGCGCTCGCTTTTCTAATTGTTTTGGTCTTCTTTAGTTTTGTTGGATTCCAAGTATCGCATGTTGTTCAAGAAGCGAATAAGCGTATTTTTGTAAATCTTAAAGCACAATATTTTAAGTCAAACAAGCTTGATTCCGCTTTAAGTAATGTAAAAAGTAAAAAAGGCGATAATTTTGGCGCAAAGTCGAAAGCAAAAAAGACGCCATTAGAGCATAACGATAAGTCCAAAGATAAGTCTAATGATAGTTCTAATGCACAAAATCAAAATGCGAATGCAATTGATTTTTCTAACTTATGGAAGATTTCTACAGGCGGTCAATATCCAAATCTTTCTGGAATAGATGCAAATCATTTGCAAATAAATGTAGACCTTAAAAAACAACGTGTTTATATTTATGCGAATAATAATCTTGTTTATACAATGATTGTTAGCTCTGGAATGAATAACTCCACACCTAAAGGCGATTTTAGAATAGGGCATAGGGGATACCATTTTTACAATAGAACAGAAGGAATGGGTGGAGACTATTGGGTTGGTTTTATAGGAGCAAAGTATTTGTTCCACTCTGTTCCAACTCGTGCTAATTTTGGCGATTATATTGTAGAAGAAGCGCAAAAACTTGGGGTCCCTGCATCGCACGGATGTGTGCGATTAAGTGTTCCAGATGCTAATTGGTTCTATACGAATATTCCAGACGGAACAGCAGTATATATTGAATAATCTGTTTTAGAGTTATGTGAAGCATTTACGTAAGTAAGAAATATAAAAAATCAGGAGATTTCAAAATGGAATCCCCTGATTTTTTGTTTGTTTTAACTGCGTTTGTTTTATCTTCTCTTGTTTATTAGAAGAACAAAATACTTGCGCAACAAGCTAACGCAACTAAAACAATAGATGCCAGGAAGCTTGCTAAGAATGCTGCTTTTCCTTGCTTAAATATAACTCTAAAGTTTACGTTGATTCCAAGAGCAGCCATAGCCATTCCAAGGAAGACGTATCCTGCGTCTACAAGTAGTGATGCGTAGGACGAAACAAAAGGCACGTACGTACCAATAACAGATGCTGCAATAAATCCAAGCATAAACCATGGGAAGTTGATTTTGCGCTTTCCGTTATCTTCTACTTGGCTATGACGAGCGTTCCACCAAATTGCAATAAAGATTGATGTAGGAACAAGCATAAGAACTCGAGTAAGCTTCATGATTGTTGCAACGTCAATGCTTCCAAAAGCTCCGCCCGCTGCAACAGCGTGTGCGATTTCGTGGAGCGATGCGCCAGATGCAATTCCAAGCTGCTGCTTAGTCATTCCAAAGTGAGGAAGAATAAAGATTTCTGCCAAAGCGTAGATTGTGCCCATTATTGCAACTGTTGCAACAGCCATAACCTCGTTTTGTTCTTTTTCGTCCTCATCTTGTGGAAGCACTGGCATAGATCCCGAAAGACCCATAACAGCTGCAGCTCCGCAAATGCTTGTGCCTCCTGCGGTTAGCATTGCAAGTTGTGGGCTAACCTTAAGGAATTTTGCAATGTTGTATGTAATGCATACCATAACAGCAACTAGAACGGCTGCAATTGGTAGGCACTTTAATCCTTGAGTAAATAGAACGTGCAAATTTAGCTTAAAGCCAAGCAAAATAATGCCTAGTCGAAGTAGCTTATTTGCGATTAGGCCAGCAGATGCTTTAACGCCTGCTCGTCTAGAATCATTGTTCAACTTGTATACGTGCAAAGGCAGCTGCAGAGCCATACCAATAAGCAACGCAATAATAAGAGCTCCCAAAAGGCTTAGGCCTGGGAACTGCTTGAGCCAGCTGCCGATTAAGGAAGCTAAAAGTGTAAGCACAGCTATAAAAGCCATGTTTGTTGTGCAGATTTTCTTTTTCCATGTATCAAAGAAATTAACCATTTAGCCAATTATTCTCTCATAATCGGACAAAAACGAACAAAAAATCAAAAATATTTACACATTTTCTAGCGTTTTGTTGTAATGGCAAGCGACACGCCTATATAAAAATCACATAATAAAACATATTCGATAAAAATCTATCGTAGTTTTGTATTAGTTCCATTTACATTGTGATTAATTAAATCTTGTTGAAAAAAATCATAATTGTGTAATCATTATATGTAGTTAAAGAGGTAATTATGTGCAATATTAATATTCAAATTAAACGCATTTATGAATCATCTGATGAAGATGATGGCTTGCGAGTATTAGTAGATAGATTGTGGCCTAGAGGAATAAGTAAAGAAAAGGCAAATCTTGATTTGTGGTGTAAAGATATTGCTCCATCAAGTGATTTGCGAAAATGGTTTAGCCATAAGCCTGAGCGCTTTAAAGAATTTTCTAATCGTTATATTGAAGAGTTAGATGAGAATAAAGATTGTGTAAACCAAATCGTAGATATATGTAGAAAAAGTAAAAAAGTAACGTTTTTATATGGAGCGAAAGATCCGCGTATAAATCATGCAATTGTATTAAAAGATTACATTCAAAATGTTTTGCAAAATTAAGATTGTAATAAGCGAATCTAATACATAAGCAAAAGTTTATGTTTATAAACTTTTATGAGTAATAATTAGTGGTGTTTGATGCGTTTTCGACACACCGATTTTCCTTGATATTTCAACAAAACAAATTTATAAATTTATTATTTTTCAAATTGTCTCGACACTTTGTGATTAGTACATTAGAATGACCACTTGGCTAGGGGGCGGCGGTTGGTATAGCCTCTGCAAAATCTGCCAAACCTGCGCTTGAGTAGTGCTTGTTTTTTTTTTTTTAAGCTGGCGCTTGTTTTGGTGGTTGTTTTTCAATCACAAACTTACATACGAACTTGTTTTACACAAGGAGAAAACGATGAAATCGTTGTTTACATGGCAGCTTCATGGTGACGGAAAAACTTTGAAGCCAGGAGAAGTAGTAGAGCCAGATGAGCGTTTAACTTGGACTCGTACTGCTGGTATTGGTGCTCAGCATGTTATTGCTATGTTTGGCGCAACATTCTTAGTGCCAATTCTTACAGGCTTTGATCCGTCTACTACTTTAATGTTCACGGCTCTTTCTACAGCACTGTTCTTGTTGATTAACGCAAATAAGCTTCCTAGTTATTTAGGAAGCTCTTTTGGTCTTATAGCACCTGTTATGGCTGTAACTGCTGCGCATAAGGGTATTGCTGTAGCAAGCTTTGGCATTATGTGCACAGGTATTCTTCTTGCGCTAATCGGTGTGCTTGTGCATTTTGCAGGAGCAAAGTGGATTGACGTTATTATGCCTCCTGTTGTTAACGGTGCAATCGTTGCAATTATTGGCTTTAACTTAGGTCCAGCTGTTTGGGGTAACTTCCAAAAGGCTCCAGACACTGCCTTGGTAACTTTGGTTGCAGTTATGCTTATTGCAGTAATTTTCCGCGGTCTTCTTGGACGATTGAACATTTTGCTTGGTGTTCTTGTTGGCTACGCTTATGCATGCTTCCAGGGTCAAGTTGACTTTAGTAAGATTGAGCAAGCAGCTTGGATTGGCTTCCCTAAGTTCCACACTCCGCAAGTTGACTTCTCTGTTTTGCTTATGTTCTTGCCAGTTGTGCTGGTTCTTATTGCAGAAAACGTTGGTCACGTTAAGTCTGTAGCTCAGATGACTGGCCGTGACTACGATTCCAAGATTGGTACAGCTTTGTTTGCAGACGGCTTAGGCACTGCAATCGCTGGTTGCTTTGGCGGTTGTGGTACTACAACCTATGGCGAAAACATTGGCGTTATGGCTGCAACAAAAGTGTATTCTACTGCCGCTTATTGGTGCGCTGCATTCTTTGCATTCGTATTAAGCCTTTGCCCAAAGTTTGGTGCAATTGTAAACTCCATTCCAGCAGGCGTTTTGGGCGGTGTAACCACTTTGCTTTACGGCATGATTGGCATGATCGGCGTTCGCATTTGGGTAGAGAACAAAGTGAACTTCGATAAGCCAGTTAACATTATGATTGCTGCAATCGTTATGATTATTGGCATTGCCAACTTCCAATTTGCTATTTCTGGAATTCAGTTCAACGGTATTGCAATCGGCACTGTTGTTGTGTTGGTTGTGTACCACATTATGAAAGCAATTGGAAAGCTTACTGGAACAATCGCTAAAGACGATCCAGATGTTGCTTAGCATAAATGCTTCAATATGATTTAATTTAATCGATTTAGGCGCGTTCGCTGCTTTTGCGAGCGCGCTTTTTTGTAATTATTTTTGATTACACAACAAACACAACACGTAGATTGGGAATAGTTAGTATAGTATTATTAACCTTATGTTGAAAGTCATTATAGAAATACTCATTGGCGTTGCATGGGCTGTTTTTGGCGCTTATATGGCTAAAAAACCTAAAAACACTAAAGTGCATAAGCGTTCCGATTATTCAAGCGATGGAAAGAAAAAGAGCAATCAAAATAATGATTTTGCCGATAGTTCTTACGATGCTTCTGCGGATGATTCCAACGATCAAGATGTAGTTATAGAAAGCATTGATGAAGATAATAGCAATGCAAATGTTGTTGCTAAAGATGAGTCTAAAGATGCTTCTAAAGATGAGTCTAATAGTGAAAACAAAGATAAGACTTCTTCAAAGTTTGCAAAAAAAATAAAAGATTTGGCAGACTATTATAGTGACGATGATGACCTTGGTGACCTCTTTAGCGATATATTAGAAGCTAAGAAAAAACTAGAAAACGAAGGCGACTCGCCCAAAAATAGCGATACTAGCGATGCTAGCGAAGATAGTAAAGATAGTAAAAGCAATAAAAGCGATAATAAAAGCTCAAATAGTAAGGAGAATAATCGCTATATGAGAATAGATTTTGATGTAAATAAGTTTGTTGGAAAATCAAGAAAATGGCGTTGGATTATTGTTGCAATAGTAGTAGCAATAGCGTTTATATGCTCAATTATTTTTGGTTTTTCTACTTTTATTACAGATTGCATGTGGTATGCGCAACTTGGATTTGAGAGCGTAATCTGGATTCAACTAGCCGCTAAAATCGGCGTTTGGGCTTTATACGCTCTGCTTATGGCTGCGTTTGGGTATTTGTCTGCATATATTGCGATTAAAAAACGCCCTGGAAGCGACGATGGCGTATATGTTAAAGAAAAAGGCAATATTTTAGACACTAAAAAGGGAATAAGTTCTAAGCTTGCAATGCATGTTGCAGGAGTTGTGTCTTTGATTGTAGGCGCTGTGTTTGGAATGCAATTCTACAATCATTGGGTGCAAATTTTGCTTATGTTTAACTACCAATCATTTGGTATTAAAGATCCGCAATTTGGATTTGATAACGGTTTTTACGTGTTTGCTTTGCCAGGCTTGCGACTTTTTACAAGAGCGTTTATTGTTCTTCTTGCTGTTTCTTTGCTATTTAGCGTTATAACAAACGCTTTGATGGGAGCTGTAAGAATTACGCTTCCTGTAGATGGAAAGGGCATTTTTAGCATAACCAAAAGCGCAAGGCGTCAAATTTCTGCGTGGTTTATGCTCGTTATTATTTTCTGGTCCGTTTTGCAAATATTAGATGTGTTTGCGATTGTAAATTTGGATGGTTCTAAGATTACTGGCGGATCTTACACAGATATGAATGCTGGTGTTCCTTCCAGCATTGCAATGGCTGTAATAACACTAATTGTTGGAATTGTTATAACAGCGTGGTTGCTAAAGTCTCACGCTCTTAATGGAAACGTAAAAATTGGCACGCGTTTTGTTGTAGCTGTTAAGGCTTGGCGCACGCCTGCTGTAGCTGTTGCGTCTTTAGTTGTGTGTGCTATGGTGTTGTCTTTTGCTTGGCCTGCTCTTTTGCAACGTTTTAAGGTAGCGCCAAATGCACAAGAATTAGAAGCCACTTATATTCAGCGAAATATTGATGCAACTAAGTTTGCGTATGGCTTAAATAATGTTAAAAAAGAATCGTATAACGCTACTTCGGAAGGAAAGTCGGGAGCGCTAGCAAAAGAAGCGGAGTCTACTGCACAAATCAGGCTTTTAGACCCTCAAGTCACTTCTCCAACATTCCGTCAATTGCAGCAATCTAAGCAATACTATACTTTTGCAGATACTCTTTCTGTAGATAAGTACGACATTGATGGCGTGAGTCAAGACACGGTTATTGCTGCGCGCGAGCTTGATCTAGCTGGAAACGATAATCGAAATTGGGTTAATGACCACACTGTTTATACGCACGGGTATGGCGTTGTTGCAGCTTATGGAAATAAGGTTACTGCAGATGGTCAGCCGCAATTTATGGAGTATGGAATTCCAACTCAAGGAAAGCTTACAAAGTTAAAGAAGTATGAGCCGCGTATCTACTTCTCACCAAATGCTCCAAAGTATTCGATTGTTGGTTCTCCAAAAGGCTCTGCTCCTTGGGAATTTGATTATCCAACTGGCTCAAATGGTGCTTTAACAACGTTTAAGGGAAATGGTGGACCAAGTGTAGGTAACTTCTTCTCTAAGCTGCTACACGCTATTCGTTTTGAATCAGATCAAATCTTATTCTCGGATAGAGTTACTGCAAATTCTCAGATTTTGTATGATCGCGATCCTAAGACTCGTGTTTCTAAAGTAGCTCCATACTTGACATTAGATGGGCGCGTTTACCCAGCAGTTGTTGACGGACGAGTTAAGTGGATTGTTGACGGATATACAACGTCCGACTCTTACCCATATTCGCAAATGACTGATTTTGGGCAGGTGACTCAAGATTCTACAACAACAACATCTCGTTCAATTAAAGGCTTGACTAATCAGCGAGCAAACTATATTCGCAATTCAGTTAAAGCTACTGTTGATGCGTACGATGGTTCTGTTGACTTGTATGTGTGGGATAAAAAAGACCCTGTGATTAAAGCTTGGAGATCAATATTCCCAGGGCATTATCACGATATTTCTAAGATTTCTGGCGATTTGATGAGTCATATTAGATACCCAGAAAGCTTGTTCAAAGTACAAAGGCATTTGCTTGCAAAGTATCATGTTGACAGCGCAAGCCAGTTCTTCTCGGGAGAAGACTTCTGGCAGACTCCAGTAGATCCTACAGAATCTCAAAGTCTTCAGAGAGAAGATATTTTGCAACCTCCATATTATTTGACTTTGCAAACTAGAGGAGCGAACAAGCCAGTATTTTCGCTTGTTTCTACATACATTCCTGCTGGAAGATCTACTCGAGAGATCCTAACTGGATTCTTGTCTGTAAATTCAGATGCTGGAAATGTTGCTGGAAAAGTAAGCGAAAATTATGGCAAACTAATGCTTCAAGAGTTACCTAAAGTTTCCAATGTTCCAGGACCTGGTCAAGCTCAAAACAACTTTAATGCTAATGCAAATGTTTCTAAAGAGTTGAATTTGCTTGAATCTGGATCAACTAAAGTTAAGCGTGGAAATTTGCTTACATTGCCACTTGGCGGTGGATTGGTTTACGTAGAGCCTGTTTATGTACAATCTAGCGGATCTACTAGCTACCCATTGCTTAAGAAAGTATTGGTTGCTTTTGGAGATCAAGTTGGATTTGCAGACACTTTGGATGAAGCATTAAACCAAGTATTTGGAGGAAACTCTGGCGCAAACGCTGGCGATGCTTCCAATAATTCTGGCGTAAACAATATTGCTTCTAATCCTAAGCAAAAAGATTCGACTAAGAATAGCGAAAATGGCAATAAAAATGCCAATGCTAATGCTAAGGCAGACGCTGATTTTAGTGCAAAAGCAAAAATGGCTCTTAAGCGAGCAGCTCAAGCGCTAAAGGATTCGGATGTTGCAATGAAATCTGGAGATTGGCAAGCGTATGGCAAAGCTCAAAAAGAGTTAAGCGATGCGATTAACGATGCTATTAAAGAAGACTCTGGAAAGTAAAAGCAAAAGTCAAAGAAGCGCCTAAAAGCAGCTTTAGATTAATAAAAAATAATGCCGAGCATAGTTTAGATTATGTTCGGCATTATTTTATGTGTTGGCTTTATGCGTTTTTACATTTGATTATCTGGGTCTTCGTCGTCTTCTACAGGACCTAGCAATAATCGTTCGCTTATATTAACTACGCCCATCAATATTGCTGTAAACGCAATAATTACGAATGTTGCAGAAAAAATAAGCGGAGTGCGGAAAGAATTATATGCAGCTTGCAGCCAAATACCTAATCCTTGACGAGCGCCAAGATATTCTGCAGTAGTAGCTGCGCCAAAAACGTAGGCTGTGCTAATGCGAATTCCACCAAAAATTTGTCGAGCTGCAATCCTTAATTTTACGTGCCAAAGCGTCCAAACTCGTCCCGCTCCGCATGTGAGAGCTACATCGCTATAAAAACTTGGAACTGCATCAAGACCTCTAATTGTTTGAACAGCAATAGGGAACATGCTAAAAATAGCTACGATAACAATTTTTCCAGACATTTCGAAACCGAACCATATAAGAAATATCGGGGCAATCGAAATAAGTGGTAACGTTTGTGCAGCACAAAGAAGTGGGAACAAAGCTGCGTGAACCAGCTTGCATACGTGAAAAAGTACGCCCAGTAAAATGCCGCACACAATGGCAAGACTAAAACCAATAACTGTTTCTTCAATAGTTGCAAGGGTTGCAGGCCATAATTGTGGCCACACTTCACAAGTTGCTTTAGCAATATCTGTAGGAGTTGGAATAGAATTTTCTGGAATTTTATAGAATTCGCAAGAAAGTTGCCAAAAAATTAGTAGTGTAATAGTAGAAATTATTGTTGGCAGATAATTGTGCAGTAGTGTTTTCCAGCGCGCGCGCGTCATGGAATATCGTTCCTTTCAGTACACAAGCCATAATGCTTGTTGTAGCTGCTTGACTGCTGCCCCAATCAAACAACGTAAAATTTTACAAACTTTCTTGTATGAAAATATCACATAGCTAGTATGTAGTTCGCAAGCGTGTATTTTATGCGTATTTGTCTTTCGATTAGTGCATAATTTAGTCGTTTCGTGAGTCAATGCGTGGCAAACCAAAAGTTCTAATTTTGGGGGCATTGAACGGCGCGGGCTAGGCCCTTGATACCGTTTTCTGCCAAGTTCGTGTCACATTCCCAGAAAGCGGTTATTTATAAGAAAGCTAGGGAATTCATGATATGCGAATTATGGCGTAATGTGCGAGCTTTTTGTTTGAAATCTAATAAAAATATTATGCGTGCAATAGCAGTTTTTATAAGCTCATGCTGTATTCTGTCTTTGTGCGCGTGCGGATCAAACAATAGTAAGCAGAATAGTAAATCTGGTCTTCAAAACGTTTCGTTTATGCTTTCGTGGATACCTGATACTAATCATATTGGCATATACGTGGCAAAGAATATGGGATGGTTTAAGCAAGCTGGTTTACACGTGAATATTTTGGCTGTGTCTCAAACTGGTGCCGAGCATGCTGTTGACTCGGGTGCTGCGGATTTTGCTTTAAGTAATATTACTAGTCTTGCAGATTTCAGTACAAAAGGCACTAAATTGAAGGAAGTTTTGCAAGTTCAGCAAAAGCCTAGCGCAATTTGGTGCTCTCTTTATAAAAATACTAAAATTCATTCTCCTAAAGACTTTGATGGTAAAACTTTTGCAACCTTTGGATCTGCAGAAGGTGATGCTGTGATTCGTAGAATGATTCAGCACGATGGTGGCAAAGGTAAGTTCGATAAGGTTACTGTTGGTACTTCTACGTTCCGTACGCTTGAATCTGGAAAAGCTGATTTTGGTGGTTTTTATGGTACTTGGGAAGGTGTGCAGGCGGAAATGTATGGTCCAAAGTTGCGTTGCTTTAAGACAGCAGATTATGGAGTTCCTGGTCAGCCAGATACGATTGGTGTTATTACTAACGCAAACACAGTTAAGCGCAATCCGAAGCTTGTTCGCGCTTTTGTTAAAGCCGTTAAGCGCGGTTATGAATACGCTTACAATCATCCAGACGAAGCTGCGAACATTTTAGTAAAAGAAGCTCCTGAAGCTAATCTTGATGTGAAATTCGTTAAGCGAAGCATGAAGATGATTGTTGACGGGCAATATTGGGGTAATCGTGCAGACATAAAAAGCGGCAAGTTTGTGTTCGGCACAAATGATGTTAAGGGTGCTCAAGAATACTTCGACTTCCTAAGTAAGGAAGGTGCGTATACGGATTCTAAAGGCAAAGTAACATATAAAACTCCTCAAGCAAAAGAATTAACTACGGACGAATTTTTGAAGTAGTTTACGCAATGACTTGAGTCTTGCTAAAATAAAGTACAGTATATGATGGCGTATCGGGTAGTTGTATAATCCAACTTCAATCGGTACGCCCGTTTTGTTGTTGAGTTTATAAGATTGGGCGTGAATTATGGCTTCGGATTTTTGGCTTATTGCTGGCCTTGGCAATCCTGGATCTAAGTACGAAGGTACTCGTCATAATATGGGATTTATGGTTGCGGATTTGCTTGCTGAGCGGTGGTCAATATCTTTTTTTGACCATAAAGGCTTGTCTAAACTTGGCAAGGGAGTTATGAATTTAGACGGTAAGCTTGCAAAGTTCTTCCTTGCTAAGCCGCTTACTTTTATGAACGATTCTGGAGCTGCAATATCTTCTATAAGTTCTTATTATCAAATTGAGACGGATCATATTGTGATTGTTCACGACGATATGGATTTGGATTTTGGGCGCATTAAAGTAAAAGCTGGAGGTTCTGCTGGAGGTCATAACGGTATTCGTTCTATTGATCGCAGTCTTGGAACTCCGCAATATGCGCGCGTAAGAATGGGTGTTGGGCATGCTCAGCGTGGTGCTCATGCTCACGATAATACTGTTAATTGGGTTTTGGGCGGATTTGCTGGTGCGCAAAAATCTGAACTTCCTAATTTTTTGGCAGATGGCGCAGATGCTGTAGAAAGTGTGATTTTCCGCGGGCTTGCAGCCACTCAGGAGCATTTTAATGGCAGATAAGTATGATTCTTTTGCTAACAAAATGCTAGATTCTAAAGATTTTAATATTTCTGATGCTTCTTTTGAAAGCATACTTAAAGATATTTGTAAGAAAAATGATTCGTTTAAGTCTTTAGCTTTGCTTGAAGAAGATTTTTCTAATCCTCTTAATGTGTATTGTCCAAGTGGAGCTAGATCTGCTGTAGCTGCTGCAATGGCTACTAAAAAGCCTGTTGTTTTAGTAGTTCCATCTGGTAGAGATGCTTTAGAATCACTTGAATCAATACGCGATTTTTATAATGGGAACCCTAAAGATATTGCTAATCTTGAAGCTTGGGAAACTCTTCCGCACGAGCGTCTTTCTCCTAGAGCAGATACTGTAGCAAGCAGAATGGCTGTTTTTAGGCGATTAAAGCATCCGCAAAGTGGGGAAGATAGCAAAAGCGGCAAAAGCAGCAAAAGCGGCAAAAGTGCCATGTTTAGCCCAATTCGCGTTCTTGTTATGCCAGTTCGATCCCTTATTCAGCCAGTTGTTAAGGGTCTTTGCAATGTAGAGCCGCTTGTTTTTGAATGTGGCAATGAGATTTCTATTGAGCTTGCTACAAAACGACTTGTTGAAAACTCGTATAATCGCGTGGAACTTGTTATGAATCGCGCTGAATTTGCTGTTCGAGGCGGAATTATAGACGTTTTTCCTCCAACAATGGATCATCCTGTGCGTATTGAGTTTTTTGGAGATGAGATTGACGCAATCAAACAATTCCATGCATCTGATCAGCGCACTTATGGGAAGAATATTAATAGTGTTTGGGCTACACCTTGCCGAGAGTTGCAACTTACAAAAGATATTCAAAAACGAGCGAAGTCTTTGATTGGTAAAATTCCAAATGCTCAAGATATGCTTGAATCAATCGCAAATGCAATACCTGTAGAGGGTATGGAGTCTTTGATTCCAGCATTAGTTGACAACATGGAACCAGTGGAAAATTTGCTTGATAAAAACGCAATAATTTTGGTTTCCGACTTAGAAAAATGCAAGCGCGCAGCTAACGATTTAGTTAAAACAGCAAACGAGTTTTTGGCTGCAAGTTGGCATGTTGCTGCGTCTGGTAAGGGTGCTGGCGCTCCAATAACATTCGATAAAGCGAGTTTTCTTGATTTTGGCAGCGTTTTAGAAAATCTTGAAAACAACAATCATCAAGTAATTAACTTAAACAGTTTTGCAATGGATTCAACGAGTAAATCGCAAGCAACCGTTGATTCTAAAGAAGAAAACGAAAATAAAGTCGTAAAAAATAACTATTTAGACTTGTGCATTAAATCTCCTCAAGAATTTAGAGGAGATAGTGAGAAGATTTCTAACGGAATATCTGGTCTTATTTCTAACGGATACAAGGTTTATATTAGCGCTGCTTCAAGTGGAATTTTATCAAGACTTGCGCGAGCTGTACGCGCAAGTGGCGTATTTGATTTTTCGGCAGTTCAATCGAAAATAGTTGACGGTTTTATAGATACGCAAAGTAAAATTGCAATTCTTAGCGAAAGAGATTTAACAGGAAAGTCTTCTTCTGCAAGTGGTTTTAAGTCGCCAAAGCGTAGAAAAAAAGAAATCGACCTTCTAGACCTTAAGCCAGGAGATTTTGTTGTTCACGAACAGCACGGAATTGGCAAATTTATAGGCATGAGGCAGAGGAATGTAAAAACTTCAAACGGAGAAGCTACGCGCGAATATTTGGAAATTGAGTATGCTCCAAGTAAACGCAATGCTCCTGCAGATAAGCTTTTTATTCCAACAGATCAGCTTGATTTGGTTAGCAAATATATTGGTGCAGAGATTCCAAAGCTAAATAAGCTTGGAGGTGCAGACTGGGCTGCTACAAAAGAAAAAGCGAGAAAAGCTGTTCAAGAAGTTGCGCAAGACTTGATTAAACTTTATTCTGCACGAGCATCTAGCAGCGGATTTGCTTTTAGCGCAGACACTCCTTGGCAAAAAGAACTTGAGGATGATTTTCCATACCAAGAAACTCCAGATCAGCTTACGACTATTGACGAAGTTAAGCAAGATATGCAAAAGCCAATTCCAATGGATAGGCTGATTTGTGGAGACGTTGGTTTTGGTAAAACCGAGATTGCTGTGCGCGCTGCTTTTAAGGCAGTTCAAGACGGAAAGCAAGTGGTTGTTCTAGCGCCAACAACTCTTTTAGTTCAACAACATTACGAGACTTTTACTAATCGTTTTTCTGGATTCCCCGTAACTGTTGCTGCAATGAGTAGATTCCAAAGCGAAAAAGAGGTTAACAATACTATTCAAGGCCTTGAATCAGGCGAAGTTGATGTTGTTATTGGCACGCATAAGCTTTTGAATCCAAACATAAAATTCAAGGATTTAGGTTTGGTGATTATAGACGAAGAGCAGCGTTTTGGCGTTGAGCACAAGGAGACTTTGAAAGCTTTGCGCACAAACGTAGACGTTCTTAGTCTTTCTGCAACGCCAATTCCTCGAACACTTGAAATGGCTGTTACGGGTATTCGCGAAATGTCTACTCTTGCTACGCCTCCAGAAGACCGTTTGCCAGTCTTGACTTATGTTGGAGCTTACGAAGACGCGCAAGTGGCAGCTTGCGTTAAGCGAGAGTTGCTTAGAGGTGGCCAAGTATTTTATGTGCACAATCGAGTAGAAGATATTAGTAAGGTCGCGACTAATATTCAAAAACTTGTTCCAGATGCTAGAGTTGCGATTGCGCACGGAAAAATGGGTGAGAAGCAGCTTGACACTATTATTCGTGATTTTTGGCATAGAGATATTGACGTTCTTGTTTGCACTACGATTATTGAAACGGGATTAGATATTTCTAACGCTAATACGCTTATTGTGGATCATGCAGACAGATTCGGCTTAAGCCAGCTTCACCAATTGCGCGGGCGCGTTGGCAGAGGTCGTGAGAGAGCGTACGCATACTTTTTGTACGATCCTACTAAGCCTATGACTCAACAAGCGCATGATCGCCTTGCAACAATTGCTCAATATACTGCTCTTGGATCTGGATTCGATGTTGCTATGAAGGATTTGGAGCTTAGAGGCACTGGAAACTTGCTTGGCAATGCGCAAAGTGGCCACATTGAAGGCGTTGGATTTGATTTATACGTGCGAATGGTTTGTGAAGCTGTTGAAAAATACAAAGAGCCAGAGCATAAAGAAACTGTTTCCACGTCTATTGATTTGCCTGTTGAAGCTTCGATTCCAGTTGATTATATTGATTCCGACAAGCTTCGTTTGGAAGCGTACCGTAAGCTTGCTTCTGCTAACAATAATAAGGATTTGCAAGAGTTGCGAGATGAGTTGCTTGATCGTTTTGGTGAGCCGCCTGAAGCGTTTAGCATATTGTGCGATGTTGCTCGCTTGCGTTTTAAGGCTCGTGATCTTGGTATTACGCAAATTAGCTCTCAAGGTAAATCGGTTCGTGTTATTGGTTTAGATCCAAAAGAATCGTTGTGGATGCGTTTGCAAAGGATTTACCGCGGAGTTAAGTATCGTCCGCTTACTCATACGCTTATTATTCAATCGCCTTTTGAATCTTCACTTGGAACTAGCGCAATGAGTGAGCGCGAAATACTTGATTGGGTGCGTCAACTTCTTGAAGATTTAGCTTGGTAAAGTAAATTATTGCGTTGTTTATAAATAAAGGCGGCCGCTATTTTTGCAGTCGCCTTTATTCACATTATTTTCGAGTTACTTATTGCAAAGCTTCTCTAAGCTCATCTTCTATTTCACTATGATTTACAGGGCGATTTTGAGCGTCAAGATGCTCGCGATCAATGTTCCATTGCTTATAAATCTTGCCATCTTTTATCATAAGAATGCGGTTAGAAAGTCTTACAGCTTCCGCAATATCATGCGTAACCATAAGTGTAGTCCAGCCATATTTAGCTTGAAGATTATTAAGCAAATCTTGCATATCGAAACGCGTAAGAGCATCCAAAGCTCCAAAAGGCTCGTCAAGCAACAATAATTCAGGACTTCTAACTAAAGCTCTTGCTAAAGATACGCGTTGCTGTTGGCCTCCAGAAAGCTCAGAAGGCCACTTATTATCGTAACCAACAAGGCGCATTTGGCAAAGCGCTAATTGCGCAATATTCTTAAGATCTTGCTTGCTTCCTTCCATGCCAAAAACAACATTTTTGTTTACAGAAAGCCACGGTATTAGGCGTGCATCTTGAAAACCAATAGCCTGACGGCTTGTTGCGTGAATGCTGCCTTCGCTAGGAGTAAGAAGTCCTGAAATTATTTTCAAAAGCGTAGTTTTTCCGCATCCCGATCTACCAATAAGTGAAACAAATTCGCCCTTTTTAATTCTCATCGTAATGTTTTTCAATACAAAAGAAGAATTATTTGCAAAATTGTTTTCTGTATTTTTATCTTTTGCACTTGCGAAAGAAATGCCCAGATTCTCTATACTAACGCAGTAATCGCTATCGTTAATATTTGATTTGCAAGTAGATTCTTTGGAAACTTCTACATTGCTACGCTTATGAAAAATGCTATTAAACATAGTCGTATTCTAAAGTCGTACTCTAATTACAATTAGTAATCGTTTACTTGCTGCAGTCGATTACAGCTTTAGAGAAATCAGGAACTTCTTTAATGAATCCGTATTTAACATATTCCTTAGCTTGTTGTTTAAGCATTTTCATAGTTTCTGCATTCATTGGTCGAATTTGCGGAATGTCAAACTTAGCTAATTCTTTCATTGTTTCATCGGATGCACCAAACTTCTTATACATATCAAGAATAATCGAATGCTTCTTCTTAACTCTTTTACCTTCTTCTACTAAAGCACGATACATTTTCTTTAATAGCTGTGGGTGCTTTTTAGCAAATTCAGCAGATGCAACTTGGATTCCGAAGTTAATATTTCCATAATCTTTTGCAGTGACTAGAAGTTTTGATCCTGGAGTTGCAAGAGCTGCAGCAAAGTTCTGATCGAAGGTTGCTAATGCATCAACTTGACCAGTTGTGAATGCTGCATGGAAGTTCTTTGGACTCATCTCTACTTCTTGAACTTTAGATGGGTCAAGTCCTGCTTTTTCAAAAGCTTTGTGAATTATATAATCTCCACTTCCACCTTTAGCAATAATTCCAATCTTCTTTCCGTATAAGTCTTTAAGCGATTTGATTCCGCTATTTGGTGCTGCTACGATTCCTTGAGCGTTTCCATTGTAATAGTTAATAGCATAAGCAACCCATGGCTGGCCTTTGGAGATAAAATGAATAAAATGGCCAGATCCTGTGGTTGTTACGTCTGCGTTTCCAGAAGTTACTGCAGTGTTTGCTTCTGGAGGAACATATGGCCCGCTAAATGTAACCTTTGCCTTACCAAAGATCTTATCTGCCATCTTTGTGTTATTTGAAAGAGTTGTTAAATAATTTGCAGAAGTCAAATATGCTACTCTTAAAGTTCCAGTATCTTCTTTTACTTGCTTAGTAGTATTTGTGGAAGATTTTGCGGATGATGCTTGTGTTTTGCTGTTCGAGCTTCCGCATGATGCTAGGGTGATTGCTGTGCAAAGCGCGCAGAAAGCTGCTAATGCTCGCTTGCTTGTTGTAGATAATGCGAATTTAGCCATTTTATTCTCCTAATTATTTTGCTAATATTCTTAGTTTTGTTTGAGTTTAACGATGGATGAACGTCGCTCAGGCATGCAAATTTTTTCTAAAAGTGTTGCAATTCCTTCAGAAAGTAGACCTGCAATCGCGTATAAAACTATGCATAGCAGCATTTGATCTGGTCTGTAAAATTCTTGTGATCTTGCAAGAACATATCCAATTCCTTTTGAAGCGTTGACTGTTTCACACGTTACCAATGCCACCCAAGACACTGATATTGCAAAGCGCAAAGCAGTCATAAAGTTAGGTAGCGCTCCTCGAAGAAGAATTGTGAAAAATACTGTTTTGCTATTTACTTTGTATGCGCGAGCTAATTCCAAGAGTTTGGGATCAATATTACGAACTCCATCCCTCATATTTACGTAGAACGTTCCAAATACGCCTATAGCAATAAGAGCTATTTTCATAGTCTCACCAATGCCTAATAAAATAATAAGCAAAGGTGCTAGTGCAGTAAAAGGAACAGACCGTAGCATGTGGCCAGGCTTGTTAATAATAATGTCGCCCAGCTTTGTGCTACCCGAAATAACTCCTGCTGGAACTGCAATTATCATTCCTAAACATAATCCTGCAATAACTCTTGCAAAACTAATTCCCAACGAAGGCCAAATTAAACCTTCTGAGTTTAATTCTTGAAAAGCGTTAATTACTTCTGCAGGTGATGGAATGTGCCTAGTCTCTTTAGGCCCAAGTGTAGCTAAAAACCATCCAATAAGTATGACAAGTGTAGAAAGCCATGGCACACATAAACGTAGTGAAGAAGATGCATTTTTTAGCATGCTCTTACAATGGCTAACCATTCGACATTCCCTTCGATAGTACTAGCTATATCAGGTTCGACGGGTATAATCTCAGCAATTACAATCAAGCAAATAATTGCACCCCGTGCCAGTTTGTTATTATTGTACAAAGGTGTGGACAAATTAACAAAAGCTTAGATTATATAGGCTTGTATGCTTAACGACTTACGTTATTAAATAACGTCCATAAAACGCATTAATCTTAAATATGTTACACAACCAACAGATAAATAAGGAGTAGTTGTGGCAGCTATTGAAAGCGTATATGCACGCGAAATTTTGGATTCTCGTGGAAATCCTACTGTTCAGGTTTATTTGGAGACCGAAGATGGCGCTCAAGGAATTGGTTTAGTTCCTTCTGGTGCTTCAACTGGTGAGGCAGAAGCTTGGGAGCGTCGCGATGGCGATAAGTCTCGCTACCAAGGCAAGGGTACTTTGGAAGCAGTTAAGGCTGTTAACGAAGTAATCGCTCCAAAGGTTATTGGCATGGATGCCTCTGATCAGCGCGCTCTTGATGAAACAATGATCGAGCTTGATGGCACTCCAAACAAGGGCAAGCTTGGAGCAAACGCTATTCTTGGCGTTTCTCTTGCTGCTCTTTATGCTGCTGCTGAGTCTGCTGAGCTTCCTTTGTATCGCTACATTGGCGGTACAAATGGCCACATTCTTCCAGTTCCAAACATGAACATTATGAACGGTGGTGCTCACGCTGATTTTGCAACCGATATTCAGGAATACATGATTTCTCCATACGGTTTTGCTACTTATAGCGACGCTTTGCGCGCTGGCGTTGAGGTTTATCACACCTTAAAGAACGTTTTGAAGAAGGAAGGCTTGGCAACTGGTCTTGGCGACGAAGGTGGCTTCGCTCCAAAGATGAAGTCCAACGAAGATTCTTTGAAGTACATTATGGATGCAATCGAAGCTGCTGGTTACGAGCCAGGCAAGCAGATTGGTATTTCCCTCGACGTTGCTTCTTCTGAGTTCTACAACAAGGAAACTGGCAAGTATCGTTTCGACGGCGAAGAGCGTGAATCTGCTTACATGCTTGATTACTACGAGAAGCTCATTAACGAGTATCCAATCGTTTCTATCGAAGATCCATTCCAGGAAGAAGGCTGGGATGATTGGGCAGCAATCACCAAGCGTCTTGGCGATCGTTTGCAGTTCGTTGGTGACGACTTGCTCGTTACTAATCCAAAGCGTTTGGCTAAGGGCATTGAGCTTGGAGCAGCTAACTCCTTGCTCGTAAAGTTGAATCAGATTGGTTCCGTTACTGAGACTCTCGACGCTATTGAGCTTGCAACCAAGAATGGCTTCACTTCTATGGTTTCCCACCGTTCTGGCGAAACCCCAGATACCACCATTTCTGATCTTGCTGTTGCTAAGAACACTGGCCAAATCAAGACTGGTGCTCCTGCTCGTGGCGAGCGTATTGCTAAGTACAACCGCTTGCTTGAGATTGAGGAAGAGCTTGGTTCTACCGCTCAGTATGCTGGTTACAGCGCATTCAAGGCTTGCAAGAAGTATATGAAGTAATATGCTAGAGCTTTTATAAGTTCTACGTAAGTCTTGTTTAAGATCTAGACTGTAGCATAATTCGGCCAGTCGCATTCATGCGATTGGCCGTTTTTCGTATATTTTAGCGATTTTTTGAAAAAATATATAAATTTTTCTAAAATTACTTTCATTCTCATCAAAATAGTGCTATTTTTTATGGAAAACTAAAAACGGAAGGAGATGTTTCATATGAGAAAAGTCGCAGTTATAGGCATGGGAAACGTTGGTGCAGCAGTAGCGCATCAACTTGTTGTTGGCGGTCACGCTGATGATTTGTACCTTTATGATACAAACGAGGCAAAGGTGAATGCCGACGCATTGGATTTTGAAGATTCAATGGATAATGTGCCTTTTAACGTTAATATTACTGTTAATGATTATGAAGCATTAAAAGACGTAGAAGTAATCGTAAGCGCCTTGGGTCACATAAAGCTTTTGGACGTTCCTCATCCAGATCGTTTTGCAGAGCTTAAATATAATCGTAAGGAAGTTGCAGAAGTTGGTGCAAAGATTAAGGCTTCTGGATTCCACGGTGTTTTAATCGACATAACTAATCCTTGCGACGCTATTTGCCAGCTTTACAAGGAAGCTACTGGTCTTCCTTACGAAAAGATTATTGGAACTGGCACTTTGCTTGATTCTGCGCGCTTGCATCGTGCAGTAGGCAAGTTCTTTGGCGTGCATCCAAAGGCTGTTAAGGGATATAGCTTAGGAGAGCATGGTGATTCGCAATTTGTTGCGTGGTCCACAGTTAAAGTCTTTGAGCAGCCTATAACAGAGCTTATTAAAGAAAAGAACATGGATTTAGACGCTATTGATGAGGAAACTCGCGAAGGCGGATTTACAGTGTTCTACGGAAAGAAATACACAAACTACGGTATTGCTGCTGCTGCAGTTCGTTTAGTGGATGCAGTTCTTTCGGATTCTAAAGAGCAAATGCCTGTTTCTAACTATCGCGAAGAATACCATTCTTATCTTTCTTATCCAGCAATTGTTGGTAGAGAAGGAATTGTTAAGCAATGCCAGCTTGATTTGACTCAAGAAGAGTTGCAAAAATTGCAACATTCTGCAGATATGATTTTGAGCAAAGCTCAAATGGAGTAATCTAAAGTCAAAACTATAAAGACTAAAGCTAAATAATAAGCTTAATATAAAGCTAAGAGTTGATTGCGGTCAGTGGCCTTGTGCTGTTGGCCGCAATCTTATAAGCGCGTGTGCGTCACGTCGAATATTCAAAGTAATTTAGAAGTATGATTTTAAGAAATCGCCGCATGATTGCAAATACAGTTGACGAATCAAATCAGCCTCAAAAAAAGAAGCTGTTTTCTGGTTCAATCGTATTTGTTTCCATGATAGTTGTTGTATTTCTTTGCTGTATTGGTCTTATATCAACAATTCGTAACTATGCTTTAAGTTTGGCAGAATTGCACGCTTTGCAAAGGGATGAGTCTGCTTTGAAAGATAAAAAGCAAGCTCTTAATAACGATGTAGAGCGTTGGAAAGACAAGGCGTATGTTGCAGCTCAAGCAAGGGAAAGATTGGGGTTTATATTTCCAGGGGAGCAGGCTGTTAGAGTAGAGCATCCAGAGGCGATTACGGGTTCTGTTCCAGAATCGTTTAATAAGGATGATTCTTTGTACGAAGATAGAAAAGCGTTGCCGTGGTATAGTGACTTGTTTTACGCGCTTCACAAGGCAGATAAGCCAGACGATATGAGCTTTAAAGCTAAAGAAAATGATGAAAGTAGCAAGTCTTCTAAGATTAATACCACTAAGCAAAGTGGCAAACAAAATAATCACTCCAATAGCACAAGCAAGTCTAATAAATCTAAAAGTAATAATGAAAAGTCAACAAACAAAAAACATAGTAATAATGGTAATAAAAGTAGATAAAATTAAAACTAGATAGAATTTAACAATAAGAGTTATATACGATTTTAAGATGCGCAATGCATATGGAGTGTAACATGGGCCTAAACGCAAAGTTATTAGTGAGTTCGCTACTAGAGAATCCTGCAAATAAAGCAGACAAAAACATTGTAAAGCGTCAATTAGGAAGATTTCCAAGGGGCATGGTTGCTGTTGGCGCTAGATGTGTTTGCGGTAGGCCACTTGCTGTTATTACGCGTCCATGCTTAGAAGACGGAACGCCTTTTCCTACAACATGCTATTTAACAAGTCCAGAGGCTGTTAAAGCTGCTTCGCACCTAGAAGCACAAGGCTTTATGAAGGAATGCAATGATTTGTTAAACACTAACGAAGAAGTTGCTAAAAAATACGAATATGCGCATAAAGCGTATTTAGAGTTTCGCAAAGAGTTAGCTAATAGATTAAACGATAGCGAAGAGCATATTAAAAACATGAGTGCAGGCGGAATGCCAGTTCGTGTTAAATGCTTGCATGCTTTGCTAGCTCAAAGTCTTGTTATGGGCAGAGGCGTTAATCCTATTGGAGATATTGTTTTAGACAAAATCGCAAGTGAGTTTAGTCCAAAAGTTTGCAAATGCACTACTCCTTGGGAAGATAATGACTATGCTCAAAATGAAGATGAAGAATCGCTCAATCTTGGTTGTAAAAAAGTTAATCGAGAAGGCGTATCTAACAAGTCTGTTTGTGTTGCTGCAATCGATTGTGGAACTAATTCGATTCGTCTAAAAATTGCTAGAGTTGATGAAAATGGCATGAAAGATGTTGTTCCTAGAATGCTTAGGGTTGTACGCTTGGGGCAGGGAATTGACGAAACGCATATGTTTGCGCCCGATGCATTAGAGCGTGTAAAAGAAGCTGCTAAAGAGTTTGCTAAGGTTCTTAGCGAGCATAAGGTGGATGCTATTCGTTTTGTTGCAACTTCTGCAACAAGGGATGCTCTAAACAGAGATGTGTTTGAACAAATGATGTTTGAAGAACTTGGAGTGCATCCAGAGGTGATTAGTGGAACTGAAGAGGCTGCTTTGAGTTTTTTGGGAGCAACAAGTGTTGTTTCTAGAAAAGACTTGCAAGCGCCTTATCTTGTTATTGATTTAGGCGGAGGCTCCACAGAGCTTGTTTTAGGCGGAGATGGTGTAAATATTGCTGAAGATAAGGTTGATTCGGCATATTCTATGAACATTGGTTCTGTGCGCATGACTGAGCGTCATTTGCATACGGATCCGCCTACCGAAGAAGAGATATCTTGTGCAATTAAAGATATTGACAAGAATATAGATGAAGCGTTAAAGCATGTTGATGCTGGTAAAGCGCGCACGATTATTGGTGTTTCTGGTACTGTTACAACTATGGCGGCTCTTGCGATTGGCTTAAAGCATTATGACCATAAGGCTGTTGATGGAGTAAAAATCGCGTTAGATCAGGCATATACGGTTAACGATAGGTTCTTGCATATGTCTAGGGAGAGGCGCCGCACGTATGCAACGATTCATCCTGGAAGAGTTGATGTTGTTGGCGGAGGTGCAGTTGTGCTAAGTCGCGTTCTTGAGCGTCTTGCTAAAGAGGCTTATCAAGACCATGGTGGCGTCTTGGAAACTTTTGTTGCAAGTGAGCACGGCTTGCTGGATGGAATCACTCTAGATTTGGGTCGTAGAACACTCGCCACACGCTGAGTTGTTTTTAATTGTTTTATATGGCATAATTAATGACTGTTGCCTCCGTGGCGGAATTGGCATACGCATCAGACTTAAAATCTGACGCCCTTACGGGCTTGTGGGTTCGAGTCCCACCAGAGGCACAAATCTTACGCTGCGAATTTATTTTTTTCGTATATTATGTTAATTCTTTGTTGCAAATCGTAAATCTTTAGCCTAAATGCTTGTTTTTCTATAAAAAATATTTGTATACGGGCTTGCGTTAATTGAGAATCGTACTAATCTATACCATTAATTGCATTAAAAGCAATTGCAATGCATTAATTATAAAGCAATCACAAATACAGTAATTGCAAATAGGAAAAGAGACATAATGGCCGATTTAGAAGTCGCTCCAGAGTTTAAGGATGCCTACGGTTCTTACGATCATAGCGATCCTGCTCTGTTAAACAAATTAGCTGGCAACTTTACCGTTTTGCCTAACGACAACCCAGTTTCTAGCGCTAAGCGCAACGAACTTATTGATAAGCCAGCATTTGGTCAGATTTTCTCCGACAATATGGTTCATATGTCTTGGACCAAGGGAGAAGGCTGGTCCGATAGGCGTGTTGAGCCTTATGGTCCGTTAAAGATGGATCCAGGCGCATCTGTTCTTCATTACGCGCAAGAATGCTTTGAAGGATTGAAGGCTTATAAGCGTTCCGATGGTTCTGTTTGGCTTTTCCGCCCAGATATTAATGCTGCGCGATTCCAAAATTCTGCTAAGCGTTTGTATTTGCCAGATCTTTCTATTGACGATTTTATTGGGTCGGTTGCAGCTTTAGTTAAGCGAGATAAAGATTGGGTTCCAAGCAGGCGCGAATACACGCTTTATATGCGACCATTTATGTTTGCTTCCGAGCCTTTCCTTGGTGTTCGCGAAGCTCACGAGGTTGAGTATTGCGTAATTGCTTCTCCTTCTGGCCCATACTTTAAGGGTGGCTTAAAGCCTGTTAGCATTTGGGTAGAAGATCAATGGTTCCGTACTGGTCCTGGTGGAACTGGTTTTGCTAAGTGTGGCGGAAATTATGCTGCTTCTTTGCTTGGTGAATATAAGGGCATTGAGCACGGATGTGAGCAGGTTTGCTTTGTGGATGCTGCAACTAAGACTTATTTGGAAGAGCTTGGCGGCATGAACATGTTTGCGCTCCACAAGGATGGCCATTTGGAAACTCCATCTTTGACTGGCAGCATTCTTCCAGGTGTTACTCGCCGTTCTATTATTCAACTTGCAAAAGAGAAGGGTCATGATGTTGTTGAAACAATGATTCCTCTTAAAGGCTTGCTTGACGACATTCGTTCTGGAGAAGTTACGGAAGTTCTTGCTTGTGGAACTGCTGCAATCATTACTCCAATCGGCAGATTTAAGTCGGATGAATTCGATCTTAAGGTTGCAGATGGTGGCGTTGGAGCCCTTACGCAAGAGCTTCGCGATGAGCTTCTTGGAATTCAGCTTGGAGATGTTGAAGACACTCACAACTGGATGTGGAAGGTGTGCGACTAGTTAAGAATTAAAATCGTTCAAAAATAGTCGTAAAAAACGTTAGTATATTTTATTTAGCGCGTCATTTTATGTTTATAACATTTTATGTTTATAACAAGTGGCGCGCTAATTGTATGCTTGGTTAGATATAGGTTAATTGTTGCTTAGATTTTGTTTTGAGTGTTTAGCGCATGGAAAGGAAGTATTGTGGAAGGGGCATTAGGGGACAACGTTTTCTTCCTTGTTGTTGAATACATAGCTGCGGGTTGTTGTGGAATGGTTGGCGGAATGTGGGCTATTCGCAAGAACTACGATATTTTTGCAATAATTACAACGTCTTGGCTTACAGCATTGGGTGGTGGAATTGTTAGAGACGTTTTGCTTGGCGCTTTGCCTCCTGTAGGAATTGCGGATAGGGGATTTGTTTTTACGGGTCTAGCTTCTGGTGTTATTGTTGCTTTTGCTCATCTAGAAATTGATGAGTGGAAGTGGCTTATGTTAACTCTGGACGCTTTAGCATTGGGTCTTTTTGCTGTAAATGGCACTGCTAAAGGGCTGGATTTTCACATGTCTGGAATGGCGTCTGTGTTTTTGGGCATGGCAACGGCGCTTGGTGGTGGATTAATTCGAGATATGGTTTTGAATCAAGTTCCTGTAATTGTTCGAGATAAGCATTGGTATGCACTTCCTGCTGCAGTTGGGTGTGTTTTGACGGTATTTGTTGTAAAAGCACAACGAGCAGGGTGTTTTGACGTTATTACAGAGATGATTTTAGATACTCTTATTGTTGTGCTGGTAGTTGCTATGCGATTAATGTCTGTAAAGTTTGATTTAACGCTTTTTGGCGCAATGAATCGCAAATCGCCAATAAAAATAAATAAATATCGCAGACATAATGCATATAGTCGTAAAATTTCCGATAAAGCCATAAAAAATACAGAAAAAAATAATCAAAATAACTAGAAAATCTAGTCTAATCTGAATAAATATCGGTTAGTGTCTAGAGTTTGTCTTTGCCTATCTTAATAATAAAACACATCGACCAGAGGTCGCGCTCAACAAGAGTAGCAATCATTAGCCAGAAAGAGGCGTTAAGTGATTTGCAAAAGGGGAGAGCGCCGAAGTTTGTAGGTTATTCTTTCTAGCTTACAAGCTGGGACTTGGCTCAATAGGCCAAGGACTGTCGCAGCAATTTTGGCAATTTGCTGCGGAGTGCTATCGACATGCATATTGTTGCCTGTTTGCCTCTGTTTGAATATTGTCAAAAGGAGGAAACAATGAGTAACAACAGTTCATCAACTACAGAATCTCAAACCGTTCATCGCGGTCTAAAAACACGCCACATTTCCATGATTGCTTTGGGTGGAAGCATTGGAACGGGCTTATTTGTAGCTAGCGGTGCAACAATCCACATGGCAGGCCCAGGGGGAGCGCTTTTAGCGTATGCTGCAATCGGCATTATGGTTTATTTTCTTATGACATCTCTTGGCGAGATGGCAACTTATATGCCAATTAGTGGATCTTTTGCATCTTATTCTGGAAAGTTTATTGATCCAGCTTTAGGATTTGCAATGGGCTGGAATTACTGGTTTAACTGGGCAATCACAGTTGCTGTAGATATAAGCACTGCAGCAATCGTTTTGCAATATTGGCTTCCTAAGGTTCCAATATGGGTATTTTCGCTAACAGTTCTTGTTATTATTCTTTTGATTAATGTTCTTACTGTTAAGTGCTTTGGAGAAACTGAGTATTGGCTTTCGATTATTAAAGTTGTAACCGTTATTATATTCCTTGCTATTGGTCTGCTTACGATTGTTGGAATTTTAGGCGGAAAAGCGCCATTGTTAAGCAACTTTACGCATAAGAATGCTCCATTTGCTGGCGGAATCCCAGCTGTTTTAGGCGCGTTTGCTATTGCAGGCTTCTCTTTCCAGGGAACAGAGCTTATTGGTATTACAGCAGGAGAATCTGCAACACCAGATAAGAGCATTCCAAAGGCTGTAAAGCAAGTGTTCTGGCGTATTGTTTTGTTCTACATTCTTGCAATCTTTGTAATCGCATGCATTATTCCATACACAAGCCCAAGTTTGCTTGGATCGGAAGCTAGCGATATTTCTATAAGCCCATTCACTCTTGTGTTCCAGCGCGCAGGATTGGCAGTTGCAGCAACAATTATGAACGCTGTTGTACTTACATCTGTTATTTCGGCAGCAAACTCTGGAATGTACGCTTCTACTAGAATGCTTTACGCTCTTGCAAAAGATAATCACGCTCCAAAGATGTTTGGAAACGTAGATAGAAGAGGTGTTCCAATGCAATCTTTGGTTGCAACGTTTGTTGTAGCTCTTTTAACATTCTTGATGAGTATTTTTGGAACGCAAATTTACATGTTCTTAGTTGCTGCAAGTGGTTTGACTGGATTCATTGCCTGGGCAGGAATCGCAGCTGCGCACTATAGGTTCCGCAAGGCGTATATTGCTCAAGGAAAGTCTTTGGACGATCTTGTTTATAAAGCTAAGTGGTACCCATTCGGCCCTATTGTGGCTCTTGTATTGTGCATTTTGGTTATTGTTGGTCAAGATCTTGAATCGTTCCACACGCTTAATTGGCAAGCGATTGGCATAACTTATATGTCTGTTCCGCTGTTTATTGTGCTTTATGTTGGATACAAGATTAAGTATCACACTAAGGTTATTCCGTTAGATCAAGTTGATTTAACAAAGTGATTAGAGTATAAAAATGCGCTCAGTAATTTGCTGAGCGCATTTTTTATTGATTAACAGAGGTTATTATTTGTTTTCGTTGCCATTAGCTGGTGGAGGTGTTGTGCCTGTGCCTCCACCATTAGCACCGCTGACAGTGCCACCAGTAGTGCTGCCGCTAGTATTTCCACCGCCGCCACTATTTCCTGTTGCTCCAGGTGTAGGAACTTGTGGATTAGGAGTTGGTGGCGCAGGAGGAGTTGGAGGCGTATGAGGTGTTGGAGGAGGAGTTTCCTGCTTCTTCTTTTTCTCTTCCTCTTCCTTCTTCTTTTTCTCTTCTTCTGCCTTCTTTTCTGCAGCCTTCTTTTCAGCTTCTCTAATCTCTTTTCTCATTTGCTCTAATTCTTCTTTTCTCTTTTCAGCTGCTCTCTTTTCAGCTGCCTTCTTTGCAGCTTCAGCCTTCTTCTTTTCTGCTTCTCTAATTGCTTCTTTTGCAGCAGCATCTTCTTGAGCTTTTTTCTTTGCTGTTTCTACAGGATCTGGAGGAATGTTAGGGATGGTAAGTCTTGGTCTGCGTTGTACTCTAGGTGCTTTTCTAATAACAGGAGCAGTAAGCTCTTGCAATTGCTTTTGGCTTTCTTCTTCCTTCTTTTTGTCTTCTTGAGTAGACTCGTCGCCTGCAGCTTTATCAATCATAATAGAAGTGATGCTGCGAATTCGTTGAGCGTTATCGGAATACCATTGCGCTGCTGCAATAGCTTGAGCATTTTGCGCACCTAAAGCTTCTGGTGAATTTGCGTTGCACACAACTGTTTCTGGAATGCGCAACTTCATAAGCTTATTTAGTAGTTTGCCGTTTTCGGAATCTTCTTTAGCAAAAGACACAAGTAGAGAATTTTTAATAAGTTTGTTCCAAGATTTGTTTGCTTTAGTTACTTGCGCAACTTGAACTTCGCAAGCTTTACGAGCCTCTTTTACGCGAGCATTATCTGAACGCTCCAGCATATTGCGCCTATGCAAAGAACTAGCGCAAGTACTACAACGCCAGTTATAAGAACTATCATCTTCTTTTTATTGCCATTATTCATGACTTTGGAGATGTTTTCTAACATATTTATCCTCTGTTTATCAATATTTGCCAAGATTTGCTTTATGCAAACGACCTTTACAGTTTACGCCAAAGCAAGTACGTTAACGCATTGCAACTTATAGGTTTTTGAGAGTCTGACTTAGCTTTGATGGACTAAAATTTTTCTAAAACAAAAAACCACCAGCATGACTGGTGGTTTATTTTGCTCCTGCGGCTGGGCTTGAACCAGCGACCATTCGATTAACAGTCGAACGCTCTGCCAACTGAGCTACGCAGGAATATCTTCTGCGCTTGGCTTTGTGCCGTGCACAAGACATTTATATTACACGGAATTTGGCAATATGCAAATATATGCCTATTTGGGCGTGTCGAAAATTGTTAAATGTTGAAATATCAAGGTTTTATAGCCTTTAACCACATTGCTTAAAAAATCTTTACTAAAAAAGAATCGTATGAAAAACTTTTAAGAACGTAAATGAAATTAGCAAAAACCCTTAAAATACGCCACTTTTAGTGTGAAATTCAAAGGAGAGAAAATATGTGGAAAATATTTAAGATGAAAGTCATTTATAAAAAAATGATGCAAAAAATCATCGAAAAAATTAATCGAATAAAAAAATATGTTTTGAAACATAAGATAATTTTTGTATACATAATAGCGTTTTTTGCTTTGATTGCATTTATTACACTAATTCGTGTTATAGAAAATACGAGTATTAGCAAAAGCATTGAATATGAGTA
Organism: Gardnerella sp. c17Ua_118; assembly: GCF_055804255.1. Classification (NCBI taxonomy): domain Bacteria; kingdom Bacillati; phylum Actinomycetota; class Actinomycetes; order Bifidobacteriales; family Bifidobacteriaceae; genus Gardnerella; species Gardnerella sp. c17Ua_118. The sequence goes on from NZ_JANUYT010000001.1 coordinate 270,257, forward strand.
CATTCAAGCTAATCAGCAAGATGCGTATAAGCAATATGCGAATACTTGTAAAAATAATTCTAAAAAGCGTGTTTTAGCTACAAGTATGAGTGAGGATTATGATAACGAATATTGCAAGTCTAGGATGATATATCCAGTAAAAGAAGCAAATATTATTAAGGATTTTGATGCTCCAAGTAAGCCTTGGCTTGCAGGCCACAGAGGTGTTGATTTGCAAGCTAAAGAAGGTGATGAGTTGCGAGCGCCACAAGATGGAATAATCGCCTTTGCGGGGCTGGTTGCTGGAAAGTCCGTTGTAACAATAAGTCATGGTGTTTTAACATCTACATTTGAGCCTGCATATACGGATTTACCTGTTGGGTCAATTGTTAAAAAGGGTCAGAATTTTGCATATGTAACAGTTGGGTCGGATCATTGCGATAATCTTTGCGTTCAATGGGGATTAAAACGAAGAAACAGAACATACGCAAACCCAAAACAGATGGTTCAAAAACAAAAAATAGTGTTAAAGCCAAAAGAAGACTTAAAAGAAAACTAGTAAAATACGTATCGTATAGTGTGTATAGATTCTTGAGTAAAATATTGAGAATCATTGCTTAAATAATATGCGCAATTTAAGGAGCGGCTATGCAAAAGTATTCTCGCAATCTTAATGAGAAGATTGATTACGACGCAAATGTTTTTTCGCTTCTTGAAAATCGCGTAGAGCGCAATGCAAACGGATCCTTAATTGAGTATCTTGGCGAAAATGGAAAATGGGAATCCTACAGTGCTAAAGAGTTTAGAGATTTAGTTATATCTGTTGCAAAAGGGTTTATAGCACACGGTGTTATGCCAGGGGATTCAATATCTATAATTGCTCATACTTCTTGGCAGTGGACTTTGCTAGATATGGCAATAATGTCTATTGGAGCTTTAACTGTTCCAATCTACGAAACAAGCTCTGTGAGTCAAATAGAAAACATTGTTAACGATTCCAATGTGAGCATGATTTTTGTTGAAGACGAAGCAATTAGAGATAATGTATTGATTGCAAAAAAGTCGTGTAAATGTCTTGAAGAAATATTCGTATTGAGTTCAAACGCAATCGACACGTTTATTGAATACGGAAAAACCGTTACGGATGCAGAATTTTACGAGAGAGAAAAAGCTGTTAGAGGTAAAGATTTAGCAACAATTGTTTATACTTCTGGATCTACTGGAGAGCCAAAAGGCATTGAGCTTTCGCACGGAAACTTTGTTTTTATAGCAAAGTCTGGAATAGTTTCTATGCCAGATATAGCGTTAAAAAGTAAGAATGGTAATCCACGACTTTTGCTGTTCCTTCCTCTAGCACACGTTTTTGCACGATATATGCAATTCTTTTGCTTTACTGGAAACGTTACGCTTGGATTATCTAGTAATCTAAAAACAATACTTAGTGACTTCAAAAGCTTTAGGCCAACATTCGTGCTTGGTGTTCCTAGAATATTTGAAAAAATCTACAATGCGGCTTCTCAAAAAGCAGGCAGAGGATTAAAAGGCGTTATATTTGCGTTAAGCGTAAAAGTTGCTAAACAATGGTCAAAGGCGCAGCAAAATGGTGCAATGGTTTCGCCATTGATTGCAATAAGTCATGAATTCTTTAAAAACACTGTATATAAGTCGATTTTGCAAGTTTTTGGAGGATGCGTTGAATACGGTGTTTCTGGCGGTGCTCCTTTAGACACGTCTATATCTCACTTCTTTAATGGAATTGGGCTTCCAATCCTGGAAGGCTACGGAATGACAGAAACATGCGCGCCATCAATGGTAAACCCTACAAAGGGATACAGAATTGGAACAGTAGGTATTCCAGTTAAAGGCGTGTCTGTTGCAATAGATAATGAAGGTGAGCTTTGCATTAAAAGCCCTGCAGTATGCGTTGGATACCATAATCATCCAGAAATAACAGAAAAGCAAATAGTAAATGGTTGGCTGCACACGGGAGATTTTGGCACGCTAGAACCAGATGGATTTGTTAGGATTACAGGCCGTAAAAAGGATTTAATAATAACTGCTGGCGGTAAAAACGTTTCTCCAAGTATTCTAGAAGCTTCTGTTATGACTTGCCCAATCGTTTCTCAATGCGTTGTTGTAGGAGACAGAAAGCCGTTTATATCGGCAATTATTGCGCTTGATTTGGCAGAAGTAAACTCGTGGCTTATATCTAGAGGGGCAGGACCAGTGCGCTCGCTGGATGAAGCTCGAAAAAATTCAATTGTAAGGTCCGAAATTGAGCAAAGTGTTGTAAAAGCAAATTCTAAGGTTTCTAGAGCACAATCGATTAGAAAGTTTGAGATTGTTCCAGACGCGTTTACGCAAGAAAATGGATTGGTTACTCCAAGCCTTAAAGCAAAAAGAAGCGTTGTTTTAGAGCGTTATAAAGATCTTATTGAAAATAAGATTTATGCTCCAAGAGTCAAAAGATAATCGAATTAATCTCTACTAATAGTGTGCAAGCTAGTGCATAAGCTTAAGCTGCCTAGTGTAAGGCGTTAGTGTAATGCAATGGAGTAAAGCGATTAAAGCCCTGCGTCTGCAAGAGTCACATAGCCTGGGTCTATTAAAAGCGCTTTAAGATTAGTTGCACTGATTGCAAGAATATCTTCATTTGCAACTGGTACACCTTTTTGCGAATCACTATTGTTTACAAAAATGGTCACGTCTTCTAGTTGCGTAATCTTTCCAGTAGTGTTTAACGAGTTACACTGTTTTGCAACATCGCTAGAAATCTTTTGGATGTTTTCTATAGAAGTCATCCATTGCTTTCCGTTTACAAGATTAGGTAAAGCGTCTTTGTATGCTCCGTAGCCTGTAATAACAGGCCATTTTGAATCGTTTACAATAGTGTTTGCATATTCACTTTGACTATCTTGGATGCTACTTTGATTGCTGTCTTGTGTGTTTTTATTTTTGTTACTTTTTTCGTTTACTTTTTGTTTTTTGAGCTTATTATTTTTTACATTAGATGGCAAAGGTACGCGCTTTTTGCTTAAATTACGTTTTCCAATAAAGTTTCCAATAATGTCTGGAAGAGTAAACGAAGGATTAATGTCTGCAGAGCTGCCCTTATATCCAAGCTCTTCTAAAGCGCTTTCTGTTTGCATAGCAACTTGATCTTCTAACGCAATAATTCCATCTACGTGTTTTGTTGGAGTTGATTTAGAACTATTTTTTTCAATAAGTCTAAATTCAAGTTCTGCTTTAACAGAATCGGAATTATCCGCATCTATAGCAACGTTTTTCCAATCGTTTGCAGTGGAATTCTTGTTAAGCTTTCCAGAAGGAGAAAACATTAGTCCAGATTCAAAATATGGCTTTAGAACTTTCCAGATTCCTTCAAATGCAAGTTTGGAAAATTCGTCATCAAACTCTGGAGTTTTATACAAAGAATCTTCGGAGTTTATTGTGCGTTTGTTTATTCCAACATGAAAATGAATATTTTGCTTTTGATTATGGCAAGGCAAAAGCACTTCCACACTTTTTGGATTATCTTTAGATGCTTGATTTAGAGCCAATTTTTGTACAAGAGTATAGGCTTGAACCTCTCCAATTCTTTGTGCAGAAGAAAGATCAAATAGAATGTCTGGCTTAAATCCCTTACTTAGTCTAGAAAGCATAACAACATGCATTCCAGCTTTTTTAGCAAGCTCTAAAGCGTTAGAAAGTCTATTTTCTGCTTCTTGTTGATTCTTTAAATCATCGTCATTTAATTGATCACTATTTGAATCTGGTTGAGTTACATAATCTCCATAATTGTTGTGTCCGTTTTTATTAGTCCAAGGAGCAACAACAATAGTCGTTTTTGAAAGCTGCTTTTTTGCGCTATCTTGAAGATTCTTAATATTTGTTTTTGCGCTTTTACTTTTAGTATTTTTAGCGCTGTTTTTAGAATTTAGTGACGTAATAGTGTTTACAACATAATCTTGAATATCTTGACTTTGATTGTACAAGCTGTTAGAAGACTTAGTTGCGATTGAGTTGCTGGAAAATCCTTGCTTTTTTAACGATTTTACTATTTCTGGAACAAGATTATCCCATGTACTTAATGGAGTTTTTCTACTTAAATTTAGACCATCAGAAGGCGTAAAAACTATAACGTTGCCGTGATTCACTTGAGGCTTTGCGCTAGGCGATGCGTTTTTTGCATTGCTCGATCCGCATGCGCAAATCGCAAGAAGCATTGTGCTAGCTGCTATAACAGCAATAGTTTTGCGCAAAATATGCTTATGAGTGCGAATCATAGTTAAAACCTTTCGTAAATTTTAGTTTTGTACTTATTTATCTGTTAGCTTACTTATGTGTTAGTTTCTATTAAATTATCTAATGCAAATTTAGCGATTAAGCAAATCCAAGCATATATCTCGATATTCGCTAACGTAGCCTCCGCCAAAGAAAACACAATGACCAGCAATAGGGTAGAGTTGCCAAATTGTCATGCGATTTTCAAAACCAGATTTTAGCGGATGAACAGACTGGTAGCCGTCTAGAATCTGCTTAAAATAGCTGATTCCAAATAAGTGAAGCATTGATAAATCTTCTTCGCGGTGTCCGCCGTGAGCTGCAGGGTCAATTAAAACAGCTTCTGTGTGCTCTCCGTCTTCACTTTTAGTCCAAAGTACGTTTCCGCTCCACAAGTCTCCATGAACGCGAGCTGGCTTATCTTCAGCGGCTTTTCCAAGCAAATCAGGCAGAGCGTCAATAACTTTATTTGTAAGATCTAAATCGCTTTTTGTGAGACTTCCTCTAGAAATACCAAGATTTACCATTGGCAAAAGTCTTCCTTCTGCCAAATAGTCAATAACATTGTTCCAATTGCCACAATCCATTTTTACAGGGTCGCTTAATGGACCAAAATAGCATGTGCCATCATAATCTGCAGGTGGCTCCCCAAAATATTTCGCACCGAAATCGTGCATGTGTGCCAAAGATGCTCCAAATTCAAACGATGCTAAAGGAGTAGGGCTTGTAGTTTCAATGCGTTCAATGTTTAAGTAGTCTTTTCCCCAATCAAAAACTTTAGCTACTTTAGGCCCGCCATAGTCGTAAGCTTCTCGAAGCCAATTAAGTCCACGACCTTCGCATTCAAAGAATCGTTCTGGTGCGTATGATCTGCTCTTTTTATACACGTTATTACTCATAGCAACCTTCTTATGTAGTAGCGTATGCGGCTTATAGTTACACACTTAATAAATATTTTATGAATAAACTAAATTATTCCTATCATCACTATTCTAATGAAGTATTAGCACAATGAGCGATGCTGCGTTTAATTTGCAATAAGATTAGTACAATACTTACGCCAAGTAGGATGTGTCCTATTCCTGCTAAACCAGTTATGGAAAAATCTATAGATGGACTGAGATGTAGACGCATTACTTGTGCAATTCCACGAGTAATCATCATTACTGCTGTTAGGTTGAGTCCAATATGATAAGTTATTAGGATTCTTGTAGTTTTTTCGTTACTAAAACTGAAGTTTTTCTCAAATAGTATGAGTAACAGAAAAACAACCATGCCAAGCATAAAGTAGTGTGTATGAACTACAGCAAGCACAGTTTTTGCATGGAAAGCATTAAATTTTGTAAATTCGCGATAAAAGACGCCGCCAATCATGGCGAGGACAGCATACAACAAAGACGTATTAATATAACGTTTCATAACATGGTTCATAGTAACTTCCTTACGTAGAGTGATAGTCAAATATTCCTTAGTAATGTTGATGTTGTTACAAGTGTTTGTAAGCGCTATTGCATAGTATGAGTGTTTTTGTAACGCGGACATGCAGTTTTAGCAAAATGATATCCAAAAAGCAATCCTGCTAAGGCTAATGCAGAGCCTAATCCCGTATAAAACACGGCAATAAAGCGTTCTGGAGCTATATTTGTTGCACGAAGAACAATTCCAAAAGTCATCATAAAAGCCATGATTATAAAAGATTTAACGTCAAAGAATTTAAGGAAAAATTGCTTGTTTTCTTTGTAAGCGTTGATTCTAGACACATGCTTTTTAACAAGTTTTCCAAAAATAAACACTTGGAATATTACAAAAACAGCTAAAGATAAAGTGAAGTTAATAGGAGATAAAAAGTTTGAGTATGCATTAACACCAATCTTAAGAATGTTAAATCCAGCAAATCCCCATACAAGGCATGCGATTAATAAAAGCGTGTTCTTTGATACCTTCATAACTAACCTCGTTAAATCATATTATTTCTAGTAAATTCTTATGTTAAACTCTTAAAACAATTGTAGTAATGATTTTTATAAAAAACGCTAAATAATAGTATTTTGTGAATTGTGCATTAAAACTTTCAAAAAACACAATAAAATATGCTTAAAAGTTGTAAAAAGTGTTGCAAATTGACGATATGAGTCGCTATAGTGCTTGTTTATGGAAGACAACGATCAACAATATGCAACAGCTGACAATAAAGCTACAATCGCTGAGCCAGCTTTTCGTTATAATGCGCAACTCGCACAAGATATTGAGCAGCGCTGGCAAAAAACCTGGGATGAGCAGGGCATATTCTGGGCTGCTAATGTTAAGGGTAATTTAAGGGATGGCGAAGGCAGGAATGCTGAAGGCCGCCCTTCTTTCTTTGCAATGGACATGTTCCCGTATCCTTCTGGAAAGGGCTTGCACGTTGGGCATCCTCTTGGATATTTAGCAACAGACGTTGTAAGCCGATATCACCGTATGAAGGGCGAGAACGTTTTGCATGCTATGGGCTACGACGCTTTTGGACTTCCTGCAGAACAGTACGCTGTGCAAACTGGTCAGCATCCTCGCATTACTACCGAGGCAAATATTGCAAATATGCGCAGGCAGTTGCATCGTATGGGATTGAGTTTTGATGATCGTAGATCTTTTGCAACTATTGATACAAACTACGTTCGTTGGACACAATGGATTTTCTCAAAGCTCTACGACGCTTGGTATAACCCTGATTTTGTAAGAAAAGATGGAGGAAAGGGTTCTGCTCGTCCAATTTGTGAGCTTGTTGATGAGTTTAAGAGCGCAAAGCGCGAAATTCCTGGTTTTGCAGGCAAAAAGTGGGAAGAGCTTAGCAAAGTAGAACAAGCAGACGTTTTGAATGACTTCCGTATTGCTTACATTTCTAAATCTCCTGTAAATTGGTGCCCAGGATTGGGAACTGTGCTTGCAAACGAGGAAGTTACTGCAGAAGGTAAATCTGAGCGTGGAAACTTCCCAGTGTTCCAGCGCAATCTTCGTCAATGGTCTATGCGAATTACAGCTTATGCGCATCGTTTGGTTGAAGATTTGAACACTATTGATTGGCCAGAAAAAGTTAAGCTTATGCAGCGAAACTGGATTGGCGAATCTCACGGTGCATCCGTGCATTTTGAAGTGCCATGTTCGGACGGCGAAACTCGCGATTTGGAAGTGTACACAACTCGTCCAGACACGCTTTTTGGCACTACTTTTGCTGTTGTTTCTGTAGATCATCCAATTCTTGAGCATATTCCAGAAGCGTGGGAAGCTAGTGTTCCAGAAAGTTGGAAGGGCGGCTACGCAAATCTTAAGGAAGGTTTGGCAGAGTATCAGGCTCAAGCTCGCGCGAAGACTGCTAAAGATCGCACGGAAGATGCTGGGGCTAAAACAGGCTTGTTTACTGGTCTTTACGCGATTAATCCTGTAACTGGTGCAAAACTTCCACTGTTTGTTGCAGATTATGTTCTTATGGGTTATGGAACGGGCGCAATTATGGCAGTTCCAGGCGGCGATCAGCGCGATTATGATTTTGCTAAAGCTTTCGGCTTGCCAGTAATTTATACGGTTAAGCCTTTGCCTGATTCTGACGAAAAGTTAGAAGATTATGATGGCAAAGCTCCATTTGTTTCTCATGACGGAATTGTTATCAATTCTTCTGTGGAGCATACTCATAAGCTTGGCGACGCCTTGTCTATTAACGGTTTGCGCGTAGATGAAGCTATTAAAAAAGTGACGACTTGGCTTGAATCAGCAGGCGTAGGCGTTGGCAGAGTTTCTTACAGACTTCGCGATTGGCTGTTCTCTAGGCAGCGCTACTGGGGAGAGCCTTTCCCAATCGTTTATGACGAGGACGGTGTTGCTTACTTAGTTCCAGATAGTGAGCTTCCGATTGCTTTGCCAGATGTTCCAGACTATCAACCAAAGACTTATGCTCCGAACGACGCAAACTCGGAGCCAGAAGCGCCATTAAGCAGAAACGACGATTGGGTTAAAGTTCAGCTTGATTTTGGTGACGGTGTAAAAACCTACTATCGAGATACAAACACTATGCCAAACTGGGCTGGTTCATGCTGGTACTACATGCGCTACTTGGATCCGAATGACGCAGAGCACATGGTTGACAGCGACGAATATGACTATTGGATGGGTACGAACCGTCCAGGCAAAGAGCATGTTTCTGGCGGCGTTGACCTTTACGTTGGTGGCGTAGAGCACGCAGTTTTGCACTTGCTTTACTCGAGATTCTGGCATAAAGCGCTTTATGACTTGGGCTACGTGGATTCTGCTGAGCCGTTCCATCGCCTATTTAACCAGGGCATGATTCAAGCTTACGCTTACACGGATGAGCGTGGACAGTACGTGCCAGCCGATGAGGTTGAAGAAGGCGCTAATAACGGCGCTGGAGAGCCAACATTTACGTGGCACGGCGAGAGCGTGAATCGCGAGTTTGGCAAAATGGGCAAGAGCCTAAAGAATATTGTGACGCCAGACTACATGTACGAAAATTACGGTGCAGACACGTTCCGTTTGTACGAGATGAGCATGGGTCCTCTTTCTGAATCTCGCCCATGGAATACGCGTAACGTTGTTGGAGGCATGCGATTCTTGCAGCGCTTGTGGCGTAACGTAGTAAACGAAGAAACAGGCGCTTGCGTAGTAACAGAAGATGCACTCGACGAAAAGACACTAAAGCTTGTTAATAACACGATTGCGCAAGTGACTGTAGAGATGGAAGCAATGCGACCAAACACTGCAATCGCTAAGCTGATTGTGTTAAATAACCACTTAACGTCTTTGCATAGCGTGCCTCGCGCAGCAGTTGAGCCGCTTGTTCTTATGCTTTCTCCGATTGCTCCGCATATTTGCGAAGAAATGTGGAGCAAGCTTGGGCATACTAAGTCGATTGCTCACGCAAATTGGCCTGTTGCAGATTCTCGCTATGTTGGTGAGGATACCGTTACAGCTGTTGTGCAAATTAAGGGCAAAGTTCGCGCAAAGCTCGAAGTTGACCCGAATATTGAGGCCGAAGAGCTTGAAAAGCTTGCGTTGGAAGCTGTTGCTGATCGCTTGGGTGGTAAAGCTCCGCGCAAAGTGATTGTGAAGGCTCCAAAGATTGTGTCTATTGTGCCAGACGAAAGCTGAAAAATCAATGTTTTCTAGGCAAAATAGCCTTTAACCACATTGGTTAATTTTACTTGAAAGATGCTTATCTTCATTTAATAGTGGAGGTAAGCATCTTTTTTATGAATGATTATGAATAACAAAAGGAGGTGATTAAAGGTGCATAAAACGAGTCGTAATGTTTTGGAAAGGCTTGATGCGATTAGTGGCTTGAACAATTATGTTAGTGAAGAAATCAGTGATATTAGTGATTCTTATAGAGAAGCTAAAAATTTACAGCACACAAAAGATGATTTGAATATTTTAGACTATAAAACTTGCGTTTTAGATAGCGAAACTAAAGAACGTGCGCTCGCTTTGAAAGACCTTGCTGCTAATGCTAATAGTTCTTCATTAAAAGTTGATGATTTTAATAAGCGCAACGAAGCAAGAGTGAAGAATCATGTTAGATTGGCTATAAAGCCTGCTCATGTTTTAGCAATAATGCTGATTCTAGTTGTTTGTTTATCTTGTAGTTTAACAATGTTAATAAGTCAATATGCAACTTATAGCAAGGTTTATGCATATAACGCTAGCGCAAAATCAAAAGACCATTCTAATAAGCAAGTTGATTTTTACAATAAGTCAGATGCTAAAGGCGACGGTAAAAATGATGGTAAAGACGAATCAAATGATAAATCAAAAGATGGAATAAAAGACGAATCAAATAATAAATCAAAAGTGAGCGCTAATTATAAAAGTGAGTTAAAAAAAGATGAAGAAAGCGTTGAAAGTGTTAGCAAAAATCAAGATTTGATTGAAAAAAATAAGAGTGAATATAGTCAAAATAGAAGCAAAAATATTCAAAATAAAAGTGAATGCATAAATATAAACAGTGCTGTATCGGAAGAATTGCAAGCAATAAAAGGCATAGGGCCAAAAATGGCTCAAAGAATATTAGATATGCGTAAAAAAGTTCGCGTTTTTAATCGTGTAGAAGATCTTATGCAAGTCAATGGAATTGGTCCGAAAACTTTTGCAAAGATTAAATCGATGATTTGTGTTGGTTAAGAATCGTTTATCTATATGTTTGTTTTATAACTTTGTTCTTTAAGGCGTAAAATGGAAGAATTTTATTGGAATTTTGAAAATGGAAACAAGGATTTTAGACTTGTTCCAATTGCTTTTGCAATGTGGTTTGGATGCTTGTATGCAAGATTTATATGCAAAAGTAATCAAGTTTTAGCGTATACAATATTTGCCACTTTTGCGTTTGTTGTTGCATGTTTTTATTGCGTATTTGCTAATGGCATGTTTAAAATTACATTTTTGAGACGCTTAGAAATAATCAAATACAAGCAAACTTTTTATGCGATTATGTGCGCATTTTTAGCTTCATTTATGATTTGTTCGATTACGCAATGCTTAGAAGAGCTAGATCCTGTTTTTTCTGTTATTAAAAGCGAAAGTGCTAGAAGTGCTCAAAGCTATGATGGTAATAAAAGGCTCGATTCTAAAAGCGTTAAAGTGGCTATGAAAATAACGTCTCCTTTAAGAACATCTCCTTCTTTTAGAGGAGATTGTGTAGCTAATGTAAGTGTTAAAAGTGTTGAAATAGAAGATAAAAATCATGTTGTGCAAAAACATGTGAGTTTTGCAAGCGCAAAACTTTACGCTTTTAATCCAGATTGTAAAGCAATTAATTACGGCTATACGATTAGCAGTTTTGCAAAGATTGGTATCTCAAAATTTGGAGCAAATAATGTAGAAATTCAAATTCCTAAAGCTTGTAAAAAAGATAAATATAAGTTTAGTAATGAAGATAAATCTAGCAAAAATCAAGTCAATTCCTTAAAAGTGATTGAAAAATCTGGGTTTTTAACAAGCGCTCTAAACAGTCTTTATAAAGAATTTTACAAAATTACAGGCAATTTGAGTGAGCAGGGTCAAATGCTTGTTCCTGGCCTTACTGTAGGGCTTTTAGGTCAAGAGCATTTAAGCAATGACGATGAAGACAAAAGTAGTCAAATTGACAGCTCGTATGCGAATACAATGAAGCAAAGATTTAAGATTTCGGGAATAATGCATTTAATGGCAGTTTCTGGAGGCCACTTTTTGCTTGTTGCAGCAATGATTCGTAAAGTTTGCTTATATTTTCTTGTTCCAAAATGGCTGTGTGCGCTTTTTGAAATACTGGGAAATGTTTCTTTAGCACTTATTGTTTACCCATCTGCTTCAGTTTTACGCGCACTTATAATGGGCATTATTTGTTCAATCGCATTTTTACTTTCTAGAGCGTATCAATCGGCTAGCGCATTAAGCTTAACTGTTATAGGTGTTTTATTTGTTTGCCCTAAGTTTGCGTGGGATTATGCGTTTGCTCTTTCTGTGTGCGCTACTTTTGGAATAATTGTTTGTGGAATGCCTTTAAGAAGAATCTTTTTAAGATATATACCGTCTAGTATTGCAAGCGCATTAAGTATTACATTGTGTGCTCAATGTTTTACACTTCCTGTGCAAATATTAATGCAACCTCAAGTTTCTTTTATATCTATTATAGCGAACTTGATTGTTGCTCCTTTTGTTGATTTTGCAACGATTTTTGGGCTTTTGTCGCTTGTTTGCTCGTGCTGGAATTACTCGATTGCGCTATTTTTCGCTAATATTTCTTCTATTGGAACAAACATTATGGCAAATTGTGCTTGGAATCTTGGAGATTTACAAATCGGAGTTATTCCATGGGTTTCTGGGCCATTAGGCGCGTGGCTTGCGTGGTTTGTTGAATTTAGCGTATTTTTGTGTGTATTTTTTATTAATAAGTATCTTAAAAATAAAGAGTTTTATAATGCGTTTAAGATTTACGCTCAAGCAAAATCAAATCGTTTTAAGCATCTTGTAGATGATTCGGTTGAACTTTTTGAATGATTTTTGTGCAAGTGATGATTTTGAGCAATTTTTATAGTCAATTTATAGTAAATCATCTTAAGTTTTGTATAGTTTGTACAATTATTAGATGTGTTAAATAGCTAAAAATAATCGAATTAATGGTAGATTTGATTAGCTAACTTGTAAAACATTAGCATTAAGGGGTACGTATGCAAACGTTAAAAAACTTTGCGCCACTTACGATTGTAGTTGGTGGAGATGCGTATTTGAACGATTTGAACGCTCGCGACTTAAAAACGCGCATATTAGACTCCTGCCCAGATGCAGATGTTGTAAATTTAGACGCTTTGATTGCAGATAAATATGCTTTTATAACTGCTACAGGTCCATCACTTTTTTCTAGCGGAACAATTGTTGTTATTAATAATCTGGAACAAGCTAATGAAGATTTAGTTGAAGCAATAATAGAGTTTTGTGCTAGTAAATCTAAATCAAAAACTAATGAAAACGATTGCTGGGTTATTGCACGACACGAAGGTGGTGTTAAAGGAAAGTCAATAGTTACAAAGCTAGAAAAAGCTGGAGCAAACAAAATAACTGTTCCAGATCTTAAAAAAGACGATGCAAGATTGAATTTTGTGCTAAGTCTTTTTGAAAGACAAAATCGCAAAGTAGAGCCTGCAGCCGCTGCGCGAATCGTAGAGGTTTTAGGTGGGAAAACAGACCAGTTAGCATCTCTTTGTTCTCAACTTTGTTTTGATTTTGAAGATAACCCAATCACGCTAAAAATAGTTGACCAATACTTAATATCTGATCCGCAAGTAACTGGATTTTTTGTAGCAGATAAAGCTGCACAAGGAAACGCGGGTCAAGCTATTCTTGCGTCAAGAAGAGCGATTTTACAAGGCGTTGACCCTATAGCGTTGATTGGAGCTTTGGCTGTAAAAATGCGCATAATTACAAAAGCTATAGCAGTTAAAAACGGAGAAATTTCTAACGCGCAAGCAAAAGTGAATCCGTGGGCGTTAAAAATGGCTATGAGAGATTTAGGCGGATGGAGTGAGAATGGGATTCGTAAGTGTTTTATGTGTTTAGCATGGGCAGATGAGCAATGCAAAGGTGGAGCGAGTGATGCTGATTACGCTTTAGAAAAATGCATTAGCATGATTGCTTTGCGTGGTCGTTAAATTAAATTAAGTCGAAAGTGTGCGATTTTGGAAAATCATAATATTAAAAAGCTTGTAATTCCAAGTGATTCGTGTATGCAAGATCTTGGCGAGTCAATTGCAAAAATAGTGCATGAAACAGATGTTATTTTGCTTTCTGGTCCTCTTGGTGCTGGAAAAACAACGTTTGCTAAAGGATTTGGCAAAGGATTGGGAATAAAAGAGCCAATAGTTTCGCCAACTTTTACTATTGCTAGAGAGCTTAAAGGCACGTTTTCTAACGGAAAAGCAGCAAATCTTATTCACGTAGATGCGTACAGGCTTGGTGGAAAAGATTACGCTCCAGGGCAAGACACTGTTTCTAGGCTTTTAGATGAGCTTGAATCGCTTGGATTAGACGAAGCTTTGGAAGAGCCAGGAGACGGAACTGTTGTGCTTATGGAATGGGGAGAGCAAATGGCAGGCGTTCTTGCAAATGTTCGTCTTGAAGTTCATATTGATAGGCCAATTGATAAAGAAAAGTCAAATGAGTTTACAAGCGAAGGGAATCGTGTTGTAACGCTTGTTCCAGTCGGAGGAGATTGGTGCGATCGCTTAAAAATTCTTGATTAAGAGTAAGCTAAATTGGTTAGTCAATTTAAGGAATGAAAATGAGCAATACGCTGATTATAGACACGTCGTACGGTTCAACAGTTGGAGTTGTGGGGCATAATCCAATAGTGGAAACGGATTCTCGCACTCATGTTGAAAGATTGCAAGTAAACATTGATCTTGCGGTAAAAAATGCTGGACTAGAGCTTAATCAAATAGACGAGATTGTAGTTGGAGTAGGTCCTGCTCCTTTTACAGGTTTACGAGCTGGACTAGTTGCAGCTAAGGCGATTGCTTTTGCGAATAACGCAAAGATTCTAGGATTCAACAGTTTGCTGCCTCAAAGCTTAATGATTCGTTCTGGAGCTTTTGAAGAATCGCTTAAAAATGGCGTTATCTCTAATAGTGAAATAGTCGAAAATAATGAATCTTGCGTAGCTAAACACACGTATGTTCTTTCGTTAAATGACGCTAGAAGACGCCAAGTTTATATGAGTTTATACGACGATAGTGGTTGCGCAGTAATAGAAATGGATATTGATTATCCTGCAAATATTGTTGATAGAGTAAATCAATATTTTGAATCAAATAATATTTGCGATTATTGCGTTTGCGTTGCAGGTCATGGTGCTAAAAAATACGCTGAAGATTGGAAGAAAATCGAGAATATATGCTTAATTACCGAAGCGAGCGCTCTTGATTTAGGCGTAAAAGGATTAGAAATATTTAAGATGTGCGCAAGCCAAAAAGACGTTATTGAACCGCTTTATTTAAGAAGACCAGACGTATCGGTTCCAAACCCGTTGAAGCACGTTTTAGGGTCTGGTGCTGCTACAAAAGTGGCAGAAGTAGCGGAAAAATAAGGTTTAAGCGAAGTACGCATATGATCGTAGACATAACTTGCTCAAAATATCCAGCTTGTGCATCAAATAGTAAAAGCAGAGCTATAGAGAAAACTGATTGTGCAAAATATGAGGCAATAGTTTCTCAAATTGCAAAAATCGAAGCAGACTTATTTGGGCAAGGATGTTGGAACAAGAACATGATTTTGCAAGAGCTACAAGCACCAATGCGCGCGTATTATGCAGATGTTGATCTAAACACAAATACGGTAGCTGGGTATGCAGGATTTTGGTTTGATGGCGACGACGCTCAAATAATGACAATAGGCGTTGCAAAAGAGTATCAAAAGCGAGGAATCGCAAGCAATCTTCTAAAAACTATGATTGAAAATGCAAAATCAATAGGCGCAAAACGAATGCTTTTAGAAGTTAAAGTAAATAACAATCCAGCGTTAAAACTGTATGAAAAATTCGGTTTTACAAAAATGGGATTAAGAAAAAGATACTATATGCCAGAAGGAATAGATGCATATACAATGTGCGCACAAATAGAAGACTTAGAAGACTTAGAAAATTTAGAAAGCTCAAAAAGCTTAGAAGAACCTAGCGAAGCTTATAACAGTGCTAAAAGTGAGGAAAACAATGAGTGAAACAATGAATAAAACAAGCGAGCCAATAGTTTTAGGCATTGAATCAACTTGCGACGAAACAGCCGCCGCAATCGTTAAAGGAAGAACATTAGTTTCCAACGTTGTAGCATCCTCAATGCAAGAGCACGCACGCTACGGCGGTGTTATACCAGAAATCGCATCGCGCGCGCATGCAGAAGCATTTGTGCCAGTGGTATCAAAAGCGTTAGCAGATGCAAATATGGATTTAAGTGATATTGACGCTATAGCAGTAAGCGCAGGACCTGGATTAGCGGGATGCTTAGCTGTTGGTGTTTCTGGCGCTAAAGCACTAGCAAGTGCAGCAAAAAAGCCGATTTATGGAATAAACCACGTTATTGGACACATTGCAGTAACGCAATTGCAATTTGGCGATGTGCCTAAAGACGTTCTTGCTTTAATTGTTTCTGGCGGACACACTTCACTTCTTCACGTGAACGATATTGCGCGCAGCATAGACGTTGTTGGAACAACATTAGACGATGCAGCTGGCGAGTGCTTTGATAAAGTAGCTAGATTGCTAGGATTCCCTTATCCAGGAGGTCCGCATATTGATAGGCATGGGCGCCTTGGGGATCCAAATACGTTGAAAGTTCCGCAAGGACTTACGCAAGGTCGTTCTGGCAAAGAGCATCCTTACGACTTTAGTTTTTCGGGAGTAAAAACAGCTGTTGCGCGTTGGGTAGAAGCTCGCCAAGTACAAGGCTTAGAAATACCAGTAGACGACGTTTGTGCATCTTTAGCAAACTCTGTTGCAGATGTTCTTTCTCGCAAAGCTATGATGGGTTGCGAGCAATACGGTTCAAAAACTTTGTTGATTGGTGGCGGATTCTCCGCAAACTCGCAACTTAGAGAGCATCTTTTAGAGCAAGGCGAAGAGCATGGAATCGAAGTTCGTTTGCCAGAATTGAAGCTTTGCACAGATAACGGAGCAATGGTGGCAATGCTTGGCGTGAATTTGGTGGAAGCAGGCATTCGTCCATCTGCTCCAGATTTTGCAATCGATTCAGCAATGCCACTTACAACCGTTAGCTTATAATAGTAAAAGTCGTTCTAAAAATAAGCGAGGTGTTTTGTGTACGAAAGCTATGCGCGTAGAGGAGTTTTGCAAGTTGGTGAAAAAATCCAATTCACCGATAGAAAAGGCAAGCGAATCACAGCACAGCTTGTTAAAGGCGGAGTTACACAAACCGAACACGGCATTATTTTGCACGACGATGTTATTGGCAAAACTCAAGGCGTTGTAGTAACAACAGTTAGCACAAAACGTGATTTTGAGCGCAGTAATAAGCCAGTTGACGCATCTAAAGAATCAAACAAGCCTTGGATGGCTGCGCGCGCAATAGGCGGATGGGATTATGTAGTTATGCGTCCGCGATTAGCGGATTACGTTTTATCTATGCCAAGAGGCGCTCAAATCATGTATCCAAAAGATATTGCACAAGTGATTTCTTTAGGAGATATTCGCTCTGGAATGCGCGTTTTAGAGTCGGGAGCAGGCTCTGGAGCAATGAGCTTAAGTCTTTTAGACGCTGTTGGCGAAAGTGGTGAGCTTACAACAATAGAGCTTAGGCCTGATTTTGCTAGAATCGCGCAACTAAATGCAACGATTTACTATGGCGAAAAACCAAAATGGTGGAATCTTTTAACTGGAGATTTTGACACAGTAGCAAAGTCTCTTCCAGAAGGTTATTTTGATCGCATTATGCTAGATATGCTTGACCCTTGGAACAGGCTTGAACAAGCTTATAGAGTTATTGCTCCAGGTGGCGTATTAGTTGCGTACGTAACAACAACAACGCAAATGTCTAGAATGGCACAAAGTTTGCGAGCTTCGGGAGTTTGGACGGAGCCAGAGATTCAAGAAACGTTAGAAAGAACTTGGAAAGCTCAAGATTTAGCAGTTAGACCAGATCACGCGATGATAGGTCATACTGGTTTTTTGGTTATTTCGCGCGCAATGGCACAAGGCTTTAATGCGTTGAAAAAGCGCGAGCGTGCTACAAAAGATACTGTTAGCGATATTGATGACTTAACCCCAGAAGAGCGTGCAGAACAGCTAGAAGACTTGTCTCTTAGAGATATATCCGATAGAAAGCTTAGAAAAGTTCTTAGAGATTTAGATTTACAAATCGCACAATTGCCTAACTCAAATCCAGAGCCTAATAAGGCTTAATTTTAGAAGTAGGAGATTAAAATGGCGGCGTCAATCAAAAAAATCGTTAAAAAAGTAAAGCATGCAAAATATGTGCTTCTACTAATGCGCCACGCAAAAGCGGTGCCGCCAACAATGGGAGACGATTGGGGAAGGGACCTTAGCGATAAAGGCATAAAACAAGCAAAAATCATGGCAAAAGGCTTGAAATCTTTAAAGCTTGTTCCAGATTATATTGTTTGTTCAAGCGCAAATCGCACAGAGCAAACAATGCACAAAATGCTTAAAAAGTTTGGAGATTCGCCAATAGTTGCATCAAGAAAAAGCTTATATGATGGCGGAATGCAATCTGTAATGGATGAGCTTTGCGCGATTAGGAGTGAATCTAAAATAACAATGATTATAGGCCATGAGCCAACAATGTCGATGGCTGCGCAATGGCTTTCCTCCCCAGATTCTGACCCAGACGTTTTAGGAACAATGCGACTTGGGCTTTCTAACGCTTCGATTGTTGTGCTAGTTTCCGAAACTCCTTTTGCAACTTGCGGACTTCGCGGAGCAAAAGCTTTGGGCATTATAAGTCCAAAGGATTTTGAGTAGTAAATACGAATAAAATTCTTATAAAATTTGCATAAATTTGCACAAATATCTGAATAAATATATGCACAAATATGCATATAAGTTTAAGTTATAACGACACCCCCAAATAGGTAATGACCTCATTTGGCCAAATGTTTGCTAGGCTGAATCAGGTTGTTAATTATTTGGAGGATATATGCATACTGTTCTTACATCTGTACAGGGATTCCCACGAATCGGCGCAAATCGCGAGCTTAAGAAAGTTATTGAACGCTATTGGAAAAAAGACGCAACTCTAGAAGAAGTAAGACAAGTTGCAAAAGATTTGCGCAAAAAGCATTGGAAAATTCAAGCAGAATCTGGAATAGAACTCATACCAAGCAACGATTTTAGCTACTACGATCAAATGCTAGACACAGCAATCCTGCTTGGTGCAGTGCCAGAACGGTACAAAAATCTAGAGTTTGAAAATGCAGAAGATACGCTTTTTGCAATCGCGCGTGGATATCAAGGGGATAGAGGAGATGTAACAGCGCTTCCAATGAAGAAGTGGTTTACAACCAACTACCACTACATTGTTCCAGAAGTAGAAAATCCGCAAGAGTTGCGTTTAGTTGGCACAAAACCATTCGACGAGTTTAATGAAGCAAACGCGCTAGGAATTGAAACAAAGCCAGTTCTGATTGGCCCATACACATTCTTAAAGCTTGCTCGTACGCCACAAGCTCAAGAATTAGAAGCAAACAAAGAGACGATTGAAGCCTTAGCAAACGCATATTGCAGTATTGTAAAACGATTTGCAAGTCTTGGAGCAAAATGGTTGCAATTTGATGAACCATACTTGTGCTTAGATAAAGAAGATGGCGATTTAAAGATCTTTAGCGATTTATATGAGCCGATTCTTGAAAGCAGACTTGAAAGCGCTGCGAATGATGAAAACGTTAAAATTTTGCTTAACACGTATTTTGGCAATATTTTAGACTCGTACAAAACGCTAAACGATTTAGCGTTCGATGCAATTGGCTTAGATTTTGTAGAAGGCAAAGAAGAAAACCTTGAAGCTTTGCAAAAATATGGAGTAAACGAGAAAACAACTATTTTTGCAGGAGTTGTAAACGGCAGAAACATTTGGAAAAATGACTACGCACAAAGTCTTGGCTTGCTAGACGCTTTGCAAAAAAATGTTACTAATCGCATAGCTGTTTCTACTGCATGCTCGCTTTTGCATGTTCCATTTAGCACGGATGGAGAAGAGCTTGGCGAAGATGTATTAAAGCATTTTGCGTTTGCTGTAGAAAAGTTGAAGGAAGTAAGCGAAATTGCTAAGCTTTGCGTTTTGAATGATGATGAGCTTAAAAATAGCGAGGAATTAGCGCAAAATCAGGCATTATTTGACGGGTCTAGAGTAAAAGTAGACGAAAACGTTAAAGCGCGAATCGCAAGCCTTAAGCCAGAAGATTTTGAGCGAAAGCCATCTCGCGCGGAGCGTCAAAAATTACAAAAAGAAGCATTAGGATTGCCTGATTTACCTACAACAACTATCGGATCCTTCCCTCAAACAAAAGAAATAAGGTCAATTCGAGCGCTTTTTAGAAAAGGCGAAATTAGCAAGGAAGAATACAACGCGTTTATTGCCAAGCAAATAGACGAGTGCATAGAACACCAGGAGCGCATTGGCTTAGACGTTCTTGTGCATGGCGAATTTGAGCGAAACGACATGGTTGAATACTTTGGCCAGCATTTGCACGGATTTAAGTTTACAAAAAACGCTTGGGTGCAGTCTTATGGAACTCGATGCGTAAAGCCTCCAATCGTTTGGAGCGACGTTTCTAGAGCGCAGCCAATCACAGTAGAGTGGAGTGCGTATGCTCAAAGCCGCACAAATCATGTTATGAAAGGCATGCTAACGGGGCCTGTTACGATTCTTAACTGGTCTTGGCCTCGAGAAGATATTACGCACGAAGAACAAACGCAGCAGCTAGCTCTTGCTATTAGAGACGAAGTTTTGGACTTGGAGCGTGCTGGAATTCGCGTAATTCAAATCGATGAGGCAGCTTTGCGTGAAAAGCTTCCGCTTAGGCGTTCTGATTGGCATAAGAAGTATTTGGATTGGGCAATTGCATCTTTCCGTCTTGTGCACTCTGCTGTAGATGCTACTACGCAAATCCACACGCATATGTGCTACTCGGAGTTTAACGACATTATTCGAGACATTGATGCAATGGATGCGGACGTTATATCGTTTGAAGCTTCGCGCGGAGATTTAGTTGTTTTGGACGCTATTCATAACGCGAACTTTGAAACAGAAGCGGGCCCTGGAGTTTACGACATTCACTCTCCTCGCGTTCCTAGCGAAGAGGAGATTGTTAACAGGATTCACGAGATTTTGCACAAAATGCCAGCTAACAAACTTTGGATTAATCCAGATTGTGGCTTAAAAACTCGAGGCAATGCAGAAACGTGGGTTAGCTTGCAAAATCTTGTTTCGGCAGCTAAAAAAGTTAGAAGCGAATTGGGTGGCGGTCTAAAATGACGTACAAACCAAAGTTTTCTTTAGAGGTGTTTCCACCTAAAAGAACATCTCCAATAGGCACGATTTACGACACTTTAGACGGCTTAAGGGGTTTAGATCCAGATTTTATATCTGTAACTTACGGAACGGGAAAATCTTCGGATCGAACTGCTACTGCTAGGATCGCAAACACTATTCGATCGGAGTATGGTATTAAGACTGTTGCTCACTTAACAGCAAGATACTTGGATTATGACGATGTTGACGAAGCTTTAGACATGTTTGATAAGGCAGGCGTTAGTGGTGTTTTAGCTTTGCGCGGAGACGTTATTGAAAGTCAGAATGCTGCTGGAGTGTTTAATCACGCAAGCGATTTAGTATCGTATATTCGCTCAAAGCGACCAGATTTGCCTATTTTGGGTGCATGCTACCCAGAAAAACATCCAGAAGCTGCTACTTTGCAAGAAGACATCGATAATCTAAAGCGAAAAGTGGATGCTGGAGTAACTTACTTGATTTCGCAACTTTTTTACAATAACGATGACTTTTTGCATTTTAGGGATTTAGCTAGAAAAGCTGGCATTAACGTTCCGATTGAAGCTGGAGTTATGCCAGTTGTAAACGCAAATCAAGTTAAGCGAATGACAAAAATGTGCTCTTCTAAAATGAGTGAGCCAGTTTTAGCAATGATTGAGCGATGGGGAAGTAACCCAGAAGTTTTGCAAGACGCTGGAAGCATATTTGCGTCTCAACAGATTAACGATTTAGTTGCGGAAGGTGTAGACGGAATACACTTGTACACAATGAATCGTCCTGGCGTTACTAGAAGCATTTGGTCAAACGTTAAGCCACTTTTTACTAAAATCGTGTAGATTGCGCAAATCGTACTTGTGGTGCCGTGCAAAATATTGTTGTACGACACCACAATGTACAGTGGCGTTATGAGCAATCAAACAAGTAATGCTGGAGATCTAAGCAATGGCTTTAGCGCGATTTTGAACGTGGAATCAAAAGCTAATTTGCAAAATGGTTCAAAAAGCAACTTAGGTTTTGCTCAAGAAAGCAACTTATCGTATAGAAGCCTAGTTAAGGCAGGGTTTGCGCGCCCAGAATCTGCTCGTAAAACTATAGAAGATATTTGCAAAAATTGTGAGAATAATTCAATTAATGTGCTCAAAATCTTAGAAAGCATAAATAGAGTAGAAGATCCAGATTACGCAATTTTAGCGTTTAACGACATATACAAATCGCGTCAAAAAGTTGTTGAAAATATTGCCGAGAACTCGAATAATTCACTAATAACAAGTCCGCTTTCGTCTTTAATGCAAGTTCTTGGAGCTTCTAAAGCGTTTGCAATGCTAATGCGAACACGCGAAGACTTAATAAGCGCTGCCGCAAATGACCCAAATCATTTGCTACATATGACTTTAGAAGAGCGTGTTTCGGATTTACTAGAAGCTGTTCAATCATACAGTGCAACAGTAGTAAATGAAGAAAAAGATGACGATAAGAATTGCGATTCGTGCACTGTTCCAATAAGCTCCATGGGTTTTGCACAAGCTGTTGGTGCGCTTAGAGCGAGATATCGCCAGCATATTGCTGCGATTATGGCATACGATTTGGCGAGCGCAGATCCTGTAGAATTGCAGCCAGATATAAGCTGTAAACTTTCGGATGCTGCGGATGCTGCTTTAGAGGCGGCTCTTGCGATTGCGCGCGGGCAAGTTTCTGGATCTTGTTGCTGCAGGTTTGCAATAATAGCAATGGGAAAATTGGGAGCGCAAGAAATAAACTACGTTTCAGACATTGACTTAATATATGTAGTAGAACCAACTAATGGCGTTAAACAAGATGAAGCTTTGCGAGTTGGCTCTTCTATTGCGCTTGTTTTGCAAGAAGTGTGTCAATCGGTTGTTGTTGGCTGTGCGGAGCCGCCATTGTGGCAAATTGATACCGCGCTAAGGCCAGAAGGCAAAGATGGTCCGCTTGTTAGGCGTTTGGAATCGCATAGAGAATACTACGAAAAGTGGGCAAGTAGTTGGGAGTTTCAAGCATTACTAAAGTCGAGGCCAGCTGCAGGAGATGCGCAGCTTGGTAAAGATTATAGACAAATGGCAGATTCGCTTGTTTGGAAAGCGTCTGGTCGTGAGCATTTTGTTGCAGATTGCCAACATATGAGACAGCGAGTAGAGTCTTTGATTCCTGCGTCTCATAGAGATTTAGATATGAAGCTTGGTCGCGGCGGATTGCGCGATGTTGAGTTTACTGTGCAAATGTTGCAACTTGTGCACGGAAGTGAAGACACGTCTTTGCGAGTTAGAGATACTTTAGGCGCGCTTAATGCACTATCTGCTGGAGGTTACGTTTCTAGATCGCAAGCTGCGATTTTGGCAGAACACTACCGTTTTGAGCGCGTGCTCGAGCATCGCCAGCAAATGTGGAATATGCAACGTACGCATTTATTCCCAGACTTAGGCGCGCAAGGAAATGGTGGGTTAGATCGCGCAAGAAGTATTAGTGTAGAAGATCTTAACAGTAACGAGCAAATTAGGCGTCTTGCTAGAGCTGTTAGACTTAAGCCAGAAGAGCTTGTTGCGCGATTCGACAAAGCGCGACGAGAAATTAGACACTTGCATAAAGATATTTATTACCGTCCAATGCTTCCGATTAACGCGCAAACGGATGCAGATCCTATTGTGCTGTCTGCTGAGGCTGCGCGTGCTCGCTTTGCGTCAATCGGATTTGCGGATGCTAGAGCTGCACAAATGCATGTTGAAGCTCTAAGCGAGGGGCTTTCGCGTGCTGCTAAAATTCACAGAATTTTGCTTCCAGCAGTGTTGAAATGGCTTGGAGAAGGTCAAAATCCCGACATGGGTTTGCTTGCTTTTAGGCGACTTTCCGAACGCTTTGGCGGAAAAAACACGTACTTAGGATTTTTGCGTGATTCTCCTAGCGCAGCTCAACGGCTTTGCCACGTTTTGTCTGATTCGCGCTATTTAGGCGATGCAATGATGAAGTCTATACAGTCAATAACTTGGCTTGGAGACGACTCGGTGCTTGCGCCAAGAGACAGAGAAAGCTTAGATATGCAAACGCGCGCAATGGTGGCAAGATATTCAAGCAGTATTGCGGATTTTGCACAATTTTTGCGCGCTTTAAGAAGGCAAGAAATTGAGCGAGTAGCTCTTGCTTGGATGTGTGGGCTTATTGACGATGATACTTCTATGCAAGCAATGAGTGACGTGTTTGACGCTGTGCTTGATGCTGCTTTGCAATGGGCTATGAAAGATGCGTCTCGCAAAATGTGCCTAGATAAAAGCAAAGCTTCGATTGCTATTATTGCCCTCGGGCGTTACGGCGGTAGGGAAGTTAACTTCTGCTCGGATGCAGATATTATGGTTGTTTATAAGCCTACACAAGATAGTTGCGGTTGCGATTCTAGCGATGATTCTGGCGCTAATCTTGCTCACCGTTTTGCGCAAACTACTGTAGACATATTGCGAAGTATTTTACAAGGTCCTCTTACTTTAGAGCCAAAAATCATGGTCGATTTAGATTTGCGACCAGAAGGCAAAGATGGCCCGCTTGTGCGTTCGCTAGAATCGTGCGGGCATTATTACCAAAAGTGGGCTAGTACATGGGAAAATCAAGCACTTTTGCGCGCGCGCTTTGCTGCAGGTTCTAAAGATTTAGCGGATGCTTTGCTAAGCGGAGTAGTAAACGACTTGCGCTATTCGTCAGAGCCTCTTAGTGAATCGCAATTAGCGGAAATTCGTAAGCTTAAAGCGCGTATGGAAGCAGAACGCTTGCCAAGAGGTGTTAGTAGAGACAGGCATTTGAAGCTTGGTCGCGGCGGTTTAAGCGATGTTGAGTGGACTGTTCAGCTTTTGCAATTGCAATACGCTGGAAAATACGAGTCTTTGCGAGTGGTTGGCACAATGCAAGCGTTGAAAGCGCTTAAAGAATTGCATTTGATTGAAGATGAAGATGCAAATGTGCTAGAGCGCTGCTGGCATATGTGTTCTGCAGTGCGAAATGCGAACTTCTTGTGGTCTGGCTCTCTTGAGCGCGCGGATGTTATTCCAACAGACTCTTATTCTTTGGGTGGAATCGCCACTTATCTTGGCTATGATCCAAACCAAGGTCGCGTTTTTGAAAACGATTTAATGGCTGTTATGCGTCAATGCCGCGAAGTTATGTCTCGTCTCTTCTACTGTCGCTAAGTTTACAGTTGCAATCTAGTCATATTTTGTAGCTTCGAATTTATTGTTATATTTTTCATACATGTGTGCATGTTATAATTTCTTGGGATGGGAGGTGATTTTTAATGAAAAATTCAATGATAAGCATTGATGTAAAAGAAAGAGCTAAGTCTTCAGTTTTTTATTCTGATGTTTCTTCACGTATAAAGCAGACAGTCAGTAGTGAAAATTTAGAAGAAGATGACGAATTATTCTCTACTGATTTTGCTGCAAAACTTATGAATAGTTACAAGCAATCGGTTGCTGGTTTAGTGCGTTCGTATGAATCAGTATTCAATGAGTTAGAAAAGGATTGATATGCGTCCTTTTAGTGTTTTTCTAACTCAAGATGCGGAAAATGATTTGAAAGAAATAAAGAATTATATTGCATCTAATATTTCTTCGAAAACGGCTCTTAGGATTATTCGTCTTATAAAATCTAACATTGAGAAATTATCATTCTTACCTGAATTTGCTGTAGTTGTTAAATATGAACCGTGGAATTCTCTTGGTGTTCGACGTATTGCTGTGGGGAATTTTTTTGTTTATTATAGAGCCGATTTAGAAGAACGCGTCGTTTATGTATTAAAGGTTACTTATTCTAGGCGTAATCAGAAATCAGTATTAAGTCAGATCGATTTTTAATTTGATTTATAATTTTTTGCATCTTATTTCTGCATTTTGTGGTAACAAATATACGCCACTCCGAGTATGGGTTTCGTCAAAGCTAATCAGTAATATTACTTAGGTCGCGCACAATCGCGGCCGTTTGCCAACTAGCGAAAGGTAAGCGGTTTTATTATGACGAACGCATTTTCTGATTCTTCCAATCAAGTTTTTTCTCGTTGCGCAATTGCTCAATCGTTAGCAGGCAAAAGTGTTGTTACTTTAGACGATATTTCTACGGCACAAATACGAATGCTTTTAGATAAAGCGCGATACATTGATTCGCACAGAAAAGAAGTGGCCCACACTTGCGATGGCAGAGTGTTGGCCACTCTTTTTTATGAGCCGAGCACGCGCACGCGATTAAGCTTTGAAACAGCAATGCTTCGCTTAGGTGGCAAGGTGATTGGCTTTGCAGGCGCTCAACTTTCTAGCGCGAGTAAAGGCGAAACAGTTAGCGACACGTTAAAAGTGGTGTCAAACTATGTAGATGTTGTAGCAATGCGTCACCCTAAGGAAGGCGCCGCTTTTGTAGCAACGCAAGCTGTTAGCACGCCAGTAATTAATGCAGGAGACGGTGGCCACATGCATCCTACTCAAACTCTTGCAGATTTAGCAACAATTCTTGCACGATTTGGAAGGCTGAATAATTTAACAGTTGGGCTTTGCGGAGACTTAACATACGGCCGCACAGTTCACTCGCTTATTGAAACTTTATGCCGCTTTGGAAACGTTCATTTTGTGCTGATTAGTCCAGATGAGCTTAAAACTCCGCAATATGTTATTGATCGCATAAACGCAACTGAATCGTGCTCTTACGAGGAAACTCGCGATTTGATGGAAGTTATTGGAAGTTTAGACGTTCTTTATATGACTCGTGTGCAAGAAGAGCGTTTTACAGACAGGGATCAATACTTGCGACTTAGAGATACTTACATTTTGACGGAAGAAAAATTGCAAAAAGCAAAGCCTAATACGGCTGTTCTTCACCCACTTCCTAGGATTAACGAGATTGCGGTTGATGTTGACGCGGACCCTCGTGCAGCATACTTTGAGCAAGTTAAAAACGGTATGCTTATGCGAATGGCTCTTGAAAGCTCTGTTCTTGGAGATAAGCTTTTGGGCTATGAGCCAACAGATTTTGTGAATGTGCCTAAAGACGAATCGCAAGCTTACGATGCTAATGGAATTTCGCTCGCTAATCCTCGTGTTCATAAAGAAGACAAAAATGCTCCTAAAGATCTTAAATGTCCTAATATTCGTTGCATAACAAATAGTGAATTATCATTAGTCAAAAAGTTCTATAAGGACGATTCTGACGCAAACGTGTATCGATGCTTGTATTGCGACGAAGAAGCATAAGTAGATTGAGCGCACTAAAACGCGCAAATAATCGCGATTAACGCAATTGAAATATAAAGTAATCTAAAATAATCTAATAACTTAAAACCTTGAGCAAACTAGGAGCAATATGAATAACTCACGAACCTTAACTTTGCAAAATATTGCAGTTTGGGATACTAGCGAGCGCATCGATTTAATTGTAGAAGGTGTGCGGCAAGATGCTTTAATTGAGCCAAATGCCAGAATATGCGGAGAAATTGATGCAAGTGATTGGATTGTTGCTCCTGGTTTTGCAGACCCGCACGTGCATTTTAGAGATCCTGGTCAAACAGATAAAGAAACGATGATGACTGGCGGCAATGCTGCTGCTGCAGGCGGATATACGCAAGTTTTGATTATGCCAAACACGATTCCAGCGGTGGACGGCGAGCCTTGGAATGATGCTCCTTTCGATGTTGAAAATGTGATTGACTACTTGCAAAGATACGGTTGCATATATGGCGTAAAATTGCCAGTTCGCTACGATTTAAGCGTTTGCGCATCGGGCGGAAGAAGTGGCGTTGATCCTAGCAACGTTAATTTGTGGAAAAAGTATGTTCCTGGAATCGAAGATAGTCAAAAAACGTCTCCAATGAAGAAGCATCCTGTAGTTGCAATCAGTGACGATGGTGCTGCAGTTACAGATTCGATTTTGCAAGACGTTCTAAAAATCGCTAAAGAAACAGGATTGCCTCTTCTTGAACATTGTGAGCATCACAATTCTGGCTCAGTAAACGAAGGCCCAGTTGCTAAGATTTTAGGCGTTGGCGGAATTCCTGCTTCTACGGAGCTTGCGATTGTTAAGCGCGACATTGATGCTGCGCGAGTTAGTGGCGTTCATGTGCACTTCCAGCATGTGAGTACTGCAGCTGCTTTTGAAGCGATTCGCAAAGCTAAGAAGGAAGGTTTGCCTATTACTTGTGAAACAGCTCCGCATTATCTTGCTCTTTGCGATGAAGATGTGCTTAAGTATGGCGTTAACGCAAAAATGAATCCGCCACTTAGGTCTAAAGCAGATAGACAGGCCACTCTTGGTGCAATCGCAGATGGAACTATAGACATGATTGCGACTGATCACGCTCCGCACACAGTTGCAGATAAAGCTGGCGACTTTGCGAGTGCGCCTAATGGCATTATTGGCTTAGAATGCGCGTACGCGGTTTGTAGAAAAGTGCTTGTGGATGCAGGCTACACGGATGATAAGCACTTAATTGAACTAATGTCTGTTAATCCAATGCAACTAATGAGCCGCAGACCTACGGATGTTTCGGCTTTGCTAAACGTGTCTTCTAAATGCGCGATTAGGCGTACATTGCGATTAAGCAACACGGAGCACCCAGAAAACGTTGATTTAGTGTTGATTAATATGAACGAAAAGTGGAGTGTGGATTCAAACTCATTCCATTCAAAAGCTAGAAATACGCCATTTGACGGTTGGCAATTAAAGGGCAGGCCAGTGGCAACTATTATTGGATCGCAAATTGCGTTTTCTAGAATGTAGTCGCGTATTTAATAAGTTTAGTAAGTTTAGTAAGTCGCATTCATAAGTCGTAAAAAATAGTAAAAATGGGAGCAAAATGGACGAGTTAGTAGAAGCGATTGCATCAAAGCAAAATCCTACTGTTGTTGGCTTAGACCCAAAGCCTGGTATTTTGCCTGCGCAAATTTTAAGCGGCTTAGCAAATGAAGTTTTGCAAGAAGTAGAGAGTGAAGAAGCTTTGTCAACTTTGCTTGGTGCTGCTTATTTTGAGTTTAATCGTGCAATTATTGATGCGATTTGCGATATTGTTCCAGCTGTTAAGCCGCAAATTGCAATGTATGAGGCGCTTGGCCCTGCTGGAATTGACACTTACACAATGACTTGCGATTATGCTAAATCCAAAGGCTTAGTTGTTATTGGAGATGCAAAACGAGGAGATATTGGTTCTACGGCAGGCCAGTATGCTGCGCATTTGCGAGGATTTGCTAATCTTGATTCGTATTTTAGCGATGAATCTTACGACTTTGACGAGTCTTTGATTAATCTTCTTAAAAGTTCTAGCACAAAGGATGTTTGGCACGAGGATTCGCTTACTGTAAACCCGTATATGGGGTCTGATGGCGTTAAGCCTTTTGTAAACGAAGCAATTTCGCGCAATAAGAGCATTTTTGTGCTTTTGCGCACGTCTAATCCTTCTAGCAAAGAGTTGCAAGAGCTTGTTGTTGAAGATGGCAGACCAGTTTACGAGCATATGGCAAGCTTGATTGAAAATTGGGGCGAATCAAACATTGGAAATCACGGATATTCTAGAGTTGGAGCGGTTGTTGGAGCAACTCATCCGCAAGAAGGCAAGCGGTTGCGTGAGTTTATGCCGCATACTTTCTTTCTTGTTCCAGGCTACGGAGCACAAGGCGGAACGGCACAAGATGTTGCTGGAATGTTTGATGAAAATGGTAGTGGCGCTATAGTAAACTCTTCGCGCGGAATTATTGGTGCTTGGAAAAACAGTGAATCTTATAAAAAGCACGAATCTTCAATTTCTTTAGATGACATTCTAGATATTGTTGCACATTCTTCTGCTTGTGCTGCTATTAATATGCGAGATGATTTAAGGCAGGCGATTTATAAGTGAATCTATTTATAAGTGAATATAGATAAACATAAGCGAATATAATTTATAGCTAATAGCAAGCTACAAATCGTAAGTTATAAGTTTCAAATTATAAATCGCAAGTTGTAAATCGCAAATTATATATAACTAAAAACTAAACAGTTACACATTAAACAAGATAGGGCAAATACATGAGTGATGGCATGTTTATTCAAACTCGAAAATCTTCTAGAGGCTTTATATTTACTATTCGCGAAAGCTCTTTAGACTATTCGGGTTCAGATTCTAGTAAGCCAAAATATAGCCGTCTTTTAGGAAGGCGCCCAATAGAAGTTCTTGATAATCAAAAGCTTGACGAAGGTGTGTATCGCTTAGTTTTGCGCGATGATGCTATTGCTAAAACGGCCACTCCTGCGCAATTTGTTAACTTATATTCTCCAGATTCTACAACTATGCTTCCTAGGCCATTTGGTGTTGCAAGCGTTGATGGAGACACTTTTAGTCTTATTTTTGCTGTTATTGGTAAGGGCACTGCCGAATTTGCACAGCTTAAAGCAGGTGACACTGTAGATGCTTTAGGGCCATTAGGATTGGGCTTTGATATTTCTAAGCCAGCGCACTATGTTCTTGTAAGCGGAGGATTGGGCGTTCCTCCTTTGATTTGTGCTGCTCAAGCGATTTCAAAAAACAAGGATTGCAAAGTGAGTGCAGTGCTCGGGTATCGCGATAATCATTTTGCTGACTCGTTTATGAAGGAATACGTTGATGATGTTTATAGCATTAGCAACGCGCAAGGAACTGTTATTACTTTGCTTAATGAGCTAGAGCAAGAAAATTATTTTGATTTTAATGGCGATTTGCCTATTGTTATTCTTTCTTGCGGACCTATGCCAATGATGAAAGCTGTAGCTCATTGGGCACATGAGCGTAATGTTAAATGTCAGCTAAGCCTAGAAGCAAGAATGGGATGCGGCTATGGAACTTGTGTTGCTTGCGTTGTAGATACTTTAGAAGGCAGACTTAAAGTTTGTAACGAAGGACCAGTGTTTGACGCTGAAAGATTAGGCTGGGAGTAAAGGAAAGAACATGAGCAATGAAACAAATAATGCTTTAGAAAACGCGCAAAATAATGCGCAAAATCTTGGTTTTGACACTAGCCACGTTTGGAAGCACTCAACTAAAGTTGCGGGAGTTGAGTGGAAAAACATGGTTGGAACAGCGTCTGGAACGTTCCAACTTGCAGCTTGCGCGCACTTTTATGACGTTAGCCAACTTGGAGCAATTTGTACAAAAGGTGTTTCCCCAGTTCCTTGGGAGGGTAATCCTTCTCCGCGCACTGCAGAATCGCCTTCTGGAATGGTGAATGCTGTTGGTTTGCAAAATCCTGGAGTTGATCACTATTTAGTAGACGAGCTTCCAAAGTTAAAAAAGCTTGGAGCGCTTGTAATCACAAATGTTGCAGGCCACAGTGACGAAGATTATGCGCAAGTTGTTGAAAAGCTTGCGGATTCCGCGGCAGATATGCTAGAGATTAACGTTAGCTGCCCAAATGTAACTCATGGCGGAATGAGTGTTGGCACAGACCCAGTTGCATTGCATCGTTTAATTAAGCGACTTCGCGCAATGACAGATAAGCCGATGATTGTAAAAATGACGCCAAATGTTACAGATATTGTTTCGATTTGCAAAGCTGCTGTTGACGCTGGCGCAGATGCTTTAAGCATGATTAATACTTTAGTTGGATTGAGAATTGACATTCGCACAGGCGAGCCGATTATTGCAAACCGTACGGGCGGTGTTTCTGGTCCTGCAATCTTCCCGATTGGTCTTGGATTTGTGTGGCGAGTGCGTCAAGCTATGCCAGATATTCCAATCATTGGTATTGGTGGCATTGATTCTGGAGAGAAAGCTTTGGAATACTTGTATGCTGGCGCTAATGCTGTAGAAGTTGGGGCGGCCGCTCTTGTGGACCCAACTGCTCCGATTCGCATTGCGCGTGAGCTTGACGATTTGCTTGATTCTCGACCAAAGCTTGCATCTTTGCTTAAAGAAGGCAAAACTTGGCGATGAAATTTAATACAGTAAAACAATTTATTTAAGACAGATTATTTAAGACAGATTATTTAAGACAGATTATTTAAGACAGATTTAACAAGGAGAGTTAATTATGGCACAATTACACGAGGATTTTACAAAGTTTTTGCTTGATTCAGGCGCACTTAAATTTGGTGATTTTACGCTTAAGTCTGGTCGCCAATCGCCTTACTTTATTAACGCTGGTGCTTTTGACGACGGCATGAAAATCGCTTCTCTTGGCGATTATTACGCTCAAAGAATTGTTGCAGCAATCAAAGATGGTATTCTTTCTAACAATATTGACACAGTTTTTGGTCCTGCTTATAAAGGCATTCCGCTGGCAGTTTCTACGTCTATGGCTTTAACAAATAATTACAATATGCCAGTTGGTTTTACTTTTGATAGAAAAGAGCGAAAAGACCACGGCGACGGCGGAATGATGGTTGGAAAGCCGCTAAAAGACGGCATGAATGTGTTGCTAGTTGACGACGTTATGACTGCTGGAACTGCAGTTCGCGAAACTTTGCCAAAGCTTAAAGCAGAAGCAAATGTGCAAGTTGTTGGCTTGATTTTGGCAGTAGATAGAATGGAGCGCACAAAAGACAGTGATCTTTCTGCAGTAAAAGCAGTAGAGCAAGAGTTTGGATTCCCAGTGCTTCCAATTGCAAACGTGCGCGAAATCTTCGATGCAGCCAAGAATATTAGTAATTCAAACGGCGAGCCTGTAATGAATCAGCAGTTAGCAGATCGCGCTGCTAAATATCTTATTCAATATGGCGCTTGATATATGGCGTTTTAATAAAATATCTTAAAGTTTTCCGCAAAATGTTGTAAACATGTTGTGTAGAACAACATTTTGCGGAAAATTATTGCAAATGTTTTAGTTTTTCTTTAGAGTAAAGGTTGCAATTCCAGTAATTGCAACAACAAATACAACTAATATAGCAATAGCTAATACATGCGTATTATTGGTTGAAGAGGCTGCTTTCGCAATATAGCTGTTATTTGTTAGTGCGTCCTTCTTTTTGTTTACGCTTTTACTTGAATCATTATCTTTAGAGTTGTTTTCTTTAGAATAATCGTTTTGCAAATCTTTGTAATCAGCGTTATTGCTGATTGAGTTGCTGCTTTGTTCGGTTTGATTCTTATTTGTTACAGTTTTGTTGGCGATTTCTGCTTTGTAAGAAGTATCTTGATTTTCTTGTTGCGATTTAGCAGATTCTGCAGTTTTAGGTTCTGCAACCTTTTGTTGTTCTGCAGTATATGTTTTCGCATCAACACTGGTTTGATTATAACTACTATAATTGTAATCATCTTTATTAAAAGGAATGAATAATAATTTGTTCAAACTGTAATCAGAATCAGAATCATGGTCCGAAGATTCAGATCTACTAGGCTCAACAACGTTTGAAGTTTCCTTTTGAATGCTTTTAGTTTTAACAGTCAAATTAAAATCTTTACTTAAATCAAGATTGCTTAAATCTGTATTAAAAGCAGAGTTCCCATTATTCCAATCTGTAATCACTTCGTCTTTTAAGCCTAGAATTGTAGATAAAGTTGCGTTTGCTTTTTCTATACCTAGATTTCGGAAGTCAGTTATTTTATTATTTGAATCTTTACAGTTAACAATTGCATCAACAAAATTATGTTTTCCATTCGTATTAACTAAGCAATTAATATTAGCATCGCCGTGTTTTATTGTAGCCATAAAGTATCCGCGTAAGAATCTTCTAGAGCCGCTTTCTTTGCTTTGTTTTGCGTTATTTTCTATTAAATCTTTTGCACTATTTGAGAATCCACCTTCTTTAATAAGAAGATTTCCATTTTGTGTGCTTGCTTCTTTCCAAATGTCATTAAGTGCCGAAAGATTTGTTTGTTCGAGATTAACGCCAGATGGAATGGTAATATCAACGATTTTGCTGCCGCCAAACATGTTTTTAACACCTTGGTTTAATGAACCGGTTTGAATATTAAGAGCTTGTGTTAAATCCCACTTAGAAATATCTAGAGACGTTACAGAAGAGTTTGCAAACATATCGTTCATGTCTGTTGCGCTAGAAGTGTTCCAATTTTCGATTCCTGGTATTTGTGTTAAATTAGTAGTGTTTGAAAATGCTTTTCCCATATTCCAAACATTTTTTGTATTCCAATTTTCTAAGCCAGTTATCTTTTTAACGCCACTGTTGTCAAAAAGACCAACAATGTTTGAAACATAAGAAGTTTTCCATTTTCCAAGGTTGGCTTCTTTAAGTGAGGTTGTTCCAGTAAACATTTTTCCAATGTCGTTAGTATTGCTAATATCCCAGTTTTCAAGCGCTTTAATGTCTTCTAGCTTGTTGGCGTTCATAAACATTCTTCCCATTGAAGCTAGATTGTTGTTTGTAAACACTTCTAAGCCTTCGCTAGTTGTTAATCCGCTTTCTTCAAACATTCCAGTTGCTTCATCGCAGTAGGTGTTGTCCCAAGTAATTCCCTTAACGTTTGAAAGATTCTTTGCTTGGTAGAACATGTTGTTCATATGATGAACATTGCGCGTTTTAAAGTTTCTAATGCCGTCTGCAGATTCGATTGCGCTGCCTTCAAACATGCTAGTCATGTCTGTAACGTTGTTAGTGTTCCACTTTTCGTCTAATCCGTGAACTGTGCGCAAATTTTTTGTGTTTCTAAACATTAGCTGCATGTTTTCAACGTTGCTAACGTCCCAGTTAGATATTGGATTTATGCTGATTATTCCGCTATCTTCAAACAGGCTGCTCATATCTGTTACGCGGCTTGTATCCCAGTCTTTAGTTCCATTAATGTTTTTTAGCTTAGGAGTTGAAGAAAACATTCCAGACATATCTTCTACATTAGAAGTGTCAAATAAATCCAAATTGTTTATTGTTTCTAGATTTGCAAAGTTTGAAAACAGATTGCTAGCACCGTTACCGAGTTGAATTTTTCCAGCATTTTCAGTTTGATCGCCTGATTGAACAATATTTATGACTTTGACTTTAGCTGTATCAAAATTTACGCCATCTTGGTTGTTTTTATTAGAGGAAATTATTTTTTCAATTGAGTTAGATGCAAAATCTGTCCCGCTAATTTTTGATATTTCAAGAGTGTTAGTTGATTCGTCCAACTTCCACTTTAGTCCAGTAGGAGTTGGGTCAAATAAACCCTGATATTTTGCTTCGTGCCAAATGTTTGGTGTATTTTCTGTGTTTTTTGGATTAGATGCAACAGATTCGTTATACTGCGTTAGCCCAGTGTTTAATTTTTCGCGAGCAATGGCTTGAGTTGGTATTAGTGAGAAAATTATTACTAAAGATAAGCAAGATGCGAATATATTTTTTCTCATGGTTTCTCTTCTCGGTTAAATCATGCGTATGTTCGTTCTTGTTAGAACATGTTAAATATATCAGTCTTTATGAATAAAGTAAAGATAATATGTTAGTTTATGTTCTTTTTTTGTAAAAATAATTATAAATTAGTGTTTTATAATGATGCTTTTATATGTGAGTAAAAATATCAAAAGATTGTATTAATCTCATAATATGGAAAACAGCAATAATAAGTACCAAGAATCAGAAGATTTGGATGATATCGCTTCCTTTAATAATCAAGATGAGTATGAGCAAGAAAATATTTTTGGATCTTCTAATGATGATTCAAACAACTCCTTGTTAAGCGATAAAAAGGCTATTGCTGTTATTGTTTGTGTATCTCTTATATCAATCGGAGTCGTTGCTGGATTAGGGTTTGTATTATTTGCTAATAACTCTAAGACTAATCTAAAAGCAAGTGAGCCTTCTAAAAATTGCGTTCAATTGCGCAAAAAAGTAATCAATGCTAAAGAAGAGCTTAAAAAAATTGTATCAAGTCAAGATGTTAAAGATGCTTCTAATATAAAAGCTGCTGATTTTGATGAAGATTTTGATGCAGCTAAAGACGCTGCAGATGATTTTGAATCTTCTCTAAGCTACGCTAATGATGACTTAAACGATGATATTCCAGCATGCCCACTTGGCGCGGATTCTTACGATTCTACAAGAGTTGAAAATAAGCTTTCAGACAAATTGGATTCTTTGCGTAAAGATGCTGATTCTGTTAAAACGCATGCAAAGAATTTACTAAAAACTAGCAGAACTGCTTTTGGAGATCAATTGTTAAATCTTGTTAAAAAAGCTAGAGAGCTTGTAGAAAAAGCGAAAAATTTGCCTATTTTAGCTGATGCTTCTAAAAGCCTAGAAGATGCTATTAATGATGCTGGGAATGCTCTTGCTAAAAGCACCAATAATTATCAAGAATTAAAGCAGGCTTATCAAAAAATAAAAGCTGTTATAAGCCAGTACGAAGATAGAATTAAAAAAGTGAGCGATAGATTTTTAAGTAGAGATGGCAATGGGTATCCTTTTGATGCTCCACATCCTAAGGATGATCAAGGTGGCTATATTCCAATGGGTCGTAGTCAAAACTCAGAGTCTTTGGAACAAAACGATCAGAGTAACGAATAATTGCGTTAAATGCGGTTGTTATTTTAGTTGTTATTTTAATTAGTTGACGCTTTGTGGCATAATAAGCAAGGTTTATTTCTTAGCTGCACGCATTGCAGCTTTATTAGCGAAAGAAACGGATAACTCGTGGCACAGACTACCAATGATATTAAAAATGGATCGGTTTTGAACCTTGAAGGTCAGCTTTGGACTGTTGTTAAGTTCCAGCACGTAAAGCCAGGCAAAGGTCCTGCTTTCGTTCGTACCACCATTAAGAACGTGCTCTCGGGCAAGATTGTCGATAAGACTTTTAACGCCGGCATGAAGATGGAGTTCGAGACCGTTGATAACCGTACTTTGCAATACTCTTACGAAGACGGCGATAACTTTGTGTTTATGGATATGACAACCTACGACCAGGTGTACATTCCTAAGGATTTGGTTGGAGAGCAAAGCAAGTATCTTCTTGAAGGAACTGATTGCATTGTTAGCTTCCATGATGGCACTCCTTTGAGCGTAGAGCTTCCAGCGTCTGTAATTTTGACGATTACTCACACTGAGCCAGGCTTGCAAGGCAACCGTTCTAACGCTGGCACTAAGCCTGCAACAGTTGAGACTGGTGCTGAAATTCAGGTTCCACTCTTTGTTGGCGAAGGCGAAAAGGTTAAGGTCGATACTCGTGACGGCTCTTACCTTGGTCGCGAAAACTAGTAAAAACTTATAAAAAGGACGCTAATATGGCACGCTCCACTGCTCGAAAGAGGGCATTGAACACTCTTTATGAGGCAGACGAGAAAAGTCAGAATATTCTTTCTTTACTCGACGAACGTTTGAAAGAGCCAGGCGCGCAAACTCCTCTTCCAGATTATGCTGTTGATATTATTCGCGGAGTAGGAGAGCGCAGAAATAGGATTGATAAAACCTTAAATCGCTATTCAACAGGATGGAAAGTTGGAAGAATGGCGGTTATTGACCGCAATATTTTGCGCATTGCTGTTTGGGAGATTCTTCTAAACGACGAAGTGCCAGATAAAGTTGCGATTGACGAGGCAATTGCTCTTTCTAAAACATATAGTGATGATGAAGCAATCACCTTTATTCATGGTCTTTTAAGCGCAATTGTTTCCGATAAAGACGCTTGCTTGGCTAAGTTTAATGGTGAATCTGGGGAATCTGGTGAAGATGCTTCTGCGGAAGCTGCTGAATAAATTTTCTGTAATTGCTTTCCTATTTGGCTACAAATATCGTGTATTTTGACAGTTTCTTTACTTGCGTGTAAAGGAAAAGTCGAAATCTTGCGAAATGTTTCACGCGAATCTGCACTGCCTTCGTCAATCGAGACGAAGGCAGACCTCGCTTGCGTTGAAAGCACCCCATGCTTTCAACCTTGAGCAAGCTCGGCGCTCCGAATTGCTTTCGCATGCTACGCTTTGAGTGCGAAAGCAGGTCGGAGCGCATCGGCGCGTCGCCGTCCGCCAATATGAGTAGACTTACCACGAATAACCTAAAGCCATAAGGGGGTTAAGGTGGGCTATAACGACACCTTCGCCGGATTCGGCACTGATGATGCAGTATTAGTATTGGAAGACGGGCAAGTTTACGTTGGTAAACCATTTGGCGCAAAAGGTTCTACACGCGCTGAAATCGTGTTCTCTACAGGAATGACTGGTTACCAAGAAACACTTACTGATCCAAGTTATGATCAACAAATAGTTGTTCAAACGTTCCCACACATAGGAAACACGGGAATAAACGGCGAAGACCCAGAGTCGTCAAAAATATGGGTTGCAGGATATGTGGTAAAAGCTCCAAGTCCAAATGTTAGCAATTGGAGAGCCACTGGTTCCTTGGAAGATGATTTAGAAAAACAAGGTATTGTAGGAATCAGTGGTATTGATACAAGAATGCTGGTACGACATTTACGCTCAGTTGGCGTTATGCGTGCTGGCATTTTTTCTAATGATGCTCTTATAGATAAAACTACTGGAGCAATTCGCACAGTCTCATCTTTTGTAAATGAGATTAAAGAAACTCCTCAAATGCAAGGTTTGCGACTAACAGACGAAGTTAGCACACAAGAAGCTTATACGATTGAGCCTTGCGGGGATTATGAAGGCAAAGAGCCTCTTTACACTGTTGTAGCTGTTGACTTTGGAATAAAAGCCATGACTCCTCACCGTTTGGCGCAGCGTGGATGCCGTGTGCACGTTGTAAGCTCCTCAATAAGCTTTGAGTCGCTTCAAGCGCTTAACGCAGATGGCGTGTTCTTCTCGAATGGCCCTGGAGACCCTGCTCAAGCAAATCGCGAAGTGGAATTATTGCGTAACGTGTTAGACGCAGGATACCCATTCTTTGGAATATGCTTTGGAAACCAATTGCTTGGTCGCGCGCTCGGCTTTGGAACATACAAGCTTAAGTTTGGTCATCGTGGCATAAATCAGCCTGTAAAAGACGTGACTACCGGAAAAGTAGAAGTTACGGCTCATAATCACGGATTTGCTGTAGATGCTCCTATTGGCAAGACTGTTCAGTCTCCTTACGAAAATGGCCATTTTGGTCGCGTAATAGTGTCTCATGTAGATCTTAACGACAATGTTGTAGAAGGCTTGCAATGCCTTGATATTCCAGCTTTTTCTGTGCAATATCACCCAGAAGCAGCCGCAGGACCTCACGACGCATCATACTTGTTTGATCGCTTTGTAGAACTTATGCAAAATCACAAGAATAAGAGCGAAAAATAGTAGGTATAAAGAGATAAAAGGAATTTATAATGCCAAAACGCGATGATATTAAGTCTGTAATGGTGATTGGTTCTGGCCCAATCGTAATTGGTCAGGCTGCAGAATTTGACTATTCGGGAACGCAAGCTTGCCGAGTGCTTCACGAAGAAGGAATCCGCGTAATCCTTGTAAACTCTAATCCTGCTACGATTATGACGGATCCAGAGCTTGCAGATGCAACATACATTGAGCCAATAGACACGGCGATTTTGGAGCGCATTATTGCTAAAGAGAAGCCAGACGCGCTTCTTCCAACGCTAGGCGGCCAAACTGCGCTTAATGCTGCAATGGACTTGGGGCGTGCAGGAATCCTAAAAAAGTACAATGTGGAGCTTATTGGCGCATCTTTGGAAGCAATTGATCGCGGTGAAGATCGTGAGCTTTTTAAGAAAGTCGTAGAAAAAGCTGGAGCAGAAAGCGCAAAATCCTTTATTGCTCACTCAATTGAAGAAGTAGACAAGATTGTTGAAACGCTTGGATACCCAGTAGTGGTACGCCCAAGCTTTACAATGGGCGGCTTAGGATCTGGAATTGCTCACAATCAAGAAGAATTACACCGTATTGCGGGAGCTGGCATCCACTATTCTCCAACAGACGAAGTGCTTATTGAAGAAGGCATTGAAGGCTGGAAGGAATTTGAGCTGGAGCTTATGCGAGATTCTAAAGACAACGTTGTTGTTGTGTGCCCAATCGAAAACGTTGATCCTGTAGGCGTTCACACGGGAGACTCGATTACTGTTGCTCCATGCTTTACGCTAACGGATCGCGAGTATCAAAAGATGCGCGATATTGGCATTGCGATTATTCGAGGCGTAGGCGTTGATACAGGCGGTTGCAATATTCAATTCGCAATCAACCCTAAGACTGGTCGCATAATCGTAATCGAAATGAATCCGAGAGTTTCGCGTTCTTCTGCGCTCGCATCTAAAGCAACTGGCTTCCCAATCGCAAAAATCGCCACAAAACTTGCGCTCGGCTACACTTTGGACGAAATTCAAAACGATATTACGCGTTCAACGCCTGCAAGCTTTGAGCCAACGATTGACTATGTTGTAACTAAGATTCCACGTTTTGCTTTCGAAAAGTTCCCTGGAGCAGACACTACGCTTACTACTTCTATGAAGTCGGTTGGCGAAGCAATGGCTTTGGCTGGAAACTTCCAGGAGTCCCTAGGAAAAGCAATGCGCTCAATCGATAAGCGCCACGCATGCTTTAACTGGGACGGAGAGCGCCCGAGCAAAGAAGAAGTTAATAGACTTCTTGAAGAAATGCACACGCCAACAGAGCACCGCTACTTGCAAATTCAGCGCGCGCTTTGGGGCGGAGCAACTCCAGAGCAGATTTTTGACGCAACAAAAATCGACCCATGGTTTGTTGAGCACCTTTCGTTAATTAACAAAACAGCGCTAGAGGTTCGTGAAGCAGAAAACTTGACGCCAAAAGTGTTAAAGAGCGCTAAGCTTGCAGGCCTTTCGGATGTTCAAATTGCGCATTTGCGTAATCTTGGCGACGAAGGCGAAAACATGGTTAGAGAGCTTCGATGGGCCTATGGATTGCATCCTGTTTACAAAACGGTTGACACTTGCGCTGCCGAGTTCGACGCTGTAACACCTTACTACTATTCTTGCTACGCTCAAGAAAGCGAGCTTAAGCCGCGCAATCGCGAAGCTGTGATTATTCTTGGATCTGGTCCAAATAGAATCGGCCAGGGTATTGAGTTTGACTACACTTGCGTTCACGCTGTGCAAGAGCTGGGTAAGGATTACGACACAATCATGGTTAATTGCAATCCTGAAACAGTTTCTACAGACTACGATATGTCGGATCGTCTTTACTTTGAGCCGCTTACCTTCGAAGACGTGCTTGAGATTTATCAAGCAGAAAAGAAGCTTGGACCGGTTAAAGGCGTGATTGTTCAGCTTGGTGGTCAAACTCCGCTTTCGCTTGCAGCTCGCCTTAAAGCTGCAGGTGTTCCGATTTTGGGAACGACTCCTGAGGCCATTGATTTGGCGGAAAATCGCGAGCTTTTCGGCGAGGTTCTTCGCCAAGAAGGCATGAATGCTCCGCGCTACGGCACTGCTTTAAGTCTTGAAGAAGCTAAAGATGCAGCTCACGCAATCGGATACCCGGTTCTTGTACGACCAAGCTACGTGCTTGGTGGTCGTGGCATGGAAATCGTTTACGACGATGCTCAGCTTGCAAAATACGTAGATCGCGCTTTGCAAGAAGCTAGAGCAGACACTGTTGTTTCTGGTCGCTTGCCTTCGCCTCTTTTGATTGATAAGTTCCTCCAAGATGCTATTGAGATTGACGTTGACGCGCTTTACGACGGAAACGAGCTTTATATTGGCGGAATTATGGAGCATGTTGAAGAGGCTGGTGTGCACTCTGGCGATGCTGCTTGCACTCTTCCTCCAAGCACGCTTTCCGACGATCAAATTCGCCGCCTTAGGGAGGGCACGCTTTCGATTGCTCGCGGATGCTCGGTTCGTGGTCTTATTAACGTTCAATACGCTTTTATGGCAAACACTTTGTACGTGATTGAGGCAAATCCGAGAGCGTCTAGAACTGTTCCGTTTGCTTCTAAAGCTACGGGTGTTGCTCTTGCTAAAGCTGCTGCTCGAATTATGTCTGGAGAAACAATCGAACAGCAGCGAAAGCGCGGTCTTCTTCTTCCAAAGGGAGATGGCGGAGATATTCACCCAGGCCAGCAGGTTGCTATTAAGGCTTCCGTCTTGCCTTTTAAGCGTTTCCGCACGCCTGTTGGTAGAACAGTTGATATTTTGCTTGGTCCAGAAATGCGTTCTACTGGAGAAGTTATGGGCTTCGACCGCGACTTCCCACATGCTTTTGCTAAGAGTCAGCTTGCAGCATACAAGGGCGGTTTGCCTACAAGTGGCAACGTGTTTGTGTCTGTAAGCGATGCAGATAAACGCCAATTGCCTCTTCTTGCAGTGCGCTTAGTAGAACTTGGATTTACGATTTGGGCTACAGAAGGTACGGCATCTGTTCTTAGACGCTACGGCATTGATTCCGTTATTGTTGACAAGCTCTCAAGCCAAGGCGACACGGCGAAGGATGTACGAAATGACGTGCCTTCGCGCGAAAGAATCGGCAAAAACGTGGTTGAGCTGATTGAGAATGGTAAGATTGATATGGTGTTGAACACGCCGAATTCAAGAGGGTCGCGTACGGATGGTTATGCTATTCGTGCAGCTGCTGTTGCAGCAGACCTTCCGCAATTCACAACAATTACGGAGTTTGCACCAGTTCTTATGGCTATAGAAGCCGTTAAGAACAACGATTACCAAGTGATGAGCATTCAGGAGCATGCAAAGCAACTGTTTGCAATCGAGAAGGCAGAAAACGAAGAAAGTCGGGCTTAATACATGACCGAAAGCATACGAGAGCAGGAATTGCGCGCGCAAAGATCCGATTTTGGATTGCGTCTAAAAAACGCTATGGCAAAATATGGGCCATTATGCGTTGGTATAGATCCGCACCGCAAAATGCTGCTTAATTGGGGATACAATATGGACGCTCAAGGAGCAGAATTGTTCTCCATGCGTATGCTTCAAGCCATGAACGGCAGAGCTGCTGCCGTAAAATTCCAGTCAAGCATGTTCGAGCGCTACGGGTCTAAGGGTTTCGCGGCGCTCGAACGAGTGCTGTATGCTGCAAGGCAAATGGATGTAATCACTATTGTTGATTGTGGTCATGGTGGTTTGTCTACAACAATCTCCGCTCTTGCAGACGCTTATTTTAAGCCAGATGCTCCTCTTCTTACAGATGCAATTACTCTTCTTCCATATTACGGAGCTAGGTCAATGGGTGGGTTGATTAATGAGGCTCTTAATAATGGCAAGGGTGTGTTTATTGCTTCGCTAACGTCTAATCGCGAAGGCGCTAGTTTGCAAACAGCAATTCGTCAAACTGGTTCATACCGTGGTACAACTGTTGCTCATGGTATTGCTCAAACTGCTCAAACTTTTAACAACAATACAAAGGGCATGGGTTCTGTTGGCTTAATTGTTGGAGCCACTATTGGAGATTGGATGAATGGCGGTGGAATCGATTTAACGAGTTTTACTGGCCCTATTCTTTCTCCAGGCTACGGCTGGCAGGGTGCGGAAGCTAACGATTTGAAAACGGTTTTTGCTGGAACTCACGGAAATGTTTTAGTAACTGTTTCTAGGTCTATTGCTTCGCACGGTCCAGATATTGGTGCATTATCTAATGCAACTGAACGAATAGCTTGGGATATTCGTCAAGCTTTAATGGATTCATAAAAATGATTTAAGAGAGTCAAATATGGTTAGTTTAGACAATACACAAAGTACGCAATCCATTAAAAGGCGATTGATTGTTCTTACTGGTCCTACTGCTGCTGGTAAGGGCACTGTTGAGGGGGTATTGCGCGAAAAACACCCTAATATTTGGCTTTCTGTTTCTGCGACTACAAGAAAGCCTCGCTACGACGAGTTTAATGGCATTCATTATTGGTTTATTGACGAAGAAGAGTTTGCTAGAAGGCAAAAGAACGGCGAATTTTTAGAGACGGCTCTTGTTCACGGAATGGCTCACTATGGTACTCTTCTTAAACCAGTTTTGGATCATCTTGCTCAAAACGTTCCAACGCTTCTAGAGATTGATCTTCAAGGAGCTAGAAGAGTAAAGCAAGAGGCTTCTAGACTTGGTTTGGAAGTTGTGTACGTGTTTATTGCTCCTCCTAGTTTTGAAGAGCTTAAGCGTAGGCTTATTGGTAGAGGTACAGAAACTCCTGAGCAACAAGCTAAGCGTTTGCAAACAGCAAAAGTGGAAATTGCTGCGTCTAGTGAGTTTGATTTTGTGATTGTTAATGACGATGCTAATCGCGCTGCGGACGAGCTTTGGAATATAATCGCTAAAGAATACGATTTAGATTAATCTTGATTAGTTTTAGTTTAGATTAGTTTAGATTAGTTTAGATCACTTTAGTTTAATTTTGATTAGTGTTTTGAATATCCTTGCAATAGCTTACAATTGTTTATTTGGAAACTATTGTGGCACCATAGAATATGGAGAACATTATGGCATTGGGCACTAAGCCAACACCTACGGGACTTGCAAATCCGCCTATTGATGATTTA
Organism: Gardnerella sp. c17Ua_118; assembly: GCF_055804255.1. Classification (NCBI taxonomy): domain Bacteria; kingdom Bacillati; phylum Actinomycetota; class Actinomycetes; order Bifidobacteriales; family Bifidobacteriaceae; genus Gardnerella; species Gardnerella sp. c17Ua_118. The sequence goes on from NZ_JANUYT010000001.1 coordinate 314,354, forward strand.
ATGCAGCATGCGGATTCCAAGTATGCGCTTGCCTTGTTTGCCGCAAAACGAGCACGGCAGATTAATTCTTATTTCACACAGCTTAACGAGGGATTGTTGCAAAACGTTGGTCCTCTTGTTGAGTATAAGAACCAAGAAAAGCCTCTTTCTATTGCATTCCGCGAGATTAATAAGGGTTTGCTAGTAGAGAATCTTGGTGAAGACGATGTGAACGAAGGAAACTGAGTTTTCTTTTTCGTTTAATTGCAGCCGTATTATCCTTGCGCTTACAATCGCGTGTGGGTATGCGGCTGCGATTGTTTTAATGCGCGATTTATAGAGTTAGCTTGATTAGAGAGTTAGCTTGATTTATAAAGTTATAAAGTTATAAAGGGGAATTATGAAAGAGTCTAAACTTATTTCTGCAGAATCTGTTACGGAAGGTCATCCAGATAAGCTTTGCGATCAGATTGCAGATGCAATTTTAGACGACATGCTTCGTCAAGATCCCCATGCGCATGTTGCTGTTGAAGTTTGCGCTTGCGTAGGCCAATTTGTTGTTTTTGGCGAAGTTAGGGGAGAAGTTTACACAGATATTCCTGGAATCGTAAGAAAAGTTGTGCGCGAAGTTGGATACAACAGTTCTTCGGTTGGCTTAGACGCTGATTCTTGTGGAGTAATGGTTTCGCTAACTGAGCAAAGCGCGGAGATAAATCAAGGTGTTTCTAGATTAGATTTAGAATCCGAAAATCTTGCGTCTAAAGAAGAACGCTACAAAAATCAAGGAGCAGGCGACCAGGGCGTTATGTTTGGTTATGCTAGCGACGAAACAGACACTTATATGCCTCTTCCAATCTATCTTGCTCATCGTCTTGCTCAACGCTTATCTTATGTTAGAAAGTCTGGAATTGTGCCAAATCTTCGACCAGACGGAAAAACACAAGTAACAATCGAGTATAACGAAAAGTTAGAGCCTATTCGCTTAGATACTGTTTTGATTTCCACTCAACATAGCCCTAATGTAAGCGTTGATTGGCTTAGAGAACAGCTTGTTAAAAACGTTGTAGAGCCTGTTCTTAGTAAAGTCTTAGAAAATCGCGTTGATTATAGCGATTATAGAATGCTTGTAAATCCTACAGGGTCGTTTGTTTTAGGCGGTCCTGCTGCAGACTCTGGATTGACTGGCAGAAAGATTATTGTAGACACTTATGGTGGAGCCGCTCATCATGGTGGCGGAGCTTTTTCTGGAAAAGACCCTAGTAAGGTAGATCGTTCTGCGGCATACGCTGCACGTTGGGTTGCTAAGAATCTTGTTGCTGCAGGTTTGGCTCATAAAGTAGAAGTGCAAGTCGCGTACGCAATTGGTATTGCGGAGCCTGTTAGCGTAAATGTAGAAACTTTTGGAACAGAAGCCAACGGAATTACGCGTTCGGATATTTCTGCAATAGTTCGCAAAGTCTTTGATTTGAGACCAGCTGCGATTATAGACGAGCTTGATTTGCTTATACCAATTTACTCTAAGACTTCTGCTTATGGTCATTTTGGCAGAAGTGATGTTGAGTTTCCTTGGGAAAAGTTGAATCGTGTTGAACAGATTAAAAATGAGGTAAAATCATTAAAAAAATGATTTGAAGTTTTATAAGGATTAATTTTATAAGGATTATTAATGCTTGAACAGTCTTCGTTGCAGCCTTCTTTAGAAGGTTTAGCGAAAAAATCGCACAGGCGCAAAAAGGGTGGTTCAACACCAATCCAAGCGAGTAACTGTGCGATTGCGCATGTTGTTTTAGACGTTCAAGCACCTCATCTTGGAAAAACTTTCGACTACATTGTTAGCCAATCGCAAGATGAAGACGCAAAGCCAGGGGTTATGGTTCGCGTAAAATTCGGCGCAAGACGAGTTAACGGAATCATATGGAGCAGAAGCGATTCAAGCGAAACGCCAAAATCTTCCCTAAAGTTTATTGAAAAAATTATTTCTAGCGAAAAAGTTGCATCTAAATCTTTTATGCAAGATATTTCGTCAATTGCAGAAGCTTATGGTGGAACTAGAGCGAATATTATTCGGCTCGCTTTGCCCAAAAGAATCGCTGGCGTAGATAAAGAGAATTTTTTAGACGATATTCACATGTCTAAAAGGCAAAAATGGACCATCGATTTTCGCAAAAGCTTAAAATCAAAAGATGACTGGCAACAGAATCAATATAGCGAATCGGAAAATCTTATAAAAACAACCGATGCTCGCATGTTTGCGTCTTACAAAAACGCGGACTTGTTAAAACAAGCGCTAGAAAACGTTCAAAAACCTTATTATTTGCATTCTAAAGATGACTTTACGTTAAGTACAACGAATAATTACAAAGCTTTTCTTGTAGATGCTTTGCCAGGAGCGTTTAGATGGGCGCAAGATTTAGCGTGGATTATTGCAAATGCTATAAGCGCTGGTCGTCAAGTTGCTGTTGTTTTGCCTACGATTCGAGAAGTGAGCGATGTTATGCGCTCGCTTATGGTTTACGGCCTTAAGCCTTATAAAAAGTCACAAAATTCTAATGGCGCTTTAAGTGGAGATGTTGCTCGTCTTTGCGCTTATGATTCTCCAGCAGATAGGTATAGAGCGTGGAGAGCCATAGAAAAGGGCATTGTTCCGTGCGTTTTAGGAACAAGGTCTGCAATGTATGCGCCAGTTGAGTCGCAAGCGCTTTTTGTGATTGTAGAAGATAGCGCATATCAGTATGCAGACGGCATGATGCCTTACGCACAAGCTAGAGGCGTTATGCGATTGCGCGCAAAAAATCATAATGGCGTATTTGTTTCAATGTCTTTTGCAAGAAGCGTTATTAGTCAAAGCGAAGTTGAAAACAAAAAATTAGCTCCTTTGGTTAGTGGCCATTTAGTAGAAGTTACGCCTTTTAAGTCTGTTGTTCAAAATGCAAGTCCTTGGGTTCGTCTTTTAAATTCAAATAATTTGACTAAAATAAATGACCCGAGTGTAGGTTCTAGAATACCGTACACTGCGCTAACTTCGATTAGACAAACTTTAGACGCTAAAATGCCTGTTTTGCTTGCCACTTGCCAAGATAGCGCTATTCAAAAAGCTGCGTGTAAAAAGTGCCATTGTATTGCTCGTTGCAAACGTTGCACTGGTCCGCTTGACTTGCCCTTAGACGGTTCTGCTCCTAAATGCGCGTGGTGTGGAAGTGTTGCAATAGGTTGGAAATGCTCGAATTGTTCTAGTAATTCTGGAGCAATTGAAGCTGTTCATATAGGCGTTAATTTTACAGCTAAAGAAGTGTTTAAGTTTTTTAAGGATGTTCCAATTATTGTTTCTTCTGCAAAACAAAAAAGCGGTGTTGTTGAGTGGGTTGAGCAAAAGCCGATGATTGTTATTAGCGCGCTTGGATCGCAGCCGCGTGTTTTAAGCGATTCTAAAGATTCTTGCGGGGAATATGGTCTTGTTGCGATTTTAGACGCGTGGACGAGTCTTTACAGCACGGGATTAGATGCTCGAATCGACACTTTGAACGCGTGGATGAAAGCGGCTTCTATGTGTGCTCCAAAAAGCAGAGACGGAAGCGTGCTTATTTTGGGAGAAACTTATGATGTTCTCGCTAAATCGTTAGAGGAGTGGGATTCTTCGATTCTTTCTAAACAAGAGCTTAAAGAAAGAGAAGATGCGCTTTTGCCTCCTTCTGTTTGCGTTGCAAGAATATGGGGGTTTAGGCAAGCTGTTGTAGATACGCTTAATGCGATTGGTGCAATGTGCGATTATGCGTGTGAAGACATTAGTGAAGACATTGCAAAAGTCGCAAGCAAAAATGGCAATTTAGATAGTTCTAGCAATCTTCCAATGTTAAAAGTCGAAACTAAAAATAGTAACTCTGTGGTTTCTGGCGATTCGAGCGAACCTGAATATCTTCCACCTTTACTTGGAATTGTTCCAATGAAGCCTCCTTCAACATTGCGCGAGCAAAATTCTCAACGATTTGAAGAATTAAACGATAGAGTTAAAGCAGTTGTAAGAGTGCCATTAGAATATAGAGATGAATTAGTTAATCGTTTGAAAAAAGAATGCGCAAAGCATTTTGCAATGCGGAAAAGTGGCGAATTAAAATTTAGTGTAGATCCTAAGGATTTGTAAAATCGCATAAACTATTGTTAATAGAGGCTCACAAATAAAGACTTATAAAAAAAGAGGTTAAAATGGTTGAAAAATGCTACAATTGTGCGGTTTTGGGCAATCCTATATCGCACTCTCTATCTCCAGTCCTACACAATGCTGCCTACAAGGCATTGGGCTTAAATAATTGGCATTATGGTAAAGAAAAAGTTAGCGAGGAAGACTTAAAAGATTTTATTGCAAATCTTGACGATTCTTGGAAAGGCTTAAGCCTTACAATGCCACTTAAAAAAACGATTATGAGCCTAGGTATAGCTTGCGACTATTGGGCAAAAACGCTTGGAGTTGCAAATACTGCTGTGTTTAGTAAAAAGCCATGCATAGAAAACCCTGAGTCGATTGAGCTTTGTAACACAGACGTAAATGGGATTGTAATGGCGTTAGTGCGCGCTCTAAAATCTAAAATATTAAACGCTAAAAGTGCGGTTATTATTGGCAGCGGAAACACAGCGTCTTCTGCAATGGCAGCTTTAATAGAAATTGCGCAAGGCTCAAAATTGAGCAAAGTTAGTGTTGTTGCAAGGTTGCAAAGCGATGGAAAAACTGTTAAAAGCGTTAGCAGGTTTAATGATTTAGTAGATAAATATAACTCGGATTTTCCAAATAGCAGAAGAATAGCGCCGTCTAACTTGTATCTTAAAAATAAGCGCGATTACAAGCCTGTTTACGGTATAGAGTTTCCTGCGATTGAGCCTTTACAACCGCGCGATTTACAAATTGACGATTTACAAGATATAGAAGAATGTGATAAATCTCACATTCTAGAATCTATTTCTTCGTTGGATGCAATTGAAGCAATTGCAAACGCAGATATTGTTATAAGCACTGTTCCAGCTCATGTAGCAGACGGATTAGCGCTCGCTTTGTGTGAATATTGCAAGGAAAAGTCAATAAAACATTTAGGAGCTTTGCTAGACGTTGTTTACAGTCCTCGACCAAGCCAGATGCTTAAAGTTTGGAGAAAATACGGAATTGGTATTGGTGGAGAAGAAATGCTTTTATATCAGGCATTAGATCAAGTAAAACTTATGACTTTTGAGTATAGGCATTCGAGTGATGATTCAAGTGATGATTCAAGCGATGATTCTTGTATAATCAAACATAAATCCATCAAGGCTACAGATTACGATTACATAAGAAGTCGCATGGAAAAAGCATTGCAGGAGGCATTATGAGCGATGAGAATAATCTAGAAATGCAATCTCATAATTCCGTTTTTAAGTTGCAATCAAATAATGCTTCTTTAAGTAGCCAAGATGCGCATGTTTCAAGCGATTTTGAAGTAATGCTTATTACGGGCATGAGTGGCGCTGGAAGATCGCATGCTGCAAATGCTTTGGAAGACATGGGCTGGTATGTTATTGATAATCTCCCTCCAAAGCTTCTTATCCCGCTTGTAGACATGATGACGTCTTCTGGGTCTAAAGTGCATAAGCTTGCAGCAGTTATTGATGTAAGATCGCGTGGATATTTTGACGATCTTTTTGCTGTTTTAGGTCACATAGATGATTTGGGCGTAAAAACTCGAATACTATTTTTAGACGCTTCCGATTCTGTGCTTATTAAGCGATATGAGTCTGTGCGCAGGCCGCATCCTTTGCAACGCGGCGGGAGACTTATTGATGGAATTTTAGAAGAGCGCGAGCTTTTAAGTCATCTTAAGGATTGCGCGGATATTATTATCGATACTTCTACTCTTAGTATTCATCAACTTTCAACTAAGCTTTACGAAGGCTTGCTTGGAAAAGGATCTTCTACTGTATCTGTTCACATTTTTAGTTTTGGATTTAAGTATGGAATGCCTATGGATGCCGATTTTGTGGCAGATATGCGATTTTTGCCAAATCCATTTTGGGTTCCAGAACTTAGAGATTTAACTGGCAAAGATAAAGCTGTTAGCGATTATGTTCTTAAAAACCCAGCCGCAATGGAATTCTTAGATTCCTACGAGAAAGCTCTTCTTACAGCAATCGATGGTTTTGCAAAAGAAGATAAGCACTATGTAACTATTGCAATTGGATGCACAGGAGGCCAGCATAGGTCTGTAGCTATTAGCATAGAGCTTGCAAAACGATTAAAATCTAGAGGATTACAAGTTACAGTGTCTGCTAGAGAGATGAGATCTAGAGCATGATTTAACTAATAATGTATTTTCTCCTACGGTGTTATGTAATATAAAAAGCAATATTAAAAGGTAAAATGTCCAAGTCATTGGGTACTACAGAAAGCCGAGCATGTAGATGTTTTTAGCATCGTGCAATGGCATCTTGCAAGAATCCCAACGCATACTTTAAGAAGAACAAAATAGGAGGTTTCCCTTGGCTCTTCTTGACGACGTAAAGAACGAACTCGTCGCAAATAATAGTGACCAACCAGCGGTTATTATGGCTCAAGCTGCAGCGATGATGCGTTTTGCTGGAGGTTTAAGGCCAGTTAATAATCAAGCTGTAATTAGAGCACAGTTTGATTCGCAAAATGCAGCACAATGGCTCGTAGACGTTCTTGAGACTTATTTCCAGCGGGAGGCTAAGATTTCTCAAGCTTCTCGTCAAACGCCTACGGGTGTTGTTACTCGTTACGAGGTTCTTGTTGATCGAGGAGCCGCAGCTTTAGCATTGCAATCTGGTCTTCTGGATCGACGTATGCACATTGTTGCAGGCTTAGCTCCAGAAATTGTTAGCGGAAGCATTGCACAAATTAAAGCCGCGTGGAGGGGAGCGTTTATAGCTCACGGTGCTATATCGGATCCTGGAAAAGCTAGCTATCTAGAGATTGTTTGCCCAACTCACGAAGCTGCAACAGCTCTACAAGCTATGGCTGCACGTTTGGGTGTAAGCGCAAAGGCTCGTAAAGTTAAAAGCTCCGAGCGCGTTACTTTGCGTGATTCAGACGCAATTGAGCGTATGCTTAATTTGATTGGCGCTCCAAGGTCTTCTAGAGAATGGACTGGCAAGCGTTCTGATGGAGAAGCAAGAGGAAAAGCTAATCGTTTAGCAAACTTCGACGATGCAAATATGCGCAGAAGTGCTAAGGCTGCTGCAGAAGCTTGCGAAAAGGTTCGTCACGCTTTCGACGTTCTTGGAGACGATATTCCAGAAAATCTTTTGATGGCAGGCAAGTTGCGACTTAAGCACAGTGATGCAAGCTTGGAAGAGCTTGGTCATTTGGCAGATCCTCCAATCACAAAAGATGCTGTTGCTGGACGTATTCGTCGACTTTTGCAACTTTGCGCTAAAGTTGAAAAATCTAGAATGTGAGTTGATTCTAGAATTAACTTTTGTAGCTACTAACTTTGATTAAATGCCGTATACACAAAGTATGCGGCATTTTTGTATCGCGTGATTTTTGCTGTTGATTTTTATGTACATCTTTCTGTTGATTTTGTGCGCGCTTGTTGCGCATATGCGGTATAATCATTTGTGGAATTTATAGACGGTTTAGCTTTGCTTTCGTCTTTTTTCTTGTTAAATTCGCCATCATGATTGGTTGAATCATGGTTTGGAAAGGATACCAATGAAGACACTTAAAGATTTGGGAGATTTGAGCGGCAAGCGCGTACTCGTTCGTGCCGATTTTAATGTTCCTCTTAAGGGCACGACTATCACAGACGACGGTCGAATCAAGGCTGCTTTGCCAACGATTAAAGCTTTGCGCGAGCAGGGCGCCAAGGTTATTTTAATGGCTCATCTTGGCCGTCCAAAGGGTCAAGTTGTTCCAGAGCTTTCTTTGGCTCCAGTGGCAGCTCGCTTAGGTGAACTTCTTGGTGTAAATGTTGCTTTGGCTGCAGATACTTACGGCGAAGATGCTCAAGCTAAGGTTGCTGCAATGAACAATGGCGACGTTGTTTTGCTTGAAAACGTGCGCTTTAACGCTGCAGAAACAAGCAAGGATGCTGCTGAACGCGCTGAATATGCTAAGAAGATTGCGTCTCTTGGAGAGGTTTTTGTTTCCGACGGCTTCGGCGTTGTTCACCGCGCCCAGGGTTCAAATTACGATGTTGCTGCGGATCTTCCAGCTGCTGCTGGCTTGCTTGTTGAGAAGGAAGTTAAGGCACTTTCTCGTGCAACTGAAAATCCAGAGCGTCCTTTGACTGTTGTTCTTGGTGGATCTAAGGTTTCCGATAAGCTCGGCGTTATTGAAAACTTGCTTTCTAAGGCTGATCGCCTTGTTATTGGCGGCGGTATGGTGTTCACCTTCCTTAAGGCTTTGGGTCACGAAGTCGGTACTTCTTTGCTTGAGGAAGATCAACTCGAGAAGGTTAAGGGATATATCGAAACTGCTAAGAAGAATGGCGTTGAGCTTGTTCTTCCAACCGATATTGTTGTTAACGCTGGCTTCCCAGCAGGCGACACTCCAGTTGCTCCAGAAGTTGTTCCAGCGGATGCTATTCCTGCAGATAAGATGGGCTTAGATATTGGCCCTGATTCTCAAAAGCTGTTCCACGATAAGATTGTTGATTCCAAGACTGTTGTGTGGAATGGACCAATGGGCGTGTTTGAGGTTCCAGAGTTTGCTGCTGGTACTCGTGCTGTGGCTCAGGGCTTGGTTGACGCCACTAAGAACGGTACTTTCACTATTGTTGGCGGTGGTGATTCCGCTTCTGCAGTTCGTAACCTTGGATTTGCGGAAGATGGCTTCTCGCACATCTCCACTGGTGGCGGCGCTTCTCTCGAGTTCTTGGAAGGTAAGACTCTTCCAGGCTTGAGCGTGCTTGAGTAAATAAATTTAAGATATTGTGCCGGCTTCGATTTTATGAATTCATTTTGTAAATCGAGGTCGGCATAATGTTAATTTTATCTTTATAACAATTCTTAAGGGTGATTATGGTTTGTAAAAGAAAACCGCTAGTTGCAGGTAATTGGAAAATGAATTTCAATCACCTTGAAGCCACTCATTTTATTCAAAAATTCTGGTGGATGCTTTGCGATTCTCACTTTGATTGCAAAAAATGCGATATTGCGCTTATGCCGTCGTTTACATCCTTAAGAAGCGTACAAGTTTTAGTTGAATCCAGTAATATTCCTATTCTTTACGGAGCACAAGCTGTTTCCGTTACAACTCAAGGCGCGTTTACTGGAGACGTTTCTGCAGATATGCTTGCAAGTCTTGGCTGCTCAATGGTGATTGTAGGCCATTCCGAGCGTAGAAAGTATCATCCAGAAGACGATGCGAATATTGTTGACCAAGTGCGCGCTGTTCTTGCAGCTGGAATGCAACCAATTTTATGCGTTGGCGAAAGCTTCGAGGAGCGCAAGCAAGGTATAGAGCTTGATTTTGCGGTTGGTCAAGTTCACGACGTTACTCGCGACTTAGACTCTAAGCAGGCAGCACGTTTGATTATTGCGTACGAACCAGTTTGGGCTATTGGAACTGGCATGGTTGCTACAGCTCAATCTGCTCAAGAGGCAGCTTTTGCGATTAGGGACGATTTGCGACGCACTTTTGACGATAATGTTGCAAATTCTGTGCGTATTCTTTATGGCGGATCTGTAACGTCTTCTAATGCGTCAAGCTTAATTAGTGAGCCAGATGTGGATGGATTCCTTATTGGAGGAGCGTCTTTAGAAGTTGAAGAGCTTGCTTCTATTGTTAAACTCGCGTCTTATAAAAATCGCGAATGATTTTAGTGCTTATTTAGTGAATGATTTAGCACTTATTTAGTTCTGATTCAACATATATTTAGCGCATAGGTCAATGGCTTTTACTATGCTTTACAGAGTACCAAAAACAGGAGGTTACTTGTGTCCGCTGTGAAAATTGTTTTGCAAGTGTTGCTTGTGCTCACCAGCATTTTGTTAACATTGTTGATTTTGATGCACAAGGGCAAGGGCGGCGGCCTTTCCGATATGTTCGGCGGCGGTTTAACGAAGAACGCTGGTAGCTCTGGTGTTGCAGAAAAGAACTTGAATCGTTGGACTGTTATTATAGCTTTGATTTGGGTGGCTGTTATTGTTGCCTTGAATCTTATGACTAAGTTCTCACTTATCTAAGTATTCTTTTAAGCGCGTAGTCGAAAGATTGCGCGCTTTTGTTTTATAAGCAGAGCAGGCGTATATTTTGCTATGCTTTTTAAGATGTTAGAAGATGTTAGACTAATTAAAATACATTAGGTTATTGTTATGCTTCATTTTTCTCCTTCTCTTGTGGTAGCAGATCTTGATGGCACTATGCTTCATGATGCTAATGCTTTTGAAAGCAGATATTTAAGCCAAGAAACTGTTAGCGCTTCTAAGCGTTTGAGTGAATGTGGAATTCCGCTTGCGATTATTACTGCTCGACCTGTTGGAAGTGCTTTTGATTTTATTCACGATTTGAATGCTCAAGTTTGCGCGTACCTTAATGGTGCTCTTATTGATTTTGACTGTGCTCACAGCACGATAGGTGAGCTTACTTCGCAAAGAAGCCTTGATACTCTTACGCGTTTTGGATTTGATTCTCAACATGCTTGTAGTGTGTGTTTGCGCTTGCTTAATGAGATTCCTACGCTTCGCATTGGCATTGTTATGAACGATGTTCGTTACACTAACTTTGATGTTCGTATGCTTTGGAACGAGCAGGATTTTGTTATTACCGATTTTTCTAATGTTCCAAGTGGCATTGCAGACAAGATTATTATTGTTCCTCGAGAGAGTGAGAAGGAAAAACTTCAGAGCATTCTTCCAACCGATTTTTCGCTACACATTAGCGAAGATGTTTTGTGGATGCTTACGAATCCTCTTGCAAACAAGGGGCATGCTTTGAACGTTATTTGCAATCGTTTGGGTGTGAAGCCGAGCCGCACAGTCGTTTTTGGAGACGATATTATAGATATAGACATGTTCCGCGCAGGGGGATACGGTGTAGCGGTATCGAATAGTAATCCTCGGTTGCTTGCGATTGCGGACGAGGTTTGTGATTCCAACAACAATAATGGCGTTGCCAGCTGGCTTAATTCAAATCTTTTACTAGATTGTGAATAACCCACCTTTCGTTACTGGCGAAGTTGTGTGACGAATTCTTTCGTAGAGAGTCAAACGGAAAGCTTGGTGACATTATCAGTGAAGAGAAGAAATCTACCATTCAAGTCGGAACAGCTAAAGATCTCAATGTATAATACCCATTTTTCATTAGTGGTGATGCTGTACTTTCTTGTGATAAACCACTAGTTAATAATCGACCCATTTATATTCCAAATGAGATTGAACTTAAGGTGTTTAATAGAATTGCTATGCCTGCTTATACGACTATATCGTCTAATCAACGCGAAAATAGAGCTTTGATAGCTCTCCGTGATTGGCTTTTACCTATGCTCATGAACGGGCAAGCGACAATCGAAGATTAGGCAGCTAAATTATCATTTATCTATCCATTAATTTCTTCTCCTTAATCTATAAATTTCAATTAAAAAAGCGACTGAACTTATATTTCAATCGCTAAATGTCTTATATATTAAATTGTTTTAAGTGTGGCTTCTTATCCTTACCATTTTTACCTCCTAATTTTGAGTATAAAAAAAGACGATAGAGTTTTAACTGTCTATCGTCTAATACCTTTAATATGATATTTTTAAATCTTTTTTGACCAATATACTTTTAATAATTTAGAAAATATTATTTGTACAAATGCAACTATTATTAACGCTAAAAAGGCTTCATAACTTACATATGCTACAGCTAAAGAAACTATTACAATAACCATTGAGAATATAGGTATTATATTTGATCCTGACTTCATCCTTATTAATATCATTCTCTCATCTGTTTCTTTAGTATACATCTTCTCCAATATATCTCTATTTCTATATGCTCTACCAAGCATTGACATGTAGAATACAGATACAAGTTCAAGTCCAATAAAAAATACTACTACATAATCTGTCACATCTTCTTTTAATGGAAATTTATATTTTAAGTAAAAATTTCCAATAATAACTGCGAGTAAGGCAACCATACATAATAAGACTAAAATAGTAATTCTAAATCCTATTTCTTTTTTATATTTTTCTAATTTGTTCATATTAATCGTCCTCCTCTATGCTAAATATTTCTTCAATACTTGTATCAAAAAACTTAGCAATTCTAAAAGCCAACGGCAGTGATGCTATATATTTTCCAGTTTCAATGGAAGTTATGGTCTGCCTTGTAACTCCAACTTCATTTGCCAATTCTTCTTGAGTTATTTTATGCTGTTTTCTTAATCGAAAAATTGTATTTTTCATTTTCCTCCTTCAACAGCAAGTTAACTTTACATATAATGTATAGCTCGCTTTGCTTTTTTTGTCAAGCGTACTTTGCTTTTTTATAATTTCTTAAACTAAAAAGACGACAGATTTTATTAACCATGTTCGTATAAAAAATGATGGAACAGAACCACAGTATTATGTAAAAGATAGCCACGCGTCTATTATTCCAAGAGATATTTTCTTTAAAGTCCAAGAAGAAATGGTAAGACGAGCCAACATGTTTAGTGGTGAGGAGAATAAAAAAAAGAGAGTTTATTCCAGTAAGTACGCTTTATCCAGTTTATGTGTTTGTTCTAAATGCGGGGATGTTTACAGAAGAATTGCTTGGAACAACCGAGGAGTGCATTCTGTTGTTTGGCGTTGTTGTACCAGATGGGAAAATGGTCCTAGTGCTTGCGATGCTCCGACAGTAAAAGAGGAAGAACTGCAGTCTGCTACAGTGAAAGCCATAAACAAAATACTCACCGTACCTGGTGAAGTATTGGATACGTTGAATAACAATATTAGAGAAATTATCGCGGGAAACAACTTAAGTGAGCTTGAAACGGTTGATAAAAAAATCGCGGATAAACAAGCGATACTATTAACCTTGCTTAAAGCTAAAAAAGACTACACGAAAACTGCCAACGAGATTGATGAGCTGAAAGGTAAGAAACAGCAGCTTCTTATAGAAAAAGCAGGTCAAGAAGATGCTAAAAGACGAATCAGAGAAATGGAAGATTTTCTGAAAAGTGAGCGTCACGATATTAGTGAGTATGACGAGAAGCTGGTAAGAAAGTACATCAAGAAAATAAAAGTTTACGAGGACAGGTTCAGTATAACTTTTAAATCAGAGATTAGTGTGGATATTGAAAGGGCATCGTAAAAGCCAAAAGATTGTGAGCGTTTGAAATGTTACAAAAGTCAGCCTAGGGGTAATCCTCTCTAGGCTATTTTTATGCTCAAAAATCAAGCTATCAAGCCAATCTTAAACCTTTTAACGATAGCTTTTTCTATCGTTAAAAAGTGCACCCAATATCCATAGTGTGCACTCAAAAACGTGTAGTTATACTTGGAGTTCTCTCAATCCATAGTGGAATAGAGCATATAATTTCAGATGAAAGATATTAATGAATCCCGCTATTATGGCAAGAGATCGTTACATAAACATTATTTCTGTTTATGTTCGGACAGAACAATCAGCCGAAAACATTAGCCAGGATACCATTAGAGCAGTTCGAAGATGTACTCTCTTACATAAATTATGAAAACATAGATCATGATACAATTACGCTTATCTGAGTCTCGAAAGGCGCAGAATACGCGTTGATGCCGGAGCAATGATCATTGAATTCGGTGGAGAGGAAGAAGAAAATCAGAAGGCTAAAGCGGAGTCTCAAACCTTGATACTTGAAACACTTATGTTTTGGATTGATCACCGTAGTGCCTTTACACTGCCACGACGTTGAATATCAGATTGTATAAATTAGCATTTGAAGGAGAAATCAATGAGCTTAGATGAATTGAGGAATGATATCATCATAAAGCAGAAAAAAGGATTGCCATTTATCATGGCATCGGTGATTATATGGCTTCTGATAGTACTTGTGTCAATTTTAGATATCAATGTGGATATGAAAAATTTATTGGTATTTTGCTGTTCATGCCCATTATTACCGCTGGCTTGGCTCATTGGTAACCTTATAAAGGTGGATATCTTTTCAAAACAAAATCCACTTGGACAATTAGGCTTCATTTTCACCCTAAATCAAATGATTTATTTATTAATCGTTATGTGGGTGTTTAGTGCGGTTCCGGAAAAGATGATTATGGTGTATGCAATGGTCTTTGGCGCACATTTACTGCCGTATTCATGGCTGTACAAATCAAAGGGATATACAGTTGCTGCAATTTCCATTCCGATGATTTCCTTGATTTTAGGATGTGCATTAAACGGCACAACGGTTGCTGTTGCGGCATGTATTATTGAGATAGTATTTGCTTGTGTATTACATATGGAATTAAAGAAAATGGGAGATAACTACAACAAATCCCAGTTTGTAGAGCTTAGCAAGGATCAGGTTTCTATGAAATAGAAATCTAGATCTAAAAGCGCTATGTGTAAATAATTAAGGCGGTAGTAATACCGTCTTTTTTGATGCCTGAAAAAGTTTCAGAGTTCAAAGCTAAGGTTTCATTGTATCCAACACGTAATGAAACTAGACCACTCAATCTCATGTGGAGATGTTATAAAATCCAGACTATTGAATTTTCTTTAGTCTATTCTTATGTTCAAAAATCAACCTATAGAATAGATGGAGTTATCTCCGGCATCATGGCACTTGACTGTGCTATAAAAAGCGGTAATACAAAGGCAATGCGAAGGTAACACGAACACGAAAAACATGTATGGCAGCTGAGGGATCTTATTCATATAAATTGTGTTGCAATATGCGACACAATAATTTATTATATGCGTATGGAGGTTGGTTTATATGGCAGTTACTAAGACAGCGAATGTGAATGTGAGAATACAAGAAAATATTAAGCAGCAGGCGGAGCAGATTCTGGAAACGATTGGAGTTCCTAGGGCTACGGCTATTGACATGTTTTATCGTCAAATCATTCTTAATAAGGGTATTCCGTTTTCGCTTACTATTCCAAAGTCTCTTCCAGCACAAGATGATATGGATGAGAAAACGTTTAACGCGTTGATGGCTAAAGGTTATGATCAGGCGGTTCGTGGTGATAGTTATCCGATAGATGATGTTTTTGAAGATCTTGAACGAGGTCTTTAATGGATGAGTATAAGATAAAAGTCACTCGTCAGGCGAAAGAGCATCTTGCACTTATTCGAGAATATATCGCCACGGAGTTACAAGCACCGATAGTGGCTAAAAGAATGCTCGAGCTGTTGAAGTCGGAAATGATGTCTTTGCAGACGATGCCTTATCGTGTGAAGTTAATTAGTGAGCAGCCGTGGTGTGAACTTGGTTTTAGAAGAATACGCGTAAAAAATTATTACGTTTATTTTTGTGTTGATGATAGTAGAAAAGAAGTTCAAATACTCGCGGTTATCTACGTGAGAAGAGACCAGACTAAACAACTGGAAGAATTGTAATGTAACGCGCTATCAAGCCAATCTTAAACTTTTTAACGATAGCTTTTCCTATCGTTAAAAAGTGCACACAATATCCATAGTGTGCACTCAAAAAAGTGTAGCTATACTCGGAGTTATCTCAATCTACGTTGAGAGTGTCGTATTGATGTCTAGGGCTAATTAGGTGGGTGCAAGTTTGCCCTTGTATAGCAGGTGTTTGCGAGGGCTATCGTTAAAAGGTTTAATGAGTGGCTGCTTTAGGCTGGCTTGGCGTGGTTTTTGAGCGTGTTTTGGCTGTATGAGGGAAGATGTCTACGCTCTAGGGTCGAGTGCACAGGATGTTAACGTTAAAAAGTGCACCCACCCTGCACCCACCTTGTGAAGGTTGGTTCTAGTTTCTTAACTCTTGGATACAATGAAACTTTTCCTTCTGAACTCTGAAACTGTTGCTTTCTGTGTGTAGAGTTGTTGCCTTAATTTCGCCTTTTTACCATTTTCTGTAATGCCTGTTATTTTTTGTGGGTTTATATCACCGGTATGCGTGTGCGAGTGGTCTTCTTGTTTTGTACTTGTTTCTAGCATGATGTGGTGTATCGATAGGTTTTTTAGAGTTCGAGTACATTGTTAAATATATGCTGAAAAGTGTTGGTGCTACTATGAGTATGACTGGTAGTATTCCGCCTTTGAACGCGCATGAGAGAGTGATAAGAACTATTGAGAATATTATTTCTTGAATGTTCATTCGTAATGATTCAGCTAATGTAATATGTTGCGTTGTTTTTGGTGTAACAACAAATATGGCTTTTCTTCCTGTAAGTGCTAGGAATGATGATTTCATTGACACGTAAAGCATTGAACCGTACAAGCAGAAAGTAAAAAGCATGTAGAGTAGTAAATGTTTGAGCGATACTTTACCAAGCCAGAAGAATACGTCGTTTAGCATTGGTGCCATGAAGAATATTACGGTTGGTACAAGTAGCCATGCTGGATAGTGTAAATCGTAGTGCAGCGCTGGGAAGAATATGATATTCATTGCTACATAGCATGTGAAAAGTGATGTTAATGGCAGGTTGTAGGTGAACAGGAAAATATCTAGTTTTTCAAACCATCGCATTTTAGATGTGAAAATGCGTTTAGTGTAGCATTTCATGAACTCGAAATTACCTTGAGTCCATTTACTATGTCGTTTCTTAAAAGCTAGATAGTCAATCGGATATTGTTCCTCGCATGTTATGTTCGGTGCGAAAGCAACATAGTATCCTTTACTGCGTGCTTCAATTGATAAGCATAAGTCTTCAGCAACAACTTCTGGTAATCCATCTACTGCTTCGTAGCATTCGCGGCTTACCATTGCACCATGTCCTAATAGAGACATGAAACCATAGTGATGTTTCATTGTTTGGTACACAGGCCAGTGGCTGTTCACTCCAATGTGTAGTAGGTGCATAAAGCGGTTAATGTTACGTGTTGCTACGTGATTGCATTGTACGATTCCAGCGTTTTTAAAGTATTGGAAGTATTGTAAGCATCGAATAATAAAATCTGAAGGAATGATTTCATCACTGTCGAGAATAACAAAGTAATCGTAGTCAGTTCGTCCGTGTAAATAGTTGTTGAGATTTCCTGCTTTGAATCCTTTTCTATTTTCGCGGCGTACTACTTCTACATTATGTTCTTTAGCATATTCGTCTACCTTGTTTTTGTAATTAGGGTCACTAGAATCATCAAGGATGACTGTTTTGACTGATCCGGCGTACTTTTGTTTTAAGCATTGAGTGAGTGAGTCACCTTCGAAATCGTTGCAAGTACAGTAGAGCATTACGATACGCTTGTTTGCTGGTATTGGCATGCAAGAGACTTTTTGAACGTATTGTGTAATGGATTTCTTATGCAGGTAGAACCATAGTACGTAGATGATATCTTTAGTGCCATTTAGCCAGAAGTAGATTATGAAGATTGCGTTTAATGCTATGAGAATATCTAGCGTAGTGTTTCTTGTTCCAGAAAAAACGTATTCTCTAATAGCGAATGGTGTAAAGATCAAGAATAGTAGTAACCATGTTATGAGAATAGTTACGTATAGTGATGCTTTCTTTAACATGGGGAAAAGTCTAGGGGGGAGGGGGACGTTTTCCCAGACGTTTTTATGCGAGTGCTAAAAAATAGGTTTTGCTTGCAAAATTCTGATAGATATAAATACAGGTAGAGTGGCTGACAATAAAACTTGATATAAGTTGGAATTAGAGCGTATATAGACATACCAATAAAGGAGGACTATATATGCTCTATGTAAAATTTGATGATTTCGAAGATGTTAGTGTCATGGGAAATGAGAAAGACCATGGAATGTTTATTCCGATTAAGGATGGGAATGTGTATGCTGAGTGCGAACGGTGCGGTGTAGTTGAAAGGATTACCTCACCGTGCGAATTCATTGCTAGCACATTTAGGTCAAGAGTGAACTTCAATGAAGGTTATGAACTTTGTGAGAAGTGCTTGCAAGAGGTTGAGTTTGTTACTGTCGCTTTGAGAACTGGAAAATTACCTAATCGAGAATTGAAATAACTGAAAAAGCAAAGCAGTGATAACCGTAGTAATACAGGAAAAACTAAAGGGTTAGACCAATTTCTGAAAATAGCCTAACAATCTCACGTCGAGAGTGTTGTGTTGATGTCAAAGGCTGATTAGGTGGGTGCATTTTTGCCCTTGTGTAGCAGGGCTTAGCGAGAGTTATCGTTAAAAGGTTTAATGCGTGGCGGCTTTAGGCTGGGTTCTCGAGATTCTAGATGTGATTTAGCTGTTGTTAAAATCCCTACTCTTTAAGTATAATAAGCATAAATCTGTAGATGGTGAGATAGATTATGAATAGCAGCAAGAATTTAAATATATTTTTGATGGATGGCGATGTTACGGGCAGGATTAAATGCACGATGTCTGGCTGGAGCGGTTTAGCATATAAAATTCCTAGAATTTATTTAGATAAATGCAAAGATAGGGAACAGTTAAAACAGAGTGGTGTTTATTTTTTATTCGGTAAGAACAATTTTGATGAAGATGCGGTTTATATTGGACAGGCTGGTATTAGGAAGAATGGCGAAGGTGTTTTGTTCAGAGTCGCTGAACATTTGAAAGATGACTTTTATTTTAATGAAGCTGTTATGTTTACAACTAGCGGTAATTCTTGGGGTCCAACTGAAATAAGCTATCTTGAAAATAAGTTTACTAATTTAGCAATCGATACAAATCGTTATAAGGTTCAAAATGGAAATGATCCTAATCCTGGTAATGTAACTGAAGAAAAGGAAGCTGAATTAGAGATTTACGTTGAGCAGTTTAAGATAATGCTTGGCGTATTAGGATATAGGATTTTTGTGCCGTTAGTGAAAACACCGGAATCTGTAGTTGAAGAGCATGATGATGAATTAATCTTAGGTCTTTCTAGGAAAATCAAGAGGTCTCAAAGAAATATTGAAGCGTATTGCAAAAGAACTAATGAAGGTTTTGTTGTTTTGGCTGGTAGTCAGATAGAAGAGACGGATTCTGGATCTATACCAGATGTAATCAAAGAACTTAGAGAGCGTTGTAAGCAAAATAATGAGATAAAAGATGGTGTGTTGACTAGGAATTATCTGTTTAAGAGTCCTTCATATGCAGCTTCATTTGTTTTAGGTATGACTACCAATGGTAAAGTTGATTGGAAAACAGAAGATGGCACATCACTCAAAATGATAGAAGAAAACGCTTAAATCTGATATGAACATAGATGTTGCAATCATATACATATTTAATACTGTTGTAAGTAGGTAAAAGTCATATTCTTATTACTTACAAATTTTGTGTTTTATACAGTATGTTGGTTTAGGTGTTATTTGTAGGACGGGGATTAGGCGCATTGACGAACAAATGACGCGCTTTTTTGGGAATTATAATTAAGGCATTCATTAACTATATTTTTTGAAAACTCAATTTGTTGAATATGAAGATTGAAGTAGCATAGTGAAAAACTGATTAGGGCATGATAGGACAGGATTAAATAATGATCCGTGGGAGGAATAGTTGTGAATAAGTTTGAATTGTTTTCTATGATTTATTACGCGTTAAATCATTATTGGAAAGAAAATAAAAGTGAAGAATTGACTTCATTTTTAAGTGATATGAATCCTTTTTTATTTGATGATATTGGCTCTGCTGTTCCTTCTGTTTATGAGAAGTATAGTTTGCTAGTAAATGAAGAGATCAGCATTGATAATAGTTTTAGTATTGCTTGTAAATATGTTGAAAGTTTAGGTTTGCAGGCTGTGACGGATGCGTTTGCTTGCGTTAGTGAAAATGATTGGAAAGCGAGGTGCGTGAAATACATGTCGTCAAATCATAAAGGGCAAAATATTTAGTACTCTGTGATAGTTTGTGTTTTCGTTCTATATTTGTTTATGTTCATGAAGTTGAGTGTAAGACTAAATAATCTTGTTAGAAAGAAAAATTTGTGTTAGTTTGAAAGATTTAATAAAATACTCTCATTGGTGTAGCATATGTAGATAACAGTACCCGACGCGCCTCTTAACAATGCGGACCAAGTCGGGTCTTTTGATTTTTGAGGAGAGAAATATGAAGAAATCCTATCAACCTTCTATAAGCATTGATAAGCAAATAGAAAATTTAGTGTCTTTGGGATTAGAGATAAAAGATACAAGTTATGCTAAAGATGTACTTAATAGGGTTTCTTACTATCGCCTCATTAAAGCATATAGTATAACTCTAAAAGAAGATGGTAGATACATAGAAGGTACTACTTTTGAGAATATAGTCGAGTTATATCTATTTGATATGGAGTTTCGTCATATTTTATTTTCGTTGATAGAACATATAGAAGTTTATTTAAGGGCTGTAATCACTAATTACTTTTCATTAAAATATGGGAATTTTGGTTATAAGAATCTTAATAACTATGCGAAAAATAATTATCAGAAGAATACTTTAGATGAGTTAGAAAGAGAAATTAATAGGAATAGGAAATCGCCTTTTATACGTAATTTTAAGGATAATTATGAGGGAGGGGAGATTCCTTTATATGCTGCTATTGAAGTAGCAAGTTTTGGTACTCTTTCTAAAATGTATAAGAATATGAAGAATGATGATAAAAAAGCAATTTCAACAACATTTGGCGTTGATTACGTTTATTTAGAGTCATGGATTGAAAATTTAGCTTATGTTAGAAATATTTGTGCTCACTACGGTAGATTATATGGTTCAAAATTAACCAAGACACCAAAATTATATAAAGAGTATTTAAAGAAAGGTGTATTGAATAATACTATTTTTGCTAGTATTCTTAATCTTAAAGTATTAGCTGAAAACGAACATTACAAGGAATTTTCTAGTAAGTTATCAAAGATAATTGATAAATATCCGTTAGTGGATTTGAAGCATTTGGGATTTGTTAATAAATGGCAAACCTTTTAACGATAGCTTTTCCTATCGTTAAAAGGTGCACCCACTTTGCACCCAGGGCGGTAAATGATAAGTTTAGGGAGGCGTTTTATGTCAGTAATTAAAATTGAAAACCTCACTTTCTCATATTATGGATATGTAAAACCCATATTTAAAAATGTATCGTTTTCCTTTGATACAAACTGGAAAACGGGATTGATAGGAAGAAATGGAATCGGTAAATCAACTCTATTTAAGTTACTTTTAAATCAAGAAACTTATCAAGGTAAAATAAGCAAGGATGTTGAATTTATTAAATTTCCACCAAATATAAGCGATACTTCAAAATTAGGAATTGAGTTATATAAAGAACTAATATCAGATGAGGAAGAATGGAAATTATTTAGAGAACTCAGTTTGCTAAATGTAGATGAGAACCTTGTTTACAGAGAGTTTGAAACGCTTTCTAAAGGAGAACAAACAAAAATCCTTTTAGCTATTTTGTTTACAAGAGGAGATGGCTTTTTACTTATTGATGAACCAACAAACCATTTAGATATGAACGGAAGAAAAATTGTAAGTGAATATCTGAAAAGTAAAAAAGGATTTTTGCTCATTTCTCATGATAGAGATTTTTTAGATGGTTGTATCAATCATGTTATTTCTATTAACAGGAATTCTATTGATGTCCAATCGGGAAATTTTACATCATGGTATGAAAACAAAGTGATGAAAGACCAATTTGAAATTAGTCAAAATGAGAGATTAAGAAAAGATATTAAACGATTAAAAGAGGCTGCAAGACAAAGTCAAATTTGGTCTGATAAAATTGAAAATACTAAAAATGGTGTGAAAGTATCAGGTGTAAAACCAGACAAAGGACATATAGGTCATCAATCAGCCAAGATGATGAAAAAATCTAAGAATTTGGAGAATAGACAAAACAAGGCAATAGAAGAAAAACAGAGTTTACTAAAAGATATCGAAATAAAGGAAAGCCTATTACTGCATCCGCTACATCATCACAAAAATCCCCTAATATCGGTTAGCAATTTATCAGCATACTATGGAGAAAGACAGATCCTAAGTAATGTAAGTTTTGAGATAAAGCAAGGCGACATAGTGGCTATATATGGGGGTAATGGTAGCGGAAAATCAACCTTGATTAAAATTTTATTAGGTATAAATCACGAGTATACAGGTGAGATAAAATTAGCAGGTAATTTAAAAATCTCGTATATTCCTCAAGACACATCTAATTTAACAGGTAGCCTAAATGAATATATTCACAAGCAAGATGTTGATGAAACATTGTGTAAAACAATTCTAAGAAAATTAGATTTTTCAAGAGAATTATTTGAAATGGATATGAAGAATTATAGTGATGGACAAAAAAAGAAAGTTTTAATTGCTGTAAGTTTCTCAAAGCCAGCTCATATATTTGTTTGGGACGAACCACTGAATTATATAGATGTAATATCAAGAATACAGATTGAGGAAATTATAAAAGAAGCAAAGCCTACACTCATATTTGTGGAACACGATAAGCGATTTGTAGAAGATATAGCTAATAAAATCATACAATTTTAATTAAAATCCAAATCCCAGTTTGTAGTGCCTTAGACTTTTATCATCATACGACATTCCCCTTGTCAGCTTCTTTCCTGCAACGAACGTTAAGGATCTTTTCTTGATGCATGGTTATCATCAGGGTAGTTTTGATACGTTGAGAGTGTCGTATTGATGTCTAGGGCTGATTAGGTGGGTGCATTTTTGCCCTTGTGTAGCAGGGCTTAGCGAGGGCTATCGTTAAAAGTTTAGTATACGATGGCTGTAAGCTGGCTTTGCGAGATTTTTGAGTGCGATTTTTCTGTATGAGGGAACATGTCTACGCTCTAGGGTTGAGTGCACAGGATGTTAACGTACTTCGCTTGCGTTGAAAGCACACTGTGCTTTCAACTTTGAGCAAGCTCAGCGAATCGAAGTGCATTCGCGAATTATGTTATTCCTCGCGGCTATTAGCAGCCGCTCGGCTGATTTGGCATGTAAAGTCCACTGGACTTTACATTTGAGCCAAATCACGCTTTGAAGGAGCTTGAAATGCGTTATGCAATTTCAAGCTCTGTCAAAGCGCCCATGCAAGTCGATTCGCCACTTTGCGCCCACCCTGTGAAGTGGGAAAATAAGTTTTAGGCTAATTATCATGGAGAAGAAATCTAAGTTTCGTTAGTCTAATAATAAGGAGAGATGGCTATGGATAATATGAATGAATTGAATAAAGATGTGATAGTCATCCATCCTCAGCGTGTAATTAAGGATTATGCGGTTGGGGTTTATGCTCGTGTGAGCACAAATCGTAAAAAACAGCTGGATAGCCTTGCTGTTCAGGTGTCTGGTCTTACTCGTCTTGCTGCTTCTCACATGACTTGGTTTGTTGCAGATATTTTTCTTGATGTTGCTTCAGCTAAGGTTGGTTCATCAAGATCTGAATTTAACCGAATGATTGATGAGTGTGAGAAAGGCAGCTGAAATAAAGCTTTACAAAGCAAATTGGCACATTTGGTTTATTAATCATCTATCCCAGTCACATATAAAAGTAACTCTCATTTAAATCTCATCATATTTCTTTTTTAATTTATCCATATTATCAAGGTCAATCCACTCCTCGCTAAAACCACAGGCAGTGCAAATATACCTATCAACAGGTACTGCCGACATAATTGTATGGCCAGTCATAACATTATTTCCAGTCCCATAAGCCCCAGCAGATCCAGGCACAAATATAATTTCACTTCCCCCACACTTTGGGCATTTTTTCGTATTTTTCATAGATCCTCCTTATTAATCTAATAATGTTCTTTTTATTGTTTTGAAAAATTGCATAAAAATAGGCAGGAACACATACCTATCCATCATATATATTTCTGCCGATTAAAAAATTCTACGTGAAAAGAGACAGCACTACACTGTCTGTCTTTCTCAATTACTTAGCTTAGAAAATAACACTGGGTAGCTTTTTTATTGCGATTGATAAAAACGCAAAACAAAACCGCACATGCAAGTGGATTAGTTCACACATGTGCGGTTTATGTTTAGCTATTACTGATTAATCAAATCAGGCGTTTACGCGATCGATGCCAGACTGTACGTCAGCAATCACGGAATCCCAAGACTTGATGAAGGCGGCAACACCGTCGGCCTCAAGCTTGTCGGTAACATCCTTGATGTTGATGCCAAGTTCAGCAAGCTTGTTCATAACAGCGTGGCTCTCTTCGTAAGTGCCCTTAATGGAAGCAGCACCGTTGCCGTGATCAGCAAGAGCGTTCAAAGTCTTCTCTGGCATGGTGTTAACAACATGCTCAGCAACCAACTCATCAACGTACTTGCAATCGGAGTAAGCCGCGTTCTTGGTACCGGTAGAAGCCCAAAGTGGACGCTGCTTCTTTGCACCCTTGGCCTCAAGTTCAGCCCAACGTGGGTCGGCAGCGAACTTCTTCTCGAAGAGTTCGTAAGCCAAGCGAGCGTTAGCAACAGCAGCCTTGCCTTCAAGAGCCTTAGCTTCTTCGGAGCCGTTAGCTTCGAGGAGCTTATCAACAGCGGTATCAACGCGGGAAACGAAGAAGGAAGCTACGGAACCAATGTGCTTCAAGTCGTGGCCGTTAGCAGCTGCCTGAGCGATACCTTCGATGAAGGCGTCGATAACCTGCTCGTAACGCTCGAGGGAGAAGATCAAGGTCACGTTCACGGAGATACCCTTAGCAAGGGTAGCGGTGATAGCTGGAAGACCTTCCAAAGTTGCAGGAATCTTGATCATAACGTTTGGACGATCAACCTTTGCCCAAAGCTCTTCAGCCTGCTTTTCAGTGTTGGCAGTATCGTGAGCCAAACGTGGGTCAACTTCGATGGAGACGCGGCCGTCAACGAAGTCGGTCTTTTCAGCGATCTCGCGGAAGATATCAGTTGCGTTACGAACATCGGTGGTGGTCAACTCACGGATAGCGGTTTCAACGTCAACCTTGCCGAGTTCCTTAAGCTGTGCGTCGTATGGACCAACCTGGCTCAAAGCCTTCTGGAAGATAGATGGGTTGGTAGTAACACCAACAACATTCTTGTTAGCGATCAAATCCTGCAAAGAACCAGACTCAATGCGGGTACGGGACAAATCGTCCAACCAAATAGAAACGCCGGAATCGCTAGTGCGCTGCGTTGCTTCAGTCATGTTATCTCCTTAACACTGTGTTCCACCAGTTGGAACACGTTGGTAGTGTTGGCGTTTTACAGGAAACAGCGGTTGATGCTAAACCAACTGTAGCTTAACATCAACACGCCTTTGCTGTTTCCAGTGAAGTTGCTAAATTAGCACTTCGAGTTTTGTGATGAATCAATTTTATTTTGACACATCAAGTTTTTTATTTTGCTTAATTTCTATCTTAAGCGCGTGCTTCTTCGATAGAAGCCTTAGCAGCCTCTACTACGTGCTCAGCAGTAATGCCCAAGTCGATCATGTTCTGACCGCCGTCACCCTGCAAGCCGTACTGTTCGATAGAAACAGCCTTGCCGCAATCGCCAAGATACTTGTACCAAGGCAATGCCAAACCAGCTTCGATGGAAACGCGAGCCTTGACGGACTTTGGAAGGATTGCTTCCTTGTACTCTTCGTCTTGCTCTTCGAACCACTCGAGAGATGGCATAGAAAGAACGCGAGCCTTAATGCCTTCTGCTGCCAAAGTCTTGGCGCCAGCAACAGCCCACTGAACTTCAGAACCAGTAGCCATGATGATTACGTCTGGAGTGCCTTCGCAGTCAACCAACACATAACCGCCGTGCTTTACGCCTTCGCGAGCCTTCTCAGCAGTTTCTGCGAGGGTTGGTACGCCTTGACGTGTCAAAATCATAGCGGTTGGGTAGTTGTTCTTCTTCTCGAAGAAGTAGCGGTAAGCTTCAGCAGTCTCGTACTCATCTGCAGGGCGTACAACCTCAAGCTGAGGAATAGCGCGGAAAGCAGCCAAGTGTTCGATTGGCTGGTGAGTTGGACCATCTTCGCCCAAAGCTACGGAATCGTGAGTCCAAACGTAGAGGTTTGGAATCTCCATCAAAGCAGCCAAGCGAACTGCTGGGCGCTCGTAGTCAGAGAACTGGAAGAATGTGCCGTTGAATGGTCGAGTGTTAGAACCAAGCAAAATACCGTTGGTAATAGCACCCATTGCAAACTCACGCACACCAAAGTGAAGCTGACGGCCGTACTCGGAAACGTTTGGCCAAGTGCGAGTTGCATCCTCGGATGGGCCGAAGGAGTCAGCACCCTTAATGTTGGTGTTGTTGGAGCCGCCCAAATCAGCGGAACCGCCCCAAAGTTCTGGCATAACAGCAGCAATTGCGTTAAGAACTGCGCCAGAAGCTTTACGGGTAGCAACCTTGGAACCGACTTCGAAGCCAGCAACCAAGTCGTCAATAGCCTTGTCGAAGCCTTCTGGAAGCTTGCCGGCCTTAAGACGATCGTAAAGAGCAGCCTTATCTGGGTTGGCAGAAGCCCACTTTGCAAGAGCTTCATCCCAAGCCTTGTGAGCAGCCAAACCGCGCTCGGCAACCTTGCGAGCATGAGCCAAAGCTTCTTCGTCGATTGGGAACGAAACTTCTGGATCGAAACCGCAAAGTTCCTTCAAGCCCTTAACGGCTTCTTCACCAAGCTTAGAGCCGTGAGAAGCTTCGTTGTTGGTCTTGCCTGGGGTTGGCCAAGCAATCAAAGTATTAACCTTAATGAAGTGAGGCTTATCGGTAACTTCCTGAGCCTTTTCGATAGCTGCAGCCAAAGCCTGAACGTCTTCCTTGTAGGAACCGTCTGGCTGAATGAAGCTAACTTCGTCGGTGTACCAACCGTATGCACGGTAACGAGCAAGAATATCTTCAGAGAAGGTGAGCTTAGTATCGCCTTCAATCTGAATGTGGTTTGCATCGAAGATTACAGTCAAATTGCCAAGCTTTTGGTTTCCAGCCAAGGAAGCAGCTTCAGAAGAAACGCCTTCCTCAACGTCGCCTTCACCGCAAATAACCCACACTTTGTGATCGAATGGTGAAGTTCCAGCTGGAGCTTCTGGGTCAAGAAGACCGCGCTCAAAGCGCTGGCCATAAGCGAAACCAACAGCAGAAGCAAGACCCTGACCGAGTGGGCCAGTAGTCATTTCGATGCCTGGAGTTAAGCCATATTCTGGATGACCAGGAGTACGCGTGTCTGCACCGCCACGGAAATACTTAAGATCGTCAAGAGTTAAGCCGTAACCAGAGAAGAACAATTGCACGTATTGCGTAAGCGAAGCGTGACCGCCAGAAAGAATAAAACGATCGCGGCCAGCCCACTTTGGGTCAGCAGGATCGTGCTTAATGAAGTGCTGGTACAAGGTGTACGCAATTGGTGCCAATGAAACAGGGGAGCCAGGATGTCCGTGTCCTGCTCGCTCAACAGCATCAGCCGAGAGAACCTTCGCCATCTTTACGGCGCGCTCGTCTAATGCAGACCAGTTGAAATCGGTCATGTGATCTACTTTCCTTCCAATAATTCGGGTTTTTGCGCACAGCTTACGCTGGCCATTACCCTCACATTGCCCTTTAATCCTATCTTTTATATCAGACGAATTTTTAACAAAGTGTGTCAAAAGTTAACAAAAGTTTATATTTATAGTTAGTTGTTATTCTGTAAAAGTGATTTACTAAAAAATACTTAATAATACTTAATCACATATTGTTATCACATATTATTTTGGCATATATAATAGTTAGCAGTGAATTAATAAACGATTAGTGCTATTTATAAAAATTATTAGCGCTATTTAACAGAGTTTGATGTTTTAATAAAGGAGAATCAATGCAATCACGACGCATGATGATATTGCGTGCGGTTGTTGAAGATTATATTCGTTCGCATGAGCCTGTTGGGTCTGCATCTTTAGCTAAAAATCACAAATTAGGCGTTAGTTCTGCAACGATTCGCAACGATATGTCTCTTCTAGAAGAAGAAGGCTACTTGATTCAGCCACATACTTCTGCTGGAAGAATTCCTACAGAAAAAGGATACAGATATTTCGTTGACGGAATGGCGGCGCTAATCCCGCTTTCTAATGCGCAAAGACGAGGGATTCGCACGTTTTTAAGTGGATCTGTTAGTTTACAAGACACTCTACAACGCTCAGCGCGACTTCTTGCAAGCATAACTGGTCAAGTCGCACTCGTTGCGTCTCCTGCATTGTCGAAGTCAAAAGTAAAAAGAATTGAGATTGTTCAAGTATCGTCTTCAACTCTTCTAGTTGTTGTTATTACAGACGCTGGAGGAGTTGCGCAACACATTATTCAAGCCTCTAACATAAATCCAGACGACTTATTGCATTTAGTTAATATGGTTAATGAGAGCTGCGTTGGAGCCTCTCTTTTAGATGCTTCAAAACGTGTTTATTTGCTTGCAAATCGTAAGGATTTAGCGTCTGCTTTGCAAGTTATTAGTCAACTTGCTAACGCATTAGAAGATATGCATAATGGCGAGCATTCTCACGATTTGTATATGGCTGGAGCTTCTCAACTTGCGCATAGACAAAATATTGGCGATTTTGCGTCTCTTTTTGACGCTTTAGAAGAGCAAGCTGTTATTATGCGTTTAATGACTTCGCTAAGTGAGGAGGCAAATGATTGCGCAAGTGGCGTTAGCGTTGCAATAGGCTCGGAAACTCACACGCCTGGTCTTTTAAATGCTTCTGTTGTAACAAGCGCTTACGGATACAATTCAGATTCCGATTCGGCGTTTATTGGCTCAATCGGACCTACGCACATGGATTATGCTGCAACAATGACGGCTGTTAAAGCTGTAGCAAAATATCTTAATACGTTTATATCTGAAAATTCATAAATATTAGCTGGCTGTGCCTTATGCAAAAATAATTTTAGAACATAAAAGGGGAGTTAAGTGACTGACTATTACAAGATTTTAGGTGTTGATTCTAACGCTAGCGACGATGAGATTCGCAAAGCTTATAGAAAGTTAAGTCGTAAGTATCATCCAGATATTGCAGGACCTGAGTTTGAAGACAAGTTCAAGGAAGTTAACGCTGCATACGACGTTTTGTCTAATCCAGAAAAACGCAAAATGGTAGATATGGGCGTAGATCCAAATAATCTATCGGCATCAGGAGCTGGTGCTGGCGCTGGCGCGTACGCAAATATGAATATGGATATGGGAGATATTCTAAACCAGTTCTTCTCTGGGTCTTTTGGTGCTAATGCTGGATCTCCTATTCCGCGCGTTAATCGTGGTGAAGATTCATTAACGGAAGTTAAGGTTGATCTTAAAACTGTTGTTTTTGGTGGAAACGCTAAGGTTCATGTTTCAACTTTCGGTCTTTGCCAAGATTGTGCTGGAAAGGGCTCTGCAGATAAATCAGACCCTATAACTTGCCCAGATTGTAAGGGTGCTGGTTTTGTGCAGCGAGTTACTCGTACAATGTTTGGTCAAATGATGTCTTCGGAACCTTGCCGCGCTTGCGAAGGTCACGGAACGATTATTAAAAATGTTTGCCCAAATTGCCACGGTCATGGTCGCGTTCGCACTTCTAGAGAAGTTGGAATCACGATTCCTGCTGGAATTAAAGACAATTCTCGCTTGCGACTTGCGTCTCAAGGAGCAATAGGCGAATGTGGCGGTCCTGCTGGCGATTTGTATGTTGACGTTCGCATTCGTAAAGACGAGCAATTTACTAGAGACTTAAACGATTTACATTGCTGGATTGACGTTCCAATGAGCTGGGCTGTGCTTGGTCACAAAGTAGATATTGATACTTTTGATGGCAAAAAGAGTGTTGAAATTCCTGCTGGAACGCAAAACGAAGACACGATTCCTCTTTACGATTTGGGTGTTACTGCTTTTGGAAGCAAAGATAGAGGAAATCTTATTGTTCACGTTCTTGTTAATATTCCAACAAAGCTTAGCGAAGAAGAGCGTAGTTTGATTGAAAAGTTTGCAAACTTGCACGATGAAAAAGTTAGCGAAGTAAAGCAACATGCTATTGCAGAGCCAGTGGGCAATAAAAAGGGATTCTTTAGCAAGCTAAAAGATGCATTTTGCTAGGATTTAGGATTTTAAGGATTCTTAGTATTTTAAGGAGTTGACTTATGGTATTGCCTATTTTATTTGCTGGAACTCCAGATGTTGCTGTTGCTCCTTTGCGCGCGCTAGCTGAAGATAAAGAACATTTTGATGTGCGAGCTGTTCTTACTCGTCCAGATGCTCCGACTGGCAGAGGTAGAAAGCTTGTTCCTAGTGCTGTTAAAAAAGCTGCGATTGAGCTTGGAATTCCTGTTTTAGAGGTTAATCCTAGCAATGAGCAAGAGTGTGTGAGTGCTCTAAAAGCTACTGGCGCAAGGCTTGCGGCCGTTGTTGCGTACGGAAAGATTCTTAAGCAATCTGTTTTGGATGCTCTTCCTCTAGGATGGTATAACTTGCATTTTTCGCTTCTTCCGCAATGGCGAGGTGCTGCTCCTGTTCAGCGCGCAATATGGGCTGGAGATGATATTACAGGTGCAACAGTTTTTAAGATTACGCGCGGAATGGATGAAGGTCCGATTCTTGCACAAATGACTACCGAGATTGGAGCTCATGAAACAGCTGGTGATTTGCTCACTCGATTAAGCAATGATGGTGCAAATCTTCTTTGCTCTGCTCTTGTTGGTATGGAATCTGGTCAAATTATTCCTGTTGAGCAAGACTCTACGCCTTGCCAAATCGCTCAAAAAATCACTGTTGAAGATGCTCATATTCGTTTTGATATTCCAGCGTTTGCAATCGATAGGCAGATTCGTGCTTGCACGCCAAATCCTGGAGCTTGGTGCAATCTTCATGTTGATTCTAGTGATTTGCAAACAATTACTTTGCACGTTCTTTCTTGCGCATTAGCAAAAGATGAAGATATTGCATTGCATAATCTAAACGAGCTTAAACCTGGGCAGATTCTTGCAAAAAAGCACAATGTTTGGGTTGGATGTGCAAGTGGAGCTATTGAGCTTTTAGAAGTTAAAGCGCAAGGTAAAAAAGCTATGAATGCTGCAGATTGGGCAAGAGGAGCGCACTTAAGTAGTGAATCTTACTTGAGCTAATACTACTTGGATTAATCTTACTTGGGCTAATCTTACTTGGGCTAATCTTACTTGGGCTAATCTTACTTGGATTAATTCTATTTGGATTAAATGTTAGCTTAGTAAATCTAAAACTAGGCTTAGGTCTCGCGTATCTATGCTTGCTTTAGCTTGACTTTTTAATAACTGTTTTGCGCAAAATGCTACGCCTAATCCTGCTGTTTTAATCATGTCTATATCGTTAGCGCCGTCTCCAATAGCAACGCTTTGAGCAATATCAATATTGTTCTTGCTCGCCCAATTAGTCAATGCTTTTGCTTTATATTGACGATTTACTATTGGATCAATAACCTTTCCACTTAGTTTAGAATCTACGACTTCTAGATTGTTTGCAACCCAAAAGTCTATGTTTAGTTTTGGTAAAAAATCGTCTAAAACTTGCTTGAATCCGCCACTAACAGCTCCAACTTTCCATCCAAAAGAGTGCAATGTGCTAATTAGCTTTTTAGCTCCATTTGTTACATGAATATTTTGCGCAACTTGTTTAACGCAAGAATAGTCAAGTCCTTTAAGCATAGAAACTCTTAGTTTTAGCGACGTATTAAAGTCCATTTTTCCTTGCATTGCTCTAGACGTTATGTATGCCAAATCGCAGCCAACTCCAGCAATGTCTCCTAATAAATCTATAACTTCTTCTTCAATAAGAGTGGCGTCTACATCTAAAACAAGAAGTCCTGGTTTTTTTAGTGAAGGATTATTTGAAGGATTATTTGAATGAATATTAATTAAGTTCTGTGTTTTTAAGTCTGATACTTTAGTCATGTTATAAGTCATGTTATAATCTTCTAAGAGAGATGTTAGGTTTATTAATTAATTCTAAGGCTGGTTTAAGAAATTTAAGAATTTGTTTTATTATGCGTTTTGCATTGTAAGACTTTTTATAGAACTTGTATTAAATGTGAAAGTTTATTGATTTTATTGGAATTTTGCGTGTGGAAGTTTGGTTTAATTTGATTAGTTGAGTAAAATAGTTGCAGATTTTATGGATAGTTGCAAGATTTTTGAAATAGATAAAAACGTAATAAGATGTGGGGAAATTAAAGAGGTGAGTAAAGTATGGCAAGTATGAATTTACGCGATGTTGCTCTTGAAGTCGCTAGAATTTTGGAAGATGTTGGTAAGCATGCGTATCAAGACCAATTAAATCCTAGAGATATGGCAAGCATGATGGTTTTGGGGGATCCGAATCAAGCAGATTCTGGTTTTGGAGATAAGCTCGTACGATTTATTGAAAATCGTCTTACGTACATAAATACTTTCCAGGGATTTTGGCGTAATCGTCCAGAAAATTGCAATATTGGTGATCGTTTTTGGTGCGTTGGAAATATTGACGGTGCTATTAACTTTAATCGAGATATGGCAGAGTGGACTTTAACTGTTTCGCTTTTTGAGTTTAATGATCAAGGCTCCGCAAGGCCTGTTCTTGGAGTTGTTCATGCTCCAG
Source organism: Gardnerella sp. c17Ua_118 (assembly GCF_055804255.1). NCBI lineage: Bacteria > Bacillati > Actinomycetota > Actinomycetes > Bifidobacteriales > Bifidobacteriaceae > Gardnerella > Gardnerella sp. c17Ua_118. The sequence goes on from NZ_JANUYT010000001.1 coordinate 346,851, forward strand.
CTTTAGGGCTTACCTATCTAGCAGCTAAAGGTCAGGGTGCTATTCGTATTCGCAAAACTCCTAATGGAGAAAAGCGAGAGAAAATCACGCCTTCTACTACATCAACATTGCACGGTTCTGTTGTTTGCTACGGAATGTCTTATATTCCAGGCGAATCTAAAAGAGCATTGGATGTTGTTTCTTCGCTTGAGGAAGAATGTCCAGCAGATATTAAGCGCATTGGCCCTGCTTCTCTCGATTTATGCAAGGTTGCTGATGGCACTTACGACGCTTATTTTGAGCCGCATCTTCACGAGTGGGATATTCCAGGCGTTTCCGCTGGTGCTGTTGTTGTTAAAGAAGCTCAAGGTCATGTTCGACAATGGAATGGTGACTCAATCCACTGGAGACGCGAAAACGACGTTATTGCTTCAAATGGTTTAATAAACAAAGAGCTTCAAAACTACTTAAAGTAGTATTGCTTAATTACCTAAAGTAGTATTGCTTAAAGTAGTATTTTACTTGTGTTTATAAAAGCCATTATGTAGTTGATAAATGCTTTGATAAATGCTGCTATATAAGCGTGTCGCTTTAACAATATTGTAGAATAAACGTGATATCCCGTTGTCCACATTCAGAGGGGAGTGTTAGCGATGATTGACACTGCACAAGCGTTTGGCGTAGATATTGGTGGTTCTGGCATTAAAGCTGCACCAGTAAATTTGGAAAAAGGTGAGTTTGCGGAACCTCGTTATAAGATTCTAACTCCAGCGGTTTCCACACCTCAAGCTGTTGCAGATATTGTTCGTCAGCAGCTCGAGCATTTTGATGTGCCTGAAGATGTTCCTGTTGGTATTGCTTTCCCAGCGCCTATTAAGCCAGGCAAGAAGCTTGAGTTTATGGCAAATCTTGATCAATCTTGGATTGGTGTGGATGTTACAGAAGTGTTTAGCGAAGCTTGCGGTCGTCCTGTTACAGTTGTTAACGATGCCGACGCTGCGGGTCTTGCAGAACAGCATTTTGGTGCTGCAAAAGATAAAGATGGCTTAGTTATTGCAACAACATTAGGCACTGGAATTGGAACTGCTTTGATTTACAATGGCGTTCTTATTCCAAACACAGAGCTTGGTCATATTCAGCTAGAAAAAGGAAAGGGAGATGCAGAAAAGTATGCTGCTTCTTCTGTTCGCGAAAAGTTGGATATGGGCTATAAAAAGTGGGCTAAGCGCTTAACTAAGTATTACGGATTAATGGAAAAGTACTTTAATCCAGACTTGTTTGTTGTTGGCGGTGGCGTTAGCCGTGTGAGCGAGAAGTTCTTGCCGCATATCGATATTAAGACTCCTATTGTTGTTGCATCTTTGCATAACGAAGCTGGTATTATTGGCGCAGCTTACTATGCAATGCAACAAAGAAACAAGTAAGTTTTTTAATATTTTATTTGTTTTATTTACTTTATTTGCGCTGGATGCTTATGCGTTCGGCGCATTTTTTATATTTGGTTATGCAATGCGCTAGTGTAGTCGAGTGCGATTTTCTTCTAGAGTTGATGTAAGCGAGCCAAATCCAATTATTCTGGCTCAACGCGTTGCTATGTCTAAAGGTATTAAACTCACAAAACTTAACGATTCAAACCCAACAGTGCATGGTCTTGCTCCAAAATGTTTAAGCGCAAAATATACAGCAGATCCTAGAGGGCCAATCGAAGTTAGACGCATTCTTGCTGACTTTATAAATGCTAGAGATAATCGCGCAGATCAAGATGTTACAAGTCAAAATACCGTAGATCAAAAAAGTAATTCGTTAAAAGCTCTTAATCCAAATAATCTATACGTATTATCGTCTACTTCTCAAGCATACGCATGGCTTATGATGCTAATGTGCGATTGCGGTGACTCAGTTTTAGCTCCAACTCCTGGGTATCCTCTTATTGAATCTATTGCAAGACTGCAAGGCGTAAAATCTATACCATATCCGCTTGTTTACGATGGTTCTTGGACTATTGATGTTCCAAGAGTTAAAGAACTTTTGCAAAACGCAAATAATCGTATTCGTGCTCTTGTTTTAATAAACCCAAATAATCCAACAGGCTCTTATGTTAAGCCAGAAGAAAGAGCGCAATTGTTGAGTTTGTGCAATAAAAATAATGTTGCGATTATTGCAGATGAAGTTTTCTACGATTACTCTTTAGAACCATTTGCCAAAAATTCAAGACTTGCAGGAGAACAATCAACACTTGTTTTTGCTTTAGATGGATTTTCAAAAATGCTTGCAGCTCCGCACGCAAAAGTTGGGTGGATTGAGGTTTCGGGACCAAGTCAAGATGTGCAAGAAGCAATGAAACGACTTGACGTTATTGCGGATGATTTTCTTCCAATTGGCGCAACTGTATCAGAAAGAATTCCAGAATTATTGCAATGCGCTAAAGAGCAAACTGCGATTGTTCAAAGTCGAGTACGCTCTAATCTTAAAACGCTTAGAAAAATGCTTGCAAACTACCCAAATTGTTGCGTTAGTGCATTGCGCGCAGAAGGCGGATGGAATATTTTGTTGCGCGTTCCTTCTTGTATAGATGATGATTTATTAGCTTTGCGCTTGATTAAAGACTACAAGCTGGTTTCTCAACCTGGATATTATTTTGACATGCCAACTAATGGATACTTAGCATTGTCTTTACTTCCTAAAGAAGATCAATTTGAAAATGGCGTTACTTTATTGCTGAATACTGTTCACAAAATGTTAGAAGAGATGTAAAAATCTAGTAAGAACTTTAAGAAGTAATCTAGAAAGAAATCTAAAAGACTCGTGTTCTTAAGCTTTAGACTAGATTAGCGTAAACCAACATCTAACGTAGTGCCAAAGCCCTGGATTGAATCGCAAAACTGAATCTTCTCTTCCTGGAACAAACCAACCTAAGAAAGCGATTGCAATAGAGAAAAATAGCATTGCTAAAACTACAATTCGTATTGTGTAACACATAACTTTCGAGCGCAAAGTTGTGCAATCTTCTACGTTTGCGTATTTTTCTAGAAAAACAGTAATTCCGATTATTGCGCTTAGTGAGAACACCCATCCAAAGTCAGCAATATAACGCCATCCAATTCCTGCTTTTAAGCTGTTGAAAACAACAACAATCATTGCAAGAATCAAAGCACATATAGTAAGTCTTGACGCAAATTTGCTCATTTTTTTAGTCATTAACAAAGAACAAATAACGCCAATAAATGCCAATGGAGCAAGGGTAAACATTCCGCCAATCATTGGCTCTGCGTATTGCCATCTATTGAAAGCAATAGGATTAATCGAAATCCAAGGGAAAGCTGGTGTAAAGCGTAATGGCAAAGCTAAATAACTTAAAATTGAAGGAATAATGTTTTGCACAGGAAGACGCATTGTAGTCATGTCTGTAATAGTAATTTGATATTCGTTACCAAAGTTAAATGGCGACCCAAATCTTAAAGCGTTATACAATCCTATTGGTATTGCAACTATTACAAACGGCACAATCACGCTTAAAACTAGCTTTATTATTTGCTTTAAGTCTTCTTTTATAATTTTCTTGCTAGAAATTAAATGCTTAAAATAGAAGTAAATATTGTTGTAAAAAAGCGGTATTGCAAACAAAAATGCGATTATAAATGTTGGTCTGCACCCTAGATTTAGAGATATAAACAAAGAACCTAAAGCAATGTGCTTAGCGGATATTTGGTGAATAGAATTGCAAGATTCGTTGGATTCTTGTGCTTGATTTTCATCTTTTGCAATGCCATTTTTAGAAGCGCCAAGATAAAACCATAATCCTAAAGATGTAAAGAATAGCGAAGCTGCCATCGGAACACTATAGAATGATGTTCTAAACCACAAGTAAACAGTGTTAGATGTAATAAAGAACAATGCTAAGCAAATAGACACGCAAGCAAGAGACGCTCGTTTGTTTATTCGCTCAATAAGTCTAATCACTAGAAGAGAGCCCGAAATTAAGAATCCCACTAGGCATATAAGAGTTGCGATTGCTGTTGGAAGCATACTTCCGCCATTAATCCACAAACTCGATATAAGTCTATAAGGCATAAAGAATAAAACAGCTGGAATTACGCCAAAATACGAGTACCAATGGCCGTTGTAATATGCGTGATCCCAATAAATATTGTGCACTAAATTAGAAAGAAGCTTGTTTCTTGCAATTGGATCGTACGGATTAGTAAGATTTTGCATTTGCTTAGGAACAGGCAAATCAAGATAAGTTTTTCCTTTAATAAGAGCGTCTGCTGTGTGCGCGTATTGATCAAAATCGTACGTGTAGTTTCCAGCAACGTCAAAATGCATTGGAATAGCGTTAAAAACATTCCAAACAATTGCAACAACAGCTATAGCAATAAATGGAGTCCAAGATAAAACTAGTAAAAGTCTTTGATTAAAACTTTTTGTATTAAGTTTTATTTTCCACAATTTAGACCAAGGATTCCACAATGCAATCAAAATTGAAACGACTATAAGAAAAAGAACGCGACCCCAATTCCAACTAAAAGGTGCTCTAACATTTGCTTTTGCGTCCTCAACGTCTACAACGTCTCCTTTAGGGTGCTGTATCCATAATCGAAGCGTGCTTTTAACTCCAACGGCTTGATCTGGAACAGGAAGCATAGCAAAACTAATAGCTCTAGGGTTTGTGCTTAAAGACTTTCCAGCGATTTTATTAACATCAATGCGTACATGCACGTCTGTTTTAATGGGACTTTTGCCAATTTTTTTAGGCGTAATTAGTGAAGGCTTAAGCTGAATGTACGGCGAAGATCCGTCGGAATTAACTTCTAAATAAGATTCCGAAGGGTCTGTAATTAAAAGTCCTCCAGAAGAAAGTCTTTTAATTCCAGGGCCAGTAATATTGTGAGCAAACATGCTATCCGTGCTGCCAGTAACACTATTCCAAAATGGAATATTCCCAACAGTGCATTCAAACAATGCTATTAACAGCAAGATTGCTAAAGGCGCGCGAAGAACGCGAAAAATGTTGTGTAGCGCGCAATTTGCAAAATTAGCTGTTTTTTTCATAGAAATCTAAAATCCTATTCTTCTGCTACCAAATCAAGATAGTCGTCGCTCCACAAGTCTTCGTCACCGTCTGGCATAAGAAGAACTCTTTCTGGGTTTAGCGCAAGAACCGCTCCTTCGTCGTGAGTAACCAACACAATTGCGCCTTCGTATTTAGAAATTGCTTTAAGAATTTCTTCGCGAGAAGCTGGGTCTAAGTTATTAGTAGGCTCATCAAGCAAAAGAACGTTTGCTTTAGAAGTTACAAGAGTTGCCAATGCTAGGCGAGTTTTTTCTCCGCCAGAAAGCACTTTAGCAGGTTTCATTGCGTCATCTCCCGAAAACAGGAAGCTTCCAAGCATTGATCTTGCTTGAGTGTCGTTTAATTCTGGCGCAACGTGTTGAAGATTTTCTAAAACAGTTGCATCTAAGTCTAAAGTATCGTGCTCTTGCGCAAAATAGCCTATTTTGCATCCGTGTCCATATTCAACAACGCCAGTGTCTGCGCTTTCTTCGCCAGCAAGAATGCGCAAAGTGGTAGTTTTTCCAGCGCCATTGTATCCCAAAATAACAACTCTCGAGCCTTTATCTATAGCCAAATTTATGCCAGCAAATACAATGTTCGATCCGTAAGCTTTTGAAATATCTTTAGCCATAATAGGAGTTCTGCCGCAAGGAGCAGGCTCTGGGAATCGAATGTCTGCTACTTTTTCTTGTTTTTGAGCTTCGCTTGTTTCACTCAATAAGCGTTCAGCTCTACGCATCATGTTTTGAGCTGCTACCGCTTTAGTTGCTTTTGCGTGAAGTCGGATTCCTTGCTTCATAAGTCGCTCCGCCTTCTTTTCTGCAACTTCGCGCTCTCTTCGTCTTCTCTCTTCGTCTACAACGCGTTGATGCAAGTATGCTTTCCAGCCCATTGAATACATGTCTATTTGCGCAAGTTGTGCATCTAAATGCCAAACTTTATTAACAACTTCGTCTAGTAACTCTGTTGAGTGTGATATAACAAGGAATCCACCTTCAAAACGTTTTAAGTAATTGCGCAACCATACTATGGAATCTGCGTCTAAGTGGTTTGTAGGTTCGTCTAAAATCAGCGTATCGGCATTGGAGAAAAGTATTCGCGCGAGTTCGATTCGTCTGCGTTGGCCGCCAGAAAGTGTTCCAAGAGCTTGTTTCATAACTTCTTGGGGGAGTCCAAGGCTGTTTGCCATTGATATTGCTTCCGATTGAACAGCGTACCCACCAGCTTTTTCAAAATCATTAATCGCTTTATCGTAGCGATTCATTGCTTTTGTCATAATATCTGGATCTGGATTCGTCATGTCTTTTTCTGCTTTTCGTATACGAGATACGATTGACGAAATATCGCGAGCGCTCATAATCCTATCTAGCGCGCTTTGCTCTGGATCTGCTGCATGTGTGTCTTGTGGAAGGTACCCTAAAGAGCCGCTTACTTTTACGCTTCCGCCAGCTGGAAGTGTTTCTGCAGTAATTACGCGCGTAAGTGTTGTTTTTCCAGCGCCATTCCTTCCGACTAAGCCTATTTTGTCGCCTTTTGTAACATGAAAATCTGTTGGGTTTAATAGCGTGCGCGCACCAATTTGTATAGTAAGTCCTTGTGCGTCAATGGCCATTTTTTACCCACCCCTTAAGTTTTATTCTTGTAAAATCGTAATTAAAATATTAATTGAAATATGTTAACCAAACTCCCGATTATACCGTTAGGCTTGCATAGGATTAGCAACACGCAGTAAGCAACATATTTCGAACATGTGTTCTATAATGAATGATATTACAAAACAGGTACGTAATCAAGATTTAGTTTTGCAATTTTGATTCATATACGCTAAAGCATCTTAAGGAGGTAGAATGCAAAAACACTTGGATTCTTTACAAAGTAAGCAGTCACTTTCAATAAAAGATGCAAATATGAATGCTACAAACATGAATGCTAAATATGGAAATAGTCGTCAAAAAAACAATGTACTTCAATCGTTTATTGATTCTGCGCCAATTATAAAAAATAATGGTAATTTAGTATACGACTTAAGTGATGTTCCTTCCGACTTAAAAATAACTGTTCAAGGTGCAAGAGAGCATAATCTAAAGAACGTTAATTTACAATTGCCTAGAAATAGGATGATTGTTTTTACTGGACTATCTGGTTCTGGTAAATCTTCTCTTGCTTTTGACACTCTTTTTGCAGAAGGTCAAAGGCGTTATGTGGAATCCTTAAGCGCGTATGCAAGGCAATTCCTTGGAAGAATGGATAAGCCAGACGTAGATTTTATTGAAGGCTTAAGCCCAGCAGTGTCTATTGACCAAAAAACTACTAATCGCAATCCTCGTTCTACTGTTGGCACAATTACGGAGATTTATGACTATTTAAGGCTTCTTTTTGCTCGCGTAGGTGTTCCACATTGCCCTAAATGTGGCGAAATCGTTAGTGCGCAAACCCCTCAACAAATAGCTAACGCATTGCTTTCTTTGCCGCAAAAAACAAGGTTGCAATTACTGGCTCCTATTGTTAACGGCAGAAAAGGTGAGTTTAAAGATACTATTACTCTTCTTAGGTCAGACGGCTATTCTAGAGCGCTTGTAGATGGGCAAATGCGAGAGCTTTCCGAAGATATTGTTTTAGAAAAGCAAAAGAAACACACAATCGAAGTTATTGTAGATAGATTAGTTATAAAAGATGGTATACGTACACGTCTTACAGATTCTATAGAAACAGCATTAAAGCTTTCTAAAGGTATTGTTGTTGCGGATTTTGTAGACGAAGATGCTTCTTCTAAAAACAGGCGTCAAAGTTTTTCCGAAAATATGGCGTGCCCTAATAGTCATCAATTTAATCTATTAGAGATAGAGCCAAGAACGTTCTCATTCAACGCTCCGTATGGAGCATGCCATGATTGCTCTGGAATAGGTTACAATCTAGAGATTGACCCTGCTCTTGTTGTTCCAAATACAGAAAAATCACTTAACGAAGGTGCTATAGAACCTTGGGCATTGAATAAAGCAGCTGGAGAATACTACAAGCACGTGTTAAAAGGCTTAAGCATAGAGCTTGGCTTTAGTATGGATACGCCGTGGGAAAATCTTCCAAAAGATGTGCAAGATTCAATACTCTATGGCCATGATTTTGAAGTAAAAGTATCGTATAAAAATCGATGGGGTAGGCAGAGAGAGTATTCAACAGGATTTGAGGGCGTAGTGCGTACTCTTATGCGTAAGCATGACGAAACAGACTCAGATCAAATGCGTCAATACTACGAGTCATACATGCGAGAAGTGCCATGCTTAACATGCAAAGGAAAAAGACTCAATCCAGAAGTCTTGTCTATTAAAGTTGGCTCGTGCTCAATCGCAGACGTATGCGATATGCCTATTGAAAAAAGTCTTGAATGGATTAATTCGTTAAATCTAGAAGGCTCAAAAAAGATAATTGCTAAAGAGATTGTAAAAGAAATCAAAGCAAGACTAGGATTCTTAAATGACGTTGGCTTAAACTACTTAACTCTTTCTAGAGCAGCAAAAACTCTTTCTGGCGGAGAAGCGCAAAGAATAAGACTTGCAACGCAAATAGGGTCTGGACTAGTTGGAGTTATGTACGTTCTTGACGAACCGTCTATTGGTCTTCATCAAAGAGATAACGAAAAGCTTATATCAACGTTGCATAATCTTAGAGATCTTGGAAATACGCTTATAGTTGTAGAACACGACGAAGATACAATACGAAAGTCAGACTGGCTTGTAGACATTGGTCCAGAAGCTGGAGAAAACGGTGGAGAAGTTGTATATTGCGGCCCTGCAAGACACATAACAGAGGCAAAGCGATCAATTACAGGAGACTATATTGCAAAAAGACGAACAATAGATGTTCCTAAAAAGCGTCGCAAAATCAACAAAAGTCGTATGTTAACTATTGTTGGTGCAAAAGAACACAATCTTAAAAACATAGATGTAGAAATACCTTTAGGCGTATTTACTTGCATAACAGGAGTTTCTGGATCTGGAAAGTCAAGCTTAATAAACTCAATACTTTACCCAGTTTTAGCAGATAAGCTAAACGGCGCTCGCATTGTTCCAGGATTGCATAAGCGCGTTGATGGAGTAGACAATTGCGATAAGGTTGTTCACGTAGATCAAAATCCTATTGGTAGAACACCAAGATCAAATCCTGCTACATATACTGGAGTTTGGGATAAGATCCGTTCGCTTTTTGCTCAAACTCCAGAAGCAAAAGTTAGAGGGTACGGCCCTGGAAGATTCTCGTTTAACGTAAAAGGCGGAAGATGCGAGGCTTGTAGCGGAGACGGAACGCTTAAAATCGAGATGAATTTTTTGCCAGACGTATACGTGCAATGCGAAGAATGCCACGGAAAAAGATATAATCGAGACACTCTAGAAGTAAAGTACAATGGTAAAACTATTTCAGACGTGCTAGATATGCCAATATCGCAAGCTGCTGTGTTCTTTAAAGCATATCCGTCTATTTCTAGATATTTAGACACATTGGTTAAAGTTGGATTAGGCTATATTCGGCTTGGTCAAAGCGCGCCAACACTTTCTGGCGGAGAGTCGCAAAGAGTAAAGCTTGCTACAGAACTACAAAAGCGTTCTACTGGAAAAACCGTTTATATTTTAGATGAACCTACTACGGGCTTGCATTTTGAAGATGTTCGTAAGCTTTTAAGTGTTCTTCAATCTTTAGTAGATAAAGGCAATAGTGTAATAGTTATTGAGCACAATCTTGATGTTGTAAAATGCGCAGATTGGATTATAGATTTAGGCCCAGAAGGAGGAGATAAAGGCGGCGAAATCGTAGCAACTGGCACTCCAGAAGATGTTGCAAAAGTGCAATATAGCTGGACGGGTAAATTCTTAAAGTCAATGCTCAAAGAGTAACAAAATCAGAAGTTATAAGTAAAATTTTATGAATAATTTTATGAATAATTTTATGAAAGGAGGTGAGATAATGAATATTCTAAATTCTAAAGAATCAAATATTAGAGAAGATAGAGAAACTAGAGAAAATATAGAAACTAGTAGGGGAGAGTGGAAGAAAACTCACCAATCTAAATATGATGAAAGTAATGCTAACTACTTTGAAAATTCATCTAAAAATGACTTTGGTGCTCCTCTTTTAGGAGATAGTCGTGATTTATTTAGGCCAAAAACTTCCGATATTCCAAATCAGCCTGGAGTATACAAGTGGAGAGATGAGCGTGGAAAAGTAATATACGTTGGAAAAGCAAAAAGTTTAAGAAACAGGCTATCGAATTATTTTCAGCCATTAAATCAGCTTCATCCTAGAACGCAATCAATGGTATTAACAGCTAGAAGCTTAGAATGGACTGTTGTAAACACAGAGCTTGAGGCTTTAACTCTTGAATATACTTGGATTAAAGAGTTTAATCCAAAATTCAACATTGTTTTTAAAGATGATAAAACATACCCATATATTGCTGTATCGGTAAACGATGATTTTCCAAGAGTTTGGATTACTAGAAATCGAAACTCAAAGTCAACGCAATATTTTGGACCGTATGCAAAAGTTTGGCAATTAAAACACAGTTTGGATTCTTTGCTAAAAACTTTTCCAGTTAGAACATGCAGACAGTCTGTTTTTAATAAAGCACAAAAAACAGGAAGACCTTGTCTTCTTGCGTCTATTGGAAAATGCTCCGCACCTTGCGTTCAAAAAGTAGACAAAAAAACGCATAGAAACAATGTTGAACAATTAGTTGGCATTTTAACTGGCGCTATTGGAGATTCCTACATTAACGATTTAACTAGAAAAATGAAGGAGTTAAGCGATAATTTAGATTTTGAAAATGCTGCAAAAATAAGAGACAAAATCAACATTTTTAGAACTGTTATTCAACAAAATTCTGTTGTTTTTAACGATCAAGTAGAAGCTGATGTTTTTGGATTTAGTGCAGATTCGATTGATGCATGCGTTCACGCGTTTTTTGTTAGAGAAGGACTGATTCGCGGAGAAAAAAATTGGCAAGTCGAAAGAAGCGAAGACATTAGTGATGCAGATATAATCGCAAATTTGCTTATACGAGTTTATTCTGAATATGAATCAAATAATGATTTGCAATATGAAAACTCTTTAAAAATAGAGCAATCCAGGAATGCGTTACAAATCGACTATTCTAGTGGCCAAAATATAAATTCGTCGTATAGAGCTAAAGAAACAAAAGAACGCAAAAAGCGCCAAGAAACAACTGGAAGAGGGGATTTGCTTGACCCTATTTGCCCGATTCCTAGGGAGATTATTGTTCCTATTGAATTAGATAACTCTCAAAAAGAAAATCTTGAAAGCTGGCTTAGTGGTTTAAGAGGTTCAAAAGTAACTATTAAAGTTGCAGAACGTGGAGATAAGCGCTCGCTTATGGATCAAGCAAACTTGAACGCTGAGCAGTCTCTAAAACAGATGAAAACAAGTAGGATTTCTACTTTAGAATCTAGAACTAATGCTATGAATCAAGTTGCTGCAGCTCTTTCAATGAGTGAAGCTCCATTGCGAATTGAATGCTATGATATTTCAAACTCGGCTGATGGAAGATATCAAGTTGCATCAATGGTTGTTTTTGAAGATGGAATTGCTAAACCTAGTGAATATAGAAGATTTTCTATAAAAGGACCTAATGGCATTGGCCAACTAGACGATTTAAGCGCATTATATGAAACTATTTCTAGACGTTTTAAGCATAAAGATGAAAGTAATAGCGATGTGGATGATGATAGCGTAGAAAATCCTCCACAATCGTACTCTAAAAAATTTGCGTACAAGCCTAATCTTGTAATTGTTGATGGTGGTATTGAGCAAGCAAAAGCAGCTCAAAAAGCAATGATTGATTGCAATGTTAAAGACATAACAGTATGTGGATTGTCTAAAAAATTAGAAGAAGTTTGGTTACCTAATAGTCAATACCCAATTATTCTAAAAAGAAGCTCCGAAGGATTGTATTTGCTTCAAAGAGCTAGAGATGAATCTCATCGCTTTGCGATTGCTTATCATAGGAAAAAACGTGCAAAGGCAATGTTGTATTCATCTATTGACTCAATTCCTGGAATTGGCGAATCTTATAAAAAACGTTTGCTTTGCGCATTTGGTAGTGTTAAAAATCTAAAAGAAGCAAGCATAGAAGAGTTGCAAAAAGTTCCTGGAATAGGTTTGTTAAAAGCTAAAACTATTTATGAGTTTTTGCACTCTCAATAAATCTAAACAATTCTATGGCATGTTGATTAGTCATGATAAGCAACTAGCCTTATAAGTATGTCTCAAGAAATCGAAATAGGTTTGGGCAAAAAAGCCCGAGTTGCTTACTCACTAGACGATATTGCTATACTTCCTTCTCGTCGTTCTCGCGACCCAAAGGCTGTATCTACATCATGGCAAGTCGACGCTTATAGTTTTGACGTACCAGTGATTGCTGCGCCAATGGATTCTGTTACAAGCCCAGATACGGCTATTGCAATGGGCCAAATGGGAGCGTTGGGCGTGCTAGATTTGGAAGGATTGTGGACTCGTTACGAGAATCCAGAACCACTTCTTAAAGAAATCTCAGAGCTTAAAGACGAAGTTGCAACTAAGCGCATACAGGAGATTTATTCGGAGCCAATCAAGCCAGAACTTATTGTTAAGCGCTTGCACACAATTCGCGATGCAGGTGTTACGGTTGCAGGTGCTCTTTCTCCGCAACGCACTCAAGAATTTTATTCTACTGTTCTAGAAGCAGGCGTTGATTTATTTGTTATTCGCGGAACTGCTGTTAGTGCAGAACACGTTTCTAAAGACCATGAGCCTCTTGACTTAAAGAAGTTTATTTACGATTTAGACGTTCCAGTTATTGTTGGAGGTTGTGCAGACTACACTTCCGCATTGCATCTTATGCGAACTGGTGCTGCTGGAATCCTTGTTGGTTTTGGCGGTGGAGCAGTTTCTGCAACAATGAATACGCTCGGAGTTCAAGCGCCTATGGCAACTGCTATTGCAGACGTTGCAGAAGCTCGCAGAGATTATATGGACGAGTCTGGCGGACGATACGTTCAAATTATTGCAGATGGCGGAATGGGGACGTCTGGAAACTTTATTAAGGCGCTTGCTATGGGAGCAGATGCAGTAATGCTTGGAACTCCTTTAGCGCGTGCAACTGAGGCTCCAGGACGCGGAATGCATTGGGGAGCAGAAGCTCGTCATCCTTCTTTGCCGCGCGGTATGCGCACGAATGTTGGAACTGTTGCTCCTCTTGAGAATATCTTGTTTGGACCAAGTCATATGGCAGATGGAAAGACTAACCTTATTGGTGCTTTAAGACGCACTATGGCATCTACTGGATATGTTGATGTTAAGAGTTTCCAGCGTTGTAGTGTTGTTTTTAACCCATTCCATCAAGATATAAGGTAAATCATTAAAATCCTATTATTATCTTATTAATGATTAATAGAATTGCGCGCTTGATTCAATTTTGAGTGCGCAATTCTTGTTTATAGGCTAAAAGTGCGTAAAGCTAAGATGATGAACGTTCTTAAAATAGAATTAGTAAGTTAGCTTTTGGCTCATAATCCCATTTTTGATAGTTTTGTTTTGTTTTTGCTAACAAACTTAATATTCCAGAATTTTGTAAAGTCAAGTTAGTTTTCAACGCCATTATTGATATAACATGTGTAAGTCTATAGAGATTATCTATATATATAGGATTATTAATATAAATAATCTATTATAAAAATACGGTTAAATCTAGATTCCTAAGCAAACTATTTAACACGTTTAACTAAAAATATTGCAAAAGCAATAAAAGATTTTAGCAAACAAGTAAAGATTGGAGTTATTATGAGCCTTATTGGTACGCATATTCTTCCATTTAAGGTAAATGGATACAAGAATGGCAATTTTGTAGAAGTAAGCGACAATGACGTTCTTGGAAAATGGGCTATTTTCTTCTTCTATCCAGCAGACTTTTCATTCGTGTGCCCAACAGAGCTTGAAGATCTTGCAAACCACTATGAAGAGCTTCAAAAGTTAGGTGTAGAAGTTTATTCTGTTTCAACAGACACACACTTTGTTCACAAAGCTTGGCACGATGATTCTAAAGCTATTGCAAAAGTTCAATACACAATGCTTGGAGACCCAAATGGCGCGCTTTCTAGAAACTTTAATGCGCTAAATGAGGAATCTGGTTTAGCTCATCGCGCAACTTTTTTGGTGGATCCTCAAGGCAATATTCAATTCTATGAGATGACAGCAGATGGAATCGGCAGAAACGCCGACGAGATGCTTCGCAAAGTTAAAGCTGCTCAATTTATTGCAGCCCATCCAGGAGAAGTATGCCCAGCAAAGTGGGAGCAGGGAGAAGAAACACTTGCTCCATCTATTGACTTAGTTGGGAAAATCTGATTTTAACAGTTGATTTTATTTCTTATTTTAACTGCTGATTTTATCGACTGATTTTAACACAATTTACACGTTGCTTTGATTGCTACAGAAAGTGAAAATAATGACTTTATTAGATTCAAATTTAACTACTCAACTTGCTGGATTGTTAGAAAAAATGGTTAATCCGATTAATCTTGTTGCGTACGTTGATAGCAGTGAAAATTCTCAAAAAGTTATTGAGCTTTTGCAAGAAGTAGCAAATCAAAGCAACAAAATCACTGTTATAAAAGATGATAAAAGTAGCACGAAGCGAATCCCAAGTTTTTCAATTACTAATCCGCAAAATAACGTTTCTGTAAGTTTTGCAGGTTTGCCACTTGGTCACGAGTTTAGCTCTTTAGTTTTGGCTATTTTACAAGTAAGTGGTTATGCTCCCAAAATAAGCGAAGACCAGCGCAAAGCAATTTTGCAACTTGGAAGTCATGATATTACTACATACATGTCTGTTACTTGCATTAATTGCCCAGAGGTTGTTCAGTCACTTAATACAATTTCGATTATCAATCCAAAAGTAAAGCATATTGCTGTAGAAGGAAGCGCTTTCAAAGACGAGGTAGATGCTCTTGGCGTAATGAGTGTTCCTGCTGTTTTTGAAAACGGAAAGATGATTTCTTCTGGAAGGTCATCTATAGACGAATTAGTTGCGATGCTTTTAAGACAAGAAGAAAATGGGGATTCTAGCGATTCGAGCGATTCTAGCGATTCTACGGAGGCTAGCGATTCTACGGAGGCTAGCGATTCTTCACTAGCGCAAAAAATGAACGCTAAAAACCCATACGACGTTCTTATTGTAGGCGGAGGTCCTGCTGCGAGCGCTGCTGCGATTTACACAGCTAGAAAAGGTCTTAAAACAGCAATGATTATGGACCACAGAGGCGGTCAGGTTGTTGAAACAGAAAGCATTGAAAACCACATTTCTCAAACGCACACAACAGGCGCAAAACTTGCTAACGATTTAACAAACCACATTGCTCAATACAATATTGACGTATTTACTCCCGATTGGGCTACGTCTTTAGACGTTGCATAAGAACCTTACGGATTACACACGATTAACACTAAATCTGGCGGAAGTCTAAAAGCTAAAGCGGTGATTATTGCAACAGGCGCTACGTGGAGAACACTTGGCGTTCCTGGAGAAGATGAATACAGAAACAGGGGAGTGTCGTTCTGCCCGCATTGCGATGGCCCTTTGTTTAAGAACAAGAATGTTGTAGTTGTTGGTGGAGGAAATTCTGGAGTCGAAGCTGCAATAGACTTAGCAGGAATTGCAAATCACGTTACTGTTATAGAGTTTATGGATTCTCTTAAAGCGGATCAAATATTGCTAAACACTTTGCATTCTCTTTCTAATACGAATGTAATAACAAGTGCATCTCTTAGCAAAATAGAAGGAGATAACAAAAAAGTTAGCGCAGTGCATTATATGGATCGCAATGAGAATAATGCGGAAAATCGTGAGAAAATTTTGCACACAGACGGAGTGTTTGTTCAAATTGGTTTAATGCCAAATACAAAGTGGGTGGCAAATAAACTAAGCTTAAACAATCGGGCAGAAATAGTAACAGATAGAAAAGGATGCACGAGTATTCCTGGCATTTTTGCTGCTGGCGATTGCTCGGATGAGCCTTATAAGCAGATTGTTACAGCATACGGGTCTGGCGCAAATGCAGCTCTTAGCGCTTTCGACTATTTAATTAGAGACCCACATAATTAAAATCATGCCTGGAACATTCATAGAACGCGCGTAGAATACGCATATAGCACGCCTATAAACGCATAGAAAGATAAATACTTGAACATTAAATCGCTTGAATACTTAATTGCTTTTGCAAAAGAAGAAAGCTTTACAAAAGCTGCCGAGCGCATGCACGTTTCTCAGCCAACTTTATCTACGCAGATTAAAAAGCTAGAAGACACGCTTGGAGTTTGTCTTATTGAGCGAACTCCTGGAAAGCAGATTCTAACTCCTGCAGGAAGAGAAGTAGTGTATTATGCAAAGCGTATTCATTCGGATGTTTCTAACATTTATCAAGCAGCAAGGCGCCTAGAAGATCCTTGGTCTTCTACAATAGTTTTGGGCATTTTCCCAACATTATGCCCATATCTTTTGCCTAGAATAATACCTGTTTTGCGTAAGATTAAGCCGAATTTTACTATTCGTTTTGTTGAAGAAAAGTCTGCAACTTTAATCGAATTGCTAAATAATGGTCAAATCGATGCAGAAATATTGAGCGAAAAGTTAGACGAATCGTCAATAAAGGTTAATCACATTTTTGATGAAGATTTTGTTTTAGCAGCGTCAACAAATTCGCAATTGGGAAACCAAAAATCTCCAATCGACTTGTCTCAATTATCTAGTCAAAAAATACTTCTTTTGGAAGATGGACATTGTATGAGACGAAGTATGATTGATGTTTGTCAAAAGGTTGGAGCAAAACAGTCCGAATTTTGTGCAACATCTTTGGAAACCTTACGATACATGGTTGTTGGAAGCAAAGATGTAACATTGCTGCCACGTCTTGCAACTCTCCCTCCTATTGTTCAGCCAGCTGGTTTAACAATTCGCGAGTTTAATAGTCCAAAGCCCTACCGCTCACTGTACTTAAATTGGCGAGCTGCTTCTCCAGTAGACAAGATTATGGAAGGATTATGCACGATTATTTATGGAACTTGCGCGAATTTGCATAAAAAATAGTTGCGATTATATTATTTGCATATTTAACATGATTTAGCAGAATCTTAGTAAGATTTTCGATAAAATTTGATTGCATGCTTGCGATTCAACAATCATTTATATTTAGAATGTTCGCTATACTTAGAATGTTCAGTAAGAATCAATAAGATGCGTATAAATCAATTGTGTAGAATTTTATTGTCTTACGTTAAAGTTGTGCAATAAGAAAGAATGGGGATTATGCAAAACCAAGTGCAATCTAGCAATAACGCTGATTCAATCTGCCATGATGCAAAAAATTGCAATTATGACGCAGATAGAAGCATGCAGATTGCGCTACGTACAATCGATACGCTTTGGGAAAGCAAAAACTCAATTCCTGTTAAGCTATTTTCAAAAAAACATATTTTTAACGATTTTCCTTTTATGCCTAGCTCAACAAAACTGGGCTGGATTAAGATTTATGGCAAAAAACAAGGTATTTCAATTGGATTGTTTAGCAAAGATTGCAAACGTTTTTACCAAGTTGCTGTTGCTGATTTAGAAGGCAGAGTTTACGAAGGGCACACTGTAACAATTGAAGATACAACGGAAAATATACCCGAATTGTCTTTTGTTGAGCAAAACTCTATGACTCTTTCTAACTCACATAGATTCTACGGTTGCATTGATAAAAAAACTACTCGAGAAAGCCATAAAGCGAGCCATAGCGCAAGCCATATCAAAAAAAGTTGTTTTAAGAATAAGTCAAATAATGATTTAGTTGTTATTAAGGGAGATGTTGTTGTTCAGACTTCTAAAGATGACGGAATTCAATGGGTGTCGTCTTGGATTCGCAAAGCAAATACTAAAAAAGAAACTTATACGCTAGAAGAAACGCGTGTAGATTTGCCTAATAATTTGCGTTGCAATCTTAGTTATTTTGACGCAATCGCTATATCCTATTTTGCATCATTCTTTGTGCCAGATATGTTGTTAGCTTTTAGTGGATTTGGGTCTGGAAACATATTTAGGCATCTTACAAAAGAAGCACCTTTGAGCGCTATTAGGAGAAGCGTTTGCGATGCAAACACAGCAGAAAGAGCTGGTTTACGCGTTTCTGCAATGGAGAAATATTTTACGTACTTAATGGCAGACGCTGGAGCATTAGAGGATGCTGGGGCATTAGAGGCTGAACACGCCGCTGAAAGATTGCACTTGCAAAAATCTAAATGTTCAGACGCAAACTTTTTAGTTTGGGATGATTCTTTGGAAGCAAAATCCGCGTTAAAAGCTTTGCGTATAGAAGGAGCAATAAATAGATTCCAGTCTATTAGCAATTGCTTAGAAGAAAACTGCTCTAATGGCGGTGATTTAACAGAAAATAACGCAACTTATAATCAAGTTTGCGCAATGGATATGGCTTTTATAAACGATCCAGCTTTTTGCGCAAGTGGCGAAATTGACATGAATTCTTTTGGCAATCCGTTGCAAGACAACAATATTAGGCCATTATTGCATTTGCTTAATCGTGCAAGAAAATCTAATGATTTGTATATTTATAAAGCTAACGGATCTTCTAATTGTGAATGGTCGTACAGGCAAAGACTTTCTGAACTAATCAGAAGTCTTTATTTGCCTTTTAGGTTCGATGCTGATTTTAGATCTAATTTAGATAGTGGAAATGTTGCATTAGCATTTATGGCAACAGGCAATTCAATGATGCCTGCTTTAACATACGATTCTGCTAAAAAAGATTTTGTTCCAATAAGCGAACAAAATAGATCCAAAATGACAACTAACTACAATCTTCGTATTGGATTAATATTGGCTACTATTGCTTTTGGAGCTAGCGAAGAAGTGCAAAACGTTTCAATACGATTGGATTCAATCGGCTTAGAGGAAATGGTTGCAGCACAAGACGTTGCAATGAATAAAATTTTAAGCCAAACGATTAATGCGATTAATCACATGAATAAAAATGCTTCAAGAGCAAAAGGCGATCCAAAAGATGGAGATATTCATGGAGACGTTAGCAATGGATTTGCTAATTTAGGATCGAACGCAGATAGTAGCTCGGATAGTGCTTCAGATAATTTTGTTGAAAGCGTTGTAGAAAACCTTGAAGATGCAAGCGCAAACAACAGTGATAACAGTAGTAACACTAATCGTAGTGATAATAGCGATAGCAATAATAGCGCAAAAAACGAAGACCCAATAGCAGCTTTTAGCAAATCGCCTTCGATTATACCTTTGCTAACTGTTACTTTTACTAGAAAGTCGTTCTTAAAACACATACGCGCATACGGATTAAATAATCCTCTTGAAACCTATAAAAAGTTTAATGCAACTTTGCAAGTCGACGAAAACGGCGCATTAAGCCAAATTGAGCCAACGTTTGACTTAAGAGACAGCTGCTTTGCGCCGCATGGTGCTCAAGAAGAACCAGAGTTTTCCGACATAATTTTTGACGCAAAGTCGCAAGAATTGTTAGCGACTCAAGATGCAAAAGGCCTTTCAATCCAGCGCGAAGACGTTTTACAACAAGCGGTTGCTGATTTTAATCACATAGCGTCTAAAGCAATTATGACGAATGCAGAAAAAGCTCGTATGGCAATGGGTATTGTTGAAAGCATTAACGATCCAGAGCTAAATAATCAAGCAAACCATGTAATAAGCGCGTTAATAGACGAAAAAGAAATACCAGAAATATCGTTTAGCGCTTCAAAAGATATTTACAATATGCGAGTGCGTGCTCACGAACAATTTATGAGTGGAGACTTAGACAGTGCAATCGAAGAGTATGAAAACAATATAAAGCATTTTGACGATATGTTTGCTTCTGGAGACGTTGTTCCAAGATACTTTAACTCGTATGCTGAGCGCGTTGTTTATAATCGCATGTTTGCAACGCAAAACGAGCAAATGAGGCTTATATCAGACGGACTTTTCTACGCGCATATGGAGATTGCGGATTTACTCGGCCAGCTTGGAAGAAGTAAAGAGGCGCTAAAACATCTAAATACAATGGTTTCTTACGCTCCAACATATGTTATATCTCACTTAAAGCTAGCTTCGCAATTATCTCGTCAAGAAGATTGGCCTTCTGTAGAAGCAGTATGCTTAAACGCTTTACAAGTCTGTTTTGATAGAGAAGACGCTGCGTTTATTTACTACAGGCTAGCATATGCAGAGTGGATGCAAGATAACTTCCCTCTAGCTGTTGCTGCATATATGGTTGCAGATGACTTGTTTAGCGAAAAAAATGAATCTCTAGAAGTAGAGCTTGCAGAACTCTTAAGTAGAGTTGAATCTCAATGCATTTCTGTTCCTAAAAGCTTGCATCAAGCAAAAGAAATGCTAGAAATAAATAATGTTGTGAATTGGCCAGATGTTAATGCGTATGAGATTATTGACGAAGCTGCAAAAGTCACTGTTAATGAGGGTATGTTTGTTATTGCGCGAACTCTTTCTGTTGCTAGATCTAGAATGCTTTTTAGAAACGATTCTTCTGAAAGTATTGTTCAAATGCAATTTTTGCGATCTCTTAACGCTTAATAAATTCTTGTTAAATAAGCTATAAAATAGAATAAACGCTTTGAAGGGAAGACTCATGGCTGCATCTAATGGTGATTCAATGCAACATTCAATCGGTGCTCAATTGTCACTTTTTGATGATCTAGATAGTGTTAATAATGCTGAAAATATGCAAAATAATAATGAGCCAAGCGTTAATGGCAAATTTGCATCAACGATTCAAAGCGCAAAGCAATCACATGATGTAACAAGTGATTTAAGTGAGTCTAACACTTTTAGTTCAATCGCAGATTTTGACAATTGGATTGCTAAGCTAGAGCCATCAGATTCGGGCGCAATGCAATTAGCTAAGCTTGATCCTTCGCTTTTAACAACAGAACAAGGCGCAAGATTATGGGCAAAATTGGCTGCATGGGCGCAAGCAGATCAAATCGCATACTATGTTGACGATTCTCCAACAAGCTCCGACGCAGCTTACGATGCAAGAATGCGATTTTTAAGCGCGCTTGAGTCTACTTTTCCGATTCTAGACACGCCTCAATCGCCAACGCATAGAGTTGGCGGAACTTTTTCTAACGATTTTGCGCCAGTTCGTCATCCTTCAAGAATGATGAGCTTGGATGATGTTTTTTCGATTGATGAATTAAAATCCTGGTATAACAGCATTATTCGAGACTTGCAATGGCCCGAAAATAAGCCGCTGCCAATGACATGCGAAGTAAAAATCGATGGACTTGCGCTAAATCTTATTTATCGAAATGGAACTTTGGAACAAGGGCTAACCCGAGGAGACGGTGTTACTGGAGAAGACATATCGCTAAACGTAAGAACAATCGAAGAAATTCCTACGCAATTGCATGGTGAAAATCCAGACGATATTCCAGAATTTGTGGAAATCCGCGGCGAAGTATTTATGAAGTGGGCGGATTTTAGAAAGCTAAACATTGAGCAAGAAGATTTAGGAAAGCCTGCTTTTGCAAATCCAAGAAATGCGGCTGCAGGATCTTTAAGACAAAAGGATCCTAGAATTACATCTACAAGACGCTTGAGTTTTATAGCACACGGATTAGGAAATCTAAAGTGGAAGGACTTAGCGCAAAGCGGTGGTGAATCTAATGCTCATGCTCAAACATCCTTCAACCAATCGGACGCTTACGAATTGTACAAAAAATGGGGTATTCCTGTTTCTCCATATACGCGCAAGGTTACGTCTTTTGAACAAATAGAAGACATGATTGACTACTATGGCGAGCATAGAAACACTATTATTCATGCTCTAGATGGAATTGTAGTAAAAGTAGACGATCGCGCATTGCAAAAAAAGCTTGGTGCAACTTCTAGAGCGCCGCGTTGGGCAATTGCGTACAAGTATCCGCCAGAAGAAGTTAATACGCGCTTAAAAGATATTGTTGTTCAAGTTGGAAGAACAGGAAGAGTAACTCCAGTAGCTGTTTTAGAGCCAGTAACTGTTGCAGGCTCCACAATATCTCGTACAACTTTGCACAATCCATACGAAGTTGAGCATAAAGGCGTACTTATTGGAGATACTGTTGTTGTTCGCAAAGCTGGAGATGTTATTCCAGAATTAGTTGGACCTGTGCTCAAATATAGAGATGGCAGAGAAAATGAATTGAAAAAATTCATTATGCCAGAGTATTGCCCATCTTGCGGAACAAAGCTTGCTCCTACAAAAGAAGGCGACAAAGACATTCGCTGCCCTAATGTAGAAAATTGCCCAGCTCAGCTTACTGAGCGCATAATCAACTTGGCTTCAAGACAAGCTTTTGATATTGAAAACCTTGGAGAAGCATCTGCTCTTGCACTAACTAATCCAGAAGATTCTAGGCCAATAACGTCAAAAGTTTATATTGAAGATAAAAGCATAAGCAAAATAGTTGTTGAGCGTGGATCTTCTAATCCGCCGATTCTACCAGAGTCGAATTGCGATCTTCCTGCTCCTCAAGCTCCTGTTCTTACTAGCGAAGCTGATATTTTTAACCTTAGTGCTAACGATTTAAGAAATGTTAAAGTTTGGAAGGAGATTCCGCTTGTTGAAGAATGGGAAGAAGTAGGAAAAGACGGAAAACTCAAAAAACGATCTAAAAAGATTGGCGGAAGTGGATTATGGAGGCAAGTCTCAGCTTTTTGGACTAGGCCTTTAGAAGCTACTAGAAGAAAGTTGAATGATGATTCTAATGATTATAACGACTCTAGTAATTCTAACGACTTTAGTAGTGATGAGTCTAACGAATCTTTTAATCCAAACTACCCACTGTTTGAAGTTCCTATAGATGCGTATGTAACAAAGCTAGTTGAAAAGAAAATTCGCGTAAATAATGTTCTTAAAACAGTTGAAGCGCCAGAATACACTCGTCCTAGCGAAACAACAAGAGCAATGCTAGAAGAAATAGCTCAAAAAGGTAAGTCTGCGCCTCTTTGGCGTGTGCTAGTGGCACTTTCTATTCGCAGGCTTGGGCCGCCAACAGCTCGCCTTATAGCTGCAAGATTTGGCTCAATTGAAAATATTGCAAATGCGACTATTGAGGATTTAACTCAAATTGATGGCGTTGGTCCAGAAATTGCTCAAGCTGTTTTTGATTGGTTTGAAAAATCAAAAGATTCTAACGATTGGCGTAGTGAAGTTTTAAGAAAATGGAAAGAAGCTGGAGTTGTTGGAAACGATTCTGCACAATCCAATAATCTTGAGCAAACGCTTAGTGGCAAAACTGTTGTTGTTACAGGGTCTTTAGAAGATTTCACACGAGATTCTGCTAAAGAAGCTATTGTATCTAGAGGCGGAAAAGCTGCATCTTCTGTTAGTAAAAAAACGTATTGTGTGATTGTTGGAGCAAATGCTGGATCTAAAGAAGCTAAAGCAGAAGAACTTGGCATACCAATGTTGAACGAGAATCAATTTAAGATTTTACTTAAAACAGGTAGTGTTGAATCTGCACTAAAAAACGATATTACACTTGATTCGCAAAGTGAATTGTAAAAACATGAGTGATAATCTTGTTGAATTAGAAACGCGTATTTACGACTTATTAGGTAGTGTGATTGATCCAGAATTAGGGCGTTCTGTTACCGAATTAAACATGGTTACGGGCGTTCGCGTAAGCGAAAAATCATGCGAATCAAATAATCATAATCCAACTTATAGCGTTTCTATAGATATTGAGCTTACTGTTCCAGACTGCCCATTAGCTCAAGTTATTACGCAAAGAGTTCAATCAGTTGTAGCAAAGTACCCAAATGCAACGTTTATTCCAACAGTAAACGTAAGCGCTATGAGCAAAGATAAGCTTGCAAAGCTTGTTTCGGATTTAAAAGAGGAGCGTAAAGAAAATCCGTTCAATAAAAATGGCGTTAAAACAAGGATTTTTGCTATTGCATCTGGAAAAGGCGGAGTTGGAAAGTCTTCTATAACAGCTAATTTGGCTGCCACTTTTGCATCTCTTGGCTACAAAACAGCAGCAATAGATGCAGATGTTTATGGTTTTTCATTGCCACGCATGTTTGGAGTTACAACTCAACCGACTAATCTGAACGGCATGCTTATGCCAGTTGAAGCTTGGGGAGTTAAGCTGATTTCTATTGGAATGTTTGCTGGAACAGATCGCGCGATTTTGTGGCGAGGACCTCGTTTGCAACGTTCTCTTGAGCAATTTCTATGCGATGTTTGGTGGGCAGATCCAGACGTGCTTCTTTTAGATTTGGCTCCTGGAACAGGAGATATGGCTTTAGCTGTTGCACAATCATTGCCGAATGTGGAGCTTGTTGTTGTTACAACACCTCAACCTAGCGCTTCGGATGTTGCTGTTAGAGCGGGGCTTATGGCTTTGCAAATTCCAGTTAATGTGCGCGGTGTTGTAGAAAATATGAGTTGGTTCGATAATAATGGAGCACGCTTAGAAATCTTTGGTTCGGGAGGCGGAAAGCGCGTGAGCGATCAGCTTTGCAAAGCTCTTGGTAAGAGTGTTCCTCTTCTTGCTCAAATTCCGTTAGACACAAGTATTAGAGAAATTGGAGAATCGGGCAGACCTGCTGTTCTTACAAAAGATGGCAAACTAGCAAACACTCAATTAGCGAATACATTTGTTAGTCTTGCAAAATCATTAATCGATTAATCGATAAAAAATGAGGCCACTTGACTTTTCGTCAAGCAGCCTTATTTTTGCAATATGCTTTGATTAATGCTTTGCTTTATAAGCCAAACTACTTAATAGCGTTAAGCCACTGTTCTTTAGTTGCTTTTTCTGCTTGTAGCTTAGCTTTACGCTTTGCATCTTTTTCGCTTGCAATCTTAGACTCAAGCTCTTCGAGTTGAGCCTTTAATTGAGCAGCAAAACTAGATTTGCGAGCATCTGCTTCTGGGTCTGCATCCTTCCAAGCAGCGTCTTCAACAGCCTTAATCTTCTTGTCTACATCGTTCAAGCGAGATTCAATTCTGCGCATATCTTCGCGTGGAACAAAGCCAATCTTGTCCCATTCTTCTTGAATCTCAGACAATGCTTTGCGAGCATCTTTAGCGGCTTCTTCGTCTTTAACAGGAACAAGAGCTTCTGCTTTAACTAGTAATGCTTCCTTCTTGCTAAGATTTTCTTTTTCGCCAGCACTCATCTTTTCTCTATCTTCTTGACGAGCATGGTAGAAAGCATCTGCAGCTTCGCGGAACTTAGTCCACAATTCGTCGTCGTGTTGACGACCAGCATTTCCAGCCTTCTTCCAGCGATCCATCAAAGCATTAAACTTCATTGAAGTTTCACGCCATTGAGTAGAATCCTTTAGGCTTTCTGCTTCTTTTATGATTGCTTCTTTAATCTCTTTAGCACTATTGCGCTCATTGTCTCGCTCTTTAACCCAAGCAGAGCGAGCTTGAGAGAACGCAGAGCGAGCCTTGGAAAAACGCTGCCAAAGAGCATCCGCATCCGCCTTGTTTAAGTGAATCGTAGTGCGCTGATGCTGCTGCCACTTATCGAACAGCGAACGAAGCTTATCGGAAAGCGAGCGCCAATTTGTAGACTCGCCCATTTGTGCAATAAGCGCTTCTGCCTGTTCAACAATGGCTGTGCGATCTTTAAGAGCCTTCTCTAGCTCCTCTTTGCGAGCTTTAGCGAGTTCATCTTTTTTAGATGCAGCTTTAGTTTTTAGCTCGGCGTGTCGCGCGCTTAAAGCGGCAAGATCTCCAACAACAGATGGCTCCTTAAGCTCCGCATCTAAAGTAGCTAAGGTCTCGTCAATTTCCTTTGGCCTTACGTTAGAAGATTCAAGTCTTTTTTCAAAAAGATTAAGCTTGATTTTTAAGTCAAGATAACGGTGTACGTAGAAAGTCAAAGCGTCTTCTGGAGTGCCAGTAGAGTATTGCCCTACTTCGCGTTCTCCACCAGCTTCTCGAACATACACATTTCCATTTTCATCAACGCGCCCAAAGGTTTTTGCGGTTTTAACGTCTTCTTCGCTATAAGAAATAGCAGGAACGGCAGCAACAACGCGAGCTTTATTTGCTAAGCTTGCAGGCGAAGGAGCATGCGGCTTTGGGGTAGCTTGTTTAGTAGTTTCTATAGGTTTAGTCTGTTCGGTCACGGGACGACTCCTTAGAGCATATGCACGGTAATAGTGTTACGAATAAGTATGACGGTAAGCCATGATTTTTCCGTAACATAACCTATTATAGTGGACATGGTACAAGGCTCATCAATATCTGGTTTTCCCGAGTGGCTTCCAAGTGAGCGCGCTGTTGAGCAGCGTGTTATGGACACATTGCGGGAAGTCTTTGAATTAAATGGTTTTATAGGCATTGAAACTCGTGCTGTTGAGCAGGGTTCAAGCTTGTTGAAAAAAGGCGAAACTAGTAAAGAAATATATCTTTTATCTAGATTGCAAGAAGTGGGGCACGAAAGCGACACACCAGTTGAAAATCGCATTGGATTGCACTTTGATTTAACAGTTCCTCTTAGTAGGTATGTTGTTGAACACACTGGCGATTTAGCATTCCCATTTAAGCGTTGGCAAATGCAAAAAGTTTGGCGTGGAGAGCGTCCACAAGAAGGACGTTTCCGCGAGTTTGTTCAAGCAGATATTGACGTTGTAGGGAATGGCGACTTGCCATCTCACTACGAAGTGGAGCTTCCGCTTGTTATGGTCGAAGCTTTGGAGCGTTTGCGCAAGTTTGGATTGCCAAAAGCCACTGTTCACGCGAATAATCGCAAGCTTTCCGAAGGTTTTTATAGAGGAATTGGCTTAAGCGATATTGAAGGTGTTCTTCGAGAAATCGATAAGCTAGATAAGATTGGCGCAAAAGAAGTTGCAAATCTTCTTGTAAAAGAATGCGCAGCTACGGATTCTCAAGCTGCAGCATGCTTAGAGCTGGCAGAGCTTAGCGCAAATAGTGGCGAAGAGTTAAAGACTAAATTCAACGATTTATGCGATAAACACAATATTTCTAGGGATTCTAGCAATGAATCTTACGCTTTAGCGATTGAAGGCGTAGAAACGCTTGCGATGATTGTAGACGATGCATCAAAAATTCGTCCAGGATCTGTTGTTGCAGATTTGAAGATTGCACGCGGCTTGGATTATTACACTGGCTCAGTTTACGAGACGTTCCTAGAAGGCGCTGAATCCCTAGGGTCAATCTGCTCTGGCGGAAGATACGACAATCTTGTTTCTCAAGGAAACAAAAAGTATCCAGGCGTAGGTCTTTCTATAGGACTTTCGCGCTTGCTTTCTTACATGCTTCACACAGCTGGAGCTACAGTTTCACGCGTTTCTCCTGCTGCAGTAATGGTTGCAGTTTGGAATGAGGAAGATAGGCCAGCTTGTAATCAGATTGCTCAAAAGCTTCGCTCTAGAGGAATTGCAACAGACGTATCTCCAAGTGCTGCAAAGCTTGGTAAACAAATCAAGTATGCAGATAAGTTGGGTATTCCATACGTTTGGTTCCCAGCAGATAGCACAGATTCTGAATCTAGTCATGATGAAGTAAAAAACATTATTACAGGAGAGCAAGTTTGCGCAGACGTTACGTCTTGGCAGCCAGATGATGCATATGCACATCAAACTGTTTCTTGCGCTCAATAATTGCGATTTGCTTTTTAAGATTTGCGATTTGCGATTTGCTTTTTAAGATTTTAATATTTGAAAGCGCGATTCATGCGGTAAACTATTAAAGTCAAAACAAAAATTAACAAAATTATTAAAACAAGGAAGTGGACTTATGAGCCAGACGGCGTATCGCACACACCATGCCGTTGAAGTGACTGAGACATTAGTTGGACAAAACGTAACCATTGCTGGTTGGGTTGATCGCCGCCGCGACCACGGTGGCGTTGCCTTTGTAGACGTTCGAGACAACACTGGCTTAGTACAAGTTGTTATTTACGATGAAGAAACTGCGCGACCATTGCGAAGCGAGTTTGTTGTGCAAGTTACTGGCGAAGTTCGCTTGCGTCCAGATGGCAATGAAAATGACCATTTAGCAACAGGAAAAATCGAAATCGTTGCAAATAAAGTAACGATTCTCGCTAAGTCCGATGCGTTACCATTCCAAGTTTCTACCGCTTTGGAAAACGAGTCCGAAAACAAGCTTCCTAGCGAAGACGTACGTTTGAAGTACCGCTATCTTGATTTGCGCCGCCCATCAATGCAACGCAATTTGAAGCTTCGCTCTAATATGGCTAAAGCTGCTCGCCACGCTTTGGAAGATATGGACTTTACAGAGGTAGAAACACCAACGTTTATTAAGTCCACCCCAGAAGGCGCTCGCGACTTTGTTGTTCCAGCGCGCTTGGTTCCAGGCTCTTGGTACGCTCTTCCACAGTCTCCTCAGCTCTTAAAGCAGTTGCTTATGGTTTCTGGTGTTGAACGCTACTATCAGCTTGCTCGCTGCTACCGCGATGAAGACTTCCGCGCAGATCGTCAGCCTGAGTTCACTCAGCTCGATATGGAAATGAGCTTTGCAAGCCAAGAAGATGTTATGGCTATGGCAGAGCGCGTTATCGCTGCTATTTGGAAGGAAGCAGGCCACGAAATCACTCTTCCTTTGCCTCGAATTACTTGGCAAGAAGCAATGGATAAGTACGGTTCCGATAAGCCAGATTTGCGTTTTGGAAACCCACTTATTGAGTTGACTGACTTCTTTAAGAACACTCCATTCCGTGTGTTCCAAGCTCCTTATGTTGGCGCTGTGCTCTTTAAGGGCGGTGCAGATACACCTCGTCGTCAGTTTGACGCATGGCAGGATTGGGCTAAGCAGCGCGGAGCTAAGGGCTTGGCTTATGTAGTCTTTGGTGAAGATGGCGAGCTTAAAGGTCCTGTTGCTAAGAATCTTAGCGAAGAAGAGCGTGCAGGACTTAAGGAAGCTGTTGGTGCGCAAGATGGCGATGCTGTGTTCTTTGCAGCAGGCAGCCGCGAATCTTCTCAGCTTTTGCTCGGTGCTGTCCGCGTAGAGCTTGCTAGCCGCGCAGGATTACTTCACCCAGACGAGTTTGCTTTTACTTGGGTTGTTGACTTCCCACTGTTTAAGCGCACGGATGATCCAGACGATGACGATGTTGCAGTCGGCCACTCCAAGTGGACTTCTATGCATCATCCATTTACAATGCCATCTGCTGATTGGATTGACAAGTTCGATAAAGACCCAGAGCATGCAATGAGCGATTCTTACGACATTGTTTGCAACGGTAACGAGATGGGCGGCGGTTCCGTTCGTATTCACCGCGACGATATTCAAGATCGCGTTCTTAACGTTCTTGGAATCGATAAAGCGGAAGCAGACGAAAAGTTTGGCTTCTTGCTTGAAGCGTTTAAGTATGGTGCTCCACCTCACGCTGGTATTGCTTTGGGCTGGGATCGTACTGCTGCAATTCTTGCAGGAGCAAGTTCGATTCGCGACGTAATCGCATTCCCTAAGGCTGGCGGCGGCCGTGATCCTCTAACTGGTGCTCCTGCTCCAATCTCTGCCGAACAGCGTGCAGAAACTGGCGTTGACTACGATCCAGAAGAAGACGAATAGTCGCAAGCGTTAAACAAGAATTAATATTCGCATATGCCGTTAAGTCGTTTGGTTAACTAAACCAAAAATCAAGGCTTAACGGCATTTTTTTAAGTAAAATTAACATTTTTGTATCATTTTTAATGTTTTTCGTAACTTTATAGGTGGTTAAAAGTAACTATTACGATAAACGCATGTAACACAAGAACATTAGAATCCTTTTTATGGATACTAAATTAAACAACACAAAAAAAGTAGCACAGCCATTGGTGGAACTTAGCCATGTTGAAAAACATTATGGCAAGCTTCACGTTTTGAAAGATATTAACTTAACGGTTAATAAAGGCGAAGTGCTTGTTATTATTGGACCTTCTGGTTCTGGCAAGTCAACAATGTGCAGGACGATTAATCGTCTTGAAACAATCGACTCTGGAGATATTCGCATTGATGGTAAGCCTCTTCCTCAAGAAGGAAAAGAACTTGCCGCATTGCGTGCAGAAGTAGGAATGGTGTTCCAGTCCTTTAATCTTTTTGCAAACAAGACGATTCTAGAAAACGTTACGCTTGCTCCTATTAAGGTTCGCCATATGGAACAGCAAGAAGCAGAAAGTTTAGCAATGGATCTTCTTGCTAGAGTTGGCGTAGATAATCAAGCAAACAAGATGCCTTCTCAGCTTTCTGGCGGTCAGCAGCAGCGAGTGGCAATTGCTCGCGCGCTTGCAATGCACCCAAAGGTTATGCTTTTTGATGAGCCTACATCTGCACTTGATCCAGAAATGGTTAACGAAGTTCTTGATGTTATGGTTGAGCTTGCAAAAGAAGGAATGACCATGATTTGCGTTACTCACGAGATGGGCTTTGCGCGTAAAGCCGCAGACAAAATCGTGTTTATGGCAGATGGCAGAATTCTTGAGCAAAATACGCCAGAAGAGTTCTTTGAGAATCCAAAGACAGACAGAGCAAAAGACTTCCTTTCAAAGATTTTGACTCATTAATTTGATTCTTAATTGAAATCATTAATATCGATTTTTAAGTCTTTAAGAGGTAGTTATGAAATATTTACACAATATTGCTCTTAAGTGTAAGCGCTGCAAACTGGGATTAAGGCATACATATCGCGCAATTTTATCTATGATTTGCGTATTGTGCTGCGTTTTCCCGCTTAGCGCTTGCAGTAGCGATAATCGCAGTAACGTAATACGCATTGGTATTAAGTTTGATCAGCCTGGTCTTGGTTTCAAAAAGTCTGGAACCTACGTTGGCTTTGATGTAGACGTTGCAAAGTATGTTGCCAAAAAGTTGGGTTACTCCGAAGATAGGATTGTTTGGAAGGAATCGCCTTCAAAACAGCGCGAAGCAATGCTTCAAAATGGTGATGTGGATATGATTGTTGCAACATATTCCATAACAGATGCCAGAAAAAACACTGTTTCTTTTGCAGGACCATATTTTATTGCTGGTCAAGATTTATTGGTTCGCAAAGACGAGCATAAAGTAAGTGGCCCAGACGATTTAGATGGAAAGCGTTTATGCTCGGTAACTGGTTCTACGTCTGCAATAGTTATTAAAGAGAAGTACTCTTCAAAAGTTCAACTTATGCAACAGCCTGGTTATGCGGAGTGTGCAACAGCATTATTCTCTGGAATCGTAGACGCTGTTACAACAGACGATATTATTCTTGCTGGCCTTGCTACAGCATCGCGCGGCAGACTAAAGCTTGTTAGTAAGCCATTTACTGAAGAACACTACGGAATTGGCATTAAAAAAGGAAACACTAAGCTAGCTAAGCGCATTAATGCTGCTCTTAAAGACATGATTAAAAATGGTTCATGGAAAAGAGCTTTAGACGATAACATGCGCGGAACTGGTTTTAAGCCAAACGCAAAGTATAATCCGCCAGTACCAAATGAGGGGGAGGAGTAAAATGCAAGACTTTG
Source organism: Gardnerella sp. c17Ua_118 (assembly GCF_055804255.1). NCBI lineage: Bacteria > Bacillati > Actinomycetota > Actinomycetes > Bifidobacteriales > Bifidobacteriaceae > Gardnerella > Gardnerella sp. c17Ua_118. The sequence continues at coordinate 378,437 of NZ_JANUYT010000001.1, forward strand.
TGCAATTATTTACCTCGTACAATATTCCAGGAGCATTCTTGGTAAATATTGAAATCACATTATGGAGCGTGCTTTTTTCCACGATTCTTGGTGTGATTTTAGTTATGATGAGGATTTGTCCAATTCATTCGCTTCGCATTATTGCAAGCGCATATGTTGAGTTCTTTAAGAATATGCCTCTAACTATAATCATGGTTTTTATGGTTCTTGGCGTGTACGCACAGCTAAAGCTCGGTTTTTCCACTGTTTTTAGCGTAAACTTCTTCTGGCTTGCAATTGCTGGCTTGAGTTTCTACACTGCAGCATTTGTTTGCGAATCTTTAAGATCTGGCTTAAATACAGTACCTTTGGGTCAGGCAGAAGCATGTAGAGCGCTTGGGCTTAACTTCTTCCAATCGGCTTTTAATGTGATTTTGCCTCAAACATTTTGCGGATCTGTAGCACCTCTTGGAAACACTTTTATTGCGTTGCTTAAAAATTCCACTGTTGCTGCTGCTGCATCTGTTGCAACTGAAACATCTACTCTTATGAGCGAGATGATTGAGAGGCATGCAGATTTGATTGTTCCAATCTTTTTGATTTTTGCGTGCGGATACATTGTGTTGATTATTCCAATTGGTATTCTTACAACTTATTTGTCTAATAAGCTTGCGGTTAGAAGGTGATAAAAATGGCAAAAGAACAAGAAAAATCTCTGTTATTTGATGCGCCTGGGCCTAAGGCTCTAAAGAAGATTCGCATTGCAAATATTGTTGCGTGCGTTGTGTTTGCGCTTATTGTTATTGCTTTGCTTTTAAGACTTAGCAATCCTCCAGAAGGCGAAAATCAGCTTTCGTGGGCATTGTGGAATCCAGCTGTAGAATCGGAAGCTTGGAGCGATTTTTATCTTCCAGGATTGTGGATGACTCTTAAAGCTTCGCTTCTTGCTGTTGCAGGATCAATAGTTTTTGGACTCTTGTTTGGTCTTTTAAGACTATTGCCTAGCTTGATTCTTCGTAGCATTTCTGCAGTTGTTGTTGAGTTTTGCCGAGCAGTACCAGTGCTTTTGCTTATGATCTTCCTTTGGCGAGGATTTGCGTTTGCTGGAATAAGTGGAGCGTCTTATTGGGCTGTTGTGTTGTCTTTGATTTTGTACAACGGTTCTGTTGTTGCAGAGTTAGTTCGATCTGGCGTTGGAAATCTTCCTAACGGTCAGCGCGAAGCATCTTTAGCTCTTGGACTTTCTCAATATCAATCTTTAACACAAATCGAAATGCCGCAAGCTATATTCGCTATGCTTCCAGCAGCTGTAACTCAGCTTGTTGTTGTGTTAAAAGATACTGCATTAGGTTCCATAATTATGTACACTGATTTGCTCCAAGAATCTAGACGACTTGGATCAATGTACTTTAATATTTTGCAAACTTTGACTGTTGCTGCAATTGTGTACTTCTTGATTTGTTGGGCTCTTTCTTGGTTTGCTGAATGGCTCCCATCAAAGCTTAGTAGCAGAACGGCAGCTCCGACTGAGCCAGAACCTGTTGCGCCAATCGCAATTATGGATCCTTCTAACGTGAATCAGATTGCTGTTGCTAAGGAAGTTAAAGAGCTGCCACATGGTGGAACTCCTAGAAAGTACCACGTGCATCACCGCGGTATAAATGCTTCTATTCACCATTGGCGTCGTACGCGTTACTTGCAAGGCTACGATGAGCATCATTTAGAAACAGGTGATGAGAATCTAGATGATAGTCAAAATACTAACCAAGATAAAAATAATAAAAAACATGATTAATCTTAATTTTTAGATTAATTCATGTATTGATAGCGCAATGGGTTTGATTCCGCCTGTTGCGCTATTTTTATTCGTTTGTTTTATGCGTTTGAACAAAACTCTATTTAGTATTTACTAAAACACGACTAAAACATGCTTAAAACGTTACAAAACATGCTTAAAATAAAAATCGGCACAAAATCGCCACAATCATGTTAAAAATCGTGTTTTGCTGTGTCGTTATTGAAAGATATTATAACAAAGATATGCTTGCGTTCGCCGTTATGACTGGAGGAAAGTTTTATGACTATCGCACAAGCGGGGGAAAGCAAGTCTCGTAGAGTTTTGTTAAAGCTCTCGGGAGAAGCATTTGGCGGTGGCGCCGTTGGTATAGATACTCATGTTATTCGTAGAATTGCTGGCGAGATTGTAAAAGCAGTGCATGAAGGCGTGCAAGTTGCAATAGTTGTTGGCGGCGGAAACTTCTTCCGCGGTGCAGAGCTTCAACAAGCTGGCATCGATCGTAGTCGCGGCGATTACATGGGTATGCTTGGAACTGTTATGAATTGCTTAGCTTTGCAAGATTTTCTTGAGCAAGCAGGGCAGGCAACTCGCGTTCAAACTGCTATAACAATGGGTCAAGTTGCTGAGCCTTATATTCCACTTAAAGCAATTCGACACTTAGAAAAAGGCCGAGTTGTAATTTTTGGTGCAGGCGCTGGAATGCCTTATTTTTCAACCGATACCGTTTCTATTCAGCGTTCTTTAGAGATTCATTGCGATGAAGTTTTAATGGGCAAGAATGGAGTTGACGGAGTTTATAGTGCAGATCCTCGCAAAGATCCTAATGCTAAGAAATTCCTCACTCTTAATTACCATCGCGCGCTTGTTGATGGTCTTGCAGTTATGGACGCTTCTGCGCTTTCTATGGCTAGAGACAACAGCCAAAAGATTCGTGTATTTGGTCTAGAAGGAGAAGGAAACGTTACTCGTGCATTAGTCGGAGATCAAATTGGAACTTTGGTTTCTAACGATGAGCCTACATTTGCTTAATAGATGAAATATTAGTGAATAATCACCAATAAATAACTCATCAATAAATCAAACATGCAAATTAGGCAATAACTTAATAACGTAAAATTTAACAAGCATAAAATTTATAAATAAAATTTTAATTGGCACAACTAATACCAATAAAGGAGAACACATGCCAGCTATTATTGATCAGGCTCTTGAACAAATGAACAAGTCTGTTGAAGCTACAAAAGAAAACTTTATGGGCATTAGGACTGGTCGAGCTAATCCTGCTCTTCTTAATGGCATTATGGTTGACTATTATGGTGCTCCAACTCCTATTAAGGCTGTAGCTTCTATTGGCGTTCCAGAGCCAAGAACTCTTTCTGTTACTCCTTTTGACGCATCGCAAGCAAATGCTGTTGAAAAAGCTATTCGCGATTCAGATTTGGGTGTTAGCCCTAACAGAGATGGCAATGTTATTCGCGTTACAATGCCAGAGCTTACTGAAGACAGACGTAAGGAATACGTAAAGCTTGCTAAGACCAAGGCAGAAGAAGGCAAGGTTGCTGTTAGAAATATTCGTCGCAAGACTAAAGAAAGCATTGATAAGTCTGTTAAAGATGGCGAGATTGGCGAAGATGAAGGCGATCGCTTGCAAAAAGAACTAGATAAAGTAACTAAGCAAGTTACCGATTCCTTAGACGCTTTGCTAGAAGGCAAGCAGAAGGAAATCATGGAGGTTTGATTCTTTGGATTCAAATGCTACAAACGATGCTTATGAAGCTTTAACAGATATAAACAAGCGAACTGGCAGGAACATGCCACAAGCTATTGCAACTGCAGTGCTGCTGATTGCTGTAATTGTGGCATGTCTTCTTGTAAGTATAGATGCTTTTGTTGTTCTTTTAACTGTTTTTATGCTTCTTGCATTGTGGGAATTGCACGTTGACTTTGCTACAGCGGGGTTTAGGATTCCTTTTGCTGTATTGTCTATTTGCTCGGTTATTACGATTTTTTCAACCTTCTACGCAAAGTGGCATGCAGTTGCAATGGCAAGTGGAATAACTGCCTCGCTTATTTTAACTGTTATTTTTGCAACTCTAAATAGCACTGTATCTAAAAGAACTATGCGTGCTGTAGAAAAGAAACTACAGCGTGCAACTTCTAAAAGCTTAAAAGCTAATACTTTTACTAATACAGCTGTTTCGTTGTTTGTAGTGTTGTACATTCCTCTTCTTGCTTCTTGCATTATTTTATCTATAGCTGATTCTAAACAAGCTGTAGCGCACGCAATGCTACTCATATTTTTACCTGCTTTAAGCGATACGGGTGGTCTTTTTGCTGGAGCATGGTTAGGTAAACATAAGCTTTCTCCACGAATATCTCCAAAAAAGTCTGTTGAAGGACTTATAGGATCTATGCTTCTTGCACTAATCGGAGCTTACGCGATTGTTGCTGGATTCTATGGAACATCTTGGATTAAATTCTGGTGGATGCCTGCTGTTATGGGCATTTTGTTTGGAATTGTTGGAACTTTTGGTGATTTGTGCGCATCTATGCTTAAACGAGATATTGGCATTAAAGACATGGGTCATTTGCTTAAAGGTCATGGCGGAGTTTTAGATAGAGTGGACTCAATCTTGCTGTGTGCGCCAGTTTTAATGGCATTAATCAAAGCTGTTGGATTCTAATATTAGTTTTTACCAATTAGAATTTACCAATTAAACGTTTTAACAAAAGTCCTTATGTTTTGTTGAAAGTAAAAGAAAATAAAGGAAAGTAAAGAATATGACGATTTGTGCTATTCCTAGTCCAAGTATTTCTCAAATTACATTCGGACCTATTACATTAAGATTTTATGCTCTTTCGATTCTTGCTGGAGCGCTAGTTGCAATTTGGATTGCAAATCGAAGATGGAAGCGAGAAGGCGGAGATTTTAACCAAATTCTAGATATAGCTCTTGTAAGCCTTCCTATGGGAATTGTTGGCGCGCGTCTATATCACGTTATTACAACTCCAGAGAAGTTTTTTGGAGCAAATGGCGATTTTCTAGAAATTTTTAGGATTTGGAATGGTGGACTTGGAATCTGGGGTGGAGTAATACTTGGATCTTTGGCTGCTAGTGCATTTTGCGCGTACAGAAAATATCCTATAAGCCTACTTGCTGATTGTGCAGCTCCTGCATTGCTTGTAGCTCAAGGAATAGGGCGTTTAGGCAATTGGTTTAATCAAGAACTTTATGGCGCTCCTACAACACTTCCATGGGGATTAAAACTTAATTATTCGGCATCAAATGCAATTGGTCACGCTGAAAGATGCTACGACGGTCTTACATGCCCAGAAGGCACACTTTTTCACCCAACGTTTTTGTACGAGATGCTTTGGAATTTTGCAGGTGCTGCTTTGCTTATATGCTTTAGTAAAGCGCTTAAAAGCAAGCTTAAGTCTGGTTCTGAGTTTGTTCTTTACGTAATGTGGTATACGGCTGGAAGAATGTGGATTGAAGCTTTACGCATTGATTTTTCACACACTTTCCTTGGAGTAAGAATTAACGTTTGGGTATCGATTGTTATTTTTATTGCTTCGATTATTGTTTTTGTTATTTTGCAAAATAGTAAAAAATCGCGAGCAAATCTTGTGAACCGTTTAATCGACATTACTGCATACGAACGTGAGCGCGAACTTCAATCCAAAACAAAAATGGTTTCTAAAAGAGAAGCCAAAGAGGAATCTAAGTTAAATAGTTAGCTTTAGTTAGTTTTAGTTAGATTTTGTTTTTCTAGTCGCTTGCTTTTCTTAGAATGGAACACATGAATATACAAATAGCACCTAGCATTCTTTCTGCAGATTTTTGCAATCTTGAAAGAGATCTTATAGCAATTTCCAATGCTGATCTTGTTCACGTTGATGTTATGGATCATCATTTTGTACCGAATTTGACTTTGGGGGAGCCGATTGTAAAGCGCATTTGCGAAGTTACTAATCTTCCTGTAGATGTTCATTTGATGATTGAAGACCCAGACCGTTGGGCACCAGAATACGCTAAGCTCGGGGCTGATTCTGTTAGCTTCCACATGGGTGCAACTCACGCTCCTGTGCGTCTTGCGCGCCAGCTTAGAGATATGGGTTGCAAAGCTTGCTTTGCAGTTCGCCCAGCTGAGCCAGTTGAGCCTATTTTCGATATTTTAGACGAGTTCGACATGGTTCTTATTATGACTGTAGAGCCTGGTTTTGGTGGTCAAAAGTTCTTAAGCAATCAAATGAACAAGGTTCGCCGTTTACGCGATGAGATTACGCGCCGCGGACTAAGCACGCATATTCAGGTTGACGGCGGAGTTAGCCCATCTACTGCTGCAACTGTTGCACAAGCTGGAGCAGATGTTCTTGTTGCTGGCTCTGCAGTTTACGGAGCAAGTAGCCCAGCTCAAGCAATTGATTCTATTCGTAATATTGCTCAAGAAGCTTGGCGTGCGTAGAAATATTGGGGCATAAAAGTGCCCCAATATTTTATTATTCGCAATAATATTAGTATTGAAATTTTATTTTTAGAAAGTTTTAAGGAAATTAGGTATGGTCAAATTCGTTTATAGTCAGGAATATAGTCCTGAAGCGCTTAATCGAGTTCTTACTGTGCCTAATGTTATTAGCTTTTTAAGAATATGCTCAATACCTTATCTTGCTGTTTTAATTGCGCAACACAAAATGTGGCCTGCTTTAATTGTTCTTGCAATTGCTGCACTTTCTGATTGTATTGACGGTTATATTGCAAGAACTTTTAATCAGGTTAGCAAATTAGGTCAGATTCTAGACCCTATTGCAGATAGGCTTCTTATAGTTTGCAGCACACTAGCTTTAGCATTTGCAAAGATTATACCTTGGTGGGCATTAGCTTTAGTTGTTTTGCGAGACGCAATAATGGCAATTTTAATTGTGATTCTTGCACAATACGACTATGGCCCTTTGCCTGTTAATTTTATGGGCAAAACTGGAACAGCATTGCTAATGGTAACTATTGTTCTATTTATGATTGTTTTCGCGATTGCAACAGAGCCAGTGCTTATTCTATATGCTGCTGCAATTGCATGTGCGATTTGGGGAATAACGCTTTATTGGTTTGCGGGAATATTGTACTGTATACAAGCTTATAAGCTACTAATAAAAAAGGCTAAATAATTCTTACGATTTTTGAAAACTAATCAATAACAACGGATGAATCATGGTGGAAAAGACTTCTAATCTAAATCAAAGCGGAGATTATGCCTCTAGTGGCAAAGCTCCAGAGTCTTTTCCTGCTCCAACTGTTGTTTTGTTTTCTAAGCGCAGAGCAGTATTTTCTAAATCCGTGTTTAATTTAGGCGCTCATCACGTTACAAATTCATCGTATACTTTTTCATCGCATCGAGATAGGCATCGTAGGCTTGAAGATTATTCTCTTAGACTAATAGATGATTTAAGCAACAGGCCAGTTGATCCGCTTTTTATGGATTCTAGACTAAATAAGCAAAATGTTAGCAAGATTAGTCTTTGGATTACAAGAATAATTGTTTTTTTAATTTGCATTGCTGTTGGTACTGTTGGTAGTCAATTCGTACGTAAACTACACGCTGATTCGCGTAAAGCTATACGCGTATCTTTAGCGAACGAGCTTACGACTCACGCAAGCAGATTCGATAATCTTGTTAAAGAAGTTGCAAAGCTTCGCGCTAGTGTAGACAAAGAGTCTAAAAGAATTAACACTCCGTACGAAAATCAAGTTGATAAATCCGACAACATGACTAATGGCACTCACGCTGTATATGGCCCTGGTGTTGTTTTAACTATTGCAAATCCTATTTCTGCAAGTAACGATGTTTCTAATGGCTCTCTTCCTAGAGAAATGTCTAAAGGTGCTAGAATCAAGGTTGTTAGCGATCGAGATATTCAAATCTTTGTTTCTATTCTTTGGGATGCTGGAGCAGAAGCAATATCAATTAACGGATACAGGATTGGTTCTCAAACATCGATTCGTACTGCAGGATCCACGATTCTTGTTGGAGTTAATCAAACTCAAAGCCCGTATACGATTGAGGCAATAGGAGACAGCTCTAGCCTTATTGAAAAGTTAAATTCTCAAAAGCATTCTGAATGGTTTACTTCTCTTACAAATGCTGGTATTAATCCACAAGTTTCAGCTACTAATAACTTAAAGTTGTCGGCAGCTGGAACGGGAGAAGTCAATTTTGCAAAAGAGTTGACTAGTAGAAGATAGGAAAGATAGGAAATAGGTTATGACAGCTATTCTTGGATTGATTTTAGGAGCACTTATTGGCATTGTTGTGCATCCAGATATTCCAGTGGTTATTCAACCGTATTTGCCAATCATGGTGCTTGCTGCACTAGATGCTCTTCTTGGCGCTGCTAGAGCTTATTTTGAGCGCAGCTTTTCCGACAAAGTGTTTGTTATTTCGTTCTTCTCAAATGTTATTGCTGCAACGCTTTTAGTCTTGCTTGGCAACCAGCTTGGAGTTGGTGCACAATTGCAAACGGCTGTTATTGTTGTTTTAGGAATACGAATCTTCTCTAACGTTTCTGCAATTCGTCGTTTTATATTTAGGGGATAGATTCAGGGGATAATATGAAACATCCACTTGCGAATACTTCAAAAAACAGCGTAAAAAACAATGAATTAAGCGATAATAATATTGATAAAAATGTAGACAATATTGTTAAACGGCTTCATCGCCAGCATGCTAAAGATCGAGAAAGTGACCGCACGCAAACGGGTTCCTTCCCAATCGTTAAGCGCAAAAATAAGCCATCTTTGCAAGGTCATGTTACTAGAACGCGCATTTTAACAGGCTTACTTGTTATGCTTCTTTGCGCTCTTCTTAGCTTTGCATATATGATTCAAGTAAATCGAAGTGCTCTTGTGTACCAAACTATGAGCGAAGATGAGCTTACGCGATTGATTACAGAAACTAATTCTCAAATACAAAATCTTGAACAACGAAAGTTTGAATTAACAAGTCAGCTTAATTCTCTAAAAGCATCTGTGAATAAGCAAGAAGAAGCTGCTAGAATTGCTAAGCAAAATTCGCAAACAAGCGGCTTGATTTCTGGTCGCCTTCCAGCAATTGGAAAAGGTGTAATTATTCATATTACAGCTGGAGAAAAAGAGCGCGTAGATGCTGCAACTATGTTTCAGCTTATAGAAGAGCTTCGCAACGCTGGCGTGGAAGTTATGTCTATTAACGATATTCGCATTGTTACTTCTACTTATATTTCCGACACTAAGCATGGATTGCTGTGCGATGGAATCGAGATAAATCCTCCTTACATAGTTAAGGCTATTGGCGATGCGCAAAATTTGCAAAACGCCGTAAATATTGCAGGGGGAGTTGGATCTAGATTAAAAGTTAAATTTGGCGCTTCCGTATACGTTTCAACGCCTGAAGAGGTTGAGATTCGTTCAACACGCGAACCAAAACAGTATCAATATGCAAAACCAGTCGAATAAGAAGGTAAAATAGCAATTATGACTGAACCTATTCCTACAGCTGGCGAAACAACCATTATTGGCATGCCAGCAATAACTATTCCAATAAACTCGAACGCAGACCGCCCACTCAAACAGGATGATTTAGACACAATAGCAAAACTACTGCCAGGCACCGCTTTGCTTATTTCTACACGTGGGGCAGTTTCTGGGTCTCGTTATTTGCTAGACGAAGATGTTGTATCGGTTGGGCGTGACTCTAGAGCAGATATTATGCTTGACGATTCTACTGTTTCTAGAGCGCATGCAGTGTTTAGAAGGAATGGAAACGTTTTTAGCATTGCAGATGCTGGCAGCTTAAACGGAACCTATGTTAATCGTAATCGAGTTGATGAAGCAGTTCTTAATAATGGCGATGAGATTATGATTGGCAAATATCGCTTAATGTTCTTTACGCAAAGTGCTGTTAGTAAACGATAGCGATAAACACAATAAACATAATAAACAATAATGGTGTTAAAAAACTCTTCTAGCAAAAATGCACTGGCGGATTTCTACGAATCTAATAATCAGCCAGTGCAGGGGGAGTTGTTTGCTTTTTCTAGCTACGGAGAAGAGTCCGTAGGATATCGCGGAAGCGTTGCAATGAAGATTGCTGGAATAACCTATAGGCAACTTGATTATTGGGCTAGAAAAAACATTATTGAGCCTTCTATTAATCCTTCTCACGGGTCTGGATCCAGGCGTTTATATTCTTTTAAGGATATTTCTATTATGGCGGTTGCTAAGCGACTTTTAGACGCTGGCGTAAATCTTACAAACGTTACAAAAGCTATAGTTTTTTTGAATTGTTATAGTGTTAATCATCTTGAGCGCATGACAATAATTTGCGATGGTCAATCTGTTATGGAATGTAACAATAATCAAGAAAATATGTTTAGCATGCTTGAGGGCGGCTCAGCTGTTTTTGCAATCGCAGTTGGATGCATTGTTAAGCAAGTACGAGCTGATTTATCTAAAGAATCTTAAAACTAAAGAATCTTAAATCATAAAATTTATATCATATTGAAAATATCGAAATATTAAGAATAAAAAAATAATGAATAATAAAAAATGAAAGTGGTGTGCTGACTCTAATTCTTATGTAGTGTGTTTTATTCGTGATTTATAACAAATCTGACATAACGTACATTATCGGATACTTATATAGAATTATTTTTATATAGAAATATCATTTGCGCAAAGTATTATCAAAATATTCATCAATAGCAATGCTCAAATCACAAACATTGTCAATAATCCTATAAGCACCGTGCTTTTTAAGCTCACCAGGCTCTGCGTAGCCCCAAGCGCAACCAAGACAATCAATGTAGCATGCTAAAGCACCATCTGCGTCCGTCCATCGGTCGCCAACCATTAATGCCTTGTCTAGCGAATAGTCAAAACCAATATTTTTCAAAACATAGCGAATAACTTGGTCTTTTTTAATTCTAGACATATCGGCACTCGCGCCGTAAATTCCATCAATCAAATCTGTTAAACCAAAATAATCACAAATAGGCTTAACTTGATATTCTGGCTTGCAAGATGCTGTAGCAAGATAATATCCAGATTCACGTAGTCTCTTTAATTGTTCTGGAATACCTTCGTAAACCTTATTCAAAAGACTTCCAGTGATTTTACTACCACTAGGATTTTTCGGATCTGTAAAAGTTGCAACTTCGGAATAATACTTTCGATACAACTTTACGCCTTCTAATTGCAAATCTTCTGGCATGCCATTTCGTTGAAAAGATTCAAGAATAGACGGTCCTACAAAGCGCATCATCTCTTCATCGTCTGGAATTTGCATGCCTAAATCGCTCATAGCTCTTTTAGCACACGCAATAATTCCCATATGAGATTGAGTCAAAGTGCCATCTAAATCAAGCAAAACAACTTTCATGGAGTTTTCCCTAAAATCCTAAATTAAATAATTAATATTAGTGATTAATCACAAAATTAAAGTAAAACTACACATCAAAGACTACTCGTAATCAGGAATCCAACCTTCATGATGCATTTTCAAGCGTTTATCAAGCAAAGCTTTTAGCTCTTCTTCGCTTCTACGCTCTAAAAGCATATCCCAATGAGTTCGAGTTGGCTTATTAAAATCATCATCTGGCCTATCTGCGTCGCCTTCTTTATGCGCTAAAGCACCGCAACGGCATTCCCATTCTTCTGGAACTTCTGCACCTTGAGCAAGAGGGAGAATAGTCCTATGCCCTTTAGGACAAACATATGTAACATCATTACGAGCTGCAAAATCAACATTATCGTCGGATTCTAGCGACTTTGCACCAATGCTCATACCACGTAAACTGCGTTCTGCCATATTATATTCTCCTTTTAGTTTCCATTATAAAGCTAGCGAATTGCACGGACTATAAAGATTAAACATCACAATAGGCTACTACCCCACGATTAATTATTTGAACTGCTTCATATGCTTTGTGTGCTAAAGAATCGTCTACATTAGGCAAAATTCTTAAATAATCGCTAAGAACAGCAAGCTGATTAAGCAAGTCTATAAGTCTTTTGGCAAAGCGCACAAAATCTCCACCCGTAATATCCGTATTTTGCAAAATATCAAGCAAGTCAGCGCCTTGTGCCCAATCGTATATAAGGTCTACTGCGCCAAAATCTAGCGATTTCAACGCATCAAGATGATTGTTTAAGCACATATTGCTTATGCGCATAAACAATTCTTTTAATCTAGAAACAGTATTGAATACAGCGCCGTCTAATCCACCAGGATATCTTCTTGGCTCTGATCCCACTGGCCCTCTAGACTCATAAACCAAAGAAGATACACAACTCAACAGCTCAATAGGAGTTAAATCGTTAAAAATACCTTCGCAAATGGCTTGCGCAAAAACAACATCAAGCTCGTTATAAAGTCGTCTAAGAAGCTGACCCTTATTACTTAAAACAAACGTATTACCTGTTTGTTTTAAGTAATCCAAACTACATAAAACATTACAAATATTGTCAAAACATCTTGCAACAGAACCAGTTCTAGAATTATAACGTTCTTTAACTTGATTTAGCTCTTTTGTTTCTCTAGCCCAATAATATCCCCAATGTAAATGGTTTTGAATATCTGGACAATTTGCACAAGGATGGTTTCTTTCTTGAATGCGCAAGCTAGCAATTTTGTTATCTAACTCTTTGAATGCATTTGAACGCTCTAAATCGCTGGAAAACAGAGTATGCTTAAGTTTTCTACGCTGATCATGTTGAGCGTCTTTAAGGCGCATTCTAAGAGTCATAAACTCAGCAAAATCGCCATTAGAACAATGGAAAGCTTGCTCATAGCCACTAATCGCCTCTTGAAGTTCTTCAATACGACTCAAAAGGCGCGCTGCCGAAGCGTTCGCTTCCCATTGAGCAAATGAGCTACTAAGCGTTACTCGAGCTGTTTTTGCATCGCTATTATTAAGAAGATTAACAGCCATGTTAAAAGTTGGAACAAAGCTAGAGTGAAGAGGATAAACACGCTTACTAGAAAGAGAAGCCGCTTTAGCTGGGTCAAAATCAGGATTGTCTATTAAAACAGCATGACCAATATCGTCAATTCCGCGTCTTCCAGCTCGGCCAGTAAGTTGAGTAAACTCGCCAGGCGTAAGAGGAACATGACCTGTACCATCATACTTAACTAGCTTTTCTACAACAACACTCCTAGCTGGCATATTTAAGCCTAAAGCAAGTGTTTCTGTGGCAAAAATAATCTTAATAAGACCACGCTCAAAAAGAGTTTCAACAATATGCCTAAAAATCGCAATCATACCTGCGTGATGAGCCGCAAATCCTTGCTCAAGAGCATATCTAAAGCGTTCAAATCTAAGCGCTTTTAAGTCACTTTTAGAAAGTTTATTTTGCGAGATCATTGAATCAACAATTCTACGAATCTCGTACATCTCTTCATCGCTTGTAAGAGCTAGACCAGCGTTTAAGCATTGCTGAACAGCTTGATCGCAACCAGAACGTGAGAAAATAAAGTAAATCCCAGGAAGCATATTAAGATAATCAAGCTCGTCAATAACAGCCCATCTTTTAGGAGTATGACGAACAGTTAAAGACGACTTGGAATTTTTTTGTAAATCACTAGAGCGATCGCGCGATTTTCTTTTAGAAAATCGCCCTTTAGAGAATCTCTTATCTTTACTTAAATAAGAAGATTTTTTGCGCAAAGCAGCATTTTCCCACTGGCTTAACTTTCTAGTTAAAGCAAGATTTACACGATTCGTTGCATTACCATTTTTGTCTGTATCGTAAAGATTAAGAAGCTCTGGCTCTGTTTGACCATCTTTTTGAATAATGACATGACGTTCAAGAGGAACAGGCCTATGCTCATCTACGATTAAATGAGTGTTTCCGCGAACAGAAGAAATCCATGCGCTAAAATCTTCAACATTAGAAACAGTTGCCGAAAGTCCAATAATTTTAACACTTTGCGGAAGATGAATAATAACTTCTTCCCAAACTGCTCCTCGGAATTTATCTGCTAAATAATGCACCTCGTCTAAAACAACAAATCCAAGAGAATTAAGTGTTATTGAACGTTCATAAAGCATATTGCGTAAGACTTCTGTTGTCATAACAACAATATCTGCTTCACTGTTAACAGACGTGTCTCCTGTTAAAAGACCAACTTTATTAGATCCATAAACTTCACAAAAATCATGATATTTTTGGTTACTAAGAGCCTTGATTGGAGTTGTATAGAAGGTTTTAACACCGCGATTAACGCCCAAAAAAACAGCAAAATCTGCTACAACAGTTTTACCAGCACCTGTAGGAGCAGCAACAAGAACGTTATCTCCATTTTCTAGAGCATCAATTGCCTCAAGTTGAAAATCATCCAAATCAAAGCTTAAGGAACTTTCAAATTTAGCAGCCATTGATTTAGAATGTTGCAAAGTCTTGCGAAACGCACTAAATCTTTGAGACGGAGATAATGGGAGCGTAGTCATAAACTATTCTTTAGTTTCCTTTAGTTTCTTTAGATTCATTAAAAATTGGATTGTCAATATCTTCTTTGCGCAAAGACAAGTTATTCCAATGTTGCCAAACAATTCTATGAGAATCTCCTACTTTTTCTCTGCGCTTTAAAACTCTAATTCTAGCCTCTTCTACACGTTGCGCAGCATCGAAAATCGGACGCGTAAAAAATGGATATGAATCCTTTTTCAACGAATCTTCACTGTTTTGCAACTTTTCAAAACAAGAATAAGCCTTAGTATAAAAACTCGTGCAATTCGTTAAAATCTTATACGCGCATTTAAGCGCGTACGCAAGCCCTGCGCCAATCATGCATAGCATAAAAAGAGTTAATAAAAGCCAAATCCACCATGGCATTTTAATTCTCCAAGTTTTGGCAATCGCTATTATTAACGCTTAATTCTCGCTGTGCTCGAGCAATAATCATAGTGCGCAAAGTTTCTGGAGAAACAGCTTTAATATGACGAGCGTGAGCAATGCAAAATGCAACAAACCAAGAGTCGGAAGAAACCGTTAAATGAACCTTAACGCCAGTTCCACAAGGCTCGATTGTAGCTCCAGAAAGACTCTTTAAGAAGTTCAAATCTGGCTCATCTGTAATAAAGCATGTTTGAGTACCATTGTCAAAACTCCATTTTCTAAGTTCGCTAACTGGAACATCTGGAATTTCTACAGGGCAAATAGGCTTAATAACTTCTGCACGCTCAATTCTTGCAACGCGCAAAACCTGCCAAATTCTCGGCAAACCGTTTGCTTTATTAATCGAAGTGTCTTTTGCAACAAAAGTACGCTTATCTTGTGGAGTTTGAGCCTCAACATCTGTCCAAACAGCAACGTAGTAAACGCCTTCATCAACAAAAATCTTAGAAGGAGCAACAATCTTTCTGCGTGTTCTACCAGCGCCATCTGTGTACTCCATGTCGATTAATGCATTAGCACTAATAGCGCTGCGAACAACAGAACAATTTCTAGGCTCTACCTCGTAACCAGTAAGGCTAAGCCAAGGAGTCTCCCCTGGGCTAACATGCCTACGCAAACGCATGTAAAGCGCTTTGGCTTGATCTCTTTGTTCAGCAGGCAAAAGAGGAGAATGCGCAAGGTAGTTGATAGAGGCCGTAAGCATACTCATATATTGTTGAGAAACTCCAGCTAAACGCTCAAGACCAAGCGAATTAGTTGCGGAAACAATACCTTCGGCTTCTAAAAGAGACCAATCAATATCGAAGAATTGGCTACCTGCCATCTCGCCATCGTCGGAAACAGTAGTAAGCGTATTAATGTCTTTATGCAAAATCGCAACAAATCTACGAAGCTCATCATCATTCTTAGGTTTGCCAATAAATCTTACAGCAAGCTCATTTAGTGGGAATTCTTCTCCAAGATGAGCAGAAAGGAAGAGCATTAGTCGAAGTCTGCGATCTACTTCGCTTCCAGTTTGGAAAGACGTCTTTTTTTGACGAGACTTGTCTGGCTCGTTTTCCGAAAGGGCTTGATTATCTTCCGCATTAGAACGTGCAGAATCAACGCTTTGATCAGCGTAATTCTCGTCGCATTCAACGAATTGCGTAGCAGCATTAAGTCTTCTATGGAAAGCGTCCACAGCTTCTTGAGGACTTACAACGCAAGAACCTGGGTGCTCAAGAACAAACATTGCTAAATCGTCGGAATCAGTGTATGCAACGTTCAAATGTTCACCATCAACGTCAACAGTTGCTGCAAATCTTCTAGAATCAATAACCTTAACCAATGCGTCTGGAATTGTTTGAGTTCCAAGACCAGGGGCAATCGAATCTAAGCCCAAACCAGGAATAGGTGTTTGAGGAACTCTAGGAGCAGTACGAGATGCAGAAGAATGTTGCTGATCTACTTTGCGCGATTCAGAAGAAGAAATCGACATAGAACGAGCTAAATAATTAGCAGCCGCAAGAACAGGAAGCTCTTCTTGTTCAAAACGAATACGCACGCGAGGTTCGTCACCAAGTTGCAGCCTGTAAGATGCAAAATCTTGGCCTTCTGACTTTGAAGAATATTCAGGCTGACGAGATTCAATCGCAATACCCATAGCTGCAAGCTTTGCACGATCTCTTTGGAATTGCTTTGCAAACGCAGCCTTTGCAGCTTGATCTGCAAGCTCTCCATAAGAATCGGCATAAGCCTTAACTCGTTGCGCAATCTGACGCGAAGTCAGCCATTGTGGAAATGCGGAAGACAACACAGCCAGCACATCAAGCTCGTGTTTACCCCACTTATCGGAAAAACGACGTCTTCCGTTACTTCCTTCTGCCATTTGTCCTCACGTATCGTTTCTTTTGTAGTTTCATCTTGTGTTAAAAACATGCGAAAAATGCTAAATTCTCAACACACACCTTAACTATTTTAATGGTGTTTTGCCATACGTGTGGACATTTTCAAAAAAAGTCATCAATTTTCTTAAAAAGCCATTAATCAACACTATAAAAACGTTGAAATAAGGCCATTTTCCACACGACACGCCCGAATGAATTTATTTTGTGACTATACCCACTCGTCTGGCTCAATGCCCTTCGGACCCACAAATTCGCCATTTGGAACGTAACTTGGCTCCCCTGTATCTTCTAAAATAGCATCCGCAAACATAGAAACTTGGCTTCCAAAAGTCCAATCGCCTCGGATTGTAACGGATTTTGCAGCAGCCAAAGCTGGAACAGAATACGGGAATCTTTCGTTAAAATCATCAATAGTTTTGTAGAATCGTGGATCTAAATCCACATTTGGAAATATGTAATTGCCATCTTCCATCTCGTAAGAATCTGTAAGATGGAAGCGATCTGAACGCATTATAAACAAATCGTTAGTAGTCTTTACAGGCAAAAATCGCATTCTATCAACCTCAACACAAATCGCATCGTCAAAAAGCGAAACAGCGGAACCCATAGCAGTTTCAAGCTGAATCACTTTTTCGCTTGAATCATCAGTTGGGTCAACAGTCTTGTGATTGCAAATAACTGGAAGAGGGAGAACACCTTTATATTTTTTAAGAATCTTTTGCAAAGCATCAACACGAATCCAAATATTGTTAGTATTAAAATAAGGATGTTTATTAATACTTTGCGCACTTCTTCTATCTTCTGCAGCAACTTGAGTCATTTCACGAAGCATCATTCTGCCAGTTTCAAGACTTCTAACAATATGACCACCTTTACGGTCTGCTTGAGTACGCTTAGCAACCTCAATCATGATTGATGCACCAGTATTTTCAAAATGCTGAGCAAGAGTCCTAGACGGTCTCGCACCTAAATTGTCGGAGTTAGAAATGAACAAGTACTTAATGCCATTTTTCTTTAGAATATCCAACAATCCAGATTCCCAAATAGTTGAAAAAATGTCACCGTGACCCGGAGGACACCATTCTAAACTACTATCTTTAGAACAAGAAACAGGCTCACCCGTTTCCTCTAAAAGCTTTGGCTCTTGATGCTGAATAATTTCAACAGGAATATTTTCTTGAGAAAACTTTTTTGTACGCTTTAATACTTGCAAAGTATCTTTAGACGTGCGGAAAGAGTTCATAAAAATCAAAGGCAAATCAACGCCTAAACGTTGACGCGCTGTAAGAACTTGACCAATTATAATGTCAATAAATCTCATTTGACGAGCTTTATGCCTTCTAACTGGCAATAAAGACTTTGCGCAAGACAAGCCCATTGATGTTCCAAGACCACCATTTAGCTTAATAAATGCCGTTTTTGAGAATGCGTTAACAGCTTTATTATGATCAATTGTTTCATAAATCTCATGAAAATTTGGCACAGTCTTAATAGGCTCTACTGCGTTTTCGCGAATAAATCCGCCAGTTTTATCTTCATTCCACACTTTATAAAGACGTTCAAATTGGCTAATAGCAACTTCGCTCATACCGTGTTCGCGCATCTTTGCAGCGGACAATTCAAAAGTGTTGTCCATTTAACGCAGCCTCCCTGTATGCATTCTGATTAATAGTTTATCTGCTCAAACAATATGTTGCAAACAAAAATGGACTCACGCGTTAAACACGCAAGTCCATTTTTACATTTCAAATAGTTTTCAGTAAAAGAAAATTATTTGAAACTTAGCAAAAACTATTCAGCAGAGCCTTTGCCAACCTCAACACGAGCGAAAGCTAAAGCAGAGCCGCCAACTTCCTTGAACAAGTCGCCAATAGTCTTGGAAGGATCCTTAACATAAGCTTGCTCAAGAAGAACAGTTTCCTTGAAGAAGGCGTTCAAACGGCCTTCAACAATCTTTGGAACGATTTTTTCTGGCTTGCCTTCTGCCAAGGACTTTTCGGTAGCAACGCGACGCTCGGACTCCAACACATCTGCTGGAACATCTTCGCGGCGGAGCCACTGAGCACCCATAGCGGAAATTTGCAAAGCAGCTTCGTGAGCAACCTTAGCGCCTGCTTCGTCGGTAGCAATCATAGAAACAATGCTTGGAGGCAATTCAACGGACTTCTTGTGAGCGTAAACCTCAACGTGAGGACCGTTAACCTTGGCAATCTGGCCAACCTTAACATGCTCGCCAAACAATGCTGCTGCTTCTTCAACTTCTTCCTTAACAGTAGCATCTCCAGCCTTAGCGGCAAGAAGCTCTTCTGCATTAGAAGCATTGGCTTCAATAGCATTGTTCAACACAGTTTCGGAGAATTCAACAAACTTTGGTGTCTTAGCAACAAAGTCAGTTTCGGAATTCAACTCAACTGCATAACCAGTTTCGCCTTCTGCAGTCTTAACAACCTTAGAAGCAACGGTTCCTTCTTGAGCCTTGCGACCTTCACGCTTGCCAGCGGCCTGAATGCCCTTAGCGCGGATGATTTCCTTAGCGCGAGCTACATCGCCTTCGGCTTCAGTAAGAGCCTTCTTAACGTCCATCATGCCTGCGCCAGTTTCTTCGCGCACCTGCTTAATCAACGCTGCAGTAATTGCTGCCATTTTGTTCTCCTCATTAACTGCCAACAGGCTTATTCAGCCTTGGCTTCATTGTCGGACTGTTCAGATTCCTTAGTGAGCAGTTCCTTTTCCCATGCTGCCATTGGCTGAGCATTGGCATCTTCAGCCTTTGCACCCTTGCCAGCGTGATCAAGCAAACCTTCTGCAACAGCATCGGCCATCAAGCTTGTAAGAAGCTCTACGCCACGAATTGCATCGTCGTTTGCTGGAATTGGATACTCAACGGATTCTGGATCGGTGTTGGTGTCAACGATTGCCACAACTGGAATACCGAGCTTGTGTGCTTCTTCAACAGCCAAAGCTTCCTTGTTAATGTCTACAACAAACATTGCAGAAGGAGTACGGTTCATATTGCGAATACCGCCGAGCTGCTTGGAAAGCTTATCCTTTTCGCGCTCAAGAAGCAAAAGTTCCTTCTTGGTTAAACCAGATCCACGAACGTCGGTAAAGTCCATTTCCTCGAGTTCCTTCAAACGCTTTACGCGAGTAGAAACAGTTTGGAAGTTAGTCAACATACCGCCGAGCCAGCGCTCACTTACGTAAGGCATGTTTACGCGAGTAGCCTGATTTTGCACAGCTTCTTGAGCCTGCTTCTTAGTACCCACAAACAAAACAGTGCCATTGTGAGCAACAGTCTGCTTAATAAAGTCATAAGCCTTGTCGATCATGTCGAGCGACTTGAACAAATTGATGATATGAATACCATTGCGCTGAGTAAGAATGAACTGCTTCATCTTTGGATTCCAGCGACGAGTTTGGTGACCGAAGTGCAAACCAGCCTTCAGCATTTCGCTCATGGTAATCTGTGCCATATCTATATACCTTTCTTGTCGGTTCTTGCCTGGCCATGTCTGTTCGCATGCAACTTGGCTAGCATATACTAAATCCAAGCCGACCGACACGAACGGACGCGTACATGGCGCGTATATGCGCATTCTGATAGACAATAAAAAACGAGCAATCGTATAACGCGACAACACTCATGCTCAAAGCGAACACGCAAATCCAAATTATAACAGAAGCTTTATACTAACTTTGTAATCAATCTCTATAAAAAATCGCGATAATTTATTAAATTAGCTACTTAGAAGAACTATTGCGCAATTGGCGTAAAGCTTGCTTTCTAACATCTTTTTCTAAACGATCAATATACACATGACCATCAAGATGATCACATTCATGTTGAATCATGCGAGCCATTAAGCCTTTACCTTCTAAAACAACAGTTTTACCGTCTAGATCTATCCCTCTTGCTCTAGCATAATCAGCTCTGCGGGTCTTGTACCACAATCCTGGAACCGATAAGCAGCCCTCATCTCCGTATTGCTCGCCACTAAGTTCTTCTATAACAGGATTTAGAATATAGCCTATTGTTCCATCAATATTATAAGAAAATGCTCTAAGATTAACACCAATTTGATTTGCGCTAAGACCTGCACGACCTGGGTCATTTACAGTTTCTAATAAATCTTCTACAAGACTTCTAACAGATGGCGTAATCTCGCGAATTTCATCACAAGGCGTTCTAAGAACAGGGTCTGGAACAACGCGGATTTGTCTAATAGTCACGGCACTCCTTAAAACAAAAGGCTAATTAAAATCGCAATCCATAATTATACAAGCTTTATCGTAATACCAGCTATAAATCTATATTTGCAATTGTTAATTAGCCTATTAGTATTTTATTTTATAATCTTATTCACTAACGGTTTGGTTTACTCCATCTTCATTATTTGAATAAGATTCCTTAGAATCGGACTGCAAAGGCAAATCTTCTCCAAAACGCTTCAGATGCGTTGCAGCTTGATCAATAGCTTGCTTAACTTTAGGAGTAACAACCTCTTGAGCTTGCTTAACAGTTTCTTGAGCCTGCTTAACAGTCTCGGTTGTTTTATCTAAAATCTTAACCGTTGCAGGAAGTGGCCTACTATTAGGTTTTGGAGCATAAAGCTGCGTTTCAATAATATCGCTATATTTCTTCAAAACCTTTGGACGCACAACCTTCATGCTTGGCGTTAACGTACCAGCATCTTGAGAGAATTCTTCGTCTAAAATAACAAATTTACGAATAGACTCCGCTCTAGAAACTGTGCTATTAGCTTGATCAATAAATTGCTGAACAACAGATCGGATTGCATCATTTTGTGCAATATCTTTCATTGGAATAGTCTCATCCATTCCTTGATTATTAAGCCAAGAACGAACCATATCTGGCTCAAGCTCAATAAGAGCAGAAACAAATGGCTTTCCATCTCCAACAACCACTGCATGCGAAACAATAGGACACTTTGCAATAATGGTTTCAAGAGGAGCAGGACTTATGTTCTTTCCACCAGCAGTGATAATAATGTCTTTTTTTCTGCCAGTAATTGTTAAGAAGCCCTCATCATCAATCTCGCCTAAATCGCCAGAATGAAGCCATCCATCTTGGTCAATAACTCCTGCAGTAAGCTCTGGCTTTCCGTAATATCCAACAAAAACATTAGGACCTTTTACAAGAACTTCGCCATCATTTGCAATGCGAATTGTGATTCCAGGACCAGGCTTTCCAACAGAACCAACTTGATTAGCATGCTCAAAGTTAACAACACATGGAGCAGCTGTTTCCGTCATTCCATAACCTTGAATAAAAGTTATTCCATCTAATCCATTAAAGAAGTGAGCGAGCTCTGCATTTATTGGAGCACCACCACAAGCTAGCCACGCTAAATTAGGACCAAGTGCAGATCTTATAGAAGAACCAACAGTCTTCATATAAAAATCGTGCTGCAATTTTGCATAAATAGAATGCAATTTTCCTTCGACTTCGTCTTTAGACCACTCAACAAAATGCTGAACAGCCTTAGCAAAGATTCTACCGCGGATTCCAGCTCCAGCTTTTTGAGATGCTGCGTTATAAACTTTTTCAAACACTCGAGGAACGCCAAGCAAATACGTAGGCTTAAAACTACGCAAATCTGCCAACAAATGTTTAGCGTTTGGAACATATCCAATAACGCCATTCGCTCCAACTGCAACATATTGAATATACCTTGCAAAGCAATGTGCAAGAGGAAGGAATAGAAGTATTCTACTTGGCTTATACAACATGTCGTTTAGAACATCGTATGCTGCGTAAACAATGTGCGTAAAGTTTCTATTAGTAAGCATTGCTCCCTTTGGCTTGCCAGTAGAGCCAGAAGTGTAAACAATAGTTGCTAAATCATCTGCTTTTATTTGATTAATAGCATTATTTAGCTCATCGTCGCTTATTGATTTTCCAAAATCAATAACAGCATCAATACCATTGGCCTTAAAGTTAAAAACCGTTTTTAATGAAATTCGCTTATTGTCTTGACGAACTCTTTCCAAGCATTGCGCATGCTCGTCGTCTCCTGCAAAAGCGATAACAGGCTTTACTTCCGAAATAATATCTGCAGCTTGAAGAGCGGAGTCAGTTTCGTAAATAGGTATGCTAACAGCACCAATACAAGCGCACGCAAAGTCCACAACACCCCATTCATAACAAGTTGGAGAGTAAATAACGATTTTGTCTCCTTGCTTAACGCCAAGAGCGATTAAGCCTCTTGCAGTAGAACGAACTTTGGATAGCATCTGTGATGCGCTAACATCGTGCCATTGACGAGTATTGTCATCTTGCCATTGTGCAATCACACCTTGCGGGTCTCGCATTGCCCTATTGGCAAGCAATGAATAAATTGTGTCACCATCGTTAGTTGGGTGAATGTCTTCTACAGAAAATTCTCGCAGCATATTCTTAATTGTACGGTATAAGCATGCCAACACAAAACTATGAAGATACAAAAATATGCACAGAAAATTAGCGTTTTTTACAAAATAACAATTTAACAAATAACGATTTAGAAAACCCCTTGAGTAAAACAGCAAATGCAAATTATATTCTAGGGGCGTTACGCAAATAAGCTACATAATCCAACATGTTTATGCATGTACATACTTAATTAAATCAATAACTACTTAAAATTCATATTATGCAAACTACGATTAGGTAAAACCTAACCTATATCTGCTAACGTGCAAACCCATTTTCCCATTATGAATCTAAGTGTTAAAGATGTCCAATATTCTGTATCTCCAATATGAAGCAAAACGACTGCCTCTAATTGTGATGGAGAAACCAGTATTCCGTTTATCATCTTCGGTATTGTTGGATTACTTCTTAGCTTAGAAACTTCTGCCTCATTATGCTTATCTTTGTAGCATTCATTAATCAAGTACCACATATTCTCGAGTTTGTATATACACTCTTTTGTTAATGCTCTTTTCATCTCTGGCGATATTGGCCTGCCGTGAGAAATATCACCTACTATGCACGCTACTTTGCATATTTGCATTGCAAGATATAGGTACATCTTTTTACCATGCGTATTATTGAAACACGATGATACGTGATAACTTGCCATTGAGCGAGAAGACCCAACTGGTATTAAACCTTCATAAACTGGAAAAGGTCTTCTATCTTTAGTCTGGAACCGCGACGGATCTACTTGATCTGGGAAGTTACTATTAATAACCTCCCAAAATGTCTCATTATCATCGTCGTTTGCGTATAACAGAGTGTTAGAAAAATTTCTCATTCTCTCCTTCTTTCCTAAAATTTTGTCAAGTCATTTATTTTTTAATTCCTTATTTGTTAATTTTGTTTTCACATTATTTTCTAATGTTTAAGTAAAGCATACAGCTTATTGCAAAAAATAAAAGAGTTAATTTAATATGTGGATAAAACATTCATAACGCTTGAATTTTCACCGAAAAATCAAGGATTATCTAACAAAAGTTATACACATTGAATAAAAAGAATTGCTTTATAGTCCAAAGCTAAGCTGACTAATTCTATTTTCAGAATATTCATCAGCTTAGCTTTACACAGTTTTGGCCTATACCCTTTTGGCTGCCTATAACACCGAAAGCTGGCATACGTGCTGAGACATGTAATAGAAAATAAAAAATCTCAGTAGATATGAGGACATATCTACTGAGAAATCAAATGGAGCGGACAGCGGGACTCGAACCCGCGGTCTCAACCTTGGCAAGGTTGCGCTTTACCAACTAAGCTATATCCGCAAACAAGATGCCATAGTAGCCTGATTTATTGTTTAATGCAAGTTATAATCAAAAATAAAAAATGTATAGTGATTTTCTGCTGTATTCAGGCGATTTTACGGAGTGTTGAACAGAAGAAAAAGATAAGAAAACAATAAGAAAAATATTGAATACGATAATTATTATCATTAAGCCATAAATTTTTATAAAAAATTTTCTTAAAATGTGATTTTTATCATGAAAAATCGTAAAAATAATGTAGAATAAAAAATAGCTTTTACCAAACAGGTAAAAGAAAAGAAAACCGAAAAAGCAATGTTTTCTAAATGAAGCATAGAACAAGGAGGTTTCTATGAAGTCTATTGTTGCAACCAAAGATAAGAAGGCACAGGTTGTAGAGAAGGAACTCCGCCCATTGGAATTTGGCGAAGCGTTGCTCGATATGGAATGCTGCGGCGTATGCCACACCGATCTTCACGTTAAGAACCAAGATTTTGGCGATAAAACTGGCGTTGTTCTTGGCCACGAAGGCATTGGTATTGTTAAGGAAGTTGGCCCTGGTGTTACAACATTAAAGCCAGGCGACCGTGCATCTGTAGCGTGGTTCTTTAAGGGTTGCGGTCATTGCGAATATTGCACTACTGGCAGAGAAACACTTTGCCGCAGCGTTTTGAACGCAGGATACACTGCCGATGGTGGCATGTCTCAAGAGTGCATTGTTGCAGCTGACTACGCTGTAAAGGTTCCAGAAGGCTTGGATCCAGCTCCTGCAAGCTCTATCACTTGCGCTGGCGTTACAACCTACAAGGCTATTAAGGAGTCGGGCGTACACCCAGGCGAATGGCTGATTCTCTTTGGCCTTGGCGGTCTTGGTAATCTTGCGTTGCAATATGCAAAGAACGTATTTGGTGCGCACGTAATCGCAGTAGATGTTAACGATGCTCAGCTTGAATTTGCTAAGGAATATGGCGCAGATTTGTGCGTGAACCCACTTAAGGAAAATGTTCCTGAATTTGCTATGAAGAAGGTAGGCGGCGCTCATGGCGCTGTTGTAACCGCTGTAAGCAAGGCTGCTTTTAACTGTGCAGTTGACTCTGTACGAGCAGGCGGCACTGTTGCAGCTGTTGGTCTTCCACCAGAAGATATGGAACTCAGCATCCCTCGCCTTGTTCTCGACGGAATCCGCTTGGTTGGATCCCTTGTTGGAACTCGTAAAGATTTGGAAGAAGCATTCCAGTTTGGTGCTGAAGGCAAGGTTGTTCCAAAATGCCATATGCGCAAGATGGAAGACATTAACGACATCTTCGACGAGATGCTCAGCGGTAAGATTCGCGGTCGAATGGTAATCGACCTCTCCCACTGAAAAAAGAGATAAAATAAAAAACTAGAAGCCACTTAGTAAACGCTAGGTGGCTTCTAGTTTATGTTTTAAGTCTTAATGATTTGTAGACTATTTTAACGGAGGCATTGGCTTCCAATTAGAATCATGCAAAATTTTTCTGCTTGCAATCCAACCAGTAAAAAGCTTTTTAACGCCACTTAAAATATGCTCACGATCTACAGCAACAAGCCTAATAAGCTCTTTTGCAGCAGTCAAAGCAGTTCCGAGAGCAAACATAAATGGCCTAAAATCGCCGTGAATCATAAAGTAGCGCGCCATAAAACCACGGTTTCTCATAATATGGTAACGATTCATGTCGGAAGTGGAATTTAGTTGGCGAACACCAGCAATATCCCAATTAGGAATATTACGAGTTCTGCGAAGAATAATGTCATTTACAACAATCGGATTCGTAACTTTGCTAGCAAGATAGCCATAAGTAGTGTCATCCCAATAAATAAAGTAGCGCGAATCTGGAAGTCCGATTTTCTCTACAATATTGCGCTTAAACAATCCACCTTCAAAGCACATTGTGTTCATAACGCGGTAGCCAGACGAGCCAAATGCTGCTGGCGCGATTGGATTAGGGATTCCAAGAGAAACAATAAAGTTATATTGCCAATAAAAATCGCCACCGTCGTAGTCCAATCGGCTGCCTTGAATCACATCGTGGCTTTTAGTCCACTTGCAAAGACGCTCAATAGATTCTGGAACAGTTTCAACATCATCGTCCATAACCCAAAACCATTGTGCGCCAAGCTCATACGCTTTTTTAACGCCAGCACTAAAACCGCCAGCTCCCCCAAGATTGCTGCTTTGAGGCGCGTAAACAACGCGGTTTGAATCGCCAGAATCATCCGCACTAGAAGCACCCCACCTGCGCGAAAGAATATCGCTTAAATCATCCACCATTTTGTGCGTTTTTTCGCTACTTTCGTTGTCTACAACAACAATTCGCCACGGGCATTGATTCAAACACTCAAACGATTTGAACAAATTTGCAAGAAGCTCCTGGCGCTTATAAGTAACAACAACAATCGCAAGCTTGTCTATAGTATTAACAGAAGTATTCGTAATTTCACTCATGCTCTTAATCTTACACTTAGCATTGCCATCAAAAAGCGTTACAAGTCAAAAGTTAATCAAACCGCTAAATGTTCTTAGCGCTTAGCAATAAATGTTCTTAGCATAAGATAAAAATAAAGAGTAGTTTCAGGGAAGGTGAAAATCCTTACTGGCGGTAACGAGGTAATTCTTGAATTAGTGAACTGTCTCGAAGCCCGCGAGCGGCATTGTGCTGCTGATTCGGTTAGAATCCGAAGCCAACGGTTAAAGTCCGGATGAAAGAAACGGAGGCTCTAATGAGCATTTCACGCGAAAATAATCATAAAACAAGCAATCATACAGCAAATAATCACGCAACTTACTCTGGCAAAAACTATTGGTCAAGCGAAAAAATTGCTAAATACGCGCTATTCGTTGCGCTCTCTATTGCTGTAAGCTTTATAGAATTTCCACTTATTCCAGACGTAAACTATCTTAAATACGATCCTTCGGGAATTGTGTGTTTGATTGCAGGATTTGCATACGGACCATTCGCCGCTGCAATCGTAAGCGTACTAGGATTTGCTCCGCACTTCTTCACTAATCCGTTTGGCGCAATAATGGCAATATTGGTTTCAATGGGCGCTTCTGTTAGCGCTGCAATCGTCTACAAAAAAATTAGAACCAAAGAAGGCGCTATTATTTCGCTTGTGGTTGGCTCTGTAGTTGCGATTGCTCTTGCAATAGTCGGAAATCTTATTATTACGCCGCTTTATGCTCATATTAGTGTTGAGCAAGTTGCTGCTCTTATAGTTCCAGCTCTACTACCGTTTAATGTGATTAAGCTTGCGATTCATTGCGTAGTAACTATGCTTATTTATAAGCCTGTTTCAAAACTTCTTAACTACAATAAGTAGCAAACAAATAGCATTAGCCAAAATAGCATTAGCCAAAATAGCATTAGCCAAATTAAGTAAAAAGCAAGCTGATTATGCAAAGCAATAAAGTTATTCAAGATAAAGCAAGTGATAAAACAAGTTGCAAAGACGAAAAAAGCAATACGGATTATTGTGCTAAAAAAGATAATGCTGTTTCTTTGCAAAAAGTTCGCTTTAGCTATGATGGCGGAAAAACTTGGATTCTAGACGGAATAGATCTTGAAATAGCATATGGTCAAAGAATCGCAATAATTGGCAAAAATGGTAGTGGAAAGTCCACGCTAGCTAAAATTATTGCAGGACTTTCTTCCCCAGATTCTGGAATTGTTACGCTATGCGGAATAAAAGTTTTTGAAGCGAACAATGTTGATTCAAAAGCGTACCAAAAAGCACGAGAATCTATTGGAGCATTGTTTCAAAGCCCAGAAGACCAAATCGTTACAACAGTTGTAGAAGACGATGTTGCTTTTGGGCTTGAAAACTTGTGCGCCTCTAAAGAATTTATGAAGAAAAATATAAGCAATGCTTTACGCGCTGTAAACATGGAAAATCACCGTTTTAGCGACCCGAGCAATATGAGTGGAGGTCAGCAGCAGCGCGTTGCTATTGCGTCGTCGATTGCTACACAATCAAAACTTCTTGTATTAGACGAGCCTACAAGCATGCTTGATTCTTGCGCAAAAGCAGACGTAAATAAGCTTTTTGACAAGTTGCAAGCGAGCGGCACAACAATCGTGCAAGTAACGCATAAGATTAGCGAATGCAAAAATGCGGATCGAATATTAATGCTAGAAAACGGAAAATTGCGTGATGTAAGTTTATTGGAATTAGAAGAATTCTACGCGGAAAAATCGCCAGCTGTTATTGGATCAAAAAGCATGACGGAAAATGTAGAAAAATCAAATGCAGAAAATTCGAATGCAGAAAGCAAAAATAAACGTGATTCGAATAAAACAAACAAGAATGCAGCAATTGAAATATCTAATTTAAGTGTGAGCTATGCAAATAGTCAAAATCCAATAATAAGAGACTATTCTCTAAGCGTAAAAGCAGGCGAAATCGTTGCAATAATGGGAAAAAACGGGTGTGGAAAATCCACGCTCGCAAAAGCAATATGCGCACTTATTAAATACGATTCTGGATCTATTTGTGTAAACGGAATAAAAATTAGCGAGAAAACAAGCAAATCACAAATGCGTGAAATTCGCAAAAACATTGGTTACGTTATGCAATTGCCAGAACAGCAACTTTTTGCGCAAACTGTTTTTGAAGACGTAGCATACGGTCCAAAAAACTTTGGATTAGAGGGATGCGAATTGCGTTCCAGAGTATTGAGCGCACTAAAATCATTGCATATTGAACATTTAGCGCAAAAATCCCCATTCGAACTTTCTGGAGGCCAGCAACGACTAGCAGCAATCGCGGGAATTTTGGCTTGCAATCCAAAAATCTTGGTTTTAGACGAGCCTACAGCAGGATTAGATTTTGAGTATGCAAAAATCGTATTAAAAATTTTAAGCGATTTACACAATAAAGGCGTAACAATTATTGTTATTACGCATGATTTTAGTGAAGCAAAATCACTTGGAGCGCGCATAGTTACACTTGATTCGCGCGAAAAGAAGCAAGCGCAAGAACAAGCACAAGACGAAAAGCTTGAAAATACTAGCGAGAATGGTAGCGAAAACAAGAACAAAAACAAGTCATTGCTAAGCTTATTTAATACGCGAATCATACTAATATCATGCTTAATTCTTATGTTTAGCGCGTTTAGCATTACAAACTTCTACCAACTTGGAATCCTTGCACTATCAACGCTTGCTCTAATATTTCTCGCTAGAATATCGCCTATAAAATTATTCTTGTCATTGCACATGTTTATTGCAATATTCGTATTTTCTGGATTGTTTAATCTTCTAGTTGTGCATTCTGGAAGAGGACTTTTTAGAATCGGACCGATATTAATAACAGACGATGGAATAAAGTTTGCAATACTTTTCGCTTCAAGATTTTCGCTTGTTATACTAATCGGGTCAATAATTGTACTAACCATAAGCCAAACGCGATTGACTGAAGCATGCGCGTCTATTATTTCGCCTCTTAAAAGCGTAGGATTGCCAAGTCAAGAAATTGCTCTTATTATGAGCCTTGCTTTACGATTTTTGCCAACTCTTGCAAAAGAAGCAGAATCTGTTGCTTTAGCTCAAATTGCAAGAGGCGGAAACATAAAAGACGGGTCTATAAAAAAGCGATTGCAAGCAATAACATCTCTTATAGTTCCAGGATTTGCAAGTGTGATTCGGCACGCAAACACACTGGGACTTGCGCTAGATTCCAGATGCTACGTTCCTGGAGCAAAGCGCACGCACTTACATACAGAGAAAATTCGCATAAAAGACTTTGCGCTTTTAAGCGTTACATTAGCTATTGTGTGCGGAATAATTTTTGCTGGAATATTTATATAACTGATAATTGGAATATTTGTATATTGAACTCATTGAACGTGTTGAACGCGGATTCTTACGGTTAATGTATAATCCGATAAGCATTGAAAATTTAAGCGTTACAAGTAGATAATCAATAGTCGATAGTTGGTTGTTGATAATTGCGTTTAACAATATAGCGTTTTGACGTTTTAATGTTTTGAAAATTGGCGTTTTAACGTTTTATGCATGTTGAACGCGATTTGGAAGGAAAATAATGGCATTAACTAAAAAGCAAATTAAGCAATTGCGCGCGCTCGCTAACACTTTAAGCCCATTGCTTTACGTTGGAAAAAACGATATTAGCGATGCTGCTGTTAAGCAAGCAGACGAAACAATGCAATCTCACGAGCTTATGAAGTGCGCTGTGCAAGATGGCTCTGGCTTAAGTGCTAAAGAAGCTGCGCAGGAACTTGCAGAACATCTTGGTGCAGAAGTCGTGCAAGTAATTGGCAACCGCTTTGTGCTGTTCCGCGTTTCAAATCGCGAAGATATTGACCACATTATGCTTGTTCGTGAGTAAAACTCTCTCTTAAAAAAATAGTAATACTGCATTAAAAGGCTTCTTAAAATTCTAAGGAGCCTTTTAATTATCGACTTTATTTATTGTCATCGGGATTGTGGAGAATATTGCGGATTTGAGATAAACGTTGCGAAATCTCGTGCTCGTAGCCGCGATTATTTGGGTGATAATATTCGCGGCCAACTAGCTCATCTGGCATATATTGTTGAGATGCTACAGCTCCTGGGTAGTCGTGAGCGTACTTGTAGCCTTCGTGATTTCCCCAACTTTTCATCAAAGCAGTCGGAGCGTTACGCAAATGAAGAGGCACTTGACCAATATTTCCAGCATCAACATCTTGCAAAGCCTTATTAATCGCATTGTAACTTGCGTTTGATTTTGGAGCAGTTGCTACAGCAATCACAGCTTCCGAAAGAATAATCCGCGCTTCTGGCATGCCAATTAAAGCAACCGCTTGAGCTGCAGCAACAGTTACTTGCAAAATTTGCGGAGCCGCCATACCAACTTCTTCGGCAGCAGCAATCATAATTCGCCTTGCAATAAAACGCGGATCTTCCCCAGCTCTAAGCATTCGCGCTAAATAATGCAAAGAAGCGTCAACATCACTTCCACGCATTGACTTAATAAAAGCAGAAATCACATCGTAGTGGTCGTCTCCATCTTTGTCGTAACGAACTGTAGTAGTATCCATTACGTTAGAAACAATATCGGCAGTAATAACAGGCTTCTTTTTGCCATGCTGCAAAGCAACATCTCCTGTTACTGCTCCTGCAGCCGCCTCTAAAATCGTAAGAGTTTTGCGAGCGTCTCCCCCGCTTAAACGAATAATTGAATCTATTGCATCGTCATCAATCTTAAGCTGATTATTAAGACCATTTTCGCTTGAAATTGCGCGTTCTATAAGCGTGCGCAAATCTTCTACACTAAGAGACTCAAGTTTAACAACTACTGATCTGCTAAGTAGTGGCTTAATAATTGAAAAGCTTGGATTTTCGGTAGTAGCACCGATAAAAGTTACATCGCGATTTTCTACGCTTGGAAGCAAAGCATCTTGCTGTGATTTAGAAAAACGATGAACTTCGTCAATAAACAGGACTGTTTCTTGACCTTTACTAACTAAACGCTCATGCGCGCGATCTAACACCGCTCGAACATCTTTAACTCCAGAAGTTACAGCAGAAAGCTCTTCAAACACGCGACCAGACTGTTGAGCCACAATATAAGCAAGCGTAGTTTTACCAACACCTGGAGGCCCAAACAACACAACAGAACTTGGAGATGTAAGAGAACCTTTAGATTGAGGATTTGCAAGCCTGCGCAAAGGCGAACCATCTTTTAGCGCATGAGTCTGCCCAAGAACGTCTTCGATAACGCTAGGTCGCATACGCACAGCCAATGGACGTGTTACATCGCTAGGCGCACTACTTGCTGTAAATAAATCCTGAACCATAATCTAAGTATACTCAATCCATAGAACAAACGTTCGACTATATTTTAGATTTTGCATAAAACATAAGTAAAATATAAGCAAAACGCAAATAAAACTTAAGTAAAACAACACTAAACGTGCGACACGCTGTAGTCAAAGAACACAACTTCGCCTGTATCTTGTGTGGAATCCAAATCAACAATTCCAGTAATAGCCCAATTATGGTCTCCGTCCGAATCGTCAATAATCTGCCGAACTTTCCACGAATGCTCATTTTTTTCTAGAGAATCATCCAAAATAAACAAGTCTCCGCCACGAGCTTTGGCATCGATACCAACATACTCATGTTCGTCGTAATAGTCGTCAAGCACATCATTCCACTCATGAACGCCGTAACCCCAAGCTTTGTCAAGCTCTCCCAAAGCATCCGCATCTTCCAAATCCATAAGTTGCACGCGGCGGAACATTGCATTTCTAATCAACACAATAAGTCCTCTTCGATCCGCAACAACAGACTCAGAAGTTCCAGGCGCAGCCGTAGTTACTGCACTAGCTTCAGCGTCCGACCCTCCAGCACTCTCCCACTCGTCAACCAAACTCGAATCAATAGAGCGCACAACAAGTCGAAGCCACGAAATAATATCGCGCAATTCTTCGTTAAGCATGTCTTCTGGCACAGTACGAGCAAGCGAACGATAAGCGTCCGAAAGGTAACGAAGAAGCGTTCCCTCACTTCTAGCAATGCCATAGCGCGAAATATAGCCAGTAAAATCAGAGGCGATTTCAACCATGTCTCGAAGCACAGATTTAGGCTTAATCCAGTAGTCATTTGCCCACGGAACATCTTTGCGATATTGCGCAAAAGCAGGAGCTAGCAAATCTTCAAGAGGCTTAGGGTAGCTAACTTCCGCCAAGCGTTCCATGCGCTCCTCGTAATCAATGCCATCATCTTTCATGCCAGCCATTGCAGCATCGCGAGCTTTACGCTCTTGCGCGCGAAGAACAGGCTTAGGATCATCTAAAGTTGATTCAACCATAGAAATTACGTCAAGCGCGTAGCTTTGAGATTCTGGGTCAAGAAGTTCCAAAGCAGCAAGCAAGAACGGCGAGAGTGGCTGATCTAGCGCAAAACCTTCTGGCATAGCAACATCAAGATCATAATCGCAAGAACCGTCCGAAAGCTCTCTACATTCAATAACTTGAGTGTCAAGCAAAGTTTGGAAAATATCGTTGCAACGCTCGAGCAATTTCTCTTTATCTTGCGGCTTTTGCGCACTATCTTCAATAAGTTTTTCAACGCGTGCTCTAGCGTCTCCGCCTTGCGTAACTTCGTTCAAAATCATTGAATGCGTTACAACCATGTGCGGATTCAAAGTTTCTGGAGCGCTTTCAATAAGCTTAGTAAACGTTGGCTCGCCCCAAACTACAAATCCTTCTGGAGCCTTCTTACGCTTAATTTTTTTAAGCTTTTTAGGATCATTGCCAGCTTTTGCAACAGCGCGCGCGTTTTCAATCTCAAACTCTGGAGCCTCTGCAACTACTAAGCCCTCTGTATCAAACCCCATTCTGCCTGCACGACCTGCAATTTGATGAAACTCGCGAGCGCGAAGCTTTCGACTACGGTTCCCGTCAAATTTTGTAAGAGCTGTAAGCACAACAGAGTGAATTGGCACGTTAATACCAACGCCAAGAGTGTCTGTGCCACAAATAACGGGCAGCAATCCTTGCTGAGCTAGCTGTTCAACAAGCCTGCGGTAGCGTGGAAGCATGCCAGCATGATGTACGCCAACGCCAGTGCGCAGTAGCCTTTGCAAAATTTTGCCGAAGCCTGTAGTAAATTTAGTACCTTTAATCGCTTGAGCAATTTTGTCTCGCTGATCTTTGCTAGAAACCCCCGTGCTTGCAAGCGCTTGAGCTGTTTCTAGAGCTGCGTCTTGCGAAAAATGAACTACGTAGATTGGCGTTAAACCCTTGTTAAATAAGAGTTCTACAGTTGTTGCAAGCGGCTTATCTGTGTACTCGTATTCGAGTGGGATTGGCCTTGGAGCGTCTGCAATAATATCAACACTACGATTTGTTGATTTTTCTAAGCGTTCCGCAATATCCGTTACGTCTCCAAGAGTTGCGCTCATAAGCAAAAATTGCGTGTTTGCAAGAGTAAGTAGCGGCACTTGCCAAGCCCATCCTCGCTCTGGGTCTCCATAGTAGTGGAATTCGTCCATTGCAACGCAATCAACTTTTGCGTTTACGCCTTCTCTTAAGGCTTGATTTGCTAAGATTTCCGCTGTGCAGCAGATTATTGGAGCGTCCGCGTTAATATGCGAGTCGCCAGTAATCATGCCTACGTTGTCTCGCCCAAAAATCGCAACTAAATCGAAGAATTTTTCGGATACAAGCGCTTTGATTGGCGCAGTGTAGTAGGAGCGTCTGCCAGTTGCGAGTGCCGCAAAATGCATGCCGAGCGCTACTAGAGATTTTCCAGAACCTGTTGGAGTATTTAATATTACGTGGTCTCCTGCAAGCAAATCCATAACGGATTCTTCTTGATGCGGCCACAAATCTACATGCTTGTTAGTTTTAACCCAATCAACAAATGCTTGAAAAATCTCATCTTCGCTAGCATGATGCAAATCAAGAGCTAACTCGCCTAATCCAGCCATATTCCGCTCCTACTTTACTTACGCTTTAATCGCAACTTTAATCGCAGATTTATTTGCGATTTATTTATGATTAACCTGCGATTTTACTTGCGCTTCTTTTTATCTCGTACTTTTACGGAGATTTGAATAGGAGTTCCCTCGAATCCAAATTCTTCTCTAAGAGAACGCTCAATAAAGCGACGGTAGCCGTGCTCTAAGAATCCAGTTGCAAATATTACAAAACGCGGAGGGCGCGTAGAAGCTTGCGTTGCAAACAAGATTCGCGCTTGCTTTCCACCTCGCAAAGGATGCGGATGAGCAGACTGAATACGGCCTAAGAAGGCATTAAGCTTGCCTGTAGGAATGCGCTTATCCCAGCTGTCTAAAGCTGTTCGCATAGCGCGTGCAAGACGATTCGTATGCCATCCTGTCTTTGCAGAAAGATTAACTCGCTCAGCCCAAGTAACTCGCTCAAACTCAGTTTTCCACAAGCGTTCCATGCGCTGTCTGGAAAATTCGTCCATCAAATCCCACTTGTTAAACACAAGTACGATTGCGCGACCCGCGTCTACAGCCTGACTCATAACCTTTAGATCTTGCTCCGCAATTGGCTGCGAAGAGTCAAAAAGAATCAAAGCAAGTTCCGAACGCTCAATCGCAGCTTGCGTACGAAGTGAAGAATAATATTCGGCACCCGTAAGCTTGTGCTGTCTGCGCTTAATACCAGCAGTATCAATAAACAGCCAATCCTCACCGTCTACGCGCACAACCTCATCAACAGGGTCTCGAGTAGTTCCAGCCAAATCATTTACAACAGAACGCTCTTCGTGAGCCAAATGGTTCAAAAGCGAAGACTTACCAACGTTTGGACGACCAACTAAAGCAACTCTGCGCAAACCTTCTGGAGTTAAGAATCCAGAAGTCTTATTCGCTTTCTTTAAAGATGCAAGAGCTGCGTCAAGCAAATCTCCAACGCCTCTGCCGTGCATTGCAGAAATTCCATAAGGCTCGCCCATTCCAAGCTTCCAAAACTCTGCCGTTAAATACTCGCTTCTAGCGTCGTCAACCTTGTTAACTGCCAAAGTAATAGGCTTACCTGCAGCGCGAAGCATTGAAACAATACGCTCGTCGGTAGCTGTTAAACCAACTTGACCGTCTACTAGGAAAATCACAGCATCGCTTAAACGCACTGCTACTTGCGCTTGCTGAGCAATCGAAGAATCAATACCTTCAACATCTGCTTCCCAGCCGCCAGTGTCAACAAGCTTAAAGTTGTTTCCAGCCCACTCAGCATCGTAGCTTACGCGATCTCTAGTAACGCCTGGAGTATCTTCTACAACAGCAACTCTGTGACCCAAGATACGGTTTACAAGCGTTGATTTTCCAACGTTTGGTCGGCCAATAACGGCAATTACTCCAACAGCTTTTGTATCTTTCGCTTCACTTTCGCTTGCTAAATCTCCGCTAAGAAGCGCACGGTCTTCATCGTCAAGATTGTAGCCTTCAAGATTTGCAGCATAACGGTCGTACTCATCTTGCTCAATTGCATCGTCAACCATCTCTACAAGAGCGTCAAGAGTCTGCTCAAAAGTCAAATCAGAATTATCTAGAGTTGTAACACCGTCTGCAGCTTGAAGAAAATGAGTAACTTTAGAATCTTTAGCATCACGAGCGCGAATATCGTCTTCTTCTAAAGATTCGTTATTCTTAGATTCAATATTTTCAGATTCGTTATTTTGCGAATTTTCTTGCGCAATATCTTGCTTATTTCTGCGAGCTTGACGCACATCCTCGCGTGCAGTAAGAAGCACTCGAACTTGCGCATTAGGAGCCACAACAGTAGTAATATCGCGGCCTTCTGCAACGATTCCTTCTCCGCCAGAGAAAGAATCCTCAGCAGACTCTGAAGCAATATACGCGCGTTGAGCAGCAATAAGCATGCGTCGAACTGCAGGAATCGAAGAAACAGTAGACACGCGCGAAGAAACTTCGCTGGAACGCAATTCTTCGCTAATATCTTCACTATCAATTACGACTACAGGATTTTTTGGATCAACGCTAAATTCAGCATGATCTTCCGTAAACAATGCTCCAACAGCTTCAACAATTTGATTAAAGCGTTCCGCATCTGCAGAATTTGTTGGATTTCCTTCTTCATCCAACTCAAGTTGCTTGCTTAAATCAATTCCTTGCTTTAAGCACCACCATGCTGCAGCTCTATACATTGCACCCGTATCTAAATACGCAAAACCGTAGTATTGTGCTAAAGCGCGAGAAGTAGAAGACTTACCAACTCCTGCTGGTCCATCAATTGCTACACAAATCACAGGCCAACCTCCTTAGAAAGCGAGCGAACTTCTACTTGCGAAAGCACGCGATAAGACCCAGCTTTTAAGTCACCCAACTTAATAGGGCCGATTTGCGTACGAACAAGACGCTTTACAGGAAAGCCAACAGCTCCAAAAATCCTACGCACAATTCGATTCTTACCAGAATGCAAAACAACTTTTACGATTGTTGCATCGTGATTCTGATCGATTATTGCGCATCTGTCTAGCTTAATCCAGCCGTCTTCCAGATTTACGCCTTGCGAAACTAGCCTGCGGCAAACCATTCCGTTGATTTTGCCTTCAACAGTTGCAATATACGTTTTTTCAACTTCGTACTTTGGGTGCATAACATGCTGGCTTAACTCGCCATCGTTGGTCATTAAAATAAGACCTTCCGAATCGTAGTCCAAGCGACCCATGTGGAAAATTCGCTCGTATTTGTCTCCAACAATATCTCTTAAAGTAAAGCGACCTTTTGGATCATCCATTGCGCTCAAAACTCGCTTTGGCTTATTAAGCGCAAGCGTTACAAGCTTGTGATTGAACTTTACTCTGGATCCGTCTACGCGAATTTTTTGCTTACTTGGATCTACTCGAGTTCCGAGTGTTGTTACAAGCTCATCATCCACTTCAACACGCCCATCGAGAATAATCTCCTCACATTTGCGTCTTGAACCAAATCCCGCTTCAGCAAGTAGCTTTTGCAGTCGAACGGCATTTTTGTCATTTGAATGCGCCTGATTGGCGCGGGAATATGCGTTTGGCATCGTTCTCCCAACGTGACCTATTGTATTAATTTAATATTATTGATGTTTTATTTATGGCCATTTTTGCGTATTTATTAATAATTTTTAATCATTTTTTAATACTCACAGCAAATTGCCACGTTTTTCTATGTTAGCGTATGGCATAGCCGTGATACTATAGCAAACGTTTGGTTGTGTTGCTAATAACAAAACAACATAAAAACAACACAACACGTACACATTAACGTAAGGAATTGTTATGAACAACACTTTGCAAAATAAATGTTCAAATGATGAGCAAAAAGCATCTGCTCCTGCACCTCTTATTTTTAGGATTTTTGCTGAATTTATTGCAAGCGTTTTTGCAATATTTACTATTTACACGTTCTCTTCTGTTGTAACAGCAATGTACGGCGTGAACGTTCTTTTGATTGCTGCAGGAACAGGCTTAGCTTACGCAGCAGCAATCAGTATAGCAGCTAAGGTTTCTGGAGGCCACGTTAATCCAGCAGTAACAATCGCTTCTATGCTTACTGGAAGAACCTCTTATATCTCTGGAATTTTATACATTATTGCGCAAGTTCTTGGCGCACTCGTTGCTGCTTCAATAACTGTTTTTATTCTTCCTCAAACTAAAATGGTTCCAGAAAAAACATGGTTTGCTCCTGTTGTAAACGGTTTTGAAAGCGCTTCTATCTCTGCAAATCAACTAAAAAGCGTTAATGCTTCTTTTGGCGTTATCTCCGCATTAATAGTTGAGATTATTGCTGTTCTTATTATTGTTGCAACAGCAATGACGTATACGCGCGAAGATGGTAGTGCTAAATGCACTTATGCAGCACACATGGGTATTGCATACTCGGTTGGAGCTTTTATTACATACCAAATTACTGGATCGGGTCTTAATCCTGCTCGCTCTACAGGTATTGCCATTCTTGCACAGTCTAAGAAATTAGCTACTGCACCATTAAGCCAACTTTGGGTATTTTGGATTGCTCCTGTTTTTGCAGCAGCTCTTGTTGGATTCGTTATGCTTATTAGCAAGCTTGTTCGTTCTTCTTCAAAAGACTCAAACAGTGTTAAAGAATCCAATAATGCTGGCGATTTAAGCTCGGATGATTCTTCCAAAAACACTTCAGTATCTAGCGAAGAATCAGAAAATAGCGAAAATAAAGAAGTTAACCCATTCTATAACGAAGACAAATAGTTAAAACAAAATAGGTTACATAAAAACAAAAATAGAAAAATACGTTATTAGCAAACCAAGTCCTAGTGCAATGCTTATAAAAGAGTCAAAAGCAATGGATCTAACTTTCCAAGGGCTTCGTTGAGAAAAAATTAAGCGTATTATTCCAAGAATGATGGCTGTTGCAGAAATAATAACTGTAGCAGCCATTATTTTTCCTATAAAAGCTAATACAGCGCACACGCATACGATTATTGCTACAATCCATTGCGCGTATGGCTTACCTTCTTTTACTTCCGAAACGTAGATATGATTGCTTGAGTTGCTATTCGCATTACTATTCGCATCTTGCATTAATTCATCTTTATGATCAAATTTTAATTCGCTATCTTGATTCTTCTGGCTAATTGTCATACTTGTATAATACATAAAAAGCCTTGGAAAGTATATTAAACACAATCCAAGGCTTTACGTTAATACGATTAATCGAGTTAATCTAACTGACTAATCAGCTATTTACAGAAATACTAATTTGCAAATAGCGATTGATTTTTAGTGGAAGAAGTGCCTCGTTCCAGTAGTGTACATTGTTACGCCAGTCGCGCGCGCAGCTTCAAACACTTCCTCATCTCTAATAGATCCTCCAGGTTGAACTATTGCGCTTACACCTGCTTCTATTAAGATTTGCGGACCATCAGCAAACGGGAAGAATGCGTCGGATGCTGCAACAGAGCCTTTAGCACGTTCAACGCCATCTGCCAAAGTATTAGCTCTTTCAACTGCAAGATGGCAAGAATCTACACGATTAACTTGACCCATTCCAATTCCAACAGTTGCTAAATCATGCGCAAGCAAAATGGCATTAGACTTTACGCATCTAAGAGAACGCCACGCAAACTCTAAGTCTTTTAAGGTTTCTTCGTTCGCTGGATTTCCAGAAACAAGAGTCCAATTTTGTGGATTATCTCCAAAATCATCAATCTTATCTGCACTTTGCACCAACGCTCCGCCGTCAATAGGATGCACTTGCAAACCTAAAACAGGAGGATTTGCAACCTTTAGTATTCGCAAATTCTTCTTCTTAGTGCGCAATAATTCCAAAGCCTCAGGCTCGTAGTCTGGAGCAATAATTACTTCTGTAAAAATTGGACGCACACTTTGTGCCATTTCTAGAGTAACAGTTGAATTGCAAGCAATCACTCCACCGTATGCGCTTACAGGATCGCAAGCGTGAGCCTTCGCATGAGCCTCTGCAGCTGTTGCACCTATTGCTAAGCCGCAAGGATTATTGTGTTTGCAAACAGCAACAGCAATTTGCGGAGCAAAATCCCAAACTGCACGCCATGCTGCATCCGCATCAACATAATTGTTGTAACTCATTGGCTTTCCGCCAAGAAGCTCAGCTTGAGCTAAACCGCCATTATGCAACGGATCAAGATAAAGCCCCGCATATTGATGTGGATTCTCTCCGTACCTAAGCTTACGTTCAAGAGTCCATGTTCGCGTATAGTCACATGGAAGTAACGAATCTTTGCTTGTTTTATCAAGCGAATCATCGCTGTTTTCTGTGTTTTCTATCATGCTCTGTGGCATTGGCCAAGCACTATTAGTCCATTGGCATATTGCAGCATCGTAAGCGGCTGTATGCTCGAATGCTTTATGCGCTAAGTATTCGCGCTCTTGCAAACTAAAGCCTTCGCCAGAAGCAATTCGATTAGCAAGC
Organism: Gardnerella sp. c17Ua_118; assembly: GCF_055804255.1. NCBI lineage: Bacteria > Bacillati > Actinomycetota > Actinomycetes > Bifidobacteriales > Bifidobacteriaceae > Gardnerella > Gardnerella sp. c17Ua_118. The sequence goes on from NZ_JANUYT010000001.1 coordinate 419,178, forward strand.
AATTTGTAATCTGCAGGATCTGTAATAACAGCTACAGACTTATGATTTTTAGCAGCTGCTCGAATCATTGAAGGTCCACCAATATCGATTTTTTCAATAATGGCGTCGTTTTTAGCGCCGCTCATAACTGTGTTCACAAAAGGATACAAGTTTACAACTACAGCATCAAATGGCTCAATATTCAAATCTTTAAGCTGCTTTACGTGATCCGAATTGCTCATATCTGCTAAGATTCCAGCGTGAATATGTGGATCGAGTGTTTTAACTCTACCATCTAAACTTTCTGGGAATCCTGTTACATCCGACACTTGCGTAACGCTTACACCCAATTCTTGAAGCTTTGAAGCAGTTGAACCAGTTGAAACAACTTGAGTTCCACACTTTCTAAAAGCATCTGCAAGCGTTTCTAGTCCTTCTTTGCAAAATACTGAAACCAGTACTCGCTTTATTGACCTTTTACCTGTGGTTATCAGCACATCTGCATTTTGTTCTTGCTCATGTATCTGTTGCACCGGTCTTCCTCCTTGTGTTGGATGAGGATTTATTTTTTATTAGCTTTTGAGCTGACTGTTCTAGTTGACTCAAGATTACTAGTTTCAGTTTTGCTCTCAAGCAAAGGTTGATTTTCGGATAAAATTTTATTGCTTAAAAGTCGAATACCAACTATTATTGCGCAAACAAAAAGAATAACAAGCCAAGCAAAGCCAAAACCGTATATTGTTAAATGGCCTAAAGATCGAAGACTTCTACTTACATTAACTCCAACATGTGCTAATCTAAATCTTCCCAAACTACCATTTGCAAATAGAAGCAATACACTCATAACAAGTATTATTGCCATGCAAGACGCTACTAGAACTATTGCAGATTGAACAAATGCAAAAGCTGTTTTCTTCCAGTCTACTTTATTGTTATCAAATATGATTCTAAGGTTGCACAACTTTGAGTACAAAATTATAAACGATGCCAAAATAGCGCACAAAACAAACAATATACTAACCGAAGCTGTTCTATAGAATGAATCATTTATAGCATCTGGGAATATTGCAAAAAGTGGAATAGGTGGTAACGATTTTTTGCTAACAGAAAAAATACTAAAGCTTGCAATATCTCCAATGTTGAATCCTGCTCCAGAAATCCAAGATAATGCCCATAGTGCAATATTCGGCAACCACACTAAACAGGCAATAGATGTTAAAATCCTAGAACCGATTTGCATTCCTAGCTTAGAAAATGCAATCTCAACGTTGCTTGAACCAACTACACACCAAAAGATGATTGTTAAAAGTGCAACAATTGCGTAAATAACTAAAACATTTACAGAGCAATAAAAACAGATTTTTGCGCATTTAATTATTCGCTCAGAAAAATGCTTTGCCAACTTTTGTTTTATTTGTGCAAACGTAGAAGAATATGGAAAAACAGCAATCATCATAGCCAAAATATACACACAAACACTTTTTAGCAATATTATTGGCAAAGAATCCAACAACTCAATATTAGTATTTTGGGATATTACATAATTTGCAAAAACCCAAACAAATAATCCTATTGAATTGGCTAATTGACCGCCTTTTAGCTTTCTCATTGCAATTGCAAGAGATGAAACTAAAAGAATTGTTAATCCAAGAGGAATAATAGTAAGAACAAAATCGTCAAAACCAAGACCAACGCCTTGTGCAAAAAGAAGTACGGCCCATGTTAAAGACATTGATGAATCAGAAAGATTACCAGTTCCTTCTTCAATCGAAATTACTAAAAGCGTTAAAGACATAAACAACCCAACAATAAGAGCAAAAACAAAAATAGCTATTGCTGGAATAGCTAAACCCTTCAAAACGCTAATAAGAGAAGATTTTAGTTTTTTCAAAATTGTTTCTCCCCTACGTTCTTAAAGTTTAGACTTGGATTATTTTGGATTATCTATGTATTTAACGCTTTTCCTAAAACTATTATTTGCTGTGTTTAAGCCGGCATTTTCATTAAGCTAGAGCACTTATAGGATTGCAAGTCGCTCATTCCGTTAATGCCCGTTAGCTCCATTACAAAGCAGAATCCAGCAACAACACCTTCGGATCTTTCAACAAGCCTTGCAGCAGCTTTTGCGGTTCCTCCTGTTGCAATCAAATCATCAACAATAAGAACACGCTGGCCAGGTTTAATCGAGTCTTTTTCAATCTCGATTTTAGCTTCTCCATATTCAAGAGAATACGATTCGCTAATAACTTCTGGCGGCAACTTCCCTGCTTTTCTTACGGCAACAAAACCCTTATTTAAGCGTGCAGCTAATACTGGGCCAAATAAGAATCCACGAGCTTCAAGACCTGCAACTAAATCAAAAGAATCTTTAGAAACTGGCAAAGAATCAACAAGTGACTCAATAAGAATGTTCATACCACGAGCATCTGCAAATACTGGTAGAAAATCGCGAAAAACAATCTTTGGATTAGGGAATCCTGGAATTGTGCGAACAAGAGATGCTAAATAATTAGCATCTTCACTACTAACATTCTTTAGAGGCTTTACCGTAATATCAGTTGTTGTCATAATCCTAGCGTTCTATTCTAGTTTTCTTTATTTTCATTAGATTCGCTAGATTCTTGAACCTCGTTAGATTCATTGGATTCTTGCGATTCCTGCGATTCGTTATCTTCTGCACTATCCGCATTATTATTAGCGCCTTCTGCACTATCTTCTTTATCGTAGCTATTAAAATCTACGCGAACGTAAACCCTGTTAACAGCACGGAAAGATACGCGAAGCAGACTACCTTCTGAATCTAAAACAATTTCTTCGTGATCTGCATCAACGCTAACAACCTTACCAATAATTCCACCAATTGTTATAACCTCAACACCAGGCTTTAACGAATCATGGAAAGAACGCAATTCAGTTTGACGCTTTTTCATGCTACGAGATTGGAACCACATGATACCAACCATGGCAATTACAAGAACAATAAGCATGCCATACTGGCTAAAGAATTGGGGCACAATAAACTCCTTAAGTTATCCAACCCTAAGACGGTAAAACACCGCCCAAATCAACTATTTTAGGGTATCTATCTGACATTATCGGGGGCTTTAAGACCTAAATGCTGCCAAGCTTTTTCAGTTGCAACTCTGCCTTTAGGCGTTCTAACAAGAAAGCCTTCTCGAACCAAATATGGTTCACAAACTGTTTCCACAGTCTCCGACTCTTCTCCAACCATTGCAGCCAGGTTATTAAGCCCTACAGGACCACCATTAAATTGAACCACAATAGCTTTTAGAACAGCAATATCCAAGCGATCAAGACCTTGAGTATCTATTTGATACAAAGATAAAGCCTCGATTACAGACTCGCGATTTACTTCTTTAAGATTATGGACTACTGCCCAATCTCTAACACGCCTCAAAAGTCGATTTGCAATCCTAGGAGTTCCCCTAGAACGCAAAGCAAGCTCTTTTGCCGCTTGGTCTGCAAGATTTACGCCTAAAAGTGCGGAAGAACGCTCAATAAGCTTCTCTAGCTCTTCGTGAGGATAAAAATCCAAGTGAGCAGTAAAACCAAAACGCGCTCTAAGCGGAGAAGGAAGCATTCCTTCTCTAGTAGTTGCACCAACTACAGTAAAATGAGGCAAAGTAAGCGGTATGGAAGATGCTCCAGGGCCTTTACCAACCATAACGTCTACTCGAAAATCTTCCATAGCAATATAAAGCAACTCTTCTGCAGCACGAGGAAGTCGATGAATCTCATCAATAAACAGCACTTCGCCTGTATCTAGAGAGCTTAAAATCGATGCTAAATCTCCAGCATGTTGAATAGCAGGCCCAGAAGTAACTCGAATAGAAACACCTAATTCGTTAGCAACAATCATTGCCAACGTTGTTTTTCCAAGACCAGGAGGACCCGCAAGAAGCATATGATCTGGAGGAACATTACGCAATCTTGCAGCATCCAAAAAAAGTTGCAATTGCGCTTTTAATAAAGGCTGACCAATAAAACCATCCAGAGCATGAGGACGTAACTCCTCATCACTAATTTGCTCGTTTTCTATAGCGCTAGAAGATACCATTCTTAATGAATCTTCTGATACGCCAGTATTAACAGATTGAACGTTGTTTATCTTCTCGCTGTTGATTTTCTCGCCAAAACTCATAATTGTCACCTGCCTCTATCCAGCGAAGACAAAGCCATGCGCAGAACTGTTGGCATATTTTCATCACTAATTGGCAAAGAAATATGCTCTTGTTTACAAACGCTTTCCACTGCTTTTTGAGCATCAAACTGCTTCCAGCCTAAAGACATCAATCCAACAACAACTTTTTGCATAGAAGAATCAATAAAATCGCTTATATTCTTGTTTACATTTTTATCTACGCTATCTTGTTCTAATAGAGCCACGTCAATAGAGCCTTTAAGCTCGAGGATAATTTTTTGTGCGCCCTTTTTACCCAGCCCAGGAGCGGAAGAGAGCGCAGAAACATCTGAATCCGCAATAGCTTTAATCAAACGATCTACGCTTAATGTTGAAAGCAAAGAAAGAGCGACTTTAGGCCCTACTCCACTAACTTTTTGTTGAATTTGAAGAAAAATACGCTTTGCAGCCATACTTGTAAAACCATAAAGCGTAATAGCATCTTGACTAACTTGCAAAGACGTATAAACTCTAACTTCTTGACCTTCGCGCAAAGATGATAAATCTGACGAAGGCATATATAACTCGTAACCAACGCCACCAACACAGACAAGCGCACAACGAGAATCGATAGATTCCACTACGCCATTAAGCATACCAATCATCAGCGCTCACCTTTCAAAATAAATCCCTACAACCTATAGAACATCTGTTCTATAAATATCCTACATACCTCGCCCGACAGAACTCGATCCGCGCGCCGCACGCAAAGACTCAGCCCACTTTCTTTGAGCATCTGTTAAATGCTGCTCTCGCTCTCCGCCTTGCAACGCGCCCGCAGGCCTAAGAGCATGACAAATAGCTTGAGCTAAAGCATCCGCAGCATCTGCAGGAGTTGGTAAAACATTAAGATTCAAAAGACGCGCAACCATGCGCTCTACTTGTTGCTTGCCAGCACTGCCATTGCCAGCAACAGCAAGTTTAACCTCTGTAGGAGTGTGTAAAGCAACAGGAATACCCCTTTGAGCTGCAACAAGCATAGCGATTCCTGCAACTTGAGCAGTTCCAAGCACAGTATTTCGATTTTCTTGAGCAAACACGCGCTCAATCGAAACAACATCTGGCGAAAACCTTTCGATTTTTTCAACCAGCCCATTGTAAATCTCAAGAAGTCGTAAATCTTGAGAAGTTTTTGGATTGCTTCTTAAAACATCGACGTGAATAAAAGAAAGCCGACGAGAAACGCCGGCTTCAATCACGCCGACCCCGCAGCGAGTAAGCCCGGGGTCAACGCCCAAAATCATCATTGGAAACTATTCTGCTTCCTCAAGCTGAGCCATAACTTCATCCGAAGCAGTCCAGTTGCTATAAATATTTTGAACATCGTCCAAATCATCGAGATTGTCAATCAAGCGAGACACCTTTTGAGCATCTTCAAAGCTCAACTCAACCTCGTTATTTGGATGCATAACGATTTCTGCAGAATCGTAGTCAAAACCAGCATCTTGCAAAGCCTTACGAACAGTTACCAAATCACTAGAATCCGTGTATACGGAATACACGTCTCCATCGTCTGCAACGTCTTCAGCGCCTGCTTCTGCAGCAATATCAAAAAGCTTGCTATAGTCAACACCTTCGCTAGGAACTTCAATCAATCCCTTGCGCTCAAAATTAAAGCTCACAGAACCGCTTGTGGCCAAAGAACCATTGCCCTTTGTAAGAGTGGAGCGAACATCTGCTGCAGCGCGATTGCGATTATCGGTAAGGCACTCAATAATCAAGCCAACGCCTGCTGGTGCATAACCTTCGTAAACAATCTCTTCGTAGTTTGCGCCGCCTGCTTCTTCGCCAGATCCACGCTTAACAGCGCGCTTAATGTTGTCTGCTGGCATAGAAGCTTTCTTAGCTTTAACGATTGCATCGTACAAAGTTGGGTTACCATCTGGGTCTCCACCACCAAGACGAGCTGCGATTTCAATATTCTTAATAAGCTTGGCGAAAAGCTTGCCGCGCTTTGCGTCGATAGCGGCCTTCTTGTGCTTTGTGGTCGCCCACTTGGAATGACCTGACATGATACTCCTAAAAAGTGTACGGTTACGTAAACGTGATGATTTTAATGCGCTTTAGCGACAAATTGCCAAAACAAGTTTATTTAAGCAAATTTTTAACTTCAAAAATGCGTTGAAAAACAGTTATAGCTCCACCAACGCAAAGAATAATCATTGCTAAGCAAAGCCACAATAGCCAACCTGTTAATCCGCTTAGTCCCATTGAAACTAGAATTATGGCCACTCTGTCTGCGCGAGTAATCAACCCTTTTTTAGCATCTACTCCAACAGACTCGCCTCTTGCTCTAGCATACGATGTTACAAAAGCAAACATCATAGATACTAGCGAGCACACTAATCCGCAATATCGCAAAAAATTATTCACACAAAATGGCAAATATAAGCAAATGTTTAGATTATTTGCGCGATATAAACAAATGCAAACACACGCAAAAAGCGACCAATCCGCAATTCTATCTAGAGTTGAATCTAAAAATGCGCCAAATTTAGTGCCACCATTCTTGTTTGTTAAAGCAGCAACAGAACCATCCAAAGCGTCTGCAAGAACAAAAATCGTAAGCAAAATAGTGCCAATCAAAAGCTGACCGCTTATAGAAATAAAAACAGAAGTTGCAACAAGCGCAATGGTGCCAAAAATCGTAACACTGTTAGCACTACATCCAAATTTAACAAGAAGCTTTGCAATTGGCAAAATAACACGTTTGAATCCACTTCTTAAAGATTCCAACATATTAAGCCTTTCTTTGATTCAAACACGAGTATTCAAACACAGCACTCAAACACGAGTATTCAAACACAAATCACTTCTAAACTCATCACCGCGTTAACAAAAACGCCGCTTAAAACTAAGCGGCGCTAATTCTAGCTCCCTCACCTGGATTCGAACCAAGACAAAGGGTTCCAAAGACCCGTGTGCTGCCATTACACCATGAGGGAACGGCGGAAAAAACCGCCAAGTCACTATTATGCCACAACAATCAAAATCGTCAAGCTTGGCGTGGCGAAATAGGATTTATGCAAATTTATGCAAACAAAAACCCTTTTCCGTGATGTTCTGGGTACGTGTCAAACAGCTTTGCAACAGACCCATCTTCAAACACAGCTTTAATCGCGCTTGCCAAAAGTGGAGCAATCGAAAGAACCGTCAACCCATCCCAACGCTTTTCTTGTGGGATTGGAACAGTATCTGTTAACACAACTTCTCTAGCGCCACAATTCTTCAAACGCTCAACTGCAGGACCAGAAAGAACGCCGTGCGTTGCAACAACAGTTACAGACTTTGCTCCAGCGTCTTTAAGAACATTGCAAGCACCTGCGATTGTTCCAGCAGTATCGATTAAATCGTCTACCATAACGCAATCGCGACCAGCAACATCACCAACTACACGGTTTGCAACAGCTTGATTTGGACGCGTAATATCTCTAGTCTTATGAACAAAAGCCAATGGACCTCCGCCCAATCTTTGCGCCCACTGCTCCGCAACACGGATTCGTCCTGCATCTGGCGAAACAACGGTAACATTGCCTAAATCTTCGCTAAAGCGATCCCTTACATAGTCCACCAAAACTGGCATAGCAATCAAATGATCTACAGGACCATCAAAGAATCCTTGCGATTGCGCAGCATGCAAATCAACGCTCATAATGCGATCTGCGCCTGCAGTTTTAAGTAAATCAAACATCAAACGGCAAGAAATAGGCTCACGACCGCGATGCTTTTTATCTTGTCTAGAATATCCAAGCAACGGGCACACAGCGGTAATAGAACGAGCAGACGCGCGCTTTAATGCATCGATCATAATCAACTGTTCCATAATGGACTTATTAACAGGGTCACTATGACTTTGCAACACAAACACGTCTGTTCCTCGCACAGACTGAGTGTAACGAACATACATCTCGCCATTAGCAAAATCGTATGCTGTTGTTTCCAATACATCTATACCAAGCTGATTCGCAACATCTTTAGCAAGCTTAGGATGCGCGCGACCAGTTACGAGAACAAGGTTTTTATCTGGCTTTCCTTCAAGGACGATGCTCACCATATCTCCAAACGCTAGTTCGCTAACAGTCCACAAAAATCGGACTGAGTTCAATACTATCTATTTGCGCAGACTATAACCATTAAGCCGTTTCATACATAACAAATGCTTGCAAACAGTTGCAAATCCTTACAAAAACATTACAAATCATTACAAATCGCGTATATATAAACCGTGTTTAACTATGTATTGAACAACGCCGTCTGGAACCAAATACCAAACTGGCTCCCCATGCTCTGCACGCTTGCGAACATCTGTTGAAGAAATTGCCAACGCTGGAATCTCCAATATGTCAACTGGAAAACGATGACTATGGCAATTAACCATATCGTCACACGAATCGTAAGACGCGGAACGAGCTTCAATTTGTGTAAACTTTTCTGGACTTGCATAGCCTGGACGCGTTACAGCAACAAATCTAGCTAAACTCCATAATTCTCTAGCATTTTTCCATTGCATAATCTCTGCAATAGCGTCTGCTCCAGTAATAAAGAAAAGCTCCGCGTCTGGGTGTTGCGCGCGAATATCACGAAGCGTGTCGATTGTGTAAGTAACACCAGGCCTATCAATATCTACTCTAGAAACTGTAAATTTTGGGTTTGAAGCCGTTGCGATTACAGTCATCAAATATCTGTCTTCTGCATTTGTGACTTTTTTGTCTAGCTTAAAAACAGGCTTTCCAGTAGGAACAAAAATAACTTCGTCTAAATCATAAACCCACGCAACTTCGGAAGCTGCTACCAAGTGGCCATTGTGAATCGGATCAAAAGTGCCACCCATAATCCCTATGCGCGGGTGTTGATGAACATTTCCTCTTGCAGAATGCTTAAGCCTAGAAGAATTTGCCGAAACTGGCACGCTAGCTTGACTTTGGTCAAAAGAACCTTGGAACAAATCCGACATTCTGCGTTCTGTAGATGAATCACTCATTTAATTCATCCTAGATGCATTGCGTACATTGTGCGCGTTATTTGCATTAGACGCATCTGCAGCATCATCTGCTTTCGCTTCATCAATTACGCTGGAAGCAACATTTGCTTTGTCTGGATTAATGTTTCCCATTTCTTCATTCCACTCATCTTGAACAACGCGCTTAATTTCTTCAAACGTTGGAAGAGCAAAATCGGGTTGGAAAACGCCTCGAATGTTTGCAACGCACTCCGTAATCTCTACAAGAACTTCACTCATATTGTCTACAAGGCTAGCGCGCTCAAGCTTACTAAATTCAGCTATATTGCTTTCCATTTTTTGCAAATTCTTATTAACTTCATCTATTATTTCGCTGTTTTCTGGCGTAACAACATCTCGATTATCTCTATCTGGCCAACCCATTAAAACAGCGTCAGCATATTCAAGAGAAGACCTTTGACTTGCAGACGCAATCCCATCTTCTATTTGAACTAAAAACACGTAACGAACAATAGACAATCTTTCTGCTGCAACATCTAAAGCATCAAGCACATTAGAAGCACTTACACCATTAGATAGGCTTATAGATAGTCTTAAATCCTCGTTTGATTGATTTTTAGCAATTTTAGACGATTGTGATTGTGATGTATCAGGCATATTCTTAACCTTACTCTTAAGCCCTTATTTGTCCTTGACCGTAGCCAATCCACTTTGTAGTTGTCATCTCTACTAAGCCCATTGGCCCTCTTGCATGCAGCTTTTGAGTGGAAATTCCAAGCTCGGCTCCAAAACCAAATTCGCCGCCGTCTGTAAACCTTGTTGAAGCATTTACCATAACAACCGCACTGTCTATTGACGAAACAAACTCGTTAATCGTTAAGTAGTCTTGCGCAATAATCGTTTCCGTGTGACCCGTTGAATATTTTGAAATATGATTAATGGCATCTTTAACACCATCTACAACTTTTACTCCGATTTGCAAAGACAAGTATTCTGTAGACCAATCTTCATTATTTGCATGCTCTAATTTAATACCACTTATATTTGCGGATGATAAGATATTGTATGATTCTTCATCAGCATGAATTAAAACATTACGATTCGCTAATTCACTTGCAACTTTTGGAAGAAAATCTTTAGCAATGCTTCGATCTACAAGTAATTTTTCTGCAGCATTACAAACTCCGACTCGTTGAGTTTTTGCGTTTATAATAATCGGAATTGCTTGACTAAAGTTTGCTGTTTTATCTACATAAATGTGAACGTTTCCAGCGCCAGTTTCTATGACTGGAACTGTTGATTCTTTAACAACTGCCGCGATTAGATTTGCGCTTCCTCTAGGAACAAGAACATCAATATGACCATGTGCGTGCATCATTGATGTTGCACCGCTTCTACCTAAATCATCAACAGATTCTATAAGATTTTCACTTACACCAAAATCTTTTAAGACTTGCTTTAACACGCTAACAGTTGCACGATTTGTGCATTCGGCTGCGCTTCCGCCTCTTAAAATTACAGCATTTGAAGATTTTACGCACAAAGATGCAACGTCAACAGTTACATTTGGTCTAGCTTCGTAAATCATTCCCATTACGCCGATTGGCACTCTTACTTGAGAAAGTCTAATACCATTTTCCAGCGTGTACCCTCTAACAATTTGGCCAACAGGATCTTGTAATTGCGCTATTTTTCTAACACTTTGAGCTGATTTAACTATTCTTTCTTTGTTAAACACAAGTCTGTCTAGTTTTCCAGCGTCCATACCATTTTTTTGAGCTTTTTCTAAATCTTGCTTATTTGCTTTTTCAATAAAGTCTGCATTATTTTCAAGAGAATCAGCAATAGCGATTAAAAGCTTGTTCTTAAAAGTGGCATTAGCTTTAGCAAATTCTCTTTGTGCAATTCGCGCATCATCTGCTCTAGAAAAAACAATAGAATCTGTAGAGTCCCCATGCTCTTTAGAACTATTGACTTGCTCACTATTATGCGTTTCGTCAAACTTTGTATTGAGATTAATCATATTGAACATATTAGCAATAGCAGTGCTTAGGCTCCAACGCTTCGGGTATTATGTATAACAATTGACACAAATGGAGGAATCATGGCAGAAAACACTACGAATACAGTTATGTTTCATAGCACTAGGTCTAACTCTAAAACCTATACGTCGAAACAAGCTATTCGTAGGGGCATAGCCGAAGACGGTGGCCTGTTTGTTACGGATTGCCTTGGTGAAACTCGCTACAATATTTCTAATCTTGTTGGAAAATCTTATAAGCAAATTGCTAAAGATGTTCTTCAAATCCTCCTTCCAGATTTTACTTCTAACGAGCTTAATGAGTGCGTTGAAAATGCTTATGGAGATCAATGGGAAGATTGCGAGATTACTCCATTAAAGCAGCTTGGCACTAACAATGATTTTGTTTTAGAGCTTTTCCACGGTCCTACTTGCGCTTTTAAAGATGTTGCTTTGCAAATTTTGCCACAATTTATTAGACACTCAAAAAATGCTTCTGACTCTAGCCAAAACGTTATGATTCTTACTGCTACTTCGGGAGATACTGGCAAAGCTGCATTAGCTGGTTTTGCAAACGTTGAAGGCACTTCTATGGTTACATTTTACCCAGAAGGTAAAGTAAGTAAAGTTCAAGAATTGCAAATGACAACTCAAAGCGGAAACAACGTAAAAGTTTGCGCTGTTAGAGGTAATTTTGACGACACTCAAAGCAGCGTTAAGCAAATTTTTACTAACGATTCAATCAATGAATCGATTAAGAATAACAATAATGCTTTGCTTTCTTCTGCTAATTCGATTAATATAGGCAGACTTATTCCTCAAGTTGTTTACTACTTCTACGCTTATTCTAAGCTTGTTGAACGCGGATCTATAAAGCTTGGAGACGAAGTGGAATTTTGCGTTCCAAGTGGCAATTTTGGCAATATTCTTGCTGGATATTATGCAAAAATGCTTGGTCTTCCTATAAAGCACTTGATTGTTGCAAGCAATAGCAATAATGTTTTGTTTGACTTTTTGGTTAGCGGAACATATAACAAGATTCGACCTTTCCATCAAACAGTTGCGCCTTCTATGGATATTCTTGTTTCTTCTAATTTGGAACGCATGCTTTATTACATGTGCAATAAAGATACGCGACTTTTGCAAATGCTTATGAGCGATTTGCAACAATGGGGCGCTTTTGAAGTACCAGAAGACGTGCTTTCTAAAATTCGAGAACTTTTTGGATGCGGATGGGCAAATGAGGATCAAATTCGCGATTCCATAAAAGAATGCTGGAATAAGCATAATTATGTTATTGATCCACATACTGCTTGCGGATACTTCGTTATGAGCCATATTCCTCATGATTCCAGTGTTCCTCGCGTTCTTTTAAGCACTGCAAGCCCGTATAAGTTCCCTAGAGTTGTTTGCGAATCTTTAGGCTTAAATGTTGAAGGATTAGATGATTTTGCTTGCATGGATTTGCTAGAAAGAAAAACTTCTACAAACGCTCCTAAAATGCTTAGCGAACTTAAGAATAAAACAGCTAGATTCAACGATGTTATTAACGTTGAAGATATGCCAGATTACGTTCTTAAGTGTGCTAACAAAATCTGCTAAGTCCTAATAGTTTAAGACTTAAACAGAGCATAATATACTTCGTTTAACGTGCTTAAATCGTGACCTTTTCTAGCTCCTGCAGAGAAGAATCTTCGCCTTCTAACATCTGGTTCTAGATTTTTTGTTCGCTGTGCTACCTTTTTGCCTAAACTCCATGCGCTTTGTTCAAAAACACCGTTTTCTCTAGCATCTTGCAAAGATGAGGTTATTATTGCAGAAGCAACTCCCTTTTTTTGCAACTCCATGCGAGTTGCGCGCTCTCCTAATGTTCTACTTATGCATGAGCGTATAACAGATTGAGCATATTGCTCATCGTCAATCAAATGCAAATCTTCTAAACGAATTATTACAGATTCAACAATATTCTCTCTATAACCCTTATCTATAAGCCTATTTTTTAAGTCGTTTGAAGATCTTGAAGCATAATCTAACATTCTTAAAGCACACTCTTTGCAACTATCAAAGTCGCATGCTTTTTTAGAGTCTACTTTTTTAACAGCTTTATTATTAAAAGAGTTATACTTTTGCAATCTATAAGACGAATGGCATGAGTTTTCTTCGCAATCACCTATTTCAACACTATTCTCTGAATAATGTGAATTAACAGCTTCTAAACTACAATCATCTTCTGCACACACATTCTTGTTCTTAACATCATTTTTGTTAAAAACAGAAGCATCTACGGGCTTATGATTGCGAAGAAAACTCTCAACACTAATCATCTATCAGTCTTCTCATCTATCACTATTTATTCTTGGGATCTTTACTAGAAGCATCTGAATTATTTTCTGCATTAGAATTCGACTTTGCTTTTTCGCTATCGTCTTCATCTTCTACTTCAACAAATTGATCTTCTGGCTTCATTAGTCCAAAAGCAACTTTTACTTTATCGCTAATTTCTTCCGTAATAGCAGGATTATCCTTAAGGAATTGACGCACGTTTTCTCTACCTTGACCAAGCTGTTCACCCTCATACGTAAACCAAGAACCAGACTTTTTAATAACGTCACACTGTACAGCCATATCAATTACAGAGCCTTCAGTAGATATTCCCTCTCCATAAAGAACATCAAATTCAGCTGTTTTGAAAGGAGGAGCCATTTTATTCTTAACAATCTTTACTTTAGTTCGATTTCCAACAGCTTCTTCTCCGTTTTTAATAGTAGAAACACGCCTAATATCCATTCGAACAGACGAATAGAATTTAAGAGCTTTACCACCTGTAGTTGTTTCTGGATTACCAAAGAACACACCGATTTTTTCTCTAAGCTGATTAATAAAGATTGCGGTTGTTCCAGCTTGAGACAAAGCTCCTGTCATCTTTCTTAAAGCCTGACTCATTAAGCGAGCTTGCAAACCAACATGACTATCTCCCATATCTCCGTCAATTTCGGCTTTTGGAACAAGCGCTGCTACAGAATCAACAACTATAACATCTAAAGCACCAGATCGAATAAGCATATCTGCAATCTCTAAAGCTTGCTCGCCATTATCTGGCTGAGAAACAATAAGAGAATCTGTATCTACACCTAATTTACGCGCATAAACTGGATCTAACGCATGCTCAGCATCAATAAACGCTGCAACTCCGCCATTCTTTTGAGCATTAGCAACAATGTGCAAAGCTAACGTTGTTTTACCAGAAGATTCTGGACCATAAACCTCTACAATACGCCCACGAGGAACACCACCAATTCCCAAAGCCATGTCTAGAGCTAAAGAACCAGTAGGAATAACCTCAACATCTTGCAGTGGCTTATCTCCTAATCGCATTGCAGAACCCTTGCCATATTGTTTTTCAACATTTGCAAGAGCCATCTCTAGCGCTGCTTTTCTACGTGGATCTGCCTTGTCGGCATCAATAAGACGATCCACAGCACCCTTTTTTGCTTGTTGTGCCATATTATTACTCCTTTCGCATGCCGATGTATTGATGACCATACTCAATACATGATGCCCGTGCAAGCGTTTTAGAGCAATGTGGTTAAAGGCTATCTTCCAATAACCAATAGGCACTTACACGCTGCAAGAAGACCAACAATTAAATATTATACACCACAAACGAACATTTGTTCGATATGCGTGTTGGCTTGAAATTCCAACAAAAACGCATACACGCAATCAAATTAAAAAATAAAATAACCCCTATTTTGCAGGAAGCGGCGGAGCATTATGATCTTTGCCCCACCTTTTATTATCTGGAATATTCATATGATCGCATAAAACATTCCAAACAATTCTAGGTTCCACGCCAGCATCAATCGCCTCGCGCGCGCTCATACCATCAAGTTTTTGCAACTCTTGGTCTTTAGCAATACTCCTACCAAATTCTCTGCCAAAAACTTCTTCAAGAAGCTCCCAAAATTCACGTTCGCGCATAAAAAATCCAATCTTCAAAAATAAGGGCATAGAAAATCCTAATTAGCGCGCTAACAACACCAATACGAACGTCTTTTCTATCTCCAGAAATATTTAGTTGAGCGCAAAGCGTAAAACCGTGGTCAACTGAATAAGTAGAACATCTACTTAATGAAAGATTGCTTATTTTGCCACATTCACAATCAAAAACACGATCTTTAATATTGTTAATTTTTAGCGAAACTAAATCAAAATCGAGCGAAGAACAGCGCTTTGAAGCAACATTTGGAATAAAAATTCCAACGTAAGCCAATCCTTGTGGCTTTAAGCCATCGGGTCCAGGACCTGCAACGCCAGTAGTAGACAATCCAATAACAGGAAAATCTGCGCTATCAACATCTTTACTAGAATCCATGCAATCGTATTGCCACTTTGCGCCACTATACAATCTTGCGCAACCAAACGCCATTTGCTTTGCAACACTAGGCTCTACAGCACCGCAAGTTTTAAGCAAATCGCAATCCACGCCAAGAATCTTAGATTTTTCGCGAATATCGTAAGTAACAGCCGATCCAAGAAAAACCTTTGAAGCGCCAGGAATGTTTACAAATGAATCCGCAAGAAGCCCTCCTGTTAAAGATTCTGCACAAGAAATATGCAAAGAATTATTCACACAAAAATCGAGAATCTTACTTGCGAAAACATCCGTAGAAGAATCCGTAGAAGTACTTGCCAAATCGTCACACATTTTACTATCGCTTAAATGCACCGCGCACGTAAAGGAATCCAGAATAAAGCGCAAAGCCAAGAGCAATGCCTATAAAACCGTAGCAAAGTGAGTAGTAGCACACAACCCAAACAGAAACATTATAAGCGCAAAACATTGGAACAATAGGCGCAAGCAACATTGAAATTCCAACAGATTGAGAAAGTGTCTTATACTTTCCTGCCCAAGATGCTGCAATAACTTTTCCACCTTTATCTATAACGTAAAAACGCAGAACAGTAATGCCTATTTCTCTAAGAACAAACAGTAGAGTAATCCACCAATAAAGTTCACCAAAAGCAGAAGCAATAATAAGAGCAGAAAGTATTAAAAGCTTATCGGCAATAGGATCTAAGAGTTTTCCAAGCTCTGTAACTTGATTATATTTTCTAGCCATCCAACCGTCTAATTTATCTGTTGAAGCTGCGATTATAAACATTGCAAACGCAGCCCAGCGAACCGAAGTAGAAGCATAGCCCCAAGGCCCAGAGATAAGATACAAAACGATGAATACAACAGAAAGAGCTATTCTTATGTAAGTCACAATGTTTGGAGCACAATTCCAACCTTCTAGCAACTTAGACTTACCATTTTGCAACATCGTTAATACCTCCATAACCGCTACACAAATATGGTATAGCAAACGCAAAACTTAATTAACAACTATCCTTTAGCAATGCTTTAACAATACTTAATTCAAAGTGCTTAATTATGCTTAATTATGCTTAATTATGCTTAATTCAAAGAATCAGACTCGCCTTTAATAAAAGCTAATACTTTAGGCAAATCTTGCGGTTGAACAAGAACCTCACGCGCTTTAGATCCTTCCGAAGGCCCAACAACGCCACGCGATTCAAGCAAATCCATAAGTCTGCCTGCCTTAGAGAATCCAACACGAAGTTTTCGTTGAAGCATAGACGTAGATCCAAATTGCGCACCAACAACAAGCTCGGCAGCTTGAAGAAGCTCATCCATATCGTCGCCAATATCTGTTGTTTTAGCTTGAATTTGAGCCTGTTCGTCTGCTTTTGCAGCCATTTGCTCAATGTCTTCCCTATATCTAGGCTTTCGCTGAGTTCTAACATATTCTACAGCTTTGCGAATTTCTGATTCACTAACCCAAGAGCCCTGAACTCGCTGAGGCTTAGCAGCACCCATTGGAAGGAACAACGCATCTCCTTGACCAATCAAAGTTTCCGCGCCAACAGTGTCTAAAATAACGCGCGAATCCGTAGCAGAAGACGTAGCAAAAGCCAAACGAGATGGAATATTCGCCTTAATTAAGCCAGTTACAACATCAACAGACGGGCGCTGAGTTGCAAGAACCAAATGCACACCTGCAGCACGAGCAAGCTGAGTAATGCGCTGAATAGAACTTTCAACGTCGTTTTTTGCAACCATCATCAAATCAGCCATCTCGTCTACAACAACAAGCAAATACGGGTATGGAGCAACTTTTCGCTCAGAGCCTTTTGGAGCATGAACCTTGCCTTCGCGCACGGCCTTGTTAAAGTCTTTAACATGACGGAAACCAAAGAATTGCAAGTCGTCATAGCGCGAGTCCATCTCTTTAACAACCCATTCAAGAGCTTGAGCTGCCTTCTTAGGGTCTGTAATAATCGGAGTTAGCAAATGCGGAATCCCAGCATATGCAGAAAGCTCTACTCGCTTTGGATCTACCAAAATCATGCGAACCTGCTCTGGAGTAGCACGCATAATAATCGAAGTTAGCATAGAGTTTATAAAGCTTGACTTTCCAGAGCCAGTAGCACCAGCAACAAGAAGATGCGGCATTTTATCTAGAGCAGCAGTTACAAAATGACCCTCAACGTCTTTACCAACTCCAGTGAGCATAGGATTTGAATCCTGGCGAGCTTTATCTGACCTTAAAACATCTCCAAGGTTTACAATCTCTCGATCTACGTTTGGAATCTCTATACCAATCGCAGACTTGCCTGGAATTGGAGACAAAATACGCACATCTGTGCTTGCTACAGCGTATGCAATATTTTTTTGAAGATTTGTGACTTTTTCAACTTTTACTCCAGGCCCCAGCTCAACTTCGTATTGAGTAACAGAAGGACCCCTTAAAAAGCCAATAACTTTTGCATCCACTTCAAACTGTTCAAACGTAGAAGTTAGCGCACGAATTACGCGATCGTTTGCAGGAGTTCTAGTTGCGTGCGGTTTTCCGTGAACAAGAATGTTCAAATCTGGCAATCTGTACGGCTCTTCGCTGTACTCACTTGAAGAATCGTTAGAATCGTTTTCATTATTGGCGTTGCTCGCACTATTTTCATCATTTTCTTGCGATGACCTATATTGATCCAACTGTTGACCAGGCATTTTACTCCATGGATCATTGCTATATTGCGATTCGCCACTAATTGGCGCTTTTGGAAA
Source organism: Gardnerella sp. c17Ua_118 (assembly GCF_055804255.1). Classification (NCBI taxonomy): domain Bacteria; kingdom Bacillati; phylum Actinomycetota; class Actinomycetes; order Bifidobacteriales; family Bifidobacteriaceae; genus Gardnerella; species Gardnerella sp. c17Ua_118. Next base: position 437,467 of record NZ_JANUYT010000001.1, read on the forward strand.
TTCGTCAATATACATTTGACCAGAAGACGGCAAAGAATTAGCGCCATGAGTGCCATTAGAAACACCATTAGAACCAACAACACGCGGATGATTACTTTGATTCTGATCTTCTTGCGGGTCCGATTTAGAGCCATAGTCTTCAATAGAGTCGCCATCTTGACTTGGCTTAGAAGAAGCGCTAAGAAAAGCATCATCTCCAGCATACGCATCTAAAAGTTCGCTATTGCTATCCTTCTTTTTAGAGCCGAACATAGAATTAAAAATCTTAGAGATTATTGAATTGTGCAAATCTTTACGCGATTTTTCCGATTCACTAGAATCATGAGTTGGAACGCCTTCTACGAACTCAAGATTATCGCTGCTATTACTCGAATTTTCATCATCTGTATTCTCTAAGTCTTGATTATTCTTTGACTTTTTAGAGAAAATAGATGAAACAAATTGAGTCACATCTTCAACATGTAATTTAAGAATCATTAAAATAGCAAAAATTGCAATAATAACAAAAATTGTAAGAGCAAAAATCCTAGATAATCCCCAGGCCAAAGGAGAACCTAAGAAGAATCCTAATAATCCGCCAGATTTTTGCAAATCATCTATATTAAATTCTTGATTTTTGCTTGCAATCAAAATGTCTAAAATTGAGCAAATTGACCATAGAAGAAGAACAAAACCACCTATAACACGAGGATTTCCAGATTTAGCACCACTATTTCGCATAAGCCTAATAGCAACCGCACTAAGCCACACTGGCAAAACAACGCTCATAATTCCAAAAACCGCGGAAGATAAAGAGTGCAACGCAACACCTAAGAATCCGCTAACTCTAAACCATTCAGATGCGCAAAAAAGAACAGCAAGAATAAGTATTACAAAGCACAATCCATCTCTACGGTATGCCTCATCGTATTGCCCAACTCCAAAAAGCGAGCGAACTGCTTTGCCAATAACACGCGGAACAAAAAGCAGAGCAGACTCCCAAAATGGCTCATTAGTCTGCGCTTTAGACTGCTTACCACCATTGTTTGGCATATAAATCGCTCCTCCATAAAATGCGCGTACAAAAACCGCTAACAACTAGCAAGCTAATCGCCAGCAATCATTCACATTAAGTACAAACACCAACCGAATTATTTAAAATTATTCAATCAATATTATCAAATTAATAGCTTTACTTATTCTACTCCAAAGCATGCTAACAAAATAAACGTGTTTGAACACAAAAACAAGACAAAACAGAAAGCCATACAGAGTAAAAAAAAATCGGCCGAAAAACAGCCGATTAAGTGGGGTGGCTAACGCGGCTTGAACGCGCGACCTTCTGAACCACAATCAGATGCTCTACCGACTGAGCTATAGCCACCATTACAGCGCGAAACCCTTCGGGAATCGCACAACAGAGGAATACTATACACGATTTTTCTCGTTTGCGCTACCCTTGCGATTTTCGGCGCGTCGCACAAAATACGACGTTACTTAATGACACAATAAGACTATGAGTTTTTTGCAAAAATCAAATGCAACTAGCATGCTCAATGAGCAAGCAGAACATTGGAAAAGCGTTGAAAATAATCACACTTTTGGCATTCTAAATTCAACGTCATACACAACAAAAGCTCTTCTTCTAGGGTCTGGAGAGCTTGGAAAAGAAATCACTATAGAGCTTATAAGACTTGGTATTAAAGTATTTGCTGCAGATAGTTATGCGAATGCTCCAGCAATGCAAGTTGCGCAAGAAAATCGCGTTTTAGACATGAGCGATTCTAAAAAATTGCAAGAACTAATAAACAACATAAACCCAAACATAATAATCCCAGAAGTTGAAGCAATATCAACCGAAGTATTAAAAGACGTTGTTAAAAACAAAAAAATTCAAGTCGTTCCAAGCTCTAGTATCACTTCGATTGCAATGGATCGCGAAGCTTTGCGAAAAATCGCCCACGAAAAAATTGGTTTGCCTACTACACCATATTGTTTTGCTTCAAGCTACAAAGAGTTAGAAGAAGGAGCAAAAATCGTAGGGTATCCGTGCGTAGTGAAACCAATTATGAGTTCTTCTGGTCATGGTCAATCTATTGTAAAAGATCCTAAAAATCTTGAAGATGCTTGGATAGAAGCACAAAATGGAAGAAGATCTAAGCATAAAACGCAAAACTTGCAGAGTGAAGATAATGAAAATAATGAAGATATATCTCGCGTAATAGTGGAAGCATTAGCGCCTTTAGACTACGAATTAACGGTTTTAACAGTGTGCTCAAGCGCTGGAATAATAACATGCGAACCTATTGCACAATGCCAAGAAAACGGCGACTACAGGCAATCATGGCAACCAGCAAACATATCGGAAAATGTTAGAGAATCCGCTCAAAATATTGCAAAAAAAGCCGTAGAAGGTTTAAGCAAAATAGCAAAAGAGAATGGGGAAACTGGTTGGGGCATTTACGGAGTTGAACTCTTTGTTCTTAAAAACGGCGACTTGCTTTTTAACGAACTATCCCCTAGACCGCACGACACTGGCATGGTAACAATGATTTCGCAATACTACAGCGAGTTTGCTTTGCATGTTTTAGCCATTTTAGGTGTTCCAATCACACAAAAGCATACTGCTCTTTGCTTAAAAGATAACGAAGTTGCATTAAGCCACGCACTTGTTGTGCAAGGAAACGGAGCTGTAGGATTTACAAATCTTGCGCAAGCATTAGATGAAGAAGATTGCACAAGATGCGATATACGAATTTTTGGAAAACCAGAAGTTCACGGCTCAAGACGAATGGGTGTTATTTTGACAGTATCGAACAGCATAAATGATGCAAAATCTTGTGCGACACGCATTGCAAGCAAAATACGCACAATAGAACTGCCATCGTAAAACGTTGAAAAGTCAAGGTTTTCACTGGTTTTATTAAACAAAAAATCAAAAAATAATCCAAACAAAATGTAGGTAACAATTGTTAGTCTAATCATGCTGGCGGTTGAATAAACCTTCAAATAATGATGGTTTGCAACACTCAGCCATGGATACAACGAGAGAGGCACGTCAATGGAAAAACTTGACAAGTTGTATGAAGGCAAAGCAAAGAAATTGTATGCCACAAGTAACGATAATGTTCTGTGGGTTCAATACATGAATCAAGCTACAGCTGGCAATGGCCTTAAAAAGGCTCAAATTGCTGGAAAAGGCAGCTTAAATAATCAAATCACTTCTCTACTGTTTAATCTTCTCAAAGCTCGTGGAGTTAAAAGCCATTTTCTTGGCAGAATCTCGAATACCGAGCAACTTGTAAAGCGCATGAAGATGTTTCCTCTAGAAATAATAATGCGAAACACGGCTGCTGGTTCTTTTGCAAAACGATATGCAGTTAAAGAAGGAACTGCCCTAAAAAAGCCTCTTTTGGAGTTTTGCGTAAAATCAGACGATCTTGGTGATCCTTTTATTAACCCAGAAGGCGTTGTGGCTTTGGGTCTTGCTAGTGAAAGCGAAATGGCAGAAATTACAAAGCAAGCTCACGCTGTAAACAATGCACTTTTGGATATTTTCAACAAAATCGACGTTCAACTCGTTGACTTTAAGATTGAAGAAGGCGTTGATGCGCAAGGAAATATTCTTCTTGCAGACGAGATAACGCCAGATACGTGCCGACTTTGGGATAAGCGCAATACAAGCTCCGAAGTAAGTCATTTAGATAAAGACTTGTTCAGACGCGATTTAGGAGACATAATTCCAGCCTACGAAGAAATATTCTCGAGGCTTAAATCTCTTGCGCAAAGCGAAGGAGTAAACTTCGACGAAGTTAATCCAAACGATTGTGCTGAACAATGATTTTAATGTGGCTCGCATCTTTTAGGTGCGAGCCACGCGCGTTCTTAAACAAATAAAATAAAACAAATAAAAGATAGCCAAACACAAATAGCCAAAACTACAATTGCAAGGCAGGTTCACCGTGGTATTTCGCGTTTATGTTGAAAAACGATCTGGTTTCGATATAAAAGCCCAACATCTTAATCACGAGCTTAAAGAGATTCTTGGTATTGATTCTCTAAAATCAACGCGCATAATAAACAGGTATGATGTAGAAGGAATATCTAAAGATCTTTTTAACACTGCTGTTAAAACGGTTTTTAGCGAGCCTACAGTAGACAACACTTACGACTACTTGCCTATTAGCACAAATGAACATGTTTTTGCTATAGAGTTCCTTCCTGGCCAGTTTGATCAGCGCGCGCAATCCGCAAGCGAATGCGTACAAATGATTAGCCAGGGAGAATGCCCCAAAGTTAGAACTGCTCAAATTCTTGCTTTTAACGGCAATTTGTCTAAAGAAGAACTTGACTCAATTAAACACTACGTTATTAATCCAGTAGAAGCTCGCGAAGCATCGCTAGATAGTGTTGATACGCTTAAAAGTGAGGCAATTGTTCCAGCAAACGTAGAAGTATTAGATGGTTTTAACGATTTAGATTCCAACGGCTTGCAAAAATTCATTGAAGATCGCGCACTAGCAATGGACTTGGCTGATGCTAAATTCTGCCAAGACTATTTTAGAAGCGAAAATCGCAATCCAACTATTACAGAAATAAAAGTAATAGACACGTATTGGTCCGACCATTGCCGCCATACTACTTTTGGAACGCATTTTGAAAACGTTCAAATAGATGACGAGCAAGTAAAAGATGCATTTAATCGTTATCTTAAACTACGAGAAGAGCTTAAGCGAACAAATAAGCCGATTTGTCTTATGGACATGGCCACTATTGGCGCAAAATATTTGAAGCATACAGGAAAGCTTAAAAACTTAGACGAATCCGAAGAAATTAACGCGTGCACAGTAAAAGTAAAAGTTGACGTTAATGGGCACGATGAAGACTGGCTGTTTTTGTTCAAAAACGAAACGCATAATCATCCTACAGAAATAGAACCTTTTGGCGGTGCTGCAACTTGCATTGGCGGATGCATTCGAGATCCTCTTTCGGGACGCTCCTACGTATATCAAGCAATGCGCGTAACTGGAGCAGCCGACCCTAGAACACCTATTAGCGAAACTTTAGAAGGAAAACTATCTCAACGAAAAATCGTAACTTCTGCAGCTGCAGGCTACTCGTCTTACGGAAATCAAATTGGATTAGCAACAGGCGAAGTACACGAGATTTACCACCCAGGATATGTTGCAAAACGAATGGAAGTTGGCGCGGTTGTAGCAGCTACCCCAGCAGACCACGTTAGAAGAGAAACACCTGAGCCAGGAGATGTGATTATTCTTCTAGGCGGCAGAACTGGAAGAGACGGAATTGGCGGAGCAACTGGTGCTTCTAAAGCGCAAGACGCAGACAGCATTGAAGAGTGCGGAGCAGAAGTTCAAAAAGGAAATGCACCTATTGAACGCAAGTTGCAAAGACTTTTTAGACGCAAAGACGCATGCCGCCTTATTAAGCGTTGCAACGATTTTGGCGCTGGTGGCGTAAGCGTTGCGACTGGAGAAATCGCAGATGGCTTGATTATTAACTTAGACAAGGTGTCTAAAAAATACGAAGGCCTTGATGGCACGGAGCTTGCGATTTCTGAATCTCAAGAGCGAATGGCAGTTGATGTTTCTGCAAGCGATGCAGACGAATTTTTGAGCTACGCGCGTCAAGAAAATTTGGAAGCGCAAATTGTAGCTACAGTTACAAAAGAAGCTCGAATGAAAATGACTTGGCGAGGAAAAACAATTGTTGATCTAAGCCGCGAATTCCTAGCTTCTAATGGCGCTCCAAAAACACAAGATATTCACGTTGAAAATGGCAAAAAATATGCTACAAAGTGGCAAGACGAAAGTGGAGTTTACTCTGGCAAGTCTTTAGCTGAGCGCATTAAAAATCTTGTTTCTAACATAAACGTGTGCTCAAACAAAGGCCTTAGCGAAATGTTTGACTCCACTATTGGAGCCGCAACCGTTCTTATGCCATTTGGTGGCCGCCGTCAGCTCACTCCAGCACAAGCAATGGTCGCAAAATTCCCAGTATTTGGCGAAACAAACACCGCTTCTGCAATGTCTTGGGGATTTAACCCATACATTATGGAAAAGAACCAATTTACGGGAGCGTACATATCGGTTGTAGAATCTTTAGCAAAACTTGTAGCAAGCGGTTTTACAATCGAAAACGCTTATTTAAGCCTTCAAGAATATTTTGGCAAACCGCAAAATGTGCCTGAAAGATGGGGAAAGCCTACTGCAGCAGTTCTTGGCGCTTTAAGCGCGCAAATTGATTTTGGCGTTGGCGCGATCGGCGGTAAAGACTCTATGAGCGGAAGCTTTGAAAATCTTGACGTTCCTCCAACTCTTATATCGTTTGCTGTTTCTACAGGAGACGCGCGAAATGTTGTTTCTCCAGAATTCAAAAAAACCAATAGCAAAATCCTAAGAATACTACCTACGTATAAAGAAGACGGCATTACGCCTAACGCTCAAAGCTTCTTAGAGGCGATTAGGATTGTTGAAAATCTTACTTCAAGCAAGCGCGCGCTAGCGATTAGCACTCCAGGTTTTGGAGCTAGTGCGGAAAGCTTGTTTAAGATGACTTTGGGCAACCATATTGGATTAAAGCTTAACGACTCTGTTAAAACAGACGACTTGTTTAAGTCTAGATATGGAACTTTCTTTGTAGAAGTGGATGAAGATTTTAACGTTGACGATTTTTCAAGCAAGTTTAGCGAGGATCTTGTAAACGTTGAAGTTATTGGACAAACGTGCAATGAATTTAAGCTTTATGCTTGCAACGAAATCATTAGTTTAGATGACTTACAGGAAGATTGGGAAAGTCCACTAGAGGGCATTTTCCCATATCGAGGTAAAGGAAGCGCAGTTCGCGAAATAAATTCCACTAATCGCAAGCCTGTTAGAAATCATATGAAATCTAATAGAAGAACGCCATTGAGTAAGCCACGCGTAATCATTCCAGTTTTCCCTGGAAACAATTGCGAATACGACACTCAAGCAGCGTTTGAAAAAGCTGGAGCAGAATGCAAAACGCTTATAATCAATAATTTAAGCTCTGATGATGTTGTAGAATCCGCAAAAGAGCTTGTTAAAGAGATTAATAAAAGCCAAATTGTTATGATTCCTGGCGGATTCTCTGGAGGCGATGAGCCAGACGGTTCTGCCAAGTTTATAACGGCATTCTTTAGAAACCCTGCCGTTAGCGACTCTGTTCGCGATTTACTAAACAATCGCGATGGCTTAATGCTTGGTATTTGCAACGGCTTCCAGGCTCTTATTAAGCTAGGTCTTGTTCCATTTGGAGATATTGTTCCAATTGATGCAGAATGCCCAACTTTAACGTTTAACACTCTTGGAAGGCATCAAAGCAAGATTGTTAGAACTCGCGTTGCATCTAATCTTTCTCCTTGGCTTTCAAATTGCAAAGTTGGCGATGTTCATAGTGTTGCAATATCTCATGGCGAGGGACGATTCGTAGCATTACCAAAAGTTATGGATACTCTTATACAAAACAGCCAAATTGCAACGCAATATGTTGATAGCAATGGCGTTCCAAGCATGAACCTTAAAGTAAATCCAAACGGTTCGCTTATGGCTGTAGAAGGAATCACTAGCCCAGATGGAAGAGTATTCGGAAAAATGGGTCATTGCGAGCGCAGCGGTAACGGTTTGTACGTAAATATTCCTGATTTTAGAACACAAAACATTTTTAGCGCTGGAGTTGAATACTTTACGTCATGATTTGGGATTGTGTGTTTAATTATTCTAATCAAAATATTTATTGCGATTTTGAAAATATAGGGGGTGCGAATGTCTGCTGAGCTTGAAGGAGTTCACGAAGAATGTGGCGTTTTTGGAGTGTGGGGTCATTCCGATGCCGCAAGACTTACCTACTTTGGCTTGCACGCATTGCAACATAGAGGACAAGAAGGTGCTGGAATAGTTGCCAACGATAATGGTCATCTTAAAGGATACAGAAACTTAGGTCTTTTAACTAAAGTTTTTGCAAACGAAGACATTATGAAGCATCTTACTGGAAACAGCGCGATTGGCCACGTTCGCTACGCTACTGCTGGATCTGGAAGTGTTGAGAACATTCAACCTTTTCTGTTTTCTTTCCACGATGGAGATGTTGCTTTAGGGCATAATGGCAATCTTACTAATTGCACAACTCTTAGAAATAAGCTAGAAGATTGCGGAGCGATTTTCCACTCTAACTCCGATACAGAAGTTTTGATGCATCTTATTAAAAGGTCAAACAAAACTTCATTTATGGATAAGCTTAAAGATGCGCTGTTAACTGTTCATGGCGGTTTTGCATACTTGCTTCTTACAGAAGACGCGCTTATTGGAGCAACGGATCCTAATGGTTTTAGGCCGCTTAGTCTAGGAAGAATGAGTAATGGTGCTTACGTTCTTGCATCGGAAACTTGCGCTTTAGATATTGTTAGCGCGGAGTTTATTAGAGACATTGAGCCTGGCGAAATAATCGTTATTAATAACGATGGATACAAGATTGAGCGTTATGCAAAAAATATTCAGCACGCTGTTTGCTCAATGGAGTTTATCTATTTTGCTCGCCCGGATTCTAATATTTACGGAATTAATGTTCATTCTGCGCGAAAGCGCATGGGAGCACGCTTAGCTAAAGAGTCTCCTGTAGACGCAGATATGGTGATTGGTGTGCCTAATTCTTCGCTTTCTGCAGCTGCAGGATATGCCGAAACAAGCGGAATCCCTAACGAGATGGGTTTGATTAAAAATCAATACGTTGCGCGCACTTTTATTCAGCCAACGCAAGAGCTTAGAGAACAAGGCGTTCGCATGAAGCTTTCGGCCGTTAGAGGTGTTGTTAAGGGAAAGCGCGTAATTGTTATTGACGATTCAATCGTTCGCGGAACCACGTCTAAGAGGATTGTTCGTCTTCTTAGAGAAGCGGGCGCTAAAGAGGTTCATATGCGAATCTCTTCGCCTCCTCTTAAATACCCGTGCTTCTACGGAATCGATATTCAAACTACTAAAGAGCTTATTGCAGCTAAACATTCTGTTGAGCAAATTCGCGAATATATTGGCGCTGACTCTTTAGCATTCTTATCTTTAGACGGTCTTGTTGAGTCTATTGGGTTAAATAAGCCTGCTCCGTACGGAGGATTATGCGTAGCGTATTTTAATGGCGACTACCCTACTGCTTTAGATGACTATCGAGATGAATTCTTAGCTTCGCTTTCTAAAGAAGACAAGGAAGTTTTAGAGAATATTAAAAAGAATAGTAAATACAATTTTGCGACTAAAAACTGCGATTAAACTACGACTAAACTTCGACTAAACACTTAAAACAAACACGAAAGGATTCTTAAATGCCAAACGCATATGAACAAGCTGGCGTTAGCGTAGAAGCTGGCTACGAGGTTGTGCGAAGAATAAAATCCCACGTAAATCGCACAAAAAGACCAGGCGTTATGGGCGGAATTGGCGGTTTTGGCGGCCTATTTGATTTAGCAAGCCTTGGATACAAAGACCCAGTGCTAATTTCTGGAACAGATGGAGTTGGCACAAAGCTTATGATTGCGCAAATGATGCAAAAGCATAATACGATTGGCATTGATTGTGTTGCTATGTGCGTAAATGATATTGCAGCTCAAGGCGCACAGCCTCTGTTCTTCCTTGATTACATTGCTTGCGGAAAAAACAATCCAGAAATACTCGAGCAAGTGGTTTCTGGCGTTGCAGACGGATGCATTCAGGCAGAATCTGGCTTAATTGGCGGAGAGACTGCAGAAATGCCTGGAATGTACAACGAAGACGAGTACGATCTTGCGGGATTTGCTGTAGGAGTTGCAGAAAGAGAAAACATTGTTGACGGCTCTAAAATCACGCCTGGAGACGTTCTTATAGGTCTTGCATCTTCGGGAGTGCACTCAAACGGATTCTCACTTGTTAGAAAAGCACTTTTTGATGTAGCTAATTACAACGTAAATAGTAAACCAGAAGAATTGTGTGGCAAATCTATTGGCGAAGTTCTTTTAGAGCCTACAAAAATCTACGTTAAAGCATTAAAACCGCTTTTTGCTAATCATCTTATTAAAGGCGTAGCTCATATTACAGGCGGCGGATTTATAGAAAACATTCCAAGAATGTTTGCAAATAATCTTGCAGCACAAATCGACACAAAAAAGTGGCAAGTTCCTGCAATTTTCAACCTTATTGAAAAGTCGGGTAAAGTAGACCACTCAGAAATGTTCAACGTTTTTAACATGGGAATCGGAATGATATTAGCAATTAATGCAAATAAAGCCGATGAAGCTATGCAAATCCTTAAAAACAATAATGAACAAGCGTATGTTATTGGCAAAATGATTAAACGCGAAAACGTTGCAGTTGAGTTGTTATAATTCACAAAATCTTAAAGTAATAAAGGATTAAAGATGAAAGTTTTAGTTGTAGGCTCAGGCGCACGAGAACACGCAATCGCAGTTGCATTTTTAGCGAGTAAAAGCGTTAGCGAAGTCACAGTTGCTCCTGGAAACCCAGGCATGATTAAAAGCGGAATCAAAATTGAAAAAATTAGCGAATCGGATCACAACGCTTTAATCGAATTTGTTAAGAACAACAACTACGACTTTGCTTTTATTGGCCCCGAAGTGCCTCTTATGAATGGCATTGTTGACGATTTTGAAGCTAATGGAATCCCAGCATTTGGCCCAAACAAAGCGGCTGCTCAAATTGAAGGATCTAAGGATTTTGCAAAGCAACTTATGCAAAGGCATAATATTCCAACAGCCGCCTACCAAACATTTAGTGAGATAGAACCAGCGATTGAGTACGTTAAAAATCAAGGCGCTCCTATTGTTATTAAAGCAGACGGCTTGGCTGCTGGAAAAGGCGTAACAGTTGCCACTAGCGTTGATGAGGCGCTCGCAGCTTTAGACGATATTTTTGTAGACCATCGTTTTGGCAAAGCTGGAGCAAAAGTAGTTATAGAAGAGTTTTTAGAAGGCGAAGAATTCTCATTAATGAGCTTTGCTAACGGAACAGATTTTTGGGTTATGCCAATTTCTCAAGATCACAAGCGCGCTCATGATGGCGATACTGGCCCAAACACTGGCGGCATGGGAGCTTATAGCCCTGTTCCACAAATTAGCGATGGAGTTGTAAAACAAGCGATTGATAAAATCGTACGCCCAACTTTGCAAGCTCTTGCAAGCGAAGGCATGCCTTTTACAGGAGTTTTGTACGCTGGATTGATTAACACAGAGCAAGGCGCAAAAGTAATAGAATTTAACGCTCGCTTTGGAGACCCAGAAACAGAGGTTGTTCTTCCAAGACTTACTAGCGACTTTGGCGAAGCTATTTTTAACATTTTGCATGGCAAAGAACCAACATTTACTTGGGCTAAAAATGGCGTAACTCTTGGCGTTGTGTTAGCAAGCAAAGGCTACCCTGGAAAGCTTGTTACAGGAACACCTCTGCCACAAATCACTCTTAATAGTGCAGATCAAAATGTTTACTATTCTGGTGTTAAATTAGACGAAAACAATAATCTTGTAACGTCTTCTGGAAGAGTGGCACTTTTGCAAGTAAATGGCAAAGATGTTAAAGATGCTCAATCAAAGGCCTATAGCATATTAGACAATCTTAATCTTTCTAACATGTTTTATAGGCACGACATTGCAACTAAAGCACTTAAAGCATTGAAAAATTAAAAACCAAGAAAGTTTGTGTTTTTAAGATAATGCTTTCCAGCTGTAATATCGTATTGAATCAAACGGTAATCATTCAATAATTGTTTAGTTTCTTTGTTCATACTACTAGCAATCATTGGCTTTCCGCTTGGATTCAAGTAAATTGGCTGGCCTTGCGGAATTCTATCCCACCCCTGAATCTTATTTACTACAGGAGGCTCCATTGCACTAATCTTTTCGTGCAATCGTGTTAGGAATGCAATATATGGCGAAACTTTAGAATTTGTGTGAGACGCCACTTGCGATATAAAGAAGTTTGGAGAAGAATAATAGTCCCTAATTTTGTTTGGAGCTTTATTATTTTCTCTAGCTTTTTTATTTGACCAAATAAAGTAATCAGTTAGATGTAAATCAAGAGAATTATTCTCATCATCGCTGGCAGTACTATATATTCCAGGAAGATGATCTCCATAGAATACAACAGTCACTGGCTTATCTATAGAATCCAAGTCATTTAAGAATGATTGAGTTGCTTTATCTGTGTAACTCACTCCCTTAGCATATGTTTCAATCGAAGATATTTCCGAGCTTCCAAGCTTTGGCGAGCCAGGCTTTGAACTAGCCTTAAAATCATTGTTCTTATACCAATTCCTAAATGGCATATGATTTTGCATTGTGACTATTTGCACAAATTGATTATTTTTACTAGAGGCGATTTTTTCAAACGCACTTTTATACGCAGACTCGTCGCAAACATAAGGCGATTTATCAAGCATATTTTTGTGCGCAATAACATTAGGAGCTTCTAGCGAGTAGAACTTACTAAAACCAAACTTCTTATAGTTTGTTGAGCGCAAGTACATACTCGGCTCATACGGGTGGAATGCTATGGAATTAGATTCACTCCCCCAATACCTGTTAATCGTAGGAGTCCAAGAAGAATTTGGAACAAGTTGCTGATACGGGCTTGTAAGAGATGAGTTAAAGTTCACCATGCTCAATCCCGTAAGAGACATGTATTCAAGGTTTGCAGTTCCTCCGCCGTAGCCAGAAGAAAGCATTAATCCACTATCCGTTTTCTCTTTCAAAGAGCTTATAAATGGCATTGGATTCTTATTTAGTTGCAATCCAGGAACTCTTATTGGATTAGAGAATGATTCCGAAAGCACATAAACAACAGTATTATCGGAGATTTTTGACTTTCTAGAAGCGTTTATTTTCTTTGCTTCATTATTGTATTTTTCTAGCAAAGCGCTCATAGTTCGCTCATTGTAATCCGCAGGCTTATCCATAACCTTTGGGTTTACTTGCCTTAAAAATGCCACTAATGCGCCGTTTCTTTGAGCGTCGTAAACGGAGTCCCACATTGATGGCGTGTCTCCCATAAACTTAGCAAAATTGTTTGCGCTAGAATCAACAGTTCCAACTGTGCAAATATACCATCCAAAAGTCGCTAATAATGCTATTAAAGTTACAACACGAACCAAAATCGAAGTTCTTAAATTTGAAATAATAACAATTTTTCCATGATTAACATCTAGAACATGCAATAAAAGCGCAATAACCCAAGTTATTAGAACAGCAACAATAGAGCTAAAAATAACAGCATTTGCGTTGTCTGGAAGAAAAGATGCGATATTTCCAGTATTACTTTTTAAAAAGTTTAAGTCAGCTGGAAGAATAGTTTCGTATCGAACATTCACTTTCATATATTCAATAACAGAAACAATTATAGATGCGCTAATCAAAATAGCAGACGTAATCCAAAAACGATTTATGATTATTAGCAAAATACCGTAAATTAACGCAAGAATAAGAAGATTAAGCACAAAAACAAAATTAAGCTTAAGCCACATTTTTGAGATTATGTTCCAAGCACTTGCCGAAAGTGATGAAGTCATTTCTACTCGGCCAGAACGCTGTACAGAAAACTGCACAATCATAACCATTATTGCGCAAAAAGCAACAAACATAACGGAGTACGTCCAACGAGCAAACCTAATCTTAAAACGCTCAAATTGCTTAAAAATTGTAAGAGAATTGCTTAATGGCAATTTTGCACCCTTCTGATTTACGCCTAATGTTTAATGCATATTACGTTTATTACGTTCTTAACGCATGTATGTGTACGCATCCGTTTACACATATATCTTAAGTATCGCTATCGTCATACAAAACAACCGTATAAAACTATGCATATTCATACTTTTGATGTATTGTAATATGTTCTATAGCATTTATCATTATAATAGATGACAAAATATAGAAAATTTTAAGGATTATATACTATATTTGCAATGGTTGTGTTTGTTATCTTCAATCTAGCGAGGTTTTAAGGAACAGTAAGAATGAAGCAATTTATTGCCACAATTAACTTAATGCAAGGCATTCTACCTATAAGCATATTTGCAATATCTGGATTATGCTTAGCTGTTCTTTTAATTACAAAACCTAAAAAGTCTAAGTATTTTTCAAAACTCTTAACTCAATTAGGCTCAGCATTTTTATTTGCCATTATTTTTGGATTCATAACTTGGCTAATATCCGACGTTTTTCTTGTGTTTGGCGTAAGTCTTGGATGGCTTGTGATTTGTTCGATTGCAGGGGGATTTGCTGCCGTAGGCTTTGCTCTAAGTGCTGCAATAATTTCTAAAGGATGCAGAAGAGCTTTCGCTATTTTTTCGATTATCTTATTTGTTTTAGCAACAATGATTCGCGTAAATATGATTTACGGAGAATACACGACTATTGGATCTGTTTTTGGATTAGGAAATTACCCAAAGCTAGAAGAGCATAATAAACACAATGCCATTATGGAGATTAAAGATTGGAACTTACTAGCAGATCAGAAAAAACTGCCTAAAATGCCATCCAAAGGCATTAGCCGCTCTGTTAGAATTCCTGCAACGCAATCAAACTTCCGCGCTAGAATCGCAAATGTGTATCTTCCTCCAGCTGCGCTAACAAAATTTGCTCCAAAACTTCCTGTAATGGTTCTTCTTTCTGGACAGCCAGGAAGCCCTAATAGACTATTTGCTGCAAGCGAAATAGTGAACACTTTAGATGCTTACGCTAAAAAACACAATGGTTTAGCTCCGATTGTTGTTTCCCCAGACCAAAATGGCACTTCAACGCACAATTCACTTTGCGCAAACACAAAGGTTTATGGGAATGCTCAAACGTACCTAACTAAAGATGTTGTTAGCTGGATTCGCAAAAATCTTCCTGCAAGCACAAATCCAGCACTTTGGCTTATGGGAGGATTTTCTCAAGGTGGAACTTGCGCAACTCAAATAGTTCCAGCATATCCAAAGTTATTTGGAAACATGTATTCTGCTGGCGGAGAATTAGAGCCAACTTACAAGAATAAAAACGAAACAATAAACCGCTATTTTAACGGGAATCGCAAGGAATACGAAAAACATATTCCAGCAAACATAATGAGAAAAAACGCTCCATTAAATCAAAATTATTATTCAATAGCAGGAGCATGGGATCCAAAATCACAAATAAACCAATCCACTATTGCTGTGGCAGCACACAAAGCTGGAATAAGCGTTATAACAATGATTTCTAAAGGCTCAGGCCACGATTGGCATACGGTTCAAAGCGGATTAAAGGTTGCTATTGATCATCTTTGTAAAGACGCTGGAATAGCAAAGCATAATCCAGATTTAAGCTCTTATAGTAATATTCAAGTGGTTGTTAATCAGAAGGTGAGGCGATAAACATGCCAAACTTTTTATCAAAAAATCACAAGTCAACAGCAAAACATCATTTATCTATACTAAGTAATGATGTTAAAATCTGGCTGTCTCAGCGAGTTCTTGCAGTAAAAATCACTCTTGTATTTTTGCTTATAAACCTTTTACATTGGATTTTCCGTACCGTAATGCACATTTACACTTACGGTACAAACGCTACTCTTGCACAGTTTTTCTCGTACCATAAGCCAAAAATTGGCTCCCCATTCCTTTTTGGTCATAGAAACGTTCCTCAACTTTTGCTTAAACTGTTCCACTCGCTTTTCCTTGTAAACAGTTTTCCGTCTTTAGCTGTTAACGCTATTCTTTCTTTGGTTTTAATCGGATTAGCAGAAACAAGAATTGGAAAAATGCGTTTGCTTTTTGTTTCTGTATCTAGCACGCTTATTGGAACTTTGCTAGGACTAACACTAGTTGGCAATCTTTCTGCGATTATTCGCAATATGCATTGGATTACTAGAATACCAATTAGACTTTCGCCTTTTACTCTTTTTGTTGGCGCGTTTATGTCTGCAGCAACATGCGAATCAATCTTGTGGCGTAGACGAATGCTTGTTTTGGGCTATTCAATAACGTCTGCAATGCTTCTTTATAGTGGAAATCCTGGGGATTATTGCACGATTTTTGCAGCGATTTGTGGCCATATTATTGGCAATGCAATGAACAAGAACAACAAAACTAATACTGCTAAAAGCGCAAGCTGGTGGCATGGAACAGACTACGAAATTAGGCGTCTTTTTTCAATAGCGCAACTTATTATGGCGTTAGGCCCTGTTCTTGCATTGTCTTCAAGATCTCACGCTGGAATACTAACAACTCTTGGCTTGTTTATGTCTCCACAAATGGGCACAAAACCTTGGCTTGCAAGATGCATATCGAATTATAGTTCTAGCAGCTGTTTGCTTCATTCTGGATTGCAACACGCAACAATTGGCGGTCTTTGGATTCGTATTCTTTTGCCTATTGTTACTTTAATGATTATAGCTTGGGGGCTTTTACGCGGAAGAAGGCTTGCAGCTTATGCAGCTATAACAATTAATGGACTTACTGCAGTTTATGCAACTATGTATTTTGCGATTTTGCCATTAATCGCAGCTAAGCAAGCTATGATTTTCCACAAGAATAATGCAACTTCTATAGCGTTTATGCTCACTGCTCTGCCTCCACTATTAATCGCAATACTATTGTTTATAAACATAAAGCATTTTCCAAATCATAGCGATAAGTTTGAACGCAGAATTGGCTTAGTTGCAATTGTTCTTGCACTATTTTCTACTGGAATAGGATATGTTTGCTTTGGATTAATTGCTCCTAATGAGTTTAAGCCTGCAGCAGACTTGCATCATTTACTCCGTGACCTTCCAGGACGTTGGATGCCTATGGGATTTGGAACAAGATCTAACGCAATGCTTATGCCATTAACTCCACTTGCTTCTGCTATTACTCAATGCGTTGGAGTTCTTCTTTGGATTGTTCTTTTTGTTGTTTGCCTTATGTGGTTTAAGAACAAAGTTACTATTAACGAAGAAGATCGTAAAAAAGCAAGTCAATTAGTTCATTTTGGCGGAGACACAATGAGCTTTATGACTACTTGGCCAGACAATCACTATTGGTTCTCCAACACGGAACGCTCCGCAATAGCATATAGGCTTAAGTATGGAATTGCTTTAACATTAACAGGGCCTTTTGGAGATAAAACAGAATATAAGAATGATTTGAAAGCGTTTATTCAACTTTGCGAGCAAAACTCTTGGTCTCCAGCTTTCTATGCTGTGCATGAGGAAGACCGCAAAAACCTAGAATCTCTTGGTTTTATGTCTATTAAAGTTGGAAGCGATATGCTTGTTTACCCTAAAGAGTGGCAAACTCGTGGCAAAAAGTGGCAAGATATTCGTACCGCTATAAACAAAGCAAAACGCGATGGAATAACAGATGTTCTTAGCACATACAACGATGCTCCGTGGGAAATTCAACAACAGATTATTGAGATTTCGGAAGAGTGGGCAGAGCTTAAATCTCTTCCAGAGATGAAGTTTACTCTTGGCGGATTAGAAGAATTGCACGATCCTCGAGTAAAAATTTTGTATGCAATTGACAATAACGGCAAGGTTCTTGGCGTTACGAGCTGGATGCCTACTTATAGCAACAATCGCGTAATAGGGTGGACTCTTGATTTTATGAGGCACCGTACGGATAGTCCTAATGGAATTATGGAATTGCTTATTGCAAGAATGGCGGAACGCTTAAGAGATGAAGGACTTGAGAATCCAGAATCTGCTGTGGAATTTATGAGTCTTTCTGCTGCTCCTCTTGCTGGAATAACAGATATTTGCGACTCAAACGATTCTAGTACTTCAACTTCTTTGCAAAATGAAGCGAACACTGTTAATAACAAGGACGATATAGGAAATAATGATAATGATGGCGTAGAACATGCACAAAATGACGTAAATCACCATGAGTCCAACGAGATTATTGTTCATGCTCTAGAGATGATGTCCGACATTTTGGAACCAGCATACGGATTTAAGTCGTTGTACTTCTTTAAGAAAAAGTTCCAACCAACCAATAGTCCTGTGTACATATGCTATTTGGACTCTGCAAAGCTCGCGCAAATATCGCTAGCTGTTACAAGCTCCTATTTGCCAGAAACTAATCCTAAGCAAATTTTAGAAATGCTAAAAACACTTAAGAAAGACGCAAATCAAAAAAATCTCCGTTAATTTGCGTGCTGTAGCTTGCATATTAACGGAGATTAAGTTTATTAAGAGATTTTAATAGAAATCTTAATTGTACAACTAAGACTCCGATTCGACTTTAGAAGCGGAATCAGAGTCAGCTAATTTAGCTGACTCAGTTGATTCAGAAGAATCGCTGGAATCAGTGGATTCTGCCGACTTAGAGTCGCTGCATGCGGAATCAAACTTCTTACCGCGGAAAATAAATTCTCCAAGCAACCCTTCGCCTTCGGCATCCACCTCAACGCACTCGCCGTCTGTTAAATCGCCAAGCAGAATCTTCTCGCTAATAGCATCCTCGATGTCTCGCTGAATAACTCTACGCAATGGCCTTGCTCCAAGAAGCGGGTCAAAGCCCTTCTGCGCAAGAAGATTCTTAGCTTCATCTGTAAGCTCCAAAGCCATATGACGCTCAAACAAGCGGTCGTTCAAACGCTTAACATCTAAGTCAACAATTTGACGAACCTCTGGCTCAGTAAGCTGACGGAACACAATAGTATCGTCTAAACGGTTAAGGAACTCTGGGCGGAATTGACGCTTAAGCTCGGAATTAACTTGATCCTTCATACGCTGATAAGAAGCATCCGCGTTATTACCAAGGCTAAATCCTGTGTTTGCTGCCTTAGCAATATCTCGAGTACCAAGATTCGTAGTCAAGATAATAATAGTGTTCTTAAAATCAACTTTTCGGCCTTGACCATCTGTTAAGTGGCCATCATCCAAAACTTGCAACAACGTGTTGAAAATATCTGGATGCGCCTTCTCAATCTCGTCGAACAAAACCACAGAGAATGGCTTTCTACGAACCTTCTCCGTAAGCTCGCCACCTTCCTCGTAGCCAACATAGCCTGGAGGAGCACCAAAAAGACGCGAAGCTGCATACTTTTCTGCAAACTCCGACATATCTACGCGAATAAGCGCATCGTCGTCGTCAAACAAGAACTGAGCCAAAGTCTTAGCAAGCTCAGTTTTACCAACACCAGTAGGGCCAGCAAAAATAAACGAGCCAGCAGGACGCTTTGGATCCTTCAAGCCCACTCGAGCACGACGAATCGAGCGAGAAAGCGCACAAACAGCCTCATCTTGACCAATAATGCGCTTATGCAGTTCTGCTTCCATGCCAAGCAGCTTTTTAGACTCTGCTTGCGTGAGCTTAACAACAGGAATACCAGTTGTATTAGAAACAACAGATGCAATCACATCTTCGTCTACAACCATATTCACATTGGATTCGCCTTCGCGCCAAGCTTGCTCTTTAATCTTACGATCTTCTTCAAGCTTCTCTTGCTCATCTCGCAAGTCGGCAGCTTTTTCAAAATCTTGATTCTTAATAGCTTCGTCTTTTTTATCGGAAAGCTTAGAAATCTTAGAATCAAGTTCTTTAAGCTCTGAAGGCTCTGTTAAGCGCTTAATTCGCAATCGAGCACCAGCTTCGTCAATCAAGTCAATCGCCTTATCTGGCAAATTGCGATCTTGAATGTATCGAGCAGACATTTCTGCTGCAGATTGCAAAGCACCATCCGTAATGGTTACATGATGATGATTCTCGTAACGCGCGCGCAAGCCCTTTAGAATTTCAATTGTCTCTGCAATAGAAGGCTCTTGAACCTGAATTGGCTGGAATCTGCGTTCCAAAGCCGCATCCTTTTCAATATACTTTCTATATTCATCTGTAGTTGTAGCGCCAATCGTTTGCATCTCGCCGCGCGCAAGCATAGGCTTAAGCATATCTGAAGCGCCCAAAGCGCCATCAGCAGCACCCGCGCCAACAATAGTGTGAATCTCGTCAATAAATAGAACAATATCTCCGCGAGTCTTAATCTCTTTAAGCACCTTCTTTAAGCGCTCTTCAAAATCGCCACGGTAACGAGAGCCTGCAACCATTGAGCCAAGATCAAGAGAATAAACTTGCTTACCCTTTAAAGTTTCTGGAACATCTCCAGCAACAATCTTTTGTGCAAGACCTTCTACAACAGCTGTTTTACCAACGCCTGGCTCGCCAATAAGAACAGGATTATTCTTTGTTCTACGAGAAAGCACAACCATAACACGCTCAATTTCTTTAGAGCGTCCAATAACAGGGTCAAGCTTGCCTTGTTGAGCTTCGTTAGTAAGATTTCTTCCAAACTGATCTAAAAGAGCAGAACCAGACTGATTGCGTTTATCTTGAACTCCACCAGCATTTGCAAGATCGGCACCTTGACTGTCTGCTGGAATGCCAGAATTGCCACGAATCAAATCCATTGCCGTGCTACGAAGATCTCCTAAATCAACCTCCATTTTAATAAGCACTTGCGTTCCAACGCCTTCGCCTTCTCTAATAAGGCCTAAAAGAATATGCTCAGTACCAATATAACTATGACCAAGTTGCAAAGCTTCACGCAAACTAAGCTCAAGCACCTGCTTAGCATGCGGAGTAAAAGGTATGTGGCCATTAGGCGAAACAGTGCCCGTGCCAATCATCTCTTTTACTTGTTTGCGAGTACCGTCTAAATCTACGCCTTTTGCGCTCAAAGCTTTCGCTGCTATTCCTTCGCCTTCTCTAATAAGGCCTAAAAGAATATGCTCCGTACCAATGTAGTTATGCTGAAGAGCGCGCGCTTCTTCTTGCGCTAGCACAATAACACGCCGAGCGCGGTCAGTAAACCGTTCAAACATAATTGCCTTCCGTTTTTATCCTTGTTCCATGGTAACGAGTTGCCATGACTCTAGAGCAATGCTCTCTATAGAATCCGTGGGACTAATCGTTTGGTTGCGGATTATTATTTGAGTCAAAATTATCTTCAGATTCTGCATTATCTACGATTTGTGCACTGCTTTTTGATTCTGCAACATCTTCATATTGCAAACCACTATTATTATTTGCAATATCTTCACCCTCATTGCGCAAACCATCGTCATCATGCTCTTTACTATCTTGATTATTTTCATCCAAAACGCGCTTACGCCTTGACTTGCGATTTTCTTTGCTATCTTCAATCGCTTCTTCTATAAGCTCAACATCTGCACGTTCTTCTCTAGGCGTTTGAGGAACAATCTCAATGTGATAATCGTCATAAGCAGGCTCTGATTGAACCCAAAGCTGCGATGGCTCAGGAGGCGCTATTTCGGAATGTTCTCCGCATCCATGATCAAGCGCAACTACTCGCCCATCGTCTGGGCTCCACATATTTGCGCAAACTCCAAACATGTTTCCAAGACTTCCCGCAAGAGGAATCATAAATCCACATGACGAGCAAGCTTTTCCATCTGCAATATTAGTAGAAAGCGACTTTGGCCCATGTTGACCCGCATACCATCTTTTTGCAGTTTGAGCTATAGCCTGAGCAGTCATAACTCTTTTTCGAGTTAAGCGGAAAGTTTCAACAGCATCTTCAAAATCTTCTTTTGACTCCCCATTTTCAAGATTTTCATCATCTTCTGCACTTGCGCTATCTGTATTATATGCGCTTTTGCTATCCGAACTATCTGAACTATCTGAACTATCTGAACTATCCGCGCTATTTTCGCTATTTTCGCTATTTGCATCGTTATTAGTGTTTTCACTATCTTTAGCGCATTGCGAACCATCTTCAGATGCATTATTTTCTTGAATACCATCAAGCTTAACTCCATCTTCAAGCCTGGAGTCATCTTCTGCAGTGCCGATTGAATCCATAACCGAAAGATCCGTAGGCCTAAGTCTATCTTTCCAAGGAACCCAAGGAGGAGGAAGTAACGAATCTTCAGTTGGAGCAAGACTAGACTCGTTAACAGTCCAACGACCAGCATCTTCATCATGATACAGCGTTACCGACCATTGCCAGCCTTCATAGCCAAGCATAGTGCAAGCAAAACGGAAATCAGTAACATTACTACCAAGATTCGTTTTGCCTACAAAATCGCCTACAGCGTTTTTGCGCTCCGAAGTTTCCACAGCAACTTCATAAGCAAGCTCCTGCGGATTTATTACTTCATCTTCCATAAAAAATCCTGTTAACTATTAATCTTGTACGTCAAAATTATCTGCTACAGCACGCAACAAATGAGCAAGCTTTTTAGATTCTGCACTAGATGGATAATGGCGTCTGCGCAAGCCGTTGCCAGCAGAGTCCAAAAGCTTAATAAGGTCTTCTACGATTGCAGCCATATCTTCTGCTTTTGGCCTTGTAGCTTTTACAAGCGAAGGAGCAGAAGCTACGAGTGTAAGTCCCATTGCTTGCGGGCCTTTGCGCCCTTCTATAACAGAAAATTCCACACGCATACCTTTACGCAATTCCTTTATTGACGATGGCAACGCAGAAGAAGGCAAAAATACATCCTTGCCATCTTCATCTACTATAAAGCCATATCCCTTTTGGGAATCATACCAACGAACACGCCCGTTGGGCATAACACACCTCACTCAAATTCACTAAACTTTATGCGAATCATCAATTCTACTACATCCATATAACTCTACAGATTCACACTTTTTTAATTGTAGCGCATGAATCTAGAACAACCTAAATAATCTAAGCAATCTTCTTGTTTTCAACATCACTAATAGAGCCACTTGTAAGCATTTTATTCGATTTATCTACATTACTTTCTTTGCTCGCATTATCGTTATTATCGTTATTATCGTTATTATCACTATTATCGTCAATAATAACTTTTGGCAACACAACTGTAAGAGTTAAACCGTGAGGCTTAGAATCCAAAGATTCATCTCCATTCATTGTTATGTCTGCAGAAATATCTGTAGCAAAATCATCTTGGCTAGTTCTATACGCACAAGACGTTGTTGCGCAAATCAAACCGCGATGAGCTTTAACAACAGATTGTGCAATAGACATGCCTAAGCCTGTACCGCCTTTTTCTCTAGCTCTAGAAGGATCAGCAATATAGAAACGCTCAAAAATATGAGGCAGCGATTCTTCTGGAACTCCAGGGCCGTGATCAACAACCCTTATAACAACATAAGAACTGCCAGCACCTGTTGATTGGCTAACTTCTGCAGCTTCCAAAAAGTCCTTAAGAGACTTAGAAACAGAGCTCATTTTTTGCAAAGCTTCTGGAGTAATCGAAGCTTTAAAAATTCCCATTCCGATTTCTACAGGAGAATCACTTGGAGTATAACGATGAATGTTGCCAACAATATTAGTAAGAACTTGACGCAACCTTGCTCCATCGCCTTTTATAGTAACGTTAGGAAGCGAGCCCGGAGTAAAAATAAACTTTCTATCAAGATTACAATTTGTAGGCTTAGAGCAATCCATTAGCTTTAAGTCGTCTGCTAAATACAATGTTCCTTGCTGCACAACTCTAACTTGATCAAGCGCGCGCAAATCATTAGCAGCATCTTTAAGAATTGGAGTTACATTAACAGTTTGAGAAACATTGATTCCTCGCCCCTCATCAAATCGCGCTAGCGAAAGCAAATCTTCAACAAGCTCCGTCATTCTTTCGCTAGAAGCCTTAATGTGAGCAATTGAATCATCAGCCTTATCTTGCTGACCAGCAACGCCTCTCCACATGTAATACAATTCTGCATAACCGTGAATCGCAGCTAGTGGCGTTCTAAGCTCGTGACTTGCATCCGAAACAAAACGTTTCATTTTTTCTGTCATTGCTTCTTGATCGTTAAAGCCTTGCTCAATTCTAGAAAGCATTGAATTTAAGCTTGCTGCCAAAGACCCAACTTCCGTGTTTTCTGGAGCAGATGGAACTCGTCTGCTTAAATCTCCAGAAGCAATTTTAGAAGCTGTTTTTTCTATTCTTTTTAGCGGAACAAGAGTTGATTGAATAATCAAAGCAGACAAAACTGCACCAAGCAAAATAACAGTTATACTAACCATTAAACAATAGCGCGTAAGAGTATTTAGAGTATCCATTTGGTCGCTTAGAGAAAGCGCTATATAAACGTAACCTCTAACGCGCATTTCGGAGTTGTAACCACTGCGATTACCCCATGTAAGAACTAGTACGCGCCACGGCGACTGAGCAACCTTTGCAGTTGCTTCATCAACGCTTTTAAGGTCGCCATGAACAACAGCAGGAGATGTAAACGGCTTTCTTTTTATAACAACGCTGTTGATTTCTCCATCTTCTGGCAGCGTTGGCATAGAAACAACGTCTCCTTTAAGCGGAGGAACCAAAGGCGTTGTAATAATTTTGTTATTAGTGTCTCGAATTTGCAAGAAATAGTCATTTGGACCAACAGTTGGATCTTTTGAATCCTTTTTTCTAAGCAAATCAATATTGTCGTAAATAAGCTGGGCTTGATCTGCCAACTGAGCATCGGTTTTATCTAGCAAATAGCTTCCAACTAATTGCCTAATCGACAATGATATGCAAAATGCTGCAATAGTTAAAACTACAAGCGTACATGCCACTAATCGAGTGCTTAACGGTATTGCATCTAGATGTTTACGTATCCATTTTGCTGCTTTATGCTTTTTATTAGGATTATTGTTTTTGCTTTTATAATCCGCATTTGCATTAGCAACTTCTGGATTATAAATAGCGACTTCCGCAGACTTGCCACTATTCATAATCAGGCTTGACCCGCCTTTGGTACGCGAATCATGTAACCAATTCCACGCTTAGTTTCAATAAGTGGAACAACTTTCTCTATAGAGCCATCGTCATTCTTAATCTCAATACCGTCGATTTTCTTTCTAAGATAAGAAATATAGGATTCAACGATTGCTGCGTCTCCACCCCAATCGTATTGCCAAACGTGATTAAGAATCTGGCTTTTAGACAACACTCTGCCTTCGTTATCCATTAAGTAATGCAAAAGCTTGTATTCCGTAGGACTTAGCTCGATTGGAACTCCAGCTCTAGAAACATCGTGCGAGTCCTCATTAATCTCTAAATCTGCAACGCGCACAACAGGGGTGTCTTCTTCTGGCTCTTGAGTTCTGCGCAAAATCGCACGAATTCTAGCAACTACTTCTTCTAGGCTAAAAGGTTTTGTAACGTAGTCATCTCCACCAACTGTTAAACCCATAATCTTATCTTGAGTATCATCTCTAGCTGTAAGAAACAGCACTGGCACTACCACACCATTTTGGCGGATTCGCCTTGTAACAGTAAACCCATCAATATCTGGTAGCATAACGTCCATAACAATAAGATCTGGATGAACGCGCTCTATAACCTCGATTGCTTCCGATCCAGAGGCAGCGGTTTCTACGTCAAATCCAGCAAAGTGCAACGATGCAACCAAAAGTTCACGAATTGAAGGTTCGTCATCGACCACAACAATAGATGCTTCTACATTCTTACCCATACTGTTTAGCATCACTTATAAAGCTGAATGTTTCCTGAGTGTTTCCTGGAAAAAATAATTTTATTTATGCGATGCGTGCCTACGCTTAGCTTTTCTAAATCCTAGTTTAACTTGCTTTAGCACATAATTTCTTCTATAAAGTACAATCGCAACAATTACAAACAATGCTGCAATCACAACAATCATAACAATAGTTGCAATAATACTTGTTGAAGGCGTAACCGCTGTTTTTTTAGCTCTAGAAATCTGCTTCATAAGCAAAATCGCAGACTTAGCCCAGTCAGCACCTTGCGCGTTAACTAATGGCCTGTAAGCTGCATCCGACAATAAGTCAACCGTTGTTTTTCTTTTAAGCCATTCATCGGAATTAGGCGAAACTGCAACAACAAGCCTTCCATCATGAGTAGCAATTGCTAAAAGAACAGTGTTTGGAGCTGGATTCGTGCTTGTCAATAAATCGCTAGCCCACTTTGATGGGTCTTTGCTGCCGCTAAAATTAGCTAAGTAAAGAAGGCGCACAGATACGCCTGTTTGCTTTTTTGTGCTAGCAATCATATCGGAAACTTTTGCAACGGAATCCCCTAGAAGATTTTCCGTATCTGTAATTGAATCAGTAGCAACAATGCCATAATTATTAGAACTTTTATTTGCTAGATCACCATTTTTTGATTCATCTTCCGCAAAAGCAATGCTTGCAAATAAAGCAATTTGGCTTAAAAACGCAAGCATTATAAGTGCGCATAAGCCTTTAACCACATTAGTAAAAAAATCTTTGTCATAATCGCTTAATGGCATATATTCATAATACCGTGTTTTTAGATTACAAGAAACAATAGCAAAATTGAGTTTTAGACGCATCTTTCTGTACAAGCACATTCTATACAAGCATTAGAGAACACGGAAATAAAAAAAAACATAGAAAAACGCATACATTTACAAACATTAAGGAGTAAAAAATGTCACAATTTAGAGTAGACTCAGAGCAAATTCAGCAATCTGCCGCAGCAGTCGGATCTTCGATTAATGCGATTCGAGATGCAACAAATGGAATGTACGCAAATCTACAGCAATTACAAAGCGTGTGGACTGGCCCTGCTGCAACTCAGTTTGCAACAACAGCTGGGCAATGGCGTGCAGCACACCAACAAATGGAGCAATCTCTAGAGGCAATTCAATTAGCAATGCAAAATGTTTCTAACATTTACATGGATACAGAAGCACAAGCAACTTCCTTGTTTGCAATGAACTAAACAAAAGTCACAAATCACAAAAACAAAAACAAAAACAAACATGAGCGGCAAAGTCAAAACTTTACCGCTCATGTATTGATAACTAAACAGACTCAATCAAAGAGTTAATTTAATTTAGTAGCCCATCTCTGCGCCGCCTGCAGGAGCTGCAGCTGGCTTTTCTGGCTTATTTGCAACAACAGCTTCGGTTGTTAAGAACAAACCAGCAATAGAAGCAGCATTCTGTAGAGCAGAACGAGTTACCTTAACTGGGTCGGTAACGCCAGCAGCCATCAAATCTTCGTAAGCGTTGGTTGCAGCGTTAAAGCCTTGGCCTTCTGGAAGCTCGCGAACCTTGTTAAGAACAACATCTCCAGAAACACCGCTATTTTGAGCAATCTGCTTGATTGGAGCTTCTACAGCGCGGAACACGATTGCAGCGCCAGTAGCTTCTTCGCCCTTAAGATTTGCGACTTCGGCAGACTTCTCAACCTTTGCAGCAGCTTGAACAAGAGCAACGCCACCACCTGGGAGCAAGCCCTCTTCGATTGCAGCCTTAGCGTTACGCACTGCATCTTCAATGCGATGCTTGCGCTCCTTGGCTTCTACTTCTGTAGCAGCGCCAACCTTAATAACGGCAACTCCACCAGCAAGCTTTGCAAGACGCTCCTGAAGCTTTTCGCGATCGTAATCGGAATCGGTATTTTCGATTTCGCCGCGAATCTGAGCAACACGAGCCTCAACGTCTTCCTTAGAGCCAGCACCAGAAACAATAGTTGTTTCATCCTTAGAAACAATCACCTTAGATGCATGACCAAACACAGATGCATCGATAGAATCAAGCTTTAAGCCAAGGTCGTCAGAAACAACCTGAGCGCCAGTCAAAATTGCCATATCTTGCAACATTGCCTTGCGACGATCGCCAAAGCCTGGAGCCTTAACAGCTACAGTGTTGAAAGTGCCACGAATCTTGTTAAGAACAAGAGTTGGCAAAGCTTCGCCATCAACATCTTCCGCAATAATAAGCAATGGCTTACCAGACTTCATAACAAGTTCTGCAACATGAACAATGTCTTGCTGGCTAGAAACCTTGCCAGAAGTGAGCAAAATGTATGGATCTTCCAAAACAGCAGTCTGATCTTCTGCGTTAGTTACAAAGTAAGGAGAAATGTAACCCTTATCAAAGCGCATGCCTTCTGTAAAGTCCAAATCAAGACCAAACTTGTTGTTGTCTTCAACAGTAACAACGCCGTCTTGACCAACCTTATCTAGAGCTTCTGCAATCTTTTCGCCAACTTCTGGGTCGGCAGCAGAAATCGTAGCAGTAGCAGCGATTTGATCCTTTGTTTCAACATCTTTAGCAGACGCAAGCAATTCCTTAACAATTGCTTCGGAAGCTTTTTCAATGCCGCGGCGAAGAGCAATTGGATTGCTACCAGCAACAACGTTCTTTAAGCCTTCGTGCACCAAAGACTGAGCCAAAACAGTAGCGGTTGTAGTGCCGTCGCCTGCAACGTCATCAGTCTTCTTAGCAACTTCCTTAACTAATTCAGCACCAATACGCTCGTATGGGTCTTCAAGGTCAATCTCTTTAGCGATTGAAACGCCATCATTAGTGATTGTTGGAGCGCCGTAAGACTTATCTAGAACTACGTTACGACCCTTTGGTCCAAGAGTGACCTTTACTGTATTTGCAAGCTTATCAAGACCAGCAAGCATACCCTGGCGGGCATCCTCTTCATAGGCAATAATCTTTGCCATTATTCCTCCACATAAATTAACTATGGACACTCACTCATGCTTCTTTTAGCTAATCAACCGTCAGCTGTTGACTAAACCGTTAAACTGAGTGCTAAATGAAGATTAGCACTCTACATGCCCGAGTGCCAACTATAATCAAAAATCTATAGAAAAAATCTATAGTATAAAATCAAAAATAGCCAATCAAAAAGCCACTTATTGTAGTTTTTCAATTGACTATTTAAGTATTTATTTATTAATCAAATTTATTACATCACTTGTTGCGTCACTTATTTAATGCACTCGCACATATGCAATCTAATTGCACATTTACTTGCACAAAACAACAACAATAGTGGTTGCTATTTGATTTGCAGGCTCAACATTGCTAATTCCAAGCGTCTTAGCAATATCTTCAGCAGCAGATCGATTCTCGTCTCCCTTATACCAAACAACGGAATCAGCAGGAACGTTTCCAGAAGGATTTGCAGCTTCTACGCTTGCATAGCCTGCTTGCTTAAGCTTTGCTGCTTCTTGAGCCGCATGACCCTGAATCTTTGTTGCGTTAACAACTCTTACTGGAACAGTCTTGTTAATAGGTTGTTCAGAAGAATTTGAGTCGCTTGCATTATTGTCTTTAGAATCCTTAGAGCTATTATCATTTTTATCTGTTTTGTTTGACTTATCTTCTTTTACTGGATCTCTATCTTCGTCTGAATCGTCATTAGCATTATCAGACTTGCTCTTGTGCTCATCAATCTTACCGCTCTTAACGTTAGAAGACTTAGCAGTTGTTGACTGATTTGCACTCCAAGGCAAACGAATATTGTTGATTTCTCCAGACATAATAGCCCACGCAAAAACGCCTAAAATAACAGCTACAGCTATGACTACTACATATGGGAGCAATACAGCATACCAAGCGCGATTTCCGCGATGAACACCAACAGGGCCTTCTGGTGGATTATCAAAAGCATCTGGCGTAAACGACACGTTCTGCTTATGCGCCATAATTGCATCCCTTCTAAAAACTATCTAAACAATATGAATCCATATTAGCGAATGCCGCGCACAAAGCGTAAAAAATTTATTTATTTTTATATTTGATTTTGGATTTATCGCCCTTGTTTTAGAGTTGATAATCATGAATATTAAGAATAGAAAATCTTTGCACGAACTAATAGACCCAGATTGGGCAAATGCTCTTGAGCCAGTTGAACCGCAAATCCACAAAATGGGAGACTTCTTGCGCGAAGAGATGGCATGCGGAAGGCGATTTTTGCCAGAAAGTCATAATATTCTTAGAGCTTTTACTATTCCATTTAATCAAATAAAAGTTCTTATTGTTGGCCAAGACCCATACCCTACTCCAGGCCACCCCGTTGGTCTTAGTTTTTGTGTAGATGCTCGTGTTAAACCGTTGCCTAAAAGTCTGACTAATATTTACAAAGAATTAGTTAGCGACTTAAACGTTCTAATGCCTAAAAATGGCGATTTAACACCTTGGACTAAGCAAGGCGTAATGCTTTTGAACAGATGCCTTAGCGTAGAAGCTGGAAAAGCTAATAGTCATCAAGGAAAAGGCTGGGAACAAATCACAGATGCTGCAATAACAGCATTAAATAATCGTAAAGATGCTAATGGCAAACCACTTCCACTTGTGGCTATTCTTTGGGGCAGAAACGCTCAAAGCCTAGCACCTCTTCTTACAAATGCAATAATTATTCAATCCCCTCATCCAAGCCCACTTTCTGCTTCAAGAGGATTTTTTGGATCAAAGCCATTTTCTAGAGCAAATCAAGCATTAATATCTCTAGGCGCAACACCAATTGACTGGAGTTTATAGAAATCTAAAGCACATAGCAAGCTGGAGTTTATAGAAAAACGAGTAAAGACTTGCCAAAAATAGAAACTAAAAACATCTAAGGTAGCGCATATCGGTTAAAATAAAACGCATGGCATTATTCCCTCCACAACCAAATAGTCAAAATAATAGCGAAAATACTGGTGTTTTCTCTCTTCCACCTCAACCGCGCATACCTGCTTCTAATGGTGTTGCTTCTAGCACAATAGACGAAGTAAATCAGCCAATATCTGCAGGCGTGTCTAACGAAAGCATTAAAAAAGCACAGCAAATAGCTGCCATTCTTCGCTCCAGATTCACGCAAACGCTTGTAGGCCAAGATTCACTTAGAGAATCACTTATTTTGACGCTTATTGCTGGGGGCCACATTCTTATTGAATCAGTTCCAGGACTTGCAAAAACAACTGCTGCGCAGACTCTTGCAACAGCTATGTCTGGAAGTTTTAAGCGAATTCAATGCACTCCTGATTTAATGCCAGCAGACTTAGTTGGAACACAAGTTTTTGACTTTGCTTCTCAAAGATTTACCACACAAATCGGCCCTATTCACGCAAACGTGATTCTTTTAGACGAAATCAATCGTTCTAACGCAAAAACACAATCCGCTATGCTAGAAGCAATGGCCGAAGGCGCAACAACAATAGGCGGGGAACGCATTAATCTGCCTCAGCCTTTTATGGTTATTGCTACGCAAAATCCTATTGAAGAAGAAGGCACATTTAATCTTCCAGAAGCTCAAATGGATCGTTTTATGCTTAAAGCAGTTATGACTTATCCTTCGCCTAGCGAAGAAGTAAGTATGCTAGAGCTTCTAACAAACAGAGGAAGTGACGTTTTTAATCCTCAAACGCTTAATAGTCAAAAAATAAGTTTGCAAGATGTTACTTTTTTGCGCGCAGCTGCTAAGCGAGTGCATGTTTCGGAAGCTGTTATGAACTATGCTGTAGATATTGTTGCAACTTCTAGAGGCCAAGGAAGTCATCCTCTTAAAACTATTTCTTCGCTAGTTAGAATGGGAGCAAGCCCTAGAGCTTCTATTGCTTTGATCCGCATTGGTCAAGCTCAAGCTTTGCTTTCTGGAAGAGATTACGTTATTCCAGAAGATGTTAAAAAGTTTGCTCACGAAGTTCTTAGACACAGAATTCTTTTGACTTTTGAAGCTTTAGCGGATTCGATTACTAGCGATCAAGTTATTGATGCAATAGTGAAGACGGTTCCTGCACCATGATTTTTGCAAAACTGCTTAACGCTTATTCTCATCCAACTTTTTTTGCTAATAATGCTAAAAGAAGTTTGCTATGCTCCGATTCGTCTAAAAAAGTTAGAAGAAAAATCGAAGTGTTGGACAATCGCCTAAATTTACCACTTGCAAAAAAATCTTTAAGCATTTTCGAAGGAGAACATCCTTCTAGTCAAAAATTTGGCAATGGCGACTTAGTAGACGTTCACGCGTGGCAGCCTGGAGACGAAGCCAGAATGATTAATTGGAAAGCCAGCGCAAGAGTTGGCGAGCCGATGGTTTCTTCCAGGCAGCGCGAATCTTCTTCTAAAACTTGGATTCTTGTGGATTCTAGCGTAAATATGAATGCTTCTTGCGCATCTAAAAGCAATGAGTACTTATATGAGACTGCTTCTAACACAGCATGCTTTTTTGCGTCTTTAAGCTTAAAACGCAACGATTCGCTTAATTGCGCTTTATTTGATGGAGATAATATTTTAAGAATCCCATCTTGCAGGAATCTTCCTGATTTTGAACGTAGCTTAGATATTTCACTATGCAATGCACGCAAAAAGACTAGAAACACAAATGCAATTATTGATTTTGCTAATTCGATTACGCAAAAACATAGTTTAATCGTAATAATTACGGACGAATACGCTATTTTGCAAAAACATTTTAATGATTTACAAAAAATCGCAAGTTTACATTCTTTAATAGTTGTAACAATAAATCCTGTAAACCCATTTAGCGCGTCTAAAAATATTCCAATAGTTGATGGAACAACTATGCGCAAAATACCAGCGTTTTTAATAGATGATTCATGCGCTAAAGAGGTAAAAGCACATAGAGCATTTGTAAACAACGCTTTGCACGATTGCTTAAACACTTATAAGGCTTGCCTTATACGAGGATCTTCCAGCAGCCAAATATTCCATTCTTTAGCTAAATTTATTTGCAACGCAACTTTGCAAAATAGCGTTTTTAATGTTAAGAAGAATCAAGATTTACTCTTAGAGTAGTTTGGGTTGGTGTAATCAGTGAGTATTCTTAATGTTCAAAAGGTTCTAAACGACGAAACAATGCTACTTGCTTTTATTGGTTTAAGCATAATAGTGGCACTTTTAGCAAGCGCAATGCTCTACTTTGCTATATGCAAAATCAATCCTAAAGTTAATGCTAAAAAAGATGTAAAAAATGCTGCTCATATTCTAAATGCAAATAAGCAAGAATGGCGTAAAAAAATCGAGCAAGTTGTAGCTGAATACAACCAAAACAAAATTAAAAAAGATCAAGCTTTTGCAAAATTAGCTCAAATTGCAAGACAATACGTTTCAATAATCAGTGGCGAAAACATTAAATCACATACCCTTTCAGACATAAGTTCGTTTAGAAACTCTTGGAAGAACACGCATGGAGCAGACTTATTGCGTCAAACGATTGCAGCACTATACCCTCCTGAATTTGCAGATACTAAATATAATAATCAAGCTAAAAATACGGATGTTGATCAAGGCGCAAGATGGGTTCTTATTCTTCTTGAAAGTTGGAAAACAAAGGAAAATAAGCCAAAGGAGAATAAAAAATGACATTCTCCACTTTAAGCACATGCACTTTTGCAATACATAATTTTGCAATGCATAATTTGGCAATACCTAATTTAGAAATGAGCAAAATATTTGCTTCAACACTATTTTCAATGCGATTAAAATGGCCGCTAATCTTTGTTTTTGGCGTTTTAATAAGCGTAATCGTTGCAATATCAGCGTTTGCAATAAGTGAGATTAAAAAACGTAATTCTAAAAACTACAAAATTAAATCTTCCAAAATACTAGAAACAAGCTTTTTAACGTCTTTTTCTTTAGACGAAGACCTTAAAGGAAGCATATGCTCAAGAAGATGGCGATTATGGAATATTTTGCGAAGAATATGCGCGTTAATGCTTTCTCTTGCTCTTTTATGCACGCTAATTCTAAGCTCTAGGCCTTCTAGAGTTTTAGACGCAAACGAGCAATCGAGTTCTAGAGATATTGTGCTTTGTTTAGACGTTTCTGGCTCCACTCTTCCCTACGATTTAGAAGTTATTAACGCTTACTTAAAATTTGTTGAGCATTTTCAAGGCGAGCGCATTGGCTTGAGTATTTTTAACTCAACGTCTAGAACTGTTTTTCCACTAACAGACGATTATTCGCTTGTTAAAAAGCAATTGCAATACGCTTCTAAACTCTTGGATGGAGTTCAAACTCAAGACAAAATCGACAATATGCAACAAAAGCAGTATCAGCAAATTTCTACATGGCTTGATGGAACTCAAAATCGAAAAGAAGCAACGTCTTTAATCGGAGATGGTCTTGTTAGTTGTGCTGCAATGATTCCTGGAGTTGTTTACGGCTCTTCTAACAATTCTAAAAAGCCTCATAATCGCCTTAATCGTAGTGCTTCTATTGTTTTAGCAACAGACAATGTTGTTTCTGGAAAGCCGTCTTATTCGCTTAAAGCAGCTTTGGATTTAACAAAACAAGCGAATATTCAAGTTGACGGATTGTATTCTGGGTCTGCTCAAAGCGAAAACGAGGCAACCACTAGGCAAATGCGTGATCTAATTACTCAAAACGGAGGCATTTTCTTAACGCAACATAACGCTGATTCTGTAATGGCTTTGGTTCGTAAAATCGAGCAACAGCATACAAGTGTTCCAAATGATTCATCTCAATCAGCTTTAAGCGATGACCCTAGTATTGCAACAATTTTGGCGGTTATTTTTGTGTCTCTTTGGCTTATTTTTGCAAGAAGGATAAAACGATGAGAATATATTTTAGTTGGATTTCGTTAATCTTAATTGCAATTCTTGCTGTTTTAGCACTATTCGAGATTTTCCCTCTAAAACGCAACTCTTATAGCACAGATGAAACTGTTTATATGCGTGTTCGCAGAGTTTTAATATGCGTTTTGCTTGCGATTTGCGCATTATGCCCATGCATTATGAAAAGCACTTTTCAACGCTCTCTTAACGCTACAAACGTAATATTTGTTTTAGATGTTACTGGTTCTATGAACGTTAATGATTCTAAAGACTTAAACAACAATCTCACTACTAGGTTTAACAGCGCAAAGCAAATAATAAAGCAAGTAACGAATAATTACGCAAACGCAAGCTTTAGCGCAATCAGATTTGGAGCATCTTCTAGTGTTGACGTTCCTCTAACTCCAGACGCAAATGCCATTGAAAATTGGGTTAACACTATTAACACAGAGCCTATTGGAGTTTCAAATGGAACGAGCTTAGACGCGCCTTTAGATAAAACTCTTCTTGCCACTAAAGCGATTCACGACGCTCATCCGCAAGATGTTACTGTTTTGTATTTGATTAGCGATGGCGAAGAAACCACTAGCAGAAAGCGCAGAACATTCTCATCTTTGCGCGGCTACATAAAGCATGCTTACGTAATTGGTGTTGGCTCTAAAAATGGCGGAAAAATACCAAATAAAAGCACTAAGTTAGATAATTTAGACGATATTAATGTAACTGATTCTTCTATAAAACAGTCTGAAAAATGGGTTATTGACCCTTCTACAAAAAAGCCTGGAATATCTAAAATGGATTCAAAAAATCTTAAGAATATTGCAGACGAGCTTAGCGGAAAATATATTGATTCTAGTAAAGACCATTCTATTGGCATAGAAGCAAAGCAAATTCTTTCTAAGCAATGGAGACAAAACAACACTGTTAAACCAAGGCTTAGGCCTGAGCCAATCGTTTGGCCGTTTGCTATTCTTGCAAGTGTATTAATTCTTTGGGAATTGGCATGCTGGATTACAAAGTCGAGGAAGCTTATATGATTAGCAAAATCACACCTAAGTCGTTCCTAAGATTTTCTATTATTGCAATATCTTCTATTGTTATATTTCTATGCATGGTCTCAATCTATTTAATTGCAACTAATCTTAAAGCAGAATCAACGTATAATGCTGCTACAAAAAGTCTTATAAACAACATAAAAGCATCGAAGAAGGTTGATGCAGATAAAGAAACGTTGGTTGTTTCTCAAAAGCAAGTTGATGACCAATTTAACGAAGCAAAATCGCCTTACACAATTTTAATGCCACACTTATTAAAGAGCATTAATCATAACGCAATAATATCTAAAGAGCTTACTAAAAGCTTGCAAAACCAGCTTAACCAAGATAAAAAAGATACGGATTCTAATGCGCAAACAAGCCAAAATAATCGCAAAAATATGCTTAACAAAGCGCAAGAAAAATCTAATAAATCAAGCTTAAGCAATTCTCAAAAAAGTAAGATTCAAGACTTGCTAAAGCAAAATAATCAAAGCGATTCTAGCCAAAATTCGCAAAATCAATCAGATCAAAATAGCGATGATTCCACTAAAGACGAATCAAACAAGAATGAAAAAACTAAGTCTTCTAAAAAAGAAGATTCCAGTAATAAGCCTTGGTAGATTGCGATAAAAATAAAATCAAAATAAAAAATAAATCAAAAACACAAAAGCCTTATATTTCAAGGCTTATAGCCTTTAACCACATTGCAAGAATTTTCGTGACTATTTGAAAAACATTGTGTGTAATGTTTGTATGCACATATTTAACAACTACCAATGGCTGTTAGAAAGAACAGAACAATGCTCTAACAGCGTGCTTAGCGAAGCACACTCCAACACTCTTAAAGACTGGCACGGAAGAGCCGCAAACGCGTTTAACGAAGAGATGGCTAAAACTGCTAGACAAGCATGCCAAATAAGCTGCGTTAACACTAGTTTTGTTGACTGTGATTTTTTTAACGCTAATTCTACTTTTAGATCGATGCTTAACTATGGAGGTAAATAATGCCTTGGAGAGTAAAATCCACAATAACTGGCGGCGAACCTCTTAGCGTTGCTGATTCTAACGCGTATAGAACAAAAGCTGCACGACTTAGCGAACTATCAAACGATTTTCATTCGCTAAGTGCTTGTTGGATGCAAACCGCAATGCAAATCGAAAGCCAAAAAGCAGCTCTTGTACAAAACCAAAACAACTGTTTTAACAAAGATTTTTACCAATCTACTTTGCAAAACTTGCCTGATTCTAACGAATGCAGAATAAAGTCAAGCCAATGCGAATCAATGTCTAACAATCTTAGTGAATTAGCAACTCTAATAGTCAGAGCAAATAACTTATATTCTCAAGCAGAATACAAAAATAGAGAAACCTTAGATAACCTTGTTTCGATTGGAACTACCATCTTCCCTATTACTGCAGTACCATTCTTTGCAAGCGTAGGATTCAGCGCGATTTTAGACATGACTCAGAAAAGTGGCATGAAAAACTTTTCTAAGTGGAGCCACGCAACATCTCCTATTCAGCAAGGATTTATTAGAGGCTTTTCTAAACATTTTCTAATAAACCCCGTAACTGGAATCCCTATCCGTCTTTTTTCTAGCATTCAAGAAAAGAACGATGTAAAACATTCAAAAGCACCAGTTTCTACTTTTGCAAGCGCATTAAGCATGTTTAGCTCAAAAATCAACGATGCGAACCAAGGGAACAATCTTAAAGTAACAAAATTAGTTTTGCCTAAAAACGCTCAATCTAAAATATTTCTCTATAAAGGAAATAATATTGGTCAAGCGCTTGAAAATCTTAACAACCTTTCTAGTGGCAATCTTTCTGTGCACCCGCCAAAAACGAATCCAGATGCTGCAACAATCGCAATTCAACGTTTTAGGCAAAAAGACGGTAGCACGTCTTGGCTTGTTACAATACCTGGAACAGACGGTAAGCCAAAGTCTCCTTTTGGATGGCCTCAAAATGCAGAGGTTATGAGTAGTTCTAGAAGCGTAAGAATGAACGCAGACAGCACAAGAATGGTTGTAGAAGCAATGAAGAAAAGCGGCATTAAACCAAACGATAGCGTTGTTCTTCTTGGACATTCTCAAGGCGGAATTGTAGCTGCAGGAATTGCTAGCGACTATTCAAAACAATACAACATAAAACACGTTGTAACTGCTGGGTCTCCAATAGCAAATCACGCAATTCCAAGCAAAACTTGGGTTACGAGCATAGAAATGGAAGATGAACTTGTTCCAACATTAGACGGAGCAAGTAATCCGAGCAGAAATAATTGGGTTACGATTCACGCAGTTGCAAGTAAAAGCGTTAATAGAAATAAAAGAAAAAAAGAAGATGAGGAAAATGTCTCTAAACAAAATCGTAATAAGATTGGCAACATAAATCGCAGACCAAAAAATATTTTTGAAAAAGACGGAATATTAGTAAAAAATGTGCCAGAAGAAGGAACACTCACGCACGATTTGAACTATCATCAAGCAGCATATGCGGATGCTCACCAACTTGCGTCTAAAGAAATTAGAACTCAAGAATCGCATTTTAATAAGATATTAAGCGGAAAATTAGAAGAAACAACGTTATGGCAAGGAGTTATGCAGCACTAGCACAAAAGTAAAATAGCAACGCTCAAAAGTTAGTAGTTTCATGCCATGCTGTAACCTTTAAGGTATGAAGCTTACTGATATTTGCCCTGCTATTGCTTTAACTCCTCTAGATGGAAGATACCACAACCAAACCGCAAGCCTTGTAGAATATTTAAGCGAACCAGCATTAAATCGCGAGCGCATGCGTGTAGAAGTTGAATGGATGATTCTTCTAGCAAACGGTTATAAAGGAAACGGTTTTAAGACGATTGTAGATGGCGTAAAGCCTTTAACAGACGAGGAATGCGATTATTTGCGCGCAATCCCAGAAAACTTTGGAGCAGAAGGCATAAAACGCCTTGCTGCTCACGAAGCTGTTACGCATCACGACGTTAAAGCTGTTGAATACTATATTGACGACGAGTTAGACAAAGCAGAGCAAGTATTAGGGCATAAAACCCAGCTTAGCAATCTTAAAACATTGGTTCATTTTGCTTGCACAAGCGAAGATATAAACAATCTTTCTATAGCTCGTTGCGTAAAAAACGCTGTTGAAAACGTGTATATGCCAAATTTGCAAGCTATTGTTGATTACTTGACTCAAAAAGCGCAAGAGTATAGAGATATGCCAATGCTATCGCTCACTCACGGCCAGCCTGCAACTCCTACAACTTTAGGCAAAGAACTTGCTGTGTTTGTTTATAGGCTAAATCGCCAGCTAAAACACCTTAACTCCCAAGAGTATCTTGGAAAGATAAATGGTGCTACCGGAACTTTTGGTGCTCATCTTGCTGCTTTCCCTAATGTTGATTGGCTTAGCGTTTCTAAAGAATTCGTAGAAAACAGAATGGGGCTTTGCTTTAATCCTCTTACAACGCAAATCGAAAGCCACGATTGGCAAGCGGAACTTTATAGCACTGTAAGTCACATTAATCACATTCTTCACAATCTTGCTGTAGACGTGTGGATGTACATTTCTCGCGGCGTTTTTGTGCAAGTTCCTGTTAAAGGTGCTACTGGGTCTTCCACAATGCCTCACAAAGTTAACCCTATTCGATTTGAAAACGCGGAAGCAAATCTAGAGATTTCTTGCGCACTTTTCGACACACTTCGTGCAACGCTTACCGAAAGCCGATGGCAGCGCGATTTAACAGATTCCACTACTCAAAGAAACGTTGGCTCCGCATTTGGCTACGCTCTTCTTGCTTTGAACAATCTTCTTGGCGGCTTAAAGTCGATTCATCCAAACACGCAAATGATGAGCGAAGAGCTTAATAGCAATTGGGAAGTTCTTGGAGAGCCAATCCAAACTGCTATGCGCGCTCAAGAAATTGCTGGCGTAGAAGGAATGGAAAAACCGTACGAGCAAGTTAAAGAGCTTATGCGTGGTCATAGTATTTCTAGACAAGATGTTGAAGATTTTATATCTTCTAGAAACTTCGATGCTCAGACTGCAAATAGGCTAAAAAATCTTACTCCAGAATCTTATACTGGAATTGCATCACGTTTGGTGGATTTTATTCAATAACTATTTTGTTCAATAACTTATTAAACATTAATAACTATTAATAAATAAACGGTGTACTATGCAATCGCAAGTAAAAGATGATTTAGTTATTAACGACGTTGAGCCTAAGCTAGTTCGCAATTGGGCAGACTTGATTTACTCAATCGTATCTGCTGGCGTAGCTACAGCAGTAGTGTTATTTGCAACGTGTTTTTCGGGAACAACAGCAGGCGTAGAGCACGATGCAAAAAATGCTGGGAAGATTATTGAGTGGATTGTAAAAGGACTGCCGTCTTCTCTTTTTCAGCAAGCGCTTACAATCGCAATTGTTGCTGGCGTAATCGTATCAATGATCGATTCGAAAAAATGGATTAATACAGCGCTTTCAACAATAACTTTGCTTTTAACGTATCCGCTTGTATGGTACATTTCCTACATTCTTACAACGCTAAACAATCCTTCGATATTCGCATCTCTTAATTCGATTTCCAATAGTCATGGCACAGAATTATTGCCAGACATGTACGCGGTTTTGGTTGCTTTTCTAACTGTTAGCGGACCTAGAAGAGATAACAAAATCGTAAAACTCTCTTGGCAAGCGCTGCTAATTGCTTCTCCAATATTAATCGTAACTTCTTGGCATTCGCTAGCAGGCGCATTAACATCTTGGTGCATTGGGCGCTCTTTTGGAACACTAATTCGGTTTATTAAGGGAACACAAAGCAAAGGAGCGTGGGGCAAAGATATTGTTGAAGCACTAGAAAACATTGGCATTACGCATCTTGTTCAGCTTAATAGAAGAACACTAACAACCGACCATAGTGGAGTTCTTAAGTCTAGTCTTGACGACGATTTGATTGAAAATTCAAGGCTATACGATGCGATTGATATTCACGGAACAAGATACGTTATATCTGTATTAGATAATCAAGTGCATTTGCCTGGGTATCTAAATCAGCTATGGCAATGGGTTAAGCTAATTGACATTCCAGTTAGACGAGACCGCTCTGCAAGACACTCAATACACCACCATCTTTCTATGCTACTTGCTCTTAGAAACTTGCATCTTGCAACAGCAAACGTGTATGGGGTAACAGATCTAGAAAAATCATCAATAATGGTATTTCATACTAGTAATGTTCTTGTTCCTTGCAATCTAAACACACTTACAGCTAAAGATGCTCAAAGACTTATGCAATATCTTGATATTGCAAACTCTAGAGGTATTACGCACAGAAGAATAGGCCCCGAATCGCTTGCGCGACTAGAAGATGGAACTCCCCTAATTGCAGGTTGGCAAAATGGCGATGTTGCTAGTGATTCAACTAATATTGCTTTAGATAAAGTTCAACTTTTAACAATAATCGCGTCTTGCATTGATGCAAAAACTGCTGTTGAGTCAGCAATAAACGTTTGGGGCGCATATAAGGTTGCGCAAATACTTCCATTTATTCAAAAAGCAGCTGTTCCAGCATCTGCAAGGTCACTTTCTTCTTGCAATAAAAAACTTTTTGAAGATCTTAAAAATGAGATTAGTAAAAAAGTTTGCGCTCTTAACAACGAAGAAGACTACGACACTGTACGCTTAGCGCGCTTTAATATTCGATTCTTTGTTAGCTTAATCCTCATTATTGCTGCAATTTCGGCTATTGCTACTCAATGGCATCCGCAAGAATTTATTTTTGCGCTTAAAAAAGCAGATAGCGTGATGGTCTTTGCTTGCTTTGCGTGCAGCATGCTTGCTTGGGTTGGGTCTTCTATTACACTCGGGTCTTTTATGGATGATTCAAAGCCAAATGCTGGTGTTTTATTTACATCTCAAGCAGCTTCGGGCTTTACTGCCGTGTCTATGCCAGCTGGAGTAGGGCCTGCGTTTGTAAACATGCAACTTATAAAGAAAAATGGTAGTTCAACGTCTCAAGCAACAGCGATTACAAGCGCAGTATGGCTTTTGCAATCGCTAGTAACCGCTCTTGTTATATTTAGCGTTGGAATTTTTACTGGTAAAAACCTTCTATCTGGAATGATTCCTACGCATATGCTTATTACAGTAATAGGAATTGTTACTATAATCCTATGCGCGTTTATGGCGATTACTCCTATTCGCAAATTTATACGCAAAAAATATCTTCCTATTCTTTCCGATTATGGCAAACAGATAAAAGAACTTGTAACTAAACCAAAACAGCTTTTTAACGGCACTTTGGGCGGTTTGATTCTTGTTTTTGCAACAGGACTAGGATATTGGATTGCTCTTTTGGCATTTGGATACTACGCAAACCCTTGGGAAACAGTCCTTCTGTTCTTAGTAGCAAACACTGCTGGATCTGCTGTTCCAACGCCTGGCGGATTGGGAGCTGTTGAAGCATCTTTGACTTTTGCATTCACTTCAGTTGGCGTTCCTCCAACAATCGCATTATCTGCAACTCTTCTTTACCGTCTTATGTTCTATTGGTTACGAATACCAATCGGCGCTTTTGCAATGAAAAGTCTTAGCAATAAGGGATTAATCTAATAACAAATTAGTGTAAATTTAACGAGTTAAAAAAAGAATATATTTAGTTAAAAACCGCATAAATACGCCTATATAAGGCATTTTTGCGGTTTTTATACACTTTATTCACTAAAAAAAGTAAAAAATCGTAAAAAAATCTTAATAAAACGCTGAAAAACCGCGCATTTGTAGGGAAAATGTACTAATATCTATGAATGAAAGTGGTCTTTGGAAGAG
The DNA here is from genome assembly GCF_055804255.1 of Gardnerella sp. c17Ua_118. Classification (NCBI taxonomy): domain Bacteria; kingdom Bacillati; phylum Actinomycetota; class Actinomycetes; order Bifidobacteriales; family Bifidobacteriaceae; genus Gardnerella; species Gardnerella sp. c17Ua_118. The sequence continues at coordinate 479,604 of NZ_JANUYT010000001.1, forward strand.
AAGGCCCCTAACACAAAGGATGCTTGTATGGCATACAACAAGTCTGATCTCGTTTCGAAGATCGCTCAGAAGTCCAACCTTACCAAGGCACAGGCCGAGGCCGCTGTCAACGCATTCCAGGATGTGTTCGTTGAGGCTTTGCAGTCTGGCGAAGGATTGAAGCTCACTGGTCTGTTCTCCGCTGAGCGCGTAAAGCGCGCAGAGCGTACTGGCCGCAACCCACGTACTGGCGAAACCATTAAGATTCCTGCATCTTACGGTGTTAGAATCTCTGCTGGTTCTTTGCTTAAGAAGGCTGTTACTGAGTAGGTTGAACCTTTAAGCGTAGACTTACAAGAACGAGGAACATCCCAATGTTGGATTTGTTCCTCGTTCTTTTGTTTTATGCGCTGTGTTTTATGCGCTCTAACTTAGTGCTCTAGTTTCTCACTATTGCAATCTTTGCACAGCCCAAACACTTCCAAAGTGTGGTCTATAACCGTGTATCCATGAGATTCAGCAATCTTATGAATCCAACCTTCATCGTCTGGAGGCTCTATATCTACAGTTTTGCCGCACTTTTCGCACACAAGATGATGATGATGCGTGTTTTCGTCACAAATCCTAAAAAGCTGCTGACCATTAAAACGCACAGTATCAACATCTCCGCTTTGTGCAAGCGTATTAAGCTGGCGATAAACGGTTGCAAGCCCAATGATTTCGCCATCTTCCACAAGCGCGCGATGTAAATTTTGAGCAGAAACAAAATTACGCGAAGCTCTTAAATGCTCAAGAACTGTTTCCTTTTGCTTAGTGTTTCTACGTATTGGCTCACCAACCATTATTTAACCTTTCGCCGCAAAAAACTTTTAATCAAGCTCGTCATCCCAACAACCTGTAGAGTCTAACATATTGGCTTCCTCAACAGGATTATTGCAAAGAACAGTAATATGACCCATTTTGCGATTCTTACGAATCTCCGCCTTGCCGTAATCGTGAACATGCCATTCTGGATGCTCCGCAATAAGAGCGCGAGTAGGCGCAACATGCTGGCCTAAAACATTAACCATTACGGCTGCAGAAAGCAGCTTAGGCTCTTTTAGAGGCCATCCAACAATGCCTCTAACATGAGCTTCAAACTGATCCATATCGCAAGCTTCAATCGTGTAATGACCCGAATTATGCGGGCGCGGCGCAAGCTCATTTACTACTACGCGATTATCTTTAGTAATAAACAGCTCTATTCCAAGCGTTCCAGCAAGCTTAAAGCCTTGAGCCAACCTAAGCGCTAAGCTATGCGCATCTTCTTGAATCTTAGTATCAACATTTGCAGGAGCCAAAGTCATGTGCAAAATGCTATTGTGATGCACGTTTTTTACAAGCGGATAAGTCACAAATTCGCTTCCATTTCCCGAAACAAGAATTGATGCTTCAAAAGCAAAGTCAACAAAACCTTCGAGAATAGAAGGCGGCATCTCTTGGCCATTTTCTAAGCGATTACGAACATTATCAACGTCTTCTTGAGTGCGCAAAACGTCTTGACCGTGGCCATCGTAACCACCTCTGCGCGTTTTAAGAATTGCAGGAAGCCCGATTTCTTCGATTGCTTTATCTAAATCGTCTAAATTGTTGACTTCACACCATTTAGCAGTTTCAATACCGTGATTGTTAATAAAGCTTTTTTCAAAAACACGGTCTTGCGTAACTCGCAATAAGTCGGTTCCCTGAGGAACAGCAACTAAATCGCGCACACTATCTAAAGCATCTGCGTTTACGTTTTCAAATTCGTACGTAAGCACATCGCAACTTTTAGCAAGCTTTTTTAAGGCTTCTAAATCGTCGTATTCTGCTTCAACTTGAAAATCCGCAACTTGGAACACTGGGCAATTATGCGCTGGGTCTAAAACGCCGATTCTAAAGCCCATTCTTCTAGCAGCAATCGCCATCATGCGACCAAGCTGACCGCCGCCTATAATTCCAATAGTTGCCCCTGGCATTAAGCACTTTACAGCACCATTAGTTGCTTCACATAAGCTCGGCATTAGATTCCTCAACCTTCTTTTTTAATTCTTTGCGGTATTCTTCAAGTTCTTTTTCTAGGCGACTATCTGTTGTGCTAAGCATGCTTACAGCAAGCAAGCCCGCGTTTGTAGCGCCAGAATTGCCAACAGCGGTTGTTGCAACTGGAATTCCGCCAGGCATTTGCACTATAGAAAGCAAAGAATCCCAGCCCGAAAGAGCATGGGATTTTACAGGAACACCAACAACTGGAAGCGTTGTTTGAGCAGCAATCATACCTGGCAAGTGTGCAGCTCCACCAGCACCAGCAATAATCACGCGAAAACCGTTTTTTCTAGCACTATGCGCAAAATCTGCCATAAGTTCTGGAGTGCGATGTGCAGAAATAACTTGCTTCATATACGGCACTCTAAATCTTTCTAAGATTTCGCATGCATGGCACATTGTTTCCCAATCGCTAGAAGAGCCCATAACAACCGCCACAACAGGTTTTGAATCTAAAATATCTGCCACAACAACCTCCCGTATATGCGTAAATACGCGGCTTATGCGCAAAGTTTATACGCAAGTTTTACTTTACGCATAAGCACGGAAAAATGGCTAATAATTAGTGTTTTATTAATGTTTTATTGCTTTTTTATTAGCTGCTTATTTTTAAGAACATATTTTACGTCTGCAGCAGCCGCAACATCGCTAGAATGCGTTACAACAATCACGCATTTTCCGCGTTTATGAGCTGCATCTTTTAAGATTGCTATAACTTCTTTAGTTGTGTTTGGATCCAAGCTACCTGTTGGCTCATCGGCAAGAATAACAGGCGCAGAAGATACAAGCGCTCGCGCAATAGCTACGCGCTGCTGCTGGCCTCCAGAAAGCTTTGTTATATTTCTAGTGGACTCGTCTTCACTAAGACCCAGCTCTTTAAGAATCGTAGAATCCGCCTTTGGGCTAACAAGACGCAAGTTTTCTACAGGAGTCAAATAGTCGATTAGATTAAAACTCTGAAAAACTAAGGAAACATTATTCTTACGATGATTAGCATAACCGCCATTCTTGGAAATATCTTGACCGTTAAACAATACTGCTCCACTTGTTGGCGAGTCTAAACCAGCTAGAAGAGATAACATGGTGGATTTTCCAGCTCCCGATGGCCCCGTTATGCTATAGATTTTCCCAGCTTCAAAATCTGCATTAACATTTTTAAGAACCGCAATATGAGTCGCTCCATAAGAGTAATCAACGTTGTTTAGTTTTAATAAAGTTGTCATAATAAACTCCAATATTCTATTAGTCTCTATATTTTATGAATCTATATTTTTTATAAATCTGTGTTATAAATCTACTTATTATTTTTATGCTTACTTCGGCATATTCACTTGTTCTGCTCACTAATCGCAAGCGTTATGTGCATAAAAATACGCCACTTTAATCTCCTCTAACTAATTGAGCTGAGTATAGAACGCGGCTTTTTAAGCATTATTGGCACAAATGCAATGCATAGAGACGCAAACGCTATAGCGAATCCTAAAAGAATAGAAAACGCTGTTTGGCCAGTTAGCAAAGACTGATTTGGCGAGTATGTAATTGCACCATTTGCAACATTTTCCAATAGCACTGATCCAACACTAGACGATATTGCAGCACTAATCGCAGTAGACGCCAGCGAGCAAAATGCGGATATTATAAAAACTTCTATAATCATTTGCAAAGCTATAACACGTTTTTCTACACCAATTGCCATTAGAACGCCAACTTCGTGAATCCTTCCTCGAACCCAAAAAACAAGAACTAAGCCAAGCACTATGATTCCGACTAATGCAAGACACATTAAAATCATTGTTACTAATTGCTTAACTGTTTTTACGGATTGAAGAACGTAGGCAAATCTTTGCGCATTATTTTCTACAGAAAGCATGCCGTTGCCATAGTCTTTAGCGATTTTATTGGCTTCTTTTAAAGCTTTTTCTAGATTATTTGAATTTTGCATAACGCACTTTATAGAACTGCGATTTTTACTTCCAAACAAGTAAAAAGCGGATTCTAAATCAGTTATTACGCGATTTTCGGAAGAATCGGAAGGAAGCGCACCTTTTGTTTGCATCTTGCCAGAAAAAATGCCAACAACCTTAAGATTAACGCTTTTGCTGCCTTGTTTTAGAGTTAAAACAGATCCAAGTTTAAGATTATTTTGTTTAGCAAAGCTCTTGTGAATTATTGCAGATTTTGCGCGCTTAAAATCGCCAGCAACCGAAGAATCAATATGATTGCCTTCATCAAGCTTATATAATCCTTCTTGGAATCCCTGCGCTAACTGTGATTTAGTTGTTCCCGTTATTGAAACAAGCGAGAACATTTCATCATTGTCTAAACGCGGACCATTTATTGGCGCTACGATTTTAGCGTTAACAGGATTTGCTAAAACATCTTTTTCTTCTGCAATGGTTTTTATTCCACTAATCTTTTTAAACTTTGCAATAAGACTTTCGGGAATTCCCTCGTTTTTTTGCAAATCTTGAGGAATATCTTGCTGCGATTGTTTAGAAGAATCACTGACGGAGTCACTGGCTGAATCGCCAGCAGAATCGCCAGCAGAATCGCCAGCAGAATCGCCAGCAGAATCGCCAGCAGAATCGCCAGCAGAATCAGACTCTGGCAAAGTCTGCCCTTGCGTTTTTGCGTAAACACTAAATCCTAAACCAATGTTTGAAGTTATTTGATCCTCTAGATTTTTTACGCAAGCAATAACACTCGCTTGGCAAATAAGCGCGCTAAGAACAACCGTAATAATCAAAGCTAAAATAGCACTACGTCTTGGTTTTCTAACTATAGCTAGCCAAGATCTTTTTATAATTTGAGTCATTTTACACCTACTTTTGCATGCCAACTACTTTTGCATTCCAAGCAAATCTCTAGGAGACTTTCGCAAAATAGGAAGATAAGACAACGCAACCGCAACAATAATAATCATTAGAACCATTAATGACGATTGAATTAAGCAATCGGAGCTAACTTGAACAGCAATCTTATCTAAGGTTCTAGTGGCCATGCTTGATTCCAAGTTTCCTCCAGCTTGACCCATTGAGCTAAGCTGCTGCGCGGCGGAATTTTTTACCGAACCTAATGCGCAATCGCTAAACCAAGGAGATATTGCGCTAGCAAAACCATAACCTATTGCAATAGCTGGAATCGCAAGCAACACAAGCTCAAAAAGCTGCTGCAAAACAAGGGAAACTTTGCTAATGCCAATAGAAGTCAGAACGCCAATTTCTTTTCTACGCTCATTAATCCAAAGAATAAGAACCAATCCAAGAGCCACAACAGCAAACGTGCTTACTGCAACAACAGTTATATTCATCATGGATTTTACGCCTTTTGCTGCGCCAATCATACCTTGAACAAACTGGTCATCTCGAGTAATCTGATAGCTTTGCAAATCAATCGGAAGCTTAGACGCTTCTTCAATCACAGAGTCTGCGTCCGCTCCTTTTTTAACCTTAAAACTTGCGTCCTGATATATCTCTTTTCCAGGCTTATATTTGTAAAGCTCTCTTGTTGTTTTCAAATCTGTATACACAGTATTTGCAGTTAATTCTGCACGCGTTGCAACTGGGCGATTATTAGCTCCGCCGTAAATTCCAACTATGCGTGTTTTTACTTGCTCAGTAGAGTGGTTAAGATTATCGGCGTCAAACGGGTTTGCTTTGAGCGTTAATGAATCCCCTAATTTTAAGCCATTTAGTTTTGCTAAATCTTCGTGGATTAAGGAAGCATGCTCATCTGATTCTTGCAAAGCTCTACCTTTAACCATGTGAATTGACTTTGTTTTGAACGCATTTAAGCCCTTAGAAGAGTTTGTTCCTTCTAGGTTTACAGCGTTGCCGAATTGCTTTTCTCTACGCGCATCGTAGTCTTGAACACCTTTGATTCTAGCTGCTTTTGCGTCAACTAAATCGGCAGTAACATTTTGACGTAAAACATACGAATCAACGTTTTTAAGTGACGCGATTTTTTTAACATCACTTGGCTTAACAGTTCCTGCTCCCCTTGGAGTTCCAGGATTTACTTGCGGATTATTTGCTAAAACAAAACTAGATTCTGCTTGTTCTTCTACCTTTTTGCCCTCTTTTTCTGCAGCAATCGCAACTGCAGAAGATGCCAGCAAAAGCGTTGAAATCAATGCTAATATTACAAACACTATTGCTGTTTTTACTCTTTTTCTCAAAACGTAGCGTATTGCGCGAGAAATAAATGTCATTGACTACCATCCTCATCGAACACTTGTAGTTAAATCGTAGTTATTCAATCATTAATATCAGTACTAAGTACAAGCCGCACAAATCATACAAAATCGTATAAGCCACAAAATCGTATAAGCCACACAGCAAGTACAATCACGTAGCCTATATTATTTACCCTTATAAAACACTGTGAATAATCTGTTTATTATCTTCAAAAATCTTAGAAAATTTTATGAAAATTACTGATTTTCAATAAAAAATATATGACATATTATTATAATCATTTGAAATAATTTATGCGACTAAATGTTAATGAAAGAAAATTTATTAATCGATTAGCAAGTTTTACAACTTGAGACTTTACAATCAAAAAAATTTATTTTGCATGATTTGACGAGGATTTGCATGGTCATTTTGTAGGATTTGCATAGATAAATGCGCGTAAAACAAATAAGGCGAGCACATTGCGTTACAAGTGCCCGCCTTAGTTTATTTATGAGATTTATGTTCTGCGATTAACTTGCGATTAATCACAACAAACTTCTCAATCATTCTCTTTCAGCACAATCTTTCAGCACAAGTTCTATAAGTTTATCCGTATAATCAGCCTTTGCTAGATTTTGTACTTTTATCTCCCCAAGCTATTGTTTCATCCATTTGGCCACCCAATACATTTTTTAATAGAATATCAATCATTGCAAGGCATACAACACAAGGCATATAAGAATAAAGAACTTATAAACTATTGCATAAATAAACGCTGAGATGATAAACTATTGGCTCGTATTGTAGTTGGGCACATCTATATGGAGAGAAGTCAATCAATGAAACACGGGCATGCTATTTTATTTTTGAAACGAAAATTTCTAACCTCCTTCCTAATTTTCACCTTGGGGGGGGGGGGCTGTTCGTATCTTCATTAACAACATTTTCCAGGGCGTCGTTTGCAAACACTAATAACAATATTCAAAACAATCAAGACATTCCTGCGCCATTTTACGGTGGATCAAACGTTAATAGCCCACTATTAGAAGTTGGAAAATACGCCTCTCTGAAAATCAGTGCAACCAATGCGTCGGGCAATGCTGTAGACGCAAAAAGCAGCGATGCTACTAATTATTCAGGAACTCTTACGCTAAATATTCCATTCAACGAGGTTCTTAAAGCAACTAAGCAACAAATGGAATCTTGTAAAGACAAAAAAGCTAAGCTTGATTTTAGCTACTCGCTATCTTTGCCTGAACCTATTGAATGGAAAAAAGACTTCAAAGTTGAGAATAACTCTTCACTAGTTGCATTAGCGAGCGCAAAAATTTCTACTCGTCATAAAAATACAATCAAGCTTATTGTTAATTTAGCGGAAAATACGTGGGAAACATTATATAATTCTCGTGATTCCAAAACCGTAAATCTAACTGCTCATTTTTCGTTTACAAAAAGCTCACTTGAACAAGTTCAAAATAGAAACATCACTGGTACAGGTATTTTAGATTTGTACGAAAAAGATAAAAACAGCGGAAGCTGGGTGCCTGGATTCGGATTCACATATATTACTCACGAGCTGAACATTCCACTTCTTGGCGGTGAATCTACAATAAGCAATCCTCTTGATGCAGATAAGCAAAATTATAATCAGCTTATTTACAGCAATGATTTAATAAAAAACAATAAAAACGAAAACATTACATCAATTGGCAAATTCGTTTTATCGGGAACTGCTCAAAAAGTTACGTACGAAGATTACAGCTCTCCTCTTATAACTAGAGATGGTCTTGAAATAAGCTCTAAGATTAGCAGCAATCCATTCAAAACCTCTTTAGAAAATGTTGAAAAATGGTTAAAAACAAAGATTAATGATGTTTCAAGAGTGTACGTATCGAACTTAAACGTATCAATCAAACTCACGTTTAAGTTGCCTAAAGAAATATCGTTATCGCCTAGTAGAGAACTTCCTGACGACCCATCAAAACACTACCCAAAGAAATATGGCGGAGTGAGAAACGACCCAACAACGCTTTTAGGTGATTTTGGTGATTTTGCGCTCAAAGATGTAAAAGAAGAAGGTCATACTATTACAGCAACCGCGTACCTAAAAGACTGGTACAAAGGCAATCAGCTGATGAAGCCTTACGCCTACTCGTATGATGAGATTAAACGTAGGATTAACAATTTAGTTGACGAGATAAATATTAAGTTTATTCCAATATGGTTTAACACCGATGCACAAGCTGGAAAACACTACAAAATCGAAGGATCAGCGCAAGGTGAGCTATCTGGAAAAATCAATTACGTATATAGAAATCTTGGAGCATACGACTCGAACAAGCTTATACCTTTTAACGTTAAATTTGGCGACGAAGACGTAAAAATTCCTGTAGAAGCTCCGTACAAGATTCATTTTAAGTTTGAAAGTGGTACCCCTAACCAAACGTTGCCTGAGTATATTGGTAAGCAATATGCCTTAAAGTCGATTGATGTTTATAAAGGAAAGTCAATCACTATCGATAACTCTACTTTGCACAAAACAACTAATGAGATGTTTGAACCTGATCCAGAAATAGTTGGCGACGGCACTAGGATGACTGGCACTTGGGTTTTTGACGAAATGGCTGGGTGGAAGATTGATGGACAAGGCGAGCCTGTTACGACTATTGAAAATGTAAATAAAAACATTACTTTAGTTGGAACGTGGAAGTTTATTCCTGTAGAAGATTCTGCGCATAGAAAAGTAACATTTAAAAACGGAGAAAAAACTATTGCGACTGTTGAAGTAGAAGCTGGAAAGAATATTGAAAACGATTCTTTAGAGAATCAGTCTATGCCGGCAAATCCTACTAAAGTGGGTTACACGTTTAAGGAGTGGAATACAAAAGCAGACGGAACTGGCGCTAAATTCTTAAGCACAACAAATGTGATATACGATATTAAAGTGTATGCAGTTTACACTAAGGATTCCAATCCGCAGGATCCTCAAGATCCAGATAATCCCAAAAATCCAGAGGATTCAGAAGATCCGCAGGATACGCAAGATACGCAAGATCCACAGGATCCAAATAACAACTCTGAAAGCGGTTCAATTCTCGACTTAGATAATGGCTCAGAAGATGAAAGTAATCATAAAAGCAGTGGCAATCAATCGAACAATGTTAATGCTCAAAACAGGCGCGACAATAAATCAAAATCGCTAGAATCAACTAATTCAAATCAAACTAACGATTCGGCCAATTCAAATAAAAGAGGCGTTGTAGATAAACTTGGCACTGCCATGCAAAATACACTGCCAAGAACAGGCGTAGACAATTCTCTCGCACTTTCAATAACGGCTATAATTACAACAATCGCGCTAACAACGCTATTAACATCGCTTATTGCAAAAAGCAAAAAATAATCTATAAGCATAGCGCACGAAATAAAACACATAAAAATTGAGGCGAGCACATTGCGTTACCAAAGTGCCCGCCTTAATTTATTTATGAGATTTATGCTCTGCGATTAACTTGCGATTAATCACAACTAATGCAAATGCTTAGTCAAACGACTAGCGCACAAAGACACATAAAAACAGAAACTTGCTTATGCTTCACAAAAAGATTTTAACCCAGACGTCTAAAAGTTTTTGACGTGAGATTCAAAAACTTTGAATTTTTACAAATTTTGACACTATAACTCTTACGACGGCATTAAGGCGATTAACCTTACGGACTTGCTACTTAAATAAGCGCACACATTGCAAGAAAGCGTATCTTGTAACAAGAGCAGCAGGCAGTAAATGTAATACAATCGTAATATATTGTAAAACGTTTATAGCATATTGTAAAACATTGCAATACATTGTAAAATGTAATAAAAGTTGATAGCTGAATATCAAAAACTAGAAAAACTAGCGAAACTAGAAAAGCTAGAAAAACAAATCAAAAACAAACAAAATTAACGAGTCAAAAAACTAACGCACTTATAGAAGCAAAAATTATAAGTATAAAATCAAGGAGCATATTATGGCAATCAGCGCAACCGAAACAGCAACACCAGCAAAGTCCTCAGCAAAAACCGCAAGCATTAACGTGCGAGTTACAAAAGAAGTTAAAGCACAAGCAGAAGAACTATTCGCCAGCTTCGGCATAACTCTAAGCGATGCAATCAACATGTTCTTACACAAATCGCTTATGGTAGAAGGGCTCCCATTCGACTTAAAACAGCCAAAATACAATAAAGAAACAATCGCCGCGTTTAAGGAATATGACTACATGAAAGCGCATCCAGAAGAGTACAAGCGCTACGACAATGTTACCGAAGCATTGGAGGACGCACTAAAATGAGCCTAAAAGTCGTATTATTAAATTCATTCAAAAGAGATCTTAAAAGAATCAAAAAACGAGGATACGATATAAGACTCTTAGATAGTGTAGTGCGAATGATTGCACAACAAGAAAAGCTTGCTGAAAGATACTGCGACCACGCACTTACAGGAAACTATTTAGGATTTCGAGAATGCCATGTAAAGCCAGACTGGCTGCTTATATATCGCATAGATAACGATGACGTAGTGCTTGTACTTTCTCGAACAGGAACACACTCAGACGTATTTAACGAATAGATTTTTAAGAAATAGCAAATCGAAATAAAAACAAATAAGGCGAGCACATTGCGTTACCAAAGTGCCCGCCTTAATTTATTAAAAACAGTTTTATTTATTTATAAACACACCTAAATCGACCTAAATACACTTAAATCGCAGTGCCGTGCTCGTCTAGGCGCGGATTTTGCTTAGCGTTACTAAAACTAAAGAACAGCCCAAACACGCCCAAAGCAAACAACACAGCAATCGTTACAACAAGCACCATTGGTTGGCTCGGCAGCCACATAATTACCAAGAACGCAAACGCAGAAAGCAAAAGCACAGCCCAAGAGCACACGCCAATAACCTTGCGAACAGCATTCCACGTATCGTCTCCAGCCTGAGCGCGCTTAATATTGCGCTCCATCTTACTCTGGCTTTGCGTAACGCTAGAAGATGGCTTCCATCCATCAACGCCATTTTCTTGAAGTCTTCTTGAATGTTCTTGCAAATTGTACTCGTCAATCATTCCACCGCGACCGCGACCATTTGTTTGATCGTATTGAGATGGGATTCCCCTACGACTCTGCCTGGCTTTTGCTCTACGCTCCTTGCGGTTTGCCATGATTGATTCCTTTCTACATTGAATTTTCACACAATACGAATCATTTTAGCGCATAACTAAGCCATTTTGGCACGCGTCAACAATTTTTTCGATTAATAAATCGTTTAATAAACGACCTTTTTGAGTGGCAATAATACGATTTTCGTTCAACACCGCCAAATCTTCTTTACACACTTCGATTAGCACTTTTTGCAAATACGAATCGTCAAATTCGCAATTGGCTTTACGCATCTTTGCGCACAATTCATCAATACTAAGCCCTTCCCTAATGCGCAACCCAAGCATTACTTCTTCTATTAACGCGTCCTCACTGTTTATACACTCGTAGTTTTGCCAGGGCACGTTTCCTACATTAATCGCCTGCGCCCAGTGTTTTGGATGCAAAATATCCCAAGATCTAAGATTGTAAAACTTGCTTGAATCCGCCAAAACAGCACAATCATCCATGCTTTGCTTGCTAAGACCGCTCGCCGAATTGTAATGCGAATGCGCTCCAGGGCCAATTCCAGCCCAATCAATGTTCTTCCAATATCCAAGATTGTGACGAGACTCAAAACCAGGGCGCGCCCAGTTAGAAATCTCATACCACTCTAGGCCAGCAGAACTAAAAAGACTATCTGCCAACTCGTATTTTGCTGCTTCATCATCGTCATCTGGCGCTTGAATTGTGCCAGCAGCAATTTGGCGACCCATTTTTGTGTGCGGCTCCACCGTTAGCGCATACGCGGAAACGTGATTAACACCCAGGCTCAAAGCAATTTCTACAGACTTTCGCCAATCATCTATGCTCTCCCCTGGCGCGCCATAAATCAAATCAACACTCGAACGCAAGCCACAAGCGTTCGCCGCCTTAACTCCGCGCTCTACGTTTTCTGGCGTATGCGTGCGGTCAAGCGTTTTTAGCACATGCGGCACAGCCGATTGCATTCCAAAAGATATTCGCGTAAATCCGCCTTTTGCAAGCTCTTCAACATAATGCTCGTCTGCAGTGTCTGGGTTTGCTTCCGTAGTGACTTCTGCACCAGGCATAATGCCCCACAATTCGCTGATTTCGCGCAAAATTCGCACTAAATCTTGCGCTTTAAGAACAGTCGGAGTGCCGCCACCAAAGAAAACAGATTGCGCTTTAGGCTCGAAAATCCCGTGAAATTCTTGCCACTTTTTTACAAGACGCATCTCGCGAATCGCAACATCCGCGTACCCACTTCGACTTGCGCCTTCTCCCAAATCTCGAGCTGTATACGTGTTAAAATCGCAGTAACCGCATCGACGCAAGCAAAATGGCACATGCACGTACACTTCAAAAGGCATGATTGAACGCGAATCTTCACTAGTATTGTTCGATTCAAAATTCAATATAAGCCTCAGCCTTCGGATTTTTGCGCAGCGCGAATCTTATCTTTAGTGTCTCTATCGTTTGCGCTATCGTCTGTAGCTAAAGCTGCAACAAACGCTTCTTGCGGAACTTCAACGTGCCCAAGCATCTTCATGCGCTTCTTACCAGCCTTCTGTTTTTCTAGAAGCTTGCGCTTACGCGTAATATCGCCGCCGTAGCACTTAGCGAGCACGTCTTTTCTAAGCGCACTAATCGTTTCGCGCGCAATAATACGCGAGCCAATCGCAGCCTGAATTGGAATCTCAAACTGCTGGCGAGGAATAAGCCCGCGAAGCTTCTTAGTCATCATAACGCCGTAAGAATAAGCCTTATCTCGGTGAACAATCGCACTAAAAGCGTCGACCTTATCTCCTTGAATAAGAATATCTACCTTAACAAGATCTGCAGCTTGCTCTCCATCTTCGTGGTAGTCAAGAGAAGCGTAGCCCTTTGTGCGGCTTTTAAGCTGATCGAAGAAGTCAAAAACAATTTCCGCAAGAGGAATCCTGTAGTGCATTTCCACGCGGTCGGCACTAATGTATTCCATTGTGCCCATTTCTCCGCGATGATCTTGGCACAAATCCATAATCGCACCAATAAAATCTTTTGGAGCAATAATGTCGGCAGCAACCATTGGCTCAATAATGCGCTTGATTTTGCCTTCTGGAAACTCGCTAGGATTAGTCACATGATGCTCGGTACCGTCTTCGCTTGTAACGTCGTAAGTTACGTTTGGAGCAGTTGAAATAAGATCCAAGCCAAACTCGCGGCTTAAACGCTCGGAAACAATCTCCATGTGCAAAAGGCCTAAGAATCCGCAACGGAAACCAAAGCCCAATGCAACAGACGTTTCTGGCTCGTAAATAAGAGCAGCATCGTTAAGTTTTAGCTTATCTAGCGCGTCTCTAAGCTCTGGGAATTGCGCGTTATCGATTGGGAAAAGACCTGCGTAAACCATAGGCTTAGGGTCTCTGTAGCCCTCCAACGGCTTAGCCGCAGGGTGCGCAGCACTAGTAATTGTGTCGCCAACTTTAGATTGGCTAACGTCTTTTGCGCCTGTAATTACGTAGCCGACTTCTCCCGCTCCAAGCGCCTTTGTTGGAGTCATATCTGGGCTAATAACGCCGATTTCAATAGGATCGTGCGTCATGCCAATGCCCATCATGTGAAGCTTTTCACGCGATTTAAGCTCGCCATCAACCATACGAATATATGTAACAATTCCGCGATACGAATCGTAGACGGAGTCAAAAATAAGCGCGCGAGCAGCACCATTAGGATTTCCACTAGGAGCTGGCACTTCCAGCACGATTTGGTCGAGAAGATCTTTTACACCTTCGCCAGTTTTGCCAGAAACGCGCAAAACATCGCTAGGCTTGCATCCAATTAAGCCAGCAATCTCTTCTGCATGCTTATCTGGCTCCGCACTAGGCAAATCGATTTTGTTTAATACAGGAATAATCGTTAAATCGTGTTCGATTGCCATATAAAGGTTAGAAAGCGTCTGCGCTTCAATACCTTGCGTTGCATCCACAAGCAAAACTGCACCTTCGCAAGCTGCAAGCGCACGCGAAACTTCGTAAGTAAAATCAACGTGACCTGGAGTATCAATCATTCCAAGCGAGTACTCTTTGCCGTCAAAAGTCCACGGAACTCGAACAGCTTGCGATTTAATAGTGATTCCGCGCTCTTGCTCAATATCCATGCGGTCCAAAAATCGGTCTCGCATCTCGCGCTCTGGCACAATTCCCGAAAGCTGCAAAATGCGATCTGCTACGGTAGACTTGCCGTGATCTATATGCGCAATAATGCAGAAGTTGCGTATCAGCGATTGATCCGTAAATCCTGGCTGGTTATGCGGTGTAATCAAAGCAAATATCTCCTTTTAAGACTATACGAGCAATCAAATATGCGAAAAGTATTGCAACAACTAATGTTAGCAACTTGACTACCCTAGAAACACTTGACTACTCTAGAAACACTTATCCATAAACCATGCTATGCTTGCACACTGTATGTCCTTAGTATAGTAAACGTCGTTTGGAGTAATAGTGGCAAACATTAAGTCGCAGAAAAAGCGCGTGCTCACCAATGAAAAGGCACACAAGCGTAACGTGGCAGTGAAGTCTGCTTTGAAGACTGCTATCCGCGCTACTCGCGAAGCCATTTCCGCTGGTGACAAGGCTGCCGCACAGGCCGCTTTTGCAGTAGCTTCTCAGAAGCTCGATAAGGCTGCAGGCCGTGGCGTGATTCACAAGAATCAGGCTGCAAACCGCAAGTCTGGTCTTGCTGTAGCAATCAACGCTCTTTAATAATCGCATATTGCGAATTGATTAGAGTTTGAAAAATCCCCGCTACCATTGATTTCATTTGGCAACGGGGATTTTTGTATTCTAAAGAAAGAAAATAGCACAAAAACTCACGAGCTAACGTGCATCTTAAACTGAATATCTCCATAATTAGGCGTATGTATACCAACGCCAAAGGCGATTATAGAGCCAAAAGAATCTTTAACAATCGACTCAACAGTAAGCGCTGGAGTTTTTGGCTCAACATGTAAGAATTCAGACATATCGTCGCATAACTGTTCAACGCGAATTAATAAATCATTTTCGTAAAGCTTTACAGCATAATCACTTTCCAAGAAATTCACTATTGATTGCTTAGAAAAATCGATATTCAAAACCTTAGGGAATCTAGATGCCGAAAGATAAACAACAATATAACTTGATAAAACGTTATCAACGTATTTTAGTCGTTTTATGCAAATCAAATCTTCTGATTCGTCTAAACCAAGCTTATGCGCAGCCGACTCGTCTTTAACAATGCTGTTTTGAATAACCTTAATTCGCACGTTTGTATTGTTTTCGGAATAATTTTGATAGAATCCTTGAATTTGATCTGATATAACTTCTCGATTAGAACTATGAACAATATTCTTTGCTCTAAAAGTTCCTTTTCCTTGGATTCTAACAAGCAAGCCTTCTAGTATCAAACTATCTACTGCATGCCTAAGTGTTATTCGACTAACGTTGTATTGTTTGCATAATTCTAATTCTGGAGGGAGCTGCTCCTGCGGCTTCATTAAATCAATGCGCTTTCTAAGATTATCGCGCACTGCTACATATTTAGGCACACCTTCAGTCACAATTCACTCTCCAAACAGAATGATTAGAAAAACAATTGTAAGAATTGCCTAAAATCCTACGATTCTTAAGCCTTATGATTCTACGACAATTCTTACAAAAATGCTTTTGAATACATATAGAACTAATAGTATCAGTTTATTAGTCCAATATGTAATCCGACGCGCTAGAAGCAGAATTGTTTGTTGCTAGCGATTTAACTTTTTTGTTTTCTAAACGAGTCAATATTATTGACGACGCATAGAAAAGAACGTATAGAATAGCGATTGCAACAATAAGCAGAATCCTTCCTCCAGCAACATTTGAGTAGCCAAATATTACTCCTGCTACACCATAGTCAGCGTCGGAATAGGTTGAGTTTGCAGAGCCAAGATTTCCCAAAACAGGCAAAAGAAGCAAAGGCAAGAATGTAATAACAAGGCCATTAACAAAACCGCCTATAACGCATCCTCTTCTACCCGCTTGACCATTGCTAAACACTCCCGTAACGCCACCTGCCATAAAGTGCGCAACAATTCCTGGAATAACAACCGTTGTGCCAGCCAAGGCCATAATGACCATTCCAACAATTCCACCTGCAAAGCTTGCAAGGAATCCAATAAGAACGGCGTTTGGAGCAAAACCGAATGTCATAGGAGCATCCAATGCTGGCTTAGCATTTTTAACCAATTTTTCGGATATTCCCTTAAATGCTGGAACAATTTCGTCTAAAACAACTTGAACGCCTGCAAGAATAACAAAAACGCCTGCAGAGAACATTGCTGCTTTAAGAATAACGAACACAATAAAGTTCTGGCCGCCAGAAAGCTTAGTCTCAATAAACTCAGGGCCTGCAAAAAGAGCAACCACAACGTAAATAACTGCCATTGAAAGCGCAATCAAAACAGTTGTATCTTTTAAGAATCCAAGAGCAGACGGGAACTTAATATCTTCGGTAGACTTAGACGGATGCTTTTTAGAGCGCGTAAGCTTTGCAACTAAAGTTCCAATAAGAACACCACTGCTAGCAGGGTGACCAAGAGCTACGTCATCTTTGGCGGAAGCTTTACGCATAAACGATTGCACCAACGCTGGAGAAATCGTAATCAATAAGCCTTGTGCAAGAGAACCAATAACAATAAGAGTTAAAGTATTAAAACCTGCAACATTGAAGATTACTGCAATCATACTAGCCATGTAGAAAGCAACGTGACCAGTTAGATAAATGAATTTGAAACGAGATGTTAGAGAAAGAATAATGTTTACAGTCATTCCAAAGAAGAAGATGAGAGCAGATTCTGAGCCGTACTTTAAAAGAACGGTTCCAATAATTGCCTCATTGTTTGGAACTACACCTTGAACGTGGAAAGCATATTGGAACATGCTTCCAAATGGATCAAGCGCTTGAGTTACAACGCCAGAGCCTGCAGCCAAAACCAAAAACCCAACCATTGTACGAATTGAACCTTGTACAATGTTGGAAATACTTTTGCCTTGAACTGCAAGTCCAATCAAAGAAATCATCGCAACTATTACAGCTGGTTGACGGAAAACATCGAGCAGTATAGAAAGAATACCGTTCACAGTTCTCTCCTTATTTTGTATGTTAACATTTTTAGGCGCATTTTGGCATGAAACGAAAATTACAAGAGAGATAGTGTAATTAACTAAGTCAAATAAGTCAAACCAGAATGCTCGAATTTATTTAATTCAAAAGTCATAATAATAGATAAGCCAAGACATAAATTTGTTATAATGTTATATTCAATTTATGGTGACTTTTAGGCATATCTTGAATAAAATGAAAATTATTACGTATAATCACTATTTAACAGAAAATAATATAACAAAATCGTATATGATACGAAAATTAATAGTCTTTTATTAAGCAACAACCTAAAAATATGTGAAAATAATCACAATAATTCTGTCAGAAGACACGCCAAAAGACACGCCCACAATGCAAAAATCACGCAAAAAGCGCTACTCAATAATCCAGGCCAAACCAATCAAAACAGCTAAGAAAAGAAGATTCACAATTGTGTACATAAGCAAATAGCGACCCTTATTATGAGGATACTTATGCGTAATACTCTTGTACGAAATCAAAGATGCCATAGACGCAATAAGCGTTCCCATGCCGCCAAGATTAGTGCCAATAATAAGCATCTTCCATTGGTCGCAGAATCCAGAAAGCAAAATAGTTGTTGGAACGTTACTAATCATTTGACTAGAAACAACCGAAACTTCCATAGGGTGAGAGCCAACCCACATTTGTGCAATCTCGGTAAATCCAGGAACCCTGCGCATGTTTCCAATAAAAATGAAGAACATTATAAACGTAAGAGGCAAAGCCCAATCCAAAGCGCGGAACACATGCGAATCGCAAATAATAAAGGCAATAACAACTGCCAAAACCATAATCCAGTCTGGAATCCAGCCAGCTACTCCACACAAGCACAAAATAAACAAAAGGCTGTAAACAACAACTCGCCATTGAGTAAAGCCAACACCGTAGCCCATAACGCGAATCTCGTCTGGCTTAGGTGATTTAGAATGCGGAGCTAAAACACCTTGCTCAATGTCGTCTCCGTGCAATCCTTCAAACTGATCGACTTTTCTAGAACTAAAGAACACAAACGCAAACGCAATCATAAGAATCGCAGCAGTAAGCGTGTACGGAGCCATAATGGAAAGAAAGTCGCCAGTAGACATTCCAGTAAGCGCTTTAAGATACAAATTGTGCGCATTGCCAATAGGAGTTAGCATGCTTCCAACGTTTGCACCAATCGTCATTAAAGTAACAATAAGAATCGCGTGCTTTTCGGCATTCGCCATCATTAAAACAGAAATCGCAAAAGGAACAAAAGTCACAAGAGCAACATCGTTAGTAATAAGCATTGCCGAGAAAAACGTTAGAGACATAAGAACAAGAACTAATCCTCGCTCAGTCCTAACTCTTCTAAGAAGATTCGCGCCAATGCTTCTAAAAACGCCTATTCGTTGGAATCCGCAAACAACCATCATTAAGCAAACAAGTTGAGAAATAGTGTTTACGTGAATGTAACTAAAATATTGCGCATCAGGCGGAACGAAAAAACAAGAAATAACAGCTAAAACGGCGGCCACAATAAGGATGGTCTCACATTTGACCAAATTCAGAAGCCAACGCCTCATCATTCCTCCGCAACTAAAATAAACGACTCTTTCAATTGTATAAGAAACCCAATCCAAAGAGGCAAAAATTCCCGACAAAATCGTTGAAATAACAAAGCACAGGGTGCTAAAAGCGCTTTAGTTTTGCCACAAAGCGAATATGTAAAAATCCGCCCATTTTTGTGACACGCGCAAAATGCACATGTCTTAGAGTCTTATATTATAAATGGAAAAGAAGTCGTAAGGCTAACAAGCACATTAAGCACAAAGCGAGAAACGCAATTATGACAAATCAAGAATCGCAAGCTCAAAAAACAGCAAGCCATAAAAGAAACACAGCAGACTTAATCGTAGAATGCCTTGTAAACGAAGGCGTTGAGGTTGTTTTTGGAATCCCAGGAGAAGAAAATATTCCGCTTTTAGAGGCAATTGAGCGAAATGGAAACATACGCTTTGTGCTTACTCGCCACGAGCAAGGCGCAGGCTTTATGGCCGCAACTTATGCACATATTACTGGAAAGCCAGGCGTATGCTTGGCAACGCTGGGGCCTGGAGCACTAAATCTTACGCTTCCTGTAGCTCAAGCAAATGCAAGCACAACTCCGCTTGTTGCAATATGCGCTCAAGGAAACGTTTCTAGACTTTACAAGGAATCTCACCAAATCATTGATTTAGTAGCACTATTCCAACCAATCACTCAATGGTCTTCTATGATGCTTGCTCCAAGCACAGCTCCAGAAATGGTTCGCAAAGCTTTCTCAATCGCTCAAAGAAAGCGCCCAGGAGCAACATGCCTTGTTATTCCAGAAGATATTAGCGAAATGAGCGTGCCAGAAGATGCAAAGCCACTTCCGCTTCCAAAGCCGTTGCATATTCTTCCAGCTCCAGACACAATTTACGAAGCTGCTAAAATAATTAGCCAAGCAAAAAGGCCGATTATTCTTGCAGGAAACGGCGTTGCAAGAAGCCACGCTCAAGAACAGCTTCTAGATTTTGCAGAACAGCTTAATGTTCCAGTTGCAACAACGTTTGAAGGCAAAGGCGTGTTCCCAGATAATCATCCGAACGCTCTTGGCGTAGTTGGATTTATGCATAGAGATTATGAGAATTTTGCTTTCGACACAGCAGATTTGATTATTGCTGTAGGATTCTCAATTCAGCAATTTGACCCTAAGAAGATTAATCCAAATATTGACAAGACGATTATTCACATAAACACATTTGTTGAAGACACAGACGCTCACTACCCTACTGCACTAAACATTATGGCAGATATTGCTCAAACGCTTAAAGCGCTTACAAGTGTGCTTAAAGATAGAAACGTTACTTTTGACGTAACTCACCCAAAGATTCGTCAAATGATTACAGACGAGTTGCGTTCGTTTGAAAACGATAACAGCATTCCTATGAAGCCTCAGCGCGTTGTTTACGATACTCGTCGTGCTGTTGCAGAAGGAACTAAGGTTCTTGTAGATACGGGCGCACTAAAAATGTGGATGGCAAGGCTTTACCCAACAATGCATCCAAATACGTGCATTATAGACAACAGTCTTTCTACAATGGCTTGGACTTTGCCTGGAGCTGTTGGAGCATCGTTCATTAAAGATAATAGTGGAAAAATCAACACAAAGCCTGTTCTTGCTGTTATGGGCGACGGCAGCTTTATGATGAACGTTCAAGAGATTGAAACCGCTGTTCGCGTTGGTTCTAGAATGGTGGTTTTGGTTTGGGAAGATAACGCGTACGGTTTGATTAAGTGGAAGATGGACTTGCACGCTGGAGAACACGAATACGTTGATTTTACTAATCCAAATGTTCCAAAATTGGCGGAAAGCTTTGGCGCAAGAGGCCACGTTGTACAAAAGCCAGAAGACTTATACAACATGCTTAAAGAGGCTTTGGCTCAAGAAAGCGGTGTTGACGTTATAGCTTGCCCAGTGGATTATAGCGAAAACATGAAGCTTATTGAAAAGCTTGGAGACATTGACTTCGGCAACTAAAGTATATTTATACTGAAAATATATGCATTAATTTATACGCATTAAATATAAATACGACCGAGTTTGTGAATAGCCATAAACAAACCTCGGTCGTATTTAAATATTATTTCAATATAGAAAGCATGTTGGTAAAAACAAATTTTGCTAATCTACAACATGCAAAGTACGATAAATGTAATTTTTATATTTTTCGGGATTAAGCCTACTACATATTTCAACATTCGGAGTTTTACCAGAGAAGAAATTAGCATCAACAAGAACTGAGCCATAACTTGGTCCAGGAGTTGCATCAACTTGGCAATAATATTTTGTGCACTCGCTTATACATTCGGGATATAACGCAGCGGCAACGGCAGATGGATCAGCCATATCTAGATAAGCATCTCCAAAACGGCTAATATTCATTTCCATTAATTCCCTATTACAATCAATTACAAACTTACCAAGTTCTCCACTTTTGCGAATATTAGCAATTTCTTGTGGATTCAGCATACATTCTCCCAAGCATGCGTCCCATCCAACAAACATAATATTTTTAAGACCAGAGTCAACTAATATCTTTGCGGCTTCTGCATCTTGCCAAATATTGAATTCTGCTACAGGAGAAACATTTCCACGTCCTAAACCAGCAGATCCCATAACAACTATGCGACCAACTTTTTTCATCGCTTCATAATCAACCTTAATAGCTAGAGCAATGTTAGTTAATGGCCCTAATGCAATAATGTCTATTTCACCATCTTCACTGTTTCTCAAAGTTTCAATCATTTTCAAAACAGCATTACCATTACTTTCTTTCAAACGATGAGGCACTAGACCAATATCACCCATTCCATCTCTACCATGAGTTTCATGAGCATAAGACAAATCGCGTAAGAGCATGCTTCTGCTTCCTTTATATACAGGTGGCTCATACGAACCAGCATGCTCGATAGTAGTAAGCGTATTAATAGTCGCTTGTTCCATGCACACGTTTCCTGATACAGTGCAAAACATTAATATCTCATATCTAGGATCATTTAAAGCCATGGCAATTGCCATAGCATCATCCGAACCACAATCTGTATCTATTATTATTTTCTTTTTAGAATAAATTCCTTTATTTTCCATAAACTCTCAACATCCTATCAATTAATAGAAACTGTAGTTTCAGATGCAACGTGAATACGCAATGAGCATAGCTGAAAAGGACGTAATTCTATATTTAACTCATCATTATTCTTGTGCAAAGCTATAGGCATACCGTGCAACAATGGCATTTCCATAAGATCTACTTCTTCGATTGAGGCCGCACGCAAGATTTTGTTGAGTTTTATTTGCCCACTTGCGCAGCCACCACATGGCTCGTAAATACGCAAGATTATGTCTCCAGAACAATCGTCAGCTAGCTTAACCCAATCTAATGCAATTAGGCCTGAGTTTCTATGAATCGTAAACAGCGGATCTACATCTGGAAGCTTATCAATGATTGGCGAATTCAAAAGATTAGCCGCACTTAAAACTGAGTCCATATTTGCATCAGCAATAAATGACCAAGTAAATTCATGCTTACCTTGATCCGTATTTGGATCTGGGTAAAGAGGCGCAGAAAGCAAAGATAATCTGAGCATAGTTCCATAAGATGAAGAATAATCGCCAATAGGAGAAGCATCAGCGCCATAAGTAGACGAATTCGCAACAGCAACAGCATACGAGGAATCTTCTATGCGAACAAACCTATGCGTGCATGATTCAAATTTTGCATCGTCACTACGAGTATTTTTTACTATTGGACGTCCAACTAAACCATATTGACACTCATATTGCGCATTATTTGAACATATAGATGTTGGCATATCTACTTTCAAAAATTGCTCTTTAGCTTTCCAATCAACTTGCGCACGGAAATCAAGTCGTTTAACACATGGCTCTAAAATTATATTTGTTTTAATCTTTATATCTTTTTTACATGCCAAGATTTCAACAGACACACCGCCCGATAAAAGTTCTTTAACACAAACAATTGAAGAATCATCAATCTTACGATTCCTCATAAATGCATCTCGCTCAACATCCCACGCATCCCACTGAGATGGCTCATCTTTTAGTATCTCGTATTGCGCCATGCGATAACCAGATGGAATTAGCTCGCGATTAAATTTAATATCTTTAACAGAAGACACTGTGCCATCGCGTTCAATAGTCACACTTAAAACACTATTATTAAGAATTATTCCACCATCATTTTTGTGTTTTACAGTTGTTTTACTATTTTTACTGCTTTCATTGCATCGATACAAATTCCAAGCAACATCATTTTTACCTGTATAAGTCAATAACTTTACATTTTCACGCATATTAATCGCGCTGTTAGTGCCAATACTGCCAATAGTGCTATTAGTGCTGTTAGCTTTTACAATCGCATTAGCAATATCTGAAATAATCTTACGTAAACAAGAAATATCTCTAGCATATTCTTCTCTAGCTTGCCTATGAACCCATGCAATAGCAGAGCCTGGAAGAATATCGTGGAACTGGTTCAATAATAAAGTCTTCCAAATTCTAGTAAGCTCATTGTTATTAAAACGGTATTCTGGCGCATAAACTCGAACTAAAACAACAAGATATTCAGCTACGCGCAACAATGATTCCTCCATGCGGCAATAGCGCTTCATATCTTGCTGAGAAGTAAGAGTTTTTCTATGCAACTCTAGATAAAGCTCACCCTTAAACACTGGTGTATCACCATTTGAATCGTCAACAATATCTTTTCGTATTTTTTCAAACAACTCATCAGGAGTGCCGAAATCAACTCTAGGAGCACCCTCTAGATTACGATCGCGCCTAATACGAGCAGTCATTTCGCGAGTAGGCCCGCCACCGCCATCGCCAAAACCGTATAGCAATATTGCGTGATCAGATAAATCTTTATCCAAAAAATTGCGTTGAGAATAAACTAACTCATGCATGCTAACAGACGAAGCATAAGTATTAGATGGAGGAAAATGAGCCAAAATCCTAGAACCGTCTATTCCTTCCCAAAGGAAAGAATGATGCGGGAATTTAGTGGTATCGTTCCAGGAAAGCTTTTGAGTTAAAAACCAATCAAATCCAGCGCGGCGAGCGATTTGAGGCAATGCTCCAGTATAGCCAAAACTGTCTGGAAGCCAAATGCCATGCGGATCCACACCAAGATGCTCCTTAAAATAGCGCTTGCCAAAAATCATTTGGCGAATTAAAGATTCACCACATGGCATCATTACATCAGACTCAACCCACATACCGCCAACGGGTATAAAACGTCCTTCCTTAATCCTATTTTTCATACGCTCAAACAAATCAGGATGCTCGTTTTCTAGCCACTCGTATTGTTGAGCAGAACTCATAGCATAAGTAAAATCAGGGTCCTCATCCATAAGAGCTAAAACGTTAGATACAGTGCGCGCAACCTTTCTGTGCGTTTCGCGCACAGGCCATTGCCAAGCAGAATCAATATGAGCATGACCAACAGCCGTATGCTTTATAGAGCTTGCTGCAGCAGGGCTACTTAATACATCATGCAACGCTTTATGAGCATTTTGAACAGTAGAAAAATCATGCTCATCATACGCGTTTAAGGATCGCTGTAAAGCTTTAGCCAGTTTCCAATAACGCGGATTATCATCATTTAATTCGCGCATCAAAGAACTTACAGTCTCAAGATCCATATAATAATCAAAAATATTGCGATTAAAAACGGTAACGTCAATATACTTCAACATATATTGGCATTCAGTTTTTCCAGTAGCACGCTCTCCTAAATCAGTAGGAGAAAATGGAGTAGATCCTTCAACAAATGGATTGTCTGCAGCTTCCAAATATAAAGTAAAATTACCATTTTCATCAATACTAATAGAACGATTATTATGCTCATCAATCAATGGAACCCAATGATTACAAGGGTTTACAGCTTTTATAACTCTTCCGTCAACGTTATACACTAATCCTTCGGCTTGAAAACCAGGAAAAAGATTGCTAATCCAACCTAAATCAACATTTAGCTCAACTTTGCGCCCTTTTACCTTTGAAAAATCAATCGACCCTGTAACTTCAAACCACGTTGTGCCCCAAGTTGTTCCCCAAACACATGGAGCATTAAATGAGCGAAACGCAATATCGTTTCTTTTTAGCTTAGAAAAGAATTCGCTAGAAGAAATAGGTTCTCCAGCAATCTCATATGCTCGAATTTTACAATGCGATAAAACAGTATTTATATACGGATATAAGCGTTGTTGCATAACTCTTGTACAGCGACTCAACTGCTGCTCAGGTAATAAAAACATTGTTTCTACACTTCTTTCTTACACAACTACACATTTATACATAAATAACGTATCTCTGTATATAAAGACAAAACAAGTAATTGATAAATCTTATAGAATTTGTGATTGAAGATCTTTTCGAGCAGATTCTAATCTAGTAATCTGACCTAAAAGATTAAGCTTTTCACTCCCATCTTCTAACTTACTCATTCTAAGCTTAATAGCTCCGATTTTTCGCATAAAACCAACGTCTAAAAGCTTAATAAGCAACTCGTTTGCATACTTTTGTTCTTCTTCGCTAGGAACGCGCAAAAGACTGGATGGCCCGCCTTTAGTGCCTTCGCCACTATAATCGTAAGCAGCCGACGAGTTAAGCGAAGAAGCGCTACTTAAGCCCTTGCTTAAAGACAATGGAAGAAGCATTACGGAAAGCTCGTTAATAACGCCTTCTAACATAGGGCCTGCAGCCTTAGTAATAGTGTGCAACCAAAGACCTTGGCTAATATTTGCGCCAGGCAAGCCTCCAGAAGCAACAAATGCTTGGAAAAGCGTTCTAAAAACTGGCGTAATAAAATTATTCAAAGTAAGATGCGCAAAAAGTTGGCCGCTAAATGCTAGAGGAGATTGCATAAGAACAGCCATAAACTGCTGTTCGCACATAAACACGGAATCGTCAACCTTGTAATAGCTTTGATTCTTGTACGCACTTCTAAGCATGGCTGTTTTTACAGCAGCTTCATTCATGCTTTGAGAACGCTGATCAAATGCGCGAGAATCCGCATAAACGCTAGAAGAATAGCCTTTAGAATAAGCGTCATCGTCTACAACGTGCAATCGCCTTCTATTAGACTCCACTTCCCTACGCATAACGTCTAAATCAACACCAATATTTCTAACAGCTTTTCTAGTGTACAAGTCAAGCAAAGACCTGTCTCGAATTTGCGCAACAAGAGGAGCAACCGCCTTAACAGCACCCATCTGCCCTGTAGTAAAAGACGTGTCAAACTTACGAATAACAGTGTCGATTACAAAATCGTAAAGAGGATTAGCGCGCGCAATCAAAGAGCGAACAGCATCGTCGCCGCGCTGAATACGCAAATCGCAAGGGTCTAAATTGTTATCTGCAACAGCAACAAAAGTCTGTGTTAAAAACGCTGAATCTAAGCCAAAAGCATGCAGAGCAGCTTTTTGACCTGCCGCGTCTCCATCAAAAGTAAAAACAATACGCGAACTAACTTTTTGACCATCTACTTTTACAGGGCCAACAAGCTGAATCGCTCCCAAAGAATCGTCTGCAATAAGACGACGAATAATCTTCGCGTGCTCCGCGCCAAAAGCCGTTCCGCAAGTTGCAACAGCAGTATCTACACCAGCTAAATGGCAAGCCATAACATCCGTATAGCCTTCCACAATCACAACTTGGCGCTTTTTAACAATATTCGACTTAGCAATGTCAATTCCGTAAAGAACTTGCGTTTTTCGGTACAACACAGTGTCTGGAGTATTAATGTACTTTGCGCTAATAGAATCGTCGTCGTAAAGCTTTCTAGCGCCAAAACCCAAAGTGCGTCCCGTAGAATCTCGAATAGGCCACGTTAATCGGCCGCGGAAGTAATCGTAAATTCCGCGCTGACCTTGGCGTGCCAATCCTGCATCCAATAATTCTTGACGAGTAAAACCCTTATTAGACAAATAGCGAACAAGATTATCCCATCCGTTAGGCGCGTATCCGCAACCAAAACGCTCGCATTGCGCTTGAGTAAAATTGCGCCCTGCAAGCAAACTACGCGCTGGAGCCGCTTCTTTAGAGTTGATTTGAGACGCAAAGAAACGTTGAGCTTCCTCGTTTGCTTCTATAAGACGAGCGCGCTTGGAGCCAGCATGAGAATTATCTTTAGCATCTTGCGATTTGTCATAATGAACTTCAACGTGGAAGCGGTCCGCTAGCAACTCTACTGCCTCGCGAAAATCAATGTTTTCTTTTTGCTCAACATACTTAAAAACATCTCCGCCAGCACCGCAACCAAAGCAATGCCAGACACCTAAGCTTGGACGAACGCTAAAACTAGGCGTTTTTTCATCGTGAAACGGGCAAAGCCCCACAAAAGTACCCGTTCCAGAAGGCTTAAGCGTAACAGTTGCAGATACAATATCGTACAAATCTGCAGCAGCGCGCACACGCTCAACGTCTTCTTTTACAATCATTCCAGCCATAATCTCTAGCTTATCGCAAGCCGAAGGCTATAGACACTCTATTCATAAAAGCGTAAAAGCGTTGATTTAGCACAAAGCAGCATGAAGAGCTGTAGCCGATCCATCTGTAAGACTTGCAACTTGATCAATCGCAACTCTTAAACGTTCGTCTTCGCTAGAGCACTTATTCCAATCGCTTATAAACACAGATTCCATAGCATCGTGCGCTCGCGGAGACTTGCTCATAAAAACTTCAACCAAATCCGTTAGAATCTTTTGCTCACGCTTATAAAACTCGCGCTCCCTAGGCTGGATTATAAAATGCACAGCCAAACTTTTAAGAACGATTATCTCGTAAGATGTTTCTGGAGGAATCACAACATTTGCGCGGTAGCGAATTAAAGCGCCGTTCCCATATTTTTCTCTAGTTGCTTTCTCAACAGAACTTGCAAACCTGCCGATTAAAGCACTAGTAATATTCTTTAAGTGAGCGAGAGACCTTCTAGAGCCGTCAAAAGAATCAGGGAACATGTTAAGAGCGCGCAAACGCTTAAAAGCCACCAAAAGACTATCTGCAGCCCACTGGCTGCCGTACCAATTATGAGCTTCTTGAACAACTTGATCTGCAACACTTGAATCCCAAACAAGCTCCGTGTTAAAAGCTCCAGTCACAATCGCGTCTTCAATATCGTGAACACTGTACGCAATATCGTCGGAAAGATCCATAATTTGGCATTCTATAGGCTTCGATTCGCGCGGAGAGCCAGACTTTAGCCAATCAAAAACTTCCCTATCGTCTGGGTAAACGCAGAATTTTAAGTCACGCTCGCCTTTATCGTGCGCTTTTGCTTCATCAAAACCCCAAGGATATTTAACAGCAGCATCTAAGCTTGCGCGCGTAAGATTTACGCCTGCACTAGCGCCATTTTCTCTAAAAACTTTAGGCTCTAAACGCGTTAAAAGTCTAAGAGTTTGAGCATTTCCTTCAAAACCACCAATATTGTTTGCGATTTGAGCAAGCGCGCGCTCGCCATTATGACCAAAAGGCGGATGACCTAAGTCGTGAGCTAAGCAAGCGCAATCTACAACATCTGGATCTGCTCCAAGCATTGCAGCAATCTGGCGACCAATTTGCGCAACTTCCAACGTGTGCGTTAAACGTGTGCGAGCAAAATCGTCGGAGCCAGCTACAAGCACTTGACTTTTAGCGCCAAGTCTTCTAAGCGCTGAAGAGTGGATTATTCTGGCTCTGTCTCGCTCAAACGGTGTGCGAGCGCGCGTGTGGTGAGGCTCGCTAGCCCAGCGCTCAGTATCGTGCAAGCTGTATTCGCCAACAACTTCGTTATCGGAAGCAATCACATCGTTACACATTAAAAACCTCCTCCACTAATTGCAAGAAGCAAATCTAAAAGCGTAAATCTAAAAGCGTAAAGTCGCTAACTCAATGAGTCGCTAAAACCGTAAAAATTTAGATTAAGCTTTTTTCATCCAACATTTTTATGTCTTTTTCAGGCAAAACTTCGTAAGCATTCTTATACAATCTAGGAACTCTAGGGCCAATACCCGTCATAATCTCGTAGCTTATTGTTCCTGCAGCCGCCGCCCAATCGTCTGCCGTTGGCTCCGCATATTCAAGACCTCTTCCTGGCCCAAAAAGCCTGACCGTATCTCCTTCTTTAACTCCAAGATCTTTAGCACTGCCTTTTAAGTCAACAATAAACTGATCCATGCAAACTCGCCCCGAAACATGCAAAATCCTAGCGCCGCTCTTGGTTTCCACGCGCACAGGGCCTCCAGGCTTATTAACATGACGAGAGCCTTGCATATCGAATCCGCTAGACGCGCGCAAAATGCCATCCGCATAGCCGAGTGGAACGATTGCTGTGCTTGTATTGTCTGGCGTTAAATACGTGCGCCCGTACGAAATTCCATGCCCTGCTTCTACAGATTTAACTGTTCCCAGTTGCGCTTGTAAAGTCATAGCTGGATGCAAGTCGTAAGCTTGAGGCGCTCCCATAACAGGATCTGGCTCGTATCCATACAATCCAATTCCTGGGCGAACAAGCTCAAATCGTATCTCTGGCCTGTTAAGAGTTGCAGCCGTATTAGCCAAATGTCGGATTTTAGGCTCCAACCCAGCTTCGCGCATTCTTCGAGTAAAATCGTGGAATTGCTCAATTTGCCTATCTGTAGATGCAACAAACTCTGGAACGTCTGGGCAATCAGCAACAGCCAAGTGACTCCATTGCCCAATAACTTCGATTATTCCCTGGCTAGAATATTCACTAAGCTTTTCTAAAGCATCACTAAAGCCAGCAGGCGTAAAACCGTTTCTACCAAATCCTGTATCTACCTTAACGTGTACGCGAGCGGTAGCTCCAACCGATTTAGCAGCGAGCGCAACAGCGTCAATTGAATCCAGCGAGCCAACAGAAATATCAATATCTGCGTTTATTAAATCAGCAAAAAGAGACGTTGGAGCGCTAGTAAGCCACGTAAGAATACGGCATCTGCTTGAGTCAATTCCACATTTACGAAGCCGTAAAGCCTCGTAAGGTTGAGCTGTGCCAAGCCAAGTTGCTCCTCCAGCAAGAGCTGCGAGCGCACTAGGAATAAGCCCGTGACCATAAGCGTCTGCTTTAACAACTCCCATAACTGCTGGCGACTTTTGCCCAGGCTTCAAATCTTTAGAAACGCGCTCAACAAGAGTTCGCATATTATCTCTTAGCGCTTTTAAATCAACGATTACCTGCCCCGGGTATGTGCTTAAGGCGCGAGCATAGTTTTCTTGCAAAATCGCTTGTATACTCGAATTTTTACACATATCTTGCGCCTTTACTTTTAGTTTTACTTTTACGTTTACTTTTATATCTACTATATATGCAAGTATTTTTGACTTACATTTCAATACTGCTAATACTTCTAATACCGTATTACATGATTATGCGAGCGCAACCATTGATACGCGATTCTAGTTGCGCTATGCGCGCGATCTGGAATTACAACAAGACCACACTTGCTAAAGCCTTCTCGCAAAATAACTTTTTGCATAATCAAGTTGTTGGGATGAGTGTCGATTCTAACATTAGAGTAGTTACTCTTGGCCCATTTTAAACACTCTCTTGCCATTTTTGGCTTGACTCCCGAAGATGCAAGTCTATGGATTGTAACGTATGGCAAAACGTCATCTAGCCACGCTCCGTCAATCTTTGCGTAGACTTCATCAGTCCCTTCGCACAGTGCAAATTGTGCCAAAATGCGCTCTTCTCCAAAGTCTGGGTCCGTGTCTACAAGAAGATTAAAACGGTTCAAACGAATATCTTCTATAACACTAGATGTTAGAGGAAAACGATCTCCCCATTGATGAGGATTGCCATTATTTGCCATAAATACTCTTGCTCTCTCATAAATATTTTCAATATCTTTTAGATCGCTAAGAGTTGCTTTCCTCAATCTTATTTCACACATACACCCCCCTATGCTTAGAATATGGCGATTTTACAGTATTACACAAGCGAGCGCAACAAGTCACACAATCTTACGCTCAAAAGGATCGGAGCTAATGCCTTTATCTAAAATATCTTTGCACCATTGACGCGCTCCAAATAAGCTATGATCGCGGTAGTTTCCGCAAGACTCAATAGTTGTAGCTGGAACATCTTCCCAAGTAGCTTTATACGCAATAAATTCAAGCGATTCCTTCAACGCGAGCGCAACATCTTCCGTGCTATGAGTTCCCCAAGTTAAAAGGTGGAATCCTGTGCGGCAACCAAATGGAGAGCAATCAATGTAGCCTTCAATGCGCTGACGCAAAAGAACAGCAATCGTGTGCTCAATCGTATGCAAAGCGCCCGTAGGAATAGCCTCTTGATTAGGCTGAGTTAAGCGAATATCGTAGTTAGAAATAACATCTCCATTAGGGCCTTTTTGAGTGTCAATATAGCGAACGTATGGAGCTTTAACTTTAGTGTGGTCAAGCTCAAAGCTTTCTGGACGAGGTGTTGGCTGATTATTTTGATTTTCGCTCATTTTATTCCATC
Organism: Gardnerella sp. c17Ua_118; assembly: GCF_055804255.1. NCBI lineage: Bacteria > Bacillati > Actinomycetota > Actinomycetes > Bifidobacteriales > Bifidobacteriaceae > Gardnerella > Gardnerella sp. c17Ua_118. The sequence continues at coordinate 511,189 of NZ_JANUYT010000001.1, forward strand.
CTAACTTATATTCATGCGCAAAATGTATGCGTAAATATGCGCAAATAACGATTACTAACAATATTAGACGCTATTCTTGCCAAACACACATAAACACGAATTTAAAAATATTTTTTATTGACTTACAAATCTTATTACTTACAAACTTTCAAGACTTACCAATACAGACTTACAAAGTAGCAGCATCAATAAGTTCGCGAGTGTAGCTATGTTTTGGATTAGTCAAAATTTGACTTACATGCCCAGATTCAACAACAACGCCATCTTTTAGAACAACAACGCTAGAAGCTAAATGCTGAATCATACCAAGATCGTGGCTAACGAATATGCACGCCATATTAGGGCGATTTGCGCGAATCACATTAAAAGCATCTAAGATTCTTGTGCGCTCAGCAACATCGATTGCGCTCATTGGCTCATCTGCAACCAAAACTCTAGGATTATTGATTAGCGCGCGCGCAATCGCAACGCATTGAGCTTGCCCGCCAGAAAGCTGGCAAGGGTATCTTTTGCCAAAAACACTAGGATCTAATCCAACTAAATTCAAAACATCATCTACTTTAGAATCAATAACATGTGAATCAACAGTATTTGAATCAACAGTATTTGAATCAGAACTCATGTTTTTACGCCATATTTCAAGCGGCTCAGCAACGCTTTTTCTAACTGTCCAACGCGGGTCTAAAGCTGCAAAAGGATGCTGAAACACAAGCGAACATTGTCTTCTCATATTTACGTAAGCAGAATCTTTTAAACTTGATTTTCTAGCATTTTCAACGGTTTCGACTAGCTTTCCGCAGTATTCTATACTCCCCTGGCGTATTTCTTGCAATCCAAGCAAAGAGCGAATCAAAGTTGTTTTACCACTTCCAGATCCGCCAATTAGTGCTAAAGATTCGCCAACTTTAAGATTAAAGTCAACGCCTTTTAATGCTTCAACGCGTGTTTTTGAGCTTCCTAAAACAACATGAACGTTTTTAGCTTTAAAAATGCAATCATCTTTAGAAGAATCATTCCTATTACTAAGACTTAAATCATTCTTATCATCAAGACTTAGATCATTTTTATTACTAAGACTTAAATCATTCTTACTAAGACTTAAAGCGCGCGCTGCAAAAACAAGCTGCTTAGTAGAGTGAACCTTAGGATTTTCTAGCAATTCACCAACACGCGCACTATCGACTAATCGCCCAGAATCCAAAACATAGCAACGCGTAGCAGCGTAAGAAAGAACAGAAAAATCGTGAGTAACAAAAAGCATTGAAGCGCCCATATTATCAACTAAAGAAGTGAGCATATTCACAACATCTTTTTGCGTAACAGAATCAAGAGCAGTAGTCGGCTCGTCTGCAAGAATTAGCTTAGGGCAAGTTATAAGCGCTGTAGCAATTCCAACTCGCTGCATTTGCCCGCCCGAAAGCTCAAAAGTGCGCTTATTCAAAATATTTGTGCCTAAACCAACTTTTTCAAGCATGACTTTAACGCGATTTTGAATATCGTCTTCTTCTAAATTGTAATGAATCCTAAGAGGTAACGAGATTTGCTCGCTAACACTCATAACAGGGTTAAGCGCGCGATCCGCTTGCTGAAAAACAACTCCAACATACTTGCCACGAATGCGCGCAAGCGCAGAATCGTTAGCGCCAACAGTTTGAGTATTGCCAACGCGGCAAGAGCCAGTGATTTTGCAATTAGACGGAACTAGGCCAATCGCAGCTCTTAAAAGCATTGATTTGCCAGAGCCAGAAGATCCAACTAGTCCAACGCGCTCGCCATCTTTAACATTAAGCGAAACATCACTTAAAATGCGCGAAGATCCAATGCTAAGCGATAATCCTTTTATATCAAGACTCATTCTTAGACTCCCTATTTGCTGGATTTGTAGCACTTCTTAAAACGTCGCCAAAAAGATTAAGAGCCAAAACTGTTAATGTAACAACAAGACCAGGCCATAGAGCCGCAAGCGGATAAACGTGAATCAAAGTAACCGAAGTAGAAAGAACACGACCCCAGCTCGGCACTCCCGAAGGAACACCAACACCTAGATAAGTCAATCCGCTTTCCGCTAAAATAACAGTTCCTGCAGAAAGCGAAAGCTGAACGGAAGCAATTGGCAAAATATTAGGAAAAACATGCTTTAAAAGAACGTAACTTCTGCTAGCACCATTAGAAATCGCGCAATCAACATAATTGGATTTAAGAACAAGAACAGCACTTGGTCGCAAAATACGAGCAAGATTTAAGCCGTAGCCAAATCCGCATGCAAGCATGATTATAAGAACAGATGCTCCAAGAGGCACAGCAAGCATAAGCGCAATCAAAACCGTTGGAATGGAAATTAAAGCGTCTACTGCCATAATGCTTAGGGAACGAATTTTTTGAACACGGCAAATCGTAAAGCTTAAAACAATAAACCCAACAACGCTTGCAATCGCAATTGTTGAAATAACAAGCAAAATCTCTACTCTAGAACCAGCCATAAGCCAGCTAAGCATATCTGCACCCGTTCCATCAGTGCCAAGCCAATGCTTTAGAGAAGGCTTTTGCCATACCTGGTACCCGTTTGTTTCTAGAAGAGAATAAGGCGTCCACACAAAAGAAAGCGCAGCTACAAAAATCCACAAGCACAAAACAATACACACGAATTTTCCAATAATTCCGCGCCAAATGCGTCTTAAAAACTTAATCATTGCTTGAATCACTCCCCACTTGAATCACAACTCGAATCATTCACTACTCGAATCTTGGCTAAGCCTTGAATCCAGCAAACGATGCAACACGTCAATCGCAAACCCAACAAGCAAGAACAATGCAGAAAGCATAAAAAGATTGCCTTGAACAGATATAAGATCTCGCAAACCAACATCACGCACAAGACCCATACCCATTCCAGGAAGCGAAAACAGATTTTCAATAACCATTACGCCCATAATCATATGCGCAAAAGTCAAGCCGATTACAGACACAAGCTGCGGCAACGCTAATCGCAAGCCAACTCGCCAAATCATTTGCTTTTTAGTCATTCCACAAGCCATAGCTTGCAAAGCAATGTCGCTATTAGAAATCTGCTCTAATGATGCTGCAGCGTAACGCATAAAGCCAGATCCAACAATAATGCCAACTGTTAGCGATGGAAGAATCAACGACAAAAATGCGCTAGAAAAATCGCGCCAACCGTCTGTTGGAAAACCTTGAGTAGGAAAAATCCCAACTAAGCCAATACCCCTTCCAAAAATCATGATTAAAATCATTCCACCCCAAAGAGCAGGAACAGAGCCGCCTGCAATCGCACAAAATCTTAAAAAGCCTTGCAAAGACTTGCCAGAATGCAAAACTTGCAAACATCCAAGCGGAATACCAATTGCGAGCGCAATTAAAAGCCCTAGAAAAATAAGCGGAAAAGTTATGCTAGCACGCATAGCAATAGTGGACGCAACGGAGCGACCAGTGAGCATTGATGTGCCGAAGTCGCCCCTAAAAACACCAAAAATCCACTCTAAATATTGAATGAAAAGGGGCTTGTTTAATCCTAAATCGCGTCTTAATTGCTCAACTTTTCCATCTGGCGCATTTAAGCCAGCCATAACTTGAGCAACGTCTCCAGGCAAAACTCTAAGAGCAAGAAATACGATTGCAGAAATAAATAGCAGCGCTACAAAGAACAACGCGATGCGTCGAAGAATCATGCGCTTCATACAAACCCCTTACTTAATTTAATGTTCCCGAGAATTTCCGCTTTTTGTACGTGATTTTGCCTATTTTACGTACAAAACCCGTCAAATCGTTCGCGCGTTACAGCGCGCTATTCCTCACGGCTATTAGTAGCCGTTCGGCTGATTTGGCGCATAAAGTCCACTGGACTTTATGCCTTAAGCCAAATCACGCTTTGAAGGAGCTTGAAATGCGCTATGCAATTTCAAGCTCAGTCAAAGCGCTTTACTTGCGTTAAAAGCACATCGTGTTTTCAACTTTGAGCAAGCTCAGCGCTCCGAGTTGCCTTCGCGCGCTTTTGTATGTGATTTTGCGGTTTTGAGCAACAAAATCGGGAAATTTAGACCAAATCACTTAAGTCGCAAGTTGTATAGCGGCAAAAGAACCTGATTAATGTCAAAAGGCATGCCTTCAAGGTTCTTTACCTTAGCTGTAACAACTTTGTAATTAAGCAACCAATCTGCAGGAGCATCCTGGCTAACGATTCGCGCAGCTTTAGCAAGAAGCTTATTAGACTCCTTAATATTCGCGCAAAGCATTGCCTTAGCATACAAATCCTGAACCTGCTTATTGTTGTAACCGTAGTAATACTTAGGATCTGCCCACTGGCCAAAATCATGGCTTTCATTGTGATCTACCATAGACAAATCGTAGTTTTTATTTGTATAAACGTCGTGAAGCCAAGTAGTAAATTCAACAACGTTTACTTTTAGATCAATGCCAATTTGCTTTAATTGAGACATCAATTGCTCACCAAGTTGCGTTCCATAAATATTCGGGTAAGTAAGCGAAAGATGCAAAGGATTCGACTCGCTAAAACCAGCTTCCTTCATTAACGACTTAGCGCGCTTAACATTATGCGCGTAAATCTTAGTTAAATCCTCATATCCTGGGTCCAAAGAAGGAATTGGTCCGCCAAGCAAAGCATCCGTACCTCCGCGCGAAGCAATAATTTGCTTATGGTCAATCGCATAGCGAATCGCTTGACGCACACGCTTATCTTTAGTGCGCTCACCATTCATATTCATAGCAAGCACAAATTTATCGGTAGTGTTTCCAGCTTTAACAACATAGCGTTTTGAATCCGCCTTAAAAGGCTTAGCAAGCTGGCCAGAAATAGGCGCCAAAGCTTGAACAGATCCCGAAGAAAGCGCATTTACAGCAGCAACATCGTCTACAAAATAGCGAACAACAACTTTTTGAGTTTTTGCCTTATTAACGCCCTTGTAGCGCGGATTTGCTTTTAACACAACGCGGTCGTTTGGCACAAACTTTTCTACCAAATATGGACCAGATCCAACTGCTTGAGTTTTAGCATCATAATTCGCAAGCTTATCGAAGACTAAGCCAGCTCTAGAGCACAATGCCCACAAAAGTTTTGCGTTTGGCTCTTTAAGCTTGATTTCAAACGTGTAATCATCTTTAGCTTTAGCGGATTCAACTTTTCCAACCATGTTTGATCCGCGATACTTCTTAGCAACAAGCTCGTTAAAAGACCACTCAGCATCTTTTGCAGTAAGCTTATTCCCATTAGAAAAAACAACGTCTTTACGCATGTGGAAAGTGTACTTTAAGCCGTCTTTGCTTATTTCCCAACTTTTTGCAAGGGATGGAACAACCTGATTTTTAGTATTTCTAGCTACAAGACCTTCATACACGTTTCCAATTAACAATTGCTCCAATGACGAGCCAGATTGATTACGAATATCAAGATTTGTAGGAGCAAGTTTTAATCCTATTGACACAGTTTTATTTGAAACTTGCGCAGAAGATGTTTGACTTGCAGGATTTTTTTGTGGACCTGTAAGCGTTGCAACAATCGCGCTAAATATTGCGATTACTACGATTGCTACAGAAACAAGCCAGAATTTTCCCAAACCACGCTTATTGGTTTTATACGCACTTTTAGACGCAGCGTTAAGCGAAGCATCTGTACTAAAGCCAGCTTGCGATTCTTGGCGCTCTTGCGCGTTTTCTTGCCCATAGAATTTATTGGTCGCATCTTTAGAGTATGCGCCATCTTTGGGTTCTTTGTTATCCATTCAACAAACCTTTCTGGATTGAATTAGATACATTATTTATATTTAATTTATTTTTACTCTGTTTTAAGCTCGTCGCTTTGTCTAATTGCAACACTTGCAACACAAAGTCAACGGCGTATACAATCGTAGCTTGCTAGCAAGTCAATCAAAACTAGAGCGAGTCTAAAAACTTGGTTATAAATCATTAATAAGTAATTGATATTTATACGTTTTTACAAAAATTTGACATCATTGTGTAAAAAATTTAACACGATTCTATAAAAATTTGACGTTATTCTAATCACATATCCTATGAATGTGGTTAAATGCCATCAGACGTAAACTTGCAAACGTGCGCAAAAAACAATACGATAGCTTGCATATTTGCAAAAAATGTATAACAGACGCATAAAGATGTTACACACAGCATGCATGCAAAATGCGCCAATAAAAAGCCAATAAAAAGCGAGGAATAATGGCAGAAAACTTGAATACTACAGTAACAGTAAACGAATCCTCAGATCCGCAAAATAACGGCAGCCAAGACCGCACTGCTCTAAATCGCCAGCTTGCACAAATGCTTAAGGGCGGCGTGATTATGGACGTTACTACTCCAGAGCAGGCACGAATTGCTGAAGATTCTGGAGCTTGCGCTGTAATGGCGTTGGAACGCATTCCTGCCGATATTCGCGCGGCTGGTGGCGTTTCTAGAATGAGCGACCCCGCTATGATTCACGGAATCCAAGAGGCTGTGTCTATTCCTGTTATGGCAAAATGCCGTATTGGTCACTTTGTAGAAGCGCAAGTACTTGAGGCTATTGAGATTGACTATATTGACGAAAGCGAAGTGCTTAGCCCTGCAGACGACGTGTACCACATTAACAAGCGTGATTTTGCAGTTCCATTTGTTTGCGGAGCTAAGGATTTGGGCGAAGCTTTGCGAAGGATTAACGAAGGTGCTTCCATGATTCGCACTAAGGGCGAGCCTGGAACTGGAGACGTGATTCAGGCAGTGCGCCACATGCGCATGATGAATTCCGCAATCCGTAAGCTTACAAGCATGCGTGAGGATGAGCTTTTTGAGGAAGCCAAGACATTGCGCGTGCCTTTCGATCTTGTAAAGTACGTTGCACAAAACGGCAAGCTTCCTGTTGTAAACTTTGCAGCTGGCGGTGTTGCTACCCCTGCAGACGCTGCTTTAATGATGCAGCTTGGTGCAGAAGGCGTGTTTGTTGGCTCTGGCATCTTTAAGTCTGGAGACCCAGCAAAGCGCGCTGCTGCAATCGTTAAGGCTGTTACTAATTACAAAGATGCCAAGATGATTGCTAAGCTTTCCGAGAATTTGGGCGAAGCTATGGTTGGCATTAACGAGCAAGAAATCAAGCTTTTAATGGCTAACCGCGGCGAGTAATTGAGACGAGTGATTGAGGCGAATTATTTTGGCAAACTCACCTATCAATACAAATAATTGCGCGCACACTGTAGCAGTTTTAGCTGTTCAAGGAGCTTTTCTTGAGCATCGTTTAATGCTAGAAAAGCTTGGCGCGCGCGTTATTGAGCTTCGTCAAGCGCGAGATTTGGAGCAATCTTTTGACCGCCTTGTTTTGCCTGGCGGCGAAAGCACTGTGCAAACTAAGCTTCTTAAAGAGCAAAATATGCTTGAGCCTTTGCGCGAGAAAATTGCAAGCGGAATGCCTGTTCTTGGCACTTGTGCAGGATTGATTTTACTTGCAAAAAACGTGGAAGGTAACGAAGTTAGTGGATTTGGCACTCTAGACGTTACTGTTAAGCGCAACGCTTACGGCCGCCAGCTTGGAAGCTTCCATTGCGAATCTGAGTTTGGAAATCTTGGAGCTGTTCCAATGACGTTTATTCGCGCGCCTTATATTGCGCAAGTCGGCCCAAATGCCGAGACTCTTGCAACAGTAGATGGCAACGTTGTAGCTGCTCGCCAGGGAAATCAAATCGGAACAGCTTTCCACCCAGAGCTTGACGAAGACACTAGAATACACCAGCTTTTCTTAGATTTGTAGTTTGATTTGCAAATATCTTAAGCTTGTAAATAAAAATGGCACTTAAATCACTTGATTAAGTGCCATTTTTATTGATTAAATCGCCAGCAAAAATCGCTAGTAAAAATCGCTATTTTGCTTCAAAAATCGCGTATCCAAAAGCTCCAAGAGAGTGATTTTGAGCATCATAATTATAGCTAATAATCGGCTCACAATCAGGTAAAACACTGAACGAATCATTAGATTCATTGAACGCATTTAAAGCCACAACAACGCGCTTAGAGTCAGTTGAGCGCGCAAACACAAATTTTCCGCGCTCATCATAGTCAAGAACTCTAAAATTGCCATGAATAAAGCAATCGTTGTTTCTACGCAATTTTATAAGTTCGCGGAATAAGTCACGATTATCCTTTACAGGATTTGCCCAAGGCATAGCGGCGCGATAATCACACTCTTCAAAACCAACTACGCCAAGCTCGTCCCCGTAGAATACGCTTGGAGTTCCAACAGATGTAAGCAAACAAAGCTCAGCCAAGCGGAATCGCTTATCTTGCTCGCAAGAATCGCCAGAATCCGCGGAATTTTGTGCACACAAGCTCCTAAAGCGACTAACGTCATGACTATCAAGCAAATTCAATTGACCTTGAACAATCGGGAATGGGTATCTTAAAAGCATATCCACAAATCGACTATTAAACTCGCGCGCATTAATCTTACCAAAAGCAAAGAAATCGCGGCAAACTTTGCGGAATTCGTAGTTCATAGTGGAGTCAAACATATCTCCTTGGAGCCAACGCTCAGAATTCTCCCAAATCTCCGCAATTAGCACACTATCTTTTTTAGTCTTTTTAGCAACAGAGCGGAAGGCACGCCAAAAGTCTTTATCAACCTCATTAGCAACATCCAAACGCCAACCGTCAACATCAAAATCTTCAAGCCAATAGCGGCAAACGTCCATAAAATAGTCGCGAACTTTTGGATTAGAAGTATTAAGCTTTGGCATTTTACGCTCATACGCAAAACACGTGTAGTTTGGACGCTCGCCATCTTCGGGGCGCTTAACAGGGAACTTTAATCCATAGAACCAATCCTTGTATTGCGAATTTTCACCATTCTTAACAACATCGTCAAACGCAAAGAAATACCAACTAGAATGATTAAAAACGCCGTCAATAATTATGTGCATGCCGCGATTATGAACCTCGCTAACAAGCTCCCTAAAATCGTCGTCGGTTCCCAAATTAGGACAAACATGGTAATAGTCAAGAAGATCGTAACGATGGTACTCTGCAGCCTTAAAAATAGGATTTAAATACAAGCAATTAAAGCCCAAATCCTCAATATAATCAAGATTTTCGATTATGCCTCTAATTGTTCCACCCAAACGAGTGTGTAAAGTTTGGCCAGTTTTCTCATCAAAATAATCTTTTGCAATGCAACTTATGCCACGCTTAGAATCTGCAAAACTATCTGGGAAAATATTGTAAACAACAGCCTCTTTAAGCCAACGCGGAACGTCGCTAATCTCTTCGCGGCGAATAAATGGGAACTGGTAGACTTCTGTACGATCTTCTGGAAAATCAGTTGCAATAGTATCGGCGTACAAATACAAGCGCTCATCCGCATCTTGCATCTCAAAGTAATAACAAACTCTATCTAAATCGCTGCTTATATTCGCTTCATAGTAGTCAAAGTAATCGTCGCTTGCAATCTTTTCCATTTTCAGCGTGAAAAACTTGTCTAACGGAGTTAAATCAACGCGATTTCCGTAGTGCAAAACGCATGAACAAAGATTATTCTTTGCTGCACGCAAGCGAATTGTTAAGCAATATTCTGCCGTCGAATACGCATATTGTGAAAGTGGCTTATGCAATATTGCTTGACGATTTATCATTTACATTTCCTTTCTAGCCTCGCTGCCATTGTTTTTGACTTTATCACCTACTGTGCTACACCGCCACACTTTTATGTGATTTCCTAAAGCAGCAAGCGCAAACAATCAAATTGCACACAACGGACTTAGCATTAATGTAGTATTGCTCTAAAGATGCGCATACTTAAGTTTGGCAACCGCAACAAACACACTGGAGGCGAATATGCTTTTAGCAGTAGACATTGGCAACACGAATATTGTGCTTGGATTCTTAGATAACGGCAAGATTGTTGGCACATATAGAATGACTACAAAAGCAAATCACACTTCCGACGAATACGGCATTATGATTACGCAATTCCTTAATTTAAGCGGTTTTAGCGTAAACGATGTTGAAGATGTTATTGTTGCTTCGGTTGTTCCAAAAGTTATGCACTCGTTCCGCGCAAGCATTGTTAAGTTTTTGCAAATCGACCCTATGATTGTAGGTCCTGGAGTAAAAACTGGCGTAAATATTAGGATTGACGAGCCTCGCTCTTTGGGCGCAGATTGCTTAGCGGATTGTGTTGGCGCGTTTTACGAATACGGCGGCCCAGCATTGGTAATTGATTTTGGCACAGCTACCACTTATAACTACGTTGATAAAAGCGGAGCAATTACTTGCGGACTTATTTGCACGGGAATCAGCTCGGCTGCGGCAGCTCTATGGGATAATACTGCTCAGCTTCCAGAAGTTGAGATTTCTCGCCCTAAATCCGTTCTTGCAAAATCAACTCGTCCTGCTATGCAAGCTGGCCTCTACTACAGCTTCTTAGGTGGAATTGAGCGCACAATTGATCAATTCAAAATAGAGATAAATGAGCCTTTTAAGGTTGTTGCTACAGGCGGCTTGGGGCGACTTTTTGAAAAAGATGTTACAGCAATAGATTACTACGATCCAAATTTGATTTTTAAAGGAATGTACGAGATTTATAGACGAACAATCGGCTGCTAGCGACTTTTCCTTTGGGCTACAAACCTAAAGCGCATAAGTCTTAGCGAATAGTCTTAGCGAATAATTATCGCACAACAAAACCTTGATTATACCCGTATTCTTTTAAGTCTTTTTTCCAAAGCGCGATTCCATCTTTAAGTCGAATCTTAGGGCCAGGGTCGTCTGGAAGAACAAAATCTTTTCCGTCATCTTGCTTAATTCCAGCATCAATCATAGCTTTAGTATTTAATCGCGCTTTTGACTTTCGATTCCAATCATAAGCCAAGCCAACTGTGGAGCGAAAATCACTACGCGAATATACTTCAAATGGCAAATACTTGTACCCCGTATACACATGTTGTGCCGCATCTGCAAAGACGCGATTAAAGCGCTGCCCGCCAAAGTATGGCACTTTAATTCCTCTAGAATCCAAAACAGTAGTCTTATTCAAAAATGCGCTATCTCTAAGAGTTACAACATCTGCCGGAAATGCTCCTGCACTAACGCGTTCTTTAATGCCTTGTTGATTATGGCAAACAAAATCAACAAAACGCATTGCAGCTTCTGGCTTCCTGCTAGATTGCAATACACTTAGCGCAGATCCGCCCATTTGCGCATTATGATTTTTGCCATCCATTGTTGGAACTCTTGCAACACGCCACAGCCCTGCTCCACCTGGAATATCGTGCATTAAAAGCGAAGTCATCCATGCTCCAGCAAAAACGGAAGCAACATTTCCAGAACCAACAGCGCTCTTCCAAGCTGGAGTCCACGTTGTAAGCCTTGTGTCCACTAAGTCTTCGTCAATCATTAATTGCCAAAATTTTGTAAAGTCTTCTGTTCCTTTATCTTTGCTTAAGCGAACAGTAACGGTTTTTCCGTCGTGCGAAGTTATAAACGGATGCCCGCCAGAAAGCCAAATCATAGCGTTGTAAAAGCTAGCATCTCCAGAATCCGCAGCAATATAAACACCAATATTTTTTAGCTTTCTTGCTGCGTGAATGTAGTCTTTCCAAGTGTGAATTTGCGTAGCATCCACGCCTGCTTGGCTAAACACATCTTGATTATAAAACCACGCTAAAGGCCCTGAATCCATTGGCAAACCGTATATTCGGCCTCCTAATTGCACAGAAGACCATGATCCTTGCGTGTAAAATGTTTGAGTTCCCTGTACCCTATCTGTAATGTCTAAAAGCTGACCGCTAACAGCGTATTGTGGCAAAGCATAGTACTCAAGCTGAGCAACATCTGGCATGCCATAGCCATCTTGAATAGCGCTATTAAGATTGCTATACCCACTTGTGTCTTTAACACTAACGCGAATATCTGGATTTTGCTTCTCAAAATCTGCAGCAATCCGCTTCATGCTTGGCTCCCAAGACCACACCGTGATTTTTGTTCTAGAATCAACAGATCCGCATGACGCACAAAAAACAACAACAAAAACGCATATAATCGCAGAAATTACACGCTTTATATAACGAGTCAAATCGAAGTTTATATTACGGTTTATATTACGTTTTACATTACGCATAACAAAACAACCAAAATCCTGCTTGCGATTTTTGTGCGGTCTTCTTGCACTCATAACACTCATTGTATTGCTATTCCACAGTTACGGATTTTGCAAGATTCCTAGGCTTATCAACGTCGTAGCCTTTAAGCTTTGCCATATTCATAGCAAAAAGTTGCAATGCTACAACATCTACAAGAGGGCTTAGCAATGTTGGGCACTTAGGGCGCCAAAACACAATATCTGCGTAACGCTCAGCATCTGGATCACCGTCTTCTGCAACCGCAATCGTAAACGCTCCGCGAGCCTTAACTTCTTCGATTCCCGAGATTACTTTAGCGTGTAAAACGTCTCTGCCCCTAGAAGATGGCACAATCACAACAACCGGCTCGCCCTTATCTACAAGAGCAATCGGACCGTGCTTTAACTCTCCTGCAGCAAAGCCTTCTGTAAACGTGTACGCAATCTCTTTTAGCTTTAATGCGCCTTCTAGCGCTACTGGGTAGCCAACGTGCCTGCCAAGGAACAAGAACGATTTTGCGTCCATCGTTCGCTTTGCAGCTTGCATAATCGAGTCCGTTTGCGTATCTAAAACGTTTTGAATTTTATCTGGCATTTCTTTAAGCTGAGACACGATTTGCTGAATCTCATCTCTATACATTGTTCCTTTGACTTGAGCCAAATAAAGACCAAGCATGTATGCTGCTACGATTTGCGCAACGAAGGCTTTTGTGGAAGCAACTGCGATTTCTGGGCCTGCATGCGTGTAAAGTACAGCATCCGATTCTCGAGGAATACTCGAGCCTTGAGTGTTGCATATTGCAAGCACGCGGCTACCCTGCTCACGCGCATGCCTTAACGCCATTAGCGTGTCCATTGTTTCGCCAGATTGAGATATTGCAACAACAAGCGTTCTATGTGTTAAAATCGGGTCTCTGTACCTAAATTCGTGAGCCAACTCCACTTCTACTGGCACGCGTACCCAATGTTCAATCGCATATTTTGCAACTAATCCAGCGTAGCTTGCTGTTCCACAAGCCACAACTATTATTTTGTCGATTGATCGCAAAATATCTTGACTAATCCTAACTTCGTCAAGAATAATGTTCCCTTTTGCGTCGAATCGCCCGCGCAAAGTATCGGCTACAGCATGCGGATCTTCGTGGATTTCCTTATCCATAAAGGAATCCCATCCGCCTTTTTCTACTGCAGAAGCATCCCAGTCTACTGTAAAGTAACTAGGGTTTTCAATCTCGTTTCCGTCAAAATCTGTAAGACGAAGCTGTGCTTTTTTGTTTCCTTCTATATCTCCGATTAAAACAGCTTGATCTTGACCAACTTCAAGAACTTTATCTGTGTATTGAACAAAAGCAGCAACGTCGGAGCCTAGAAAATACTCGTTATTTGAAACACCTACTACAAGCGGCGAATCGTGGCGAACAGCAGCAACAATATTAGGCTGTCTAACGTCTACAGCAAGTAAAGTAAAAGCTCCTTTAAGAATTTTTGCAACTCGTCTTATTGCTTCAAAAAGATCTGGCTTACCAGTTTCTTCAATTATTTGATTCGCGATTTTTCCAAGCGCTTTTGCTGCAACTTCCGTATCTGTTTGAGACGAAAACTCTATGCCTTCTTTTTGCATTTGTTCTTTAAGACTAATAGCGTTTTCAATAATACCGTTGTGAATAAGGGCGATTTTTCCGTCTGCACTAACGTGAGGATGCGCGTTTAAGTCGCATGGAGCGCCATTTGTAGCCCAACGCGTGTGGCCTATTGCAACGCTCGCTTCTGGCATTGGATTTTCGTCTATATCTTTTCTTAAAACAGCTAAGCGACCAGCTTTTTTGCGCACGCATATAGAATCCATTCCTGGAGCAGCAAGAGCTACACCAGACGAATCATAGCCTCTGTACTCTAAGCGTTCTAATCCGTTTAAGCAAACTTCTAAAGGCTTTGCGCAAACTGTGCCAAAACCTGCGTATCCAACAATTCCACACATAATTTTCTATTGTACGTTATAAAACGTGTGTGTTTCTACTCGTTTTGCAATTATGTTTTGCAGTTATGTTTTGCAATTACTGCTATCTATTGCTATGAATGCTATCTGCTTTTGCTTCGAATCCTTTGCCAAAATGCTTTTCTAACATAACCTGCAAAACCATCAAAACAGACGTAATCACCAAATACCAAACACTAGCAACAATAAGAAGCGGAATCGGCTTATAAATACGATTAGCAACAGCATTAGTAGCAAACTGAAGCTCCAAAGTAAAAGGAACAGCCAAAACCAAAGACGTAGTCTTAAGCATACCAATAGTCTCATTACCCAAAGGCGGAACAATAATACGCATAGCCTGAGGCAAAACAACCCTACGCATAGTCAAAGACCTACCCATACCCAAAGCCTGAGCAGCCTCAACCTGACCAGCATCCACAGCCTCCAAGCCAGCACGAACAATCTCCGACAAATACGCAGCCTCATTAAGAGACAAACCAATAACAGCAGCATTCAAAGAAGTCATAACAACATTAGAATCAATCGAGAAAAACTCAACAGACGTAAACGGAACACCCAAACTCAACTTAGGAACAAGAACCGCAAACATACCCCAAAAAACAAGCTGCGTATAAACAGGCGTACCACGGAAAAACCAAATAAAGAACCAACTCACGGCTCGAAGAACAGGATTAACACTCTTACGCATCATAGCCAAACAAACAGCCAAAACAATCGCAATAACCATAGAAAGCAAAGTCAACAACAAAGTCCAACCAATACCAGCAAGAACATTCTCGTTAAAAATGTACTTCCAAACGATTGCCCACTCAAATCGCGGATTTGTAGCAATTGAATACACAAGAGCACACGCTAGAATCGCAACAATAATGCCAGATATAATATGTCCAGGTTTTTTGACTGGCAAAATACGCTCGTTGTTGTTATTTTTAGCACTCATGTTTTTAATCCTACTCTAAGCATACAAAGTTTCTACTAGCGAATATTAAACAGCTAAATCAATCATATAAAGCATTCATATAACGCATTTAGCAAGGCAAATCACACAGGAATCACACTTTTGGATTTACTTCTGGGTGCTTAATCATAACGTCTTCAACACCCCACGCCTTCATTATTTCTTGATACGCGCCCGTTTGTATTAGCTTTTCAATACCAGCTTTTATTGCTTCTACAAGCTGAGTATCTCCTTTTTGAGCAATAATGCCCATAAGAGCTTTATCGCGGCTTTTACCCAATGGCTCTAGCTGCCCGTCCGTTTGCTCAATCGCAAAACTAGAAACAGGAGTGTCTGCATACATAACGTCTGCGCGGCCTGCAACTACTGCAGTCGTAGCATCCGTTTGCTCTCTAAAAGCAAGAACGTCTAATGGCGCTTTGCGACTTAACTTACAAACATCTCTTGCGTCATACATTTGAGTTTCGCTTGTTGTTCCAACTTGCACAGAAACTTTTTTACCGCATAAGTCATTAAGATTCACATTTGTTGGATTGCCTTTTCTAACAACAAAAAGCAAG
Source organism: Gardnerella sp. c17Ua_118 (assembly GCF_055804255.1). Lineage (NCBI taxonomy): Bacteria > Bacillati > Actinomycetota > Actinomycetes > Bifidobacteriales > Bifidobacteriaceae > Gardnerella > Gardnerella sp. c17Ua_118. The sequence goes on from NZ_JANUYT010000001.1 coordinate 526,827, forward strand.
CCAGCATCCGCGTACGTTACAAAATCAACCGACTTTTCTCGCTCTTTGCTAACTGTAAATCCCGAAACACCAATATCAAATTTGCTTCCAACAGATGGCAAAATCGCGTCAAATGGCGCGTGAACAATGCGAAGCTTTAACCCCATTAATTTTGCTAACGCTTTGTTTAAGTCAATTTCGTAGCCTACAACCGTTTTTCCATCTCTAGCATAAAATCCTGCTGGCGCATATCCAACATTAGTGCCCATTACAAGCTCGCCACTTTCAACAAGCTTTTTTGGCAGCATTGCAGCAATACTTTTATCTTTTTTAATACGATTAACGTCGTAGCTGCGAGCTAAAAGAGGATCTGGCCCAACAGCATCGCTTGTTCCACAAGCACTAGAAAATCCTAGTAAAGATAGCGACGTAAACGCAGCAACAAATCTTAGCCAACGAGATACACGAACGCCGTTCTTACTATGCGAGTTTGATTCGCATGAAGAACATGCATCACTCATACTAATCTCCGAATAAATTGGATGGAATATTCAAACAATGAACAACTTTACACTATGTTTGTTATTACACAAACACGCCAAACACTACGCAAAATATTCTTTGCGTAAAATTGTTTGAATAATAATACTAATCAAAATAAAAAGGCTGCAGCAAACACCACAGCCATAAATTATTCATAATTTTACACAAAATACTTTAATTTTTACGTATTTACATTTATATGTTATGCTTACAAAACGTTGTGCAGAAAATCCTTGAACCTTTCAGTTTGAGGATTATCAATAATCCCAGACGTTCCACATTCAACAACTTTTCCGCCGTCCATAAACACAACTTGATCTGCAACTTCTCGAGCAAAACCAATCTCGTGAGTTACAACAATCATTGTCATACCATCGTTTGCCAAGTCGCGCATAACATTAAGCACTTCTCCAACAAGCTCTGGATCCAACGCAGACGTAGGCTCATCAAAAAGCATAATTTCTGGCTTCATAGCAAGCGCGCGAGCAATAGCCACTCGCTGCTGCTGACCGCCCGAAAGTTGAGAAGGATAATGATCTACGCGGTCTGCCATTCCAACGCGCTCAAGCTCTTTAACCGCTAAATCGTGCGCTGCAATTTTGTCCATGTGCAAAACGTGAACTGGAGCTTCCATAACGTTTTCAATAGCCGTCATATGCGGGAACAAATTAAAACGCTGGAACACCATTCCAAGCTTTGCGCGCTGCGCTGCAATCTCTTTATCGTTTAACGCTTGCAAAACCTCTTTACACTTACGAACAACAGTTTTTACGCCAATGCGCTCGCCATAAATCGTAATTTTTCCAGATGTGATTGTTTCAAGCTGGTTCACTAATCGCAGCAAAGTTGACTTTCCGCTTCCCGAAGGACCGAGTATAACTGTTACACTTCCTGGCTTAACAGTCATATTAATGCCCTTAAGAACTTGCAAATTGCCAAAGGACTTGTGTAAATCCTCTATGACTACTGCTGGAGTATCACTTTTAGTAACATTTTGGCTTTGTGTATCAACCGTTAAAATATCAGTCATTTTTCCTCAAATCTAATAAAAACTAATGGAATTTTATCATTTATAATGCACTTATTTATGCTTGCATTATGCAATCAATACAACTATGCGTTAAATCCAAGCATTGTTGCATTATTGCGACCATTTACTGCATCGCTAGCAGCTTTAATGGCCTTATCTCCACGCTTTGCAGCATTCGAGTTGATTTGCTTATTGTTTACAATGTCTTTTGCTTCGAATCCTTTGCCAAAATGCTTTTCTAACATAACCTGCAAAACCATCAAAACAGACGTAATCACCAAATACCAAACACTAGCAACAATAAGAAGAGGAATCGGCTTATAAATACGATTAGCAACAGCATTAGTAGCAAACTGAAGCTCCAAAGTAAAAGGAACAGCCAAAACCAAAGACGTAGTCTTAAGCATACCAATAGTCTCATTACCCAAAGGCGGAACAATAATACGCATAGCCTGAGGCAAAACAACCCTACGCATAGTCAAAGACCTACCCATACCCAAAGCCTGAGCAGCCTCAACCTGACCAGCATCCACAGCCTCCAAGCCAGCACGAACAATCTCCGACAAATACGCAGCCTCATTAAGAGACAAACCAATAACAGCAGCATTCAAAGAAGTCATAACAACATTAGAATCAATCGAGAAAAACTCAACAGACGTAAACGGAATACCCAAACTCAACTTAGGAACAAGAACCGCAAACATACCCCAAAAAACAAGCTGCGTATAAACAGGCGTACCACGGAAAAACCAAATAAAGAACCAGCTAACACCACGCAAAACAGGATTAACACTCTTACGCATCATAGCCAAACAAACAGCCAAAACAATCGCAATAACCATAGAAAGCAAAGTCAACAACAAAGTCCAACCAATACCAGCAAGAACGTTATTGCTTATAAGATAAATTCCAACAACATCCCACTCAAATCGCGGATTTGTGACTATAGAATAAAGCAGCGAGCATGCGATTATAGCTACGATTATGCCAGCTACGATTGGTCCAGGATTTTTAACTGGCAAAATGCGCTCGTTCCCTTGCGAATTTTGCAAAGGCTTTTTATTTAAACTGTTAAACATACTTTCTCCATAAAGGCTTTTGGTTGCAACATATGCAAATTACTAACTAGCAATCACTATAGATTAAATACAAAAATTGGCGTGCGATTTTACTTATGCAGTAACTGTAAACGCACGCCAACTTTAAGATCATACTTCTGGGTTTACTTGCGATTCCTTAATGGCAACGTTTTCAACGCCCCACTTCTTTAGAATGTCTTTGTAAACACCATTCTTCATAAGCTTATCGATTGCAGCCTTAATAAGCTTTAGCATTTTAGCATCGCCCTTCTTAACGGCTGCACCCATTGGCTCAGCGTCGTTGCTGCTTTCTAGAATCTCTAGCTTTCCGCTATTCTTTATTGCAGCGTATCCAGCAACAGGAGTATCGGCATACATAACATCTGCGCGGCCAGAAAGCAAAGCTGTAGTGGCATCTGTTTGATCCTTAAAGCTTAAGATTTCTAGCGGCTTATTGTTATTCGCCTTGCATTGCTTTTTGGCTTCTTCCATGATTGGCTCGCCAACAGTGCCAGTTTCTAATGTAACTTTTTTACCGCAAAGATTCTTTGGATCCACCTTAGTCGGATTGCCTTTACGAACTTCAAAAGATAAACCAGCGTTTGCGTACGTTACAAAATCAACGGACTTCATACGTTCAGCGTTGACTGTAAAGCCAGAGATTCCAACGTTATACTTGCTTCCGATTGCTGGAATAATGGAATCAAACTGAGCATGCATAATCTTGGCCTTTAAGCCCATCAACTTTGCTAGCGCTTTAGAAAAGTCGATTTCGTAGCCGACTGGGGTTTTGCCATCGGCAGCAAAGAATTCTGCAGGAGCATAGCTAACATTTACGCCAACAGTTAGTTCGCCAGTTTTTGCAACGCTTTCTGGAACAAGCTTTGCAATCTCTTCGTCTTTTTGAACTTTGCTTACATCGTAGCTGCGTGCCACATCTGGATCTGCTGCTTTAGAATCAGCAGGTCCGCATGCGCATGTGCATCCAATCAATGCAAGCGTTGCAATTGCAGCAATTGGCTTAGCGAACATAAAAATCTTATTTGACTTAAGCATTTTCTTCTCCTGTTCAATCCTTCAGTCTTAAAGAATAAATAACTTATAATTTACAGTGATATGCATAACTATACACGATATCGCTACTAAATTGCGATTATTAAAATACAAAAACTGAATATTCATAAATTGCCATACATGCATATGCTAAAAATCAGCAAAAAATAACGAATTATAAAATCACAAAACCGTATATTATTCGTAAAAATGAATAATATACGGCGTGTCGTTTATAGACACACTACAAAATTGTACGATTACACTAAGCGATGTAGAGATTCGAGATTTTTCGCAGCGGATGAAACGTATCGTTAGCGCGGTCTAAGCGCGCTAACGTCCTCGCTTGCGTTGAAAGCACAGTGTGCTTTCAACCTTAAGCAAGCTCAGCGCTCCGAATTACCTTTTCGCGCTACGCTCTAAGCGAAAAGGCAGGTTGTCGCGCAATACAGCAAATCACCTAGATTGCATATTCTTGTATCGCATAGCGCGCAAAGCCTCGCGCTTATCTTGTTCCTCGCGCAACGCTTGTCGCTTATCGTACTCTTTTTTGCCTCGCGCCAAAGCAATCTCAACTTTAGCGTAGCTGCCCTTAAAATAAATCCTCAAAGGCACAATCGTATAACCTTTAGCTTCAATCTGCCTAGAAAGCTTAGCAATTTGAACAGCATGAAGAAGTAACTTGCGCTTGCGCTTAGGAGCATGATTATTCCACGTTCCATTTAGATACTCTGGAATATTTGCACCTTCTAGCCAAATCTCACCACGTCTATCAATATTTACAAACGCTTCAGCTAAAGAAGCTCGACCTTCTCGTAAAGACTTAACTTCGGTTCCAGTAAGCGCAATACCTGCTTCGTAGCAATCTTCAATCGCATAGTCGTGATTAGCTTTCTTATTCCTCGCAACAGTTAAAGTACCATCTGAACCAGGTTTCTTATCCAAACTACACCAACCTAAATCGAGTCATACCTAAATCAAATCATAAAAATTAAAAATTAATAGTGAACGTACTCATAGTTTCCAGCATTGCTGATAGTCCTATAAGACGGGAAAGTTGCAAACCCAACACCGCCTTCGGATATAAGCACGGAGCCATCGGAATTTACACGCTCAACAACAGCAACATGGCCGTACGTAGGGTCGGAACCAGCAGCACCTCTAGAAAACACCATAACGGCACCAACGTGTGGAGTGCGATTTACAAGATAACCGAGTCTGCGCCCAGAATTTGCCCACTCTGCGCCGTTTCCCATAAATGATCCAACAGGCAAACCAAGCTGCGACCTACGCAAATATGCCCAAAGCGTGCACTGGCGAGCAGGGTATGCAGAACCTCCAGCAGTATTACCAGTATTATGTCCGTAGCAATTACCAGAACCAGCAGGGCAATTGCCAGGAACTGAGTAATTCATACCACTTGCAGCACCATTAGAAAGAGGCAACGCAGGCAAATAAGGCGCACTCCAGCCACCACCACGCATTTGTTGGCGATTAGCATTTGGATTCATGCGAGCTGCAGCAGACGCAGCCAAAGCCCTAGCTTGAGCGTCGATTTGAGACTTTAACGCAACGATTTCTGCAGCCTCACGAGCAGTACGAGACGTAAGACTGTTCTTTTGACTTTCCAACTGCTTTCTAAGAACACTTCCCTGGTCTCGCAAATTTTGCAAAGAACGCTGCTTATCTACAGCAGCTTTTGCTGCAGCTTGCGCGCTTTGTGCCTGGTCTTGAGCTTTTTGCTTTAATTTTTGAATCTCATCTTCTATAGCAGCCAAACGCTGACGCCTATTCATTGAGTTGTTCAAAGTAACAGCAGCATCGTTAGCAGCATTCGCCTCACTACGAACAACAGCAGCTTCCGATTGAAGTTTTCCAACAAATTGCTCGGTAGTTGTTGAATTGGTTACCATAGCCATTACATTAGAAGCGTTTGAACCGTGGAAACTTTTTCGCGCAAGCTGAGCCACAGCAGCCTTTGCGTCGTCAAAATCTTCGCCAGTTTTTTTAATCTTTTCTTCCAAATCACGCTTATCTTTTTGAGCAGATTGCAAACGTTGATTTGTTGATTCAACAAGACTCATTGCTTGTTGCGCTTGATCTTGAGCCTGTTGAGCTGCTCGAATCTGGTTTGGAATTTGATGCTCGTTAATATCATTAAGCTCTAAAATCTTATCTGCAAGCTGCTTACTAACTCCAGCCAATTGCTTTCTAAGAGCCGCATTACTTTGCACTTTTCTGTTGTAATCTTGCATTGTTACAGCATTCGCACGCAAAGGAGTATACGCAAGTAGAATAGTAAATGCAGAAAGCATAAGAACGCCTAGCGCAATCACGCTAGTAACAACGCGTTTAGAATAGTAAAAATAGCATCCTTTGCTTTCAAACTTTCTACCCAACTTGCTTTCCTTTCAACCTTTACAAGCACTAATGCGAATTATACATTAAAAATCTTATTAACCGTAAGCGTTTCAAACCAATCTTAAGTTTTATATCACTTATATTTATATTTAAGACAATTTACGCTTGCAAATATCGTCTCAAAGCAAACGCAGAGGCGATTATTGAAAGCAAAACAGCTCCAATAACCAACGCTGGAACAGTCATCCAAACAGTTGCTTGATTAACAAACGGCATCCAACGAACGTTTTGTGCGAGCCAATCCGTAATAAACACTTTAACAACAACACTTAGCGCGCAACCCGATAGCAAAGAGCCTATAAGAGAGGCAAACGCTCCCTCTAAAATAAACGGCATGCGAATAGTCCAATTAGAAGCACCAACAAGTCGCATAATCTCCGTCTCTTGCTTTCTAGAAGCCGCAGACATGCGAATCGTAGTGCCTGTAAGCATAATCGCTACAACAACCATAACTGCAGCAAGCACAATAGTCACAGCTGTTGCGTGATTCAAAACACTAAACACGGGGTCAAAAATCTGCCTTTGATCCACAACTTCTTCTACGCCTTCACGACCAGAAAGAACCTCGGAAACAACTTGATATTTTGTTGGATTTGTAAGCTTTAGTCGCAAGGAATCTTGCATATCTGCAGCCGTTAAAGTGCGGCCTTGATATAAGCCATTAGGATATTGCTTAAGAAAAGTGTTTTTATAAAACTCACTTCTGCTAACGTAAGTTATGTTTGAAACGTCTGAGCCAAGTTCTTGGTTAATAATGTTTTCTAACTTTACGATTTCGCTCTTTGTTGGAGCTTTTCCAGAAGCGCAAGACGCTGCCTGACTCGTGCCATCTGGGCAAAGCCACGCAACCACTTCTACTTTGTCGTACCAATCGCCCTTAGCTTTTGTGATTTGTGCTTGCATAAGAACAGATGCGCCTATAAACAAGAACGATATGAAGGTAACGAGCATTACCGAAATAATCATAGAAACGTTTCTGCGTAAACTAATCCACGTTTCGGAGAATATGAATCGCAATCGCATTACTCGTCTCCTTCGTTCTTAAGATTTTCGCTATTATTCACTTCTGTTTTATTCGCTTCGCTTTTATTCGCTTCTGTTTTATTTACTTCTGTTTTATTCGCTTTACTATCGCTAGCTTTGCTATTAGAGCTTGTTTCATTCGACCCATCAACGCTACTGGCATCACCCTTATCTTCTGACTTTTTTGCAGGAGGAGCAGGCGGAATCGAAAGCCCACGCCCCCAAGTCATAGTTGTTTCTAAAGGCTGAAAAACCTCGCCATATCTACCCGTTCTGCCAGAATGAACAGATTGCGCAAGACGAGCAATGCCCTCATTATTTTCGGACCCATTTTGCAAAGTTTGAGCAACAGCATCCATTGCCTTTTTTGCTTGAACTGCACGCTTTGCACGTTTAGACATAAAACGATAATTTTCTTGCGACTCATCAAAACCATTTGCATTTATAGACGATTGACTATTAGCATTTGAGCTAGATTCGCCATTTGAACCGCCATTTGAACCGCCATTTGAACCGCCATTTGAACCGCTCTTAGAATCGCCCTTAGAATCAGCAACAGCAGCACTAATGGAGTCTCCTTCTACAGCTTGTTGAGCTTTCGACTTTTGCTCAACATCTGCGTCTGGGAAGTAAAGCGCAGAATCGTAAGAACCCTCGCGCTCATCTCGCACAATATGACCAGAATGAAGCTCCACAACGCGCTTTCGCATAGAGTTAACAATTTCCTCATTGTGCGTAGCCATAACAATCGTAGTACCCGTGCGATTAATGGCGTCCAAAACTTCCATAATTCCAAGCGAAGTTGTAGGATCCAAGTTTCCAGTAGGCTCGTCTGCAAGAAGAATTTGCGGATGATTAACGTACGCGCGCGCAATGGCAACTCGCTGAGCTTCACCACCCGAAAGCTCGTGCGGATAATTATTCTCCTTGCCAGTTAAACCAACTGTTTCCAAAACTCGCGGAACAAGCGACTTAATCGTAGAGCGGCTCGTGCCAATAACCTCTAGTGCAAAAGCCACATTTTGATACACAGTTTTATTATTAAGCAGCTTATAATCCTGAAAAATAAAGCCGAGCGACCTTCTATACTGCGGAACCTGGCGATTTACCAGTCGCCTCAAGTCATTGCCAGCAACGTGAATCTCGCCTTTTGTGGCTTCTTCTTCTCGCAAAAGCAAACTCAAAAGCGTTGTCTTACCAGACCCAGAAGCACCCACAAGAAACACAAAGTCGCCGCGATCAACGTCTAAAGAAATATCGTCCAAAGCAGGACGCGTGCCCTTAGGATAAATCTTCGACACATGTTCTAGCGAAATCAGAGACATATCTGCATTTTCCTTTACGAACTATTGAACGATATTCTTTACTTTTTACTATCTTATAGATTGTTTTTGATTTTAGGCGCTTTACGCTAAGTCAAAACAACCTAGACGCAATTATCCGCGCTTTGCAGCAACTCGCTGCTCGTGCCTCCATCGAATGCCAGCTTCAATGAAACCGTCAATATCTCCGTCAAAAACAGCTTGAGTTTGCGAAGTTTCGTAGCCTGTGCGCAAATCCTTTACCATCTGGTACGGGTGAAGAACGTAGGAGCGCATTTGGTCTCCCCAACTTGCCTTAATATCTCCAGCAAGCTCCTTCTTTTTCGCTGCTTCTTCCGCATGCTTTAACACAAGCAAACGCGATTGCAAAACTGCCATTGCAGCGGCACGGTTCTGAATCTGGCTGCGCTCATCTTGCATAGAAACAACCAAACCAGTAGGCAAATGGGTAATACGAACAGCAGAATACGTAGTATTTACGCCTTGTCCGCCAGGACCAGACGCTTGGAAAGTATCTACGCGAATGTCTGAATCTGGAATATCAATATGATCCGTAGCTTCAACAAGTGGGATTACTTCCACGGCACTAAAGCCAGTTTGACGCCTGCCTTGATTATCGAATGGAGATATACGAACCATTCTGTGAGTGCCGCCTTCTACAGAAAGACGACCATACGCGTATGGAGCATCCACTTGGAAAGTCGCAGATTTAATACCAGCTTCTTCCGCATAAGACGTGTCCATCATCTTAGTTTTGTAGCCATTTCGCTCTGCCCAGCGCAAGTACATTCTAAGAAGCATTTGCGCAAAATCAGCAGCATCCACGCCGCCAGCGCCCGATCTAATAGTAACTACAGCTGCACGAGCGTCGTATTCGCCGTCAAGAAGAGTCTGCACTTCCATATCGTCAAGCTCGTGCGCAATAGAGCCAAGCTCCTCTTGAGCCTCGCTCATAGAATCGGCATCGCCTTCTTCTTGCCCAAGCTCAATCAAAGTTTTAGTATCTTCAATGCTCTGCTCAACAGCTTGCAAACGCTTTAATTGAGACTGAGCTGCAGAGAGCTTACTTGTAACTTGCTGAGCATGCTCAGAATCATCCCAAAGTCCAGGCTCTGCAGCTTGCTTTTCTAAATCTGCAATCGTAGACTTAAGCGAATCAATATCTATTGCTTTAGAAATCGAAGAATACTTTGCTTCAACATCATTTAGCGCTTGAGCAAAATCAAATTCCGCCATTTACTTAAAGTACCTCTTTATGTTTTATTATGTTCGTTTTACGCAATTACTATTTAACGCTATTTAACGCTTTACACAATTACTATTAAAAGTTTAGCGAACAGTCAAAATCTCTGGACCATTCTCTGTAATTGCAATCGTATGCTCGCTATGAGCACCGCGCGAACCGTCAGCAGATCGAAGAGTCCAACCGTCTTTTGGATCTTGATAAATCTCGTCAGTAGTCTTTAAGAACCATGGCTCAATCGCAATAACCAAGCCTGGGCGAAGCTTGTAGCCGTGATGCGCTGTGCCATCGTTAGGAACCTGCGGATCGCCATGCATAATATGGCCAACTCCGTGGCCGCCAAACTCAAGATTTACGCTGTAACCATACTCGTGAGCAACGCATCCAACAGCTGCAGAAATATCCCCAAGACGGTTGCCAGGCTGAGCCATGTTAATGCCAGCTTCCAGCGCTTCCTCCGTGCACTTAATCAAGCGCAAATCTTCTGGATCTGCATGCTTTCCAACAACAAAGCTAATAGCAGAATCTCCAACCCATCCGTCAACGTTAATCGCTAAGTCAAGCGTTAGCAAATCGCCGTCTTTAAGGTTGTAATCAAAAGGAACACCATGAAGAACAGCATCGTTTACAGAAGTGCAAATGTAGTGCGCAAAAGGACCAGTTCCAAAATCAGGAGCGTAATCAACATAGCAAGAAGATGCACCTTTACGGCTCATAATGCGTTGGCGAACAAAGTCATCAATCTCAAGAAGATTTGTTCCAACTTTTGTCATTGCTTGTAAATCTTTAAGAATACTACCAACGAAGCGACCCGCAGGCTTCATAGCTTCAATCTCGGATGGAGTTTTAAGTTCAATCATGATTTAAGACTAACGCGCAGGCACGAAAATAGCACAAAATATGGCGAAAAATACTAGCTAATGATGTCGCTTAATACTTGTAATCTAGGCACATGCCTAATAACAATGAAAATAATAACAATAATGAGGAATCGCAGAAGGAAATTTCTGCTGTAAATTTTGACCCAGCTTCCTTCTCTTCGGTTATTCGACCACAAGACGATTTATTCCGCTACGTAAACGGTCCTTGGATTGACACTTACACTCTTCCAGAAGACAAACCAATGTTTGGTGCTTTCTACAAGCTTGCAGAAGATGCAGAAACGCAAATTCGAGATATTTTAGAAAGCGAAGATTGCCCAGCCAAAAAGTCGCGAATCTTATACCGTAACTATTTAGATACTGCATCTATTGAAAAAGCTGGAATTACGCCAATTAAGAGCGATTTAGACGCTGTTGATGCAGCCAGCAGCAAAGAAGACTTAGTTCGCACTATTGCTTCTCTTACTCCATACGGCGGTCCAAATGCAATGTTTGCTTTTGGCGTATGCGGAGACCCTAAAGACCCTAAGACGAATATTATGCACATTGAGCAGGCTGGATTGGGCTTGCCAGACGAAGCATACTATCGCGAAGATAATTACGCTCCGATTCGCGCTGAATACGTAAAAATGGTAGCAAAGTTGCTGCGATTAGCTGGTTACGGAGATGCCACTACTACAAGCGAGCAATCGGAACGTTTCTTGAAGGTTGAAACACAAATCGCAAGCAACCATTGGGATAATGTAGCAACACGCGATTCTCAAAAAACTTATAATCCTTACGATTATGCGGATTTGGCAAAAACGCTTGAAGCGTTAAATCTTGACGCCTTCTTAGATGCTGCTCAAAAATCTTACGATAACTCGGAAGAAGCAAAGAATCAGCCAATAGATTTTCGTAAAGCTTTTAGCAAAGTAGTAGTTCACGAGCCAAGCTTTATAGAAGGATTGAATAAGATTTGGCAAGAAGCCGACTTAGAAGATCTAAAGCTTTGGGCACGCGTGCACGTGATTTTGTGCTGGGCAAGCATGTTAAGCGAGGACTTTGCACAAGCGCGATTCGACTTCTACGGCAAAGTGCTTTCTGGCGCCACCAAGCCACGCGACCGCTGGAAGCGCGCAATCGGAGTTGTTGACGATGCTTGCGGCGAAGAAGTTGGCCGCGAATATGTGCGCTTGCACTTCCCTGAGTCTTCTAAAAAGTACATGGAAGGCTTAGTTAGCAATCTTATTAACGCATACCGCGTATCGATTTCTAACAGCAGCTGGCTTGGCGAGGAAACTAAGGCAAAGGCTTTGGAAAAGCTTAGCAAGTTTGAGCCAAATATTGGTTATACAAACCATTGGATTGACTACTCTGCTCTAAATATTAAGGAAGACGCTGGCTTAATTGAGAATATGCGCGAAGTTTCTCGATTTGTGTTTGGTAGGTATACTGCAAAAGCTGGAGAACCTGTGGATCGCGAAGAGTGGCAGATGACTCCGCAAACCGTAAACGCTTACTACGATCCACTGCTTAACGTAATCGTGTTCCCAGCTGCGATTTTGCAACCGCCATTCTTTAGCCCAAGCGCTCCAGACGCAGCAAATTACGGCGCTATTGGTGCAGTAATTGGCCACGAAATCGGCCACGGTTTTGACGATCAAGGTTGCGAATACGATGGCGACGGCGTGCTTAACAATTGGTGGACTGAAGAAGACAAAACCAACTTCACTGAGCGCACTAAAGCGCTTATTGAGCAATACAATGCTTTTACGCCAACGCAGCTTATTGTTAAGTATTCTCACTTAAAGAGCAAAGAAGAGCGCAATGCAATGCCTCACGTAAATGGCGCTTTAACAATCGGCGAAAATATTGGCGATTTAAGCGGCGTAACTATTGCGCTTAAAGCGTACGCTTTTGCTTTGCAAAAGAGCAATGGTCAAGAGATTGACGGAAGTGACGATGCAATTCGCGAAACTTTGCTTAACGCTCCTAAGGTAGATGGCTTCACTGCTTTGCAACGATTCTTCTTAAGCTACGCGCTTGTGTGGCGTTCAAAGTCTCGTAACGAGATTGCGGAGCAATACCTTCAAATCGACCCACACTCCCCTGCAGAGTGCCGCACTAACGGCATTGCGCGCAACGTTGACTTGTTCTACAACGCATTCGACGTTAAAGAAGGCGACGAGATGTGGCTCGACCCTGCTAAGCGCGTACACATTTGGTAAATCGCAACATTTTGTAAGTCGCAAATAATATAAACAAATAATATAAACAAAAAGCCTGCAAACGTTTAATGCGTAAGCAGGCTTTTTTGTATTAAGTTAACTATATGCGCTATTTAACATCTGTGCTACTCAACTATCTGGTTTTCCATACTAGCTTTCGCATATTTTGTCAAGACTTTTTAATCAATGTGAATAAAACATAGGCTTTAACCACATTTATAAAAATATATTGCACAACTATTTTCCATAATTCATAGTTGATTCTACTGCGGCGAATTTGCCAAAAGCCACGATAATCAACACGGTTTTGCGCGATGAACTTCGAGACTTAAATTAGTCGCAGTCCAAACTCTTGAAAGGTTGAAAAATATGGCACAGCAACAAGCAACATTAACAATCAGCGGATACGTTGGAAGCGACCCTGTAAACTTTAGTCGAAATGAAAACTCGCCCGCATGCTCACTAAGAATTGGAAGCACATCTTCTTACTATCATAACGAAGAAAAAGCATGGAAGGAGCGTCCAACAACATGGATGACTGTAAAAGCGTACAAGTCGCTAGCATCAAACGTGTTAAAAAGCGTGCATAAGGGAGATGCAATCGTAGTTTGCGGAAATTTAAATACGGAATCTTGGCACAAAGATGGAGAAGACCGATCGCGAGTGGTTCTAGAAGCAACATCAATCGGACACGACCTAAATCGCGGAATCAGTGAATTTACTAAGACTTCGTATGCTAGAAACAGAAACGTTGCAAACGTAGATTCTAAAAACACAGACTATAGCGAAAATGGAGATAGTCGAAATCAAAACTTTGCAATGAAAAATCCAATGTCTTCTAAATCAAATTCTTCTAATTCTCAAGAAAATTCTCAAGAAAATGAAGAGATAAATGATTTTGGAGGCCACTTAGATGAAGAAGAATACAACGATATTGAAGGAGGCGCCAATGATTTTTAGAAAGTTTTAATAGCATTAAACATTAGGCTTTAGTATACCATATTTGGAAAAATTTTGTTGATAATCATAGCAAACTTGCCGCCAAGAATAGTAGTATTCCTGGCGGTAAGTTTCACAAATTTAATATCTATTTATAACTTTCTTTTTATCTATTTTATTTACAACAATATTAGCTATTGAACAAATGATAATTGCTATCGCAAGTATGACGTAAAGATAGTAAGTAATTCCATATGTGTAACTTTCTGAAGGAATAACACCACGACTTACTATGTCGTAATTCATAATAAGCGAATCGCCAAGCATAATGAATGCAAAAACAATATTACCAATAGGCTTATTAAATAGAGTAAATAAGACAATAAAAAGTATAGAAACAGCCAGTATACTAAGAAGAACTAAATTAACAATTACATCAGTTACATCAGTGTTCGTAAAGATCAATTTTTCGGGATTATTTACTACATACAAATAAAACCGAAAATATTTTATCATAGACAAATCGATCATATCTCTATTTTTCATATTCAATTCACTAATGGCAATTACATTAGGATTACTAAGTAAAAATTGTTTTTGTTTAGTAGTAGAAGTTGCATATGGCAACAGAAAACCTAATAAACCAATCAAGATAAAAATAAAATTAACAATCTGTGGAATTTTGAACTTTTTCATATATACCACCCCTATTCAAAATTTTAATATTTATTTCTAATATGTAAGATTTCTCTATCTATACAAATTAAATTTATAGTTAAGAAATAGTAGAAACTAAAACACAGTGGTAACTAATTTCTACTATTTCTTATTACAAAACAGCAATGAGAAACACGGATACTATTTATGCTACTTCAGCTAGTTTCTTTGTGACTCTAGCTTGAACAGCAAGATAATATGACAACTCTGCATTATTGAGATTATTGCTCTCCCAACTTTGGAATTTATTCGCCGTATCAGCATATTTCTGCATATAATCCGCGTATTCCGAGATAAGTTCAGCATCACTTGGATTAGCTTTATACTTTTTCATGAATTCAACATACTCATTCATAGTTGATTCATAGCTATCCATAGCTGCCTTAAAATCACTACGCAAACCATTAGCAGACTTGGCATCATTTTGCTGCGGTTTAGCAGAATTAGATTCTGCGCTATTTGATGAATCTTTTGAATTAATTGACTTCTTATTATCATTACTACCAGAATTATTATCTGGAGCTGAAAGACTTATATTCATTACGCTATTCCCCTCATAGGATAGCGAAAGATGCCACCCTGCATCATTCTTAGCAGAATACCTGTTCTTTGAATTGTCGTATCCAACCTTGAAGCCTCTATCAGTGCAAGCCTTAACGTAATTATTGTAATCTTCTCTACTTGTATTACCAACATACACATTCAGATTATTGTCACTGTCTGAAGTGAAATTACCAATAGTAGACTTTGGAACAGGCAATTGACTAGCAGCTTTGCTAGAAGGCCATACAATAGGCGACATTTCCATCGGCTTATTAAGACTAATACTCAATTCTTTACTCGACTCATAATAGTTCAAATCTAATTCATAACCCTTATTATTGTAGGCTTTATATCCTGAGGAATCAGATTCCGCATCAACTGTAAAACCCTTTTTCTTCTTACAATCTACAGTATAATCGTTATATTGTTTAGCAGAAATGTTTTTAATCTTAACATCAAGCCGATCTGCAGAATTGCTAATAACTTCACCTTTATCAGAAGGAGGCTTGGGCAACTGAGCACTCAAAACCATCTCATCCCAATTAATAGTTTTATCTCTATGCATAGCAATATTACCAATTGAAATGACAGCTGCAATTACAAGTAAATAAAACCACCATCTTCGATAAATCGGTTTTTTGCGCTTCTTATAAGCTGCTACATTGCCTGGATAAGCTGAAGATGCATAATTTTGCGTATAAGACTTAGGGGGGGGGGTAGCAGAGTTCGTTTGTGCCGCAGTAGGAAGTAACTCTATTTTATGAGTTTCGAAATTCATTCCACATTGCTTGCATACCGTACCATAACATTCTGCACCACAATTACTGCATTTCATTATTTTCATCCTTTCAATCTGGGTATAACATTATAATATAACTACTTTCGTATGGAAAACTGATATAGCTACATTACTTCATCTTCAACAGTTTACATTCTATGCTTGTACAACTCTTATAACTGTAAAAAATAATGTAATCAAGCATACTAATACCGAACTCAATCATGAAGTTTTCCATACTTGCAGTATTTAAGAAAAATATAATGCGAAAAAAGTTTTTCTTAATTGTAATTCTTACAAAACTGGCACTTTCACAATATACAATGTAAGTTTTAGATACGCTCGCGGACACAATAACATAATCATATGAAAATCTACTTTTGTACATAAAACACATACAAAAAAACGTGGGATATACAAAGATACACCCACGTTTTTCGTAAAAGCAGATAGCAAATTTTTAAGACAATGAATTAAGCTAAGAGCTCACTGACGCGCTCAACGATTCGAGCAGCAGCCTCGTCAACTGGGACTGCTTCAACATTTGAACCGTTGCGATCACGGATTTCAATCGTGCCATTGTTCACAGTATCTCGGCCAGCTACAGCAATCAAAGGCACACCAACAAGCTCCGCGTCCTTAAACTTTACGCCTGGAGAAACCTTTGGACGATCGTCGAAGATTACTTCGATTCCCTGCTTGCTAAGCTCTTCAACAACCTTCTCGGCAGCGTCGAAAGCAACTTGATCTTTGCCAGTAGCAACAACGTGAACTTGAGCTGGAGCAATCGCCATAGGCCATGCAAGGCCAGCTTCATCGTGATGTGTTTCTGCAAGGCACGCAATCACGCGGCTAACGCCGATACCGTAGCAGCCCATCCAAACTGGCACAGCTTTGCCGTTTTCGTTAAGAACGCTTAAGCCCAAAGCCTTAGAATACTTTAAGCCAAGCTGGAACACCTGTCCGATTTCCACACCGCGCTCAAAGCTCAATGGACCAGAACCGTCTGGGCTCATATCGCCATCGCGCACTTGAGCTGCCTCAACAACGCCGTCCGCTTCAAAATCGCGGCCGTAAACAGCATTGTAAATGTGCTTGCCGTCTTCATCTGCTCCTGTAATCCAGGCGCTTCCCTTTGCAACGTGAGCATCCATCAAGTATCGAACAGGGCAAGCAACCTTGCTACCATCTTTGCGAGCTTGAGGACCTAATACACTAAAGCCAATATAGCCCTTTACAAACTCAGGATGAGACTTTAAGTCATCCTCGGTTGCTTCTTCGATTTCTGCAGGAGCAAATTGAGCTTCAAGACGCTTCATATCTACTTGGCGATCTCCTGGAACACCAATAGCTACGATTTCGCGCCATGGTTCCTCGTGCTCACCACCCTCAGCATCAGCCGGGTGCTTAACAGCAATAATCAAGTTCTTCAAAGTGTCGGAGGCTTGCCATTCGCGACCATCTTTACGCGGATGCAAATCGTTGGAAACCTTAACCAAAGCCTCAATCGTCTTAGCATCTGGAGTATCAAGAGCCTCCATTTCAGGAGTTGCCGAGCAGTCAACATCTTGCATTTCTGGAGTGGTCAAAGCCTCAACGTTCCAAGCTTTTCCAGAAGGAGCAAGAGCAAAAGTATCTTCGCCAATTGCCATTGGAGCCAAGAATTCCTCGGAATCCGATCCACCCATAGGGCCAGAAACAGCGTGAACAATCACATATTTAATGCCTAAACGGTCAAAAATTCGAGCGTAGGCAGCGCGCTCTTCAACATAAGCAGACTTCAAACCATCTTCGTCAATCGAGAACGAGTAAGCGTCTTGCATAATAAACTCGCGTCCACGAATAAGACCTGCGCGCGGACGGAATTCGTCGCGATACTTCGTTTGAATCTGATACAAAGTAACTGGCAAATCCTTGTACGAAGAATACATATCTTTTACAAGAAGAGTAAAGACTTCTTCGTGCGTTGGAGCAAGAAGATAGTCAGCCTCATGGCGATCTTTAAGGCGGAAGATGTTGTCGCCGTACTCTTCCCAACGGTTTGTAGCCTCGTATGGCTCGCGTGGAAGAAGCGCTGGGAAGTGAACTTCTTGAGCGCCAATACCGTTGATTTCTTCGCGAATAATCGCTTGAACTTTGTTAAGTACCTTTAGACCAAGTGGCAACCACGTCCACACGCCTGGAGCAGATTTACGAATGTAGCCTGCGCGCTGCATAAGTTTTGCGGAATTAACGTCCGCGTCTGCTGGATCTTCGCGCAGCGTACGAAGGAACAGCTTAGACATACGAAGTACATTAGAACCCATGCGTTCCAATCTATTTGCGCATGAGGACATAAACACTTGTTTACACTACTAAACAAACTCACAATACGTAATTTTCAACTAAAACTCGTCATTGAATCCAAACTCATCGTTGCTAGTACTTGCGAAAATATCAAACTCTTGCTGATCGGCAGAATCGCCATTTGCGCTATTTGCATTATTTGTAAACGCGCAAGCGCCATCATTTGCAAGAATCTCACTAGCTCGTTTGGAAGCTTCACGCAAAGAGCCATCAAGAATCACAGCATCCGCGCAAACGCTAAACGCGCGGTCATTAATGCCCTCTAAATAAAGCCCACTCAAATTTTCCACGCGCGAAAGCGCAACATAGCCCATTCCAGGCGCAAAAGTACGGCGCAAATCCATAACAGCACTATCAAGCGTCATTCCTTGCGACTTATGAATCGTAATTCCCCACGCGCATCTAAGTGGCACTTGATTTACGCTAGCAAGAACCGTTTCGCCATCCGTCATCTCCCAAGCAGCAGGCTTAAGAGTAACAATATTGCCGTTTTCAAACTCAACAATTGGCCAGCCACCTTTGGATTCAGGCGCAAATCGCAATACGCGTCCAACAGAACCGTTCACATATTGCTTATCTTGGTCATTTCGCAAAGCCATTACAGCAGCACCAGCCTTTAATACAAGACGCTCAGGCGCAAGCATGTTCTTTTTTAAGCGCTCTACAAGATTTTTAGGTCCAGCTTGCGTTGCTACAAATTCGTGAGGCTCAGCATCAATCGACGCAAGTTGCACATTATTTAAGCCGTCCGCTTGCGCGTTTGTTGGAAAAAGATGAACCGAAACTTCGCTATCTTGAGGATATTCGCCAAGTCGACTAGCAAGAACTTGCTTATCTTCATTACTAACAATACCACTTCGAATATCCGTTAAAACGCTAAGAAGCTTTCCATCATCTTGCCTGTGTTGCTCTGTTAAATAGCACACAACAGGCTTTAGAGAATCCCACGCAAACGATTCCGTAATATAGCCTTCGGGATTTTTGCCAGCAGCAGCATACTTTTCTCGCGACGCAATAAACTCGGGGCTTGGCTCGAATACATCGCGATTTCGCATAGACGTGCTAACAGGCGGCAGCTGGAAGAAGTCGCCAGAAACCACCACTTGGAGGCCGCCAAATGGAGCAGGATTTTTGCGCACTTTACGGCATACTTCGTCAACCATGTCGAAAAGCCAAGCGTGAATCATGGAAACTTCATCCAACACAAGCACGTCTGTGGCTTTTATGCGCTTTCCTCGCCGAGCTCTAATGGTTTTAAGAAGCGAATCGGTAAGCGCGTTTGCAACGCCTGTTCCACTCCACGAGTGAATGGTTTGGCCGTTCAAATGCGTTGCTGCAATGCCCGTTGAAGCCGTTACAGCAACGCTTAAACCGTTTTCGCGCATTGAGCGCACAGCACGATTCAGAACATACGTTTTTCCCGACCCAGGAGCGCCTGTTAAGAACACGCTTGCGCCTGCGTTTATTATTTCTAACGCTTCCGATTGCTTCATTGGCAGCACCTTTTATTTGCGCTATTTGCGCATTTACGTTTAATGCGTTTGATAATCACGCTTGGTTTAATAATCACGCTTTTCTGCGGAATTTACATCTTCTAGAGCTTCGCCTCGGCGCTCGTAGTCGCGAAGCAAACTCGTGCTTTCAACGTGTTGTGCTCCCGCTTTTGCCTGGGATTCGCTTGGTCCTGGAGCTGTAACGAACATCATATCGCGGTAGTAGCGCAACTCGTCAATCGACTCAATAATATCCGCGAGCGCACGATGACCTCCGTGTTTTGCTGGCTTATTGCGGTAAACATCTGGGTAAAGTCTGCGCGAAATCTCCTTCAACGTGCTTACGTCGATTACGCGGTAATGCAAATTTGCCATTAAATCTGGCATGTAGCGGTCGAGGAACTTTTTATCTGAGCCGACGGAGTTTCCAGCAAGATGTGCTTTCCCGTGCTCTGGCAAAAAGCGCTTTACGTACTCAACAACCTGCTTTTGTGCTTCTTCTAGAGGCAAACCGTTTTTATTCCACTCGTCAACGAGTCCAGAAGAAGTGTGCATATTGCGCACAAAATCGTTCATATGACTCACAGCAGCATCGCTTGGCTTAATCACTAAATCAATGCCATCGTCTAGAACTTTCAAATTAAAGTCAGTTGGAACTACAGACACTTCGCATAATTCGTCGTGGAAAATATCGAGACCAGTCATCTCGCAATCAATCCAAATTAAGCGCGATTCTTCCGGCGTAAACGTAAGATCTTCCTTAGCTTCTGCCATTTTCGTTCCTTTCCTAATATTTTTTTGAACCCATCAGCCTACATCTTCCCTCAGACTACTAACAGATAAAATCACATCTCTGGCATATCAGAAAGTGAAATTCTAGAATATGCTCCATTTTTCTTATCTTCAGGGTGAGGCTCTAAACCGATAATAGTTATTGACATATGATCAGGACCATAAACCCAATACATTCTCATTGCACTACTTGTTTTATTCTCCAAGTAGGATTGCCAGACTCTAACACCATATCTATTTGTCAATTCTTCAATATCATGAGTATGCAATCCTGGATGCCTTGGATTTTCAGATAAAAGTTTCATAGATTTTCCCCATTTTTTATAAAGAGAAAGATCTTTTTTACTTATACTGCCTTCTAGAAACTCTTTCCGCAATCTCTCCCACATATTAGACATCTCTGGAATACCCATTCTAATATTGAAGTTCATTTAGTTACTCCTAGAAGTCAGAAAGATCAACTGGTTCAGAGACTTTGCCAATCTTAAAATTGCGAATTGCTTCATCCATGCTTTTAAGAGTTTTAGAAGAGATACTCTTTGGAACAGTAAGCTCACGAGGCTCTAATAAAATACAACCGTTATCACATTCTTTAACATTGTAATAGGGATATTTAGCTCCGCGCAGAGTTACACGCTTTTTGCTATCAAGACGAACGTCATAATCTTTCACTACTTCCACAAAACACCTCATTTTTAGTGGGATATCCCACTAACTATACAATAATTTTATACGAATTGTCAAAACAAAAAACGACGAAAAGTTAGAAAGTAGCAAATAAGACTTAGCTAACTCTTCGCCGTTTAATGCAAAATTACTTGCGACTTATACGCGATTTATCCGCGCAACTCGCACACAACTTGCGACTTAGTTGTGGAAACCGCTGTAGTTTGGCGCTTCTGCAGTCATCACAATATCGTGAGGATGCGATTCCCTAAGGCCTGCATCCGTAATGCGAATAAAGCGACCGCGCTCTTGAAGCTCCTCAATATTGTGAGCGCCAACGTAGAACATTGATTGATGCAAACCGCCGAGAAGCTGGTAAAGCACAGCGTTAAGTGGACCGCGGTATGGCACTTCGCCTTCCACGCCTTCTGGAACCACCTTATCGGAGCTAGTAACATCTGCCTGGAAGTAACGATCCTTAGAATAAGACTTCTTACCGCGAGGCGCCATTGCACCAAGCGAACCCATGCCACGATAAAGCTTGTATTGCTTGCCGTGAAGCAAAACCTTCTCGCCTGGAGCTTCCTCACATCCAGCCAAAGTGCCGCCGAGCATAACGGTATTTGCGCCTGCAACCAAAGCCTTAGCAATATCTCCAGAATAGTGAATACCACCATCAGCAATGCATGGAATTCCAGCAGCCTTGCAAGCTTGAGCAGCGTCATAAACAGCGGTAAGCTGAGGCACACCAACGCCAGCAACCACGCGCGTAGTGCAAATAGAGCCTGGGCCAACGCCAACCTTTACAGCGTCAACTCCAGCGTCAATCATCGCCTGCGCACCTTGGCGAGTAGCAATATTTCCGCCAATAATTTGCACGCCGTTAAAAGCCTTATCTGCCTTAATTCTGCGAATCATGTCTAGTGCCAAGCGAGCTTCGCCGTTTGCTGTATCAACAACAAGAACGTCTACGCCAGCTTCCATAAGAGCGCACGCACGTTGCCAAGCATCCCCAAGGAAACCAATTCCAGCAGCCACACGAAGTCTACCCTGGTCGTCTTTAGTAGCATCTGGGTACTGCTCAGTCTTAACAAAGTCCTTAACAGTAATCAAACCTGTAAGCTTGCCATCAGCGTCAACCAGCGGCAACTTTTCAACCTTGTTTTCCGCAAGCAAGCGATGCGCATCTTCTTTAGAAATATTAGATGGACCAGTTACAAGGTTTTCGCGAGTCATAACGTCTTTGACTTTCAAGCGATCGTAATCCTCGGAAGCAATAAAACGCATATCGCGATTGGTAATAATGCCAACTAAACGATTTTCGCCATCTACTACTGGCAAGCCCGAAATATGGAAGCGCCCGCACAATTTATCTAAATCGGCGAGCGTTGCATCTGGGTGAACAGTAAGAGGGTCAGTAATCATGCCAGACTCACTGCGCTTAACAATATCTACTTGCGCAGCTTGATCATCAATGGAAAGATTGCGGTGAAGTACGCCAATTCCGCCATTTCTAGCCATTGCAATAGCCATATCCGACTCAGTTACTGTGTCCATTGCTGCAGAAATTGCAGGAACTTTCATAGTGATTTCGCGAGTTAGACGAGTAGTCGTATCTACTTCGGATGGAATTACATCGGTTTCGTTTGGAAGCAGAAGCACATCGTCGTACGCGAGGCCGAGCTTTTCGAAAATTGGAGGAACAGGAGTATACGCAGATTGCATGTTTATATCAGTTGTAACCATAGGGTTACTATACGTTTTTGCTATGACGTTTGCAAAAGTCGCGTTTCATACACAATATTTAGTGGCCATTTTGCGCCAAATCTACTACAGCGCTATTATCTGCGACTATATACGACTATATACGACTATATACGACTATCTACGGCTATCTACGACTAATGCGACGGGTACTGCGATTAGCATCAATTCAAACACTACTCCACTTTTTACGAATTTCGTAGCTCTGGCAGCCGCCTGCGCAAATATGGCATCATTGTAAGAATTGTAAGCAACGCCGCCGCAATAATCATGCCAACAAGCACATAAACTGCTTTAAAGAACAGAATCATTATTGAGCCAAAAGATATGAGCGCCGCCCATCCCCACAAAATAAGCACCGCTCCTTGCACAGAATGCCCAATACGCAACATTCTGTGATGCAAATGCATTCTGTCTGGATGCATTGGCGACTGCCCTTTTGCAAGCCTTCTGCATATTGCTAAACACATGTCTAGAACTGGCAAAAACAGCACTAAAATCGGAAGCAAAATCGGCATAAACACTGGCAAATAGATGCTCGTGTGCACTGCAGATGGATCTAAGTGGCCTGTCATTATAATAGACGCGCAAGTTATTAAATACCCGATTAGCATGGAGCCAGAATCGCCCATAAAAAGCTTTGCAGGATGCCAATTGTGCAAAATAAACCCTACGCACATTCCAACCATTGCAACGTCTATAAGAGTTGCCATTGAAGCGTAGCTTGGAGACGTGCGCGCAAGAATATAAGAGTATGTTGCAAATGCGATTCCGCCAATTGCCACAATTCCAGAAGCCAGCCCATCTAGTCCGTCTACAAAGTTGACTGCATTAATTGAAGCCACGATTAGTATTGCGGTTATTGCGATTGAAAGACTTGGAGACGCTGTGACTAGCGACCCGAGCGGCAACGCTACGATTTGCAATCCGCCCCACGCTACAAAAACAGCTATTAGCAATTGGCCTGCAAGTTTTAGCATCCAATCTAAGTCCCAAATATCGTCGCAAACACCCAAAAGGCATATGAGTACAGCTCCAGCCAAAACCACCCACGGCTGGTGTGTTCCTGCAAAAAGCCCCGAAATAAAAGGCATGGAGCTTGCAAATGCCATTGACACAGCAAAGCCGAATAGCATTCCAACTCCACCCATACGGGGCGTAGGTATTGTGTGCACGTCGCGAGCGCGCACTTTTCCAACTGCTCCTATGCGAATCGCAAGATGACGTACAAGCGGCATTATTAGCCACGTTGCACCGCCTGCGATTGCTGCTATAAACAGGTATACCCTCATTTCTTGCGACTTTCTGCTCTTATCTGTTCTTCGCTTATTACGCCTTCGCGCAAAATCACAATTCCGTCTTTGCTGCTTGAATCGGCGCCAACTACCGTGCTCGCTACGTGCGAGCGTGTTGGCCCAGCGTTTAAGTACAGCGGAATTTCGTCTCCAAAAGCCGCAAACGCTTCTTCTACGCTGTCTGCACTCTCGTTTCCACTGCGATTCGCGCTAGATGCCGCCAATGGCCCCGTAACACGCAAAATTTTCATTAGCTCTGGGCAATCTGGCACGCGCACGCCTTGAGTTGCTTCACGTTGCTCATTGTTCTCGTCTGCTTTACAAAGCGTAGCAAGCCTTGTAGCTACCGAATCTTTTTTTGCGCGCGCGATTGGCGAATATCCTCCTGGCAGGAATTTTTCCGCAAGCACGTCTAGTGGGCTTGGCAAGTAAAGCCCAAGTTTTTCTAAGTCACTTACACTGCTCATTAAAATTTGCAGCGCCTTCGTGCGCGGTCTGCGCTTTAGTTGATAGATTTTCGCTACTGCATCCTCGTTAAATGGATCGCATGCTACTCCGTAAACTGTGTCTGTTGGCACTACGATTACGCCGCCAGCGTTGATTATTTGCGCTGCAAGTTGCAATGATTCTTCGTTAATCGTGCAAATTTTACTCATTTTTAGCCCCTTTTTTGCATACTACAAATCTTGCTCTGTTTGTTAAGTCGTTTTTGACTTTTGCACTGCTAAATCCTATGTTTTTTGCATAATCTGCAAGCGCTTTTCCTTGCGTAATATCGTGTTCCATAATCATTATTCCACCCATACGCAAATATGCAAAACTCGCTTTTACAATTTTTTGCGGTATTAGCAATCCGTCTTTAGACCCCCCATATAGCGCCATTTTTGGATCGTAGTCGCGAGCTTCAATCTGCTCTACTGGCTGGCTTTCTGGCACATACGGCGGATTTGTGATTACTACATCTACTTTCTCTTTAATCGCAGCTGCTTCTGCAAGATTAGCGTTTGTAGCATCGCCTAATATTGCGTGATATCTGTTTGAAATATCATATTTTTCCGCGATTTTGCGGTAGTTTTTTTGCAAATATTCAAAAGCTTTGGGCGACTTTTCCACAGCCCACACTTGCGCGTTTGCAACTTCGCTTGCTACCGATAATCCAATCGCTCCCGACCCTGCGCACAAGTCTAAAACAATAGGATTTTTTAGATTATTTGCGCGAATCCAATCTAATCCCTCTTGAACTACCACTTCTGTCTCGGGCCGCGGCACAAAAACACCTTTACCTACTATTAGGTCTATGTAGCGAAAAGTGGCGAATCCAATAATGTGTTGCAATGGCTCGCGCGAGGCACGTCTAGATATAAAATCGCTATATTTGCTAGCGTAATCAGGCAAAAAATCCTTAAAATCGCCAAGTATTAGCGCCTTGTTTAAGTCTGCTAAACTTACGCCACAGGCGTGAGCCAGCAGTAAACGTGCGTCATATTCCGCCGACTCTACACCTGCATCTTCAAGTTTTTCGGCAGATGCGCGCAAAATGTGCAAAATTTCCTGCATTTTAAGAACCGCTTGATAATTTTACTTTACTTACTTAGCGTGTTTTGGGATACTCGTCTTGCTTAGTTTGCCTTACTCAGCTTCGCCTACTTAGATTTGACTTACTTGGCTTTAGCTAAGCGATCGGCTTCATCCGCCTGAATATCGCTGTCTATAACAGGCTGCAAGTCGCCATTAAGCACCTGGTCAAGATTGTATGCCTTGTAGTTTGTGCGATGGTCCACAATACGGTTTTCTGGGAAGTTGTACGTGCGGATTCGCTCGGAGCGATCCAACGAACGCACCTGCGAGTGGCGCATATCCGCCGCCTCCGCAGCCTCCTGCTCGTGCTTCATAGCAAGCAAGCGCGACTTTAGCACGCGCAAGGCCGCAGCACGGTTTTGAATCTGCGACTTTTCATCTTGCATGCTAACAACAATTCCAGTTGGAATATGCGTCATGCGAACCGCGGAATACGTAGTGTTAACAGACTGTCCGCCAGGACCAGAGCTCATGAAAATATCGATTTTAAGATCTTTTGGATCGATTTCGATTTCGTCATCGTCTTCGTCTGCTTCTGGGAACACGATTACGCCAGCCGCGGAAGTTTGAATACGCCCTTGCGATTCAGTTACTGGGATTCGCTGCACGCGATGCACGCCGCCCTCGTACTTCATACTTGCCCACACGCCGTCTTCTGGAGCAGGCGTGCCTTTTGCGCGAATCGCAAGCTGCACGTCTTTTACGCCGCCAAGCTCCGTCGCGTTTTCGCTTTGGATTACGGTAGTCCAGCCGCGCTTTTCCGCGTAACGCATGTACATGCGCAATAAATCGCCAGCAAACAGAGCCGCTTCTTCGCCGCCCGTACCAGCTTTGATTTCCATAATCATGTCTCGCGCATCGTCTGGATCCCTAGGAATCAGCGCTGTGCGAAGCTTTTCTTTTGCTGCTGGAATCTGCTCTTCTAAATGTTTTGCTTCTTTTGCTAAGTCTTCGTCTTCGCTTGCCATCTCGCTAGCTACTTCGTAGTCTTCGCAAAGCTGCTTGTAATTTAAGTACGCGCTTACGATTGACCCAAGTTCTGCATGCCTACGACCGAGCTTGCGGATTGCGTCTGGATTAGACGCTACTTCTGGCTGCCCCATGCGATTTTCAATATCGCGGTATTCGTTTAGAGCTGTAACCGCTGCTGGGAATTGCTCATCTATTGACTCGGCCATTTTGTTCCTTTATAGTCGCGCATAACGCGGATTTTGAATCGAAAATATTAAATATTAAGTTAAATATTAAGTTAAGTATTAAGTATTAAATAAGACACATGAACACGTGCACGTTTAGCACATAAAACGCCAGCCCCGATTCCGCGAAGTTACACGAAAGCAGGGCTGGCGATTAAAAATCTACTTAGTCTTCTTACCGTAGCGCTTCTCGAAGCGAGCCACGCGGCCGCCAGTGTCGAGAATCTTCTGCTTGCCGGTATAGAATGGGTGGCACTTTGAGCACACGTCAACCGTCATATGATCGCCATTAGCGGTGGAACGAGTTACGAAAGTGTCTCCGCAGGAGCAGGTAACCTGCACTGCGTGATAGTCGGGATGAATACCCTGCTTCATAATGTCTCCTATGGAATTCGGGCGACTCGGGTCGCAAAGCCCCAATAGCTAAGCGTGAACCGAAACCTTCGCCATTCTAGTCACTACCCTCGACTCGCTTAGTTATTCTTACCATCTTCGCGCTTTCGCCTATGTTTAGCAGCGAAGCTAGCAAAACCAACAGACGCTAACAAGCTTGCGATTAACGCAGATTGCGAAGCATCAACACCCGTTTGAGGAAGCAAATCGCCCTTAACTCCCGTCTTTTGCTTATCTTGCAAAGGCACAACAGGAACAGGAGCAGCCTCAGGCTCTGGCTCATACGCTGGCACAACATAATCCGAAGGAACCGTTGAATAATCAGGCTCAGGCGTTGGCGTTGGAGTTGGATCAGGCGTTGGTTCAGGCTTTGCTGAATCCACTACGTCAATATACACAACAATCTCCGCACGACGCCCATACTGGTCAACAGTTGTAAACTTAACTTCCACTTTAGGCTTGCCATCCACAATCTTAGGCGTGCCAGAAATCTTGCAAGTAGTGCCTGTGCAAGAAGGAAGAAGGCCATTAGAGCCACCATCCGAAATGAAATTGTTTATTGTAAAGTTAGTATTATCTACTTTAACAGTCGTATTCCCACTCGAATTCTCCGTTAAGTTTGCAAGCGTAAACGTTGCAGGAATACCCGAAATCGCAGAACTTCTAAACTCAAACCTCATAGGCTTCATAAGCTCAAAGTTTGCAGTAATAGTGATTTCTTTCTTTGGCTCAGAGGCAGGAACAGCATACAAATCCACACCAGCATTGCGCAAAAGCTGCTTCAAAACTTCCAAGCTAGACTTCTTGGAGCTGCGAATTATCTTTGCAACAAATGGCTTATCTGCTTCATCAGCAATCTCGGCAAGCAATTCTCGCTGTTCATCACTGACATTACTCTTATTCGTTTCCTCATAATTAGCAAATGTCAAGTCTATTCCAGCTTCTCGCATCAAATTCTTCAGCGATTCTATTGAAGAACGCTTGGAATTGGAAATTTGCTTAGCAAGCCATTCCTTTTCAGCTTCTTTAGCAATTTTTACAAGCAAATCCTTTTCATGAAGTTGCTCAATGACTTCGTCAACATCAATGCCAGTTTCTGCAAGCTTATACTTAATATCTTGCAAGGAATCATGAGAATCGCGAATTTGTTGAGCTAGATAAGTATTACCCTTTCTTTCAGCAACCTGAGCTAATTCTTCGCGCTTAGCATTGTAGACATTGTAAGCTTCTTGATTCGCACGACTCTTTCGCGCTTCGTTCAGCAGATTTTGCAAATAAGCAAGCGTAAAGTTACGCGAATCACTAATCTGCTTTGCAACATCGTGCATTCCGTCAATCTTAGCCAAACGAGCCAAAGCTTCGCGTTCCTCTGCTGTAGCATAATTATTGTCTGTAACATCACTCTTATTAACAGTCCAATTCTTAAACACGTAGCCATTATCTGCAAGCACGTCTGGAATTGGCATTTGGAAACCATTAGCGTCGTTTCGCACCCAATATACTGAAACTGGCTTGTCTCCAGCATTCTCAAGAGGCGATTTTTGCAAACTTCCGCCATCACCAGCTACATACGTCACCTTCGTGTAGTTCTTTTCTACAAACTTGGCTGCAGCAGTGCCTTCAGCTGGCAAATCGTTATCTGCAATAACTTTAGGCAAAACGTACACGCGCACAGGCAACTTAGTCGTAACAGTTTTTGGTTTACCACTATTATCAATTTCATCAGTAGGCTTAGTTACATTCACCATAATTGTTGAAATTCCAGGCTTTGAAACATCAACCGTAGAGCTACTATCTATAGATACACTCACTTTAGGGTCAGTGTTATGCACTAGCTTATTAACGTTTGCAATACTCTCACCCACGCCAATAACTGTTTCTGGAATCTTTATATCTGAAGTACCAGTTTGTTCCGCAACAAGTATTCTAGGAGTAGATATATTCCAACTATCACTTAGGAAAATACTTGACTTATTATTCTTAGCATCATAAATTTGCCAATTAGTAAAACCAGAAAGGTCTTTACTCATACGATTAGCAACTTCTTGCGCAAACTTAATATTTGCTTCCCTATCTTTGCCATGTCGAATATACATAATCTTTGGCCTATGTGAACCATCAGACCACTTTCTTCCATATCCTGGCATAAAGATGGTTGCAACGTAACCGTCTGGAATCTCGTCTTGCTGTGAAGCGTCGATTACGTTCGGTATTTTATCGTACTCTGCTTGATACGTTGTATTCTCATCATGCCTTTCATTACGAATCTGCTCGTCTGTTAGAAGATCCTTCTTTGTATCTGACACATTAACGCTTGTTGCAGATGTTGGCTGATTTACAAATAAAGTTGTTAAAGGAATTGATGAATAATCAGGCAAGCTACGCCTTGCACGCGTATGCACAGTGCTATTCGCAGCAGGATCAACAAAATGGTCGAGCTTTCTCCAGCCTTTGAACACGTAATGGTATCCATTTGCGTCGTAATCCTTGCCAGTAACCTGCGGCGCTTTTACTCCAGTAGCAGAATTTTTAAGCGCGTAATACAACGTGCGATCCTTTTCGCCAAAGCTTCCTTTGCCTTCTGGTGCACTTGTGTCAGGGCTTGCATTAATAAAGTTCACTTTAGCAAAATTATTATTATTCAATACCTGCTTCGCTTCTGGAGAATTAGTGTCAATTTCTCCATTTGCAAGCTTCGGCAAGCTTTCTGGGTACATAAGCTTATGTATTACTTTAAGTAAGCCAACGCTCTTATACGGTTTAGGTTCCACGCCGTCCTTGTAATTGACTGTAATCTTTAGAGGCACAGTGTACGTAGCAGGCTTATCAAGCATCTTCTGCTTAAATTTCTCTTGCTCTTCTTGTGGCAAATCGTATTCGACTTTTACGTCTGCTACATTATTAGCATCAATTTTAGCTTCATCACAAAGAGCTTTAAGATTAATTACATAATCTTTAAGCTTTGGAAGAGTTGAAGCGTCTCCTTGAACAGCAACAAAGTAGTCTTTCTTAACATCTGGCTCTGTCCAAGCTTTTTGATCTGCCACGAACTCTTGGAATGATTCATTGACTTTCCAGCCGTCTTTCCATTTATCATCAGTTTTAGCAACATCTTTAACTTCAGTAACTTTCTTACCGTCATTAAGCATGCTACTTCGTTTCCAAATGCCAGTAGCATTGGTTAGGTTTTCTTTAAGCCTCTCCAAAGCATTAGTAGGGTCGGTAGAACTGTAAGGAATTTGGGAAATATCCGTGCCCTTCTTTACGTAGAACACTTTAGGGCCGCTTGTGCCGTCATTCCACAATCGCCCTGGAGCAGGCTTGAAGATTGCAACTACAGCATCCTTAGGAACTTCACCACCGTCAGACGAACTAGAGAAGTATTCAATCTTCTTATAAACAGCAGTGTAAGTAACATCATTATTAAACGTGTCTGTTTTGTAGCGATCTTCAGACTTAACATCGTAATTAGTTATATTTGCAGGGTCGGTTTCAGTGCCAATAGTCCAACCCTTAAACACGTAGTGATAATGCTGGTCGCTGTAATCTTTGCCGAAAGCTTGCGGCACGCGAACAGAAATATCCTTCTTACCCTTATACACATATGCAAAAAGCGAAGGTTTACTAGCGCTAGTCTCGCCATCATGGCCAAGAATTCTACCCTGCGTTGAATCACCAGTAAAAGTGACTTTAACATATTCGTTTTTATCTACATGACTCTTGCCGTAGTCGCTAGTCTTAAACTTATCCCACTCGCTTTCGTACACCAAATCTGGAAGCACGCGGTATAGCACTTCAGTTTCAGAAGTATTTCCATCAAGATGCACTTGCACCTTAATCTTGTGCAAGCCTGGAGTGTTGTCGAATGTTGCGCCGTCAGCAAAGCTGAACGTAGCACCATCTGGATACTCATTAGCATTGGTTATGAGCTTCTTAGCAGACTCGCCACTTTCAGTACTAATCTTCTCATTTGGCGTAAGCACTTGCGGAGCTGCAGCAACAGGAGCTTTTAGCTTGAAGTGAACAGTGTAAACAACCTTCGGATTAGGTTGAGACTCAGAAAGAATTGGCAGACGGTCGAAACCACCAGTAACTGTTTTCCCACCATGTCCATCATCTATATAAATCTCAGAAGTCCATTTTTCAAACTCATAGCCTTGCTTTGCAACTGCTGGATCTTGAGGCAAAGGCATTTGGTAGGCCTTCGTTCCGCCAATAACATCGTAGACTAAACCGCCTTCTCCAGCAGGCCTACTATCGTATCCAACAATGCTGCCCATATTCGACTGACCATCGGCCACTTTGAACACGTAGCGCGTGTAGTGATCTGGGCGTGCTTGAGCATCATCCTGGCGCTTAAGCACGCGAACGTCGTCATATATAAACTTGTAAGGAGGAATATCCCCAATCTGCTTGCCGTCATCATTGGTAGCATACGTAATAGTCTGCTGCAATTCTCTAGGCTTAAAGCCTTCAATCGGCTTGTAGAATGCTACGTCGTACTTTCTATTTACAGAGCTGACTTCGCTTTCAGGAAGAAGATCCTTTTCTTTGCCATCCTCACCAATAGTTACATAGCGAACCTTATACTTGCGCGTATTGTACGTTTGGTAAATAAACTCGCCAGTATTCTGTTCCTCGTACTTCGAAGCTTCAAAGCTAGTGAAATGCTTATCTGGGAAGTGCGTTTCGTCACTGTAGACTGCTTCCGCATTGTAGCGCAAATGCTCGCGCAAGCCAGAAACCGTTTGAGTAGAAACGTGATCTACCATCGCGGCCTTGGCTACGGCATCAGTAGAGTCTTATACTGCTTAATCGTGTACCCAGGCTTTAAGAATATGTGATTAAAAGTGCCGTTGTAGCGCGTATCTTCAATCCACACAGCTTTAAGCGTTATATCTTCTACTACTTGGTTACTAAAAGCGTACGGAGTGTGAACATTTAATTCTTCATCGCCCTTTTTAGCAAGCTCCCAGCCGTAGAAGTCGTAGCCCTTGCGCGTTGGTACCTTAAGATCCTGCTCATTAACTTCAGTGCGGTGCTTGACTGTAAACTGTTCTGTTACATCACTATCTGTAATTACGTTTCCTTGATCGTCAATTTGCGGCATATTGTAATCAAGCGTTACAGTGTGCTTAACACCTTTTGGCTTACCCCACGCAGCGTAAAGCTTAATGCCGTTAACTGGCATTGTATAATCTTTAACTTCGCCTTTATCTTTGCTCCCAGATTCGCTGCCGCCTTCAGCACCTTCACTATTGTCGTTTATCGTGCCATTTATAAGATGAATACCAGCTTGATCAACAGCCCAGCCTTTAAAAACGTAGTCTTTTGGCAAATCAGCAGGGCGAACGATGGAGTACTTAGTACCGTTAAGCGTAAAAGTGTACTTGCCATCTAACTGAGTTGCGGTGTTGGTACCACCGTCTTTAGTTACAGAAGCATCGTAAGACGTATCTTTTCCGTATAGATCTTTGTCTTCGCCCGTCAAATCTTTTTTGCCGCGCTTAGTCAAGCTATACTCGAACGGCAGTTTTTCTTTAGCAGCGACATTATCTTTTGTTATAGCCTTGCCGTCCGCATTATAAAACTGCACAGCGTACTTCTGGCGGTTGTACTCGAGAGTTACTATATTATAAGTTTCAAATTCTCTACACTTAACCTCATCACCAAAATTAAGCTTTTTTTCAATGCCAGCGAAGTAGCGACGGAACTCAAGATGATATTTCTTTTTAAACTCGTAATATTTCTTATATTCTGGATCAGTTTTAAGTCTTCTAGCAATCTCATCATTTAACTTTTTAAGAGCAAGTCCTCCATCCTCATCGTCTTCGCCAGAAGTATAATCAGGGGCAGGAAAATCGCCATCACCTCCTTCTTCTGGAGCATCGTATGGAGCATCTTCACCTGTTACTTCTTCATAAAGCTCACGTACTTTTTCATAGAAGCCATCAGCATCGAGACCTTCCCCAATCTTAACACCATCTTCACGATTACTGTTTGCAGGTTTAAGATTAGTTATTTTTGACTCAAAGCCTGCAATAGAAGACGGAGGAAACACATAATCATTATTGTTAGTATCATCCTTACTATAGGAATCTGTAGAAAGCTCATACTTAATATTTTTGCCAGTATCGCCATTTTTTGCAGATGCAATGCTCTGTTTTTTAATGATTACCTGTATAGGAGCAGCTTGAAGTTGTTTAGAATTATCATAGGAATCAAGAATAAGTAGGCGCTGATCATCTTTTACAGTATACTTTGACGCATTTTTATCTGCAGGGTCGTCACTAATCTGCGGAGCTGTGCCCTTGCCATACATCCAATGGAATTTTGGATCAACAAATTCTTCTTTCGTTAAACGGAATGGAGGAGTATCACGATATGTACCATAAGTACCTCTATCAGCATTTCCACCAATCACAAAACCTAATGAAGAAGTGTTACCATCATCCATAAAGTCTACTTCATCTGAATTAGGCCAAAAATCAGTAAGACTCTGACCGTAACGAACCTTTACACGGTAACCATTATGATCAACTTTGTTAGTTACTTTATTAAAACTATTACCATACGTGTAAGTAGACTTATTGTCTAATTTATCTGAACAATCACCGCCGCCAGCGTAGCAGTAGCTAATTATCTCACCTTTGCTGTTCTTTTTATTTATAACAGCATTATTGCCGCCCATACCATTATTACTGTTCTTAGGAGCAGCAAAAATAAGCTCGTACTCTTTGCGATCGTAGACTAAGTCAAAAGTATTATCTAAGTCGTTAGCAGAAAGCTTAGTGCTTGTATTATTAGGATCTTTTGTGTATCTTTTAGTAAGCTTTTTATTCACATAGAAGTAGCGCGTGAATTTATCTTTATAAACTCTTTTGCTGCCAGATACAGTATAATTGCTCGGATCATCAGGATTATCAGTATTGTACCCATCCAAGCTTGTTACAGGCGTATCGTTCATCCAGTTGAACTTTGCAATTAAGCCATCTTTGTGGTCAGAATTTTTGCCTTGCAACTCTTCTTTAGTTAAGCCAAGCTCAGAGTCCGAAATAGGATTATCTTTATCAGTGCCGTTTAATTTACTAGTATCCTTAGCAACGCCAGCATCGTTCATGCTATTAAGAACAACGCTGCTGCCAGTCTTAACGTTTTTGCGCTCAACAAGACCAACAAAGTCGTAGTTTGCACGCGAATCCGGATTCTCTTTGTCTACCAAATCCGCTTTCTGCACCCACACATTCACGCGGTAGCTAGTAGTATTGTTCGCCACCCAAACTGCACGAAGCTTCACATCGTGATCTGGCATCTTGAATTTATCAAAATCAACTGTTTTTGTACTCGCGGAGCCAGTAGAAGATGATTCAGAAGTCGTGCCTGCAGCAGAATCCCCAGAAGCAGGGTCAACAATCTGCCAACCCTTAAACGTGTAGCCGCGCTTAGTTGGGTCCGTACCTGTTATTATTTTCTGATCATAATACACTTTTTGAGCAGTAATATCTGTGCCGCCAGCAGAATCGTAAGTAACGTCGTAAGCCTTACGGTAGTAGCGAAGGTTCAAAACAAGCTTGTCTTTTTCGTCTTCGGAATCCGAAAGTGGCGAGCTAATCAAATTGTGCTCTGGCTCGTAGCCTGGAATATACACAGAAACAGCGCTTACATTAGAGCCGACTGTGCCAGTAACTTCGGTAACGTGAATTTGCTTGCCACCTACCGTAATGGTCTTAACGCCTGATACATTTTTATCTTCGTTGAATGTATTTCTATCGTCAGCATCTTGCAGCATGTGGCGAATGTAATATTTAGCTGTTTTAGGAGCATAGTTTATGTTCAACTCGCCATAATACTGAATTCCATCTTCTGCTGATGCTTGCGAAGACGATGAATTCTGCGAAGTTTGGTCGCTGTTGTTACCTCCAACAACCTGCCTTTTCTTTACAGCGTATTCTTTAATAAGATCTTTGTTTAGACGCAAGTAGCGATCAGCATCCGCATTCATGCCATCATCAATAACATACTTGCCTTTACTTTTTTCAATGTAGTACTGGTAATTGCCACTATGATATACAGCTGGGTTATATCCTGCAGACTTTGGAAGCTTAACATACACATAATTTTCAGGTTGACTAAGATTATTTAGCTGATTTTCGTCAATCGTAAGCTCATATGGCTGCACAAGCTGCTTATTTGGAGCGCCGCCAATCGTATAGCGAATTTGCAAATTGTACGTGGCTCTTGGCTTTTTGTCAGTTTGTACCTGCTCGTTGGCCTTCTCTGTGCTGCCAGCCTCTTGGTTACCAGTATTCGGCGTAATTACCTGACTGTTGGCATTCGAATTATTATTAGAGCCATTCGCGCCTTCACCGCTTCTATCTGTGCTTGATGCACCTGCATCTGCACCTTCAGCAGTTACACTACTCCCCTTGTTGGAATCTTTGGCACTTTGATTAACATCTCTACGATTACGAACTTTTGGCTTAGTGGAATCGTTCTCTACCTTTGCAACAGGATTTGTGTTTTCTGTGTTTTCAGGATTTGTCTCTTCGGAGCTTGCCTTCTGTGCACTTGCATTCTGTTCACTTCCAGACTGCGAGTTTTCTGCGCTTGCAGGCTTCGCTGACTTTTGATCTGGCTCAGTCTTGGCAGAAGAATTCGTCTTTATTTCCGAAGCCGCCTTTGTTGCCGAACTCGTCTTTGCAGCAGGCTCAGAATTTGCAGGTTCTGACTTCGATGCATCAGCTGTCTTCGCTGCAGGCGTTGGATTCACAACTTCTGTTTTTGAAGGCTCAGTCTTGGCAGGCTCTGCATCTGCTGGCTCTGCATTCGAAGCAGTAGTCTCAGCTGGTTTTGCTTCTGCAGGCTGCTCTTTCTCAACAGCTTTACTCTTTGGCTTTGCTAAATCTGAATTATTTTGCTCACCCTTAGTAGCATCCTTAGTCTCACTCTTAGTAGCATCGTCAGTTGCAACCTTAGAACCATCTTTAGTAGCAGACTGATCTTCAGTTGTAGGCTTGATTTGCTTGCTGCTGGATTCCACGCTAACATCATCGCTACTATTGGTACTAGCAACCGCGCCATCACCATCGACATCATTATCGCCATTGCCAGTCTCAGAAGCAGCATCATTACTAGCCTCAGAACCAGCCCCAGAACGTTCGCCAGAATCCTTAACGCCCACAGAAGAATCGCCAGCAGCCGCTTCCTGATTATCAACGCCTTCCGCACTAGCATTAGAATCAGCATGCTTAACTAAATATTCTTTAGCAGAACCAACCATCTGACGCATAGCGCGCTCAGAAGTAGCACCTGTGTTAAGCAAACCATTGTTATATAAGCCGTTTGGGTCGCCATTGCCCTTGCCAGCACCCTTGCCAGAAGTCTTAGCAGCACTCTTTACATAAGACGAGTCAAAAGAATCAGCGTTAAGAGGAGTCTTAGCTAAAGCAGTTGCACCAGGAAGCAACATAGACAGCGTAGATGCTAAAGCTACAGCAGCAACGCCGATGCGACCAGAAGCATTATTCGCATTCTGCGAAGAAACATTCTTTAAGCTACTAGCGCCTTTATTTTTAGCGCTTTTATGCTTAATTTGCTTGCTGCTCGAATTAACCTTGCTAGCAACGTCTTTTGCTTTATCCACTGAAACTCCCAACTCGTAATACTTAACCTTTGTATTTTATCAGATAGCACGGATACCCCCCCCCCCATAAGTATTTTTGTTTCAAGGGTTTTTGCTCGAATCGACTTGCATGAGCGCTTAGAGCGTAGCGCGCGAATGCACTTCGATTCGCTGAGCCGCTTAAGGCAGAAGCACTGCTTCTGCGCGGCGAAGACGTTCGCGCGCTTAGACCGCGCGAACGACACGACCTGCTTTTCCGCTTTTTGTACGTGATTTAAGTCAAATATGGTACAAAGCGCGGAGTTATGTAGTGCGTTTGTATTAAAAACACGGAAATTCGGTACAAACGCACTACAGTTTTGTGTGCAAAAATAACAAAAACCGCGCAAGTCAATAAAATCTTGACTTGCGCGGCTTATAAAGCTTAGAAAAGCTTAGAAACTTTTAAGAAAAATTCCTAAGCAAAACCTTACTCGGCAGCAGGAGCTTCTGCAGCAGCAGGAGCAGCAGCATCAGCAGCAGGAGCAGCTGGCTCTTCTGTAGCAGCATCTTCTGGAACGGTGACGCTAACAACAGACTCTTCGCCATCCATGTCGAGCACAACGCCCTCAGGAAGCTTAACATCTTTAGCAAACACCTTGGTGCCATCGGTTA
Source organism: Gardnerella sp. c17Ua_118 (assembly GCF_055804255.1). Classification (NCBI taxonomy): domain Bacteria; kingdom Bacillati; phylum Actinomycetota; class Actinomycetes; order Bifidobacteriales; family Bifidobacteriaceae; genus Gardnerella; species Gardnerella sp. c17Ua_118. The sequence continues at coordinate 564,387 of NZ_JANUYT010000001.1, forward strand.
AGCCGTCAACGTTAACAACCAAGCGCTCTGGCAAGTTGGCAACGTCTGCACGAACCTTAAGCTCCTGAACGTCTACGAATGCAACAGCAGCACCCTTTGGAGTGCCTTCAACAAACACTGGCACCTCAACGTCAATCTTCTCGCCAGCCTTAACTTCGTAGAAGTCAATGTGCTCAACAATGCGCTTAACAGGGTTGCGCTGAACATCCTTAACAACTGCGATTCGCGATTCCTTGCCAAACTTAATGGTAAACAAAGCGTTTGCGTGACGAAGCGAAAGAGTGGTCTCCCTCATTGGAAGAGTAACGTGCACAGGTTCAGCACCGCCAGCGTAAATGCTTGCTGGAATCAAATTGGCAACACGCAAACGGCGAGCAACGCCCTTACCGAATTCATTGCGCACATTGCCTTCAAGTGTAATCTTTGTAGCCATATCGGTCTCCTTATGGTCTGGATTATGCGGATAATCTTATTTAAATCCAGCTTCAGGCGCACCGACGCGCCGAAAACCACCATAAGTTGGCATCAGCCCAGTCGATAACGGAACTTACACAACAATCGCAAGCGCAATCGCAGTGTTATTCCCTCGCCAAAGCAACTTGTCTAGTCTACAAAAACACTTAGACATGCGCTTATCCCAAAAATATCAACACAAAATCAAGGCAATATCAAGGCAAAAAGTGACTTGAGCTACACAAGCTATTATCATATATAAAAGAAGTAAGCGCGCATTAAATTGTGCGATTAAAAACAAGCTGATTTTGTGACCCGAGTTGCAACACAAATTACATGTTGCAACACAAATTTATGACTCAAGATTAGCGCAATTAAGGAGCAGACGTGTCCGTGCTAAACACACTCCAGAAGCAAGCTTTCAACCTTGCCCGCAAGGCCTTGCAAATCGGCAGCAACTTCGCGCATCCAGTTAGCGACGATCGCTCGGGAAGCCAAGACTACCCGCAAGTCGAAGAAAAACAAGAAGCAGCAAACACGCTACTTGCGCAAAAATCGCGTCTGCCTCGCGTAGAAGAGTGGGGCGCAGAAATGCCAACAACAACGTTCTTAGACCCACAAACTGGCTTGTTGACTACAAAAACCGAGGGAAGCGCTCCGCTAGATGAAGGCACAAGCATCTACGACTTGTATGCAGATAGGGCCGCTCGAATGGGAGACGATCCGCTTTACACGTACAAAGAAAACGACGAATGGGTTACAAAAACAGCAAATCAGTTCCTTAAAGAAGTGCGAGATGCCGCAAAAGGCTTAATGCACTACGGTTTGCGCAAGGGCGATGCTGTTGCGTTAATGTGCAAAACATCCTACGAGTGGGATATTGCTGACGCTGCAGTTATGGCATGCGGAGGCGTGCTTGCTACGATTTACGACACTGATTCTGCCGAGCAAATTCGCAACATTGTAAACAACTCCGATTCGCGCTTTTTGATTGTTGGAACAACCGACATGAAGGAAAAGGCAGACGGCGCAATCGAAGAATGCCCAAGCCTTGAGCGCATTATTTGCATAGAAACTGGCGGATTGGCGGAACTTCAGGCTTTTGGATACGCTGTTAGCGATGAAGAGCTAGACGAGCGCATTGACTCGGTTAAAAAAACCGACTTGTGCTCAATCGTGTACACTTCTGGCTCTACGGCTGCGCCAAAAGGCGTGGAAATGACGCATGAGCATTATTGCACAACGGCATTAAACTTGCCGATTTATTTGCCAGACTTGCTTAGCGAGCCTGATGGATCTGTGCTGTTGTTCTTGCCTCAAGCACATTCGTTTGCGCGCGCAATCAACTATATTGTTGTTGCTAGCACGCTTAGAATCTACATTGCGCAAGGCATTACAACGCTTATATCCGATCTTCAAGTTGCAAAGCCAACCGTTATGATTGTTGTTCCGCGTGTGCTCGAAAAAGTGTATAACGCGGCTTCGCAAAAGGCAGGTCACGGCGCTAAGGGACTTGCTTTCCAGGGTGCTGTTGTTACAGCTCAGCAATACATGAAGGAAGTACAGGATTCTGGAGACGCTAAGGCGCTAACAAAGGCTCGCCGCGCTGCTTACGATCCACTGGTTTACCGCCCGATTCGCCAAGCGCTTGGTGGACGCGCGCGCTGGATTGTTGCTGGCGGTGCGCCGCTTGACCCAGAGCTGCTAGCGTTCTTCCGCGGCGCAGGCGTGCCAGTTTACGAGGGCTACGGTCTTACGGAAACCACTGCCCCATGCGCGTTCACACCTATTGGCGTTCCATTCCACGAAGGCTCCGTTGGCATTGCTTTCCCAGCTTTCACTTTGCGAATTGCTAAAGATGGCGAAGTTCAAATTAAGGGCACTTGCGTGTTTAAGAGATATCACAAGAACGAAGAGGCGACCGAAACTTCGTTTACAGAAGACGGATGGTATGCTACTGGCGATTTGGGCAGAATTGACGATGACGGCATGCTTTACATTACTGGTCGCAAGAAGGACTTGATCATTACCGCTGGCGGCAAGAATGTGGCTCCTGGCCCTATTGAAGAAGTGATTAAGCGTTGCGAGCTTGTATCTCAAGCTCTTGTTCTTGGAGATAAGAGGCCATTTATATCTTCTCTTGTTACTTTAGACGAGGAGATTTTGCGCAATTGGCTTAAATCCAAGGGCTTGGACGAGACTATGAGCATGGAAGATGCCGCAAATAACGCGGTTGTGCGTGCGGAAGTTCAGAAGTTTGTGGATCTTGCAAATGAGGGCGTATCTCGCGCGGAATCTGTGCGAAAGTTCATTATTTTGCCAGAAGAGTTTACTCAAGAAAACGGCTTAATGACGGCTTCTATGAAGATTATTCGCCCTCGCGTTATTAAGAAGTATTCTGCATTGCTCAACACGCAAATGTACACGATTCGCAAGAAGTAGCGCTGATTAAAGCGTAACGCGCGAATCGCCCAAAACCGCGGAAGGCTAGTCTTATACCTACTCGTCTACCGCGGTTTTTTAGTATCTACTTATACCCTAGTGTTACAAATGCCTCACCGATAATGCAAATCTAACGAATTTAAGCCGAAAAACGTTACAAATGCCTCACTCGCGAGACAAATGTAACGAAAATCATCCAAAAAGTGTTACAAATGTCTCATCAATGATGCAAATCTAACAAAATCCAGCCCAAAACGTTACAAATGTCTCATTGATGATACAAATCTAACACCCCAAAGCCCACACAAATCCACCATCGCTCGCATAAATCACAGCATCTTAATAATCCGAGGAACGCCTGCATCAATCAACTTACTCTCAACCCTTTTAGGATTAATAATATCCGCAATGGTAAAACGCACAATCCTGCTTACTCCACACTCCTTCATAAGCAACACTTCACGCTCCGCCTGCCTATCAATATTGCGATTAATAACATTCGTGTCGTACGATTTACGCAACATTCTATTATCGCATGACGAATTAAAATCGACGTTAGTATGACTAGGATTATCCGAATCAACGTAATACTTTGAACGACCATCAAATTCTCCAACAATTAACTTATCATCAGAAAGCCGCCACAAAAAATCACACCTATACTTACCACCTGAGCGCGGCAATATAAACTCGTGCTGTAATTGTGGCACCATAAATCCGAGCGAAATCATCGTTCCTCGCGCAAACGATTCCCCACCGTTTTCACTTAATCTACTTGCAAAATAGCAAAGACGCCTAAGTGAGAGAAACTTATCTACCCTGGATTCAAAACCATTTCCAAAAAATGCGCTTTCCAATAAATCAGAGGTTGTTGAAGCAGCAACATTTTTCCCATTATTAATATACGAAGTCGAATATCGACTTTCACAAATAGCAATGACTTTAGCAAAATCAACATTATCTCGAGCAGCAGAATCAAAAATCGACAATGCCGATCTAAAATCCATGCTATTTGCAACATCAAAAAGCATTGTGCTTTTATCAACAATATGTTTTCGAACTTCGTAGTCTACTTTGTCACTTAAATGTGGAAGCATATCGAAACGACCGACACTTCCTTCGCTTTCACGCACAATTCGAACATCATCACTTGTACAATCCATCTCTCTTCCTGTTGCATTAATTCTACGCAACAGCGGATTATCATTTGCGGACTTTCTGGTTACAGTACGAACGTAGATTGGAGTTAAATTAGACTGCAACTTTTTTGCGCGGTCGTGATTTTTATCACTTTTATAATCGGTTTTATAATCATATGTTATGTGATTATAATCATTCACAACATCGTATCCGATTAGCGCAGCAGCAGTAACCCCTGTAAATTTCCAGTCTGGATGAATATCGATCAAAGAAAACGCTATATGTCGAATTTGCTCAGCTGTATATAAATTCTGCCAATATTCTGTTCTTGCGTAAAGACCTGGGAATACTCTCACAAGTGTTCCTACCTTAGTGCACCTATACGCAAACTGCCTTTGCGAATTACTGGTTGGATGAAAACAGCGATGCTCAAATTCAGCTTTTTCGAGCAAGCTTTTAGTATTAGGGTTTTTCATAAACATGAGATTATGAGATAAGCAATGAATGTGCAATATATTTTAATCAATGTGGTTAAAGGCTAGTTGGTAAGTATGAGACTAGACTGGATTGACTTACAACGAATGTTACAAATGCCTCACCGATAATGCAAATCTAACGAATTTAAGCCGAAAAACGTTACAAATGCCTCATTGATGAGACAAATGTAACGAAAATCATCCAAAAAGTGTTACAAATGTCTCATCAATGATGCAAATCTAACGAAATTAGGGCAAAAAACGTTATATATGTCTCACCTCCGAGACATATATAACGAATCCAGCCATCTCGCAACAGCAAACAGAGAACGTCACTCGCACAAATTTAATCCATAGGTATTTGATAAAATCGCGTTGAAAACTTGATACCCCCCCCCCCGTAACAGATTATAATGCTCTTTAAGAAGCAATGCTGAAGAGAAAATCGCAATGTTGGCGAAAGATTTAATTGCAAAACATTGCGGTATTCACCGATTCTTGCAGAGCATAAAACTGCAAATTCATATAAGAGGAGAGGCTAATTATGAACGCTAAAATCGCAGCCGCTATATCTTTAGGCGCAAGTTCCCTTGCATTATTCGCAATGACTGGCGTTGCAAACGCGCAAGAAACTACACCATCAACACCAACACAGCCACAGCCTGTTGTTCAGCCAGCTGCTGGACAAGGAGGATCTGCTGGCAACCAAGGTAATCAGGGCGGCCAGAGCGGCCAAGGCGGAGCGCCTCAGCAGAATCCAACAGTCGATAAGATTGACGACACTCACTTCACCGATGAGCAAAAGAAAGCAAATGCTAGCGCTAAGCAAGCACTTGAAGACGCAGACACGCAGGCAGATAATGCAGAAAAAACTGTAAAAGACGCAAACAATGCTGTTGGAGCAGCTCAAGCTGATGCTGATCAAGCTGGCAAAGATGCTAAAAAAGCAAATGATGAGTACACTGACGCTATCAATAAAGAAAAGCAGGCACAAACAGACAAGGATAATGCAGATAAAGACGTTGTTACCAAGCAAGGCGAACTAGAAAAAGCCAACAAAGATGTTGAAGAAAAGACTCAAACTCTAAATAAAGCGCAAGCCGAGAAGCAAGCTGCAGAAGACGCTAAAGCACAGGCCGAAAAAGATAAGACTCAGGCTGAGCAAGATAAAACAACTGCAGAAGGTGACGTTACAGCAAAGAATAAAGACTTAACTACTAAAACTCAAGAATTAAAAGATAAGACACAAGCAAAGACTAATGCGGATCAACAGCTAACTCAGGATGAGCAAACCAAAAAAGATGCTGAAGATCAATATAAAGAATTAGATAAAACAGCTAAAGAAAAAGAAAGCGAAGCGTCTAACGCGCAAAAGCTGGCAGACGAGAAGCAAGCTGCAGTAGATGCAAAGTCTAAAGAGCTTGAAAACGCTAAGAATAACACAACTACAGCGGTCGCGCAGCAGGATGCAACACAGGCTCGCCAAAAGGCAAATGAAGCTAAGAAGAAAGCAGAGCAAGCCAAAACTGAATCAGAAACAAAAGCTAAAAAAGCGCAAGATGCTCAAGCAGGCATTGAAACTGCTAAATCTAAGGTTAAAGAAGCAGAAAACAGCCTATCCAGCAACGAAGTTCATAAGAAGGTTGATGCAGCTCAACTAGCAATAAAGAACGCAAAAAAATCAGCATCAACAGCAGATAAAGCCTACACAGATGCCTACACAAACAAACTAGACGCAAATGTTGAGAAGGGCTTTAATGGATTCCTTGACTATGTGATTACTCAAAACTCTGGAGAAAGTGGAAACAAGAATCTTCTTGAAGATGCGCAGCAGGCTAAGAAGATTTTAAACGGTGAAAGAGTTGAAATCACAAAGCAAGTGACTGAAGGAAATACAACAAAAACCGTTGTAGACAGAGTTATTGAAGCACCAATGTGGTATAAGGACTTAGTAAAGTTGCACCGCGTTGGTGGCGCTGATTCGTTGCAAAACATGGAAGAGGCAGCAACATATTACGAAGCACTTAACAAGCTTCGCGAAGAAGACAGCAAAGCAAACAAAGACTCAGGAGCTGGCACTTTAGGCAAAGTTAATGTGCGCCTTAGCTTGATTGCAGAAGCTATTGTAAACTCCTTCTATTCTGGCGCAAACAGAAATCACGCAATTAATCACGAAATATACGGAAATCACCACTCAATGGACACTCATCCATATAATTCTACAGAGAATCTTGCGTGGGGTAATTATGACGGAAACGATGATGCAACGCACACGCATTTTGATTATGGCGAATGCAAAATCACAAATTCTGGAATGGGAACATGCAGCTCAAGCGATACAAGTAAAGCTGACAAGAAGTTTAACGCTTTGCATGGCTGGTATACGATTGAAAAGACTCGTTACGATAAGGCTGTAAATGAAGGCAAATTCGTAACTTATAAAATGGACTCTAATAACGAACCAACAGACGAGAAGATTGAGCACAAGCTTACAGCAGAAGGTCAAAAGATTCTAAAAGAGCATCGCTACGACTTGGGTGACTTTATGCAGAATCACAATGTTCAACTGTTTGAATCGAGTGACACTACTGAAAATTTGCAAGGCATATTCATAGAGTCTGTTGGACATTACACTAATTTTGCTAATAAGAACATTAGTGCTGGCGGATTTGCCGAAAGCGACTTGTATCTTACAAAAACAGGCAAAAACTCGCAAGATGTTGCCGTGTGGCACGGAAGCAGCGAGTCTTCTATTAGTGTAGACGAGTTCAAATCTCTGCTTAACGCATATAAGACTAGCCTTGGAGTTACAAGCAGTACAGTTTTAGAGCCGACTAACGCAGATGCACTCAAAACGCTTAACGCTAAAGCAAATAGCGCAAATTACAAAATGTTTGAAGCAAAGTACGAGCTTCGCAAAGTTCAGTACAACTTTAACATGACTCCCGATGGTGAGACTAATGGCCTACAAGACCAAGATCTTGTACCTCTTAAAAAGGATGCGCAAAAAGCACAAGATAACGTTAATTTAGTCACTAATGGAAAACAGAAGGCCGAAGACTTCAAGAAGAAGTATGAAGAGGCTGGCGGAGAAAACGGTAACTGGAATAATAAGGAAAAAGCTAAAGCAGATTATCAAAATGCAATAAAGTACATAGCTTATGCAGATGAGACTCTTCCTGGCTTGAATGCGGAGTTAGCAAATGCCAACAGTGCTGTTAGCTCAGCCGAAGCCAATAAGAAGGAAGCAGATAATAAGCGTAAAGCTTACGAAGGTTTGTTAAATGCTATAGACACTGCTGAAAACGGTGTTACTGCTGCTACAACTAAGGCAACTCAAGATCAAAAAGCTGCGACCGAGGCTGCAACTCATGCTGCTAAATTGCAAGAAGCTTATACAAAAGCTGATAAAGACGCCACTGCAGCAGAGACTGCTGCTCGAGAAGCTCAGCAGCTTTCTGATACACAAAAGCAAGCAAAGATTCAAGAGCTTACAACCGCTCTTAATGGACTTAAAAATGAGTTACAAAATCTTCAAACTACTGCACAACAGAAGGATGCTGATGCTAAGCAAGCTCGCAAGGATGCTGATGCTAAGAAAGCCAAGATTGATGGCGATTTTACTACTGCCGTTAATACTGCTCAAAGCAAGGTGACTGCTGCACAGCAGGCGGTTCAAGCTGCAGAAGCCGCCAAGAATAGTGCGAATGAAGCACTTGCAGCTGCGCAGAAGAAGGTTGAAGATCTTGGTACTAAGATTGCTGGATTCGATGCAACAATAGAGTCTGAAACTCAAAAGTCTAAAGATGCTCAGACTAAGATTACCGCTGCTCAAGGTAAGCTTAACGAGGCAACCCAAAAGCAGAATCAATCTAAAAGTGCTCTTGACACAGCTAAGCAAACAGCATCTGCAAAGGCTACTGAATTAGCTCAAGCTGCTAACGCTGTTAAGACTGCTATAGACAAGGTTGTTGCAGCTAAAAAGACTGTTGCAGAAGCTCAAACTAAGGTTGAGCAAGCAAAACAAACTCTTGCTGCTGCACAGTCTAAGTTTAATGAAGTTAAGCAAAAGGCTGATGCGTCTAAGAGCGCGTTTGATGCTGCAATTGATAAGTTGCCACCAGCTGCTAAGCAACAATACACCACTATGTATGCTGCTGTAGCTGGGAAATTCACTCGAATGCAAAATGAACTGCTACAGTATGTAGCTACGCTTGATGAGTCGGTTGAAGCACTGAAATTGTCTGCTAAAAATCTAAACGATGTGCCAATTCCACAAGCCCCTGCTCCAGCTCCTTTGCCAGTGCCAACACCGCCCGCTCCATCTCCTGCTCCTGCTCCAAGCGGAGATAGCGACACAACGCCTGGTTCTGGTTCTGGTTCTGATTCTGATTCTGACTCCAGCTCCAGTAGTGATGCTTCTAGTAGCAACTCCAACTACTACAACCAGTATCTTGCAGGATACGCAAACAACTTGTTCGGAAACGAGCAACTTGGATTCAACGCTGCTATTCCAGCTGCACAATCGCAGAGTGCAAACGGAACTAATGCTCAGAACGCTAATGGCGTTGCGGCGAATAATGTTGCAGGAGCTGCGCACGCTAACCGCATCGCAGCAGCGCTTGCAGCCGCTGGCGCTAAAGCTGCAGCCAAGGATCTTGCTAAAGCACAAGATGCTGCTAAGGATTCTGCTGCTAAGAACGAGTCTAAGCAGGATAATGCAAAGAACGATGCAAAGGATTCTGCAAAAAGCGAATCTAAGAGCGAATCTAAGAGCGAATCTAAGAACGCTCAAGCTTCTGGCGGCGCACAAAACGCAGCACAAAGCGCATCCAACAGCACTACGTTTAAGGTTGTTGCAGCTATAGCGGCTGTTGTTGCAGGAATCGCAGCAATCGGAGGCGGCACTTACTTTGCTCGCCATCGTCGTGCGTAATCAAAACTAAAGAAAACAAAAACCGCGGTTGACTGGTCTTATAGCGACTCGTCTGCCGCGGGTTTTGTATCTATCAACAACAAAACCCGTCAAATCGCTCGCGCGTTACAGCGCGCTATTCCTCGCGGCTATTAGTAGCCGCTCGGCTGATTTGGCATGTAAAGTCCACTGGACTTTACATTTGAGCCAAATCACGCTTTGACTGAGCTTGAAATGCATTATGCAATTTCAAGCTCAGTCAAAGCGCTTTGCAGCGCAGAAGCAGTGCTTCTGCCTTGAGCTGCTCAGCGCTCCAAATTGCCTTCTCGCGCTACGCTCTAAGCTCGAAGGCAGGTCGTCGCGCCCGCGCATTTTGTACCAAATTCGACCTAAATCACGTACAAAATCCGTCAAACAACTCCGCACTTTGTAGCTCAACACACTAATGAGGGCTACATTCTCGGGCGCGACGAATTAGAAACCCAAGCGCTCAAGCTTCTTAGGGTCGCTCTGCCACCCCTTTGCAACCTTTACGTGCAAATCGAGCACAGCTTTAGCGCCCGTAATACGATTCACCGCAATACGCAAACGCTTCTTAACGCGCACAAGATGCTCCGCACCGCGCCCAATAATAATCGGCTTTTGCGAATCGCGCTCAACATACACCGACACAATCACATGCGCTTTATTATCGCTATATTGCACATAGTCCCCATCTACTGGGCGCACAATGCTATCTACAACAACCGCCAGCGAATGTGGCAACTCGTCATCAAGCTCCTCAAGAAAAGCCCCACGAATCAGCTCCGCAATCATGCTAGAAGGACTCTCCTCGCTGAGCTGATCGTCTGGATACATCTTCGGACCTTCTGGAAGATTGTCAATCAAAACCTTCTTAACTTCGTCAACATTGTCGCGTTCCAAAGCGCTAACTGGCACAATATCCGTAAAATCAGCAAACTGTTGAATCTCGATCAAATGAGACACCAACTCATCTCGGCTTAGCGTATCAATTTTTGTTACGATTCCAATAAGCGGAACCTTCCACGCCCAGTTTCCAGCCGCATCTTTTTTAGCAAAGTCGGAGCGAAGTCGGCTTAGAATTCTGCGATCTCCAGGCCCAATCTCTTGATCTGCTGGAAGCAAGAAAGCAATAGCATCAACATCTGCAAGCGACTCGTCTACAATGTCATTCAATCGCTGGCCTAGCAAAGTGCGCGGCCTGTGAATTCCTGGCGTATCAACTAACACCATTTGCGCGTTTGGAGTTGTTAAGATTCCGCGAATCGCCTTGCGCGTTGTTTCTGGGCGAGAAGACGCAATTGCGATTTGCGTTCCGATTAGCGCGTTCATAAGCGTTGATTTTCCAACGTTTGGTCTGCCTACTACAGCAACAAATCCCGATTTATAGCCGTTAAAATCAGGCACTTCTACGCTCGCTTTTAGAGAAGGATCTAAATTAGCAAACATTTCGTCATTCATTTCGTCGTCCATTTCGTCCATATCGCCACTCATATCATCAACATCTTTCATATCATTCATAATTCAACACTATTTATTGCTATCATCTTGCAACGATTTGCTGTCTTTGCCACTATCTTTATCGCCATTCTTGGCATTATTCTTGCCCTCGCTCCTGCTGTCACTCTTTCCAGCGCTATCGTCTTCTTCTTTAAGACCCTGAATATCTTTAAGACCCTGAATATCTCGCTCAACAAGAATCGTGGAGACTTTCTTGCGCCGCCCAGCAGAATCAACCGCAGTTAGCTTAAGGCCGCGAGTCACAGCACTCGACCCAACAATCGGCACGTTTCCAAGCAACTTAGTAAGCAACCCAAACACAGTGTCCACATCGTCTTCGTCTATATGCACTTCAAAAATATCTTCCAAATCGGCAATCGGCGTGCGCGCAGGCATTTTCCACACACCCTTACTCACCTCTTGCGGATCCGCATGCTGAGTGCGGTCGTGCTCATCTTCTAGCTCTCCAACAATTTGCTCAATCGCGTCTTCAATCGTCACGAGCCCTGCAATTCCGCCATATTCGTCTACAACAACGGCAACGTGCTGGCGGATTCGTTGCATTTCGTGGAACAAATCATCCACTGGCTTGGATTCTGGAACAAGCATTGGGCTTCGGCCAATCGTAGAAACCGCGCGCTCAGATGCCGCAGGATTAAACACGGTTGCGCGCACAGCATCCTTTAAATACGCGATTCCTTCCAAATCGTCAACCGACTCGCCAATTATAGGCACGCGAGAAAATCCAGATCTTGAGCATAATTTTAGGAAATTTTCCAGTGTTTCGTCGTTTTTAACGCAAATCATATCGGTTCGAGGAACCATGATTTCGCGCGTTAACGTGTCGGAAAGCGTAAGCACATTGCGCATCATCTCCGAAACTTCTGGGTCAAAATCATTTGCCTCTACAAGCCTGTCAATACTCGCTTTAGCTTGATCTAATTGAATATTCTCCAACTCTTCGTCGTCGGAAAGAGCAGCATTTTTCTTATGATTTTGGCTTTGACTTTGCGAATCTCCACGGCTTGCGATTTTTGCAAACGGATTCACAAAAACAGCAATCGAAACTATTCTAGACAAGCGCATTAGCTTAAACACTGGCTGAGCCGCGCCCACAGACCTTGGCCGCACAAGAATAGAAACAATTGCAACAATCATTGCCACTATTAGTCCGATTAATAGCGTTAGCCAAAAAGACGCACCAAGAGCTGCCGCGATTGCAGCAAAAGCCACGCCGTCCAGCACATTACACACGATTCGCACAAACGCGCACGCTCCGCTCGTTGCGTACCTATCTGCTATAAGCCTCTTTGCTCTGCGAATTCTAGCAAGCTTCCTCAAGCGAACGACTTGACTTTCGTTATCGTTCGTTTGTTCTTCAATCATAAGATTATTAAGACTAGACCTTGTAACTCTTGGCACAGCCCCTTCCGCCGCCGCCATTGCAAGCGAAAGCCACACAAGCAAAACTGCGACTATTGCAATCACACCCAAGCAAGCCCACATATGCGCAGGCAAATCGGGAATCGGCGGAATTGTAATGTTATTTAGCATGATTTTTCTCGTATTCTTCCAGCTCATTTACTGCGCCCGATGGCAAAGTTGCGTCGTAAAGCTCACCAGATCTAGCCGCAAAGAACGTTAGCAAAAGCTGCCTTTGCAAGCCAAACATTTGCTTTTCTTCTTGAGGCGTAGTGTGGTCGTAGCCAAGCAAATGCACCATTCCGTGAATCGTAAGCAATAGCATCTCTTCCATTGTGCTATGCCCTGCCGCTGCTGCCTGTTGAGCCGCCACCCACGGGCAAATCACAAGGTCTCCAAGCATTCCTTCACTCACTTTGTCGTCACTTCCAGGAGTCAGCTCGTCCATTGGAAAGCTCATAACGTCTGTAGGGCCTTCTAAGTTCATCCACTTTTCGTGAAGACTAGCAATTGGCTCGGGGTCCACAAAAGTAATCGACAAATCGGATTGAACGCTTACTCGCATTTGTTGCAAAACCCACATTCCAAGGTCGGAGAATATTTTTGGGTCGATTTGCCAAACGGTTTCGTTCATCACTTCAACACTCATGATTACTTGATATTCCTCTCAAGATTTTGCGATTCAAGATTTTGCGATTGCGCGGTTTCTTGCGACTTTCCACGCGCATCCCCAGCCTCGCGCTTTGAACCATTCTTCTCGCGCCTAAAATCAGCCTCGCGCTTTTCCCACGCTTCGTACGCTTCTACGATTCGCCCAACAAGCTCGGCCCTAACAACGTCTTGCGCATTTAAGTGAACAAACGCAATACTTTTAACGCCTTTTAGCACGTTCTCAATCGAAGCTAATCCAGATTTTGGAACCGCTAAATCGACTTGCGTTCTATCTCCTGTAATCACCATTGTTGTGTTAAATCCAAGACGCGTCAAAAACATCTTAAGCTGCTGAACAGTAGCATTTTGCGCTTCGTCTAAAATAACAAAAGCGTCATTAAGCGTGCGCCCTCTCATGTATGCAAGCGGAGCCACTTCCACAACGTTTTCGTCCATATACCTCTTAAGTTGCGGAGCGCCCAACATGTCGGAAAGCGCATCGTAAAGCGGCCTTAAATATGGGTCTACTTTGTCGTTTAGAGTTCCTGGCAAGAATCCAAGATTTTCACCAGCTTCTACAGCAGGGCGCGTCAACACTATTCTTCGCACGCGACCATCTTCTAAAGCTCTAACCGCTTTAGCAACCGCTAAATACGTTTTTCCAGTACCAGCAGGCCCAATACCAAACGTTACGGTATTTGATTCCATTGCTTGCACATAAGCCGTTTGACCCGCGGTTTTTGCGCGAACAGGATTTCCGCCTGCAAAAGTTATAACGCCTTTAGCCATTCGCGCTTTCCGGCTCATTGCGCGCCTTTTAGCATCTTCACTAGATGGCATTAAATCGGCAGAATCTCGAGCAAAATCGCTTTCCATTGCACCAGCACCAAAGCCAGCACCAAAGCCAGCACCATCTCCAGCTCCAGCACCAAAAGACTTTAATCCGCCAAAAACTCCGCCATTGTGCCCAATCCTATCGATTCGCACATTATGCTCGCTACCTTTAAGCACATCTCTTTCTAACATGCGTTTTACAGCATATGAATCAACAGGAGCATCGTAAGCGCAATCAACTATTTTGCGCAACGCGTGTTCAGCTTTGCAAGCGTCTTCTTCACTTCTTGCGCTTCTAGATACGATTTTCACACAATCCGCGTGAACGGAAATATCTACGCTTGGAAAAGCCTTCTCCAACTCTCTTAAGTTTGAATCTGCTGCTCCCAAAACAGCGACTGGGCTTAATTCGCTTGGAATTTGAACAATACGCGTTGTACTATTTGCCACGATTTATAAACTACCTTCTTCAAGTTTTTCGCCTGTTAAAACATGAGCGTGAACATGGAACACGGTTTGACCAGCTCCCAAACCAGTGTTGAAAACAAGGCGATAATCGCCATTATAAAAGTCGTTTGCAATTTTTTGCGCAACGCATGCAATATGAGCCAAAACATCACAATCATTTTGCGCAAGCTCAGCAACATTCTTGTAATGATTGCGCGGAACAATCAAAACATGCACCTTGGCTTGCGGATTAATATCGTTAAAAGCCACTACTGCATCGTCTTCATACACTTTGCTGCTTGGGATTTGCCCATCAATTATCTTGCAAAAAATGCAATCTTTGTCAGTTATGTATGTATTGCATGCTTTATCCATTATTTTGCCCACTTTTCAATAATTCTTATCGCAATTCTTATTACAATTCTTATTGCAAAATACCATTTACCATTTTACACAAAACACGCACAAAGCTTGCAAGAATTAATTGCAAAATTGCTTACTATTCGTACCTGCCAAGCGCTCTAGAAAGCAATGATAAGCATACTGGCCCTGCTGTAGACGCTCGTAAAATATTGCTTCCTAAAACGCAACTTTTAGCTCCAGCATCTATAAAACTTTGCACTTCTTCTTCGCTAATTCCACCTTCTGGCCCTACAATTACGTAAACAGTGCGCGTTTTGCCGTCTTTTAAGCATTTTTCTGTTAAGTCGTTTACATAGTTTTCGATTTGACTAAAAGAATCCGTTGCATCTTGATGCAAAACAACTACAAGACTTCCATAAACGCATGCACGCCTACAAATCGCTAGAATCTGTTTACTTGTAACTGGCTCTAAAAGCTGCGGCATCCACGCTCTGCGCGATTGCTCCGTAGCAGCCTCAAGCACCTGATTCCAACGCTTATCTGTGCGCCCTGGCTTCCATTTTGAGATTGACCTATTTGCGCACCAAGGAATTACTTCGTCTACTCCGATTTGCGTAGCCATATCTATTGCTTGCTCGTCGTGACCCGTTTTTGCAAGCGCCTGAATTAACGCTAATCTGGTTGTTGGCGCTGGCTCTTTTATAAACGAATCTACTTTAACTAAGCCGTTTTCGCTGTCTGTAATCGTTGCGTGAATTCGCACTCCTTTGCCGTCCGAAAGGTCTAGCGAATCGCCATCAGAAAGTCGCATTGCGCTTATTGCGTGCCTTTTAACGTGTTGAGGCAAGCTAAGAGTCCAGCCCTCTTCAATCCCATTTGCAAGAACGGGCGCATCGTCTTTATTTGTATCCAGCAAAAACAAAGCATCTGTCATAATTTAAGCCTAACGTTAGGCGCAGCCAACATTTTTGCTACTTCTGTGATTTTGTGCAAGTATTTCTACTTCTGCATTTTCGCTCAAGTATTTCTGTGCAAGTATTATGGCAAACTAGAATTGTATGAATTGGAGGTATGCGCAAATGGTTGACGATTTTAGACGCAACTTTGTGCATCCCATTAATCAAGATTGCACTTTACAAGATGAAGCTTTTGTGACTTTTCGCATATCTCGTTTTACGCCAGATGACGGTTCTTGCGATTCCGCTGTTACTGGTGATTCAGCGGTTGCTGGCGACTCAAGCACTGCCCCAACCACTAACTCAACACAAACCTCCTCCACTAACTCCCCTGGTTTAGTTAGAAGGCACCGAGAAAGCCCTTTTGCAAAAAAGCGCAAAAGTAGCCCATTTCAGACGCAAAATTCTGGCGATTTACAAGCTAAACCATTAAGCGGAAAACATTGGCTTCAAGATTATACGATTCGCGCGCGCAAAAACGACACGATTTTAGACTGCTTGCTTAAAATTAAGCGCACACTAGACCCCACTTTGGCATTTAGATACTCTTGCGGTCACGGCGTTTGCGGATCGGATGCTGCAAACGTAAACGGCATGCCAACTTTACTTTGCACAGCTACAATCGCTCAAAACGCTAGGCAAAATACGCAAACTCAAGGCGTTCGATCAAGCGGTTTTAGAAAAACTGGTAGCCTAAAGTCGCAAGCAACCACAACATCAGTCGCCGAAAATCACAATCTGCAGTCACAATCTAAAGAAATATCTTCACTAATCCAAAATGGAAGCTTTGGCATTATTGAGATTGCGCCACTTTCTGGCTTTGCTGTTCAAAGAGACCTTATTTGCGATCTTTCCCCAATGATTGCGCAGCTTAAAAGACTTGAGCCATACTTGCAAGCGCAAAATGTTCAAACAAGAAACAGCAGCGGAAAGCTTGCGATTATTGAGTTTTTGCAACACCCAGAGCAGCTTGCAAAGTTTGAGCTTTTAAGCAATTGCATAATGTGCGGCGTGTGCGAAGGAATTTGCCCAGTCTATGCAGGCGGAGAAGCGTTTATTGGACCTGCAGCGCTTATAAATGCTGCGCGATTTATTAACGATTCTAGAGATAACGCCACTAATCGAAGATTAGAGTTGGCGGATTCTAGCGACGGCATAAGCGCGTGCCAATCCGTGCGCGCATGCTCTAGGCAATGCCCACGCGGAATCGACGTTGGAGAAGAGATTTGGCAGCTTACAACGCTTATAAATGAGCGAAAAATGAAGGAAAATTAGCCAAAACTAGCCAAAACTAATTAATAAACTTATCTCCGCTAGCAATTCGCACAGCTTCTAGAGGATCG
This sequence comes from Gardnerella sp. c17Ua_118, assembly GCF_055804255.1. NCBI lineage: Bacteria > Bacillati > Actinomycetota > Actinomycetes > Bifidobacteriales > Bifidobacteriaceae > Gardnerella > Gardnerella sp. c17Ua_118. The sequence continues at coordinate 581,350 of NZ_JANUYT010000001.1, forward strand.
TCTGTAATCGCAAGCAAACTAGGGTCAAAAGACGATATAAGTCCTCTTTCTTTAACCGTAGTTTCAATCCAATTCATAAGGCCTTTCCAATATTCGCTGCCAAAAAGAACAACAGGAATTTTAGAAACCTTATGCGTTTGAACAAGCGTAAGCGACTCAAAAAGCTCGTCCATTGTGCCAAAACCGCCTGGGCACACAATAATTCCCGAAGAATACTTTAGGAACATTGTTTTGCGAACAAAAAAGTAGCGGAATTGCATTCCAAGATTTACCCATTTGTTTAAGCCCTGCTCGTGAGGCAATTCGATTCCTAGCCCCACGCTTGTTCCGCCAGCTTCTGCCGCTCCGCGATTTGCTGCTTCCATAATTCCAGGCCCGCCTCCCGTAATCACCGCAAAACCGCGTTTTACAAGCTCTTTGCCCATTATGCGAGCGCTATTGTATTCTGGCTCGTCTGGCTTTATGCGAGCAGAACCAAACACGCTAACAGCTAATCCAAGTTTTGCTAAAGCGTCGAAACCATCAATAAATTCGGCTTGTATTCTAAGAACTCGCCAAGGGTCAAGGCCTTGCCACGCATGATTATCATGCGAATCGCTATTAGGCAAATCGTGTTGCAACAGCGTTTCCGTTGTGCTTTCCTTAGGAATCATTGGCCCGCGCATCATTACGGCACCGCTGTAATAAGTGTCTTTCCAAGGTGAGTTCTGTTCGCTTTGCGCGCGCGAATCGCAAGAATTATCTGGATTATCAGATTTACCAGAATTATCTAAATTACCTAAATTATTATTAGAAACCATAAGTCACCTTCTAAAACTTTCTAGTCACTTTCTAGTCATCTTATAATCGCGATTAAAAAACGCATTAAAGTCACTCTTAATCACTTTTAATTGCCATTAATCACTCTTCAATATCGTCTAATTCTTCTTCCATATGATTCGATTGCTTTGCAAGCAAGAATCCAGAAACAGCAGCCGCAATAATAGACGCCACTAGTACGCCGAATCGTGCCTCGCCCGAAAGATCCGCGTCGCTATAAGAAAGCGAAGCTATTAACAAAGACACAGTAAAACCAATTCCGCACGCGCATGCTGTAGGAAAAAGATCGCGAACGCGCAAATCGTCTGGAACGCGCAAGCCCATAACTTTCTTAGCAATCCAAGCAGTAATCATAATTCCAAGAGGCTTTCCAACAACTAGCGCAATCGTAATCGCAATTAATATTGGAGACAAGAATAGCTGCCAAGTCAAAGTTTCAAAATGAACTCCAGTTGCAAAAAGTGCAAAAACTGGAAGCGCAAACAAAGAAGACAAAGGCTGAATTTTTTGACGATACCTTTCAGCTCTAAGCGACTTTTCGCCGTGAACAAGATGCGCAGGAGTTAGCAAACCAACCATTACGCCTGCAAGAGTAGGGTGAACGCCAGCTTGATACATCATAACCCACGCAAGCAAGCCAACAAGCGCCACAACAGGCCATGGAACGCGCTTTAATCGCACAAGCATAGTCCACACTAATCCGCATAAAACAACGCCTACAAACCAATACCACGCGTTAAGCGAAGAGAAGAATAATGCGATTAATGCAATTCCAAGAAGATCGTCGACTGTAGCCAAAGTCATTAAAAATGCGCGCAATGCTTTAGGAAGCGTTTTAGCAAAAAGAGCAAGAACCGCTAGCGAGAACGCTATATCTGTTGCTGTAGGAATAGCCCAACCAGAGCGAACCATATCTAAAGACGGAAGCGCTCCAGAAGTAAGTCGCATAATCTCTTGACCAGCGTGCAACTCCGAGAATATTGTAACAGTTCCAACAAAAAGAATCGGCGGAACAATCATGCCGCCAACCGCGCAAATCATTGGCATTGCTGCAGCGCGCGGGTCTCTAAGAGATCCTGCAATAAGCTCGTGTTTTAAGTCTAAACCAACTGTAAGGAAGAAAATAGTTAGCACGCCGTCTTGAACCCAGTGGCTAATCGACATGTGAATGTTGGTGTATGGAATTCCGATTTGCGTGTGGGAAACAGCTTCAAAAATCGCAGACGTAAATGGCAAATTTGCAAGCATTAATCCAGCTAAAGCGAATCCGAGCATAATCAACCCAGACGTACGCTCATTATTGGCTATTTTGCATGCCACTTTCCACGCGCGCTTTACCATGCGGAATTTCTCCTCTAAGTTTTAAGTTAAGTTTTCAGTTTAGAATGATTGTGCAAAATATGATTTACATGCACTAGGACTTACAAGTATATAAGATACGTATCGAAATATAACAAAAACGCCACTCCGATTAAAAGTGACGTTTCAAATTGTGGAGCTAGGGGGATTCGAACCCCCGACCCCCTCCATGCCATGGAGATGCGCTACCAGCTGCGCCATAGCCCCGTTTTAGTTGTATAGCTCAAACGAACCTTTGATAGAATACAACAGATTTTGCTACCAACCAAACTCGGCGTGTCGTATGCAGCGGTTTTTAGCGCTATTCCTATTCGCTGCCGACTACTCACGCCGCCTATTCTCAACTGCCAGATTGCTGCGAGCCAGATTCGCCTTGTTGCGCAGAAGATCCACCACCCGAGCCGTTAGTCGAAGTCGAAGGCGAAGACGGCGAAGAATCGCCAGAAACCGAGGAATCGCCTTTAGACCCGCGCGCGCCAGAATCCGCTCCAGAAACGCCAGAATCCTCAGAGCTTTGATCGCCAGAATCTGCCTTAGACCCATTTGAATCTAAAGAAGAAGAGGAAGACCTTTCGTGAGTCTTTTTATCTTGCTTTTCGCTAGGATTCTTGCTCGAAGAATCTTTGCCTTCCTTGCCGTCTTTGCCGTCTTTACTATCTTTGCTGTCTTTACTATCTTTCTCATCTTGCGCATCTTGAGAGTCTTTTTGCACATCTTTAGAGTTCTTATCTTGATTTTGAACGCCATTATTTTGGCCATTTTGCCGCATTTGATTATTTGGATTCTGGCCATTATTCTGCTCGGTATTCTGGCCAGAAGGCACTAAATTATCTGTACCCTTTCCTTGAGTAAACAGCAACACAATGCCAGCAGTAAGAAGAACAGCCGCGAGCGCGCTCAAAATAGCAATAACAATCGTAAGCTTCTTATACTTAGCTTCACTATTTGCGTAATCACTTCTGCCTCCTAATTCGCGTTTAGCGTCGTTAAGAGTAAGAATCGAGTCTTCGTCTCCTTCCGAAAGCGCATTATCTTCTTCTTTTAGTTTTCTTAAGGAAGACAATTCCATAACACTCGTGCTTTCGGCATTAAGTGCTTGCGATTCCCCCGATTTTGCGTTTTGCGAGCTTGAAGAATCGACATCGCGTGAAGAATCGCCAGCAAAATTTGCATTATTTGCATTAGAAGCCATTGCAACAACTCTTCTAGCTTGCTTTTCTTTGCTCGAATCAATCATATTATTGTAAACTTCGTATTCTTTAGGCATATCATCCTCTAATGCAATAAAACGCGCATTATTTACCACTTTAGTGTCATCTTCTTCATAGCGGCTTGAACCTGACTTTAACGCAGAAGAAGACTGTATCTTTTTTGAAGACGCGTGAATAACATTTTGATAAAGTTGAGATGCTACAGCAGAGACAATCGAACCTATTGCAACGCCAATAACAGACCCCGCAATACCAATTTTTGACGAAAGCAAAAACGCCGTCACAGCTGCAAGAGAGCCAGCTAGAACTTGCGTAAATGATATTCCCTTAAAGAAGTTCTTCACAAGCACACCTTAAAAATCGTTATCTACCACTATTCACTAAGCAATATGCACCAATTAGTAATCGCCAAAAATATTCACTAATTAGTGTTCAAATTGAGTACTACTTAGATTGTAGATGCTGGCACAGATGCCACTTTTGCTTTAGATTTATAAGAACCTTGCTTTTTCCTCGCGCGCATTAGCTCAATATGCTCTGCCAAACTTGCAAGCAAAATCGCAACAAAAATCAAAGCGAATCCAACAAAAGCCATATTTGTTACGCGCTCATTGTAAAGAATGCTAGAAAATAGCAATGTAAACAAGCATTCTGTGCACATAATCACAGAAGCATTAGCTGTAGAAAGATAAATCAACGTGTAGTTTTGAATAACTTGAGCAACAACAGTTACTATCACTATAAGATAGAACATGTTTGTAAACGTAATCCAATTATCTTCTGCACTAAAGTTAGGCAAAGGCTCGCTTATTGCAGCTCCAAACAAAAATAGAACTCCAGAAACACTAAACTGGCCGAATGTTAAAGCAACGGGATTGTACTGCCTAGAGTAATACGCTAAGTATGTTAAGTTAAACGCAAAAACAGCAGCACAAATAAGAGTTAAAATATCTCCGTGAGAAAGCGTAAGAACAAGAGAGCCTGGCTTTAATGCAACGAATCCAACGCCAACAACGCATGTTAAAGCAGCAATAATTCCTAAAAGCGTTGGCTTTTTTCTAATAATCATCCACGCGGAAAATGGCGCTATAACGCAGTAGGCTGCTGTAAGAAAAGCGCTTCTGCCTGGATCAATCCACCTTAATCCTTCTGTTTGCGTAACTAAAGATGCGTAGTACGTAACGCCCGTTAAAAGAGAAGGAATTATTAGCTTTTTAGTAAAATTTTTGCGAATCGTCTTAAAGAAGACTACGCCCATTATTATGCACGCTCCAAGCATGCGAACTCCCATAAGCCATTGCGGTGGGAATACCTCTAGAGCGTATTTAGACGAGACGTAGCTTCCGCCCCAAATCGCGGCACATAAGAGCAACATGATTCGCGCGATGTTTACGTTAATTCGATTATTCTGCCTTGGTTGAACCGCGCTATTTATTTCACTCATGTCACTCCCCTCATTATTGCAAACAACAAGTCTATAGCATTAAATTTTTCTTTAAGTTAGCTAAATTGCCTTATAAACTTTATAGAATAGCCACAAAAACAAGAAAAGTACAACCCATTGGCGTTCCTTCGGAAAATTTACTACTTTATTGCGAAATCAGCACTTGATAGCACGCTATTGCCTTAATATTTACGATTCATGATTTACAACACATGACTTTGTAGTCGCTCCGACCTGCCTTCGCGCTACGCTTTAAGCGAGAGGCGCTTTGACTGAGCTTGAAATTGCATAACGCATTTCAAGCTCAGTCAAAGCGTGATTTGGCTCAAATGTAAAGTCCAGTGGACTTTACATGCCAAATCAGCCGAGCGGCTACTAACAGCCGCGAGGAATATAGCGCGCACTTTGTGCAATTAGTGATTTATGTCACAAGTTTACGCATTTTTACAAAAACTCATCGATTTTTAAGCCTTTATATGCACGATTGCGCGTAATCTTAAAAGTGATTGAATCATAATCATATGATTGCGCGATTGCACAATAATCAGTTGAAGAAAGGACTCAACATGGCAACTCTTAGTGAAGATATGAAGACTTTTATTGAAAACAATTTGGCTTGGATTGCAACGATTAGCAAAGATGGCGAGCTTGATCTTGGCCCAAAGATGTCGATGTTTGTTCTAGACGATAATCACCTTGCTTACCACGAGCGCACTGCAGGTCAGCATTTTAAGAACTTGCAAGACGGCAGCCAGCTTGTTGTTGCAGTTGCAAATTTGGCAGAAAAGAAGGGCTATCGCTTCCGCGGAACAGTTACACTTCACACAGATGACGCGATTTACAATGAGCAAGTGCGCGTTGCAGAAGAAAAAGGCACAAAGAAGCCTGCTGCTGTTCCTGTTATGGAGATTAATGAAATTCAGGATTTGACTTCTGGAGCTAATGCTGGAAAGACGATTGCTAAAGATTAGTCAATTAGCCGATTAGTGAACTGCTAAAGATTAGTCAAAATACTAATTTTTTGCAAAAATCTAACAAACGCCGAATAAATTATGACCATTCTATGATGCGTTTTAGAATAGCGAGTGGCGTTCTTCTTCAAAGGCGAAGATGAACACCACTCAATTTCTATTTGATTATTTTATTTACTTAAATTTTTACTTAAATTATTTAATTGTCACTAATTTACTTGTTTTCTTTACGCAATTCGCGCAATCTAGCGTTCATTTCTTCCGCTTTCTTCTTCTCGAAGTAATAAATTATTGCAGCAATTGCAATCGGGAAAATAACAGTGAACGCAATCCATCCGCAAATCACAGCTGGCTCATCTTTGAATGAAATCCATCCAACAATCACAGACACAATAAATTGAATAGCAATTGGCGGCACTAGTGCAAAAACGAATTTTGCGAGATTTGACATGCGTTCATTCGACCAAAAAATAGCGAATACTCCATATCCTATGCCAATAACAAACGACGCTACAGCATAAGATGCAATTCTGTTTCCAACTGCGGTATTTGCTAACAAGCTTGACACAAAACTAATTGCAGTAAAAATAGTGCACGCTATGCCAATGCCTTTAACAATGTTTTTTACCATTGTTTTGCCTATTGTTGTAACTTGCTTTTCCATAATAATCGTTTCCTTTTTAAGTATTAAAAAATTAGTATTAAAAATTTTGATAGTTTTATATTCGACTACGCTTAAAACTACATTCCTAAGCGCTTTTTGAATCCTGCTAAGCATCTGCGACTAATCCACTCAACGCTTCCATCGTCCATTTTTACGCTCATACTTCCGCCGAATCCTGGATCAACTCGAACAATGCGATTTAAGTTCACGATTGCGGATTTAGATATGCGCACAAACGACGCGAATTGCGGATTGTCGAAATCCATTAGGCGCTTGTAAGAAACGCACTCGCCTTTATCGCTGTGAATAATTACGCGCGAATTTTCTACGCAAATCATAATCACATCTGGCTCGTGCATAACAATAATCGAATCATTAATATAACCATATATGAATGAATTATTATTGCTATTTGCCGCATTCGCAGTATTATTTTCGGCAATCTCAGTATTATTTTCAGTATTGCTTGATTTTGCATCTTTAGAATCAATGCTTTGCAAATTGGCTATAATGCGTTTAAGATTATCGTCAATATTGTGAACTGACAATTGAGCGCGCTGCTCTTCTTCTGGCGACACAATAGCAATCGTTACTTTCATCAAGCCTCCCTTCCGTATACTACCGTTAGAGTTTGCTAGCTTTTGCTAGCTTTCTGTTTTGTAATTTTGACTATACGGCACTGTAAATAATCTGTCTTTACAAAACCGCTAAACGGTAGTTTTAGGAATATAAGCGGCAAAAAAGAGAAATTATGCCGCTTAAGCAGCTCCCCAAATGCGAATAAGACGCTGGCTTGTAGGGTCGGCTGCAGGACCTTGATCGTAAGCATCCAAACGCCAATGAATTGAGCCATCCGCATTAAGGCTTGGAATTAATCTCGCCCAACGGCCGTTTCCCATTCCGCCAATCGTCTTATAAGAAGGATCTACCTTGTCTAATCCAAGAAGCTTATGAACAGTTTGAGAAAGGCAAGATCCGTGCGAGAACACTAGTAAATCGCGGTCTGAGCCAGTTTTGCGCGCCCAATCTTCTACAGCTTTCGCAGCGCGCTCGCCAACTTCTTGCTTGGTTTCTGCACCGTGATTAAGCTCGCCGCCTTCGCCTTTTACCCAAGCATTAAAATCTTCTGGCCATCTTTCGCTAATTTGCTGGCGATTAAGACCTTCCCACTCGCCAAAAAATCGCTCGCGCACGCCATCTTCAACATGCACATTAAGCCCAATCTTATCTGCAAAAGCGTGAGCCGTCTGTTGTGCGCGAATAAGAGGCGAAACAATGGCAACAAAACTAGCATCGGCTTCTTCTGGAGTAATGCGCACGTGCTCCTGGCTATTTGGATTCTTTGGGTCTTCTAAGTCGGAAGCTCCAAAAAGCACTCGCAAAGCCTTGCCAGAGCGAGTCACCTGGTCTATCCCCGACTCATCTAAAGCAATATCAATCATGCCTTGAAGTCTAAATTGTGCATTATAAGGCGTCTGACCATGACGAACAAGCATTACGGAACGCGCAATGCCCTCGTGAGCGCTGTTTTTATTGACATTATGCGCAATTTGCGTTGCGCTTTCAACAAAATCCACCATTATCTTGCGCTACCTTTCAGACTCTTGATTATCGCCATTTTGCGCATCATCGACATAATCGCCATCATCTGAATCATCGCCATCATTGCCATCCGCATCGCTCTCGCTATGCTCTGGAAGTTGCAAATCAATTACAGGGCAATCATTCCACAAACGCTCAAGGCGATAAAACTCGCGCGCTTCCTCGTGCATAATATGAATCACAAAGTCGCCAAAATCAAGCAAAACCCACTGTGCTAGTTCTAAGCCTTCTCTAGATATTGGCTTGCGTTTGTTGTCTTTTAAGTACAAGTCTTTTTCGATTTCTTCACTAACAGCTAAGACTTGACGCTCGTTAGATGCAGAAACAATCAGCATGGCGTCTGTAATTCCAAGCAGATTGCTAACGTCAAAAGCTTGGCAATTAGTGGCTTTTAACCTATCGGCTGCAGCCGCAGCAATCCTAATCGCGTTAACAGAGCTTTCTAAAGCCGCCATATGTTTCTCCTAACTTACCGTACTTACCGTCAACCAACGAATCGTCTAATTTCGCTCCCAAGCTGGCTTCCAGCCTTCTACAACGTGCTGCGTATTTTCCGAATACACCATGGAATCCGCTAGAACATCGTGACGCACAACAGAGCCTGCACCCGTTGTAACTCCATCTCCAACAGTAACTGGAGCTACAAACAGGTTTCCTGCACCAACATGCGCGTTAGAGCCAATAGTCGTATGGTTTTTATGCACGCCATCGTAGTTTGCTGTAATCGTGCCACCGCCAATATTCGTGTGCTCTCCCAAATCAGCGTCGCCCATATAGCTCAAATGCGGAACCTTAGTGCCGTTTCCAATATGCGCTTTCTTCATCTCCACAAACGCGCCAGCTTTACTCTCCTCGCCAAGCACATTACCTGGTCGCAAGTACGTCCACGGACCAATGTTTGCAGCGCGGCAAATATGCGATTCTTGCACACGCGAGCGCTCCACAACCGCATCTTCGTCTACTTGCGCATCAATAAGCGTAGTGTACGGTCCTACAACCGCACCGCTTTTAACAATCGTGTGACCTTGCAAGAAGCACCCTGGAAGAACCGTAACATCTTCTTGCAAAACAACATCGTCTTCAATCCACGTGTTTTCTGGGTCTAGAATCGTTACGCCTTCAAGCATCCACTTTTCGCAAACGCGCTTGTTGTATGCTTTTGCAAGCGCAGCTAACTGAACGCGCGTATTCACGCCTTCTACACTCAACGAATCTGCTGCCGCCATTGCTCCAACTCGTCCCATTGTGCGAGCGTGCTCTAGCGCATCCGTTAAGTAAAACTCGCCTTGAGCGTTCTTGGAGTTAAGGTTGGATATTGCGTCTGTAAGCACTTCCGCATCGAACACGTACACAGACGTATTAACTTCCTTAATCGCAAGCTCTCCTGCATTGGCATCTTTGTGTTCTACAATTCGCAGAACATCGCCATTTTTTCCGCGCACAATTCGCCCGTAGCCAGTGGCGTCGTCTAAAACAGCGGTTAAAACAGTTGCCGCGTTTCCTTGATTATTGTGAAAATCGATTAATGATTGCAATGTTTGCGTGTCTAAAAGTGGCATATCGCTTGCTGCGATTAACACAGCCCCTTTAAGCGCATTACCGCATTCTTGTTTTGAAGCTTCATTAAGATCTCGCATTGCGCATTGCACAGCTCTACCCGTTCCAGGCTTATCGTCTTGATTTATAATCCGAACAGCGTTGTTGTAACTTTGTGCAGCTTCTGATACTCGTTGAGCTTGAGCATGCACTACAACAGCAAGCTCCCCTGGGTTTACGCCTGCCATTGCGTCCATTACGCGATTTAAGAACGTTTTTCCAGCGAACTCGTGCAACACTTTCGGCGTTGTTGAACGCATGCGCGTCCCATCACCTGCTGCCAGAATTATTGATGCTGCTACACTAGCATTTTCCATTACACTATGATTTTCCACAAGTGCTCCTTATTTTGCATAATACGTGACAAACATTTTTCACATAACACAAGAGCAAAGCAAAGTGCCCCCGACGCGATTCGAACGCGCAACCAACGGATTAGAAGGCCGTTGCTCTATCCATTGAGCTACAGAGGCGCAAGTTGCAATTATACCAAAATTCTTACATCAACACACCCAGTATTAAAGAATTTGCAAATTAATATTTCTGTTTTGATTTATATTTATTTATTTTTATTTTACTTTGGGTTTTCGGCGCGCGGTTGCTGGCGATTTTTCCGCGCGCACGCAACTAGCTTTCTTACACGCAACACGCGGTATATTTGATTACTCTGCAAAATGTGGTATAGTCATCAAGTCGCGTTAAAACGCGGATAATTTAAGATGCCCCTGTATCCCAATTGGTAGAGGAAACAGCCTCAAAATCTGTGCAGTGTGAGTTCGAGTCTCACCGGGGGCACGTGCACAACGCCGCTTACATTCTAAGCGGCGTTTTTGTTATCCTCTCTCTCATGCGATTTTGCACAACACACAAACAACACACCAAACGACACACCTAATTCTCGTAGCGTTTTTCATTCCTGCGTTTGTTCCCTTTTTGGCTCAAATGGTAAACAAACGCGGGAATCGACAACTTCGAACTTAAATCGTAACGTAAGAAATCACAAGATTCGCACTAAACAAAAACGCGCACCCAAAAGGATGCGCGTTTAGAAAACTAACGATTAACTAGCAATCAACTAGCGATTAATCGCAAGCACCAACGGTGTGAACGTAAATGGAGTCTGTACGACCAGCTTGGCGCTCACCCTGAGCAGTGCTCAAAACAACAATCTTGTCGCCGTCTTCAACCTTGCCAGCTTCACGAAGAACCTTGTCGGTGAAGATCATAAGATCGTGACGGTTCATATCGTGGTAGTCCTCGTTAATCAAGAAGCCTTCAGTGCCCCAGCTCAAAGCCAACCAGTGATAAGTGTGCTCATTGTTGGTCAAGCCATAGATTGGAGCAGCTGGGCGCTCGCGAGAAATACGATGAACGGTACGACCAGTTTGCGTGTAAGCAACAATTGCCTTAGCGTTAAGCTTGTCTGCCAAGTCTACAGCTGCAGAAGAAACTGCACCCGTGCTAGACATGTCAAGCTCCACAGATGGAATGCGATCATAACCATTTTCAGTAGCGTATTGAGAAATACGAGACATGGTCTGAACGGTAACTGCTGGATACTTGCCGACTGCGGTCTCGTTAGAGGTCATAGTTGCATCGGCACCGTCAAGAACAGCGTTAGCGCAATCAGAAGCCTCTGCACGAGTTGGAACTGGAGAGTTAACCATTGATCCAAGAACTTCGGTAGCAACGATTACTGGCTTTGCGTATTGGCGAGAAAGCTCAATGCAGCGCTTGGTAACGAGTGGAACCTGCTCAAGTGGCATCTCCACTGCCATATCTCCACGAGCAACCATAATGCCGTCGAAGGTCTTAACAATCTCTTCCAAGTTTGCAACAGCCTGCGGCTTCTCAATCTTTGCAACGATTGGAATGCGACGGCCTTCTTCGTCCATGATTTCGTGAGCGCGATCAATATCGGTAGCAAAACGCACGAACGACATAGCAATAATGTCTGCACCAGTGCGAATAGCCCAACGAAGATCAGACTCATCCTTTTCAGTCAATGCTGGAAGAGAAACGGCAACGCCTGGAAGGTTAATGCCCTTGTGGCTAGAAACTGGGCCAGCAACAACAACCTTAGTGTGTACGTCGTTGCCTTCTACCTTGGTAACTTCAAGACGAACCTTGCCATCATCAATCAAAATTGGATCGCCTGCGTGGCAATCTCCTGGCAAACCCTTGAAGGTTGTGGAAGTGCGATGCTCATCACCCTCAATATCGTCTGTAGTAATAACGAACTCTTGGCCCTCTTCCAAATAAACCTTATCTTCGCCGTCAGCGTTCTTCTTGAACCAACCACAACGAATCTTTGGACCCTGCAAATCAACAAGAGCAGCAACATTACGACCAGTAGTCTTTGAAGCTTCGCGCACATTGTTGTAAACGCGCAAATGATCTTCAGGAGTGCCATGCGAACGGTTTAAGCGAGCAACATCCATGCCAGCTTCAACAAGCTTGGTAATGCCCTCTAACGATTCGGTAGCTGGTCCAATAGTATCAACAATTTTGGCTTTTCTCATAATGCCTGCCTGTTTCCTTTGTTTATTTTTAAATGGGAAAATACCCACTTTCCGAGTAATAGTGTACCAGCAAATTGTGACCTATGCGCAAAACTCGCAACTATTTATTTACTACGATTAAACATGACTAACTTGCGACTAACCCACAATCAACCCGCGACTAACATGCGACTAGCTGCGCTCACTTATTAATCACTCTTAACTTGCGATTAGTCACGCTAACTTATCAATCATTTTCTTTCAGTGCAATCTTTCAGCGCAAGTTCTATAAGCTTATCCGTGTAATCAGCCATAAATAACGGAATATTCAACATATCATCGTCTAGTTTTAGATTATTCAGCGAGAATCGTATACGTAATTTCGTTTGATTAGGGAATAGTTCTTTAAACTTTTTCAAACTTCTACTGTTAATATTTGCTTCAGATTTAACCTCAACAGGGAAAATATCATTTTCTCGTTGAATAAGAAAATCCACTTCATAAGGCGGATTCGTTTGAGACCAGTATCTAGGCATAACTTCAAATTGAGTAAGTAACGCCTGCAAAACATAATTTTCTGTTAAAGCACCCTTAAACTCAGTAAACAGCCTATTGCCTTCCGCAAATGCAGTAGGAGCAAGTTGTGCTAATCGCCTTAACAAACCAACATCTGCCAGATAAATCTTAAAAGCAGATAGATCATCATAAGCAGCAATAGGTAAATTCGGCGCAGTATTTCTATAGATTTTATACACCAATTGTGCCGACACCAACCATTGCAAAGCGTCTTCATATTCTCTTGCCCGAGCACCATTTTTAACAACTTTATACAAGAATTTTTTGTTTTCACGCGCCAGTTGAGATGGAATAGAATTCCAAATCATTGATATTTTAGGAAACTCACTAACATTAGGATGTTTCGCAAAATCTCGTTCATAAGCTGTTATAATTTCAAACAATGTTTCTTGCATTGCGTTTACATCTCGCGCTTTAGCCCACATTAAAACTGACTCAGGCATTCCCCCTGTAACATAATACATTTTTAATTTCTCGTATAGAGGATTAAAAAATGCGTCTGGAATCGGCTCTATTTTATCGATTTGTTCAATATACTTCGCTAGATTTTCATCTCCATTAGCAAGTAAAAACTCTGTGAAATTCATTGGGGTTATTTGCATAAAATTAACTTTTCCAACTGGGAATGAAGATGGTTTTGCAAGCGTTATTCCAAGTAATGATCCAGCGCAAGCAACATGATATTGCGGAGCGTTTTCGCAAAAATATTTCATAGAGTTTATTACTTCTGGGCAGTCTTGAACCTCGTCAAATATGATCAGCGTGTTTTCTGGTTCGATTTTTTGGCCGCTTGCAAGCGTGAGGTTTTGTAAAATTCGCTCCACATTTTTAGTGGTTTCAAAGAATTGCTTATATTCTTTGTTTTCATCGAAGTTAAAATAAGCAATATTTTTGTAGTAAAGCTTACCAAATTCTTTTAGTATCCAAGTTTTACCAACTTGACGCACGCCTTTTAATATCAATGGTTTACGATACGGCGAGTTCTTCCATGCTAAAAGTTTGCTCATAATCAGCCTTTTCATGATTACTCACCTTTCATCTTGCATTACGCTATTAGATATTGCAGCCGTATTAGTGCGTTGCTGTTTTTACGCGTGATTGTTCTGCTACGTTATTATGTTGCAACAATTCTGCGGTTATTCTGTTATATTTTGCGTTATCTTTTATCGTGTATCACATTATTATACATAATTTAATGCATTTAATCACATTATTATACATATTTTGGTGTTTTTTATCACATTATTATACGATTATACGCATTGATACGCATTACGCATTAAGTAGCGCTCGCATAAAACATGAAAATACACGCAACAAAAGAATTGCTGCACACACTAAATATTTTGGCCTTTATGACTTGACGACATGTATTTCACACACCGCGCTTTCCAATCGTCCTCACTAAAGCAAACTCAAGCTAGCATTAAAATCAGCTTTTTCTAGCAATTCTTGCACATCTTAATATTTTGCAGCCATCTTCACACTCCTTCAGGTTTACCAATACGCCTAATTTCCATCCAACAAAAAATACCTAAACCAACAACGGGAATCTATAATCTGAATAGTAGTTAAACTTTTGCTTTCATTCGCTTGCATATGCTTGCAAGAATTTTGTAAAATAAGGTCAGAAAGGACGCGAACACAATGACAAACACGAACGCTGTATATGCAAGAATCGACACAAATCTTAAAGAAAACGCTGAAAACATCTTGAACCAACTTGGAATAACACCATCTTCAGCAATCCAAATGCTTTACAGCCAGATTGTTTTACAAAAAGGCATGCCATTTGAACTCCGCTTGCCAACTAATAAGCCTACTGCTTTAGGCAGCTTAACAAGAGCCGAGTTGGATAAAGAATTACAAAAAGGCATCGACTCTATTTCAACTGGCAAACAATACAGTGCAGATGAAGTAGACCAATTCTTCGCTAAAGAATACGGAGTATGAGCAAATCATACAGAATCATTTATTCTCCACAAGCGTTCCTTGATCTTACAGAGCTATACGAATACATTCGTTTTACATTATAAGTTCTAAGAATAGCTGAAAAACAAGTCAACCGCATTAAGCATGCTATACGTTCTCTTGAGACTATGCCTATGCGATATACACTTGTTAAGTGGGAGCCGTGGTGTTCTAAAGGAATACACAGAGTTCCCATAGATAACTACACAGTTTTTTACCAAGTAGACGAAAATAAAACTACAGTTACTGTTATCCGTATCTTCTACTCAGGCAGAAATATAGAAAATATTGTTAACGACACAAACAACTAATACACGATTTTTTGAGCGAGAATTGAAACGAACTAAGTAGCGAAAGAAGTAGCGTAATTTTGAACGTTACGGAATGCACACCCAGCTTTAACCCCTCAACATTAATACGACACTCTCCACGTGGATTGATTGTTCAACGAGTAACCTATAATCCACCTGCTGTATAGGGCAATCATAGAACAGTCATCCCCCTGAAAATCGGTATGTCGAGCCGACACAAGTGTTGGGTAGCCTTATTGCTTGTATAGGAAAATACTATAAAAGAATATCCTTTAATGCATTGCTCATCAATTCCTGACGTTTCTCCATAAACTCTTCAAAATTTGAAAGTTCATAAGAAATATTTCCTGGAAGGTACTTAGCATTTTCACTATTTTCAGTAATCTTCAACCAATCAACGAGTGGTGTGGCATTCTTAGATTCATTCTCTCTGCCTTCGAGCAACTGAAGGTTTGCTAATGTGTTCCTTCTTCTACGCCAATCTTCTTTAGTATCATCATCAATCACTGTTCCGTCCGGCAATATCAAACCATCAATTTTGCTTTCTTCAAATCCCGTATACGGATGCATATGGTCTTGGTGGAATCCCTTCTGACTATATTTCAAATTTGGATACAGAAGAGATAACAACATAAATGTATAGGCTCCAATCTCGTATGTATCAAACATTGAATCAATCTCATCCGCAGTATATCTAAGAGTTCTGTCACCTGTGAATCTAATCCCATTTAGAGTTTTCATACTAAATGAATTAGATGGCGCAGCCTTCAATGCCTCTCTTATGCTTGTCAGTGCAGAATTTGATGCGGTGCCAAAAATCTGTCTTACCTGTGCGATTACAATATATTTTCTTAATTCAGCTTTACTGCTTGAATCGAAATCACCACCTTTGTATCTGTAGTAAACCATAGGAGAAACAGCCACATAAGAAATCATGTTTTCTGAATTAAATCCGAACTCATTTAACAAATCAACTGTATCCTTGATGGCTTTTCGGATTGCAGCCCAGTTTTGTTTTATTTTTAATACACTGTCTTTTTTGAATGTTTCTACTTTTAATGCTACGGACATATCTAAAAGATACAAACAAGTTCGCATTATAAAGTCATTAGAGAATTTGAATCCTTCGCCTTTCTTATTTATTTCAGAAAGCAACTTATCAATTTCATCCCTTGCCTTATCCCAATGAGAAACAATAGTAGAGAATAACAAGTCACTCTTTGAAAGAACGGTTCCACCAGAATTTACTCTAACGAAAATATCTAATACGCTGTCAATCGAATCTTTTTCTACCTCAAAGTAGTTGATAATTTCATCAGTAACAAGTCTTGTATGTAAAAGCGAAATGTTCTTTGTTGCAACTTTATCTGTTGCCCAGCCATTTGGAATGATAACTTCTGTTAATAAATCTTCAGCTGAATACTTAAGAATATCTTTTACTAAATACCATATCTTATTGTCCTTATTCTTTGCGGCTTCTTCTGCTGTTAAAAATCTGAAATCGTAAGAAATGTCCTCATCATCAGTTTTTTCACTGTGCAAATCAAAGTACAGTTCTTTCTTCGGAAATGCATCATCATTCTTCCATCTTTTGTTTGGAAGTTTTCTGCTCATACTTCCTTGCAAAGCTATGTATAGAGAAGTCAATCTCTGCTGGCCATCCAAAACAGCCCAGATCGTTTCATCTCCACTACCAAACGGGAACGGCTGCGGTGCAGCCGGATTCTTACACATATCTCGCTCATGGTAATCTTTTATAAATTCATACATTGAATACTCTTTTTGGTTCACAATAGTTTTCTTAACTTTCCAAAAAAGAAAAGTTCCAATAGGATATCCAAGCATGATAGAATCCATTAATCTTGTGATCTGTGAATCTCCCCACACATATTTTCTTTGAATAGCAGGAAGATAGAATCTTCTACTATTTACATCATCTATTATTGCTCTAATACTTTTCTTTTCGTATGCCATGATTTCTCTCACTCATTACTTGTTTTTATCATTTCTCCACCCGGGAAGATAAATGATTGCTCAAAGGTAACCTTCATAACATCATCTATCTGTTTCAACTCCTCAAGAGTAACTGTATCTCGTTTCAGTTTCTTACCAAAGTTCTGCGAAGTCTGCCCTATCCGTCTGGCAAGTTCCGAAACGCTTATATTTTTTTATTACATAATTCTTTAATCATATCAAATGTCTTCATCGTTATCCTCTATGTCTAAAACACACCTAAACTTATTACGCTATAAACTATTTGGTTGATAAATTCAATCCTGGCATAATTCCACCATATAAATTTTCTATAAATGACAAAAACACCATGTATTGCTGCAAGGTGTCCGTTCTCATCTTTGGTGTATCCCAAGAACCAGTTGTGATTGACATGAATCTCGCAGTTCTGATATCTGAACTGAATACACATCTTAACATTCTTTGAAAGCTACTCCGATTCCTGCCATGCAAGAGAGGCCATAATCATAAGCAACACATCACCTTTAGAGTCCATCGCATTGATGAGCCGCCACTAATTAAACCTTTTAACGTTTAGCACTTACAACCACATTTCTAAACATAGCCAATCGTCATATCAATATCTCGCCAATCGTCGGAACAAAAACTCGCCAATCGTCGTACTAATATCCCACCAATTCGCAAGGAAAACTATGAAACATCGCACTTACGCTTGCACATTAAACCTTTTATCAATAAAAAAGCTGTAGATTTAAAAATGTGTTATTTTATTTCTTAAACAATTCTGAATGCGTACCAAGCCTATATAACATCAAAACAAGAACTTCATTCTTAATTTCATATACTAAAAGCCAATCTGGTTCAATATGACATTCTCTTGTTCCGCTATATTTTCCAGTCAGAGAATGATCGCAATATTTAGCTTCTGCACGCCACCATTGGCTAAAACATTAATTACTTCTGAAAGATTATCCGTATTTTTATTTTGTTTCTTAGCTAATTTAAGATCTTTTTTGAATTGATTCGTGAATTTTACTTCGTATTTCATAAATCAAGAGCCGCCTTAAGATCTTCCATATTCCTATAACCCTTTACACTAGGATCAGATGCAATTCGTCTACCCTCCTCAATAGCAGCAATCGTTGTATCATTTGGAACCTCTAATTTAAGAGAAAATGGAATCCCGTTCTCACGAATAGTTGTTCGCAAAAACATGTTAATTGCTGTTGTCATATTGAGACCGAGTTCTGAAAAAATCTTATCAGCTTGTTCCTTAATTCCCTTATCTGTTCTGATATTTAAATTCGTAGTAGTCACAACAATACCTCCATCTTCTTTTACTATACGCAAATATTCGTTTATATTCAACATATTATCATTACATTGTATATAATTCAGACCAACTAAAGTAATATAACTGAATAGGAATTGCAAACGCAAACAACAAAGCGCAAGAAACAATAAGGCAATCTAAAAGAACAAGGCGAGCACCGTTTAACCAGTGCCCGCCTTAATTTATTTATGACTTACACAATAATGCAAACTAGCGCAAATGCTTAGCACTATTGAGATTTATGACAGCGCAAGAAGCCACAAATAAACCAAACACAATAGAGACGAAGGATGCAAGAGTTACTCCAGAGGCATCCGCACCACTATTTGGCAGCACTCCAGAAGAGCGCGTGCCAGCAGTCCGCGACTTAGCAGAACCGCTTCTGTTTGCGAGACCGTTTGACGAGCCATTGGCAGCTGCACCATTTGCAGCACCATCTGCCGAGCCGTTCGCAGCACCGTCTAACGTTCTATTGTTATTTACGCTGCCGCCTCCAACATTCAATTCAGGATTATCGCTTGAATCTGGTTCAACACTTCCGCTGTCATTGTTGTCGTCATTATCGCCACCATCATCGCTGCCTGTATTCTTCGTAAAGATGGCATACACAGTCAAATCACTATCAACAGTCGTTGTGCCAGTAAATGCTTTACCTTTACCATCCGAGCTTGTATTCCACTCTTTGAAAGTATAACCATCCTTCGTTGGATTCTTAGGCATAGACTGGCCAGTCAAGGCATCCGTATCAATAGCCTTACCAGTTTCCACCTTTACCGTTTGAGTCTTATCGCCGTTCTTGAAAGTAACTGTATTGCGAATCTGCTTCCACTCGGCAGTAAACACGGTATTAGCATTCAAAGTATAAGTATCACCTGGATTGTAAGTGTTACCAGCAGCATCCGCCCAGTTTAAGAACTGATAATCTTCGCGCGTAGGCGCAGGCAATATATTAATATTCTTGCCTTGCTGTACTGCTTCACTTTTCTTGGCTGTACCATCACTAAAGGTGCCGCCATTAGCATTAAATGTATATCTTGCATTCCATTGTGCGCGAAGTAAAAATACACCATCATATAATGGGTCTAAAGTAGTATCATTGTATGTCTGCCAATCACGGTTACAATCCGAAAATAGCGAATTATTATCCCAATAGTAGCGTTTGCCTACAATGTTACGCTGTCGGTAAGCTTCAATATCAGGAAGCTCGGTATACCATCCCCCAAATTCCAAATCTTTTTTTGTTGGGTTAGCTGGGAAATCAACCGTATTATCTTTTTTTACAGTTTTTATGATTGTGCCCGACTCACTGCCAATATTTCCGCCCTTAGGATCGAATTTCACATTCATTTTTCCAAACGAAATTCTAACAACCATAGGGTCATTATCTTTGTCGAGGTGATATTTGACTGTGAATTTAGAATAACCGCTTGCTTGAGAAATATATTCATGATCCGCATTATAAGAAAGATTATAACCGTCAAGAATGCTATTAGTATCAATCGTTATTGTTAATTTTTGTCCTATCGCAAAATTGCCAACAAAACGCTGAAAGTTAGATTGCAGCTCTTTCTTGACATCAATTTTATTTCCATTTTCATCTTCGACAGTTATCGGAAGATTTTCCCACATATTTTCAATGTTCTTGGCGACTTGATTTTTAGCACCTGGATGTATGTAACCATCTCCAGATTTTAAAACAATATCCATATCAAGTGAAAGCGGATATTTCTTAACTTCTGTAGTTGTTTTGCTATCAGCTTGTGCATTCACAACCCCTGCAAAAAGTCCAATCGCAGTTATAAAAGCAACTATTAAACTAATAACTTTATTTATTATTTTATTATTCATTTTATTCCCAACCAAATTAATGATTATAGTAATAATAATTTTTTATTAAATTCAAAAATTTATATAGCGCAAATATAGGTTTATAGGCCAAAAATTATGTGCGAATTCAAAATAAATAGTGTATAGAGTGGTGAAAATTGTAAAAAATTATGTTACAAAAAAGACAAAATCACGCTGTCTGTCTGTCTGTCTGTCTGTCTGTCTGTCTGTCTGTCTGAGCATGCTCTCTCTCAATCCTTTTGTCAAGTATTTTTTCAAAAAAATAAAATAAATTTATTTTTTCACATTAACAAAATTTAGAATATTCCATGGCTGATTCTCTATCAATGCAAAGACATCGCGTGAATCATAGACAATAAATAATCTTTTATTAACATATTCAAATCCAGCACTCACCACATCTAACTAGAATACTCAATATTTGACGCATACATTAGCTTATTTATTATCAACGCTAACTTACAAGATAACTTACAAGCTCACTCATTACGCTCACTTATTAGCCGCATCCATTTGACGCAACTCTTTTTTAAGATCGCGTATCTCGTCGCGCAAACGAGCAGCAAGCTCAAACTGCAACTGTTCTGCAGCAACATGCATTTGCTCGCTCAAATTCTTAATCAAAGACATAATATCGCTTTGCGGCAAGGCGGATATATTCGCCATACGCTTTTCTTTACTTTGCTGCCCAAGATTTGGCTCTTTTGGCACTCCATAATGCGAATTCCCAGCCTTATTAGCATTCCTGTAACCGCCTGCTAGCAAAGTTTGAGTATCAACATCCTCTTTAGCAAGCATGTCGTTAACGTCACTAATCTTCTTTCGCAAAGGCTTAGGGTCAATTCCATGCGCCTTGTTATACGCGATTTGCTTTTCGCGACGCCTCTCCGTCTCGCTAATCGCCTTGCTCATAGCATCCGTAACGCTATCTGCATACATAAGCACAGTTCCCGAAACGTTACGAGCAGCGCGGCCAATCGTCTGAATAAGCGAACGGTAAGATCTTAAGAAGCCTTCCTTATCTGCATCCAAAATCGCAACAAGCGAAACTTCTGGCAAATCCAGGCCCTCACGAAGCAAATTAATGCCAACAATCACATCAATTTTGCCTTCGCGAAGCTCGCGCAAAAGCTCCACTCTGCGCAAAGTATCAACATCCGAATGCAAGTACTCAACTTTAATACCAAGCTCCAAAAAGTAATCAGTTAAGTCTTCCGCCATTTTCTTTGTAAGCGTAGTAACAAGCACGCGCTCATCTTTTGCCACACGCGCCTTGATTTCCGCAAGCAAATCGTCAACCTGCCCTTCCACAGGTCGAACCTCAATCTTAGGGTCCAGCAAGCCAGTTGGGCGAATAATCTGCTCAACTACGCCATCCGAAAGCCCAAGCTCATAGTCTCCAGGCGTTGCAGAAAGATACACAGTTTGACCAACATGCTCCAAAAATTCGTTCCACTTTAACGGGCGATTATCCATTGCCGATGGCAGCCTAAAGCCATGCTCTACAAGCGTTCTTTTGCGCGAAGCATCTCCCTCATACATAGCTCCGATTTGTGGCACGGTTACATGCGACTCATCTAAAACAAGCAAAAAGTCGTCTGGGAAAAAGTCAAGAAGCGTATGCGGAGGCGTACCTGCCGCGCGACCGTCAAAATGCCTCGAATAATTCTCCACTCCTGTGCACACACCCACTTGGCGAAGCATCTCTAAATCGTACGTAGTTCGCATTTCCAAACGCTGAGCTTCCAGCAATTTATTTTGCTTTTTAAGCTGCGCAACGCGTTCGTCACGCTCTTTCTCAATCGCCTCAAGCGCACGCTCCATGCGCTCCGGACCTGCAATATAGTGAGACGCTGGGAAAATATGAACGCTACTCTCTTGGCGAATCACTTCCCCAGTAAGCGGATGCAACATTGTAATTCTGTCGATTTCGTCACCAAAAAACTCAATTCGCACAGCTAATTCTCCGTAAACTGGAATAATCTCAACCGTATCTCCGCGCACTCTAAAAGTTCCGCGCGTAAACGCAATGTCGTTACGCTTGTATTGCATACTAACAAATTGACGTAATAAATCGTCTCGCTCAAGTTGCTGGCCAACACTCAGCATAAGCATTCGCTCGGCATACTCCTCTGGGGTACCGAGTCCATAAATGCACGAAACAGTAGCTACAACAACACAATCCCTACGCGTAAGCAAATTCGCTGTAGCTGCGTGACGAAGACGCTCAACATCGTCGTTAATATTCGAGTCTTTTTCAATATACGTGTCTGTTTGCGGAATGTACGCTTCTGGCTGATAGTAATCGTAGTAAGACACAAAATAGCTCACAGCATTATCTGGCATAAGCTCGCGAAACTCCGCGCAAAGCTGAGCTGCCAAAGTTTTATTCGGCTCAATAATAAGTGTAGGCCTTTGCAAACGCTCAATCAGCCAAGCGGTTGTAGCAGTTTTACCAGTGCCAGTTGCGCCCATTAAAACAACGTCGTTTTCGCCGTTTTCAATGCGATTTGCTAACTCTTCGATTGCTTGCGGCTGGTCGCCCGAAGGCTTGTATGGCGCTTTTACAACAAAAGGCTTGTTTGTGCGCTGAATTTTATTCGACATTATTTTTCTCCAAGAGCATCAAGAGCATTTTATTTATTTTACTAAAACCCAACAATCGCGCGGTTGCTGGCGACTTTTCCTTTGGGTCTCTAATGCTCCTTACTAATCCTCACCCATCCACGTTTTAATTTTTGAATCAACGCTTTTAAGCATAACTTCCATAGGCTTTGTAGAATCAACCACAAAATCCGCGATTTTTTTGCGCTCAATCTCTTCAACTTGATTATTTATGCGCTGCTGCGCCTGATTCTGACTCATTTTGCGCTCGATTATCATTCGCGCAATGCGAACATCTTTAGGCGCTTCAACTGTAATAATATGGTCAAAACTAAATGGAATGCTGTCAATTACTTGCGCGAGAAGCGGAATATCGTGCACAATAATCGAGCTCAAAGCGCCGACTTTGCAACGGTTTTCTTTGAGCTGACTATCATGCTTGCTCTCATACTCGCTTATATACTCACCTTCTAAAGTCTTCGCTAAATCATAAATAGCAGGATGAATAAGCGACTCAATCCTGCTTAATGCTTGCTTATGATTTACATCATCACCAAAAATATGCTCCGCAATAAACTCGCGATTCAAAGAGCCATCATTCAAAACGGCATCTTCTCCAAAAATGCCTACGATTTTCCGCAAGACTACGCTTCCTGGTTCCACTACTTTACGCGCTAAAACGTCGTAATCTATAACAAACGCGCCAAGCGAACGTAAATGGTTTACTACAGTAGATTTTCCAGCCGCGATTCCGCCCGTTACCGCAATCCGCATCATTGTCATATTTTGATTATAATTAATGCCCCAGTAACTAATTACCGGGGCATTATATGCTAAATAGTAATTGTAAAATTAGTCTTGAAGTTCAGCACCATCGGCATCCTTATGCCACTTAGAACCAGGCTGAGAGCAAAGAATGCAAATTCCTTCAATAAATGCCCAAATTCCAGAAACAAAAGCCAGCAAGCCGAAAGAAAGAATAGAAATAAGAAGCTGGGCAATAGCCTTGCCTTTAAAACCAAGATAGAAATTGTGCACACCCAAAGCGCCCAAGAAAATCGCTAACAGGCCTGCAGCAATCTTGTTACGAGAGCTTCTGTATGTGTTTGATGAATAATTATTAGACCCATAGTTAGAGTAGGAAGACGCTTGATTGTACTGAGGAGCAGACTGAGAGTACTGACCATGCTGAGGCTGAGAATACGAATTCTGGCCATACTGAGGCTGACCATACTGTGGCTGAGCATTGTACTGAGGCTGAGCACCATACTGGGATTGGTCGTTATATTGTGGCTGAGCCTGGTTGTACTGCTGAGACTGATCATTGTACTGTGGCTGTCCGTACTGAGTCTGATTGTCAGAGCCTGAGTAATCTCCAGTTTGATTATCCAAATCACTCACAATAATTACACTTTCTCTCGTAAGAAATTTATTTTCTTAAAAACTATATAATAAAAAATTAATAAATCAAAGCGTTATTACTAAAGATATTAAAAGATGCCCCGATGATTACTCACCGAGGGCATCTTGTTTATAAGCTTTTAGTAGAAAACTACTTCTTTTCGCTCAAAAACTGTTCGCGCAAAGCTGCGAGCTGATCGGAATCAGCTAAAGCACCTTCGTTAGCAGCCTCATTTACGCGCTAAAACATCGTAATCTATAACAAACGCGCCAAGCGAACGCAAATGGTTTACTACTGTAGATTTTCCAGCCGCAATTCCGCCCGTTACAGCAATACGCATCATTGTCATATTTTGATTATAAACGATACATTTCTCACAATAACGTAAGTTTTAATTGACACAACTAAAACTTCTTATATAGCACGCAGTAAATAGACCCGTAATAAGATTTCCAATTATCGGTTAATAAACTGTATCCAAGCTTATTATAAAAATCTAAAGCAACAACATTATTATCTTTTTCTGTAGATAAAATTATTGTTTTATATAATTTAAGATTTTCGACTTTCTTCATAAGCGCACTGCCAACGCCTATATGCTGAAACTCAGGATCTACAAACAACTCATTTAGCTCTAAGCTTTGATTGTACCAATCATAATTTTCTGATAAAAATGGCTTAATTTGATTCGCATACCAATTATCTTGTAATAATTCTATGCCATATAAAACACCGATAATACGATTATTCATTGTAGCAACAAGTAAAAGCGCACTATTGTTATCTTTCAAACTATCTAATATGCGCTCACGAACATTATCTATACGATCCAGTTCTTTAGGGAATGCTTTTAGATATAAATCTAAAATTATATTCATATTATCTTTGGCTTCTAAATAATCTAATTTTTTAATTTCAATATTCTTCATAAAAATCCTTTATACAAGCTACTATCCGTATTACAACACAACATATTTAATCGACATATGCATATTTGATTTTACATAACCATCGTTATATAAGTACTAATTATTATTTTCGAAATATTTTCGCTTATATTCACTTAATCAATATAATTTCTTCTTTTTATCATAAAATTCAACATACGTCACATGTCATATGAATGATTTAGAATCTACAGATACGAGGTAATTGTTCTCGCAAACTATAAAGACAAAGATGTAATTTATAGGTAATTACTTATACGCCTTCAATGAAGAAAGGAATATAATGATTGGAACAGCGCATAAAGTTTGCAAAAATATTTTCTCAGCAATTCTTACATCTGCAACAATTGTGTCACTTAGCATAGGTGTAGCATCAGCAACTACCCCCCCCCCATGAACAAACTGAACCAGTAACATTTACGATTACACGTACGGATGATTTAAAAAATGATGTTCGAGTTGGGGATACGCTAAGATATAAGCTGACTTACACAAATAATACTAATCACAATGTGACTGTTTGGCCAACTAACAGTAATCTCACTGCTGTGGCTGTTGAAGGGAATAACGGTAACTGTAGGTGGAGAAATCTACAACCAGGAAAAACTGTATCATGCACGCAAGGATTCCATATAACAGAGGATTCTGATATTAAAGAAAAAGGTTTCACTCCATCAACCGATTGGAAAATTAGCAAAGATGCAAATGGTAATGAAGTTATATCTACTCCAAAATTAATTGGAGACAAAGTTACAAATATTAATCCAGTTCCAAGGCCTAGAAAAGACGGAGATCCTATTAGATTAGCAACAATAGGTCAAACTGTAGAAGGACTAACTGGAAAACCTTATTATAGAATACCTGCAATAGCTGAAGCTAACAATGGTTGGATTCTTACAGCTTGGGATTATCGACCAAATAGTGCATATGATGCTCCTAATCCAAATTCTATTGTTCAAAGAATATCTAAAGATGGTGGAAAAACTTTTGAAAAAATACAAATTGTAGCAAAAGGAAAAGAAAACCCAAATAAATATGGATTCTCTGACCCTTCATATGTTGTAGACCAAGAAACAGGCAATATTTTCTTATTCTTCGTCAAATCATACGATGGTGGAGTATGGGATTCTACAGCTAGCACTAATCAAAGTGATAGACATATTTTAGATGCTGCTGTTACTTGCTCAAAAGATAACGGTTTAACTTGGAGCGAACCAAAAGTTATAACTAAAGACATAACTAAATATCCAAAAAATGAACGAGCTAGATTTGCTACTTCTGGACATGGCATTCAACTAAAATACGGAAAATATAAAGGTCGTTTAATACAACAATACGCAATAGTAAACAGTTCCAATGGAAGTGTGCAAAGAAACAATGAGAAGTGGCAAGCCGTATCTGTATACTCTGATGACCATGGAGTAACTTGGAAAGCTGGAAATCCAGTTGGACTAGGTAAAGAACAAAGCCATATGGATGAAAATAAGGTTGTAGAGCTTTCTGATGGAAGAATTATGTTAAACTCTAGACCGCATGAAGGTGGTGCAAATAATCATAGAATCATTGCTCTTTCTAATGATGGCGGAGAAACGTATGGTAAAGCATACAAAGATGAGACACTGCCAGATCCAGGTAATAACGCTCAAATAACAAGAGCATTCCCAGATGCTCCAATTGGTTCTGATGCAGCGAGAATCCTCTTATATTCATCTTCTTCTGGTTCTGGAAGAGCAAATGGTTTGATACGTGTCTCATACAATGATGGAGAAAATTGGACAGAAGAAAAGGGATTCAAGAATGGCGCAATGGCTTACTCCACTATTCAAGCTTTAAGTCAAAAAGCAGGAGGCGGCTATGGTCTTCTATATGAGGGCGATAATAATGACATAATGTATACGAGAATTTCTGCTGAATGGTTAAGTATACGTCCTAACATAACCTTAGGTTCTACAACTAAAATCAATCTATCCACCAAAGAGATAAGTCTTCCTGTGGTAAATCCTACGAGTACTAAATATGAAAATATTAAAGTTACGTCTATAAACACAAGTGATTTTACTGCATCAAGCGATTCTGTAACAATCGAAGCGAATAAAACTACATATATTCCTTTGAAAATTGAAGTGCCTAAAACAGCAAAAGTTGGAGATAAACTTACTGCAAAAATTCGTATTGCGTCTGCAAATAAAAATCAAGATCGTTCAAACACAGAATTATCATTTGAAACGACTATAACCTTAAATGTTGTAAGTGAAACTAAAAATTCTAGTACTCAAACAGATCCTCTATCTAACGATCAATCACATACTGATATACAAATCAGCAAAGATTCTGAAACAACACAATCTGAAAAGGAGATAAATAAGAATATTAGTCCAAATATAATTCCAAATAAGAATAACAATAAACAGAACAGCAGTACATTTAGCACAGATAAAGAATATTCTCAAAATTACAGAAAGGATTATTCCAATACAGACAATTCCAGAACGAATTATAATTACTCTTCAAAAGCAAAACATGATAATTACAATGTGGATAATAGCAGCATTGATAATGAAAATAATGATAAGCATTATAGTAAATCTGGCAATGCTTTAGCAAAGAATAGAGGAATGATGCAAAAAACTGGAATCAACACAACTATTCCTTATGCTTTAATGATTCTATTAATAGCTATCTCTGCAGCATTAATGAAATTAAAAAATATGCAATATTAAAGAATAAGTGTATTTGCTATATTATTCATTTGTTCTAATGTTTTAGGCATAAAAAATAAAAGATGCGTTTTGGAAATTGAATTCTAAAACGCATCTTTTATTTGTAAAATTACTTATAAATCTTAATACTAAATATTTATTTTTAGTCTTTTAACTCAGCACCATCAGCATCTTTGTGCCACTTACTTCCAGGCTTTGAGCAAAGAATCAAAATACCCTCAACCAATGCCCATATTCCCGTAATAATCAACAGGAAACCAAAAGAAAGAACAGAAATAAGCAGCTGCGCAATCGCCTTTCCTTTAAAACCAAGATAAAAATTGTGAATACCTAAAAATCCTAAGAAAATCGCTAGCAAACCTGCAACAATTTTACTGCGCGAGCTTTCTAAAGTTCCTTTAGCGTTTTCCTCATTATTACCATCATACGAAGGGAACTGAGGATTTTTCTGATTGTTTTCTAAAGTGCTCATATTTTCACCATCCTTTTAGTAAATACGATTAGTAAATATGATTGACGTTTTACATCATATAATCACGATTCTTAAAAGAAAATTGATTGTACCTATATTTAATTACAAAACTTGAGTTATAAAATACTTGTCAAATGTACTCAAAATAGACGTCAAACATAATCAAGATACTCGTAAAACATTATGAACAACAATACGCAAGATGCCCCCGATGATTACTCACCGAGGGCATCTTAGTTTTTATTTACAAGCTTCTAGTAGAAAGTAGAAACTACTTCTTTTCGCTCAAAAGCTGTTCGCGCAAAGCTGCGAGCTGATCGGAATCAGCTAAAGCACCTTCGTTAGCAGCCTCAGAAGAATAGTTGGAAGCAACTTCTTCCTTCTTTTCTTCCTTAGCTGGCTTCTTTTCTTCAGCTTCTTCGCTCTGGCCATCAGCGGCTGCGGATTCTGCTGCAGCTGCGAGTTCCTTAGCGGCGAACACCTTGTGCTGCTCCCACAATTCGTGAGCTGCTGCATACTGTGCTTCCCACTCTTCGCGCTGCTGCTCGTAACCAGCAATCCACTCGTTGGTGTTTGGATCGAAGCCTTCTGGGTACTTGTAGTTTCCTTCTTCGTCATACTCAGCTGGCATGCCGTAGAGAGCTGGATCGAAATCTTCAGAATTTGGATCAACAGCCTCGTTAGCCTGCTTCAAGGAGAGCGAGATCCTGCGACGATCGAGGTCTACGTCAATAACCTTAACGAATACTTCTTCGCCACCCTTAACAACAGTTTCTGGGTTCTCTACATGACGGTTAGCAAGCTCGGAAATGTGAACCAAGCCTTCGATGCCGTCTTCAACGGAGATGAACACACCGAACTGAACAATCTTGGTAACCTTGCCCTTAACAACCTGTCCAGGAACATGGGTGCGAGCGAAGCGCTGCCATGGATCTTCCTGAGTTGCCTTAAGGGAGAGGGAGATGCGTTCGCGATCGAGATCAACGTCGAGAACCTCAACGGTAACCTTATCGCCAACCTTAACAACCTCAGATGGGTGATCGATGTGCTTCCAGGAAAGCTCGGAAACGTGAATGAGGCCGTCAACACCGCCGAGGTCAACAAACGCGCCGAAGTTTACGATAGAAGACACAACGCCTTCGCGAATCTGACCCTTCTTAAGCTGCGAGAGGAAGGTCTCGCGAACTTCGGACTGGGTTTCCTCGAGGAACTGACGACGAGAAAGCACAACATTGTTGCGGTTCTTATCGAGCTCAAGAATCTTAGCCTTAATCTTCTGACCAATGTATGGGGAAAGATCGCGAACGCGACGCATTTCAACGAGGGAAGCTGGCAAGAAGCCGCGCAAACCGATGTCTACAATCAAGCCGCCCTTAACAGCCTCAATAACGGTACCTTCAACAATGCCGTCTGCATCCTTGATTTTCTCAATATCACCCCAAGCACGCTCGTACTGTGCACGCTTCTTGGAGAGAATAAGACGTCCTTCCTTGTCTTCCTTAGTTACAACAAGGGCTTCGATGGTGTCGCCAACTTCAACAACATCATCTGGATCAACGTCTTTCTTGATGGAAAGTTCACGGGAAGGGATTACACCTTCAGTTTTGTAGCCGATATCCAATAATACTTCGTCGTGATCAATCTTTACGACGGTACCTTCAACTAAATCACCATCATCAAAATTCTTGATGGTTGAATCGACTGCCTTGATGAAGTCTTCTTCGGTGCCAATATCATTAATCGCAACCTTGGCGACTTCGTTATTATTCTCTGCCATTACTTATTAGTGGTTTCTTCTTGGGGTGGATATTACTCGATATTAAATTATGATTTATGCACGCGCACTATGCACGCGCTCTGTCAATGTTATATATAGGCATAGCCAAAATCGCCGTTTTACTTCGGGCGTGTCGCAGTGTTTGATATTTACTACTTGCAACTTACTTGCCACTCGCTGCTCGCTCAGCCATATCAACAACATTAGCCAATAGCATTGCGCGAGTCATTGGTCCCACTCCACCAGGATTTGGTGAATACGCTCCTGCGACTTCTCTACAAGCAACATCAACATCGCCTTTTACGCGATACCTTCCCACTTCTTCATCAAAAACGCGCGAAACACCAACGTCAACCAACACGGCTCCAGGCTTAACATCACACGGCTTTACAAATCCCGCGCTGCCCATTGCTGCAATAATAACGTCGGAGCGCATCATAATATCGTGCAAATCACGAGTGCGAGTGTGGCACAATGTTACAGTTGCGTCTACTCCCCTGCGCGTAAGAAGGAGCCCGATTGTTCGGCCAACCGTGATTCCTCGTCCAAGTACGCACACATTTTTGCCTTCAAGATCAATGTTATAAGCATCTAAAAGCGCCAAAATTCCTCGCGGCGTGCATGGAAGAGTCGTAACAATATCTCCCGAAATATGCATAACCAGCTCGCCCAAATTATATGGATGCATTCCATCGCAATCTTTTGCAGGGTCTACTGCCTCAATAATTTTTTGGGAATCAACTCCCTTTGGCAAAGGCAATTGCACAATAAAACCTGTGCAAGAAGGGTCATTATTAAGCTGATTTACGGCTTTAAGAATTTCGTCTTCGCTAGCGTCTTCTGGCAAATCGCAGCGGATTGAGCGAATCCCCACTTCTTCGCAATCCTTGTGTTTTCCAGCAACATACTTCAGAGAGCCAGGGTCGCTTCCAACTAAAAGCGTTCCAAGCCCTGGATTAATGCCTTTTTCTTTAAGCTTTTCTACTCTATTTTTTAAGTCGCTTTTAATACTTGCAGCTAGCGCTTTTCCATCTAACACAACAACCATGATTCACTCCCAACTCGCATGTTAATTCTTATGTTCAACTTACAAATCTTCTAACACAATTCGTACGCGTAGGATATTCGTATGGATAGGCTATCGTGAGGTATCGAAGTGCGCGACACAAAGCATCGCGACACAACTGTTAATAACTGAATATTATAATAGAATGGTATTTATATTGCATAAGCAAGCTACTGCGAGCCTTTGAAAAACAAGCCTTGCAACAGACAAGCCTTGCAGCAAACTAGAACGAGTTTTAACAAGTGCTAATGCTAATAACACTGACGGAAGGGGCGCAAAGATGTGCGAAAATATTTTTCATTTAACTCGCGCAAAGAAAATATGCAAAGCTGTTTTAGCGTGCATAATTGTTCCATCAATGTTGCTTGGCATAGCTGGGTGCGGTGAAAGCTCGCAATCTTCTAAAACTCCAACGCAACCCAAAAAAGAGGTTAAGCAAATTAAGGTTGTTTCCACTCTTGAATCTTGGGCAAGTTTAGCTAGAGAAATCGGCGGAAATGATGTTGAAGTGCAATCTATAATCAGCAATCCAGATACAGACATGTCTACTTTTAAGCCGTCTAGTAAAGATTTGCAAAAGCTGTATTCTGCGCAAGTTGTTGTGTCAAATGGCGCTGGCTACGATAGTTGGGTTGCAAAGCATACGTCTAAAAGCAGCGAGATTGTAAACGCAGCTTCTACAGTCGGCGCGCTAAATGGCGACAATCCTTATCTTTGGTTCTCAAAAGATGCTAGAAACGAGATGGCTTCTAGCATTTGCAACGCTTTTTCTAAAGTCCTTCCTTCAAAAAAGAAGGTTTTTGCTAAAAGACTTGACGCAGTTAAATCGCAAGAAAATAAGCTTGACGAATATCTTGCAAACTTTGCTAAAAGTCACAAAAAGTTTAAGTACGCTTCAATAAATCCTGTTCTTTTCTGGCTTATGTCTGATATGGGCATTAGCGATTCTGCACCTAAAGCATATGCTCAGCAAGTAGCGCAAGGCGACGAAGTAGACAAGGCTAATATAGATGAATTCCAAAAGCTTATTGAAGAACGAAAATTCGACGTACTTATAAGCAATAGTCAGCGTAAAGGCGACGATATTAGCATTTTGACGGGAACTGCTGGAAGAAGCTACACATCTGTAATGTGGGTTAATGAACTTATTCCAACGTATGCAACAGATTTAAGAAAATGGGTTATGAAGATTTGCGAAGACATTGATAACGCAAGCAAAACTACGACCGATATGCGCAAAGATTTAGCAAGGCAAGAAGCTGATCAAAAGAAGCCTATTACCGAAAAGCCTACTGTTTCTCAGCCAGATCCAAACAGGTCTAACGAAGGCCAGCAAGATCCTGGTAAATAGGCACGTGCTTGAGCAAGTATAGACAATAAATACTTCATACTATTTATTAGCAATTACTTACAAATTAACGATTTGCTGGCGATTTATCTGCAATCACTTGCAATCATCTGCAATCACTCGCAGTGCAATTTCAATGCCTCGAAGCATATCAGCTAAACTCATAGAACTCGTGCTCGGCTTATTGAGAACCTGCTCAGGCAAATACGGAACGTGAATAAAACCGCTCTTAATTGGCAATTTTTTAGTCTGGCAATAATTACAAACACTGTAAAGCACGTCATTGCATACGTATGCACCCGCAGAAAAAGACACAGCCGCAGGCAATTTCGCTTTATTTAAAGCGTCAACTATGTTCACAACTGGCAAAGTCGCTTTATAAGCCACATCACCATCCTGCACAACAGACTCATACCAAGGCTTATATCCACTATTATCTGGTATGCGCGCAGCTCTACAGTTAATGCCAACATATTCAACGTTAAAACAAGCAGAACCGCCAAATTGCCCTAGCGAAAGCACAGCATTAGGGTGAACTTCCTCTATTTTCTCAATAACTTTTTGCGCACCCTTGTTAAATTCCGTAGGAATCTGCAAACGAACAAGTTCCACACCTTCAGGCGCATGCACTGATTGCGCAATCTCCCACGAAGGATTTATAGACTCATTATCAAACGGCGTAAAACCAGTAATCAAAATACGCATTAAAATACCCCCTCATACAACTCTCACTTATCAAACTTTATAAAACTTTATCAAACTTTATCAAAATACATTGCAAAAACTATATATACACGAATGTACTTGCATAAAACGGGTATTCGGATTTTATGGTGGAAAAGGGCTTATAAATCACCCTTCTCCAAATTCTTAATAAGTGTGGAAAAATCGACACCTAAGTTGTCTGTAATGTCGTGATCATTCACTTCATACCAATTGAAAGTATCGTATAACATAGCTTTATTGAAAGCACTTGAATTAAATCGTGGCTTACGCTTTTTATGGAGCTTCTCATTGAAAAGGATTTTGGCTCGTAAGGCATCAAACGAGTAACCTCTACCCATTCGCTCTACCTGCCTAATAATGCTGTTAATTGACTCCGTATAAGCATTAGTGAGCCTTTTATCAAAGTAGTTGAATATTTTTGTCTACGGCTCTCACGAGGTCTTTATATGCGTCTTTAGAGTTGCTGGACATACAACGGTGTCTCCATTGACTATAACGAAGATGACCTTCATCTGGATCAGGAGTATCCCATATCCAGTAAAACTCTTCTTTGAGTTCATAGGCTTCTTTTAAAGCAGGAAGATTACCTAACCAAGTATCTAAGAGGAATGATTCACGTTCATTTAGATCGTGTTTACGCTTTAGAAGGATAAACCTTTCACGCATAAGGGTACGTCTTTCTTTTTGGCCCATATGGGCTTTCAAAGACTTTCTGACGTTATCTAAGGCTTGATTAGCCATTCTAACTACATGAAACTTATCTACGACAACTTTAGCTTGTGGAAGGATAGTGTTCACTGCGTCTTTGTAGGGCTTCCACATATCCATTGTTACGTACTCAATGTAAGTCCTGTCACTGATTTCTGAAAGACGTTGGATGACTGTTTCCTTGTTACGGTTAGGCTTGATGTCATAAATAGTCCTGCGTTCAATATTAGTCAATACAAGCCGAGGTCTACGGATAATATGTATCTCGTCTATCCCAAGCCACTTAGGAGTTTCAAACTGGTATTCACGTTCTTTGAGTGCCACATAGTCCTTAAAAACGTTCCTAATGGTTTTCTCGTCAACACCAACGCTTTCTGCGACTTCTACAAAGGTCTTAGACATGGATTGCTCTTGAATGGACTTTAAAAGCCTTTCGGTCATACTACGCTTTTCATCTACAGATATTAGGCGTTCCCAGAAGGTAGATCCGCATTCACGACACTTGTATCGTCTACGGTTCAAATGTAAGCCCACTCGCTTTAAACGAATGGGCAAATCCATAATTAGTTGATTTCTTGAACTGTGTTTGTACAACTTGTCAAAACCACATTCAGGACAACGTTCAGGTGGTCCGACTGCTTCAACTTTAAACATCATATCGGTTTCATTTTCTTGTGGCGGTTCTATTGTTTTAATGTCTGGTAGGGATAATAAGTCTGACATATTATTCATCCTTTATTACTCTGCGGTGTTAAGGTATCAATTATAGATTTGATGTCGAAATCATCAGTGTTAAATTATTTTTGTGACCACAAATGCACTTAGAAAATCCCTTAAAGCATTAGCTGGTTCACTTGAATAGGGAGTTGTAAAAAAGTTCCCTTAGCCTGCACAACAAGATAATTTCGAAATATCTTTATCGAACGTAAGTGCAACTAATTTTAGCCCTTCAGCCATTGTTAAATATGGTGCTAGGGTTTCTGTTAAATCTTCTATCGTTAAGCCAAATTTAACAGCTAATGATGCTGCATAGATGACATCTCCTGCATTTTCAGATACAATATGAACCCCTAATACTTTTAGTGTTTCTGCATCTGCTACTAGTTTAAATACACCGGTTGTTTCACGGTTTACAATTGCTCTTGGAACAGCATCTAAAGGTAATACAGATGTCTTCACATCATACCCTTTCTCTTTTGCTTGTTCTTCTGTTAAACCAACCGTTGCAACCGTCGGATTCGTAAACGTAACAGCAGGAACTACCGATAAATCTATTTTTTTGTTTAATCCACCAATAGCATTATCAGTAATAATTCCACCTTCATAGGCTGCTACATATACAAATTGTGGTCCTAAAGTCACATCTCCTGCTGCATAAATCTTTTCATTACTTGTTTGACCAAAATCATTGATCAGGATTTCATTATTTTTTCCAGTTTCAACACCTGCTGCACTTAAATTTAAAGAATCCGTATTTGGTTTTCTTCCAGTGGCAACAAGTAACTGATCTGATTCAATGACTTCTCTACTGCCATTTACTGTTACGTAAACCCTTTTTATCTCTCCACTTTGTTCAACACGCTCAAAAGTTGCCCCTTTGACAAGGTTTATACCCTGTTCAATTAACGCTTTTTCAACTGACTCTGAAATCTCAGGATCATACTCCTTTAAAAGTCGCTCACTTCTTTGCATAAGCGTTATTTCTGAACCTAAATGATGAAATAGTTGTCCAAGCTCCATTCCAATGTATCCTGAACCAATTACAGTTAATCGTTTTGGTATTTTCTTTAACTCAAGAAGTGTTGTACTAGTTAAATAGTCCATTTTTTCAAGTCCTGAAATTTGGGGCAACGAAGGCGATGCACCTGTTGCAATTAAAAAGCGTTTTGCAGATAACTTTGTCCCATTGACCTCAACAGTACTAGCATCAACGAATTTTGCTTCACCTTTAATTAAATCAAAATTATATTCATCAATTAAATCCATATATTTTTGATTCCGAAGTTCGCTCACCAATTTATCCTTTTGCGTGATTAAACTAGCTAAATCCACTTCTCCAGCGGATGTTTGTAAACCTATAAACGGATTGTCTTTTGATAAATGATTGATTTCCCCTGCCCTAAGAAGAGTTTTTGACGGAACACAGCCAATATTCACACAGGTTCCCCCAACCGTTCCACGCTCAATCATTCCAACTTTTGCACCGTATTCTATAGCTTTAATTGCCGAAGAAAAGGCAGCAGCACCAGAACCAATAATAAGAAGGTCATAATTGTCTTCATTAATTAACGCCACGTTTTCTAGTGATGATACTTCTTCAATTTCTCCGGCTTGGTAATTTGCTTCATCAATCGCCTTTATTGCACTTTCAACCTCAATATCATCGGGCAGTTCAAATACTGCTTCACCACGACGATAACTAGACTCAATATTTTTAGCACCTATCTTTTCAAGTGCTGATTCTACGTGTTTTTCACAACCCGTACAAGTCATTCCTGAAATGTTTACCTTAAATTTATTCATAAAAAAGCTCCTTTCGTTAATTAATCTCTCATGTTAATGTTTCTATTATTGGACACGAATGTAATTTCTTTTCATCTGGACATCGTTGTTTTAAGTCGTCTAACATAGTTTCAATTCGTTTTAAATCCTCTATTTGTTTTTGCACTTCCTTTTGTTTTTTAGAAACAAATTCGAACATATCTTGACAACGAACTTCATCTTTATCTACAACACCAAGTAATTTATAAATCTCGCTTAAAGAGAAACCAAATTCCTGTATTCGTTTAATAAACCCAACACGCTTAACGTCATCATATGAATATATCCGATAACCAGCTTCCGTTCGGTGAGGTTCTTGTAATAAATTTTTTCGCTCGTAATATCTGATCGTTTCTTTATTAACTCCACATTTATCTGCAAACGAACAAGTTCCACACCCTCAGGCGCATGCACTGATTGCGCAATCTCCCACGAAGGATTTATAGACTCATTATCAAACGGCGTAAAACCAGTAATCAAAATACGCATTAAAATACCCCCTCATACAACTCTTACTTATAAAACTTTATAAAACTTTATAAAAATGCATTGCAAAAACTGTATATACACGAATGTACTTGTATAAAACATTCATGATTCTATTACTTACTTCACTTTCATAGCAAAGTTTAAATTGTAATTACAACTTATACAATAATCAAAAACAACACACCTAGACTCAAAATTAGCAAGACTCGTCTTAGTGTAATATGATTGTCTACTGGCGCGTGCTTAACGAACAATGTTGTTAACAGCGCGCATATAAAACAATATAAATAAACCATATAAATACACATAAATAAAAAATCAATGACGAAAAGAGATTACCGATGACCAAGATTATTCAAATTGGCGCAAATCATGCTGGCACTGCCTGCGCTAACACCATTTTGAGCTACCCAGGAAACGATCTTACAATCTACGATCAAAATAGCAACATTTCCTTCCTTGGCTGCGGTATGGCTTTGTGGATTGGCAAGCAGATTCAAAGCAGCGATGGCCTTTTCTACCAGAAGCCAGAAGATTTCGTTAAAAAAGGCGCAAAAGTAAATCTGGAAAGCAAAGTTCTCGACATTGATTATGCAAAGAAAGAAGTTACTGTAGAGCTTAAAGACGGCACTGTTATTCACGATTCTTACGATAAACTCGTTCTAGCTACTGGCAGCCTTCCAAACAAGCCGCGCATTAAAGGCATTGACTTGGAAAACGTGCAAATGGTAAAGCTTTTCCAGAATGCACAAACTGTTATTGCTAAACTTCAAGAGCGCAATTTCCATAATGTTGTGGTTCTTGGCGGCGGCTACATTGGCGTGGAGCTTGCGGAAGCTTTTAAGCGTTTGAATAAAAACGTGACTCTTATTGATATGGAAGACCATATTCTTAACGGCTACTTTGACCCAGAGTTTTCCGATAATTTGAAGAGAATTATGGAAGATAAGGGCATTAAGTTTGAGCTTGGTCAAGCTGTTGAAGAGATTGTTGGAGATACTGAAGTTAAGGCTGTTAAAACAAGCAAGGGCACTTACGATGCCGACATGGTGATTTGCGCTATTGGATTCCACCCAAATGTTGCTCTTGGAAAAGATCATTTGAAGCAATACGAAAATGGCGCTTTCCTAGTTGATAAAAAGCAGCAAACTTCCGACCCAGACGTGTACGCTATTGGCGATTGCGCTACAATCTACGACAACGCTCGAAGCCGCGTAAACTACATTGCTCTCGCCACTAATGCCGTTCGAAGCGGCTTGATTGCAGGCCACAACGTTTGCGGAACTCCTGTAGAAACTGAGGGCGTGCAAGGCTCCAGCGCAATGATGATCTACGATTACAAGCTTGTTTGCACTGGTTTAAGCTTAACGGCAGCTCAAAAAGAGGGCATGGATGTTGATTACGTTGATTTTGAGGATACTCAAAAGCCTGCGTTTATGGAAGTTGAGAATCCAAAGGTGAAGATTCGCATTGTTTATAAGAAAGACACCAAGGTGATTGTTGGATGCCAACTGGCGTCTAACTACGATATGTCTGCAGCAATCCACCTGTTCTCGCTTGCTATTCAAAAGAAAGTTACGATTAAAGAGCTTGCTTTGTGCGATATCTTCTTTATGCCTCACTTCAACCAGCCATACAATTACATTACGATGGCAGCTTACACTGCTTTGTTGAAGGGATGATTAGTTTCTGATTAATCTCTGCTAATTAAGTTTCTGCTAATTAGCTTAAATCGCGTTTATTAAACCAAGCAATTTGTTCTATAATGGAGCGGTTGCTTGGTTTTTTAATCATCCGCGCACAAATCGCGAACCAAAACGCGCATATTAGCGTAAGACGTACAAATTAAAACAAAGGAGTCTAGTATGAAGCAGCTATCTATTAAGCCAACTATTCACAAATTTGAAAATACGCGCGATTTTGCGCAAGAATTTAAGCTTGGCAAAGACGATTTGGTTATTACAAACAAATACATTTGGGAGCCTTATTTTGGCAGCTTGAACCTTGATTGCAATGTGATTTTCCAAGAGAACTACGGCAAGGGCGAGCCAAGCGACGAAATGGTTGATGCAATTGTTCGCGATATTCACACTACCCCAAAGCGCGTGATTGGCATTGGCGGCGGCACCGTTTTGGATATTTCTAAAGTTTGCGCGTTAAAGCAAACAAGCCCACTCGAAGACTTGATTGATGGCAAGATTCCTGCGCAAAAAGGCGCGGATCTTATTCTTGTTCCAACTACTTGCGGCACTGGATCCGAAGTTACCAACGTTGCCGTGTTCTCTCTTACAAAACGCAACACTAAAAAGGGTTTGGCAAACGATGCTTGCTACGCTACAGACGCAGTTCTTATTCCAGAATTATTAAAGAGCCTTCCAGATTACGTTTTTGCAACCAGCTCTATTGACGCTCTTACTCATTCGATTGAGTCTGTGCTCTCCCCTATTGCAACAGAGCTTACAAAAATGTTTAGTTACAAGGCTTGCGGACTTATTTTGCAAAGCTATATGCGAGTTGTTAAAGAAGGCAGCAGCGCAAAAAGTCAAGTTGTAAGCGACTTGGTTTCTGCAAGTCTTTACGCTGGCATTGCTTTTGGTAACGCTGGCTGCGGTTGCGTGCACGCTATGGCTTATCCACTTGGCGGCACTTTCCACGTGGCTCATGGCGAAACAAATGCTGCTCTTCTTACAAGCGTTTTGCGCTACTATGCTAAGCATGATGCAGAAAACAGTACTAGCGCCGAAAACACTGAGCTTTCTAAGCTTTTTGACTTTATTGCAAATATTCTTGAATGCAAAAAAGCAGATGTATTAAATAAGCTTGACGAAGTTCTTAACACGATTTTAACTAAGCACAAGCTTCACGAGTATGGAATGACCGAGGATATGATTCAAAGCTGGGCTGCAAGCGTTGTTAAAGAGCAGCAGCGACTTTTGAAGAATTCGTACATAAATATGAGCGAAGATGCTATTGCCGAAGTTTACGCATCTACTTTCTAATATATAGTTAACAGTGAGATTTTCAATTATTAACGAAAATTTCTCATCTTCTTAAAGGTAGACCCTACAAATCTTGTAGGGTCTATTTTTATTCTCACAGCTTGCTTACTTCGTTAGATTTCCGTCCGTTAGATTTCCGTCCATTCGTTAGAATGCTGTTCGTTAGATTGCCGCAGGAGTTTCATACGAATTATCGAAGAACATGCGCTCCAGCTTTACTGCACGCGCAAAATATTCTCGAGCAATATCAGCATCCTTAGGACCAATACGATCCAACTCATCACGCAAGAACCCTACAAACTTGTGGAATCCTTCATAATCATGCAGGTCGATCCACTGGTAATGAACCTTGCGTTCAGGACGCTTACCTTCAGCGTTTGATGCCCACGTAAGATATATCCATTCCGTAACGTTTAACACGGCTAGCACGGCAGCATAATGTCCACTGTGAGCCGCGTCTAAAAACATCTTTTTAAATTCGCGAGTTGCTTCAGTGTCTGGAATTTTATTGCGGAAAGATTCAGGAGTATTAAATTCGTTAAACGCATCCACAAAATACGTATTCTCATCTCCAGCTACCTCACCAATATATTTCGAAAACACGAGACGAGAATCAAGTGTGTCTGCTGTCGTAACTGCAGCACCAAGCAAAGCCAAGAAACTATCTAAAAATCGGTAGTCTTGAATTAAATATCCAGCTAATACAGCATCATGAATAGTGCCCTCAACTAACTCGTTAACAAAACGATGATGAATAGCAGCATCCCATGTTTCGATATTCTCATTTTTTAATTCGTCGGTAAATCGTGCAGTCATTGACATGTCCTTTCCCTCTGTAACTCATATAAGCCCTTAGGTAGCTTAATATAATTGCGCATAGTTGCGTTAGCCATACAAGTTACGTCATATACGGTTCACATATAGTCGTATAGTTATGCACAACCGAGCACTGCTCGTACACCCAGCTGAACAACTACGCTAGTATGAACAATATCATAAGTAGTCATACTTAACTTGGGTACAAATTTGAGCAGCACTCGGTTGCAATTTTTATATTATGGTAACTTCAGTAACTTCAGCAATCACAGTAATTACTCCCTACTCATTGTCGTATTCTCATGCATCCAATGTAATTACAGGATGCAAATCAAACATTTTTACAGTACGCTTCATGCGGAAGGCAATGCTTGTTATAGCAATCGCAATAACGCCGAAAAGCACAAGCATTCCAACGCCAGAGACTATTTCACCACTGTTCTTTCCAGACATTGCTTGACGCAACCCCATAATCGAGTACGTCATAGGCAAGTATGGGTGAACCGCTCTAAAGAACGATGGCGTCATTTGCACCGGGAATGTTCCTGCAGAGCTAGTGATTTGCAGCATAAGCAGCACAATCGCAACAATTCTTCCTGGAATCTTAAACACTGCCATAATCATTTGCATTATGGCCATAAAGACTATTGACGCTATAATCCCCAGCGCGTAGAATGCAGCAACATTGTCGATTTGCAACTTCAACGCTCCGTGAACAACGCCCATAAGAATTACAGCTTGCACAACGCCCATAATCACAAACGGCGTAAAACTAATAAGCGCACTTTTAAGCGGATTCATGCCATTAAGTATTGCTCGCCTATCCATAACCCTTAAAACAAAAGTTGCCATAAGCGCGCCAACCCAAAGGCCTATCGAAATAAAGTAAGGCGCAAAGCCAGTTCCGTAGTTTTCAACATGCGAATAATTATGCTCTTTAAGCGCAACTGGAGCACTCATCATCTTACTTTTTTGCTTAATATTGTTGATTTTGCTAGAGCTTTGTGCGCTTTTAAGGCCTTCATGCAACTTTTTAGCTCCTTCAGCAAGCTTTGGCGTATTTTCAGAAAGATTTTTAACTCCAGAATTAAGCTTGCTCGAGCCATCTACTATTTTTGCAGACCCAAGTGCAGCAGAATTAATACCATTATTGAGCTTTTCACTGCCATTGCTTACTTTATTAAGACCTTCCGCCAGCTTATTTGCTCCAGCGGAAAGCTGCGACGAGCCATTGTGAACGCTTGATATTCCTTTAGAAACGGCGTCAACTCCAGCTTTTATCTTCAAGCTCCCAGAAGAAAGTGCTCCAGCACCTTGGCTCAATGCCGAAAGATTCGTCTCTAAGAGCTTAGAATTTTCACTTAAGCCTCCTGCAAGACCTTGCAATTTTTCTAACACAATCTCTTTAGTTACAAGCGGATTTTGCGCTTCAACAAGCAATTGAGCAAGCTGATTTTTTGTAGCCTCGTTTCCTGCTTTAACACGCTCTTCAAGTTGAGCACTAGAATCCGAAAGCTTTTGCGCACCATTATATAGTTCGTCTGTAGCGTTATATAACGTTTGTGCTCCACTATTTAGCTGATTTGCGCCATTTGCCAAATCGTTAGTTTTTTGCGCTAATGTTTGCGCTCCATCTTTGCTTTGCGCATTTGCATTTTTAAGCGATTGCGCTCCTTTTTGAAGCTCTCCCAATCCGTTTTGTAGTTTTTGCAAAGATTGAGTAAGCTTGCTCGATCCATCAGCAAGCTTATCTACTCCACCATTAAGCGATTGTATTCCCGCGCTTAAATCGCCAGAACCGCTCACAGCAGCATTAAAAGAATCAGAAGCAGAGTTTACTTTTTTAAACATATTCTCCCAATATTCTTGTGCAATCGCTTCGCTAATTTCGCTCCTTAAAGTGTGAAACGCTGTTTTTCCTATTTGAGAAGCAAGCATGTTACTAGCTTGATCGTATTTTACGTGTAGCTTTGCTTTAGTTGGACTATCATATTCAGCAGAAGCAATGCACTTGCTAAAAGACGATGGAATAGTTGCTACCATAAAATAATCGCCATTTTTAAGACCTTTGTTTGCTTTAGCGCTATCTACAAAGTTCCACTGGAAACCTTCACTTCCATCTTTTTGACTCTTCAAGCGAGTTTTAATCTCGTTTCCAATGTTACGCATTTTGCCATTTATAATTGCACCGCTATCTTCCACAACAACTGCAACTGGAACCGTATCTAGAGTTTTGTATGGATTAGTAAATGCCCATAAATACAAAGACCCATATAAAAGTGGTATTAAGGCTACTGTTCCAATAACAAGCTTTCGAGCTTTACCTTTTATAGCATTATTTAATTCACGAAACGCAAGAACAATAGTATTAACGCGCATTCTTACCATCTCCATTTTTGTTAAGCTCATAATCTTCGCTGTAACTTACGCGATTTAGCCTTAATAATTGATCCGCTTGCTTTTCTAACTCGCTTTGCAAAACTCCAACAAGGCAGGAGCAGTAGTTTTTGCTAACGTATGCGCGAATGTCTGCAAGCAAGCATTCACTTTGCTCACTTGTAAGCTCAGTTTCTACGCCGTCTACAAAAAGAATCCACGGCTTTTTTAGTAGCGCAAGCGCAATCCCTAATCTCATGCGCTCACATGGAGTTAAATCACCAATAGCAGTTTCTCTAGGAGATAACACTTTCCAATACGCTAGAACGTTATACGCGTATTGATGCAGTGCTTCGCGATTTTTAACATTATTCTTGTATTGTTCGCGGAAAAGCGGCGATGCGCTAGCAAGTTTTAGCTCGCTCATAAGCGCTTCTTCTATTGTTTGAGTGTTGTAGA
Organism: Gardnerella sp. c17Ua_118; assembly: GCF_055804255.1. NCBI lineage: Bacteria > Bacillati > Actinomycetota > Actinomycetes > Bifidobacteriales > Bifidobacteriaceae > Gardnerella > Gardnerella sp. c17Ua_118. Next base: position 624,980 of record NZ_JANUYT010000001.1, read on the forward strand.
ATTCATTGATTCCATTGAACAGTCCCAGCCCAACGTATTGACGTGATTCTTTTGTATCTGCTGGAAGGCTTAAATCTGCGATTTTTAACGTTCCATTCGTAAACTTCATATAGCCAGACAATGCTAGTAGTAGAGCAGACTTTCCAGAGCCATGTTCTCCCGAGATTGCAACGATTTGATGAGGCTCAACTTTTAATGACACATCCCAGAATGGAGTTCTTGTAAATCTTTTTAATCCTAATTCTTTCGCTTCTATAAGCGTTTGTTCCTCTTGCATAATTTGTTTGCTGCAAAGTAGCGATGTCATACATTTTTAAATGGTATACATTTTTAATGTTGCTATCGAAATTGCTATGCATTCCTCCTTTGTGTTTAACTAATATTTTTCAATTTTTAATTTTGTTTCAATTTTTAATTTTTATTGATTTTTTATTTTTGATTTTCGACTCAATCTTCAATTTGATGCTGCTTAAACTCGATTTTTGCAGCCACTTATATTGCGTTATTGCAACAAAATTGTGTAAAACAAGGAATTAATTATTTTGTTAATTCCTTGCGAACACCTTCATAGTACTCTTCAAGGTGAACAAATACTAACTTATTTTTGAACATTTTGTTCATTTGTCTATATTTTAGCTCTAAAAACACGCTATATATAACAAAATCTCACATTTTTGATTTAATCATGTAAATTTCAAGCATACGTAATATTTTTATTCCGCCAATAAAAATATTACGTACGTCTTTATGATATTGTCTTTAAATATTAAAATTTAAAAATCATCAAAATTAAAAAAACATATTATTACAAACATCAAAATGAAGATAACTTTAAAAAGAGGTGAAAGAGTATGCAAATTTTAAACATTCTATGCAACCCAGTAATTGTATCGGTTGTAGTGTTATGCGCGTTAAGTCTCGCTAAACTCAATGTTTTACTCGCAATGATTGTTGCATGCGTTGCAGGTGGCATTGCTGGCCATCTCCCTCTTTTTGGAGATGGCAGCCACACTATTATGGCGCTGCTTTGCGATGGTTTTTCCACAAACGCGCAAACTGCGCTCGCCTACATTCTTCTTGGTACTTTTGCAGAGGCAATTACAGCAACTGGCCTAGCTCAAATCATTTCTAAAAAAATTAGCAAAATTATTGGCACTAACAAATTCATTCTTCTTGCAGTTCTAACAATTATTGCGTGTATGTCTCAAAATATTGTGCCTGTTCACATTGCTTACATTCCTATTCTTATTCCACCAATTCTTTCCATTATGAACAAGCTTAAGCTAGATCGCCGCGCTGCCGCATGCTGTACTGCGTTCGGACTAGAAGTGCCGTACATTGCTATTCCATTTGGCTTTGGCTTAATTTTCCAAACAGTTATTGCAACTAATCTTTCTAAAAATGGTATGAAAGTTAGCGTTTCAGACGTTAGCGCTGTGAACTGGTATTTGGGTGCTGCAATGCTTGCAGCTTTACTGTTTGCAGTTTTTGTTCTATACAGAAAGCCTCGCGAATATAAAACAACCGAAGCAGATACTCGCGCTGCGGACGCTGTTGTTGGCCCGCTTACTAAAGCACACTACGTAACTATTCTTGCGATTATTGTTGTTGTAGTAGTGCAAGTTATTAGTAAGGATCTTTCACTTTCTTCTCTTGCAGGTCTTGCAACCATGATTATTTTTGGCGCAATAAAGTGGAAAGACATCGACAAGCAGCTTATGGGCGGCGTTAAGCTTATGGGTCTTATTGCATTTATTATGCTCATTGCTGGCGGCTACGCTAACGTGATTCAAGCTACGGGCGGAGTTAATGAGCTTGTACACCTTGGCGTTGCTTGTATGGGTCAAAACAAGCTAATCGCTGCATTCGTTATTACGATTATTGGCTTGCTTGTTACTATGGGCATCGGCACATCGTTTGGCACGGTTCCTATTCTTGCAGTTTTGTTCGTGCCGCTTTGCCAAAGCATTGGTTTTAGCACTCCTGCAACAATTCTTCTTATGTCTTCCGCTGCAGCTCTTGGTGACGCAGGCTCCCCTGCTTCCGATACAACGCTTGGTCCTACTTCTGGCTTAAATGCAGATGGTCAACACAGTCACATTTGGGATACTTGCATTCCAACATTCCTTATCTTCAACATTCCACTTATGACTGCAGGCATTGTAATATCTCAGTTTATTTAGCAGTTAGCTGAAAGTCACAAACAATACACATCTAATAAACGCTGGTGAAGATTTTTGCCATTTACGGCAATTTTCTTCACCGCGCCAAGTAGGCGAACCTAACATACAGCCACCCGCAAAGTAGCCAATCAATGCAAATTCGCGGGCGATTGGCTACTATTGCAGAAAGCGTACTGCGTTAATATTTTTACCGAGCTTAAAATTGCTCAGCACATTTCAACAAGCCAGACAACATCCTCACATAGACACAGTATAAAGCGAGTAGAAGTAAGCTTTCTGATTCATAAGGCCCTCAAAGCTTCCGCGCTCAATAAGCTCGCCACTTTTCATCACAAGAATCTCATCATATTGTTTAAGCGAATTAGCATCCAAGCGGTGAGTTATAACAAGTCGAAGAATTCCTTGCAAATCCAAAATAGACTGCGTTACGTTCGCGCTCGTCTCGTTATCTAGCGCACTCGTTGCCTCATCAACCAGCAGGATCTCGGACTTTTTAAGCAAGCTTCGCGCAATAGCAATACGCTGCTTTTCGCCGCCAGAAAGATGACTACCATTCTCACCGCACTGATAATCCTTGCCTTTAGCAGCAATCAAATCATTCAAACCAGCCAAGTGAATCACGCGATCTACCTCTGCGTCCGGGAACGGCTTAAACAGCGTAATATTATCTAAAATCGAAGCATCAAACATAAACACAGACTGCTGCATAAGAGTCGTCTTATCGTAAAGCGAACTCTTGCTCACATTGCTAAGTTCGTGATTATTCAGCTGCACGCTACCCTTATAATCCTTGTAGTAGCCCATAAGCAGATTAATCAAACTACTTTTACCAGCGCCAGAAGGCCCCACTATCGCGTAAGATTTTCCAGCTTGCAAACTAAGACTTACATTTTTCAAGACTTTATGATCCGCATCATAAGAATACGAAACATCTCGCAAAACAACGTTTTTAATAGAATCGTCAATAATCTCGCCAGAATCTTCCTTAGCGTTACTCATATAATCAGCCATCTTGCTAATAAGCTTCTTGGCGCCCTTCATCTCGCCAAGCATTTGCGGAAGACTAGAAATAGGCTGAAGTACGCCATTCATCAAATTAGTAAAAGCTAAAACCATTCCAGCAGTAATAACGCCAACGTGAGCGTTAACCATCCAAGCGCCAACAAGCATCACTCCAAGCTGAGTTCCAAGACTTGAAATTGTGCCAAGAGCAGAAACGGTAGTCATTGTTTTCTCGCGAAGATTCTTCGTATGCTCAAGCTCCATCGACTGATTTTTGTATCGATCAATAACCTCCTGCTCCGCCTTAAAACTCTTAATAACAGAAACTCCGTTCAAAACATCCTTCGTCAGTGCCGTATAAGACTCATTCGACTTAGAAACCTGCTCCTCTCTAGTGGCGATTTCGTTAGCTGTAAGAATCGAGCACGCCATTGGAAGCACAGAAATAACAAGAGCAATAACAGTGAGCAGCGGACTGTAGTAAATCATAAGAGCTAGCGAGCTTACAAGCATAAGAACGTCTTGAACAAAATCAAAAATCTTCTTCAAATACTTTTCTTGAATACGCTCGCAATCATTAGTAAGTACAGAAAGATACATGCCGGAATTTGCAAGCGAAAAATCACTATAACTCTTTTTTAAAAGCTTCTTAATAACAGACTCTTTATACTGATTCATTGCTTTTTCAAGAAAGCGAGGATACGCGCTGCGCTTCAACGCAAAAATCAGTGAGATTACCAGCATAAAGGAAGCGACAAGCAGCAAAATAGTAGTTAGAGAGAAGTCTCCTTTGCCAGACATATAGTCGAAAATAATTTGCAAAATCCAAGAAATAGCAGTGTAAATCATAGACAAGGCAATAAAAACTATCATCGAAAGAAAAGCTACAAGTTTGTTTTCTTTGAAAAATAGTTTTACGTAATTTTTTACGTCGGGATGCAGTGCGGATGATTTCTTATTTGCCGATGATTGCTGATTTGCCACATTGTCAGTTTTACTCATTCTCGCTACCTCTCACTTCCTTTATATATCTCTTCTATTTCTACTATTTCTACTATCTCTTCTCTAATATCATTTTCGCAAGCAGCATTTTCATAAGCGATTTGCTTATTCACTCGCTACAAAGCATTGAAAGCTACACTATCATACTTATCACGATTATTAACCATTAACGTAATACTTAAACGCATTTATACGTAATGCTTGCTAGAAATAATAAGCATAGAGTTAAAAAAAAAAATCAAATTAAAATGCTGATTCCGTATGTAATATCAGTGTAAACGTGTCAAATGCGCAACGCTGCTTCAATACAAAGCTCAAGAGCATACGCTTTAGAGTCTCCACCCCAATTGCGCTCATCATAATTTTCAACATCGTGCAAAGTATCTGCAGTGTAAAGAATCTCACCCCAAACAATCCCACGCATTTGTGCACAAGCCGCTAAAGCAGAACACTCCATCTCAACAACCGCGCATCCCTCCTGCTTACGACTAGCAACTTTCGTCTTAGTCTCACGGAAAAACCCATCAGTAGTCCACGTTTTAACTTCATGATAAGGCAAATTGTGCGCTTGCAAGGTTTGTAAAATAGCACGTCTCGAACGCTCTGAAACATCAACATAACGACTTGGAGGCAAATAATGATAAGAAGTCCCCTCATCCCTTAAAGCTTTATACGGAACCAGAAAAACGTTTTCCGCATAATCAACTAGCGATCCGCAAGAACCAGCACTAACAACTTCGCTAACACCGTAAGAAATCAGCCAGTCTAAGATCTGAACAGCGGCAGGAGCACCAACTGGAGCCTGCACTAAGCAGATTTTTTGCGTTTCTTCTTCTACTTCGCTGTTTGTATTTTCTCTTACTTTTTTCTCTACTTTCTCTTCCAAAACATATATTGGATATACTTTAGTTGCAGATTCAAAATTTGCTACAATCGTAGCTTTCCTGCTTAAAGCATACTGATCGATTTCATCGCCTAAGAAAGCAAAAACCGCTTTAGATGGAAGCTGAACGGAAATATTATCGTGATTTGGCATTAAAACTGCACTTTTATCGGAATCATACTCTAAAATCGGTAAATCATATTCTGCCATACAATCAGCTCCTTCATACAATCAGCTCCATCCTACAAGCACTCAATCCTATATACAAATACACGCATTAGTACTCAAAGATTATAAAAAATAGCCAATCGCTGCAAATTCGCGGGCGATTGGCTACATTAGATATACCGTCTGGCTAAACATTTTCGCTAGCTAAACATCTTCACTAGCCCAGTATGCTATCGATATTCTTCTTATTGCTTAAATCATCTTCATCAAGAAAAGCCATCTGCTTTATTCCGCTTAATTTTGCAATAAGCGAAACTGGGAAAGTAACAATATTTTGATTAAGAGTACTAATGTTACTATTTACGATTCTTTTTGCTGCAGCCAGCTGCTCGTTTTCGTCGTTCACTTCTTCTTGCAAATTCAAAAACTGCTCAGAAGACTTTAATTCTGGGTAAGCTTCTGCCAAAGCAAAAATCTTCCCTATTGCATGATTCTGATTTTTCATTGCTTCGCTAGAATCCGCAGAGTTTAATCCTTCTCTTAAACTCACTAAATCCACTAATGTTGTTTTTTCGTACTTTGCAAACGACTGCGCAACTTTAAGCATTTGGCAAATAGTGTCGTACCTTTTAGCGAGCGCAATGTCAACGTTTTTTTGCGACTCTTCTATAATCACTCTATATTTTCTTAGTCTATTTAACGTACCAATAAACCAGCCAATAGCCACTACAAGCACTGCTGCAATAACTATTAAAATAGTTTCATAATCCATAATGTCTCCTTTATTTTTAGCCTTTTTCTAGTCTTAATTATCTCTGTTTTTGCAATTCACTAGTGTGCAATCTCTACTTTTTCAATTTTATAGCTTCTAATTTTGCAATTTCTCTCTAATTACGCTGATTATTTCGTAATACTCAGCCAAAACATCCCTAAATCTTGCATATTCTCTTGTTAAAGATAGGTCTTCTATTCCAGATTTTCCAGGATTTCCTAATATGTACCGACCAGAGTCAAAAGCTGCAATAATATGCTCACTATCTAGATATATGCAAACTCTCATTCTTTTTTGCAAATTATTCAATGCTTCTATAAAACTTGGATCTAATACAAGCTTTGTATAAAAATCGTCTGTAGAAAAGATTGAATACGAGTTATTAAACTCAATGGATTCTGTTTGAACTTCACTCTCCTCTTTTGTTTTTTTACCATAGTATCCATTTAGTTTTTGCCCCATAAAGTTCTTTCCAGTAACGGGAACGATTCTAATGTGACCATTTATATTGGTTTTTGCGTTTATTAATAAGACTTGACCAATAAAATCAGTTTTTTTGACAGTTTTTCCACTTTCAGTTCTAGAAAAGTGCATTGCTTGCATATTTGAAAATTCAGTTTTAGATTCATCGCCAAAAATTATGTGTTTGTTTGAATAATACCTACTAGATATTGGCAGAAGATTATTAAAAATACTGTTGTCAATTCCTTCAGAATTTTCTAATACCGTTCCAGGCAGAATCTCATTTAAAATCGGCGTTAAAACATTATTCGCATATAGAGTATTTACATCAACCTTATTTGTTACAAAAAACTTGCCAGCAAAGCAAACAACAAAGGCAACTATTATGAGTAAAGGATATTTATAAGTAGAGTAGTCAAACGAAGGAAGATAATTGCCAACAGCACCAATAATTAGCACTACTGGTATTAATGGAATCAAACGCATTGGGTCAAAAGCGTTATTTTTTATGCCTTCTTTTAACTCATTTAGTTTCCCTTGCATTTGGGGAGATTTTTCTAATTTATTAAGTCTTTCTAAAACTTCGGGATTTGTAAACACGCTACTATGTTTTACATTCATCGTCATCTCCCTCTTATAATCGCCAATATTTTTATAACAACATCTTTATAAAAGTCATAAAAGGCTCTTATATTTTTTTATCATAAATAATCATTATTTGGAATAGTAAGATTTGTGAATAGTTAAATTTGGAATAGTGAAATAGTCAAATAACGAAATAATAACAACTTTGATTTTGAACCACTTTGATTCTGCTAGCAAAGTATCTTAAATGTGACTATTTTCAATAAAGACTTAATACAAAAACAAATAACAAAGAACAAAATAACACAAAATAAACAATATAACAATTTATAACACATTAATTTTCAACTACTTTAATAACATTTCTCAAAGCGTATAATGAACTTGAATTTATTCCTTAACTGATAGGAAGTTCAAAAATGGTAAAGAAACTAAAAACTATTTGGAGCGTTAAATTAACTACCGCTTCACTCGTACTAATACCAGCCGCAATCGGCATAAATTATGTTGCAAAACTATTTGCAAGCATGCTAAAACTACCACTTTGGCTTGGCACACTAGGCACTTGCATTTCAGCTTGCTTAGCAGGACCAGTTGTAGGCGGAATTGCTGGATTTTTAACTAATATTGTTTACGGCTTAACAATTGATCCAATTTCTACAGTCTATAGCATTACAGCTGCAGCAATTGGAGTAAGCGTTGGAATCGCTGCACGATTAAAATATATGAGCAAGTGGTATCACATTCTTATAACAAGTCTTATTGTTGCAGCAATCGCAATAATCATTTCTACACCTCTAAACATGATTTATTGGGGCGGAACCACTGGAAACGTTTGGGGTGACGCTGTTTTTGCAGCAATGGGATCCAAAGGCTTCTTTGCATCATTCGTAGATGAGCTTGTTGTAGATATACCAGACAAGATTGTTGTTTTGTTCCTTGCAGCTGGAATTTATAAAGTTCTTCCTAAGAGTTTAATAGCTATTTATCAATCCGATGACGAAGATCTTGATAAATAAACGTTTATCGCAAGCAAATAAATCACATAAACTCTAAGTTCTACAAGTTTTTATAAGCACAATAAGACGAGATACTATGAAAAGCATCAGCCTATTTGAAGATAAGCATTCGTTTCTAAACGGACTATCTGCAAAAACCAAGCTTGCATACGTAATATGCGCTCCAAGCACACCGAGTTTGCTTGGAGGCTATACTTCTTTTGCTATCTTTATTATTTTGAGCCTAATATTACTTGCAACATCAAGGGTCCTAGCAAAAATAAAAATCGTAATACAAGTTACTGGTTTTATTATTGTAACTATTTTTATAGTTCAAACTTTTTTTAGATCGGGAAACTACACGATTTTATTCAAACTAGGACCTTTGATTGCTCGCAAGGAAGGTTTTGAAGTAGCAATGAAGATTGTGCTAAATATATTAAATATTTCGTTTGCATTTTGTGTTTTAACGCTTACAACTAAACCTTCTAATATGATGCAAGAGATGATACAAGCTGGTTTACCACCTAAAATGGGCTATGTTTTTGTCTCGCTATTTCAAATCATTCCTCAAATAACACAGCAAACTTCGACTATAGTTGATGCACAAAGAAGCAGAGGATTGAAAACAAAAGGTTCCCCAATAACGCGTTTCAAAGCTTTTTTGCCTCTAATATCCCCGATTATAATGTCTTCGTTTATGAGTTCTAAAGAAAGAACTATAGCTTTAGAAGTTCGCGGATTTTCGTGCAATAATCAAAAAACATTCATAAAACCGTTTAAGCCTAGTAAATACAATACGTTATTTTTATGCGCTTGTTTAATCGTAATAATCGCATCTATTATTTATGCGTTACTTAATAATTTAGGATATATAGCATGGCAGCTATTCATATAGAGCACTTAAAATATCGCTACCCGTATAGTAAAACTCTTGCACTTAATGACATTTCTTGCGATATTCATAAAGGCGAATTTATTGGAATAATAGGTGCTAATGGAGCTGGAAAATCAACATTATCTCAAGCTATTTTAGGTCTTGTTCCTAATCTTTACCACGGAGCGTACGGCGGCAAAGTAGAGGTAGACGGTCTTAACGCAAAAACTACTCCAATAGACAGTCTTTGCAAAAAAGTTGGACTGGTTTTTCAAAATCCTTTTAATCAAATTACAGGCTCGAAGCTTACTGTGTACGAAGAAATTGCGTTTGGGCTTGAAAATCTTGGCATTGAGCAAAACGAGATGCAAAATCGCGTAGAGAAAATCATGGAGATGCTTAACATTGCGCATCTTAAAGATTGCTCTCCATACGATTTATCTGGCGGCCAAATGCAACGAATGTCTATTGCCGCTATTTTAGTTATGCAACCAGAAGTAATAATTTTAGACGAGCCAACTTCGCAGCTTGATCCTAAAGGTTCTGAAGAGGTTTTTAAGTCGGTAGAATCCTTAAAAAATCAGGGTCAAACTATTATTATGGTTGAGCACAAAATGGAAAAAATCGCGCAATATAGCGACCGCGTAATGCTTTTAAGCGAAGGAAAACTTATTGATTTTGATACTCCGCAAAAAATCTTTTCTCGCGAAGACTTGGAAGAATATGGCGTAAATCCTCCTGTTTATACTCAAATTTGCAAAAAACTTTCATTAAAAAACAATAATGGCTTGTATCCAATAACTCTTGAGCAAACGTCACAAATTTTAAGCTCGCACGAAGGGAATCGCTTACAATGACTCCTACTATTGAAATACGAAATGTGTCTTTTTCTCATACTCCAACATCACAAATATTCAATAATCTGAATTTGTCTTTTGCTACTGGAGCATGCGCTATTGTTGGTCAAAATGGCACTGGAAAAACAACTTTACTTAAAATCCTTAGAGGACTTCTTACTCCAAAATCTGGAAGCGTTTTATTAAATGGTAAAGATATTGCAGAATGTACTGTTCCCTCTCTTGCTAAAGATATTGGATTTGTATTCCAGAATCCAGATGACCAAATTTTTGAATCAACTGTTATACGCGAAGTAATGTTTGGACTTTTAAAAATTGGAATTGATAAGAGTCAAGCACTGATTCAAGCAAAAGAAAGTCTAAAACTCGTAGGACTTTTAGATAAAAGCGAGGTAAATCCTTACGATTTAAGTCTTTGCGAAAGGAAAATGGTTTCTATTGCGTCGATTTTAGCAATGGATACGCAAGTTGTTATTTTAGACGAGCCTACAATCGCCCAAGACGATCGCGGCAAAAATTGTATTGAATCAATTATTAAACACCTTGTTTTGCAAGGAAAAACTGTTATAGCTGTTCTTCACGATATGAATTTTGTGGCTAGAGTATTTAATCGAGTTGTTGTGCTTTCCAATGGCAAGGTTCTTTTTGACGGCACTACGCGAGACGCATTTATGCAAGATAACATACTTTCTAGCGCACAACTAGATAAGCCAGATGTTGTGAAGCTGTGCGAAAAGTTGGGTTATGAAAATACGTTCCTATCTGTTGAAGAATTTGTGAACGACTATTACGAACAATAAAACTACCGACTATCAAATGAAGCAGCAAAGAAAGCAAATGCACAAATCGCGTAGTTTCTTAAAATTAGCATTTGTTAATAAACATTAGTATCAGCAGACGCAAATCAAATTTGACAAACACAAATCCATTCGCTATAGTCTTCACTTATCACCATTTCGACGAGTAAAGGAGTGCACATGTATCATACAAATATGATGACAAATTGTTGTTGTAACGTATGCTGTTGCGCATTTCTTAATCGAAATGATGTTTGCAAGCACTAAGTATGCATCATCTAGCCTGTGTTAAAAGCATCTACGTTAAAACACAGCAAATTACGATTCAAGAAACAGCGCGCTGTTTCTTTTTTTATGCCAAAAATCGAATATAACGTTAAAAAATAACAATTTAATACGTGTTAATGTTAAAACGAATAAATATTAAACGAATAATGGCATCTTTAGAAACAACTAATAAATAATCACTTTATTAATAAAAATTGTTTTTTAAAAATTAAAAACAAAACAGAAACAAATTAAACAAAACAAACAAGTAAGGGGAAATATTATGTCTAATATTTACAAGTCCGTGCAAGAACTCGTAGGAAACACTCCACTTATGGAGCTTACACACATTGAAAAAGAGTACAATCTAGCAGCAAAAATCCTTGTAAAACTCGAATACTTTAACCCAGCAGGCTCCGTAAAAGACCGAATTGCAAAGCAGATGATTGAAGAAGCAGAAGCCGAAGGCACGCTTAAACCAGGCTCAGTAATCGTTGAGCCAACTTCTGGAAATACTGGCATTGGTCTTTCAATGATTGCGCAGACAAAAGGATACAAAAGCATTATTGTAATGCCAGAAAGCATGTCTATTGAACGCCGAAAACTTATGAAAGCATACGGCGCCGAGCTCGTGCTCACACCAGCTAAAGATGGAATGAAAGGCGCAATTGCCAAAGCAAAGGAAATCGTTGAAAACACGCCAAACGCGTGGACTCCAGGACAGTTTACCAATCAAGCAAATGTGCACGCACACTACAAAACAACAGGTCCAGAAATTTGGCAAGACACTGATGGAAACGTGGATATGCTCATTGCTGGCGTTGGAACAGGCGGCACAATCACAGGTACTGGCACATATTTAAAGGAACAAAATCCGAATCTGGAAGTAATCGCAGTAGAACCAGCCGACTCCCCTGTGCTCGCAGGCGGCAAGCCAGGAGCGCACAAGATTCAAGGAATCGGCGCAGGATTCGTGCCAGATGTGCTTAACCAAAACATTTATAATCGCATTGTTCACGTAACAAATGAAGACGCAATCGAAAGCGGCAAGCTTATAAGCAAAAAAGAAGGTGTGCTAGTGGGTATTTCTTCTGGAGCTGCAATCTGGGCAGCAATCCAAGAAGCAAAAAGAGAAGAAAACGCTGGCAAAACCATCGTTGCAATACTTCCCGATTCAGGAGATCGATACTTGTCTACCGCATTATTTGAAGACTAACTACATTTAGGAGCGCTACTGTAAATACGCAAGTTTTGATTAAATAATATATGGATAATAAATAACATTATTAGATAATGATCAAAACTGTAGAATAAAGGAAAATAATAAAAATAACGGGAGAAATGTATGAGTGATCGCCTTGACCTTATAAATCAACTAAACTCAATTAACGATTCAGACATAAGGCAAGCTACATTCATACCTAATTACCGAAATATTATTGCGCTCATACATGCGACTCAGGCTCTACTTTTGCCTGAGTTGCATGTGCGCAATGAAAGCAACGAGACTACGCAACTCAACGCTAGTTTGAATACTGTTACTTCAAACGCATTAGACACTATAGAACGCATTATATTTCACGAACTTCAATGCTACACAAGCAACACAATTAAAATTCGAGAAACTTGCAATAAATTTATAAATACTCTTCCTACAATTAAAAAGTTACTTTTAACAGATATTCAAGCCATGTATGAAGGCGATCCTGCTTGCACAAGCAAAGTAGAAGTAACGCTCGCATACCCTGGTTTTTATGCAATGCTTATTCACCGCACAGCTCACGCACTCTACGAACTTAACGTACCGCTAATTCCTAGACTTATGAGCGAATATGCACACAGAAAAACTGGAATCGACATTCATCCAGGAGCAAAAATTGGCGCATATTTTTGCATTGATCACGGAACTGGCATTGTAATTGGCGAAACAACTGTGATTGGCGAGCATGTTAAGCTTTACCAAGGCGTAACTCTGGGTGCAAAAAGTTTTGCGCTAGACGAGAATGGAAATCCTGTAAAAGACGGAAAGCGGCATCCAAATATTGGAAATAATGTTGTAATTTACGCAAACGCAACAATCTTAGGCGGAGAAACCACAATCGGCAGCGGAAGTACAATCGCAGCAAACGCGTGGATAAACCGCAGCATTCCCGCAAACACAACCTACCACTTCCCTAAAGCCTAATACGCTATTATGCTCTGTCTTTTATAAAACCGCAGCACTCGATTTCTGATAACTCAATAAAACCAGCAGATTTATAAAAAGCAATAGTTTTTTCAGTACAATCCGTGGTTAATTGAATTTGACGAACATTAGGATAAAAATCCACAATCGCATTTAACAAAGCAGAGCCTATTCCCTGCCTTTGATACTCTGGCAAAACAAGAATATCTTGAATAAGAACAACCGTATATCCGTCACCAACAGCTCTAGCAATTCCAACTAGCTCATCATTTTTATAGGCAGCTAAAACCTTGAGCGAATTATTAAAGCCATTTTCTAAGGCGGGTAAATCATCTGTATACGAAGACCAACCAACAGAATCATATAGTTTTAAAATATCTTTGCTATTATATTTTTTATACTCTTTTATTTGCACGTCTGTTAAATTCATTTACAATAACACCTCGCAAAATATAGCAAAAGTGCGCGATCTAAAACGTAAAAACGGAAGAACGCGCACTAATAATAATACTTAACAACAGCTACTTTTTAAGTTGCACTGGCTCGTGGTCTTTGCCCATCTTAAACTTAAGACCTGCACGCTGCCACATGCGATATTCGCCAACTGCCGTAAAGAGAACATCTGTGGAAGAGTTAAGCGCAGTTTCGCACGAATCTTGAATCACGCCAATAATAAGGCCAATAGCAACTACTTGCATAGCAATATCGTTTGAAATACCAAACGACGAGCACGCAAGAGGTATAAGCAAAAGCGAGCCACCAGCTACACCAGATGCACCTGCAGCGCTAACTGCAGAAAGCGCAGACAAAATCACAGCTGTTGGAATATCAACGTAAATCCCAAGCGTGTGAGCAGCGCACAAAGCCATAATCGAAATCGTTATAGCAGCACCACTCATATTAATGGTTGATCCAAGTGGTATAGAAACAGAGTAATTGTCTTTATTAAAACCGAGTTTTTCGCACAAATTCATGTTTACAGGAATATTTGCAGCAGAAGAACGCATAAAGAACGCTGTAACTCCCGAATCGCGCAACGTACGCAATACAAGAGGATACGGATTCTTGCCAGTAAGAACAAAAACCAAAATAGGATTTACAATCAAAGCAACAACAGCCATAGTGCATACTAACAAGGCAATAACGGAACCGTATTCACTAAAAATACGAAGACCATTGCTTGAAACTGTTGTATAAACAAGACCCATAATGCCAAAAGGTGCTGCGTTAATAATCCAGTGAACAATTTTTCCAATAGCAGAAGAAACGTTGTCAAAGAATGCTTTAGTGGAAGGCTCAGCCAAGCGAAGTGCTACGCCAAATGCGATTGCCCAGAATAAAATACCAATAAAGTTTCCCTTTGCAAGAGCATCTACAGGGTTTACAACAATATTTAACACAAGAGAATTAAGAACTTCGCCGATTCCTTGAGGAGATGGCGAAGATGCTGCTTCAACATGCGCAAAAGTGAAGTCAACAGGGAAAATCATAGCTGCGCAAACAGCTATAAGGCTTGCAATAAACGTAGAGAGCGCATACAACACGATTACAAGCTTCATGTTTCCAACACTTTTTGCTTTTGCAAGCGCGCCAATCACAAGGCAAAATACCAAAATCGGCGCAACGGATTTAAGTGCGCTCACAAACAGCTTTCCCATAAGATCTAGCACGTAAACGTGAGATGGCACAAAAAGACCAAGTGCAGCGCCTAGAAAAAGACCAATAACAATACGAAGAATAAGGTCAATGCTATTCCACTTTTGAAGAATCTTGTGCATGAGAGTCTCCTGTAATTTAGTTTGTGCAGAATATTTTATACTCTTTTATTTGTATTCATACTCGCAAGATTTTCTATTTTTACATATTATACACATGTATGCATATATATGCAAATCGTTAGGTTTTAGTTATTCAATAATTCAATAATTAAATGACTTAGCAACTCAGTAAATAAAGGCTTCAATAAGTGTTTATGATTAATATAACTTAAGATATAGTAAACATCTACAAGTTCCCATTTAATCGCAAATAAAATGACAAAATGCCTCACTTCGCAAAGTAAAGAAAAATGCAAAGTGAGGCACGTTTTTAATTAATTTAATTATTCTATTATTTAATACTGAGCAAACATACTGAATGCATTTAAGCCAACA
Organism: Gardnerella sp. c17Ua_118; assembly: GCF_055804255.1. Lineage (NCBI taxonomy): Bacteria > Bacillati > Actinomycetota > Actinomycetes > Bifidobacteriales > Bifidobacteriaceae > Gardnerella > Gardnerella sp. c17Ua_118. The sequence goes on from NZ_JANUYT010000001.1 coordinate 640,171, forward strand.
TTAAGAGGCTCTAAAGCTAGCCGATCTGCAATACCCAGACCAGCTAGCAAGTATTCTACTTATTGCTGTGACGATAAGCACCGCGACGCCTGCTGCCTAAAAGCGCAGCACCAGCAGCACTAATAGTTGCAGCAAGCAAGCCAAACACAGACACATTACTACCAGTATTACTAAGTTGATCAGCACGACCACTCTTCAAAACCTTAGAACGCACAGAAGCACGAACCTTGGCAGCATTAGACTTAGCATCAGCCAAAGCTTTACGAGCCATAGAAAGGTTGCGAACAGCAGCATCAACCTGAGCCTGAGTTGCATTAGGATCCGCAAGCACACGCTTAGCTTCCGCCAAAGCAGTATTCACAGTCGCCTGAGCCTTAGAAACTTGAACATCTGCCTGCTTAACAGCCTGGTTATTCTCAACAGAAGCATTCACATCAATAGAATTTGTGCCATTAGAAGTGTTATCAGCGTTGTTGCTAGAAGCGTTACCAGAGTTTGCGCCAGCATTATCGGCATTATTAGAACCAACGTTACCAGTCTGTGAATCAGACTCAGCATTCTGAATCTGAATATTCAACTCGCCCTTATCTGCAGTAGTAGGCGCATTATCATTCACACCAACACCAGATTCAGAACCAGTACCAGAGCCGCTATACTTATTCGCAATACTGTTCTTCGCAGCCTGAAGATCCTTCAACGCAGAATCAACTTGAGCCTGGGTAGCATTAGGATCCGCAAGCACACGATTAGCTTCCGCCAACGCCTTCTTATACACATCCAAATCATTAGGCTCACCAAGCGAGTATTCTAACGACTTGCTAAAGCGAGAATCATCATCAACTTCAGCTTGCAATACCGTCTTATTAACACCATTCAAAGCATCTTTAGCATTCTTCAGATTCTTTAACGAAGAATCAACAAGAGCCTGACGCTCTGATTGAGACTTACCAGCAAGATCTTTACTCTCGTCACCAGATCCAGCCAGTTTAGAAACAAGCTCCTTCGCATCTTGCAAAGCCTTATTATATTTTTGCTGCTTTTCAGCAGTATCATACACATACTTTACAGACTCTTTCACCCTATTCTCAAGAGCAATCTCAGCTTGCAAATCAGCAATATCAACACCATTCAATGCAGCTGCTGCGGTTTGAAGATGTTGAAGCGCAGTATCAACAGCAGTCTGCTTCTGATCAGGAGTCTTCATTGATTGAGCATTATTCGCATCAGCAAGAGCAGACTCAGCCTGCTGCAGAGCTGCACCAAACGCAGACTTCTTATCCTGAACAGCATTCGTATACTGTACGGACTTCTTCAAAGAATTAGCTTTGTTAACTTCAGCTTGCAACTTAGAAGTATCTACAGTTCCATTAAGAGCTCTAGAAGCAGTTTCAAGCTTAGTCTTAGCATCGTTGATTGCTTCCTTAGTCTTGCCCTGAGGATTATTCAAGATGTTTTGAGCAGCTTGCAAAGCCTTATCAAAATTATCTCGCTTATCTTTATCGGCGTTCTTATAAGCTACTTTAGACTTATTAATATTGGCATAATTAACAGCCTTCTGCAAAGCAGAGGTATCCTGACCGTCCAAACCAGTAACAGCATTTGTAAGAGCAGTGATAGCGTTAGTAATATCACCTGCTGTTGCACCAGCTTTCTCTACGATACCTTCTGCAGAGGTTATAGCATTGTCAAGAGCATCTTGCTTCTCCTTAGAAGCATTATTATAAGAAGCATCATTCTTCTTACCTTTTGCTTCTGTGAGTTTTGCTACCAATTGAGACTTATCATGACCATCAAGAGCATCAATCGCTTTGCTTAAATTATCTTTAGCATCATTAATAGACTGCTGTGAAGCATCTTTTTGGTCATAAACTCTCTTTGCATTAGACAGAGCAGTATCAAAATCATTCTTCTTATCATTAGAAGCATTCTCATACTTTGGATTCTTCTTCTTAGAAGAATCATCCTGGCCCTGCTTATTCTTGCCTTGCCATTCATAAGCTATCTCGATTTCATCCTGAAGCTTTGACTTGTCAACAGTATTACCACCGAGATCATTAACAGCTTTTTCAAGAGCTTTACTAATCTTGTCAACTTCATCAGCAGTCTTATTATCAGCAGAATCAGTCTTAACAAGATCTTCCGCAGCCTTTAACGCACTGTCAAAAGCAGTCTTCTTAGATGTATCATTGTACTTCTCAGACTTTTTAAGGTCTTCTTCCTGCTTCTTGACCAAATCAACAAGAGCCTTAAGATCTCCCATCTTTTTGTTAAGCTCTTTAGCCTTGGTAACAACATCAGTGATAGCAGTCTTAGCCTGATCAACAGTCTTCATATTCTCATTGGTCGGGTCAGTTTCAATATCATCAATCTCTGCTTTAAGCGCTTCCTTTTGAGCTTTGTTAAGATTGGTGAGATTATCTACTTCAGATTTAGCATCCTTCTTAGCTTTCTTTAGCTCGGCTTCCTCAAGAATACCCTCAACTTCTCGCAGATCTTTAGCACTGTCAATGCGACCGATTAAACCATTAGCTTCATCTTCAGTAAGATCACCTTTCTGCTTCAGCTCAGCAATCTTCTTCTTAGCAGCAGCTTTAGCATCAGCGGTATTGGCATTATCTAATATGGTTTCAACACTATCAAGATCTTTAGCGCTATCAATGTCACCCTGATACTTCTGCTTATCTCGTGCGTTGAGATTAGTCAACTCACCAATCTTCTTCTTAGCATCAGTCTTAGCCTTATCAAGACCTTCTTTATTACTGTTATCAGCAGCATTCTGATTCTGAGTAGCCTTTTCCGCAGCCTGTTGCTTTATAGTATTTATATCATTCTCATCAGCTGCATTCTGAATATTCTCAATAAACTGCTTCTTATCACCAGGCGTAAGATTTTTATAATCTTCACCATTGCGAATTTCATCAATAGCAGCCTGCTTTTTCTTCTCAAGCTCAGCATCCTTCTTGTCTTTTTCAGCTTGCTGATTAGAAGTATTCTCCTCTTGAGTAGCTTGCTGCTGCTTTTTGTCGACAGTACTATTATCAGTAGCTTGTTGAGTTTGAACAGCCTGCTTTTGCTGCTCTTCTTCCTTAGTCTGCTGATCATTCTTCTGCTTCTGATCCTCATCAGACTTCTTATTTTTAGCTTCATTAACTATGCGGTTAATCTCATCAGGATCAGTCTTACCCTTAAGCTTGTTCTTCAGTTCTTGCTTAGTTTTCTCATCTAAGCTACTAGTAGCATTCTCAATCTGCTTCTGAGCATCTTTCTTTTTCTTCTCATCTTTACCATGCTCATCAGCAGACTTAATAATATTGTCTACATCTCCTGGCTTAGCAATATTGTTGATATCGTTCTTATGATCTTCCTTAAACTTCTTAATCTCTTGATCATTCAAGCCATTTTTCTTAAGAATCTTGTCAATAAGATCATTAGCTTCATTCTTAAGTTCTTCAGGCTTAGGAGCGGCAGAATCTGAAACGAAGCAATCATCTGCAGAAAGCATAAAAGCAGTTTCCTGACCAAAGTTGCCATTCTTCTTAATCTCTATAGAACTACCTTGATATATTGAAACAATACCATTCTGACCAAAATTTCCATTGGATAACGTTAGATTTGAATCACTCTTGGTATGCCACTTATCTTTATAGTTGTAAAGTTGCATACCATTACCCTTATTATCGCCAGTAGCATTCAGCTTATCTAATAAACCGCTAGTGCCATTAATAAATTCATCAGTTATTGCGGTTTGTCCTTGATTAGCTTCCCAGTTATCTTGTACGAACTTGCGAACAAACTTATGCCAATCATCTGGAGTAAGCTTACTTTTATCTTTAACAGCAATCTTAGTGATATTATATTTGTAACCATTCCTGCTAGCGTTTTGCATCGTTGGCTTTTCTGGATTACCCTTTGTATACACCAACTCAGAATAGTCGAAAGTAGACGTTGAACCGTCATTAAACTTAACAGTCATAGTATGCGTATTATCATCAAATGTGATAGCGCTTTCATTATTATCTTTTAACTTGCTTTTAAGACCACTATTGGCTTCTAATATAGCTTGTCTAACTTTCTTCTGGTCTTCATCTTTTAAACTCTTAGCATTATCAACTGCTGTACGAGCTGGAAGCGTAATGTAAGTGGTCTCATTAAGCTTCTTCGCTTGATACACCATCTTGCTGCCATCGAGCTTATCAGTAGACTTATCAGTATAAGTGATAGTCACGTTGCCTTGAGTATCAACAGTAATAATGTTTTTAGTTTTAGCATCAGCAGCACTACTAGGGTTACCAATAGCATTCATGAAGTCAGCTTTAGTTTTATTCGCTTCATAAACTTTATTCACAAGTTCTGTTTGCTCACCTTGAGTCAATTGAGCTGGATTTCCAACAGCCATTGGAACTGGATAGTATGGCGTAAACTTATCCGCAAGCGAACGCTGCTTCTTTACAAGATACTTGCCTTCAAGCTTTTTAGTTGAAGGAGTACCAATCTTATCAGTGAAAGTAATAGTCGCATTGCCATTAGCATCAACAGTCAAATCTTTAATATGCTTACCAGTATTAGCTGCTAGAATAGCATCCTTTACAGCTTGTTTCTCTTCCTTGCTTAATTGAGAAGTATTTTTAACAGGAGTTAAATTGGTAGGATAGTTAATTTTCACCTTATCAGCAAAAGGAATATAGCGCTTAGTCAGATTCTCCTTAGAAATAGTATCCGTAGAGTTATCTTTATACGTTACCTTTGCACTGCCATCAGCATTAATAGTTACAGCCTTTTTGAAAGCCTCTTCAGTTTGAGTCTGTTCCATACCTTTAAGCTTGTTCAGCACATCGGTATTACTCTTATTAGCATCCCATAGCTTGCTGAGTATTTTATCTCGCTCAGACTTTGTTGGCTGTCCAAATGTAGCAATTTCTGTAGCCTGAGGATAATTAAGCTCTAATTCCTTGGAATAATCTGGCAAAGTCGGTGCAAGCTCAACCTTGCCAACGGTGTAATGCCAGTTACCCAGTACCTGATACACGCCACCAGCAAACTTCAAAGGTGTCTTTTTATCGTTCAGTTTAATAACGAAGCTAATCTTAGACTTTCTATTACCTCTACTCTCCCAGTTAATAATCAAAGCGCTAGTAGCTTCCTTATACTTCTTAGAAGTATCGAGAGTATCACCAGATTCGTCATAACCGCCAGCTTCACCGGTCATTCTTTCCCAGTTACTCTTAAATTCAGCACCTTGCGCTTTATTATTATCAAACCAGAAACGGCTTGCGGACTGATTCCAAGAATCCTTTGTATATGTTGCACCTGTCTGTTGAGAAGACAAACCACCAGTCAACTGTTCATGTTTGTACAAAGTAATGCTATCGTCTACAATTGTGACGTCCTTAGGCACGCTCGCCCACCAGAATGGTCTACCACCCCACCAATCGCCATTAGAATTAAACTGGTATTCAACCTTATAATATTGTCCGTAAGTTTTTCTGTCTGCCGTCTCCTTATTATCGTTTTGTTTATCATCGCATGGCACTAGTTTAATATCCACATACCTCTGCGCCTTTGTAGAAGAATCGCGATTCGCATACCTATAGCTACCATCAGGAAGATTAAAACCATTAGCCCAAGCTTGATGAGTTGGCAAACCAGCACCACAAGCAAGCAAGCTTGCTAACGTTGCAGTCACAGCAATCTTCGGTAAACGCGAAACAGCATACGACTTACATGCTTCTAAACGAGTTCCACTTATATCATTCGCCATTGAACGAAGTACACTCGGCTTCAAATACGCGTAATTCTTAGACACATGTAAAGCATTTTTAGCAGTTTGCGTTTTCTTAACCATTAGCAATCCTCACTGATAGATTTTCTCTTCCACTCGCTCTATATGCATAAATTCACATATTGTAAAAGAGCTTGTTAACAAAGCAGATGATACCCCCCCCCCATGCGGAAATTCAAGTATTATAGATAAAAACTACTATATGATTAAAGTCACAACTATATTGAATATTAAATATTACAAATAATCATTCGAGCGCAGCATAGCTAGTATTTGGTAATTGAGGCAAAACAACAAGCAATCCTGCTGTGAAAATCAGCGCGAGTATAGGCAAAAGCTGCCATTGGAACGTAGACGAGAATGCAAATCCAATCCAAGAACCAGTAGTAGCACCAATCGCAAACGCAAGGCGCGCCCAACCAGAAAACTTAGCGAGAGCACTTCCCTTAAACAGAATCTGACGCGCAACAATAATCGGCTCTACTAATAGCATTCCGCCAATCGCTTCAAGTAAGAATGCAAAGCACATTATTGGCAAAAGATTAGTAAACATAAAGCAATAAGCAGCTAAGCTCACAATAATGCCTAAAATTGCAACTTTTCTTAAACCGAGTTTTTGAGACGAGTGCGCATACAAAACGGATGCAAGCACGTTTCCTACACCAGTGAAAATATACAATATTGTTAAAGATTGAGAGCCATATTGCTTACCAAGACCTAGAAGAATATAAGAGACAGAGCATGCAGGAATAAAAGCAACCAAAAGAGATCCAGCAAGAAGCATGATTTTACTCTTTAGTAATGGATTCGCAGATTGCTTAACTGTGGATTTGTTGTCAACGTCATTTTCTTGCGATACTTGCGATACTTCTCCTTCTTCACTAATCGCTTGCGATTCATTCTCTACTTCTTGCAACTCTCCCTCTACTTCGTTAGATGCTTGCGCAATGTCTTGTTTCATAATAAATCGCGTAGCACAAGCCGCAAAAGAAGTGACGGACGAGAAAATCAAAACAGCAGGAATCGACCAGCTTGCAATCCACGAACCAAGCGGAGAGCCGAGCAAGGTTCCTGTAATACTTGCCAAAACGCTCACAATGCCGCTGTAGTTTACAATCATGCTGTCATCGCCGCCTGCAGCATCAACCTCGAAAACTTCGCTAGCAATATCAATCACTTGACCAGTAATCAGCAATGCGCAAGAAAGAGCCACCAGCGACCACTTCCACGCAGGAGAGCCAAGCATAAGAAGCGGTAGTAAACTAAGCACGCCTTCTACGCCTTCAGTCATTGCAAGAGCGCGAAAACCGCCAAGCTTATCAACAATCCAACCAGAGCATGGCGAAAGAAAATCGGCAACCGTCATAAAAGTCTTACGAAAACCAATCACCCAAGCCGGCAAGCCCACAATAATAATCGAAGGCAAAACCGAGCCTTCATACGCTTGATTGCCAAGCATAGAAAAACAGAAGCCAACCAAAGACCATCGCAATGCTGGACTAATAGATCTCATACGAATAAAAATATTATTCTTACTAAAAATTGACTTCACAGCAACCAACTCTCCCTTAAAGCTCTTGTAAAATCGCAAATCATAATGCAAGCTTCTGCAAATGCATAACTACTCGCAAATCACTATCAAACTTAAATAATTCACTACAAACTACACAAATCCAATAGCTTATTCTACAAATTTAGTAACACTATACTCTTGTTCAAGAAAAAACAACAAATAATAATACAAAATAACAAAAACGCTACAAAAAACAGTGGTTAGCTATAGACCAAAAAACAGTTTAGACAAAAAGTGAGGGTTATAGACCAAAAGTAAAAAACAAAAAGTGAAAAACAAAAAAGCTTTCGATTTTAAATGCCCCTAGTAGCAAACAAAACCGAAAGCAACACACTCAACACTCAAAACCCCGCAGCAGACGCCCTAACTCTGGGAAGAAAAGAAAATAATAGCAAACCAGAATTAAAACAAAAGTGCAAGAATCAAGAGCAAAACCAGTGTGGCATTTCCCTACAAAACACCACACCAGTCGTTAAGTGCAAACTCTAAAAGAGCATAAGCGCGCACTCACACACTTAGCATAAGTGCGCGCGCAATGCTTAGTGACGAGCCTTGCGAACAGCAGCACCCATGCCAGCAAGCATGGTGGCAGCCAAAGCGGTCAAAGTTACGCCAACACCAGTACCAGGCAACTTCTTACCGCCATCCTTCTTCTTCTCAACCACAGTGGTCTTAGCACCAGCAGCAGCATTAGCGCCAGCCTGGCCAGCATCCTGACCTGGCTTGCCTGGCTTTGCAGCACCTGGCTTACCTGGCTGAACTGTTGTAGATGGAACAAAGTTGGTGCCATACTTGTAGTCAGTAGAAAGAGGAGCCAAAGAAGCTGGAGTTGGATACGTAGAAACATCAGCCTTAGAAGCCTGAGCATTCTTGTAAGCACCAGCATATTCGCTCAAAGCCTTATTGAACTTAGTAGCAGCCTCATTGAAAGCCTTATCTGCATCAGCAAACTTGGTCTTTGCAGCAGCCAAAGCTTCCTTAGCCTCATTGATTACCTTCTTCAAGCTCTCAACTTCAGCATTGTAAGCACGAGAACCCTTATCCTTAGCATTCTCATCCTGGTAATCCTTAAGAGCACGCTGAGCAGCCTTTAAGTTATTCTCAGCCTCATGCTTAGCGTTGAAAGCAGCATCAGCCTCAGCAAAAGCCTTATCCTTAGCTTCCTGAGCCTTACCCAAGTTTTCCTTAGCTTCATCCAACTTAGCAAGAGCAACACGCTTTGCATCCTTAGAAGGCTCAACTTTTGGAGTTGCAGCGTTTACAGCATCCTCAGCAGTCTTTACAGCCTCAAGTGCAGCCTTGTATGTGGCAAGCTTTTCACGATAGGTATTTGCCTTAGTAGCTGCATCATCTTTAGAATCATCAGCCTTCTTGACAACCTCACCTTTATCATTGAGCTTGTAGTCAGCCTTGTTCAAAAGATCACCATTTTCATCTACAATAGTTGCAGCAGCCTTGGCGTTCGTCTTTTCATTTTCGGCAGTATCAGCATCATCATAAGCCTTCTTCAAAGCTGCCTTCAAAGTCTTAAGAGCAAACGAATCATCCTTAGCTTCATCAGTACTGACAGTACGTGGAACAGCAGCGAATGCTGGGGTTGCCATTGCGAAGCCGGCAAGCAAAGTTGCGCCAGCAGCGAAAGCGGCGATAGCCTTCTTATTCATCATTTTATTTCCTTTCTTCTTCTCCCCCATTCACATCGCAGAAAACCCGCGATAGATCGGGGAAAATCTAAAACACGCGTTCGCGCATTTCCACCAACGGTTATCCACCGTGTGATGTTGCTATTAACATACCCCCCCCCCGTTTGAAAAAGTCAAGCCTCAGCCACACATGCCAAACCGAAAAAAATGATGTTATACACAAACTAATCCACAATTAAGGCCACTATTGCCGTAAAATTTGATGATAAACAACACTTAAACCGTAAAAATACGCATTTCAAGGTTTTTGAAGAATTTTCCCAGGTTTTTTTAAGAAAAGGATTTTCGGGTGTGTCGCGTCGCTTGCGAGGCCTAAGCGCTCAGGCAGGTCATGTCGTTCTCGCGTTACAGCGCGCGAACGTCTTCGCCGCATGTAAAGTCCACTGGACTTTACATTTGAGCCAAATCACGCTTTGAATGAGCTTGAAATGCGTTATGCAATTTCAAGTTCAGTCAAAACGCCCATGCAAGTCGATTCGCGACACGCCGCCAGTTTGTACCATACGCAACTCGTATGGTAACGTTTTCGCAAAATAAAAACCATTACCCCACCAATAGTCATATCTTTTCAACGGTGAAAGGAATACTAAAATGTCTACAATCAAACGCGTAGCATACGCAATACTACACAATTACGGAAAAATGAGCCACGAAAGACTAGAACTACTCACATACTACTGTCAAGCACAATACTTATCCACAACAAGCATACAATTATTCCCCAACTCATTCCAAGCATGGAAAAACGGGCCAGTATGCCTAGAACTATTTAACATATGCTACCTAACACAAGACGAAGTAAGCGAAAACAATATTATCTTCAGCCCAATCGAACTATACAAAACATTTAACCGCTCCCAACTACGCGTAGTATACGCTGTTTGCGAAGCGTTAAAAAACTACGCTACACAAGACTTAGCCGCCAGAGCGCGCAGTGAACTACCATGGGTTGACGCTAGAAGAGGCGTTGACACTAACAACGCATGCGATACTGAACTATCACATAAAATCATCCACGACTATTACGCGAAAAACCCTGTAATTGCCGAGGGGCGCGCGAACACAAGAAGTAGAAGCGTTGAAAACGCTATACGCCGTCTAAGAGACGCGCATCTTAAAAAATGCAAGCAAGCAGAAAAAGAAAAACTAGAAGCACAAAATCAAGCTCACGCGGTTAATAATCATTGTAAAGAACTCATAGACGCTGAAAACATGGTCATGCGTAAAATCAGCATGCTAAACGAGTTCAAAAACATGTCGGATAATAATATTAAAACTCGAGCACGCATGATAGCTAGAAGCCTAGGAAAACAATTATGCGAATACGAGAAGAACGAGATTAAACGCCAAAACTGTCAACATAACCTAGAAGCAGTAAAACAACAAAACACGACTCAAAACACGAGTACAAACAGTGCAAACACTGCAAACAACACAAACACTACGACTGGCTCTAGCAGCACTAATGCAGCCAGCAAAAACACTGCAACTAACGCAAACGTAGATAAGACTGGTAAAAAAGCTAAAACCAGCACAAACACTATGACTGGCGAAAAAGCTGCAGCCAGCAAAAAATCCAAAACTGGTGAAAAATCCAAGACTGGTGGAAAAACCAATACTAACGGAAAGAGTGAAGCCAACAGAAAAGACGAAGCTAGCGGAAAAGTCCGCAAAAAACGAAGCTAGTTAACGCATTTTGCGCGACTTTACAGCAATTCATGATATGTTAAACAATAGAACAACAACAAAAAAAACGCCACTGTTTGAGCAGTGGCGTTATTGCGTTTGTGGAGTCGCGGGGAATTGAACCCCGGTCCGGAAACCGTACCCTCGGTCTTCTACGTGCGTAGTCTGCTGGCCATTCGGCAGTTTTTCTGCCCCCATGTTATCGCAGACAATTCATGGCGAGCATATCTACAGTAAAAGTCCCTGAACTACCCTGCAGCTCGGCAATTCAAGCAAGTCTTCTAATGACGTTTAGCACCACTCCGAAGACGTGAGTGGGTAAACGGAGCAGCTGCTCACTGGTTAATTCTGGCGCGAAGCTCAGGCAGCGAGAGCGAACTCAGTGCGATTAGATTTAGCACTTATTCTTTTGCGAAAGGACGTTTACGAGTGGACTTTCGCATTCTCGGCACGCTTCCCCGCGGCGAACAGATCACCGTCGAAACCGATCGACCCCTTTTGATTTATCAAACTATCATTTAAATACTGGCATAAAGCCAGAATAATCATTATAAATAAACGTTTTAACAGAGTCAACCTGTTTTAGAATATTGATTTATTTCAGAATCACTTAAAGCTCAACTAAAGCTCACCTAAAGATTTATTCCAGAATCACTTACCTTCAGTCTCACCTGTTTTAACACCATCACTATTGCCTTTAGCAAGCTTCTTCGATTTTTCAACAAATCTTCTATTAACAACAAACGCACAAATTGACACAGAAAACACGCAAATAAATATTGTAACGTTTCTAACTCTAGCGTTTCCAAGGCTTTTTACAGCATTAACATGAAGAGCAACAGCAGATTCCGCATCAATAGTGGTCTCTACTTTGCCGCCACTAACGCTCACAGTTTTATTGCAATATTTAGACTCATAAACATTGCAATATTCGCCATCTGGCAAGTCGGTTTTATAACTCACTTTTTGAGGCTTTTCCGTGTTGTTAATCGCAAGAAAACCCTTGTTTCCTCGGCTAAACGCAACGTTATTATCGTCATCATCTTGCCAATTAGCAACCTTAGTGCCCCTAACGGCGTTGTAGAACCCAATCATTCCGCGAATCGAAGTTAGCCTTTGCGTGCATTGCCACTTAGAATCCTTTGCACAACTCACGTCAGGAATCGAAGTCTGCGTAGATCCAGGCGCTCCCTCATCTCGTTTTGTAAACTCATAACCCGAAAACACATTTGGAGTTCCGTACGGGTATGCCAACATAAACGCGTTTGCAAGCTCATATTTTTTGCCATCTTTATACGTCAAAACTCTGCTTGCATTATCTCGCTCAGTATCCCAATTCGTAACGAAAATCGCAGCTTTTTTGCTTGGAATCAGCTTATCTGTAATATGTTTAAGATTCTCAATAGACCCATAAAAATAGTTTCTAAGCCTATAGGAGTACTCAAATTCGTTCACTTCACCAGTTTGCAGATACTGGTCTGGCTGAATTCTAGGGTCTTGCTCTGGGAACCCTATTGTTTCTTGCATCCACCAAATCTTATCTTGCGTTGTGCCAGCAGCCTCTGCAGCCGCAGCTTTTATGCCTTTTACATCTTGCGGAGACATGTGTTTTGCTGCATCAACTCTAAACCCAGCAACTCCAAGCTTTAGCATATGCGTAAAGTACTCTCCCAAAGTTTTTTGCACATGAGGATTAGAAGTGTCTAAATCCAACAGACCAACAAGTCGATGCGTCCAAACGATTTCTGCTTTTCTATACGTGTTTATATCTTCTGTTGACTTGTGAAAATCATCTTTTGTGTACCCTGCATCTGGGAACGATTGATTTGCAGCATCATATTTGCTTCCACCAACGCCAAGTGTGTCTTTGTTTGCAAAACCAGTTGTGTGGTTTATTACTGCATCTGCAATAATTCCAACACCCGAAGCTTTGCAAGTTGTAATCATCTTTTTAAACTCGTCTTCTGTGCCGAGTTTTGAATTTAGCTTATAGCTTACAGGTTGATAACTTGTCCACCATTGATCGCCCTTAATATGATCTTGCGGAGGTGAAACTTGCACGTATTTTACGCCCTCTGGGCCGTACGTTTTTTTGCATTCCTTGGCTATGCTTTTCCAATTTTGCTGGAATGCTGTTACGATTACGCCTTTTTCTGTAATTTTTTGAGATGATTTTACGCCAGCACTTGCAATCGCTGGGCTGCTTGCGACTACTGCTCCCGCCAAAATAGTAGCAGCACAAGATGTTATAGCCGCAACTCTTGCCAACACAAACTTTAACTTTACAAGCGCCTTTTTATTGAAGCTCGTAAATACTTCTATGCCGTGGATCATCGTTGTTCCTTTCTGCAAGAATTGCGGCTTTGCTTTGTTCTTACTTCACTCCTTATATATAGGACTATATTAGGACTATATTAGGCTCATCTATTCCCATTCTTCTTTTCCAAACGTACGATATATCCCAAACCATTCAAAATACTATGTTCTATTTTTTCTAATCTCACTAAATCCATCTAATTATAGGACGTTTTCAAATTTTTAGTCCCGTCTCAGTCCCAGTATCGGAGAATTTTTTTAAAATAAAACTTCTTTACTCAAACCTTTATCACTCCAAGAAAGTTTATATGCGTTCTTATTATGGTTAGATTTAATAACATTGATCTCGTAATTATCCCAAATAACTGCTACTTGATTCTCTATTGCTATAGCATCTGCTATCTGTCCAGAATAGAATTCATCAAAACCTACTCTTTCTGGCTCATCATAATGAGGACAATGTAAATAAGGAATAATGCCTAAGCCTTTAACCCATTTATGTTTTGGGTTTTCTACATCTTCTATAAATTCACTATCACTATGACCTGCAATAAACCAACATATAGAGCCTGCACTTAAGCCTGAGAGTATCTTTCCGCTTTTATAAGCTTTAATTAGTGCCTTATCTACAGAATATTTTCTCCAAACTTGCATCATATAAGCAGTATTTCCACCACCAACATAAATTATGTCTGCATTTTCTATCTTTTGATTAACCTCTTCCTTGTTTACTTTTGCGTTAGATAAATACAATGTATCAGTTTTACATCCCAAGCTCTCATATAAATTACTTATGGTTTCTATATAAGCATCAGCATCTTTACTCGCTGTAGGAATAAATAAAAAATGCGGGTTTTCTTTATTTGATGACTCAACAATAAATTTATCTATATCGTACGTTTGATTTTGATATACTTCTCCTCCTCCAATTGCTATAATCATAAATTTCCTCCTATGTTTAAAATCTGTTTCTTTAGTAAAAATCTTAAAATCCTTATATTTAAATAACTAACCAAATCCCCAATATAACAATTAAGATTTTCAAAAATTCTTATATAACATCCGTACTTACAACTTTAATACTACATAGCTTTGCAAATTAAATAAGGTAATTCCTACGCTAATCCTACATCTTCTTTCCACACTCTTTTTCTCAAGTAGCTTCCAAGTTTTTCTTCAATCAAATGTCATAGTATAAATTCTTTCTTACCTACCATATTTGTCTATCATACAATGATTCTATATAATTATAGGGATTCATTTCTTCATCAATCACACTAATTTTACACTCTAGAGTTGATCCATTTTCATTCATATAACTATGTCGAACCGCTGTACAATAACCAAATTCTTTTTTATTATATAAATTTTCCTCAATTACAACTAAATTACTCACAGCAGGATCTTTCTTCAAACCTGGGTAAATAATAAATTCCCTTCCTTCTCTAAGCATATTAGAAAAATTAGATTTAATAGAGATAACATTTTCTTCCCCTACTACTCCAATCTTTATCCCTTTAAATGCCATAGCTAAAAAGTCCGTGCTAATATCGATTATAGTTTTAATAGAATATAAAAGATAGAAAAACCTCAACACCCCTCTGCTATCTCGCTGAGAATATGGTTCATTATAACCTCGTAAATCTTTTAAACTGTTAGGGACATTTTTATATCCAGATTTATCAATATCGTTACCTACTGCATATAATAATTGGATTATTTGCTCAACCCCTATCTCATTTAATAGAGATTCATATTTAATTATTTCTTTCTCATAAATTCGTCTAAGATTACTTCTCTTCCAATAATTGAAGACGTCCTTAAAAATTTCTGTGTCTATGATGGTCGAAACATCTAAATCAGTCGAGTATGGAAGTTTAAAGTTGTATTTAGATGTTGGACTTAGTGCTACTTTTAAGTTTTCAGGTAAATTTCCTATCGATTTTAAACTTTGCTCATAAAAGTATTTCATAACATTATGTAACTGTTTGAATATTTCAAGCTCTTTTTGATTTAACGGGGTAACAGATCGTAGAAAATTATCTTTCGAATCAGTTTGTTTACTTAATTCATTCATTATTAATACAATATAAAAATCAGATTCATTTCGTATCCCTTGGAGAAGCAAAGATTGATTCGAAAAATATTCCCCAGTCTCCTTCATTTTTGAAATTTGTTCTTGAAGATCTTTAGAGAGATTTAGACTTGTAATATCTTGACATAGTTTAAACATATATTCTAGATAAGTACTCATCAATGTAACCTCCTCAAATTTAATTCCGCTTCAATTAGTTCTCTTATATCTTCTTCACTTAAATTTTTACACTTGTCCTCATTTAAGTCGAAGTGCATGTTATACATATTTTTTTCACCTGTTAATAAATCTAGCATTAAATTTGGAAGCTGTCGTCTAGATACTCTAATAAGCTTCTCTACAAAATTTCTTTCTCCACTATTATCTCTTTCTACAAATGGATTCCAAAATTCTGGGTTATATCTACATAACATTCCCAGCATAAATAACAACATTAAGAATAATGAAAAATATGGAAAAGAAATTTGTTTACCATCTTTCGTATAACCAGCAAGAAAAAACTTTCTCCCATGGTTGTTACTTCATGTAGCTTCTGACCATGAATTTTCTTTCTAATAATCAATTCATTATTTCTATTTTTTTCGAAAGGAAAATAACTTTTACTAAAGTCTGGAATTGATTTTAATAGGGTCGTTACTTGTGTCTCATTAAAAATATCTAGATTAACTCTATACTGAACTTCATTATCTAATATAATTTCTTTTATTGGTATCGCATGAATATTCTCTTGTCCATAAAGATCTGAAAAGTCATTTGATAACTCAACAATCGAACCAGCAATTTCTTCAAAAGACCATTCGATATTAGATGAGAATTCTTGTTTATAAGGATTATACTCATTTATAAATATTGATAATCCACCAGTTTTATTATCATTGATATTTAATGTTACGTCTCCAATTTTATCTATTCCTGAAAGTTTTCTTAACTTCATTCCATGATTTGTAATTTTTAATAATTTACCATATACTAGACACAGAGTTCCATGAATCAGATTAGTAGAACCATAATATATTAATAAAGGAGAAACTTGTAAACTAGACTTTCTTGAAAGACTAAAATATTCATAAGCTTGTGATAAAGATCCAGAGATTATATTTATTAAATCATCTGATGGCTGGCTATTATGATTTTTACTGAAATATTTTTTTATATTTTCTGGGTAAGTATATTTTAATAAATTCTCCCAAATTTCAACTTCTGGTTGTTCTGAATAAATTCTTTTTATTTTCATTATTTTCCATCATTTTTATCAAACATTAACCTCAAGTTATTACATATTATTATATCAGATAAAATCTTTATTTCATTTAAAAAGTGTTGTATCTCTACTAAACCTTAGTTTAATTACTAGTCTTTTTTATGATAGGACTATTACAAAGTCCATTTTCATCCTTTAAAAAATAATAAATAAGCTTTTATGAAATTAAACTTTCATAAAATAAAATATTGTACTAGATTTCCAGACAAAACTGCAACTTTAGTATCATTATCCTCTCGTGTTTTCATAAATTGAATTTGGGCAGTAGATGGGTAGCATTTGAATGAAGATACCAAAATTTTTTAATCAATTTTTTCACTTTTAGTTGTATAGTCTATTGCCAAATTTAGAGTTGATTTTATAGGATGTATTTTTGTAATTGCTGTACTAATCACTAGATCTTTCTTTTGATCTATTAAGAAGTATGGAATGAATCTGCCATATTTCTTTTGATAATTTTTCTATTTTTTCTCTAATATAATCAATATCTTTCTTATAAATTACTCCCGTTGTATTGGTTACTTTTGCAATCTGGTTTATGTTATTTGTTACATTTGAAAGTAGCCATTGGAGATTTCTAAATAAATTAATCCTCATAATATGTACGCAAAAAGACCGCAGCCTAAAGACTACGGTCTAATTTTTTGTTCAAATCTAAACCACTTGGAACTATTATTTAGTTTATTCTTTTTTACTTCCAGTACCATTTGAGTACCAGTAGCCATTTTTCATTCTCTTTATAGCTTGTAATTAAGCCATTTCAGAAAATTTTGCGATTATTCCCACTCGATTGTTGCTGGTGGTTTAGATGTAACGTCTAACACAACGCGATTAATCTGACGGCATTCGTTTGTGATTCGAGTAGAAATCTTTGCCAATACATCGTAAGGAACTCGCGACCAATCAGCGGTCATAGCATCCTCAGAGCTTACTGGTCGAAGCACAATCGGAGAACCGTATGTGCGCTCGTCTCCTTGAACTCCAACAGAGTGAACATCTGCCAAAAGAACAACTGGGCATTGCCAAATATCGCGATCTAATCCAGCTGCAGAAAGCTCTTCGCGCGCAATAGCGTCTGCCTCTCTAAGCACAGCTAAACGCTCGCGAGTAATCTCGCCAACAATGCGAATTCCCAAACCAGGACCTGGGAACGGCTGACGCCACACAATAGCATCTGGAAGTCCAAGCTCCGTACCAATTGCGCGAACCTCATCCTTAAACAGCGTGCGCAAAGGCTCAATAAGCTTAAACTTTAAGTCCTTTGGTAAGCCACCAACATTGTGATGCGACTTAATATTTGCAGCACCGTCTCCGCCGCCAGACTCAACAACATCTGGGTAAAGCGTGCCTTGTACAAGGAACTTAACTTCTGCTCCAGTTTTATCAGCTTCTTCAATAACTTGACGCTGAGCTTTTTCAAATGTGCGAATAAACTTTTCTCCAATAATCTTGCGCTTACGCTCTGGCTCACTCACACCTTTAAGCGCATCTAAAAAGTCATCGTCTGCATCTACTGCAATAAGCTTGATTCCAGTTGCCTCAACGAAATCATGCTTAACTTGTTCGACTTCGCCTTTACGAAGAAGACCATGATCAACAAAAACGCAAGTAAGCTGATCTCCGATTGCTTTGTGCACAAGAGCCGCAGCAACAGCGGAATCAACTCCTCCAGAAAGTCCGCAAATAACTTGTGCATCTCCAACTTCGGCGCGAATCTTTGCAACCTGATCTTCTATAATGCTCGAAGGATTCCAATCATTTTCCAATCCTGCACATTCATGCAAGAATGTAGAAATAAGCTTTTGGCCTAAAGGCGTATGCTTGACTTCTGGATGCCATTGCACTCCGTAAAGCTTGCGACTTTTATCTTGCATAGCTGCAACTGGAGCGCCTTGAGTGTGCGCAAGCACCTCAAATCCTTCTGGCGCACTCTTAACTGCCACTCCGTGGCTCATCCAAGTGTTTTGCTCTAATGGAGAATTTGCAAGCAATCCTTCTGCTTCATCAACAGTTGCATGCGTTTTTCCATATTCACCCAATGCAGCTTTGTCTACAACGCCGCCAAGCTCGTGAGCCATAACTTGGAATCCGTAGCAAATTCCAAGCACTGGAACGCCTGCTTCAAAAATCTTTGTGTCAATTTTTGGCGCTCCTGGCTCATAAACAGAGGCAGGTCCGCCAGAAAGAATTATGGCTTTTGGATCTTTTGCCAGCATCTCCTCTACTGGCATGGAGTGTGGAACAAGCTCCGAATAAACGTTTGCTTCCCTCACTCTTCTAGCGATTAGCTGGGCATATTGGGCACCGAAGTCAACTACAAGTACCGGACCGTTTGCCATGATTCTCCTTATATATAAGAAACACATTTATAGGTGATTCAATTTATACTAATGGCGCTTTTAGACGTTGCGTTGTGCGAAACGCCGTAACTTAACAAATTATAAAAATTGTAAAAATAAACAACCTTGACATAACAAGAAAGTGAACATCAAACATAACATAATTGATACTTTTAAGGTGATTTTTGTTAACACTTTAACACATTTTTTCAACAAATTCGCACGTAGTAACTAATCAAACGCACAAAAGTCAAAAGCTGTTACTATACTGAAAAAGATGGAAAAAGAGGCGAATACATTTGTTTTTTGGCCTCTATAACCAAATGGTAATGATTAAAATCGCACTGAAAAGTGCTTGAGTACAGGAGTACACATGACGAGTCCTGTTATTGGCACCCCTTGGAAGAAGCTTAACGCTCCAGTTTCCGAGGCGGCCATCGAAGGCGTAGACAAGTATTGGCGCGTTGCTAATTACCTCGCTATCGGTCAGATTTATCTTCGCAGCAATCCTCTAATGAAGGAGCCATTCACTCGCGAAGATGTTAAGCATCGTCTAGTCGGCCACTGGGGTACAACTCCAGGCCTTAACTTCCTTATTGGACACATCAACCGCTTTATTGCTGATCACCAGCAGAACACCGTGATTATCATGGGTCCAGGCCACGGCGGCCCAGCTGGTACTGCTCAGTCTTATCTTGACGGTACCTACACTGAGTACTATCCAAAGATCACCAAGGACGAAGCTGGTTTGCAGAAGTTCTTCCGCCAGTTCTCTTACCCAGGCGGTATTCCTTCTCACTTCGCTCCAGAGACCCCAGGCTCCATCCACGAAGGTGGCGAGCTTGGTTACGCTCTCTCCCACGCTTATGGCGCTGTTATGAACAACCCAAGCTTGTTCGTTCCAGCAATCGTTGGTGATGGCGAAGCTGAAACTGGTCCTTTGGCTACTGGTTGGCAGTCCAACAAGCTTGTGAACCCACGTACCGATGGTATTGTGCTTCCAATCTTGCATTTGAACGGCTACAAGATTGCTAACCCAACCATTCTTTCCCGTATTTCCGACGAAGAGCTTCACGAGTTCTTCCACGGCATGGGTTACGAACCATATGAGTTCGTTGCTGGCTTCGATGATGAGGATCACCTTTCCATTCACCGTCGCTTTGCCGATATGTTTGAAACCATCTTCGATGAGATTTGCGATATTAAGGCCGAGGCTCAGACTAACGATGTAACTCGCCCTTACTACCCAATGATTATCTTCCGCACTCCAAAGGGTTGGACTTGCCCGAAGTTCATCGACGGCAAGAAGACCGAAGGTTCTTGGCGTGCACACCAAGTTCCACTGGCTTCCGCTCGCGATACCGAAGCTCACTTCGAGGTTTTGAAGAACTGGATGAAGTCCTACAAGCCTGAAGAGCTCTTCGACGAAAAGGGTGCTGTTAAGGAAGACGTTCTTTCCTTCATGCCAAAGGGCGAACTCCGTATTGGCGAAAATCCAAACGCCAATGGTGGTCGTATTCGCGAAGATCTTAAGCTTCCAAAGCTTGAGGATTACGAAGTCAAGGAAGTTAAGGAATTCGGTCACGGCTGGGGTCAGCTCGAAGCTACCCGTCGTCTTGGTGTTTACACTCGTGACATCATCAAGAACAACCCAGATTCCTTCCGTATCTTCGGCCCAGATGAGACCGCTTCCAACCGTTTGCAGGCTGCTTACGAAGTAACCAACAAGCAGTGGGACGCAGGCTACCTTTCTGGCTTAGTTGACGAGCACATGGCTGTTACCGGCCAGGTTACCGAGCAGCTTTCCGAGCACCAGATGGAAGGCTTCCTCGAGGGCTACTTGCTCACTGGTCGTCACGGCATTTGGAGCTCTTACGAGTCCTTCGTACACGTTATTGACTCCATGTTGAACCAGCACGCAAAGTGGCTTGAGGCTACAGTTCGCGAGATCCCATGGCGTAAGCCAATCTCCTCTGTGAACTTGCTTGTATCCTCCCACGTATGGCGTCAGGATCACAACGGCTTCTCGCACCAGGATCCAGGCGTAACCTCCGTGCTCTTGAACAAGACCTTCAACAACGATCACGTAATCGGCATCTACTTCCCAGTGGATTCCAACATGTTGCTTGCTGTTGCAGAGAAGGCTTACAAGTCCACCAACATGATTAACGCCATCTTCGCTGGTAAGCAGCCAGCTGCTACTTGGTTGACTCTCGACGAAGCTCGTGAAGAGCTCGAGAAGGGTGCTGCTGAGTGGAAGTGGGCTTCCAACGCTAAGAACAATGACGAAGTTCAGGTTGTTCTTGCTGGTGTTGGCGATGTTCCACAGCAGGAATTGATGGCCGCTGCCGACAAGTTGAACAAGCTTGGCGTTAAGTTCAAGGTTGTTAACGTTGTTGACTTGCTCAAGTTGCAGTCCGCCAAGGAAAACAACGAAGCTTTGACTGACGAAGAGTTCACTGATCTCTTCACTGCAGACAAGCCAGTCCTCTTCGCTTATCACTCCTATGCACATGACGTTCGCGGCTTGATTTACGATCGTCCAAACCACGACAACTTCAACGTTCATGGCTACAAGGAGCAGGGCTCCACCACCACGCCATACGATATGGTTCGCGTGAACGACATGGATCGTTACGAGCTTACTGCTGAAGCATTGCGCATGGTTGACGCCGCTAAGTATGCCGACGAAATCAAGAAGCTCGAGGACTTCCGCCTCGAAGCCTTCCAGTATGCAGTCGACAAGGGTCTTGATCACCCAGACTACACCGATTGGGTATGGCCAGGCGTTAAAACCGACAAGCCAGGCGCTGTCACCGCTACCGCTGCAACCGCTGGCGATAACGAGTAGTTTTAAGCTATCAACGCTAAAATTGCTTAGCTGATTTTTAGGGAGTCAATCGAAAGGTTGGCTCCCTAAAAAATTAGTCGCACAAAAAAATTAATAATAAAACACATAAAAATCAAAATTTCCGCTTGTTGTTTTGCAAATAGTCTTAAAATAGCTAAGGATTCTTCGTTCGACATGCAATTTTCAACGTTGAAACACGAAGAATAGCAAAAACGAAAATGCAAAGCAAAATAAAATGCAACGCAAAATAGAATAAACACAGACGCATCAAAGGAGAAAAGTCGTGTCGTTAGTTAACGTAACTATTATTAGCGCAGATTGCGCGCAAAGTCGCAATGTTGTAGCACTAGGAGTTGCAAAAGCTCTCTCTAATCATTATTCAACAACTGTTTTTAGACCATCCGCAAAGCATGATGACGCGTTTACAAGCGAATTGATAGCTGCAAGCAACACAAAACCAACGCTGGAACAAGTAATCGCAGCATGCCCATGCGCAGTTCGTAAAAACAAAGACACACTAAGAGGAGACATTGTAGCTCATTACAACGAGCTGATTAGCGCAACAAACGCTCAAGGATGCGTTATTGTAGCAAGTGATTCTACTTCTGTATTTGATCCAGATTTATTCCGATTCGATGCAAGTGTGGCAGCTGATTTAGCTTCTCCTGTGTTCCTAAGCATTTGCGCAGAAGGCAGAGATAGCAAGCAAATCTTGCAAACAATCGAAGCGCAATGCGCAAGCGTCAGCAAAGAATACACAAAAGTATTCGGTGTGTTTGTAACTGATTGCAAAGAAGACTTAGCAAAAGAACTAAAAGAAGACTATACTCAAAGCAATAATGGCACTCCACTTTGGACTTTGCCTTCTATAAGCGAATCAGAATCAGATAAATTCAACGATTATGTTGCAGATGAAGAAATCATCAACGCTTTGCAGCAGCCATTTGCCGCTCCTACTACCCCATATGCCTTCCAATACAGCTTGCTTGGAAAAGCTAAAGCAAATAAGAAAACAATAGTACTTCCAGAAGGCGAAGAAGATCGCATTCTAAAAGCAGCCGATTACTTGCTAGAGCGGGACATTGTAAACCTCGTTATTGTTGGAGAACGCGAATCTATTCTTGCAAGAGCACAAGAGCTTGGATTAAAGTCTCTTAGCAAAGCAAGCTTCCAATCTATGAGCGACGAAGAGATTCTTAGCAAAATGATTAGCAAGCTTTGCGAATTGCGCGCAAAGAAAGGCATGACCGAAGAGCAAGCTAGAGAACAGCTTAAAGACGCAAGCTATTTTGGCACAATGCTAGTAGTACTTGGATTAGCAGACGGACTTGTTTCTGGCTCTGTTAACTCAACAGCAAATACTGTGCGCCCTGCTCTTCAAGTTATTAAAACTAAGCCTGGATCTAAGCTTGTTTCTGGCGCATTCATTATGTGCTTTAAGGATCATGTAGCAGTATTTGCTGATTGTGCTATTAATCTGAACCCAGACGCTGAACAATTGGCTGACATTGCTCTTCAATCCGCACAAACTGCTAAAGCTTTTGGCTTAGATCCTAAGGTTGGAATGCTATCTTACTCCACTCTTGGATCTGGAAAAGGCCCAGACGTTGATCTTGTAGAAGAAGCAACAAAGATTGTAAAAGAAAAAGACCCAGATTTGAAAGTTGTTGGATCTATTCAGTTTGACGCTGCATGGTCGGAAACTGTTGCTGCGTCCAAAGCTAAAGGCAATGATGTAGCGGGCCACGTAAATGTGTTTGTGTTCCCAGACTTATGCGCTGGAAACATTGGATACAAGGCCGTTCAGCGCTCCAGCGGCGCTTTAGCTGTTGGACCAATCCTGCAAGGCTTAAACAAGCCTGTTAACGACTTGTCTAGAGGAGCATTGGTTCAAGATATTATCAACACTGTTGCTCTTACAGCATTGGAAGCGCAGTTCTAATAATCGCAAGCAATAATATCAAGCAATAATTTAATAATTGCAAGTTCTTACAATGATTTGCAAATGTAATAATAAGTAAATACAAAAGCACTCATTGTAGGAACTTGCATGTAAACTTAAACATGGCAATTTACTAGCCTTATCAACACTTTATGGAGGATGCCCTCATGGCAAAAACCGTTCTTGTTATCAATTCTGGTTCTAGTTCTATTAAGTACCAGCTCGTCGATTTGGAAAGCGGCGAAGGTATTGCGTCTGGTATCGTAGAAAAAATTGGCGAACCAGTTGACGGACACTACAAGCACGTATTCAATGGCGAAAAGCATGAGTTTGACGAGCCAGTGCACGATCACGAGCAAGGCTTAAAGCGCGTACTCGGCTTCTTCGAGGAGTATGGTCCAAATCTTTCCAAGTCTGGAATCGTAGCTGTTGGACACCGCGTTGTTCAGGGTGGCTTAACATTCCCTAAGCCTGCATTAGTAAACAAAAAGACCATTAATAAGGTGAAGGATTTGGCTGTTTTGGCTCCACTTCACAACGGCCCTGAGGCTGTTGGCGCTGAAGTTATGACTGAACTTTTGCCAGATGTTCCACAGATTATGGTGTTTGACTCTTCGTTCTTCCACGATTTGCCACAGGTTGCTGCGACTTACGCATTGAACAAAGATATTGCAAACCAGTACCACATTCGTCGCTATGGCGCTCACGGCACTTCCCACGAGTACATTGGCTCTGTAGTTCCAAGCGTTGTTGGAAAGCCTGCAGAAGGCTTGAAGCAGATTGTTTTGCACATTGGTAATGGCGCTTCTGCTTCCGCTCAGATTTCTGGCAAGCCAGTTGAAACTTCTATGGGCTTAACGCCTCTCGAAGGTTTGATGATGGGCGGCCGCACTGGAGATATTGACCCAGCTGTAGTCTTCCACCTTATTCGCAACGCTCACATGAACGTAGACGAGCTTGATACGCTCTTTAACAAGCGTTCTGGCATGATGGGCATGACTGGCCACGGCGATTTGCGCGATATTCATAAGCTCATCGCAGAGGGCGACGAAGACGCTAAGCTTGCTCTTGGCGTGTACGTTCACCGCATTGTTGGCT
Source organism: Gardnerella sp. c17Ua_118 (assembly GCF_055804255.1). Taxonomy (NCBI): domain Bacteria; kingdom Bacillati; phylum Actinomycetota; class Actinomycetes; order Bifidobacteriales; family Bifidobacteriaceae; genus Gardnerella; species Gardnerella sp. c17Ua_118. The sequence goes on from NZ_JANUYT010000001.1 coordinate 664,814, forward strand.
ACATTGGCAACTACACAGCTCAAATGGGCGGCGTGGACGTAATCACATTCACCGCTGGCGTTGGCGAAAACGACGAGATTGTTCGCGCTCGCGTATGCGAAAAGCTTGCTCCATTCGGCGTTAAGCTCGATAAAGAGAAGAACTTGGTTCGTTCTAAGGAGCCACGCATTATTTCCACTCCAGATAGCTCTGTGATTATTGCTGTAATCCCAACTAACGAAGAGTTGGCAATCGCTCGAAAGTCTGCACAAATCGCAGAAGCTGGAGTCGATTCTTACGGCAACAAGTTTGAGCGCTAAATCGTAGTGTAAAACAACGTAACGTAAAAACGTAACACATAAATAATCCCGAGTTAAAAAAACTCGGGATTATTTGTTATTTAAGCTCACTATTTAGTCTCACTATTTAAGCTCACTATTCAAGCATCTTATTCCACATACCAGGAAAATCAGGGATTGTTTTGCGCGTAGTGGCAATATTTTTTACTCTTATATTAGATATACGAAGACCTAACATTGATGCAAAAGTTGCCATTCTGTGATCCGCATAAGTCTCCATCACTTCCCCATGCATATTTTTGCTAGGAATAATACGAATTCCATCATCTAGCTCATCAGCGCCTATTCCAACGCGATTTAGTTCCGTAACTATTGCACTCAAGCGATTCGTTTCGTGGCCTCTTAAATGCGCAATACCGTGCAACTCGCTTACACCATCTGCAAGCGCAAGAATCGCAGCAATACTCGGCGCAACCTCGCCAGCAGCAGCCAAATCAAGCGACTTAATTGCGTGAATTTTGCCACTACCAGTTACGCACAATGTTGAAGAATCCGCAGCCGAATGCTCAAAAACAATTTCTGCGCCCATTTGCTCTAGAATCCCAGGCAACAATCCCCCAGGCTGAGTTGTTTTAAGCGGCCAATTAGGGATTTTAACGCATCCGCCAGCAATCAACGCTGCTCCAATAAAAGGCGCTGCATTAGAAAGATCTGGCTCTACAACAACTTCATCTGGCAAAGTCAAATCATGCTCTTTAATACGCCATACTCCGCTTTCTGGCATATCTACTACTCCGCCAGCTTTGCGCACATCTTCCATTGTCATTTGAATATGAGGCATACTAGGCAATTTGCTTCCAATATGCTCGATTTGTAATCCTCCTGGAATTCGAGATGCAATTAGCAGAAGCGCAGATATAAATTGAGACGATGAAGAAGAGTCAATGCGAATAACGCGATTATTGCAAGAATTTTGCGCACTATTTACACCATATGATTCAAGATTTTTGGGCGGAATAACGCTAAATGGTAAGAATCCGACTTTTCCGTGATATACGATTTTTGCGCCTAGCTGTTCCAATCCATCTAGAACAGGCTTCATTGGACGAGCATACGCTTGCTCATCTCCATCAAATTTCACACAATTATTTGCAAACAGCGCTAAAGCTGTTACAAAACGCATAACTGTTCCAGCCAAGCCACAATTAACAACCGCATTATCATCTACGCTAAAAACGCCATTTTTGGGCGGAATAACACAAACTGCTGTGCCGTCGCGGCTTAGCGAATCGCATTTAACTCCAAATACGCTTAGCGCGTTAATCATAAGTTCCGTATCTCTTGATCTCAGCAATCCCTTTAGAACAACTGGCTTTTTACCAAGAGCTGCCAAAATCAAGTATCGATTAGATAATGATTTGCTTCCAGGAATATTCACTGTTGCATTCAAAGGAGTATTGCATGATGGAGCTTGCCAAACATCATCATGATTATAAGAATTCATTATTCCGCTCATATTATGAATACTATCTATAAATATGTACGCATTGTAATTTTCACAATGCTTTACATATGAATAAACGCATTATGCCAATATCCTGTTTGTATTGAAGCATATAAAGCAATAGTAGGAACAGCAATGCAAATTGCATAAAATATCCAATCGTATGCTGTTAACTTCGATTTTCGTGCTGGAACACGTTTAATATTACTTCCAAAAGCCCTAGCTTCCATAGCTGTAGCAAGTTTAGTGCCTCTGCGAATAGATAACACGAGCAAACCAAAAGATTGCGAAAGCATACGCTGCAACGCTTTACCATCCGATATACCACGAGACCTTCGAGCTAAACCAAAAGCACGCCAATCATTTTGCAATAGACTAAACATTCTCAATCCAGCTAATGCTCCGTACACAAATCGTGGAGAAAAATGCAAAATCTGCACTAATCCGTCTGCTAAATCAGTTGGATCTAATCCAATGGCTAATATAACGCCTGGAACTGCTACAGATGCAACACGAACAAACGTACAAATTGCCAAATACAATGATCCTTGGCTTATATGCATCCAGCCAAACTTAAATATATCATCTCCAGAACTTTGACCATATAAAAGAACCGATATAAAACTACCCGAAGCAGCAATCCAAACTGGCCAAGTATGGCGTAAAACATACCAAGGAGTTACTCCAGCAATTGCAAATAACAGTATATCTAAACCGAATGCAATAGAAGCTGAAACAATATCTAATGTAACAAACATAGGTAAGCAAAGTAGCAGCGCTCCAATAAAACGGCTTATTGGATTGAGCCTACGAATAAACCAAGAAGGCGAAACTAGTCGTTCACTTTCTAAACGTTTAGAAGATGCAGTTACATCAATATGCGAAACTTTTAATAAATTTTCAAAGTCTTTAACTTGAATACTAGACGATTCTTCTACACTACTAGTTTTATTCACTTCTACTCATTCCCTTCACTATAGTTATGAGCGGATCCTGCGATTTTTCGTGACTCAACTCTTATTACTCTGGCATCTAAAGACTTTACAAGCTCATCATCGTGAGTAACAACAATCACCGCTGAGCCACTATCGCGTATTTGCGCAATAAGTTTCACCATTGCTGTCCAAGTTTTAAAATCTTGTCCAAAAGTAGGCTCATCCATAATAACAACGCGTGGAGCAGCAGCTAAAAGCGTAGCTACAGAAAGTCTACGTTTTTCTCCTCCAGATAATGTATAAGGATTAGCAAGAGCAAAACGCTTCAAATCCATACGTTCAAGCATGCTATCGGCAATATCGTAAGATTCCTTTTCGCTTTTTCCTTGCTTTTTAGGCCCTACAGCAACTTCGTCTCTTACAGACGATGTTATGAATTGATGTTCTGGCTCCTGAAACACCATGCCAACTCGCCCTAGTAATTCTTGACTTTTCCAAGTAAAAAGATCATTTTTACGTCGTTTTGGCACATACTTTTCCATCATGCACACGCTGCCAGCAATCGGCTTTAATAAGCCTGCAAGCGTTAACGCTAATGTGGTTTTACCAGCACCATTAGGTCCCATTAAAGCCGTTACTTCGCCAAAACGAAAAGCTACATTAACATGTTCCGATAGTGTCAGAGTTCTTCCAAAAGAGCAATCATTCGTATAGAGCGCAACAGATTCTTCCGTATCTTTGATCTCGTCTTTTATTTCGTCTTTGATCTCGTCATAGCAATGTTTAGGAGCAAAAGATTTAACTGTTCTTCCTGGAACCCAAGCACCACCTTTTGCAAGCATATCGCCATACTTTTCAAAAACATCCTCAGGCTTACCGTCTGCAATAACGCATCCTACATTTGAATCATTATTATTTTCATCTTTTCCAATAACAATAACTCTATCAATCAAATCCAGCCACACGTCAATATGATGTTCAACTACAATCATTGTAGAGCCTGTTTTTTTAAGAATATTCGCTACAGCATCATGAACTTGCTGAACACCTTTAGGATCTAGATTAGCTGTAGGCTCATCTAAAAGAAGCAATCCAGGATGCATTGCAAGCACTCCTGCTAAAGCAAGACGTTGCCTTTGACCTCCCGATAAAGATTGTGTTGAGCGTCTAAGACCCTGACTTCCTTGAGTAATATTGTCTAAGCCAACAGCTTTTATTGAAAGCTTTACGCGATTCCAAGTCTCTTCGCTGTTAACTCCAAGATTCTCACTTCCAAAAGCTACATCGTCGCCTACTCTTTCAAGAATGATTTGAGAATCTGGGTCTTGCATAACAAGTCCAACTTTTCCGCGAGCATCTCTAGCATGAACACCACCGACTAGAAGGCTACCTTCTTCCATACCTTCTGTTTCGTCACCTAAAACACCTGCTAAACCAGCCATAAATGTGCTTTTCCCAGCGCCAGAAGCGCCTAAAAGCAACACATGCTCACCAGGCTTAATATCAATATTTACATTCCTCAACACAAAATCTTTGCGAGTAGCGTGTCTCCAACCCCAGTCTTTAGCAACTACGCTCGCTGGAGTCCATTCAGTCTTATTCACAAATTGCATACAAACAAACTTTCATTGCATAGCAAAATTTTCATTGCATAGCAAAATCTAAAATATAAAAATTGCATAACACAATTTCAAAAAATATAAAGTAAAACAAATACGAAATATAAGCATCATACGAGTAAACTACCGTGTTTTTGCATTTTGCGCATTAAACACGATAGTTTACAAGTTGCAATTAGTACTTAGATATAACTCACACTAATGCTTGAGGACGGCCTGATTCAAAACGATCAAGCACACCCGTTGCAGCTAATGCCTTTTGAACAAACCACACTACAACGCCTGCAACAATAAGACCAGAAATAATAGAAGTAATGAGATTTGCAACAATATATTGAGCGCTCCAGCCTTGACCGCCACTAACCCAATTGTAGATAAAGCAAGCTACGCCTGCTAACGATCCAGATATTGCAGTGGAAAGCAGATTCCATGTTTTGTACATAAAGAAAATGAATGCAAGTTCAGCGCCAACGCCTTGAATAATACCGACGATTAACGATCCGCCAACACCCCATTGATTTCCTAACATAAGTTCCACAAAAGCAGCAAGCGTTTCGGCAAACAATGCAGCACCAGGCTTACGCACGATTATTGCAGCTAAAGGTCCAGCAAAAAGCCAAAAACCATTAGATAAACCTTCAGCACCAGGCAATAAGCTTGCAAAAAGATTAGTAGGAGCTGCGCACACAATATCCCAAGCCCAGAATAATACGCCAGATGCAACAGCGATAATAGCAGCTATGACGATATCAAGAATACGCCAGCGATTAGAATGTTCCATTGAAACATTAGTCATAATAAGTGCCTTTCTTCAATATTGAAAGATTTGGGCACGGGAAAAGAGCGACATCCGTTGCTAACATTACTTAGCACACGTTCAATCGGTCGAAGCTTTCGCTTCCTCTCAGCCAAAACGGCTCCCGAGTCAAATATTTATAATCACAGTGTAAGAATCTAACACAAATAATGCACCAAAAACTCACCTATACAAGAATACACATAGAGTGCTTTTTTGTATAGTAGATGTTCAAAAAACAAGCAGATATAAAAAAGTCGGGGTGACAGGATTCGAACCTGCGACATCCTGCTCCCAAAGCAGGCGCGCTACCAAACTGCGCTACACCCCGATGCTTTCTAGCTGATTACCAGCTCCAAGCACAATCAAATACAATAGCGCACATTGCAGACAAACGCAAATTTGCAACACGCGCGATAGAATAGAACAAGCATTGAAAAATAGGAAACGGATTTTAGAGGTTCATATGGGGCGTTTTCAACGTGCAGAAGCAGCTGGATTAATCGCTTTTCTAGCGTGCGCATTATTTGGCATGATTGTAATGTCTATATACATAAACACAATGCCAGCAATATGGCAAGTTACACAACGCTTGTTTACAATGGCATCTGGAGTGGTGGCCGCTTGCAGCATGTGCACTTTTGTAGTCGGATATTTAAGAACGCACAAAGGAATACTTAAAAAGAATTGGTTGCAAATTGCAAAACACGCTTTTGAAATAATCGCTCTTTCTACGATTTATGGCGCAACAATGCTACTTATGTCTTTTGCTCTTCTTTCTATAATCAACAGCATTATTGGAAGAAGTGCCGTAAACAATTATCTTCCTGTTCTTTGTTGCGCATTAAGCGGAATTGTTGGATATGCAACTCTTGTACAAGCAGAACTTTTAGAAGCAAAAACCGTTGCTTCACTTCTTCCACTATTTGTGATTTCTGGAGCTGCAACTGCTGGATTAACTTCCGACGACCCGTATTGGTACAACAATAACTTCTCTCAACTAGGAGACAGAACAACGTTTGCAGCAAGCATGTTTAATGCAACGCTAATTCTAGCTGGAATATGCATTATTATTACAAGCTACTTTGCTATAACCGAGTTTGTTGCAACACAGCACGAAATCTTGCAAAATAAGGGCACTAACACTACAAAGCATTTTAAAACTCGAACAACTATTATGGCAGCTTTGCTAATTCTTGGAGGAATAGCGTTTATTGGGATTGGAACGTTCCGCTACACTCCTCACCCAGTTATACACGATTTATGCGCTAGAGGCGTTACTGGTCTTATTTGCACAATGCTTATATGCCTTCCATGGCTTGCTCCTAGGCTTTCTAAAACATTCTACGTTGCTTCGGATTTAGCTGTTATTCTTACTGCTTGGGTTGGAAACCAATGGGTTCATGGTAATAACACTTTAACAAATGTAGAAGCTTTGTCTTGTTTACTATTTTTAGGGTGGATAATAGTGTTTTCAAGACAAGTCGCAGCTATGCAAAGCGACCGTTTAAGGTCTTAAGTCAAATCTTAAATAATGCATTAAATCAAGATATTAAATCAAAGTATTAAATCAAGATATTAAAAATGTGACCTACAACCAGCTAAAATCAGCAAAGCCATAGGTCACAATCAATTTAATTGCTTATTTCTTGCTTATTATTCTTGCTTCTCACTCATAAGAAGAAGGAAACTTCTAGATTGAGCAACAATATTAAAACCAGATTCGTAATGCAATTGCGGACCTTTTGGATTATGAGTGTCTACAACAAGAGTCCACTTTTCGCCATAACGCTTATCTGGCAAAGTGAAAGTTATAGGCTCGTAATGCGCGTTGAAAATAAGAATAAAGTCATTATCGACCATTCTACTTCCGTACCAATCGGTTTCTGGAATATCTGAACCGTTCAAATAAATCATCACCGAAAGCGCATGAGTATTACTCCAAGCTTCCATATCCATTACGGAACCTGTGTGATCAAACCACTCTACTTGCGGAATCTCTGAAGCATCATCCGAAGGCATACGACCAATAAAGAACCTACGCCTATGCAAAACAGGGTGATCCAACCTTAAATGAATAAGCTTAGAAACAAAGTCAAACATACCTTTTTGAGTGGAATCAAAGTCCCAATTAATCCAAGAAATAGCATTATCTTGGCAATATGCGTTGTTGTTTCCATTTTGAGTACGCATAATCTCGTCTCCAGCGCAAATCATAGGAATGCCCTGGCTCATTAACAAAGTGGAGAAAAGATTTCGCATTTGACGCTGACGAAGTTCGTTAACATCGTGAATATTTGTAGGGCCTTCTACCCCGCAATTCCACGAACGATTGTCGTTAGCACCGTCGTTATTGCCTTCCTTATTTGCTTCATTATGCTTTTCGTTGTAGCTCACCAAATCGTTCATAGTAAAACCATCGTGAGCAGTAATAAAGTTTACGGAAGCTACAGGCTTACGACCATTTTGCTCATATAAATCGGAGCTTCCCATAAGTCGGCTTGCAAACTCAGGCAAAGTCGAAGGCTGCGAGCGCCAAAAATCGCGTACACAATCGCGGTAGCGGCCATTCCACTCGGACCAGCTTGGAGGGAATCCGCCAACTTGGTATCCGCCAACACCAATATCCCAAGGCTCTGCAATAAGCTTTACGCTAGAGATAATAGGGTCTTGCTCAATAATGTCGAAGAATGCAGAGAGCTTATCTACTTCTTGGAATTGACGAGCAAGCGTTGCAGCTAAGTCGAATCTAAATCCGTCTACATGCATTTCGGTTACCCAATATCGCAAGCTATCTGTGATTAATCGCAAGGCTTTAGGAGATCGCATAAGAAGCGAGTTTCCTGTGCCAGTAGTGTCAAAATAATGACGCTGATCGTTGTCTACTAAGCGATAGTAAGCACGATTGTCAATTCCCCTAAAGCTTAAGGTTGGACCTCTATCGTTTCCTTCTGCAGTGTGATTGTAAACAACGTCTAGAATAACTTCCATTCCTGCAGCATGATATGCCTTAACCATTGCCTTAAACTCGTTTACTTGCTCACCGCGCTGACCAGAGCTTGAATACGAGTTTTGAGGAGCAAAGAAGCCAATCGTGTTATATCCCCAATAGTTGCTTAAGCCTTTATTTTGCAAGAAAGAATCGTTTACAAATTGATGAATAGGCATAAGCTCAATGGCAGTAATTCCAAGCTTTTTTAAGTAAGATATTACGCTTGGATGAGCTAATCCAGCATACGTTCCGCGTATTTCTGGAGGAACATTACGATTTAGATTCGTCATTCCTCTAACATGAGCTTCGTAAATCACGCTATCGTGATACGGAATCATTGGGTGCTGGTCGTTCCCCCAATCAAAATATGGGTTTATAACAGCAGCTTTCATAGTGTGATCTGCAGAATCCAAAGTGTTCATTGCTGCTAAATCATCTGGATTTGCAAACCAATAAGAAAACAGGCTCTCGTCGCCGTCAATATTGCCCTCAATCGCTTTAGCATATGGGTCTAAAAGCAACTTGTTTGGATTACACCACAATCCATGATTTGGATCATACGGACCGTGAACTCTATAGCCGTATCTTTGGCCTGGCTGTATTCCAGATATGTAAGTATGCCAAACGTAAGAATTCTGCTCAGTCATATCGATGCGCGTTTCGTTGTCTTGCTCATCAAACAAGCACAACTCAACATGCTTTGCTACTTCGGAAAACAATGCGAAGTTTACGCCCGCGCCATCGTAGGTAGCTCCAAGCGGATACATAGAACCTGGTCTAATTTGCATAATTCAAGTATTGCATATATTTATATAGTTTTCATCAATACATAAGGCGATTCTTAAAAAAGATTAAACTTTTGCATAATGCAAGCTTTTTTAGAAAATAAAAAAATCCTTTATTAAACAGTATGATTTTTCCCTAGATTAAAGGCAACACGCCGAAGTATAGCCTTTAACCACATTGCTCTAAAAAGCTAGAAAAAAGATTTTGAGCTTGATGAAATTGCATCATGATAAACGAAGAAGACATGATATTAGATATACAACAAGAAGATATACAACAAGAAGAGCTGCTAAGCCGCGTAGCAAAAGTCGAAGAACAACTATGCGACTTTTCAATACCAAATAAAACAATAGGCAGCCTTGGCGAAGAATACACGTCACTAAAACTAATGCTTAAAAATTGGATTTTGCTAGATAGAAATTGGCATAGCCGTTTTGGAGAACTTGATGTTGTAATGATGAACACAGAAGGAATAATCGTATTTATTGAAGTAAAAACGCGTAGAAGCATACGTTTTGGCACTCCTCTAGAAGCAGTAACAGAAGAAAAACGCATAAAAACGCATAAAGCTGCATTTAATTGGCTAGAAAATCACAAAATGTTTAAGCATAGAAGAATACGATTCGACGTTGTATCAATACTTATTTCCAAAAACAAAAACATTCAAATACACCACATTTTAGGAGCATTCTAATGATTATTGGAAACGCATTATCTGTAGGACTACTTGGGTTAAAGGCCTTTACAATACAATTGCAAGCATTTATATCTAGCGGCCTGCCTGGATTCTCAATTATTGGCCTTCCCGATACTTCTTTAAGCGAAGCAAGAGAACGAGTTAAATCGGCATACATGTCTTTGCGATGCGAATGGCCAGACACAAGGCTAACAGTAAATCTTTCTCCTGCTTCTATGCCAAAAAGTGGAGCATCTTACGACCTTGCAATCGCAGCAAGCATACTAAGCGCCAGAGGAATTATTCCACTTAGCGAGCTAGAAAACACTATTATTTTAGGCGAGCTTAATTTAGACGGATCCGTTTTACCAATTCAAGGAATGCTGCCAATCGCACTATACGCTAAGCAGAAAAATATTACAAAAATGATTATTCCATACGGAAATCTTGAAGAAGCAAAGCTAGTAAATGGGATTGAAGCAATTGGTATTAAGCATATTTTGGATTTAGTAGACGAGCTAAATGGAAAATTAGAAGACGAAGCTAGGCCGATTGCCGAAAAGAACAGAGAACGCGCACTAAATGCGATTAACACGTACGACCACATTAGAGTAGAAGAAAGAGAAAAAGCTGGCGATTTGCACAATTCTAATAGTAACGGCATTAAATACTCGAGCAAAAATATGGCAGATAGCGTTGAGCCTGTAAATAACGATAAACCATTAAACGAAATTGGTGATATGTCGGAAGTATTAGGCCAAGAGCACACAAAGTGGGCTTTGCAAGTGGCGGCAGCTGGAGGACACCATGTTATGATGATAGGCCCTCCTGGGTCTGGAAAAACAATGCTAGCTTCTAGAATGCCGAGCATAATGTGCCCTCTTAACGAGCGAGAGCAGCTAGAAGTGGCATCTATTAGGTCGCTTTGCGGAACACTTCCCTACTACGGAATAACGGACGTTCCGCCTTTTGAAGCACCTCATCACACTTCTTCTGCAGCATCTCTTATAGGAGGCGGCGCAGGTTTAGCCAAGCCTGGAATCATAACTCGCGCGCATTGTGGAGTTTTATTTATGGACGAAGCTCCAGAATTTTCGCCACGAGTTTTGCAAACACTTAGAGAACCATTGGAATCTGGGCATATTGCTGTTTCTAGATCTAAAGGAACAACGCTGTATCCTGCTAAATTCCAACTCGTTATAGCAGCAAACCCGTGCCCATGCGGATATGCGTACGGAAACGGAGAGCGATGCACTTGCAAAGAGAAGGAACGCATACGCTATTTTTCTAGACTTTCTGGCCCAATTTTAGACAGGATTGATATTCAAATGGATGTTCCGCCAGTAGAAAAAATCATAACCAGAAAAGCCATGTTGGAAAACGGATCAAGTCAAATGTCGGAAAAGATTTTGACTAGCGCAATGATGCGTGAAAACGTAAAGAACGCAAGACTTGTTGCACAAGATCGTTTTAAGAAACTTGGTTGGAGTTGCAACGCTCAAGCTTCTGGAACGTGGCTTAGAAAATACACATCTCAAAAAGCGATTGAGCTTATAAATAAGTCTCTTGAAAACCACAAGTTGAGTTTACGCGGCGCAGATAGAGCACTTAGACTTGCTTGGACTTTGGCAGATCTTTGTGGTCACACTTGCCCAGATTTAACCGATATGGCTCAAGCAATTAGCTTAAGGACAAGAATATGATTAACACAAATGATGTAAATAATGCAAACAGCACAAACAGTTTGACAACGCAAACAAGTGATATTTATGCAATAAATGACGATACTTTAGCGCGAGCAATACTAACGTTTTGTGTAGATGGAGCAGACGCAATAATGTACACGCTTACTATAGGAACTGTTAATGCTGCAAGCATTGTAGATGCGCTATATTCTATTTGCGAATCAATCACTAAAAACGCAAGCAAAATAAGCAATAAACAATTAGAGCTTGACTTTACAGCAAATAGTCATCAAAAAGATTCTAGCGAAAATAAACAGCAAGAAGGCAACACCGATTCAAGCACAAACGATTTAGACAATGTGCTTACAAACATTATAAAAAATCACCCACAAATCAAAGTTTTAGAAAAATGCTTTTTGGAAGGTCTTAAAATTTGGGGCGGTAAAAGTGCAAACAATAAAAACGAAGTAAATAATTTTGCTGTATTGCATAAATCTGTTAAAAAATGGTGCCTACGAATGAAAAAACTACCTTTTTGGGATGCAAACAAACTCAAAAAATGGTTTAGCTCAAGTGGATCGCAATGGATTATATCTCCAAAAAGCAAGTATTGGCCTAAACAATTACAAGATTTAGCAACAAAATGCAAGGTCGCTCCCCCACTTTGCTTATGGGGAATTGGAGACCCAAACGCTCTTATTCAATGCAAACAACCACTTGCAATCGTTGGATCTAGAGGATGCAATGACTACGGGTACGAGCTTAGCTTTACTTTCGCAAAATCGTGCGCTAAAAAAGGGCACACAATTGTTTCTGGCGGAGCTTACGGAATTGACGCTGCAGCACATTGGGGAACACTAGATGCATTGGATTGCCATGCAATAAACGCAAGCCCTGTAGGCAAAACAATAGTCGTTTTTGCTGGAGGACTAAACAATATGGGACCAAGCAGCAATGCTCAACTTTTTAACGCAATACTTGCAAGCGGAGGCGCATGCATAAGCGAACTTTGCCCAGAAACTATTCCAGAAGCACGCAGATTCTTGTTAAGAAACCGCCTTATTGCAGCACTTGCAAGCAAAGTCATAGTTTCTCAAGCTAGATTAAGGTCGGGAGCGTTAAACACAGCAAATTGGGCATTGGAACTAAACCGAGAATTGTATGCAGTTCCTGGAGATGTAACTTTGCCAAATAATGCTGGATGCAACATGCTTATTCATGACGGAAAAGCTATGATGATATGCTCACACCGAGATATAGAAGACATCTACCCTAATTCACATCATTATTTACCACATTCACTAAGTAACAACGAAAGCATTCCAGACACTTGCAATGATTTACAAAAGCTTATATTAAAAGCGATTCACAAGTGCAAGCACAACAAAGTATGTGCAAATATAGACAATATTCATGAAGTTATTGCAAAATCAGAAACAAATGACGATTTTTCAATATCGCAAATATCAGGAGAGCTTGCGATTCTTGAGCTAGATGGATTAATCAAAAGTCAAAATGGCGTTTTTAGCATAAATCGAAAAAAGACTTAAGTCTTAAAGTCTTAAATAAAAGTCTTAAAGTCTTAAATAAAATGCGAAAAATATGAGAAAATAAGTGTTATGCAACCAAACTTTGAGCAAAGCGAATCAAACGCAAAAAGTCAAGAAAAAAGCGAGCAAATAAAAATAAATAACTCGTTTTACAACGTTTTAATTATTGGAGCTGGAGCCGCAGGACTTTCAGCCGCATTAGGCTTAGTAAAGTCTAAAGAGTACCAAACGCTAAAAACGCACGGAAAACAGCCTAAAATATTAGTGATTTGCAAACTTCAAGCGTTAAGATCTCATACAGGCTCTGCCGAAGGCGGAATTGCAGCATCATTAGGAAACGTAGAAAAAGATTGCTGGCAATGGCACTATTACGACACTGTTCACGGAGGCGACTGGCTAAGCGATCAAGACGCAGCAAAAATGCTGGCAAAAGAAGCTAGAGACACAGTTATTGAACTTGAGCACTTTGGAGTTGCTTTTTCTAGAACAAAAGACGGTCACATTAATCAAAGATTCTTTGGAGGCCATACTGCAAACTTTGGAAAACAGCCAGTTAGGCGAGCTGCGTACGCTGCAGATAGAATCGGCCACCAAATTCTATACAGCTTGTGGCAAAAATGCTTAGAAGAAAACATTGAAATTAGCGAAGAAATTTACGTTACAGACATTGCAATAAATAGCGAAACAAACAGCGTAGAAGGAGTTATAGCGCTAAACGAAAAAACAGGAAACGTAGAAAAAATAAGCGCAAACAATGTTCTTATTGCAACTGGAGGCGCTGGCAGACTATTTGCAACAACTTCTAACTCCTGGGATTTAACTGGAGACGGAATGGCTTTAGCGCTAAATGCTGGATTGCAATTAGAAGACATAGAGTTTATACAATTCCACCCAACTGGATTAGCACACACTGGAATATTACTTTCGGAAGCTGCGCGCGGAGAAGGCGGAGTGCTTAGGAATTGCAAAAACGAAGCTTTTATGAAAAACTACGATAATACGCACGCGGATTTAGCACCAAGAGACGTAGTTAGCAGGGCGATTATAGCAGAAGTTGATGCTGCTCGAGGCGTAGAAGACACAACTAGCAACGTTGATAAAAAAGATTGCGTTTGGCTAGACATGACTCATATAGAAAAAGAGCATATGTTGGAGGCTCTTCCGCAAGTTGTTGAGACGATTGAAAAATATGCGCATTTAGATCCTTCAAAAGATCTTGTACCTATTAAGCCTACTGCACACTACACAATGGGCGGACTACCAATCACTCTTAACAGCCAAGTCTATAAGTTAGATAGAGGGAAAAAACAAAGTATAACGGGATTATACGCTGCTGGAGAATGCGCTTGCTCTGGAGTGCATGGCGCTAATCGCCTTGGCGGAAACTCGCTTCTTGACGCTTGCTTATTTGGAAAAATCGCAGGAAAATCTATTGCAAAAAACTTGCAAAATCAAGAAGAGACTAAAAATCAAAATAATTTGCAAAACAAAATCCAAAAAATAGACGAATTAGCTAAAAAGCGAATCCAAAAAATACTCGCTCTTATGCAAAGCGAGAACGATGCAAAAGATGAGCAAAATCCATACATGCTTTTAGATGCTCTAGAAGAGATTATGGAAACAGCTATTGCAGTAAGATGCAGCGAAAAGAGCATTAAAGAAGCTTTGCAAAAAATAGATACGCTTATTATTCCAAAAGCCAATATGCTTATTTTGCATTCTAAAAATCTTGTTTTTAATCAAGAACTAACAGCTATTTTGGAATTGAAAAACTTGATTACATTTGCAAAAGCAGTTTTGCAAGCATCATTAGCAAGGCATGAATCTAGAGGATCTTTTACAAGATTAGATTATCCGCAACATAACAACAGCCAAAATCCGCAACATTCTATAGTGGATTTAAGCGGAAAAGTGCAAAATATTCCAGTTGCAGTAGTGGATTTTGACCCAAATCATCCAATTAACGCGCAAAATGCTAGCGAAATTAAAGAAATTATTACAAAAATCAATTAATTTGCAACACGCCGAAGCAAAGAGTTGAAAAAAATGTTATAGTTCTATCTGTTGTCTAAAACACCCGTCCGGGTGGCGGAATGGTAGACGCGCTAGCTTGAGGTGCTAGTGCCTATTTGTACAGGCGTGCGGGTTCAAGTCCCGCTCCGGACACAAAATAAAGTCTTGTTGAGAAATCAGCAAGACTTTTTTGTTTCGTATTCGCAAACACTAATCACGTATCTAATCACGCTAGTTAATCACGTAATTCCAAGGGTCAAAAGCTCTACCAATCCAAGAAACGTCTAATGATTCACCAAAATTCTTATATATAGAATCGTGAATATCTTTAACAGCATACTTAAACCACAAAGACTCAATAGCGCTATGAGGAGTGTTTATAAGCATAGGCTTAATAATATTAGAGTGCGTTAGTTGCGATTCATAAATAGCTTGCTCATACGCGTCCGTTGCAGGATGATGCCTTAAATCACTTGTTACATACACATCTGCTCCGCAAGCGCGAACTTCATCGAATAAGGAATCGCCCGAACCTGGAAGAACAGCTATTTTACTAACCATTGCATCAACATCTCCGCACACTTGAACGCCTAGCTTAGTAGCAGGTAAAGCGTTAAAAACGCGCGTAGCAAACTCTTTAAGCGTAATTTTTTGCTCAAGCAATCCAACTCTGCCAAGACCAAGAGAAGTATCATTATTGCTTACTGGAACAAGAGGATGCAAATCCTTAAGACCAAAAGCATTAGCTGCAGCATGCGCCACTCCCCTAAAAGCCGCGTCCGCATTAGTGTGACCAACCCATAATCCACAACGATTTTCAATAAGAGTTTGAACTATTTTTCCGCGAACAGAAAAACCAGAAACTTCGTGAACCGACTTAAAAAACAAAGGATGGTGCGAAACAATCAAATCCGCTCCCATTTTGCACGATTCTTCAACAGCTTCTAAAGTTGGATCCGATAAGCAAATAATTTTATTAACTTTATGCGAAGGATTCCCAACGATTAATCCTGGGTTATCCCAAGACTCAGCAAGACTTAAAGGATATAAGTCTTCTAAAACATTAACAATCTCACCTAAAGTTGCCATTATTCCTATCCTTTACAACAAGCCTACAGTGGTCTTTACAATAATTCTCGCAAACACATCAATGCGCAGCAAGCTGCCAATCAGCACCAACTCCAGTAGAAACACTAAGCGGAACAGAAAGCTCAACAGTATGTTCCATAGCATTTTTAACAATGTTTTCTACAACATCCGACTCACCATGAGCAATCTCAAGAACAAGTTCATCGTGGATTTGCAAAATCACGCGACTCTTAACATTAGCTTTTCGCAAATCATCATCTACTCTAATCATTGCAAGCTTCATAATGTCTGCAGCGCTTCCTTGAATAGGAGCGTTTAGAGCAGCTCGTTCTGCAGCTTCTCTAGATGCTCTGTTCGTAGAATTTAACTTTGGGAAATATCTTCTTCTACCAAACATTGTTTGAGTGTATCCAAGCTTTCTAGCTTTATCTACTAAAGACTCCAAATAGTCGTGTACTGCACCAAAAGTATTGAAATACTTTTCTTTAAGCATCTCGGCAGCCGCAGGACTAATGCCTAGTTGCTTTGCAAGACCGTATGTGCTAAGTCCGTACGCTAACCCGTAGCTCATTGCTTTAACATGACTACGCTGATCTGCGCTAACTTGCTCTACTGGAATCCTATAAACTAAGCTCGCTACAAACTTATGAAAATCAACTCCAGACTGGAAAGCATCAATAAGCGTTTTATCTGCAGAAGCATGAGCCATAATTCTAAGTTCCACTTGCGAATAATCACAACTCATAAGCTGCTCATAGCCACTTCCTGGAACAAACGCCGCTCTAATCTCTCTTCCTGCAGCATTTCTATTAGGAATGTTTTGCAAGTTTGGATCCGAAGAACTTAGTCGGCCAGTAGCAGCAATCGTTTGCTCAAAAGTCGTGTGAATCCTACCATCTTTATATCTTGCAGCATCAATAAGGCTTTGAACGATTTGCTTTAACTTATTAGTTTCACGATACTTAAGCAAAGCGCCTAAAAATTGACTTGGCTTTTCATCTGGATCAATTTTTGAATACAACTCTTGTAAAGCCTCGGCATTAGTAGTATACGAGCCACTTTTTGTTCTACGAGTAGGCTTTAGACCCATGTCTTCAAAAAGTAATTTCTGAATTTGCTTAGGACTTTGCAAATTTATTGGCTTAGCCGCAACGTCTAGCGCCATTTTTTGAGCAAAGTTAGCTTCGCTTGCAAAATTATCTCTCATAGACGTAAGTCGTAGCATATCTACAGCAGCGCCCGTATCTTCCATCTTCCTTAAAACTCTAGAAACAGGCATTTCAACGTCTACCATTAAGCCAGTTTGCTTGCGCTCATCTAACTCTTTCGCATATTGTTTAGAAAGCAAACGTATAACCAGAGCTGTTTCTAGCATGCTTTTTTCTAATTCTTTGTTATCTTGACTTTGCGAATCTTGCTCTTTAGAATCTTGCTCTTTAGAATCTTGGCTGCTATCAATATCAAAATCAAGTTTGCCTTGCGTCGGTTCATCGTTTAACTGCGAAGAGCCTATATGAATATTCAAAACATGCTCAGCCATATCGCAAAGATTTTCGTTCTTAAAATCTGGATCAACTAAGTAAGATGCTAAGCGAGTATCGACTAGCGGGCTAAAAGAGTAATTATCTTCTACAATTTTTAAAGACTTTAAAAGAGCAATATGCTTTTTATAATCATGCAAAACTACTGAAGACTCATGCTTTTTTATAAAATCTCTTAGTTTATAAGCTATTGCGCTATTGGATTTAAGAACATTTGCATACACAATTGCAGCGTCGTTACCAGCTAGGATTATTAATGCTTTTGCAAAAATACCAAACTGATTAGTGTTGTTTTTTTCTTCTACAGCAAACACTACTAATTCTTTATGCTCTTTTATTGTTTTTGCGCATTCTAAGTCGTTTCTTATAAGATTTGCGCTATTTATATACGAGTCGGAAAAGTCGCAAGAATCCGCAACACAAGATTTTGCAATACTAATCCAATTATCTGCATCAGACTCGGAATTAATATTATGCACGTCTATTTTATCTAACAGAGTTTTAACGTCTTCTATATCATCTGAATCATTTGATTCCGTAGAACCACCATTTTCTGCATGCGCGCTTCCAGCAGAAATCATTGTTTTAATATTCTCATCTAAAAGCTCTTTGGTTCCGCGAGTAAATTCTTTTAGAATCTTTCTTCTAGTACGCGTACCAAACTCAAGACTTTCAAACAGCTCTCCAACAGACGCAGCGTTTACATTGCCAAAATCAAGATCGTTAACGCTAACTCCAAGGTCTAAATCTTTAACAAGAGTATTAACTTTTTTGTTTAATCGAATCTGATCAATGCTTTCTCGTAAAGACTCGCCTTTTTTACCTGTGATTTTACTTGCGTTTTCAATAATGCCTTCTAGGCTGCCAAATTGATTAATCCACTTAGCAGCATAACCATCTCCAACTCCTGGAACTCCTGGAATATTATCAGACGTTTCTCCACGCAATGCTGCTAAATCTGAATACTGACTAGGCGTAACATTGTATTTTTCAACAATCGCATTAGGATCCATTTGCTTTAGATCCTTAAAATGCCTGCCTGGGTACAGCACGTTAATAGTGTTATTAATTAGCTGAAAAGCATCGCGATCTCCAGAGAGCACAAGCGTTTTATACCCAGCATTAGCGCCCATAGTTGCCAAAGTAGCAATAATATCGTCGCCTTCGTAGCCCTGCTTTGTAATGTACTTAACACCTAACGCACTAAGCATTTTTTGAATAACGGGCAGCTGAGCTATAAGTTCTTCTGGAGCAGCTTCACGAGTACCCTTATATTGCGGCAAAAGCTTGTTTCTAAAAGTTCCACCTTTAACGTCGAAAGCAACCGCAAGCTTATCTGGTTTCTCTTTTTCTATGACTTGCGAAAGCATAGTAGCAAAACCCCATATTGCATTAGTTGCAAAACCAGATTTTGTGGAAAAATTATCTGCCGATATTGCGTAAAAAGCACGAAACGCAAGTGAGTGGCCATCTACCACCAACAACGTTCCCTTATAATCCTCATTATTCAAAGAATCCTCGTTTGCAACGATGCTGGTATTCACTTAACACCCACCTGCGTTTTTGTAAAATAAACTTTTGAAATTATTTATGCATAGCTCGCGCAAGAAACCGCGATTACCAAAATTATTTTGACTTTACTACGCTTCGTCAGATGGCTTTTCTTCGCCATACTTAGCGATAATAGCCAACGCAAGACGCTTCTTTGGAATACGCTGATCCATAGAAGTTTTTTGAATCCAACGGAAAGCACCCTGCTCCGAGAAGCCAGCTTTATCCATAAGCAAGCCTTTTGCTCTATCTACAAGCTTGCGCTCTTCGAGAGTATCTTCTGCTTTCTTAAGCTTTTCTTCTGCTTTACGAAGCTGATCTTGAGCATCTTGAAGCTTGTTTTCTGTGCGCTCAACACTATCAAGCAAATCGTTAATCTCGCTAAATCTGCCCATTGCAACTTCTAGAGCTGGCAAAAGCTTTGACTCTTCGTAAGGCTTTGTAACATACGCCATTGCTCCAGCGCCAGTAGCGCGCTTAACAAGATCTGTTTGCGAAAAAGCTGTTAGCATAACAACAGGCGCAATATTTTCATCGCAAATAGTAGCAGCTGCTTGAATTCCATCCACGCCAGGCATTTTAACATCCATGCAAACAACGTCTGGACGATTTTCACGAGTAAGATCAATAGCCTCTTGCCCATTAGCAGCTTGACCAACAACCTTATATCCGTTATCTTCCAGCATTGCTACAAGATCCATACGGTTTACTGCTTCATCTTCTGCAACAACAACAGTTTTAACGCCGTTTTCTTTTTGCTCACTATTTTTATTATTGCTTTCTACGCCATTCGACGATTCATATGCATTACGCAATTCATCATCCGTAAGCACAACAGACGCCTTCCCCATCTCTTCATCGCTGTTTTCAGCCGACATTCTAACCTCATTTCCTTACCAAAACACAAGGCAACAGCGCTATGCATTAACTAACACATACATTCGCACACTTAATACTCATACTCGCCATCTTTGCGTTTATTTTTTAGGCTAGCATCATGCAAGTTTTATGCACAAACACTAAAAGCACACTGTGCGCGTTGCCAATGATTTTACTCGCATGCGTGTATAAAAATACGCTCTAAACCGCTTTTTAATGCGGTAAAGCACATGCAAATAACGACAATACAAAAGTCAAAGCACCGAGCATTGCTAACTGTACGCACAACGGAAAAGCACTAGCATAATTCCCATTAATAACTGCGTATATTAGCGAGCACGCTTTTTTAATAAACATGCAAATAACCAATAGTAACAGAATGCAAGAAACAATAAACACACCTTTATTAAATAAGATATTGCTTAATGCGAAAACAGTTTTATTTGGATTATTAATACTTAAAAATACACCTATAAATCGAGAATCGAACACATATAAGAGCACGTATGCAAATTGTAAAATAGCCACTAAAACAGCAACACAAGTAAATACAACACTGCCCTTGTATTTGCCAAGCAAAGCCATTGCAGTAATCTTTTTATGTTGCGTATCGCTTTCTATATCTCTTAAATTATTAATCATCATAAGGCAAGCAGAAAATCCGCCTGGAATAAAAGATAATAATACGCAAAAAACAATTTGCTCAATGCTTGCTGCAGTTATTGAGTCTTTAGAAAAACCACTTGCATAAAAAAGAGCACACAATGTTCCTAAAAACGCTACTGGCCCAAAGAACAAAAACGCACTAAATTCTCCCCAACCCCTATATCCGTAAGGATGCAATCCTCCTGCATAAAACCAAGCTGCTATAACGCAAATTAATCCAAGAGGAATAAACATCCAAATTCCGCTTCTAATAGTAATAACTAATCCAAAAACACACGATATTAGAGCAGATATGCAAGCAGCATACAACACTGATTTTGGCTTAATACCAGCGTCTGCAAGCCTCCAAGACACATCGCACAACGCTTTGTTTTCTGCGCTTACATCTCGCTTAGACCTTTGATTATCTAATCCGCGCAAACCGTCACAATAATCGTTTGCATAGTTTACTGAAATTTGCATAAAAACAGCAACACACAAACACAAAAACGCTTGCAAAGCAAAATTTTCAACATTGTAAGTCTTTACAAGTATTTGACCGCTAAATAAATACCTTGCAAAAATCGAAATTGCCATAACAACTGGCACGATTCCAATTGGAAGAGTATAAAGTCTTGCACCTTTAAGCCAAAACTTAATATTAGTCATTAAAATCGCCTAAATTCTAGAATTTTTTAATTGATTCTAGATTAGTTTAGACTATTTTAGATTATTTGTGGAGCAAATATAGACACAAGTATTGGCAAAGCAATCATTAATGCAGACACAATAATAAGAACAAATCCACGCCAACCAAAAGGATACTTTCTAAAAGAAGACTTACGCGTTCGCAAATAGAATCCTCGCTCTTCTGCTGCCAGCGCACAGCTATCTGCTTTACGAACAGACAAAACTAAAAGAGGCACAATCAAAGGCATCATAAGCTTAATCTTTTTAAAAGGATTCTTAGTATCGAACTCCACTCCTCTTGCCATTTGAGCTTCTGTAATTTGAGACATCTCGTACGCAAAAATAGGAACAAATCGCACAGCTGTAGTGATTGTAAAAGCATAGCAATATGGAATGTGTAAGTATTGAACAACAGCATTAGCTAAATCGTTTAGCTTTGTAATGCTAAGCACGCTTACAAGAGGCAATGCAAAGCAAAAAAGTCTTAAAGATGCTCGCAATGCAACAGAAATTCCCTTTGTGCTAAACCATAAGAACATGTAGTTTCCACCTTGAGCAATAACTGTTTGCAAAAAGAACATTACAACGCCAAGAATAAGCATTGCGCGCACAAGAGGAAACAGCGCTTTAAGAATCCCAGCCATAGCCATGCCAGCAAGAATAAGAACTGCAATAAATACAAGAATGCTAAATTGTTGAGCTATAAAAGCCGATACAACAACGCTTATAGCTAATATGAGTTTTGCAATAGGATTTGCTTTGTGAAGAAAAGTTGAGCCTTCATTATACGTTAAGATTTTAGTTTGCATAATTACACCTTGCTTTACAAATTGCAACTCTTTTTAAGAGCATTAACCAACATATCCCTTTTATACAAGCCCTTACAAGCGTCAAAACCATTTTCGACTAAGCCTTGAGATACAGCACACAAAAGTGGAGCGCATAATGCAGCTTCTTTGCAAATCGCATTGTTTTCAAAAACGCAACTTATGCTTCCGTCTTCTAGAATTTTTCCATCGTTTACTACGATTAAGCGCGTTGCAAAGTCAAGAACCACTTCCATATCGTGGCAAACCATTATCACACAGCAACCGTGGTCTCTAAGGTCTTCTACAACTTGCATAATACGCAAGCATTCCATGTAGTCTAAGCCACACGTTGGCTCGTCTAAAACAAGAATCTTAGGTTTAGTTACAACAGTTGCAGCCAAAGCAACCATTTGACGCTGGCCTCTAGAAAGCATAAATGGGCTTGCTTTAGGGTCTAGATTTAGCTTTTCAATAACTTGCATAGCATGATCATTAGCATCTTTAACCGACTCACCTAAAAGAATGCAACTAAACGCTACTTCTTCTAAAACAGTATCTTTGCAAAGCTGACGATCTGGATTTTGGAAAAGCGTAGAAACATAATGCGCAATCTGACTAATCTTCATATTGCTAGTGTCTTTGCCATCAATAAAAATATTGCCGCCGCTCGCCTTAAGCAAACCATTGATTAGCTTAGTAACGGTTGTTTTTCCAGCGCCATTTCTTCCAACAAGAGTTACCAGTTCTCCAGCATAAGCTTCAAAAGACACATTTTTTAGCGCACTAACGCCACTTGGGTACGAAAAACTAACGTTTTTAAGCGAAAGACATGGAGAAGTGTTTTTTGATTGATTTTGCGCGGAAGATTGTGCAGAAGATTGTTCGGATACTTGCGATTCGTTGGAAAAATCGCCAGCAACCGCCGATGTGTTTGAATCGCATTCGCTATTATCAAATTCACCATGAGAATCACCATGAGAATTACTATTAGAAGTCAAAGATTTTCTACTATTAATCGTATTAACAATAGTATTTACTGTATCTTCTACAGACACAGGCAAATCGCTTTTAGAGCAAACATTCTCACGCTGCAAATCATTAACCAAATGCGTAGTGCGCGGATAATTTATTCCAATAGAATAAAGCAAATCCATGTTTTTTAGCGCTTTGCTAACAGGCAAATCAAGCGACAAAGTGCCATTAGAAAGCACAACTAAACGCTTGCAATACTCGCTTAAAAGTGCCACTTTTTGCTCAATTACAACAACCGTTATTCCAAAATTCTTGTTCAAATCTTTAAGAATCGAAAAAATCATTTTAGAAGAAACAGGGTCTAAAGCGCACGTAGGCTCATCTAACACCATAACTTTAGGCTTTAGCGCAAGAATAGCAGCAATCGCAACTTTCTGCTTTTGACCTCCAGAAAGAGTGTCTAAATCGCGGTTACGCAAGTCACTAATTCCAACAATTTGCAAAGCTTCATCTATTCGACCTGGTATTTCGCTATGCGCAACACCAAAATTTTCTAAGCCAAAAAGAATCTCATCTTCCACATTTGCAGCAACCATTTGCGCATCAATATCTTGAATAACAGATCCAATTAAGCAAGCAATGTTAGTTAAAGCAAGATTTTTAGTGTCTTGACCAGCAATCTTAACACTTCCTAAGAGTTCGCCAGAATAATGATGCGGAATCGCGCCAGAAAAAAGCGAAGCAAGCGTTGTTTTTCCAGACCCAGAAGGGCCAATAATACCAACGAATTCGCCAGACTCTATGCTAAGACTCACATCTTTTAGCGCAAAAGTGGAATCTTGTGCCTTTGAAGAGTCTAAAGAATCATCTTTATTCCGATTCACATACTTAAAAGACACATCTTTTAACTCAAGCAAAGGCACAATAATTCCTAACTCTTAAAACCAATAAATCGATTACTAATTATTGATTATTATCTAACGATTATATAATTTACCAAACATTCCTAACACATATTGCGTAGTACATATTGCAAACACAAACTGCGCTACTTGTGCAAAACGAGTCGAATTGGAGTGTAAAGAACTTCAACAACAACAGCATTAAACACAGCAGTTCCAAAAATGATTGGAAGCATAACAAGAATCGTCTTAGGAGAATGAAGAACAAAGAAAGATGCAGTAGAGGCAAATATTAAACCAGAAACAACTGTAGTTATAAAAGTTGCTATAAGTGGGAAAATACTGAACTTTCTAGCAGCATCCTTAGGGAAAACGTGAACATAAGCCATAATCATCAAAGTCATAACAATTGCTGCTGGAATATCGCAAACATAATTAAGACCAGGAATAGATGCGTTAAATTGCATTAAAGTAGCAGCCAAAGCACCAATAATCGCACCTTGAATAACATTTGGACGAACCAGCAAAATCGCAAGACAGAACGATGCGATTAAGAAGTTTGGTTTAATGTTTCCAATTGAAAGTGCTTTTGAAACTGTAAAGTCAAGAATACATCCTGCTGCAAAAAGAACAGCAACCAGCACTAAAGACGTAACATCTAAAGCGTGCTTTTTAACACTTACAGCATTGATCATGCTACCTGCATGTTCGTTAATTCCCTGATTCATAATCTTCTCCTTTATGTTGCGATAACCAAGTTTTAATTATCGACTTTTTATATTTATTTACGTTTACTTACATTCATTTACGTTTGTTTATATTTGCTTACGTTGATTCAAGTTAATTTATTTCTCTTTTCAATGGCGATTTATTTGTGCTTACTTGTGCAAAACGAGTCGAATTGGAGTGTAAAGAACTTCCACAACAACAGCATTAAACACAGCAGTTCCCAAAATAATTGGAAGCATAACAAGAATCGTGTTTGGAGAGTGAAGAATAAATAAGGATGCGATTGTTGCAAAAATCATTCCAGAAATAACAGTTGCAACAAACGTAGATATAAACGGGAACACGCTGAACTTTCTAGCAGCATCCTTAGGGAAAGCTTTTAGATATCCCATAAGCGCTAACGTCATAATAATTGCTGCTGGAATATCGCAAGCGTATTCAAGACCAGGAATCGAAGTGTTAAATTGAATCAAAGTAGCAGCTAATGCGCCAATAATCGCACCTTGAATAACATTTGGTCGAACAAGCAAAATAGACAAGCAGAACGATGCAATAACAAACTCTGGCTGAATGTTTCCAATCGAAAGCGACTTTGCAACTGTAAAGTCAAGAATGCATCCTGCTGCAAAAAGAACAGCAACCAAGACTAAAGACGTAATATCTAAAGCGTGCTTTTTAACATTTACGCCTTTTAGCAAAGTAGCTGCTTGATTAATTTCGGACTGTGCAGATGCTTGCTCTGTGTTGGTAGCTTCTACGTTAGTTGACTCTTGATTCATGATTTTCTCCTTTACGTAAATTTTTACGTTGTTTGTTTTCAACAATTTTGGTTTAAATTGTTGTTAGTTTGTAAATTGTTATTGGTTTTAGATTGTTTAGATTGTTTAGATTATTTTCGATTTGGATTAAATCCAAATGGATTCTTGCGTTTTAGGATATAAAAAAGACCCCTAGGTTTACCCTAGAGGTCTTTTATAAGCCTAAACAAGCAGCTTCTAAAACTTTAGAGTAAACTACGCCAAAGAGAAGTCTGCCACCACCACATACGAGCAGCATCAAAAGTATCGCGAGCTTGAGCATTCATGTTACGCATGATAGCCGCCTCCTTAAATACTTTAGCTGCAAAGCTAAATGCCTATGTGGTCAATCACAAACCTAACACCGTAAAATTTACGATATGCGTTTGTGTTGTGTTCGATGCTAACACTATAAAAGTACAAATGCAAACAAAAAGATAAAATTAGCAAAAAATCACACAAAACACGTAAAAATATCAACACTTAAATCGGCGCAATTCCAGGCAAAACGCCGTAAGCACATAAAACGCATGTCTAAGCTTATATAAAACAATCTCAATCCCTAGCAACGTGTATACTTTCACAAGTTGCGGGCTTGTAGCTCAGTGGATAGAGCGTCTGCCTCCGGAGCAGAAGGTCGTGGGTTCGAATCCCATTAAGCCCACGTTTTGCGTTAATTAACTTCCACAAAAATTAATTTCCGCCAAGAAGCGCAAACGTACCGTAGTAAACAGCTGCGATTAATGCAATTGCAGGAATAATTAAGCACACAACCATAAACACATAATCGCGCTTATTTACGTAACTTATGCGTGCATGAGATCTTGGATTTTCTCCTCCAAAACCGCGCGCTTGCATTGCTGTTGCCAAAGTACTAGACCTACGAATCGAAAGAACAAGAAGCGCAAAAGCTTGAGGCATAAATGCGCGAATCTTACTATCGTCTCCAAGACCGCGAGATCTTCTAGAAGCAGTAAGAGCTGCCCAATCGTCTTGCAAAACGCTAAAAAGCCTCATTCCCGCTAATCCACCATAAACAAACTTATCTGGCAAGTGCATAACTTGACTAAAAGCATCTGCTAAATCTGTAGCATCAATACCAATAACAGTAACAATTGCAGGAACACCAATCGCTAAAATACGAATAAACGTTGCAATTGCAAGAGTTGTTGAGTGCTCGCTTACGTGAATAATTCCCCAATCAAACAATGTTGCTCCGCCAGATTTACCGTATAACCACACTGCTAGAGCAGATCCAGGCGCACCAACCCAAACAGGCCAAGAAAGCTTAACAACGCGCCAAGGATTCATTCCAACAATCCATAAAATTATAAACTCTAAAACAAGTGCAATAGTCGAAGAAAGCCAATCAAGAGTAAACAGCAAAGGAATGGAAAGCATAAAAGCTCCAAGCATGCGGTAAACAGGATTTAGTGATGCCAAAAATGGCGAGCAACTTGCAACTCTTTCTTTCTCATCACGCTTATTTACAGCGCTAACTTTTATTCGAGAAATATTCGTTGAATTAGTTGTAGAAGACAAGCTTTGCGATGATTCTAAAGCTTCTTTTACTTGCGATTCTTGTAAATCTGATAAATCTCCAGAATCACTATTCTTAGCATTGCTAACTGGCAAAAGTTCAACCAAACGCGCGCCAAGAGCGTCTACTAGCTCTTTATCGTGAGTAACAACAATAACACTAACGCCGTCTGCCCTAAGACTTGCAATCAGCTTTATAATTTGCATCCACGTTTTTCGATCTTGGCCAAAAGTTGGCTCATCTAAAATCAAAACCCTTGGAGCTGCAGCCAAAGATGCAGCAACTGTAAGCCTGCGCTTTTCTCCTCCAGAAAGCGTGTACGGATTGGCGTTGGCATATCTGCCTAATCGGAATCGCTCTAGCAATTCTTTAGCTTTTGCTCGAGCATCCTCCTCGCTCATGCCTGTTCTAATAGGGCCTAACATAACCTCTTCTAAAACAGTTCCGCAAGCAAATTGGTGTTCTGGATTTTGGAAAACATACGATATTCTTTTAGCGAGTTCAGTTGACTTCCACTTTATAGGATCACTTGAGTCTAAATCTTTACAAAGTTCCTCGCTTGCTACAACTTCGCCTTCTATTGACGGAATTAATCCTGCCAAAGTTAGAGACAAAGTTGATTTTCCAGCACCATTTGCGCCAACCAAAGCCGTTATTTGGCCAGAATTAAATTCAAGATTAATGTTTTTAGCTATTGGAGTATCCGTATGACTAATCGCAAGGTTTTTTGTAGATAAAACTACTTTCCCATCTCCTACAGAAGGATCACAATCAGGCTCTCCTTCAACATGAATCCTACCTATATTGCGATTTTTTGAATCCTTATACTTATCCGGGAGCCATATTCCAAGATTTTCAAAGTCAAGATCCTTGCGATTAAACACCTCGTCTGGAGTTCCGTCAGCTACGATTACTGTTTTAGCGCTCTCGTCTCTTGCAATATCATCATCGTGAACAAAGTTTTTGCTATCTTCGCTATTACCGCTATTACCGCTATTTTCAAGCCCCAAAACAATTACTCGGTCAATTAAATCAATCCAAGGTTGAGCATGATGTTCAACAAGAACCATTGTTGCATGAGTATCGTCGAGCACTTTTCCAACTGCTGAAACAATTTGCTCAACGCCGTCTGGATCCAGATTTGCTGTAGGCTCGTCTAAAAGAAGAACACTAGGCTTCATTGCCAGCGCGCCAGCAAGAGCCAGTCGCTGCATTTGACCACCGCTTAAATGTGCAGTGGAGCGATGAAGTTGCAAGCCATCTAAGCCAACCTCTTTAAGACTTTCGTCAACAATATTCCAAATCTCTTTACGCGGAACATTCATGTTTTCTGGACCAAACGCAACGTTATCTCCTAAACGTTGAAAAATCGCTTGAGATTCTGGGTCTTGTAAAACTAAACCAACGCGTCCGCGAGCCTTATGAACTGGTACATCGTCTACAAATACTGCGCCTTCGCTCACTCCGCCATCTTCGTCTTCAACTAAAACATTATGCGAAGAAGAGTTACTATTTTTATCGTTTGAATCACTTTTAAGAATAATATCGCTGCCGATTAATCCAGCAGCACCTTCAAGAATAGTGGACTTACCTATGCCCGATGCTCCTAATAGCAATACTCTCTGCCCTGCTTCAATAGTCAGGTTCAAACCACGAACAGCAAACGCTTTGCGAGAGGCATGACGATAACCCCAATTCTCAAAACGCAACTTAGCAGCACTAAAAGCCGATGGAAGGAAAGTTTCAGCTTTGTACTGGTTAGCATTGTTCAAAACCTGCGTTTTAGATGCATCGGGCATAGCAAATCCTTTATGGCAATGATTTTTATTTAATTATTTATTAAATTATTTTTAGGATTATTAGACTTTACTATAGATTTTTAGAATCTTAACAAATCTTAGAATCTTAGCAAATCCTACAATCCCAAAACGCCTACTTGCTTAGAAAAATCTAAACAGCATACAGCATTTAATTGCTATATGCATAGAAGACGCTTGTTGACATGATTGTGCCTTTTTACTTTTAGGCACGGGAAAAACAGATCTCCGTGCGCCAGTATTACCTGGATTCACGTTCAAGCGGTTTCTCTCAGCTTTACGAATTAACGCAAAGCACCCGTGTCGAGTGAAAATTTTACGGCATTGTGTAGACTCGCGCACAAAATC
This sequence comes from Gardnerella sp. c17Ua_118, assembly GCF_055804255.1. Taxonomy (NCBI): domain Bacteria; kingdom Bacillati; phylum Actinomycetota; class Actinomycetes; order Bifidobacteriales; family Bifidobacteriaceae; genus Gardnerella; species Gardnerella sp. c17Ua_118. The sequence goes on from NZ_JANUYT010000001.1 coordinate 693,957, forward strand.
AACGTGTTCGCGCGCTTTTATGCGCGAGTTATAACTTACAACACTACTTCCCTAAACGACTAAGAAGCAAAGCTTCCGTTACAATATTTGACTTCAAGCCAGAAAGAGAAATCGACTCATTTGGGCTGTGAGCATTAGACTTTGGATCTTCTGGACCCGTAACCAAAACTTGAGCCTTAGGGAAGATTCTTTGCAATTCTGGAATAAATGGAATCGAACCACCTTCGCCCTTGTTAATAGGATCCACACCAAAAGCGTCTTTCATAGATGCGAGCGCATCTTTAGTTGCGATTGCATTTGGATCCATAGCCCAACCCATGCCATTATCTAAAGGCTCTACAGTTACTTGCGCGCCAAACGGTGCATTTTTAACCAAAAAGTCACTCAATGCTTTTTGTGCTTCCTCTGGACGCTGGCAAGGCGCAGTTCTAAGCGAAAGTCGCAAGCGTGTCTCGTGAGCAATAACGTTAAAGCTTTCCTCTACTGGATGAGCGTCCATTCCAATAACAGTCAAACTTGGCTTAGTCCACATTCGTGCAGCCAAAGATCCAGTTCCCGCAAGCTTGTATGAATCAACTACAGAAGAATCGGCTCTAACTTGCGACTCGTCTAAATCGCGTTGCAAACCGCCAACAGGCTCTTGCGATTCAACTCCAGGAACATCTAAATCGCCGTCTTTGTTGTAAAGAGAAGTAACAAGCATTGAAGCAAGCGTGTATGCATCTAAAATAGGGCCACCAAATTGACCAGAGTGAACTTGATGATCAAGAACCTTAACCTTAACGTCTACAGTAGTGTTTCCGCGCAAGCTAGTCGTAAGACTTGGAACTTCGGCAGACCAATTTCCAGAATCTGCAACAATAATCACATCGGATTCAAACTCATCTTTGTGAGACTCAATAAATGGAATAAAGCTTGGAGAGCCCATCTCCTCTTCGCCTTCAATAAACACTTTAATGTTTACGCCTAAATCTTCACTTAAAGCGCGCAAAGCACCATAGTGAATGGCAATTCCGCCACCATCATCCGCGCTGCCGCGACCATACAAGCGCCCATCTATCTCGGTTCCTTTAAAAGGATTCGTGTTCCACTCGCTTGCATCTGGAACAGGCTGAACATCGTGATGAGCGTAGAGCAAAACAGTTGGAGCATTTGGGTTTACAATTCTAGATCCAACAACCTCGAATGCGCCTGGAGTGCCATCTGGATTTTGAGACTGCTCAACGCGAGCATCAACGCCCACTTCGCGCAATACTCCAGCAACGTATTCAGCAGAAGCACGCATATGATCCCCAGTAATGCCTTTAGCAGAAACAGCTCCAAGCTCTATCTTTTTATTAAGAACGGATATAACATCATTCCACGCGGCGCTAACACGATTCTTAACATCTTCCACATTAAGATTAGCCATACAAATCTCCTTAAAACAAATAGCCAAAACAAATAGTCAAGCGGTTAACTACTATCTAACCACTATCACACTATTAACAACATTAACAGCCAGCAAAATCTATGGAACGCGTCTAGTCTGTTGGGTAATCTGCAAACATGACATGGAATCCATTCGTAAAAAAAGACGCTGATAATAACGCACAAAATGGCGATCAACCATCAGCAAATAAAAATAGCGAAAATAAAGTAGAAAATAAGCCAAAAACTCGCACAAAAAACGCTCCAACTCCAAAGCAAAGCGAAGCTGCAGCGCAAAATCTTAGGCCGCTAGTTCCAACCGATAGAAAAGCTAGCGCAAAGGCTGCGCGAGCACGATTGCGCGAAAGAGAAAACGCACAATACGAAGCTATGAAAAGCGGCGATTTAGCGCATATGCCAAAGTCGGAGCAGCTTCCTTGGAGAGTTTATATTCGCGATTACGTAGACGCACGCTTTAATATTGGCGAGTTTTTCGTTCCATTTGCAATCGTAATTATGATTTGCATCTTCTTTACGCAAAACTTCTTGTCTACTAAATATATTGCTCTTTATTTTGCGCTTGCGATTATTCTTTACGCGTATCTTTTTGCTGCAATTATTGACGTTTTAATAATGTGGCGAAAGCTTAGAAAAGAACTTGTTAAAAGGTACGGCCAATCTGCTGTTGCTAAAAGCTCTAGATCGGCAATGTATGCTTGTAGCCGTGCAATACAAATGCGCAGGTGGAGGCTACCAAAACCAAGCACGCCAAAACGCGGTAATTGGCCAAAATAGAACGCTAGTATACCAACAAAGATATGATTTATAGAAATGTGTGTTTGTAGCATGCTACTTAAGGCTACTTAAGTAATAGTTGCACAAATGTGGTAGTAAACCCGTTGTAGAAAACCTTGCAATAAGCACAAAACAAAATTAACGCGAATATCGTATAGGGGATAAACGCAAAATGGCAAACGAAAAGTCAAAGAACACTAAGAAATCGGGCATGATTTCACAAATTGTGCGCATTTACAAGTACACGTATACAGAAGATAAGCAGCTTCCGCTTTGGCTTGGCTTGGCTTTTGTAGCCCCTGTAGTGCTATGCGTTATAGTTGGCGCTATTTTACGCTGGTCCATTTTTACATGGATTATGATGGTTGTAACAGCGCTTATGCTTGGTCTTTTGCTTTTTACTGTTGTTTTAACAAAGCGCGCAGATAAAGTTGGATACGCAAAACTAGAAGGTAAACCTGGAGCTGCAGCTGGAATTTTAAGCGCAATCAATAAAGGCGGTTTTACTTTCCCACAACAGCCAGTATGGGTTGACCCTCGCACCAAAGATGCAATTTGGCGTGGAACTGGTTTTAACGGAATATTTCTTGTTGGAGAAGGCAATTACGAACGCCTAACTCATGCTATGGAACGCCAAGAGCATGCTATTAAAAGTGTTACAGCTGGATCCAATATTCCTGTTTACCGCATTTGCGTTGGAAATGGCCAAAATCAAATTAAGCTTAAGGATTTAAGGAGTAAAGTTCTAAAGTCTAAAACTTTGATTCCTACAAATCACAAGTTTGCTCCTCTTGCTGCAATTCATCCAAATCGCAGATTCTTCCTTACTAAAACAGAGCTTGCGATTCTAAACGACCGTTTACGCACTTTGCAAGGAAAGCAAGGGTTTGGAATTCCAAAGGGAATTGACCCAACTCATACTCCACGCGTGAGCCGCAGAGCTTTAAGAGGAAAATAAATTCTTAAGTTTTTTCGTATAAAATAAACCAGACGTTCCAAGCGGTTCGTCTGGTTTTAATATATTTATACGCGATTTTACTTGCGATTTATATGCAAATACTATTCACGCGTTATACGCGACTGAACCCAATCAACAATGTACGGAGCGCACTCCTCCACTTGATCCATTGCAATCTCAAACTCTTTAGGACCACCATACCAAGGGTCTGCCAAATCTAAAACAGCTTCGCGACCAGCTTGTGGCTTTTCTAAAGACGGATCAAAAGACCTATACATGTGTACAAGACTACGCTTTTGCGGCGGAATAATCCTAAGCAAAGATTGCATATGCGAAGCCGTCATTGGAAGAAAAAGATTCGTCTCTTCTATTTCGTCTCGCTCAATCCTATGCGCAAAATGGCTTAATGGCAAAGAATATCCCCTACTTTTAAGCTCTTTTTGCGCACGCCTATCAATCGGATTCCCGTATTCTTCGTCGCTTACGCCGCACGATTTTACAGCAACAACATCGCTTAATCCCCTAAGCTTAAACTCATTGCGCAAAACGATTTCTGCCATTGGAGATCTGCAAATATTGCCCGTACAAACTGTCATAACAACATACGGATGCTTAGCATCTACGTGAATTTTGTTTAAAGATTCCATACATATCCTTAATCTAGCTTAGTTTTTAGATTTAACTGGCTCATAAACCATAAACTTGTATTTTGCGTTAAATTGATTCGCACCAACTTTTATAGGCGATTCCTGCCAATCGCCATCGCGCGCAACTTTCCACAATCCATCATCTACAAGTTTTTGAATGTTTGGAGCAAACGTGTCTGCTTTTACTCTAGCGTCAATTTGAGTTACATAAGATGCGTCAACAATTTGTGACTCAATCACTTCTCTAAAGATTGCGCCGCCACCAATAATCCAAATTGCTCTGCCATCTTTTGGCAAATCAAAAGAATCTACATGCTCAATAGGATTATCTTCAATCCACTTTTTTGCGTAGCATATTGCGTCTTCGATCTTTGTAAAACTTTTTGCTCCATTTGGATTAAAGTATGGATTCCTAGAAACAACAATATTTTCACGACCAGGAAGAGGCCTAAATTTTTCTGGCATAGAATCCCAAGTTCCTCTGCCCATTATTACTGGACAAGAGATTGTCATTGCCTTAAAATAGCGCAAATCTGGGGAAAGTCTCCAAGGCATGCCGCCATTTACACCCATCGCTCCTGCGCGACCTTCAAAATCGTATGCTTGCCCCCAAATTAAACGAACGGGAATATTATTAGTCATAATATTGTTAGTCATAAAACTCCTACGTAAGCCTACTAATCAATCACTAAACAAAGCAAACAAGCAAACAACCAAAAGCTCACACAGCTACAGGAGCTTTAATCGTAGGATGATGCTTATAATCAACAACCTTAAAATCGCTATAGTCGTAGCTAAAAATAGAATCAGCTTTGCGAATTTCTAGCTGCGGATACGGGTACGGCTCGCGCGAAAGCTGCTCAAGCACTTGCTCTACGTGATTATCGTAAATATGACAATCGCCGCCAGTCCACACGAACTCTCCTGGTTCTAATCCTGCTTGTTGAGCCATCATCATTGTTAAAAGCGAGTAAGAAGCAATGTTGAATGGCACGCCAAGGAACATATCGCAAGAACGCTGGTAAAGCTGGCAAGAAAGCTTGCCATCGGCAACATAGAACTGGAAAAGCGAGTGACAAGGCGGCAAAGCCATATTCTCTACTTCTGCAGGATTCCAAGCGCTAACAATCATTCTTCTAGAATCCGGATGATTTTTAATAAGATCCATAACGTTTGCAATCTGGTCGATTGTGCGATTTGGATTTTGCTCGGTTGGAGCTGGCCAACTACGCCACTGAACGCCGTAAACAGGCCCTAAATCGCCATTTTCGTCTGCCCACTCATCCCAAATATGCACACCGTTTTCTTGCAACCAACGCACATTGCTAGAGCCTTTAAGGAACCAAAGAAGCTCGTACGCAAGCCCCTTAAAGAACACAGTTTTTGTTGTTATAAGCGGGAAACTCTTGCTTAAGTCAAAGCGAATTTGCTGACCAAAAAGAGATATTGTTCCCGTGCCAGTGCGATCTGATTTTAATGTGCCTTCCATAAAGATTTTTCTAACCAAATCCTCGTAAGGAGTAGGAATATTTGACACTGGTTTTTGCGGCACGCGCGCGCGCAAATCTGCAAGTTCTTGTTGAGTTAAAGCCATACGTTTATTCTATCATTAGCTAAATTCAACACTACCAATGCATGTGCAAATATACTTATACTATACATCTCTATATAATTGTTTTAGCTAAGCACAACAAATGCAAAGGAGCAAAAATGGCTAGAAGAATATGGGTTGAGCGTTTAGAAGACGGCTCTTGGATTGCAAAAAGCGAAGACGGAGCAACACTAAAATTTGGCAAAGGCGAAGGGCAATTTTCTCCCGTAGAACTAATGCAAATAGCTCTAGCTGGTTGCACAGCTTTAAGCAGCCAATACGCTGTTGAACACACGATTGGAGAAGGAAAAGGCGCGCGCATAGTTGTAAATGGCACTTACGACCCAGAAGAAGGAACTTACTTAAGATTCCAAGAAGACTTAACAGTAGACGCTACAAGCGCAAAGCCTGCACTAACTAACGAAGATGCACAAGCACTAAAAGAGCGTATGAAAAAGCATATTAGCAAGGGTTGCACAGTTAAGCACACTCTTGAACGTGGCGCACAAGTGCGTGTAACAGTAAATATAAGACACTAAAACACTAAAACACTAAAACATTAAAAACACCAAATATAAAACGCTAAAAACGCAAAAAATCACAATTTGTGGCGCAATGCTAAACACAATGCTAAACTTTTAACGTTGTTAGAGCTATTTATGTAAGCTATTTATGTAATCGGAGGAAACTTTGAAAATCGCGATTTTTACAGAAACGTATCCACCATACATAAACGGCGTAGCAACACAATCCTACATGCTTAAAAAAATGTACGAAGAGCTTGGGCACGAAGTTCTTGTTGTTACAGTTGGCTCCGAAAAACAGCGTAAAACCAAGCTTGTAGACGGCGTTGTGTACGTTCCAGGCATTCTTTTGAAAAAGCTTTACAAGTATAGGGTTGCAATTCCAATTGGAAACATGCGCAAAAAGTTCCCGATTAACTTTAAACCAGATGTTATTCATATTCAAAACGAATTTGGCATTGGAGAAATAGGCCTAGAAGTGGCCAAAAAAGAGCATGTTCCTGTTGTTTACACGCTACACACCGAATACGATAAATTCCTGTTTTACATTGGTCTAAAGCATTTTACTGAGTTTTCTAGGAATATATCGGCAAAATATTTTACGCGATTTTCTAAAAACGCAACAATTATTACCAGCATGTCTGCTAAGGCTCAAGCTTATATTGACCGACAAAAAGTTGATAAAAAGGTTGTTGTTCTTAGCAATGCTGTTGAATACAAAAAGTTCTTGCCAACACCAGAACGAATTGCTTTTAGAGAAGAATTCCGTAAAAAATACGGCATTGCAGATTCTACAAAGCTGTTTGTTTTTGTTGGAAGAATCGGAGCCGAAAAGAACATTAGCGAGTTGATTGACAACTTTATGTATTGTGATTTTCCTCGCGATTTAGCTCGACTTGTTGTTATTGGCGGAGGCCCTGATCTAGAAGACTTGCGCAATAAGGTAGCAAGCAAAGGATTTGAAGATAGAATCTACCTTCTAGGACCTATTGAACACACGCAAATTCCTAAGTATTTGCACGCAATGGACTACTACACTACCGCTTCACTATCAGAGATGCACTCGCTTTCTATGCTGGAAGCAATGGCCTCTGGCTTATTTGCGCTTGTTAAGCACGACGCTCCTAATGAAAATCAAATTATTAGTGGCAAAAATGGATACCAATGGGATTCTAAAGAAGACTTTAAGCAAGTGTTTAGCCGCGTTCTTAATATGAGCAAAGAAGAGCAAGAGCAGCTAAAAGCAAATGTTCTTGAATATTCAAAAAACAATGACTTTAAAAAGCAAGCTCAAGAGTTAATTAAGATTTATGAGCGCGCAATCAGCATTAACAATCAAGAACTTGCTAAAAAGCGCGCTGCTCGAGAGGCAAGACGAGCGCGTTTCTTGCTTAAGAAAAACTAAAAGCATATTAGCATATGTATGTTTGAAAAATCGCGTATAAAACACAATTAGTGCCTTATACGCGATTTATGTTTTAGCGCCTAGCGTTACTACTTAGCGTTACTACTTTAGTGAAGCGGATCGATTGTTTGCTCAATTTGCTTAGCTTCTTCAACACCAGCCTTTGGAACATCAACTTTATGAACACCACTTATAGAATCAATAGCACTAGTATCGTTACTTACCTTAGCCTGCTGAGCCACTTGTGCAGCGCTCAGCTCCACATACTTGCGAGGAACAACATACACTGGTCTAGACGAATGCTGAAGCAAACCTTGACTAATCGAGCCAAGAAGCAAACCAGTAAATCCACCCCTGCCCCTAGATCCAACAACAACCAAATCGTTGTTTAAGCTAGCTTGAGTCAAAGCGTTTACAGCAGAGCCAGGAACTACAGAACGATGAATCTTTAAGTTTGGCAAGCGTTGCAAAATTGGCTTTACACGCTCGTCAAGATCTTCCATATAAGATCCCATAACTGCAGTATCTCCCTCGGCTCCTTGAACGCTAGGAACAGCAGAAATCACATCTAATTGAGCATTCCAACTATCTGCCAAATCTGCAGCAATCTCAAGTGCCTTTAATCCCCACTTAGACTCGTCGGAGCCAACAGCAATATTAGAAATCTTATTGTTCAAGTGGATTCTATGACCATCATCATCTGTATATGGAACAACAACAATTGGGCAATAAGCGTATGCTGGAAGTGAAGAACTTGTTGTGCCAAGTAAACGCTCTGCCAATCCGCCTTTACCACGGTTTCCAATAACAATAAGTTGATAGTTTCTAGAAAGCTCCACAAACACAGAAGACGGGTCGCCAGTAACAATCAGAGTTGTTGCATCCACACCCTGCTCTAAAGCTACAGCTTTGGCTTTAGAAAGAATCTCCTGAGCGTCTTGATGAGCAACATTATCGTCTCCGATGGCAGTGTAAGTTGCATCAAAAGACACAGCAGCATAACTTGGCAAAGAGTATGCACAAACAATTTGAAGTTGCAATCCAGCATGCTTAGCGTAGTTTGACGCCCACCAAACAGCCTTATAGCTTGCATGAGAACCATCAACGCCTACAAGAACAGCTTTTTCTTGTGTAATAACATTCTGTGTCATCTAGATCCTCCTAGTATTGCGCGAATTTTGCAATCTTTGCTTAAATACTACAATAGCCGTTTAATTGTTTTGAGTCTATCGCGACACAGAAGATTTGCTATTTATGACTTGCCAATTGCCGATTTCTGCTAAAACAACTTGCGACTAACGCTAGAAAACTAACGCTAGAAAACTTGCGACTTACGCCAAAAACTTATGCTAGAAAACTCGGCGAATGGAATAAGCAGATGTAAAAACGTAAGGAATAGGGCTATATTTTGTTCCGCCATATTGCGAATTAATAACCATTCCATTGCCTACGTAAATCGCAGCGTGAGTACCATTTGCAATAATATCTCCTGGAGCTGCTTGAGCAAGACTTGGAACAGCTGTGCCAACTGTTGCTTGCGCGCCAGAAGTTCTAGGCAAAGAAACACCCATATTTGCAAAAACGTATTGCACAAAGCCAGAGCAATCCCAACCAGCAGGAGTTGTTCCACCAGAACGATACGGCACTTTGTTTAAGAATTGAGCAGCAAAATTAAGCATTGCCGACGTAGAAGAACCATCTGGAGGAGCAACAAAATAGCTTTGCGATGCTCCTCTAGCACCAGAACGGCTTGCAGCGGAATCGTAATCGCCATCATTATTGCGAGCAGCATTACGCGCATTTTCTGCAGCCGCTTGAGCTGCAGCCTGAGCCGCCAATTCTGCAGCACTTTTAGTTTGTGGAACATTCAAAGACTCAATACCGCCCCAATGCGAATTAGAGTCAACGCTTGTAGAAGTAGATTCTGTTAATAAATCGCGCTTAACAGATGTTACTTTAGGGAAGGAACGCGTAGAAGTAACTGCAGACTCTTCTGCATAAGCGCAAGCAAAAGGAACCATAGCTGCAAGAAGAGTCGTGCATACAGCTCCCGCAACTACAGAAGAAAAAATCTTATTTTGTTTAATCTTTTGTTCAAACTTTTGCTTAACCATCATTAGCGATGTTAACACGTTAACAATACAAAGCGCCTAAAAAACGCATAATAAACCAACAAAAGTTGATGAATCTAATATTATGCGAGTAATGCTTAAAAGATTTAGTAGTGAATAAACTCAAAAGCGGAAGCATCTTTAGCGCTAACAACTCTTGAATAGGTTCTACCATGATATTCGGCGCTAGATTCAGATGTTTCTATAGAACCATCTTGATTAATCTTTTCTACGATTGCAACGTGGCCATAAGCGCGGTTAACTCCAGCCTGACCGCGGCCAAACACCATTATGTCTCCAACGTGACGAGGTGTGTTATCTACCCAGTAGCCAAGCTTGCGAGCAGTCCAGCCCCACATCCATCCGTCTCCCATATTGGAGCCAACTGGAAGGCCAAGCTGATGCCTGCGAACATAAACCCACCAAGTGCATTGGCTAAATTCGTAAGCATTTCCAGAATCGCCAGAATCGTGATTTGGATTAAAACCAGATGGCACAATCTTTGCATCTGAATCCAAGAAAACAGCAACATTCGGATTATTTGCTGTAGACTTAGACATTTCCGAAACCTTAAAATCGGAATTAGAACCCAAATCCCACTTAGACTTATGAGAAGACTTAGTAGAAAATGCGCTTAAATCAGATTCAAGGCCAGCAACTGCGCTGCTAAAGTTCAAATATTTATTAGCGCGATTAATGCTTTCTCGCATACTCGAACGAGATGCTGCTTGAGCAGAAGAATCGTCTACAAAACTCAACTTAGAAGAATAAGATTTAGAAGCCAAAGAATCAATGCTATTAGGCTTGTTCAACGCCATAGAAGTTAAAGCAGCTCCGACTAACGCAAACAAAGAAGCAGAAACAATCATGCGATTCTTACGTTCTTTAGCAACACGTGCTAAACGAAGCTGGCGACGAGATAACGAAACAGCAAATTCTTGATTTACGTTCTCTAAATCTACGTTTTCTAGACTTACAACAGCACCATTATTTGCTAAAACGGCTGCACTATTATTGCTAGAAAATGCATGATGATTGTTAGAAGATGCATGCGAACCGCGCACAGAGGTAAAAAGCATAAAAGGCGAATTAAACCGCCCCTTTGCTTTAGCACCATGCTCAGCATGCTTCATAAAATCGCTCCTAAAATCTTCTAAATGTATTCACAAATTCACACTTACAAATCTAAAGGATACAATGTGGTACGGATACGCAACACAATACGCAACACAATACGCAATGTAATTCTTAAAATTGATATTGAACACGCAAAGATGTATGGTTAATCATATGAAGCTAGCACCGATTATTAATCCAGATGCGCGCAAAGAAGCGCCTAAGCCATTGCGAGTAGACTTGTGCAAAGCATTTATGGCTGGAACGATTATTTGGCTCATAGCATCATTAATCACAGTTGTTCTTGCTATTTTACACTTTTTATTGTGGTTCTTTGCTGTAATTTGCCTTAGCGGATTTGCAATTGGAATTTTGCTTTTAATCTGGGAACACTTTGATCGCTGGGATTATAGAAGATTAGGAAAATAAGTTACTAATCAAGCTTTGCAACAAGACTTTGCATAAGACTTTGCGCCCTACTTTGCGGCTTACTTTGCTCACTACTTTGCAAGCGGAATAGCAAAATTAACAGTAGTTCCCTGCCCAGGCCTACTCCACAATGTTATGCTGCCGTGATGCGTAAGAGCCACGTGCTTAGCAATAGCAAGACCTAATCCAACACCGTCTTTACTAAAGTCATTTTGATTACTCGATCTATAAAAACGTTCAAAAATACGCGGCTGATCTTTTAGCGGGATTCCAATTCCAGAATCAACAACGCGAATAACAGCAAATCTATTATCTTCTGACTTTAAAGCGCAAAGCGCAACAACACTATTTTTATGAGAATAGATAATAGCGTTTTCAACAAGTTTTCTAATCGCACTGCTTATTTGATTAGAATCCGCTAAAATGTTAAGTGAAGAATCTGCTTTAATAATTACGCGAACATTTTGACTAGACGAAAGAGCAGAAACAAGATTTTTAACATCTTCCAACACTTTCAAAACGTTTACAACACTAGCTTTTGAAGCATCAATAGGACTTTGCGCTCGCATAAGAAGAAGCAAATCTTCTAACATATGTTCCAAGTGTTTAGACGATTTTTGAGCAGACGCAGCAATATCTTTAATGCGACTTGCATTAACATCTTTGCATTGCAAAACATTAGTAAGGCTGGAAATCATGCGTGTTGAGCTAATAAGTTGATTGGAGACATTGCTTATAAAATCGTTACGCGTTTGCTCAAAAAGATGCTCCGCACTGGAATCATTTATAATAACAACAACTTTGCCTTCTCCAACACTTCCAACTGTAATATTAAGCCAATTAGGTCTAGAAATTGTAGAAGGATTAGGCGCTGAATCGCTAGATTGTGTTGATGAAGAATCGAAAGCAGCCGAAGATTGCAAATACGAAGTTTTATCTACATTATCTACATAAAAATCATTATCTTCACTAATTGTTACATACTGTTTGGGGGTAAATGTCACTAAATCAAAGCTTTCATAGCCTCCAGAGAAACGCACGTTATTTACAGCTTGCAAAACGCGCGGCTGAACAATCGAATCGTCTAAAACAACTCCAAGAGTGTAACTTTGTGAACTTGCGCGCAAAACGTCGTTATTTTTATCAACAACAATCGTAGCTCCTGGAAGCATAGCTAAAACAGCGCAAGCGTCGGAGCTAATGTCTTCGGAACTATCGTCTATATCAAAGTCGGAATCGGAATCAAAGTCGGAATCGCCTAAAACTTTTTGCATTTTCTTATGAAAAATGATGCGAAAAATGCGCTTAGAACCACGTCTAAAAGTCATAAAAATACGACTAAAAGTAGAATCAAAAAACGGAACAAAAACATTACGAAATGCCGATAGAACAAAGTCAAAAGCAAACATAACCACAACAATTGCAACGCAAAGTGCAATCAAAGCAAAAACAACAAACACCATTAAAGGCGAATATGGCGAATCTTGAAGCATACTCTTAAAGAATACTCTAACGCGCTCACATTTAAGCGACTAATACAGTGACTAATACGTTTAACGCACGTGCGCACAGTAGTCTATACTTGATTAGGGCAATCTAAACAAACGCGAATATGCTCCAATGCAATTTAGCGCGATTGAACGCAAGAAAGGACACACCATGCGAGTGATTTTCAACGAAGAGATGAAGGCAGTTGCATTAAACATTGAACGCATGGCAGAGCTTGTTGCAAAAGCCATGAACGATGCTGGAAGCGCTCTAGTAAACGCAGACTTAGAAGCTGCGCAAACGGTTATAGATAACGACGCAAAGCTAGACGCACTAGAAGCAAACGTTATAGATCAATGCTTAATATTGCTTGCACGTCAAAATCCAGTTGCAACAGATCTGCGAGAAGTAGTTGCAACTATGAGGCTTGCTGCAACTTTTGAGCGCATGGGCGATTTAACAAGTCACGTTGCACAAATCGCAAGACGCACATGGCCTGATTGCGCAATACCAAGTCAAGCAAAAGAAACTGTTGAAAAAATGGTTGACTTTTTGCGCGCTCTTTCTACGCAACTAACAGACATGCTCTCAAATAGAGACGTTAATGTAGCAGATGCAATTATTCACGGCGACGATGTAATGGATAAGTTGCACGAACACATTTTTGCGCTTGTAGAAAGCGAAGATTGGAACGGCACTAGAAAACAGTTGATTGACTTGGTGCTTCTAAGCAGATTCATGGAACGCATAGGCGATCATTCAGTTGCTGCAGCAAGGCAAGTTGTATTTATTGTTTCGGGATTTGACCCAACTAAGAAACCAGAACCAGACAAGGACACAGTTGTAGCATAAAACACAAGTTGCGTAGAACACGATTTTTAAATAGAAACCTAAAAAGTAGCTTGTAAAACAAAAGTAGGCTTGCAATTAATTTTGCAAACCTACTTTTTATTTAAGTTAATTTAAGATAATTAAGCTAACTTAAGCTAATCAAACTCACTTTTGACCCTGAGCAGCCACGGCAGCAGCGCCAGCAGCAGCAGCTTCTGGATCCAAATACTCACCACGAGGCTTGATTGGCTTAAAGTTCTCATCCAACTCGTAAAGAAGAGGAATAGCTGTTGGAATATTCACCTTGGAAATCTCTTCTTCGCTCAAGTTGTCGAGCATCTTAACGATTGCTCGCAAGCTGTTGCCGTGAGCTGCAATCATTACAGTCTTACCAGACTTAAGCTCTGGAATAATATCCGACTCCCAATAAGGAGTTACGCGAGTCACAACGTTTGCCAAAGCTTCAGTTTCTGGAACTGGGTCGCCTGCATAACGAGGATCATTCGCCTGAGAATACTCATCGTTTGGATCAATCTGTGGAGGTGGAGTTGCGTAAGAACGACGCCAAATCATAAACTTCTCATCGCCATATTCCTGACGAATCTCAGACTTGTTCTTGCCTTGCAAAGCACCGTAATGACGCTCGTTCAAACGCCAGCTACGACGAACTGGAATCCACAAGCGGTCTGCTGCATCAAGCGCGTAATTCGCGGTGTTGATAGCACGACGAAGCAAAGAAGTGAACACGATGTCTGGAAGAACGTTCTTCTCTTTAAGAAGCTCGCCACCATGCTTAGCTTCCTCAACACCCTGCTCAGTGAGCGGTACATCAACCCAACCAGTGAACTGATTGGTCTTATTCCATGCGCTCTGACCATGTCGGAGCAATACTAATTTATATGTCATAGTTACCTAGTCTATTCGTTTCGTGCGACTACTTACAAAAAGTAAACAAACACGAAAAATTTAATCAAAAAAGTCGCCGAACACTAAAAACAGCATTCAACGACTTTTAAGATTAATTCAGCTGATTATAACTGATACAACTAGCGATAATCACAACTAGCGATAATCACAACTAGCGATAATCACAACTAGCGAAGTGGCTTTACGAGTGGGAACGTAATCGTCTCGCGAATGGTTGCGCCCGTAAGTGCGATTAGCAAGCGGTCAATTCCCATTCCCATGCCGCCAGCAGGAGGCATACCAACGCCGAGAGCCTCAATAAAGTCCTCGTCAATATCCATTGCCTCAACGTCTCCAGCCAAAGCATCTTTAGCTTGAGCAACAAAGCGCTCGCGCTGCACAACAGGATCGTTAAGCTCGGAGTAGCCAGTTGCAAGCTCAAAGCCGCGCACGTACAAATCCCACTTTTCAACCATTCCAGGCTTTGTGCGGTGACCCTTAACAAGTGGGCTTGTCTCCACTGGGAAGTCGCGCACAAACGTTGGCTCATAAAGCTTGTCCTCGTAGAAGTGCTCCCACAAGTGCTCAACCAACTTGCCGTGATTCTCCACTTCGTCGCGCTCAACGCCAAGCTTGTCTGCGATTGCGCCCAAATGCTCAACAGAAGTCTCTGGCGTAATCTCCTCACCCAAAGCCTCGCTAAGCGAGCCATACATGGTGATTTGCTTCCATTCGCCGCCAAAATCATACTCTTCGCCATTAAGCAAAGTCACCTTAGTGGAACCAAAAGCGTCTAGTGCAGCCTTTTGAATCAGCTCTTTAGTAAGAGCACCAATCGTATCGTAAGTGCCGTAAGCCTGGTATGCCTCGAGCATTGTAAACTCTGGTGCGTGAGTTGCATCCACGCCTTCGTTTCTAAAATCACGGTTGATTTCGAACACGCGGTCAATGCCACCAACCAAGCAACGCTTCAAGAAAAGCTCTGGAGCAATACGCAAGTAGAGATCAATATCGAAAGCGTTCATATGAGTTGTAAACGGACGAGCAGCAGCACCTCCGTGAACCGTTTGCAACATTGGTGTCTCAACCTCAAGGAAGTCGTGGCTGTCGAAAGTGCGACGAAGAGAAGCCACAGCATGCGAACGCCTGCGAACCATATCGCGAATCTTCTCGTCTGCAATCATGCCAATATATGGCTTGCGAGTACGAGTATCGTCACTTAATTCCTTATGCAAAGCTGGAAGCGGCTGCAAAGCCTTAGCAGCAATCGCCCACTCTGTTGCAAATACGGAAAGCTCACCCGTCTTTGAAGAAATTACGCGACCGCGAACGTACAAATGGTCTCCCAAATCAACCATCTGCTTGAAGCTTTTAATGGATTCTTCGCCGATTTCCTTCTTGGAAACCATAGCCTGAATAGTAGTGCCGTCACCAGCAGAAAGCTTAACGAAGCACAAGCCGCCAGCATTACGCAAGAAAAGAACGCGCCCAGCAATGCCAACCTCTGTATCGGTTTCTTCGCCAGCTTGAAGCTTGCCGTCAAAATCAGCGCGAACTTTTTCGATTGTATCCGTAACATTAAGATGCACCGGGTATGGTTGCACGCCTTCCTTAAGCATCATCGCGCGCTTTGCAACGCGCATTTGCACCTGCTCTGGGTGCGCAAGCGGACCAAACTCTTTATTGCTTGGGTCAATTGCTTCATCCAGGCTTGCGCCCTCGTTTACACGCTTAGCAATAACCTCATCCTGCGCGAGCAGCATTTCGGCATGCTCAACGGTGTCAATTTCGTTGACGTTGTCTGTTGATTCATTTTCTGCTGCATCGTTTTGCGCAGCGAGCATTGTAGTATTCGTGTCACTCATAGTCGCTAATTGTAGCTACTAGGTAATACAGATAAGTGCACAACAAATACGTTTTATTGCGTTATTTAGTTGATTGTGCGAATCATTTTTACATCAAATACACATTTTTATAGAAATATTTATATTTTTCTGTTTTCGGAAGAAAAATAGATTTACAGTAAAAATTTTTATTATTTTATTAAGATATACAAAATTATTTACGAAAAGAGACATGATTTTGCAAATATTGCAGATTGCATGCAAGCTATAAAAAAGTGAAAGTAAATTTTTAATAAAATCTCAAAAAATTTATTTACTAGCGACACACACTAACGACACACACAGCAACGCACAAGCGACACACAATGATATTTTGTAGCAAGTTCACGCTATTATAACCAAGTTATTGTAGTGCTGCTTGCACAATTCAATATGTAGTTGCATCATGTATTTGTAAGATGAATTCACACAATAACATCGGGCTGTAGCGCAGTTTGGTAGCGCGCTTCGTTCGGGACGAAGAGGCCGCGGGTTCAAATCCCACCAGCCCGACTTTTGATTTTTGCACAATCGCGCGTATTGCAACACTCTTATAAACTTATAATTCTGTATAAACGCATAATTTTGTATGATTGAGTAGTGAGCAAAACGGAATTAAATCGCAAGAAGCAAGGTGGCTTAAATGTTAAGCGTTTCGCAATTGTATAAAGAACTAGACAATATGTTTGCTAATCACGCAAACGCACAAGAAATCGAAAAATACTTGCTAAATGCTCTGCACGAAGCAAATTGCGAGCCAGACGAACCGCAAGATGCAAGCCAAGAATCAAACCAAGAAAAAGCAAGCGCTCAAGCATTGCAACTATCTGTGTTAAATGAGTTGATGGGATTTTATAGGTCTAGAGGAGAATACGCAAAAAACAAGCCAATCATTGATAGTGCGCTAAAACTTTCAGATAAAATGCAACTAGCAGGCAGTGAAGCTGGCACAACAACACTTATAAACGCTGCTACTAGCCTTCGCGCAGCTGGCGATTATGAGCGCGCAACAGAAATATATTCTAAAGCTCTTAAAGAATCATCGAAAACACTAAAACCAAACGATAGAAAGCTCGCTGCCCTTCACAACAATCTTTCAATGCTTTATAGCGAAACAGGCAAAATTAAAGAAGCAATAGATCAGCTTGAAAAAGCATTAGACATATTGCAAAAATCGAGTATCAATCCTTCAACAGACATAGATATAGCAGCAACTCACACAAATCTTGCGCTTGCGATTTTGCAAGAATGCTCGCAGCCTAGTGAAAGCACGAATAGCAAATCTAATAGTCTTAACGCTGCTTTTGAACACGCTTCAACCAGCATTCGCATGTACATTGCAGGAAACAACCAAAATCAACCGCATTACGCTTCTGCGTTGGCAGGATATGCGCAAGTTCAATACGCACGAAAAGAGTATTCCGACGCTGTAAAAGCGTACAGCGAAGCTCTAGATTTAATAGCACAATGTTACGGAAAAGATAGCGAGTCCTATGCGATTACGTTGGAAAATCTACAGCAAGCACAGAAGGCAGCAGAAAAATTTACGGAGACTGGCGTGGCGGATGCGATTCAGTGCGCTGCGGAAAAATCGCCAGAAACCGATGAGCCGCATCCAGAATCAAATAAAACCATAAAAATAGATAAAACTATACAATCAAATAACACTATAAAATCAAGCAGAACTATAAAAACAGAAGATAATACAAAAATTAAAAACGGCATGCAACTTGCAAAAGAATATTGGCAAACCTACGGAAAGCCGCTGCTTGAACTTGAAGAATTTAGGGACTATAAAAACCGCATAGCTGCAGGATTAGTCGGTCACGGATCGGAATGCTACGGATTTGACGACGAGATTTCTAGAGACCACGATTTTGGCCCAGGATTCTGCATATGGCTTACAGATGAAGACTATGCAAAAATTGGCGAGGATTTGCAAGCAGCTTACAACGATTTGCCGCAAGAATACGCTGGATTTGACTCTAGAAAAGAAACGCCGCGCGCTAAATCATGCGAAAGCAGCAAGCGAGTCGGAGTATTTAGCATAAGCGAATTTTTTGAAAACATAACAGGATTTTCCGCCGCGCCAAGCCAAGACGAGCCGTATTTGTGGATTTCGCTAAGCGAGCCAACACTTGCTGCAGCTACGAACGGCCAAATTTTTGCAGACCCACTTGGAGAATTTAGCAAAACGCGTCAAAGTTTTAAGCTTATGCCAGACGATGTGAGAATCTCGCTAATCTCTAGAAGGCTTGGCATGATGGCTCAAGCAGGTCAATACAATGTTCCACGAATGCTAGCGCGAAAAGACGGAGCTGCAGCGTGGCTTTCTATAAACGAGTTTGTGCGCGCAACCGCTTCAATCGTGTTCTTGCTAAATAACCCAATAAGCGCAGGATATTTGCCATATTATAAGTGGCAATTTGCAGCACTTCGCAAGCTAAGCGCGCGAATGGCGTCTAGGCTTTCTGGCGTAGCAAATCAACTTGAATCGCTTATGCGACTAAGTAGTGCGGCATGCTTTGGCGGAATCGGATTTGGCGAAGGCACAAAAGGAAGCAGCGAATCTGAGTCTAAAATAAACGAGATTATTCAAAACGTGTGCAACGAAGTAGTGCAAGAGCTTAAATATCAAGGTTTGAGCGATTGCAATGAAACATTTTTAGAATGGCAGCGCCCGTATGTTGAAGCGCATATTAATTCGCGCGCTGCGTGCTTAAGGAGCTTATGATGTGCAATTCATTATCAAATCCAAAAACGCAAAATCCAAAAACGCAAAAGCTTGCAGAAGAAATTACAAAACTAGAATGGCAGCAATTCCAGCTTACGCAAAACGAAGGCGGACGCGCGAATTGTCAAGGAAACTGGCCAACATTCCACATTATGCGAATGAGCCAATTTTTAACTTGGCCTCTGGATTTGCAAGAGTCTTATAAAAAAGATCTTGAGCGCGCAAATAGCAATGGCAGAAATTTGATAACAGAAAAATATGCAAGAATGATGGAGTCTACTGCCCCAGAAATTTTTGAACGCACGATTAAGCCTTATATTAAGCCGATTTTAGAGCCTAGAAAAAGCGAGCAAGAGAAGATTATTTTAACGCAAGTTAAGTGGGCCGATGATTTTCGCAATCACTACCCTCATTTAGGTCTTGCAATGCGCGTTCTAAAAACAAGCGAAGATACAGAAGAAAATACATCTTTTGAAACGTATTTGAGAGGAGAATTAAGCACGTATTCTGCCGAAACTTTTGCTAAATATAAAACTTTTATAGAAGATTTAACGGCAAAAAATCTAAATCTTACTCAGATGATTGTTGAAAATACTGTGCACATGTATGGCTACGATTCACTCGAATCAGCCGACAAATGTTGAGGCAACTATAGCGTGAATAGTTTTATTACAGAGTAAATAGTTTTGCAAACGCACAATCGATTCTTTGCGCAGTTTTTAGGCTACGCAAATCAGATTCAACAAAAACAGTAGAAGATGCACGCAAACCATTTTTGCTCAAAAAATCTCTATAAATCATAATATTCGGCTTTAGCAAATGAGATTCGCAAGATGCACTAACGCCATTTATCTCGCTAAGTATTGGGCAAGTTTCGCGCGCACAATCCATCCACTCTTGCGAAGCGTTTCCAAGCGCCCAGACGCGCACACCTTTTGCGATTAAATCGCGAGCAAAAGACGCAAAACGCGCTCGCTCCCCTAAAAATCCGCGTGAAAAATTCTTAAAATACAGGCGATAAAGCCAAGTTACAGCAGGACCGTGATGCTCGCTAAACGATTCCAGTGCGCGCTGGCTGCTCCATGCCGCCTCTAGCAAAGCTTCGTGAAACTCAAAACTCCATTCTGGCTCGTAACTAAACAGAACTTCGCCAATATAATCTGGGTAATCTGACTCCAATGTGCGGCGCGCATCCCAATCAACAAGAAGATGCAGGTCAAAAACAACATCCGTTATGCCGTTTTCAATAATTTTTTGCGCGCACAAATCGCAATAAGCGTCGCTATTCCTGCAATCGTCACTATTCTTAAAATCATCGCGATCATGCGAAAAATCTTCTGTACAAACCATTAAAAATCCTAAATTATTCGGTTGGCGAAATTCCGCCAACATAGGATGACATTCCAGAAGTGCCAGGAGCTACAGAAGAACCAACGCCAGAAACCCCAGCCCCAAGCCCAGCCCCAAAGCTAGCAGGCAAATTGTTCAAATTATAGCCAAGCGCCTCAAGCTGCGCGCGCCCATCTTCCGTAATATTTTCAACGCTCCAACGCGGCTTCCAAGTCCAATCAATCCTAAATTCGTCTACAAGTCCAACCAGCGCACTCGCGCACTCGTCTTCAATCAAATCCGTAAGCGGGCAAGCAGGCGTTGTAAGCGTCATAGTAAGAATCGCGCGACCAAGCTCGTCAATCTCAATCCCGTAAACTAATCCCAAGTCAACAACATCAATACCAAGCTCTGGGTCCACAACATTGTGCAAAGCCTCTTGAATATCTTCCTCAGTTACGCGCCCAATATTGTTTGCGCTAAGAGTTGATTCTGCTTGATTTTCTGCCATCTCGTTCCTTATTTTTAAGTGTTACAACGCGATTTTTTTAAGTGTTACAACGCGATTTTATAAAGCTACATACGATTTTATAAAGCCTCAATAGCCTTTGCAATACCGTCTTTTAAGCCTTCCCACGCAAGCAACGCACACTTGATTCGCATTGGATATTTAGAAACGCCTTGAAAAACCATAGCATCTTCCAACTCATCTTCGTCTTGCTCGCTTTTTAATCCAACTCCCCTAGATTCCATAAGTTTGTGGAAAAGAGCGGCCAATCGCAATGCATCCGCAACGGTTTTCCCCTCAACCAAATCAACCATAATCGAAAGACTCGCCTGCGAAATTGAGCAACCGTGGCCATCCCACTTAATACTTTTAATAAGCGCATTGCTTGAATTATCAACGTTTTTAGCGAGTTCCACATGCATTGTAACCTCATCTCCACAAGTTGGGTTAAATTGATGAGATTCGCCAAAAGCATAATCTTTATTAGCTTCTACAGCACAATTTTCGTGATGATTTGTAATTTTTATATTAGAATCGTTTTTTAGCTCATCGGTTGCTTGCGATTTACCAGAAGCCTCCTCAACTTTCTCTTCACGCTCTTCTGCTTTAGAAAGACTCTCTGTGCTTAAAAAATGTGTTTTTCCGTGCGGATTTCTAGCAGCATCTAGAATAACTTCTTGATACATGCTTTCTAAGCTGTTACTTGCACCGTTAGCGTCATCAAAACTCATATCAAACATACGCTCTCCTTGCATTAAAATATTACGACTATGCGCCAAAATATGCGCGAACTTGGGAAACAGCTTCGATTAATTCGCGAACTTCTTCGATTGTGTTATAAACTCCAACAGACGCGCGATTCGAAGCGTACACGCCAAAATGGCGATGAATCGGCTGAGCGCAATGATGCCCAACGCGAATCGCAATCCCTTGCGCATCCAAAAACTGGCCAACGTCATGCGGATGCACGCCTTCAACTTCAAAAGAAACCGTTGCAATGCGCTTGCTTAAATCAAGTGGGCCAAGCACGCGAACTCCTGGAACATCTTGCAATTTAAGCAATTCTGCAGCAATCTGACTCTCATGCTGTGCAACTCGATTCATGCCCAACTCTCGAAGCCAATCCGCAGCTACTCCTGCAGCGACCATTTGCGCAACTGGCTGAGTTCCTGCCTCAAAACGGTAAGGCGCTTCCATATATTGCGCTGGCTTATTAAGCCACGCAAGCTCCACCATGGACCCCCCAAAATTAGCAGGCGGAAGAGCTTGAAGAAACTCACGTCGACCATACAAGAACCCAACTCCCGTCGGTCCGTACATTTTATGAGCACTAAAGGCTGCAAAATCAACATCTAGCGCGTGAAAATCAACTGGAATATGCGGAACGGACTGACAAGCGTCAAGAACAAAAATCGCCCCAACCTGGTGCGCGCGCTTGCAAATCGGCGAAACATCCGTGATTGCGCCCGTAACATTGCTAATATGCGTAACTGCAACGATTTTCGTGCGCTCATCAATAACAGTGCTCAAATAATCCGCATCCGCTCGCACTCGGCCATCTTCAGTTACATCAATCCAGCGAAGCTCCGCACCCGATCGAATCGCAAGCTCTTGGAATGGCAATAAAACGGAATGATGCTCTGCGCGAGAAACAACAATATTATCTCCCTCATTAATCACAAAATGCTGGCGCAAAATTAAGTTATCTTCCGCAAAACCAGAGCGATTTAGCTTAGCGTTAATAGTGGCATTTCCAATAGAAGTTGCAAGAAGATTCAACGCGCCTGTAGCGCCAGGCGTAACAACAATCTCTTCGCTGCCTTCTTTGCTACAAGCACCAACGAGTTTTGCAACCTTTGCGCGCGCTCCTTCAAACGCAACTGTGCTAAGCGCTGCCAACTCGTGCGCTCCTCTATGCACTCCAGCATTAATCGTTTTATAAAACTCGCTTTCGGCATTAATTACAACTTGCGGCTTTTGAGAAGTTGCTGCAGAATCCAAGTAAATCAAGGGTTTTGAATGCACTTTGCGACTTAAAATTGGAAATTGGAGCCTTAAATCTTCAAAATCGCGCATTAGCGCAAAGTCTGTATCAAGATTTTTATGATTAAACATTCAAAATCACCTTTTAATCAAATTTATAACTTAAAAGCCGCTCCCCCAAAACAATGATTGAAGGAGCGACTTTCAAGACTTAAATCTTAGTAATTAGCGCTTTACGAACAGCCAAGCATAAAAGCATAAAAGCATAAAAGCATAAACGCTTAAATCATAAAGCAGAAAGCTAATTAGAATCCAAATTGTGCCGCAGCTTGACGAAGAGTCTCTGCAGAACGCTTCAAAGCAGCAAGCTCGCGATCCGAAACTGGAGTATTCAAGCGAGAATTTACGCCGTTGCGGTTCAACAAAGTTGGAACAGACATGCAAACGTCCGAGATTCCGTGGAAGTCTTCAAGCAAAGAGGAAACTGGCAAAATGCGGTTGGTGTCGCGAAGAACAGCCTCAACAATATCTACACCAGACATTGCAATAGCGTAGTTTGTAGCGCCTTTACCGTTAATAATCTTGTAAGCTGCGTTCTTAACTTCCTGATGAATCTCTTCGCGCTTAGCTTCATCCAATGGCTCATGACCTGGAAGAGCATTCCACTCGCACATTGGAACGCCACCAATAGTTGCAGAAGCCCAAAGAGGAACTTCGGAATCGCCATGTTCGCCAGCAATATAAGCGTGAACGTTCTTAACGTTCACACCAGTGTGCTGAGCAATAAGGAAGCGCAAACGTGCAGAATCAAGGTTTGTACCAGATCCGAACATTTGATTAGCAGGAAGACCAGAAAGCTTCATAGAAACATGCGTAACAACGTCAACAGGATTTGTAATAAGCATGTAAATTGCGTTTGGAGCAACCTTAACAACATTAGGAATAATCGACTTCATAATATTGATGGTTGCACCTGCAAGTTCCAAACGAGTCTGACCAGGCTTTTGACGAGCGCCAGCAGTAATAACAACCATATCGGCATCGCGGCAAATTTCAACATCGTCGGAGCCAGCAATCGAAACAGCTGGGTAGAAGCTAGAACCGTGCTGCATATCGAGCACTTCTGCTTCAACACGTTCCTTAGCGATATCCTCAAGCACAATTTCACGAGCAACACCGCGCTGAGCAGCAGCAAACGCAAGCGTAGAACCTACTGCGCCAGCACCAATAATCGCAAGCTTTGTTGGCTTAACCTGAGAATTCACCATTAGAAAACCCCTTTTCCACAAACCGAATCAGCCCTCTAGCTAATAAATAACTCAAAATATAAGGGCTGCTCTAATAATAGAGATATATGCATGAACAGTTTTTACTTTAATCACACCTAAGGAGTTTTGCTTAAAACGCAATTTGCATAAGTTTTGCCGCCAAAGAATCTCCAACAAAAGCATCTAATTCTATGCCAGAATCCTTATATTCCACTGATTTTACAATGCCATTTTCCCTAACTTTAGATAGCAAAGATCCAGAATAATCACTATAAGGAAGCCTAACTTTAACATGAACATGTGGTGAAGGTAACAAATTTTCTATGCGCGTTCTTAAACGGTCAATATTTGTTCCACTTGCAGCAGACACAATTAAAGAATCAGGATACAAAGATTTTAAGCGCAAACGCATTGGCTCTTGCATAACATCCGACTTGTTAAACGCAATAATTTGCGCAATGTCTTCCACTCCATCAATTTGAGCCAAAACCTCGTTAACTGCCTCAATTTGAGAAACAGGGTCTGGGTGAGATCCGTCAACAACGTGCAAAATAACGTCTGCTTGGCCAACCTCTTCCAAAGTGGACTTAAACGCTTCTACTAGCTGAGTTGGCAGCCTTCGCACAAAACCAACCGTGTCTACAAGCGTGTACGCGCGACCATCTTTAGTTAAAGACTTTCGAACAGCAGTATCCAAAGTGGCAAAAAGCGCATTTTCTACAAGTTCTTTAGATCCTGTAAGCCTATTTATAATCGAAGATTTTCCAGCATTTGTATACCCTACTACTGCAACGGTTGGAATATCTTGACGACGCCTAGATCCGCGCTTTGTCTCGCGAGTTGGTGCCATTAGCGCAATGTCGTGACGCAATTTTGAAATTCGATTCCTAATTGCGCGCCTATCCATCTCGATTTTTGTTTCGCCAGGGCCTCTAGAGCCTATTCCAGCGTCTCCAGCAGCACGACCGCCAGCCTGCCTAGAAAGAGCAGCACCCCAACCTCTAAGTCGCGGAAGCATGTATTGAAGCTGAGCAAGCTCGACTTGTGCCTTTCCTTCCCTGCTTGTTGCATGTTGAGCGAAAATGTCTAGAATAACAGCCGTTCTGTCTACAACTTTGACTTTAGTGGCGTCTTCCAAAGCTCTTCTCTGGCTTGGTGGAAGATCATCGTCTACCACAATCGTATCCGCATCATTTTGCGCCACAACCGCTGCAAGTTCACGCGCCTTTCCAGAACCAACATACGTTGCTGCATCTGGCCTATATCTTTGTTGCAACATGCCGTCACACACTACTGCTCCAGCGGTTTTAGCAAGAGCGGCCAACTCTCTAAGAGACTCTTCTGCTTGGCTTAAAGTTCCGCGAGCACTAGACCACACACCTACTAAAACAACACGTTCCAGCCTTAGTTTTCTGTACTCTACTTCGGTTACGTCTTGTAATTCTCCAAGGCCAGCAACTCGTTTTAACGCGTTTCTTGATTCGCGCTCTTGCCAAGCTTCATCGTTACTTTCTAGGCTTGATCCAGCGTTTGCATTGTCTAGCAGAACTTCACTATGACCTGAAAGAAAGTCTTTATGCTCATTTTTATGCTCAGGCATATTATTATCACCACTTGCCAAATCACTATTTGCTAAAGTATCTACCAAAACTATGCCCTTTGTTATTTTTCTTTAACTACTAACGCTAAATCCCTTGTTAATACACGATTTACAACGTTTGTTTTATTATTGTGAATCTAGAAGACATAATTTTTAACGCAACACTAAAATGGCTATTAACACTTTTAATAAAACTAAAAAGACGAGCAGCATTAATGCTACTAAAACAAACAAGAATGCTAAAGAATCTAAGACTAGCGGCGAACAGTATTTTTCCGCTAATCCAAATTCTTTAGACTTAAGACGAACTTTGCAAGTTGATTTGCGCGGTCACGAGGTTAGCGTGCAAGTTTCTAACGGAGTTTTTAGCTCTTCTAAACTTGATTTAGGAACTGCAGTTCTTCTTAAACACGCTCCACAACCCCCAGAAAATGGGCGATTTTTCGATATCGGTTGCGGCTGGGGCGCTATTAGTTTGGCTTTAGGTTTTGAATCTCCTAATGCGCAAATTTACGCTGTAGACGTTAACGAGCGCGCTCTAGAACTTACTAATATTAACGCTAAGAATGCTGGATTAAATAACATTCACACTTATCTTGTAGAAGATGCGCTAAAAGAAGATGAGCTAAAAGACATTGATCTTATTTGGTCTAATCCTCCAATCCGCGTTGGAAAAGACGTTTTACACAATATTTTGCTCACGTGGCTTCCTCGCTTAAAAGTTGGTGGAGCTGCTTATTTGGTTGTTCAAAAAAATCTTGGTTCAGACTCCTTAATCCCTTGGCTTTCTAAAAATCTTGGGGAAGATTTTAGCGTTGAAAAATACGCAAGCTCTAAAGGATACAGGATTATAGAAGTCTTAAGAAAATAGGATTGAATATGAACTTTGACTATCCTAGTGAACTGCCGATTTGTGCTGCACACAACCAGATTATTGAAGCTATTAAAGAGTCGCAAGTTGTAATCGTATCTGGTCAAACTGGTTCTGGCAAAACCACTCAAATCCCAAAAATGGCTTTGGAACTTGGCAGAGGCGGTCGCGGAAAGCAAATTGTTCACACACAACCTCGACGACTTGCTGCACGCACAGTTGCCGAGAGAATCGCAAGCGAAATGGGTGTTAAGCTTGGCGAAGAAATCGGCTACCAGGTGCGTTTTAACGACGAAAGCTCATCCAAAACAAAGCTTCGCATAGTTACAGACGGTATTCTGCTTGCTCAAATTCAGCGCGACCCACTTCTTACGCGCTACGACACGATTATTATTGATGAAGCTCACGAGCGCAGCCTAAACATTGATTTTTTGCTTGGATATTTAACAACTCTTTTGCCAAAACGCAAAGACTTAAAGCTTATTATTACTTCTGCAACAATCGATTCTGCAAAGTTCAAAGACCATTTTGAGCAAGCTTTACACATTAAAGTTCCTGTTATAGAGGTTTCGGGGCGAACATACCCTGTGCGCGTACTTTACGAGCCGCTTGGAAGCGCGCCTTCGCTTATGAAGCATGTTCCAGGTTTTGCCGATATTGCTATGGATGATGAAAGTGTTGCGCAAAGCCAAAGTATTTCTAGTTTTTCGCAAAGCGGCGATATTTGTGATGAAGACATTGCTTCTGCTGTAACTCGCGCATGTGCTCAACTTGTGATTCATTCAACACACACTCAAGGCGCGCGAGATATTATGGTTTTTGCTTCTGGCGAGCGCGATATTCGCGAGTTTGAAGCATCGTTGCGTTCTTATTTCGGTGCGCGCACAAGCGACATGAATCGCAGTGACGCCATTGAGATTGTTCCACTTTTTGCACGTCTTTCTTCTAAAGACCAGCATCGCGTTTTTGAGCATCACACTCATCAGCGCATTGTAATCGCCACTAATGTTGCAGAAACTTCTCTTACAGTGCCTTCGATTCGCTACGTTGTAGACCCTGGTTTTGCTAGAATTTCGCGATATTCTAAGTCTGCTAAAGTTCAGCGTCTTCCTATAGAACCTATTTCTCAAGCAAGCGCGGATCAGCGCTCTGGTCGTTGTGGGCGAATTGCAGATGGCATTGCTATTCGCTTGTATTCTAGGGAAGATTACGAGACTCGCCCGCGCTTTACCGACCCCGAGATTTTGCGCACTTCACTTGGAGCTGTTGTTTTACACATGCTCTCTGTTGGTGTTGCTAAAACTGGCGAAGATATAACGAATTTTGGATTTATTGATCCTCCAGATATTAAGGCTGTAAGCGACGGTTTTAACGAGCTTAGCGAGCTTGGTGCAATAAGTAGAAAATCTGGTGTTATAAGCTTGACTCGCATTGGCCGCGAGCTTAGTCATATTCCAATTGACATTCGCCTTGGCCGCATGATTATTGAAGCTGCGCGAAACACTACACCTAATACTTTAGCTGCGATTCTTGTGATTGTTGCATTTTTGAGCTTGCAAGATCCGCGCGAGCGCCCAGAGGACAAGCGCGAAGAAGCAGATAGATTACACAATCGTTACGCCGATGAGTTAAGTGACTTTTTAACAGCATTGAATATTTGGGATCGCATATTCCAGGCGGATGGCGAAATCAGCAACAACGCACTAAGGCGACTTTGCAAAGAGGAATTTTTCCACTTTTTACGCCTAAAACAGTGGAAAGATTTAGTTAATCAGCTTAAAGATTTATGCAAGGAGCTTCATTATAATGTTGGCGAATCACTGCCGATTAAACGCGCGCCTTTACAAATCCGCCAATTGCCAAATAATCAGCAGGCGGCTCACAGTCTTTGCTGCACTTGGGATTATCAAGGAATCCACTCTTCTATGCTTTCTGGCTTGCTTTCTATGATTGGCATGCAAGTTATTCGCGAGCCTAAGGCTTCGGATTTTGCAGGACTTCGCGGAACAGCCAAAATTCGCGCAATTAAGCGCGCTCAAAAAATGGCAAAAAATGATTATCAAGGCGCTAGAAGCACAAGGTTTGCAATCTTCCCATCTTCATCTGTTTCTAAAGCAACTCCTTCTTGGATTATGTGTACGGAATTGGTTGAAACTTCTAGACTTTGGGCAAGGTATTGCGCGCAAATCGACCCTGCTTGGGCGGAGTCTTTAGCTAAGAACCTTACTCGCGTAACATATTTAGATGCTCATTGGAGCGCAAGCAAAGGTGCTGCAATTGCTCAATCGAAAGTGCTTTTGTACGGCTTGCCTATTGTGCAAAATCGCACTGTTCAATGGTCTAAAATCAACCCTTACGAATCTCGAATGTTAATGATTCGTCAAGGCTTAGTCGAAGGAAATGTTCAGCAGCGTTTTCCATTCAACGATTTTATCTCCTCAAATATTAACGTTTTGAACGATGCCGACAATCAAACAAATCGCACTAGGCAGGCAAGCGAAACTGTAAACGACGAGGATTTGTTTACTTTTTACGATAATAAACTTCCTCAAGAAGCTACAACTATTGCAGATTTAGCTAAATGGTGGAAAAATTACAGACTTCAAGATCCGCATTTTCTTGATTTTAACCCAGATTGTGTTGAGCGATTGCAATACGCAAATGACACTGATTTAGCAGACTACCCCGATACTTGGCATACGATTGGAACAGACGGCCAGAAAATTAATTTGCGCTTAAGCTACATTTACGATCCGCATAATCCTTTAGATGGCGTAACTGTACACGTTCCGCTTCATGCGCTTTTGCGACTTAAGCCTCAAGAGTTTACTTGGAACGTGCCAGGCTTATTAGATGAGCTTATTATTGGCATGATTAAGTCTCTTCCTAAGACTTTGCGCGTGCAATTCGTGCCAGCTCCAGATACTGCTCGTAAAATCCGCGAGTGGATTGACGAAAACTACGATTATCTTCCAGGAATAAACAAAAATCCGCAAGAAGATTTTATTTGGCAAGACTTTAGCGAAGTCTTTACTAAAGCTGCGATTAATGTTGTTGGAGCACAAATCCACCCAGAAGTTTTAAGCGAAGATCAGCTACAACGACTATCTCCTTATTTACGCGTAACTTTTAGCGTTGAGCAAAAGAAAACTAATAAAAACAAACCTAATCAAAACAACTTTCATAATCGAAACAACAAGCGTATTAAGCCTACTGTTTTAGGAACAGACAAGTCTCTAATCAGCCTTCAGCATCGCTTTGCAAAATCAGCTCAAGAATGTGCGTTAAATGTTGTTAACAGCAAGGCGATTAAAGCTGCAAAGGCCGGAAATGTTGTTGAGCGAGCAGATTTATTACACAAGTCTGGAGCAACTAATCTTTCTAGATCTCAAATGGTTTGGCAAGGCGCGCTTAACATGCTTATTTTAGACGATAAGCGCATTACATCTAGATGGCTCGGCAGCGAGGCTTTGCTACTTGCTTCTGCACCTTATAAGTCTTCTAAAGATTTGGCTCAAGATTTGCAAATGGCAGCTATTAAGCGACTTATACCAAATACGCAAAAAATTACTAACGATGTTGAGCTTAAAGAAGCTGTTGGCAATATTGCCGAAGTTTACGAAGACACGGTTTATAGCGTTGCACACAGTGTTATTGCTATTTTGGAGCGATTTGCTAAAGTCGAGTCTGCTGTTAGCGGCAAAGCCGACTTGCCAATGCTTAGTGTTCTTCAATCGATTAAAGAACACGCATCTTCTCTTGTTTTTCCTGGATTCATTGCAAAAGCAGATTCTAGCTCACTTACTTCAATAGAGCGCTACTTACATGCGGATTTGATTCGACTTAACAAAGCTAAGTCAGACAAAAATCGAGATGTTCAATGGGCTTGGCAGGCAGATGAAGCTCATAAGCTTGTGTTAGAAGCTCAAAAGAGAGCAGAAAGCTTGCCTGCAGGACCCAATAGAGATGATGCTCAAGAAAAGGCGCAAAAACTAAAGTGGATGTGCGAAGAATTCTACGTTTCTCTTTGGGCGCAAGAGCTTGGAACAGCATACCCAATTAGTATTCAGCGCATGAAAAAGATTTGATAGCACAAAAGTTAAAAATTCACATACTCATCCAGCGATTTTAGCCAAGCCAGAAATGCGCGTCATAAACTCGTTCAAGAATCGTGGAGCGCCAACACAAACAGCAACTTGCATTGTTTTAACATAGTCATTCAAGCGCACAACATCACCAATTGTGCGTCCACGAGTTGAGCCATCAACATCAATTAATGTAAAATTTTCATAAGTAGTTTTAACTATTGCATTTACATTTTATAATTGTCATATTCCACAAAAAATAACAACATAAATAAAGGAATATAATAAGATGCAAAACAATAAAGATTACAAATTGACTGCTTCTATATTTAACAAAAACAACAAAGACTCACTTAATACTGATTTAATTTTTGCACCAGTTGATACAGAAGATGCTAACACAACATTAAATAAATCTATGGAATTTATAAAAAACATAACAAGCCCAAACAATCAAATGGGTTTAAGCAATGAAGATATTTTGTTGGTTGCAAAAGGCTCTGTTCTAAAATTAGTTCAATCAGAACAAAAAGACCTCAATAATGCCGTTGATGAAATTAGTGAGCAAATTGATAACATAGACAGTAATTTAATAAAAGGTGACGCCTTAATATACATAGAGAATGGCATAAATCTTTCCACAAAAGATACAAATAATATAATTAACGCAATCTATAAAAAATTAGATAAAGATTCTTCAATCTATTCATGTGTGCATAATAGTGGCAGTACACTTAGAATTAGCGCAATGATTGCACTAAAACATGCATAAAAACCAACGAAGATTTATGCAGATAGTTTAGAAGTGAGGAATAAAATGATTAAATTAAATGATTTGCTAAATCTCACAGAAGAACAGGCAGCAAATACAAAAATACGTTTTAATATGAATAATAGACATGATGATCCTATTAAGCTTTATCAAGATAATCGCGAGATAATTAACAAACAATGGCTTTACTGGAAGTATAGTAAGTCCCTATTCCAAGTTGGACAAATCGCAATATGTTTAGTACGCATGCCCAAAAACAAAGATCAATGGCTATTAACAACAATCGACACCGTCAGCAAAGATTTAAATGTAGACGAAAAAGGAATAGGCTATGAAGGAACTCCAATAAAGGAATATGAAAAATATTTTGGAAGAGTAATTGTAAAATTCCACAATGAACATGAACAATTAGTTAGATGGCTTAACAATCTTAAAAGCGACTTAGAAGTTTCTCAAATTCTACCAGACACATTCAGAGATGATAGTTTTCCTGGATACGACAATGTTAAACTTTCATATTCAGATCTAAAACGCATTGTTAAAAACAGTTATAATGATTGGATTGCAGCCCTAAGCAATCAAAAGGCAGTATATCTAATAACAGATACGAATACTGGTAAATTGTATGTTGGCTCTGCAACTTCAAAAAATGAAATGCTACTAAAACGCTGGAAGGACTATTTAGAAACTGGTCATGGTGGAAATAAAGAACTTATAAAACTAGTTGAAGCTGAGGGAATCGAATATATTGAAAAACATTTCCAATATTCAATTCTTGAAAACTATAATGCGAAAGTTGAAGATGATTTTGTTCGAGGCAGAGAATCATGGTGGAAAGAAGTATTAAAAAGTAACGTTTTTGGCTATAACGACAATTAATTTAAATAATCATTAAAAATAAGCTTCACCAATACAATATCAAAAGATTAGTATTCAGCGCATGAAAAAACTATGTTAGTGTAAAAACTATGTTAGTTTAAAAATGCGCGGCATAAGACTACAAAAAAGTGGTCACTATCCACGCAGCCAAAGATGACTGCAAGATAGTGACCACTAACATATTGAGTAAATAATAATTACTCTTTAACCATAAGGCTACGAGCAATGTAAACTACTAAGCCAATAAAGGCTACAATAGCGCCCATCATAAGCAAGTTAGAATAACCTGCACCTAAGCCTTGGATTCCAGCAAAAGAGAATCCTTTTAGCAAGTTTCCGCCAAAGAAACCGCTGAAAATGGAAATACCGATTGATGCTGTAACATTCATAACTAAATCGTTCATACCGCATCCACGACCCGATTCTTCAACAGGCAATGCGCTAAGAACCGTTGAAACGATTGGCGAATACATAAGTCCGCAACCAGCGTAGTAAACGCATGCGCACAAAGTTAGAACAAGGAATCCGCAATTGATGAATACAGCAGCTCCAACCCATCCAAGAATCATAAGAACAGCAGCTATAATAATGCCAGCTTTACGTCCAATGAAACCGATAATTGTTCCAGAGCATGTTCCAAACACTGCTGCTACAACGAATGCCCATACAAGGTAGGAAGAAACTGCCTCAGTGCTCATATGATACAAAGCTCCACCAATAACATTGTAAATTGGAGGCATGCAATAGTTAGTAAAGTAGAAGATGAATATTAAGACAATGCCCGAAAGCCAACGCTTATTCTTAAAGAATGCAGGAGTTACAAACGGGTTCTTTGCCTTCATAATATAACCAGCAAACACAACAAACAGCACGATGGATCCAAGCAACAATCCCCATGCCTTGTACGAGAAGAACAAAGTCAGCAATGCAACAGCAATACCAAACACTGTAAAGCCAAGCTTATCTATCTTTCCACCAATACCGTTCTTTGTAGGCAAGAACTTAACAAGAACTGGCAAGAACAGAATGGTAATTGCAGGAATCAAGAACAAATACTGCCAAGCAATAGAGCTAAGAGCACCAGCGGCAAAAACGCCAATAGAAGCAGAAAGCTGATATGCTGCAGTAAAGAGTCCAAAGAAAATTACCT
Source organism: Gardnerella sp. c17Ua_118 (assembly GCF_055804255.1). Taxonomy (NCBI): domain Bacteria; kingdom Bacillati; phylum Actinomycetota; class Actinomycetes; order Bifidobacteriales; family Bifidobacteriaceae; genus Gardnerella; species Gardnerella sp. c17Ua_118. The sequence continues at coordinate 727,230 of NZ_JANUYT010000001.1, forward strand.
TAAGATCGTTGCGCAAATACTTAGTTGCAATAACAAGGAATGAAGAACCTGCTACTTGCTCGCCAGCTGTTTGTAAAATACGCGCAATAATAACAGTCCACAAGTTTGGAGTGAAGAAGAAGTTTGCAATAAAACCAAACAACGATCCAACAAACAATGTTACAAGTCCGATTGTTATGAGTCTACGAAGCGACACAAAGTCACCCAAAGAGCCGTAAATAAAGCACACAATGCCTAAAACAATAATTGGCAAACTCGTAATAAGAGAAGCCTGATTAGGAGCACCAACAGCTTTACCAATCTGATCGAATACCAGATTAAATCCTTGCAAACACAATGTTCCAAGAATAAAGGTTATAAGAAGTAAAATTAGCGAGTAAATCGCCACTTTGTCGCGGGTTTTTGGATCCTCGTATGGGTCTACCGCGCTAGATTTTGCAATCTCAGTCATAATAATCCAATCAATTAATATTTTTAGTTTTTACATTGGCAAATAAGACACGTCGCATATTGCAGAAAATGTTGCGATTTGCGGCGTGTCGAACAACAAAAAACGGAGCTAAAACGGAATTAAAACGCGTAAAATCCGCACTCAGCCAGCGATTTTTGCCAAGCCAGAAATGCGCGTCATAAACTCGTTCAAGAATCGTGGAACATCAACACCAACAGCAACTTGCATTGTCTTAACAGGGTCATTCAAGCGCGTAACATCACCAATTGTGCGTCCACGAGTTGGGCCTTCAACATCAACTTGCATATTGATTGGAAGCGTTGTAACAAGTGTTGGATCCACAGCTACAGCCACTGCCAAAGGATCATGCAAACCGCATCCGCCAAGGTGTGGAGCCGTTGTCTCATATGCCTTAATGTAAAAGTCGGTCATATCTGCAAGGAACTTGCCAGCCTTTGTACCAAGGTCACGCCACTGCTTTGTCTCCTTGTAGGTAAGTAAAGTCTGTAAAGTAACATCCAAACCAATCATTGTTACTGGAGCACCAGAGCGGAATAGTACATCTGCAGCATCTGGGTCTTGAGATATATTCGCTTCGGTCCAAGCGTTTACGTTTCCATGAATAGTAAGCGCGCCGCCCATAAGAACAATCTTTCCGATTTCGTCCTTGATTTCTGGAGCTTTCTTCAACGCAGCAGCAATATTTGTCATTGGTCCTGTTGGAACATACACCAAGTCCTTGCCATATTTCTTTACAGAATCGATAATAAAATCAACAGCTGATTCATCTTCTGCTTTGCGTGCAGAATCTGGAATCTCAACATCGCCAATTCCGTTATCTCCGTGAATAAATGCAGAAATTGGAAGAACTTCAAACGAATCTTTTGTGCTTGCGTGCGAAAGTCCCTTATAAACTTTTACTTCTGGATGCCCAAGTAAGTCTGTGATTGCAAGCGCGTTACGAACACCTTGCTCCATTAAAACGTTGCCATACGTACCAGTTATGCCAATAAGCTCCATTTCTGGGCTTCCAAGAGCATAAGATATAGCGAGAGTATCGTCAACACCAGTATCAAGATCAAGAATCAGCTTCTTCACTTGAGTTACCTCCCTTTGTGTATTTGGCATGATATTACAGTCGTTGTAAATCATGGATTGCGCGAATATTTTCAAAATTATTCAAATGCAACCAAGCAAAAATTTTATTATCATAATTTTGAAAATCAACATTACAATTGGATAATTTTAGATATATCATTGTTTCTTTATTGTGCAATAGTTTGCGATTTTTGTTATAAAATGTTTCAATTGCCAACAAAAGTTAAATTAAATAAACAAACGTTTAAATTATGCTTAGAAACTAGCATTCAAACATAAACATTCAGATATAACAATATAAAAAAATTTGCGAAAAATGTTAAAAAATAATCAAAGAAAAACCTAAAAATAAATCGCGCGACACGCCACCACAGCACATCACGCGATTTTAATAGTCAACACAAACTAAACGCAAAAACCTACAGTCTAGGCAAGTATTTCTCTAGCTCGTAAGGCGTTACTTGGCGACGATACTCTTCCCACTCTTTGTGCTTATTGCGCAAGAAGTATTCAAACGCATGCTCACCGAGTACGCTAGCTACAAAATCAGACTTCTCCATAATCTTCAAAGCTTCATCCAAAGACTCAGGAAGAGGCTGAATTCCCATAGCTTGACGCTCAGCATCTGTAAGCTCCCAAACGTCGTCGCTAGTAGGATCACACAAAGTCATTTGCTTTTCAATGCCATCTAAACCAGCAGCCAACAAAACAGAGTATGCAAGATATGGATTCGCCACAGGGTCGAGCGCGCGAAACTCCATACGGCAAGAATTGCCTTTGCCTGGCTTATATTGAGGCACACGCAAAAGCGCAGAACGGTTGCTATGACCCCAGCAAACATAGCTAGGAGCTTCCGCTCCACCCCACAAGCGCTTGTAAGAATTAACGTATTGATCTGTAACAGCGCAAATTTCTGCAGCATGATGCAAAATACCAGCCGCAAATTGGCGCGCAATAAGAGACATATTAAACTCTTGACCAGCCTCGTAGAAAGCGTTGGAATCTCCTTCAAACAGGCTTAAATGCGTGTGCATACCAGAACCAGGCTGATCTGTAAGCGGCTTAGGCATAAAGCTGGCATACATTCCGCGCTCAAGAGAAATCTCCTTAACAACAGTGCGGAAAGTCATAATGTTATCTGCAGTAGTAAGAGCGTCTGCATATCTTAAGTCAATCTCGTTTTGACCAGGACCGCCTTCGTGGTGAGAATACTCAACAGAAATACCCATCTGTTCAAGCATACTCACAGCACTACGACGAAAGTCCATTGCCGAACTTCTTGGAACGTGGTCAAAATACCCACCTTCATCAATAGGAACAGGCGCCTTAGACCAATCATCTTGCGCTTCAAATAAGTAAAACTCAATTTCTGGATGAACGTAAAAAGTAAAGCCTTTTTCTTTAGCTTTTGCGAGCGCAGTTTTAAGAACGTGACGCGGATCTCCAAGAGACGGCTCCCCATCTGGCGTTAAAACGTCGCAAAACATGCGCGCCGTGCCTTCTGGACCGCCATGCCATGGCAAAAGTTGGAAAGTCGAAGGATCTGGCTTAACAATCATATCGTCTTCTAAAACGCGAGTCATGCCTTCAATCGCAGAACCGTCAAAGCCAATACCCTCTTCAAACGCAGCTTCAAGCTCTGCTGGAGCAATAGCAACCGATTTAAGTGTTCCAAGAACATCCGTGAACCATAGTCGAATAAAACGAACGTCACGCTCTTCAACTGTACGCAAAGCGAATTCTTGCTGTCTATCCATATCTACAGTCCAATCAATTTAAGTGTGTAACTATGTGTTTTTCTCTCATACTCTTTAACTAATATTTAAGAGACTAATTATTATATTATCTCTTACTTTTCGCTTTTATTTAGCTTTATGAGCATGAATTTACTTATTTTTAATGTAACAATCTAATAGCAATCTAGTAGCAATCTATTTAACATAGACTACATCTTTTTGCCATATTTATAAAAAATCTCTTTGGCTTGATCATCGCTTAAATCATCTGTACTTGTAACTTCAATCCCAGATTCTTTAAGATCTTTAACACTTGAGTAACAAATCATAAGATCTTCAACACATCTAGCAGCCATTGCAAGAATCATAGGAGGAACAACGTCTAAAACGCCTCGATTGTATTCATAAACTTTTGCATCAATCTTATTAGCGCGATTTACCATTAGAACAGCAGGCATTCCACGAAAATAGTCGGTAAATTTTTTAACTGATTTTTCTGGATTGTCTTCGTCTAAATCACGTAAAACTGCGACTCCACCATTTTCGTCGTTAAAACAATCCGCATTAACTCCAGCCATTTTGCAAAAAGATGCAAGAAGCTCTCCTGGCTCTATAGCTGTTAAGAACAGCGCGCACTTTGCCTTTTTTCCAAGCAAACCTTGCAAATCTTCTTCAAAATCCGCTTGCTCAATCTTTTTTACAGCATCATCGATTGAATCACGATTTTGCTCTTCGCTAAACTCTTTTTCAAAACCAAGCAATGCGTCTTCCAGCTCTTTATCGGTAAAAGAAGTACGAACATCGTTAGAATCATTAGAACCAACGCCATTATTGCCATTAACGCCATTATTATTATCGCTAACGTTATTGTTTTTACTCAAATCGTCGTTATCTTTACACATATCTTTTACCTTCTAAATTAAAAAGCCTTGCTTTACTTGTTTTTACTTATCTTCACTTATCTTTACTTATAACTACCACTTCTTAAAACGCTTAAAATCACTCTAAATCACTCTAAGAATATTTTACGCGATTAGCTTATTTTAGGCGCTTATTTTAAGCACTTGGCAAGCAAGCTGGGCCAAACAATATTTTTAGCTCTGCAAAAAGTGACGTATCTCGCTTGACTCTAAATCTATCTCCAAAAGATAAGACTTTTGCGCACCCCTTAGAGTCAATCAAAGCAAGATTTACTTCACAACAACCGGGATGCCTTGTAACAATGTTTTCAAGCTCTTTTATACGAGACTTTTCTAGCGCTTGCAAAGGCAAAACAATAGTTACAGGTTGAGCGTCTTCTGCCTCTAAGCTTGGAACTTCAAAATCCGTAGCTCTTAAAGAAACAGTTTCGTCTCGAACTTCTACCTGGCCCCTAATTCGCACAACTTGATCAATCGCAAGTTCTGCAGCAGAAGACTCGTAAACTTTGCCAAAGAACATGCATTGTATTGAGCTTTCCATGTCTTCAATAGTTACAATCGCCCAAGCATTACCTTTTTTAGACACTCGCCTATCTACGCTAGTAACAAGTCCTGCAAGAGTTACTTGTTGATTTTCGCTCATAGTTCTAGCACGGTTTAGAAGCTGCGCAATCGACATTTCTCTAAGACCAGCCAAAACAGCAGAAAGTCCACTCAAAGGGTGATCCGAAACATAAAGTCCAAGCATTTCTCGCTCAAAGTTTAGCTTCGTTTTTTTATCCCACTCTTCAACATCTGGAATATTGATTTGTGCATCTCCAAGCTCATTACTTGAATCATCCAAATCGGCAAAAAGGTCAAATTGGCCACCTGCCTGCTTTCGCTTAATAGAAATAACTGAGTCAATTAGTGGATTATAAACTTCAAAAAGTGCTCGCCTACAAGTGCTAATTGAGTCAAAAGCACCAGATTTAATAAGCGATTCAACAAGTCTGCGATTCAGAGATTCAAACGATACGCGATTTACAAAATCCTTAAAATCAACGAATTTTCCGCGCTCGCTTTCCCTCTCGCTAATAATATCGTTAACTGCTTTATCTCCAACGTTTCGTACAGCTCCAAGGCCAAAGCGCACAACATCTCCAACTGCAGAATATTCAAGAACCGACTCATTAATATCTGGTTGCAAAACGCGAATACCCATGCGCCTTGCTTCGCCTAAGTAGAGTGCTGTCTTATCTTTATTAGTGCGCTCGTTTTGAAGCAATGCAGCCATAAATTCCACAGGATAATGCGTTTTTAAGTAAGCAGTCCAATAAGAAATCAAACCGTATGCAGCCGAGTGAGCCTTATTAAACGCGTAACCCGAGAATGGAACCAGAACATCCCAAACAGCTTGGGCAGCTTCTTCTGAATAACCATGTTCCTTCATGCCTTTAAAGAACGGTATTTTCTCTTTAGCTAGCACTTCTGGCTTCTTTTTACCCATGGCTCTACGCAAAACATCTGCCTTGCCAAGGCTGTATCCAGCTAAAATACGAGCAGCCGACTGCACCTGCTCTTGGTACACAATCAAACCATAAGTTTCTCCAAGAACATCTTTTAGTGGCTCCGCAACCTCTGGATGAATAGGCGTAATATCTTGCAAACCGTTCTTACGCTTAGCATAATTGGTGTGCGAATCCATATCCATAGGACCTGGTCTGTAAAGCGCAATCAAAGCAGAAATATCGTTAAAGTTATCTGGTTTTAGAGTGCGAAGAAGCGCACGCATACCGTCGGAATCAAGCTGGAAAACGCCTAAAGTATCTCCTCTTGCAAGAAGCTGATATGTTTCTTTATCGTCAAGCGGAATTTTAGTATAGTCAATAGGCTCTTTTCCATTATTTTCAACGTTTTTAAGAGTATCTCTAATAACTGTTAAATTAGAAAGACCCAAAAAATCCATCTTAACTAAGCCAAGCGTTTCGCAAGTGTGATACTCAAAGGTAGTTGTAATCGTGCCATCAGTGCGCTCCAACAGAGGAGATGTGTCTGTAATAGGCTCCGAACCCATAATCGTTGCACAAGCATGTACACCCGTTTGGCGAATCAGACCCTCAATACCCTTTGCTTCTTCTGTAATTCGCTTTGTATCTGGGTCGCTATCATACATCTCGCGAAACTCGCGAGCTTCCGCATAACGCTTTGACTTTTCGTCAAAAATATCGTGGAAACTCATATCTTTGCCGTTTTTTGGAGGCGGCAAAATCTTTGTAATTTTTTCTCCAACAGAAAACTCATAGCCCATTATTCGAGCAGAATCTTTAAGTGCTTGTTTTGTTTTAATTGTGCCATAAATCACGCATTGCGCTACTTTATCTTTTCCATATTTTTCGCCAACATATTCCAAAACTTTGGCTCTACCTTCTGGGTCAAAGTCAACGTCAATATCTGGCAAAGATACGCGCTCTGGGTTTAAGAATCGTTCAAAAATCAAGCCATGCTTCATTGGATCTAGTTCTGTAATGCCCATTGCATACGCAACCATTGCGCCTGCTGCACTTCCTCGGCCAGGGCCAACCATAACCCCATGCTCTTTTGCCCAATTAATATAGTCTGCAACAACTAAAAAGTAGCCACAAAATTGCATTTGGCATATAACGCCGCACTCGTAGTCTGCTTGTTTTAAGACTTCAATAGGAACGTTATTGTTATATCTGCGCTCTAATCCTTCTTCGACTTTTTTAAGAAATAGCGAAGTCTCATCCCAACCTTTAGGGCAGTCAAATTGCGGCATAAAAGCGCCATCTTCGCCGTCATCAAACATAACATTGCATCGGCGAGCAATCTCAAGAGTATTATCGCAAGCTTCTGGAAACTCCTTAAAAAGCTCACGCATTTGCTCAGCAGACTTCAAATAATAGCCAGAACCGTCAAACTTAAAACGATCTGGATCATCTAAGCGAGATCCAGAATTAATACAAAGCATTGCATCTTGCGCTTCGCGATCTTCTTCGTGCACATAGTGCAAATCGTTTGTAGCAAGAAGTGGAGCATTCAACTTTTTAGCAATCTCGAGCAAATCTTTTGTAACTCGTGTTTCAATAGAAAGCCCGTGATTCATAAGCTCAATAAAGAAATTATCTCGACCAAAAATATCTTGGAACTCGCCTGCAGCGCGTAAAGCCTCATCAAATTGACCTAGACGAAGACGCGTTTGAATAATTCCAGATGGGCATCCAGAAGACGCTATAACGCCTTTAGAATACGTTGAAAGCACATCTTTATCCATTCGAGGATATCGCATAACGCGACCTTCCAAATTGGCTATAGACGATGCTTTAAGTAAATTTGTTAAGCCTTCATCATCTTCGGCCCACATTGTCATGTGAGTAATCAAACCACCGCCAGAAACATCGTCGCTTCTTTGCGCTTCCGTTCCCCAATGAACTCGGCTTTTGTCTTGTCTGGCTGTTTCTGGAGTCACATAAGCTTCGATTCCAATAATCGGCTTAATCCCAGCTTTTACAGCCGTGCTCCACATCTCGTATGCTCCATGCATATTGCCGTGGTCTGTAATCGCAATAGCTGGCATACCCAATTCTTTTGCACTCGCAACTAGGTCTGGTATCTTTGAAGCACCATCCAAAAGCGAATAATGCGTGTGATTATGCAAATGTACGAAGTTTGTTTCTGGCCTAGTCATGCTTGCTATTTTATAGATGCAATATGACCTGCTTTGCTAAATATGCTCGCTTTTATAGTTGCCGCACGGCTTGTAAAGCGTGTTGCAAATCTAGCGGATACTCCGATTCAAGCTTAACTAATTTTCCTGTTCTAGGATGCTTAAATTCTAGCTTAGTTGAGTGAAGCCATTGGCGTTGTAACTCTAGTTTTTCCGCGAGTTTTGGGTTTGCTCCATACATTTTATCCGCCACTAACGGATGGCCAATCGAAGAAAAATGCACGCGTATTTGGTGAGTTCTACCCGTCTCTAAATTTACGCTAACTAAAGTTGCAATTCCAAAGCGCTCCAAAACATCCCAATGTGTTACAGCTGGCTTGCCATTTTTTGTTACAGTAAACCTAAAGTCAGATACTTTCGACCTTCCAATCGGAGCTTCAATAGTCGCTTTGTTTTGCTCCAAATTTCCTTGCACTAATGCCGTATAAGTTTTTGAAACACTATGACTAGCAAATTGCTGCTTCATCTTTTCGTAAGCAAAATCCGTTTTGCAAACGAGCATAAGGCCGCTTGTTCCAACGTCTAACCTGCTTACGATTCCTTTGCGTGATTCGTCGCAAAGCGTTGTGTTTATTCTAATCCCAGCAGCTTCTAGGCTTTCTGGAACAGTAGGCCCGTTCCACCCTTTTGCTGCGTGAGACGCCATTGCAACAGGCTTGTTTATTACTACAACATCGTCATCGTTGTATACGATTTCTAAATCGCACATAGCGGGCTGGCTTTGAAGATTACTGGAAGAATCGCAAGCACTAGCACAATCGCAATCGCAATCACTAACACAATCGTCTTCTTTATTTACAACAATCACATAAGACTCTTGCAAAATAGACGATTTTTGCGACTTTCTATTTAAGATTTTTGCTTTGCCACTATCGATTAGCGATATTGCGTTTGCACGCGATACTCCCATAAGCTTCGACAAGCACACGTCGAATCTGCATCCGGCAAATTGACTCGTAACAGTAAAACGAATATCACTCATCAGCGCGCTCTATAAGAGGAATCCCAATCAAAATAAGGCATATAACTGCGATTCCTGCAAACATAAGCTCAATATCTGCCACATTTCCAACGGACCATCCGTAGTTTATAAAATCTACGACTTTTCCGTTCAAAAATCCTTGAGCATATTGCGCTCTATCAATAAGATTTCCAAAAGCTCCAGCAAAAGCTAAAGCAAGCGCAATAGTCCAATATAAGGATTTTGTGTGCTTAATAACAGCAATCATAGCAGCGCACGCAGCGCACGCTAACACGCTAATAACCCAAGTAAAAGAAGATCCTAAGCCAAAAGATGCTCCAGGATTCCTAACAAGAGTAAAAGAGAGCAAGTGTGGAAAAATATCAATGTTTTTTCCGCCACTAAGCGCTGCTAAAGCCCAAACTTTTGTTACTCGGTCTAAAACCACGCCAATAAAAGCAATCAGTGCAAAAACGGCTGCGCGATTACGCAGCCGTTCTACACGCACATAACTATGCGTCAATGTATTTTCCAATCTAAAGGGATTTAGTAAATACTACTAGCAAATTTTAGTAAATACTACTTATCCTGCTTATCTTGATTTTCCATAGATGTATACGTGTTTTCGTCGGAAACTTGAGCAACAAGCTGACCCAAGAAGTCGGTCAAGCGAGTACGATACTCAGTTTCAAACTGCTTAAGGCTTTGAATGTTTCCTTCAATAACCTTAGTTTGCTTCTCGAGATTCTCACGTACTTGGCGAGCATATGCGTCTGCAGAAGTGCGAGTAGTGGAATCGTAATCCGCAGCCCTGTGCTGAACTTCTGCTTCGTATTGATCAGCTTGATCGTGAGTTTGCTTGGAGTAGTCATCCGCAGCTTGACGAACCTTGCCCGAGTAAGCGTCTGCCTCGTTGTGAGCACGAGCCGCATAAGCATCGGCATCTCCGCGAGTACGAACCGAATAATCATCCGCATCCCCACGAGTTTGCTTATTGTATTCGTCAGCCTCGCTGTGCGTGCGACCAGAATATTCGTCTGCCTTGGCAATTATCTCGTTATAGCGTGCCTGGCTTTCTTCAACAATCTGCTGAGCCTTTGCCTTGCCCTTGTCTACATATTGATCGTGCAATTGCATTGCAAGAGTCAACATAGCAGTAGCACGCTCTGGCTCCGACCCCTGAGCTTCCGCACCAGCGCCTGCGATCTTTTGCAAGCTACCAGTTTCTGTGCTTGGTTCCATCTTAGAAACTTGCTCGCGAAGCTGTTCTTCTCGCTTATGCGATTCTTCGAGCTGCTTGTTAAGATCTTGAACCTTAGCATTTTCTTGCTGAGTTACAACAAGCTGCTGGCGAACCTCTTCTAGCTCACGACCCAAGTTTTCGCTGCTTGCACGGAAGTCATCGCGCTCGCGCGTAACGTTTTCAAGCTCTTCTTGAATCTTCTTATCAGCGTCTGCCTTAGCATTATCTGCATTTGCAGCTTGAGCGGTAAGCTGATCTACTTGAGCACCCAATCCATCCAGTTGCTCCTTAAGCTGCTGATTTTGCTCGCTCAATGCACGGTTGTTTTCTTCCGCTTCCTTAAGCTTTGCTGCAAGATCGTTATCACTCTTGCTTGCATTGCTGGATGCTTCTCGCAAATCATTATTTTCTTTAGTTAAAGATTCAACCTGATTTGTTAAGTCTGCAATCTTATTGTTTAAGCTAGCAACATCAGCGCCAAGAGACTGCGTAGAAGCCCCGAGTCCTTGCACGGCCTGCTGACCAAGCGCTTCGATTGTTTCTGTAACCTGATCTAAAAAGTCATCAACTTCGTCAACGTCATAGCCTCCCTTGAATCTAACGATCTGGAAGGTATGCTCGCGAATGTCTTTAGGCGTTAACAGAGCCATAATGCATTACACCTCACTTTTGGGCGCGCAGCCCTTTTGATATATCTCTTCGATGCTATCACGTCCATAGAAAAAATTGTGTAAAAAGTAATTATTTTTTACGAAATCTGCCAATATTTTATTATGAAGACTTATTTTTATTATGAAGACTTACGTTTAGTAAATGTTTAGTAAATAATGTGATTAATAGATAATAATACGAATATCATTTAAGAATAGTGGCGATTGCGCGCGTATAGTAAACATTCTTAAAGTCTTAATAAAAAAATCTTAATAAATCATAGATAAAATCACTTGTAAAACAATTATCAAAAAGTAAACAACCATAAAACTTACGTCTAAACTTATGTTACCGAGCCTTACAGGTGGTATGAATCTACGCGCAAATCTTAAAAGCGGTTCCGTTAAATAATATACGATTTGAGCAAATTTTCTAACAATCGCATTTGGCCTAAATGAATGGAATACGATTGGAATCCAGTCTAAAATTGCGCGAATAAATAGCACTGTTAAGTATGCGCTTAGAAAAAGATTAATGATTAATATTAAGCTGTTAAAAATCATAAACTCACTTCCGTAAATAAACTTTCTTAAAACAATCACAAGTAAACAATCATCACAATAAAAGTTAAGAAGCTTTTTGTTATTAGATAATTTTTATTCGATAATTGATATTAGATAATTTAAGGCAGAAATCTCAAAGAGACTCTGCCTTAAATCTAAATAACGCATAAAGCAAATGCTATAAGCGGTCTTTGCTACTAAGCTTGTATCTTTACGAGAACAATTCTCTAGCAGAACCGCCATTAGGAGCGTCTTCAACCTTTATGTTTACTTGCGAAGGACTTAGAAGAAACACTCTTGGCGTTACTCGCTCAATAGACCCACGAACACCAAACACAACTCCAGCAGAAAAGTCAACAATGCGATACGCAACAGATTCACTAACACCAGTAAGATTCAAAACAACTGGAGTTCCATCTCTTAACGCACGCCCAACTAATTGAGCATCGTCATAAGACTTTGGATGAATCGTTGTAATGCGACTCATGCGGACTGCTCCAGCACGAGAAGCAGTGCCATTACCCAACTGCGATTCTGAATTATGCAGACTTATAGGAGCAACGTTGTGATCGTTGTCAAACGAAGTTTCTTGCGCTTGAGAATCAACGAAATCATCGTCGTCTTGAACATCACTCATGCCTACGTAAGACATCATGTTCTTCATAAAGCCAGCCATTAAGCTGCCCTCCTATCGCTATGCTTAACGTAGAAAATCAGGAATATCCAATTCGTCTGGTTCGTCTTGAGGCTTATCTTTAGAAGCCGATGCTTGGTAATTCTGGCTTGGAGCAACAGAATCAAACATAGAAGAAACAGGATGTGAAGATTCTTCAGCAACAACAGGCTTTGCAGAAGATGCGACTGGAGTTGTTGACTGAGCTGGGGCAACAGAATCAACTCCTGCTTGCATATCTACAAAAGCACCAGCCTTATCGTCTTCCACCTTAGGGTGGGAATCAAAACCAGCGGCAATAACAGTAACGCGAACTTCGTCTCCGTAAGAATCGTCCAAAGAAAGACCCCAAATAATCTGGGCTTCTGGATGAATTGCCTTGCGAACAAGTTCTGTTGCAGCACTTGCTTCTTGCAACTTCAAATCGCTTGGACCTGCAATATTAATCAAAGCACCGTGAGCACCTTCAATGCTCTCTTCAAGCAATGGGGAGCTAATAGCAATTTCAGCAGCTTGAGTAGCTCTGTCTTCTCCCTTTGCAGCGCCAATTCCAAATAGCGCGGTTCCTGCACCACGCAAAACGGCGGTAACGTCCGAAAAATCAACATGAATATAAGAATTCATGGTAATCAAATCGGTAATACCTTGCACGCCTGCAAGCAATGCGGTATCTGCCGTCTTAAAAGCTTCAATAATTCCGATAGTTCGATCTGAAATTTCCAACAAACGATCGTTTGGAATAACAATCAAAGCATCGACTTCTTTACGAAGATTTTCAATACCAAGTTTTGCCGATGCAGCACGCTGAGGTCCTTCAAACCCGAAAGGACGCGTAACTACTGCGATTGTTAAGGCACCCTGCTGGTGTGCAGCTCGCGCAACTATTGGGCTTGCACCTGTACCAGTTCCGCCGCCCTCGCCGCAAGTTACGAACACCATATCGGCGCCCTTTAATGCTTCTTCAATGTCGGATTGATGATCTTGTGCAGCTTTTGCACCCTTTTCTGGATCAGCACCAGCACCGAGACCACGACTTGAAGCATCAGATAATGAAATCTTTACATCAGCGTCGGAACGCAACAAATCCTTAGCATCAGTGTTGATTGCTACGAATTCTACGTTCTGTAAACCCTCGGTGATCATTCGGTTGACGGCGTTACCACCGGCTCCACCGACGCCGACTACCTTGATTATGGTTTTGTCGTTGAAATTGTCAGTCTGGGCAATCTCGCTCACCGTTGTCTCCTGTCACTCACACGCACGTTTTACGCAATACTTTAGCGCAAAACGCTCGATAATGGCGACGTTTTACAAATAAAAACTTAAAAAATGTCACCGATTCGATAATACACCGTGCTATACGCAAATATTTAAGGCGTTTTACCAACAAAAGTTTTGAACATTAAGCAATAGCTTAGACGCCATTTTTAACAGCCGCTAAACCCTAGAAAACTCTAGAAAAACGCTAGTAGCTAGCATCCATCGGGTCATTGCCAAAAAGCTCTTTGCGCTCCTCGCTAGTGGTAATTCTTGAATCCAACCAGCCATATGGCAAATGAACTTTTTTAGCAAAACGAACTCGGCCGCGCGGCGTGTCTAAAACCTGCTCAGGAAGCTTAAGCGATAAATCCAATGCATCAATATTGCGTTGAACATCCTCAATAGACTCGCATTCCATAAAGCTTTTGCGAGTTCCTCCTCCAACTGGGAAGCCTTTCAAATACCACGCAATATGCTTTCGCAAGTCATGAACTGCCATTCGTTCGTCGCCATCATAAAAGTCAACAAGAAGCTCCAAATGCCTTAAAATCACTTTGCAAACTTCGCCAAGACTTGGATTAACGCGATTATCGCTGCCATTGCAAGCAGAACGAATATCAGCAAAAATCCAAGGACGCCCCTGGCATCCGCGGCCAATCGCAACGCCTGCACATCCTGTTTCTTTAAACATTGCAAGAGCGTCATCCGCGCCCCAAATATCTCCATTACCAAAAACAGGAATATCTAAAGCCTCTACAAGCTCGCTAATACGGCTCCAATCGGAATGGCCACCATAATATTCTGCAGTCGTACGCGCATGCAAAGTAACAGCCGCACAACCCTCTTCTTGCGCAATATGACCAGCTTGCATAAAAGTCTCGTGGTCTTCGTCAATTCCAACGCGGAATTTAGCTGTAACTGGGATTCCTGCTGGATTACACACGCTTACAACGCGATGCAAAATCTCTTGAAGCAAATCCGTTTTCCAAGGAAGAGCAGATCCGCCACCGCGCCTTGTAACTTTAGGAACTGGGCAGCCAAAGTTTAAGTCAACGTGATCTGCCATATTTTCGTCAACAACAATTCGAGCAGCTTGCTCCACAATTAAAGGATCCACTCCGTAAAGTTGCAAGGAGCGCACTTTTTCGCTAGGCGCAAAACGGCATAAACGCAAGGCTTTTGGATTTCTTGCGACTAGTGCGCGTGCAGTAATCATTTCTGCAACATACAAGCCATCTGGCCCGTACTCTCGGCAAATCACGCGAAAAGGCCAGTTAGTAATACCAGCCATTGGAGATAAAACAACAGGAGTTGCAATATGAATTTTCCCTAAATCCACTGGTTTAATAGAAAAATCCATATTGCTTTAACTCCATTCACTTTAATATTTTTGCTAGATATATTTTTGCTGGCGATTTTACGCGACTTTTCACTAGCGACTTTTTACTAAATACTTATTAGTACAATCCGCCAGCTTGAGCAATCTTTACAGGCTGCGACTCGTCAACGCCGCTTTCCTTAGAAACATCCACACCGCCGTCTGCAGCACGAGCTCCAACAATCTCTACAGGACCTTGCGGATACTTAACGCGCTTTTCGTTAATGCGGCTTGCTACGTAATCTGCAACCTTGTCTAAGGAAACACGCTCTTGTTGCATAGTGTCGCGCTCGCGGATTGTTACAGCATGATCTTCCAAAGTATCGAAGTCAACTGTTACACACAAAGGAGTACCAATCTCGTCTTCGCGGCGATAGCGGCGACCAATAGCACCAGCCTCATCGTAGTCAATAACCCAATCATGCTGTCGAAGATCCGCAGCCAAATCTTGAGCAACCGATTGCAATTCTGGCTTCTTGCTTAATGGCAAAACAGCAGCCTTAACAGGAGCCAAGCGAGGATCAAGTCTAAGAACCGTACGCTTATCCACTCCACCCTTAGTGTTTGGAGCTTCGTCAACATCGTAAGCATCAACCAAAAATGCCATAAGCGAGCGCGTAAGACCAGCAGCAGGCTCAATAACGTAAGGCACGTACTTTTCGCCAGTAGCCTGATTAAAGTAGCTCAAATCCTCGCCAGAATGCTTAGCGTGAGCAGACAAATCGTAGTCGGTACGGTTTGCAATTCCTTCAAGCTCTCCCCAGTCAGATCCTTGGAAGCCGAATTTGTATTCAATATCTACAGTGCGCTTGGAATAATGGCTTAGCTTCTCTTTAGGATGCTCATACATGCGCAAATTCTCTGGCTTTACGCCCAAATCAACATACCAATTTACGCGCGTATCAATCCAATACTGATGCCAAGCTTCGTCTGTTCCAGGCTCTACGAAGAACTCCATTTCCATCTGCTCAAACTCGCGAGTGCGGAAGATGAAGTTTCCAGGCGTAATCTCGTTACGGAAAGACTTACCAATATTCGCAATGCCAAATGGCGGCTTTTGACGAGTAGAAGTCATAACGTTCTTAAAATCAACAAAAATACCTTGCGCTGTTTCTGGTCGCAAATAATGCAAGCTGTTTTCGTCTTCTACTGGCCCCAAATGAGTGCGAAGCATCATGTTAAAATCGCGAGGCTCCGTCCAATTTCCGCGAGTTCCGCAATCTGGGCAAGCAATGTCTTTTAAGCCATTTTCTGGCATTTTATCGCCATGCTTTTCGGCATAAGATTCTTCGAGCTTATCCGCACGATGGCGCTTATGGCAATTCAAGCACTCAATAAGAGGATCGTTGAACACAGAAACGTGACCAGACGCAACCCAAACTTGAGAAGGCAAAATAACAGACGTATCTACGCCAACAACATCGCCACGAGTAGTGACCATATAACGCCACCATTCGCGCTTAATGTTATCTTTTAACGCAACGCCCAAAGGGCCATAATCCCACGCGGAGCGAGTTCCGCCGTAAATCTCTCCAGCTGGAAACACAAATCCACGACGCTTAGCCAGCGACACAACTTCATCAAGTTTTGAAACAGCCACAATACACCTTTTTCGTAAATCTAGAAAATTCGGGTGAAACGGTGTTTATTATAGAAAAACCCTGTGACGCTAACGCAACATATAAAGCTACATAAACATATAAAGCTACATATATAAGCTAAACGAATACAATAATGTATAAGCATAATTTTTCATACGCATTTGTATTTTGAAAGGACTTAAAATGAGCGAAAACAATGTTGAAAAGACTAATGATAACAAGACTCGCGATACTTGCGATACTTACAATAACAAAAATTCCCACAAAACTAATACAGTTGCAGCATTATGCATTGCTCCTAGCGGAGTTGGCGAAGAACTTAGCGAATACGTAGCAGATTGCGTTAAAGTGATTCGTGATTCTGGATTAAAAAACGAAACAAACGCAATGTTTACAAACATCGAAGGCGAATTCGACGACGTTATGCGCGTTGTAAAAGACGCAACTATGGTTCTTGTAGAAAAAGGCTACCGCACAGGCGTTATA
The DNA here is from genome assembly GCF_055804255.1 of Gardnerella sp. c17Ua_118. Classification (NCBI taxonomy): domain Bacteria; kingdom Bacillati; phylum Actinomycetota; class Actinomycetes; order Bifidobacteriales; family Bifidobacteriaceae; genus Gardnerella; species Gardnerella sp. c17Ua_118. The sequence continues at coordinate 743,978 of NZ_JANUYT010000001.1, forward strand.
TTAAAACTAGACATTCGCCCTGGTTTTAGCGGCCAAATAGACGCAAAAGCTGCTCTTGTAGACAAGATTCTTGAAGAACGCGAAAACAAGTAATTTGTTAATAAATAATTTATAAATAAAACATAAAATAGAGCTAAATTGTAATAAGCACAATAAGAAAGCAGAAATTAATGCTGCAAATTAAATCAGTTAAGCAAATATTGTCCAACATAAAAGAAACTCAAGCAGATAGAGAAAAGAAGTATAAATACCTGCATCAGCATCCTGAATTATCTATGCAAGAAACGCATACAGCACAAGAAATCATAGATATTCTTACTAAAGATGGAATTGAAACAAAGCGAGTTGGCAAAACAGGCGTTGTGGCAGAGATTAAAAACGGCAAAGGTCCCATTGTTGCTATGCGAGCAGATATCGATGCTCTTCCTGTTACAGAAAATTCAGGAAAAGACTACGCTTCAACAGTTACAACACAAGATGAAAATGGTAAAACAGTTGGAGTTTCACACGCTTGCGGTCACGATTTTCATATTGCAAGTTTACTTGGAGCTTTACAAGCTTTTAACAATCATAAAGAAGCATGGCATGGAACCTACATTGGAGTGTTTCAACCAGGAGAAGAAACAGCTCAAGGCGCAAAAAGCTTGGTAGAAAATGGCATTACACGCATTATCCCAAAGCCAGATGTTTATCTTGGTCAGCATGTACTTGCAGCAATTCCTGCAGGAACAGTTGGTATTAAATCAGGAGCATTTTTAACTACCGCATCTTCAATTCGCGTACACATTTTTGGTAAAGGATCTCATGGATCTATGCCAGAATTAAGCGTTGACCCTGTGGTTTTAGCTTCGTCTATTGTGTTGAAATTGCAAACGATTGTATCTCGTGAAGTAGCTGCTAAAGATTACGCAATAGTTACAGTCGGCGCAATAAACGCTGGAAGTAAGTCAAACATTATTCCAGACGATGCGGAACTTTTGATTAATACTAGAACATACAGCGAAGATACTCAAAAATTTGTTCACTCTGCCATTGAGCGAATTGTGCGCGGAGAGTGCAATCTAGCACGATGCCCAAAGGAACCAGAATTTACATACTATGACCGCTATCCATTAACCAATAATGACGAAGCATCAGTTTATCGCGTGCGCGAAGCTTTCGACGAATATTTTGGTGAAAATTCTGTACAAATCAGCAAACAGTCTGCTTCTGAAGATTTTTCTATTGTTGCAAATGCTTTCAATACACCTTACGCATACTGGGGATTAGGTGGATTTGAAGACATGAAAAATGCTCCAGGAAACCACAATCCAGCTTTTGCTCCAGATTTGCAACCAACTCTAAATCGTGGACTTGAATCAGCCGTTGTTGCAGCTTGCGCATGGCTAGCTTGCGACTAATAAATTAATTCTACTAACAAATAAGTTTAAGCGGTTTTTACGCCACCAAACCTGCGGTCGCGATGCGCATAACGGTCAATTGACCTCCACAGCGCTTCGCGACCATAATCTGGGAAGAGTTCTGGCACAAAATCAAGCTCCGCATAAGACGCTTGCCAAGGCAAAAAGTTGCTTGTGCGCTGCTCTCCCGAAGTGCGAATCACAAGATCGCAATCTGGAATATCTGGATTATACAAGTGCTCCGCAATCATCTTCTCGCTAATGCGATCGCCCTTAATTTTGCCGCTTTTAACTTCCCTAGCAATTGCCGCGCAAGCGTCTGCGATTTCCGCGCGACCACCATAGTTTAAGCAAAAAACAACGTCAATTGTAGTATTATTTTTTGTGATTTCTTGAGCTTTTTCCAACTCGTCAATAACAGACTTCCACAATTTAGGCCGTCTTCCAGCCCAGCGCACGCGCACTCCCCACTCGTTCATTTGCGCAACTCTGCGGTGAATAATATCTCTAGAAAATCCCATCAAAAAATGCACTTCTTGAGGAGATCTCTTCCAATTTTCCGTAGAAAACGTGTACAAGCTCAAGTAGCGAACACCTGCTTCTATAGCACCTGCAATAGTGTCAAAAACCACTGGTTCCGCCGCTTTATGCCCTTCGGTGCGAATCATTCCGCGCTCTTTAGCCCAACGCCCATTGCCGTCCATAATCACGCCTACATGTCGAGGAACTTTGCCTTTAGGAAAATCTGGCACACGGCTAGGATCACTAAATGGAGCCGCTGGAATATTTAACGAAGTGTAATCAACGTTTTCAAAACTCATAGTTAAAATCTAACAACCCCATTGAACGAATAGCTAAAGCGTTTTGCAAAGCTAAATAAAAGCATGCAAAATCAAGTAAAAAATCCACTAAAATCCTCTATATTTCTCGCAAAATCTCTATTAAAGCGTTTAAGTATTGCTCTCCAAAGCAAGATTTGTACCATCTAGCATGATCTAAGAATCCAGTATCATAGCCCCAAATCTTAAAATCGTAAGATCCATTAGACTTTAAGTAATAGTCTACAAATTCTACGCATTGCTCGATTTGACTTACAGATAAAACAAGCGGAAGCAGCTCTTTTTCAACATCTGTTAATGGCCGAACGCTAGCATATCCTTGCAAAATTGCTTCTGCTAAGTCTGTTCTAAATGAATCTTTTTTGCCATTCGCAATATCTACCCATTGAATTGTGTTGCGTTCTAAAGTCATTGCCAAATCGTAGATTGCTGTGTTTTTATACGCCATTCCAAAGTCAAATACTGCGCTTGGAGAGCTATCTTTCCACATAAAATTAGATATATGCGGATCTCCATGAGTCCACTGCTTTTTTAGATTCACATACCCCAAATCGTAAATTTTTTTGCATGTTGGAGCAAATTCACTTAAATCTTTTACAAAATCACGATTCTGCTCTTTTAAGAATTTTGCTAAATCAGGTCTATTTTTTAACCAAACTTCTGCAGCTTTTTGCACATCTTCGCTTGCACAAAGACTAAATCTTGATTGAAAAGCGTTGATTTCCTTAGGATTTGGCTCGTCAAAACTTTGCGAAGCTAAGGCGATTTTTGCCATCATTACTCCAAGATTTTTGGCTTCTTCACACGTTTTAGGCGGATCCCAAGTGTACGCGTCTTTGTATCTATCTTCTCCGCTAGCTTTTAAAGTCACTTCGTAAGCGCAATCACCTATTACAAGAAGAGTGCCGTCTACGTAAATATTGCCAGAAGTATCGCCACAAATATCGCCAGCAGTATTCTTTTCTAAACCTAAAAACTCGCTATTTTTGTTAAAATACAAGTACTTTGGCGTGCTTATTTTATTTTTTAAAAGATGCTCAGCAAAACGATGATACGGCCTAATTGTGCTTGCTTGCCTAACTTTTGTGCTGCATCTTTTAATATAAACGTCTAAACTTTGCGATTTTTTTGGCGAATCATCTTTGTAATGCGCGCGAATCAATGAACCTGCAGCCATCGGGCGCAAACTATGGCTTAAAACGCAATCAGCTTCTAGCGGATTCTCTAAAAGAGAACACACAATATTTGCCTCATCTAAATCAACATTTGCCCATCTTTGAGCAACAATATCTAGCTGAGGGTCGTTGCTTTCGTTTTCCATATTCGCTCCAAATTATTTACTACAGGCTCATTGTTTTTCGCAGATTATTTGACACCAACTAGCTTATGCACGGTTGCTTGCGATTCAAGCACATGCTGGCCGACTATTCTGGCAAATACTCGTTTGTTACGCATCCGCTTTCTAGGCTCTTTAGCGCGCAATCAAGAGGCACGCTTAAGTGGCCATTTTCACCCATCCAACGAGTGTAGTTTTCCACCAAAGCCATGTCTGCTGTACCCCAACGACCATTCTTGTCGTACCAAGACGGAATCACTTCGTCTAGCGAGGCGCGCAAAGCCTCTGGGCTAATATGGCAAAGCGCATTTTGCAAAGCATCAACGCCAGCCTGCAGGTCTTTTCCTGCAAGTTCATAGCCCTTAACTGTTGCGCTTGCAAAGTTGCGTATTAATTGCGGATTTCGCTCAATCATCTCTTGGCGAGCGCAAACATAGTAAGAATGATGCGGAGCTACGCCAATAGAATCGAATGGAAGAACAACAACTTGGTCAAATGGAAGCGAACCCTGGTATGGCTCCCACCAAGCAACGTTAATAAACGCATCACACATTCCGCGTTCTACAGCTCGAATGTCTGGCTCCCATGGGCCTGGGTCAATTGTAATCAGCTTGCTAAAGTCACCTCCGTCGGCAGCAACAGCCTGCTGAAGCTCTGTGTATAAGCGCTTAACGCCCATAGGGATTACTACGCGCTTTCCTTCTAGATCTTTAAATCGCGTAATACCCGTGTTTTTATTTGTTATGATTCCGCCAATTTGCGATTGATTCATTACAGCAAATGACGTTAGCTTGTTTGCACCATTTTGATGAGCCAAAAGCTGATTTAAGCGAATAAGAGCTATATCTACTTCTCCACGCTCCAAGCATGCTGGAACATCTCCGCGCTCCGTATCTGTGCTTGTAAACTCTACATCTAATCCGTATTGTGCGTACAATCCGCGCTTTCTTGCAAGATACATACCTGCGTGATTCGTCCATGGATGCACATATTCAAGACGTACTCTTAGCATATTAACTCCTTTGTTTTATAGTGATTTGTGATTTTATTTTGACTTTTATTTGCGACTTTTGCGCGCTGCTAACTTGCGACTTTATTTGCCACTTTTATTTGCGACTTTACAAAAGTGGGCGAGGTAATTCCCCGCCCACAAATCAAATCTTACTAGCAAAAGTTAAGACTTAAGCGCGTACTTCTTTGCCAGAAGCAAAACGGCTCAATGCGCCAGTAGCAGCAATACCCTTGTACAAGTACCACATAACTACACCACCAATTACAGCACCAGAAATCATGCTGCAAAGTGTGTGAATCATCATGAATGCGCCGAAGATTGGAACACCTGCGTAGTAGAACGGATAGGTTGAAACGATTCCACCCAAACCAGCTAACGCGCCAGAAAGTGCAGTCAAACCAACGTTCCACTTGCGATACATAACAAACAAGAATGCAAACTCAGCGAACAAGCCCTGAACAAAACCAGGAAGAACGGTACCAATACCGCCCCAGTGGCTACCAACAGTCAACTCAACCATTGCAGCAATAAACTCGCCGAATAGTGCAGCGCCTGGCTTGCGAACCATAATAGCAGCTAAAGGACCAGCGAAGTAGAACAAACCATAGTACAATGCGCTAACGCCTGGAACTGGAATAAGCTTAAGAGCAGCAGAAATAGGCTCACTAATCAAGCCGATGCCCCAGAAGATAATACCAGAAGCTACAGCAATAACAACCGTGAGCGTAACATCAGCCACGTTCCAGCGCAAGGATGGACGCACGGTCTCTTCTTCAACAGATGTACCCATTAGGGTCTCCTTTCATCTTTAACCAATCAAACAAAGGCGACCCTGCAGAAAACTCCGTACGTCGGCATTACCCGATTCACGTTAAACGGTTAGACAGTAATCTTCTCAGCTCTTAAAAGAGCACCCGTGCCTGATATCATTCATATTGCATCAGACAGCTAGGACATATTTTATAAAATTCAAACATAAAATTAACAAAATCGCTCATTAAGATAATAGAAACTCTAATCAAAATACAGCGAATTAGAATTTTTTTCGCTTAAACGCATAGATCTAATAGGCTTTTCTAGCCAATATTCACACCATTGTTCAACGCATTTAGATGTTAAATCGTCTATACTTGTTCCGTCTAAATTTTGCCAATCGCCATTAATTAATGAAATCATTTGAAAACGCGCTAAATCATTGCACTTAATAGACTCTAAAGCATGATCTTTAGAGCACATAACTCCACCACTAGCTGCCGAGAAATAGGCTAAATCATTGCGTGTTGAACAAATAACGCACTCATTTAACCTAGGAGACCATCCAGCTAATTGCAATGCTCTTAAAACGTACGAAAGCGCGATTGATTCAGCACTATGCAAACTTTTAGAAAGAGCAGATAAAGCAGCTATAAGAAGATTGTATTGTGAGCAAGAATCCGAATATTGCGCGTGAGACGAGACTAAATCGTCCGCAATCTCTGCAATCATGCTAGCACAACTATACAGATTGTAATCCGCACAAATGCTACCAGCATAAGGCGAAACTAAAACCGCTTGAGAAATAACATCAAAAGTTTTGCCAGTTGCAAAAAGTGCATTAACACGCATAAATGGCTCTAAGCGCCCACCAAATCTAGATTTTAACCGCCTTACACCTTTTGCAACAGCTCGAACCTTGCCATGCTTTTTAGTGAGCATAACAATAACTCGATCAGCTTCCCCAAGAGGAAAAGTCTTAAGAACAACAGCTTCATCGTTATATAACGGCATTAATCAATAACTCTTAGCTTATATAATCCCTAAATCTAAGTGAAAAATAGATTATTAATTATGATTTGGGTTTACAAATCCGCCAAAATTAGATTCGCCAGTATCGTCAAAATCATCTGAATCATTATTTGCTTCGCGAGAAGAATCTTCAACCGAAGTGTCAAAATGGTTCATAACAGGGAACGAAAGATCTGGAATATCTAAATTAAGACTTTGCGAAGGCTCGAACTTAGGCGAAGCAAGAAGTGAAAGATTCAAATCTCCAATGGATTTAGAATCATTTGCATTGTTCACATTCGCACTGTTAGCACTTACATTATTTGCATTTGCATTATTCGCGCTAACATTATTCGCAGCATTCGCGTTGTTTTCTGCAACTTTTTCTTTGCCAAAATCATTATTGTTAGCATCAGAATTATTGGAAGCAGCATTAGGAGCATAAGACGGAGGGAATGCTGGAGGCATAACAGTAGACGCTTGCGACATTTCGTCGTCTGTATCGTCACTAGCTTCAACACTCGCAGAGTGAGGAGTAAAAATCGCCTTCTGTGCATGATGCTCAACAGGAATAGATGGAGGAATTGCTGGAGGCATTAATGGAGAGGGAGCTGGAGATGCCTTAGGTTCAACAGCACTAGGCGCAACAACACTAGGTTCAACAACACTAGGCGCAGAAGATGTTTTAGAAACAACATTTTCTTGTAAATCATTATTAGACTTAGCAGAAACGCCAAAATTAGCAGAATCAACAGAATCACTAGGATCAAAGTCTGTATACTTGGCAACTCGATCATAAGACTCAAGTCTGCTTAATAAGCGAACGCAAGCATTTAGATAATAATCCACCTGACGCTCGTCATATCCCCGTTTTCCAGAACGTTGAGTAAACAGAACATTAGAAACAAACATTGCGTCAATTTTGTCTAAATCACTTAAACTGCTTCCCCAAACTGGATTATATCCAAGAAGAACAGCAATCTTATCTAGCGACTTATTTACAACATTGTCTACTTGTTTTTTATCGTAAGAAGGCTTACGCGATTGCGCGGAATCAAAGCGCATTTTATAATCGCGCTGGGAATGAGAAAGCAAAACTCTATATTCTTCGTCTGCTTGCGCCTTCCAAACAACCTTGCCGCGATTAGAAATCTCGTACTGCGTAGTCTTATCTACAACTGCACGCTCTAATCTAGAAAGAGCAGCATCTACTTGAGGAATAGCATATCCTTCATCTTCTAGATCGAAAGATACGTCTTGAATATCTTTTTGAGTAAGACTAATGTCGCTAGATTCATACAAAGAATGAGCACGCTCAAGAAAATCATTAACTTGCTCTACGCTGTAACCCTTCTTGCGCTTACCTACACGCTCAATACCTGAAGAATTACGCGCGGTATCAGGTTTACTCGCCATAAACAATAGACCTCCTGAACAGATTCGTATTCATTACACTTTACGCGATTGTTAAGACGCATAAACAAAACACACGCAAACACGCAAATGATATATGCGCAAAACACGCCTAAAACACAAATCAACGTTCTAGTACACACCATACTGTATCTTGTTTCAAGCGGGCGATTAGCTCAGCTGGCTAGAGCGCCACCTTTACACGGTGGATGTCGGGGGTTCGAGTCCCTCATCGCCCACTTTCCGCTTTACAAGTTCTTAAAGAATCTAGATTCTTCCCAGCCTTTATTTTTACTAACGCTTTGTATGCGTCATCCAATGTTTTTACGCTTACAACTTTTAAGCCTTGCGGAATATTCCCAACAACTTCATTGCAATTGCTGTTTGGCGATAAGAACCATTTAGCTCCGTCTCTTTTTGCAGATATCATCTTTAATCGAATACCGCCGATTGCCCCAACTTTCCCAGAGTTATCAATGGTTCCCGTTCCAGCGATTATTTTTCCACCAGTCAAATCTGTGTTTGTAAGCTTGTTCAAAATACCCAAAGCGTACATCATGCCTGCAGAAGGTCCACCAATATCGTCTATATGCAACTTAATTTTTACGTTTTTTACATTCACATTAAGATGCTTCTTCGCATAATCCAAAGCCGCCACTTGCGCAGAAGATTGCGAAGAAGTCATTTGCTTATTTGTTTCTTTTTTATAATCACTTGCGTTTTGATTTACTGGAACAAGAACTTCTCTAGGTAAAACTTGCTTTTTAGAATCAAACCAAGATGCAATCGCATATATATTTGGAATCTCGTAACCTGGTATTCCAGACGTATTTACTGTTACTAAAAGAAGCTTTCCACTTTTTGACGAAGATTTATAGTCAGTATTCTTAACAGCGCTATTTTTAACATTAATCACATATTTTCCAAAAGACTTTCCTAGAACATCTTGAGTTGGCCCAGGTTCTTCAACAACATACGCACTTGGTAGAAAAAGCGCGATAATCGACATAACTACAATAAATAACCCAACAAAATACCTAAATGACTTAGCGGAAAAATATTCAATAAGATCCCCAACAGTATTTTTAAGAGTAGCGAATATATTTCTATTGATTTTATTAAACACGTACGTAATCTTATTAGGCATCTTATTAGGCATAAAATTAATAGTATATGTAAATGTGCATAACCTACACTCTAAAAACCCTCACAAGATGCGGTTTTTGAAAAAATTTGAAAAAGTTATACACATTATTAATTTATTAGCAAAAATCACCATGTATCGAGTAGAATCTTTTATACGTGGTTAAAACTGTATAGTTAAAAACTATGTAAACAAACATAAAATATACGCAAATATATTTAACTTAGGTACAAACTTCATAAGGATTGAATATGAGCGAAGAAGAAATTCACCAATGGCTTGTTAGCTGCTTTGGCCCCGAAGAAGGAGAAAGAGCTTGGTCTAACTTTGAAAATCTTCCTTTTGAAGTTCGCGATGACATTCTTACAAGATGTTCAAACGGAGGCCTTCCATCTCCAGAAGAAGTTCATTCGTTAATGAGTGCCTTTGCCAATGGCGGCTTAAACACGCCTTTTGAGATGACGGAAACACTTAAAGAAGGTCCAATCAATAAAAGACTTGCTCAATTGCTTGCTTGCCAAAAAGCAACTGGAGATGGAGGTACAGTAAACGCACAAGTTGCAGATGCAACAAGAAGAGCGCTAAGTGAAGCAAACTTATGGCTAGACGCTAATTGCAATCTAAATCCAGTATCTGGAACCCCCGATGTTCTTTCAAGAGAAGACTGGGTTAATGGAACTATAGATTCGTGGATTAAGTTTGCAAACCCTGTTGCCAAATCGGTTAGTAACGCTTTTTCGGATGTTATTGCCGAAAAATTTGGAGAAGACCAAGACTTAGAAGTAGAAGGATTATACGACGGCGTTATGCCAATACCTATGCCAGATGGCGTAAAAAAGCCAGAACAAATGATGAGCCTTCTTGCTAACACGTCTTTTGCAATGCAATTAGGATATGCTGCTGGAAATTTATCTCACGAGATTCGCGGAAGCTTTGATCAAGGTATTTCACTTCTTAAAAACCCTGCAGGCGGTCTTGTTCCTTACAATTGCATAGATTACGCAAAAAAGTGGGGATTAGACATTAACGAAGTTATGAATTATCTAGCATTGCGAGAGCTTGCTCACGCACGATTGTTTGCATCTGCACCTTGGCTTATGCCTCGTTTTGAAGCACTAATAATAAAGTATGCAGCTGGAATTTCGATTGACTTAAGCGCTATGGAAGAACAGCTTAGAGATATTGAAGGAATGAGCCCAGAGTCTATTTCGGGAGCTGTTGACTTATGTAATATTGCTCGAAACGATACAGAAGGTCAAAAACAAGCATTAAAAGGATTAGAAACACTTCTTGCGCTTAGCGAAGGATGGGTTGATTGCGTTATTTGGCGTGCTGGAATGGCACACATTCCACACATTGAGCAGCTTAGAGAGATGACAAGGAGAGAACGCGCTGCAGGCGGCCCTTCCGAAATGACTTTCCAAGCTTTAACTGGATTAAAGTTGCGTCCTAGAGCAATGCGCGAAGCTGCTGCAATGTGGGATGCGATTACAAACGAAAAAGGCATTGAGGAACGCGATGCTATGTGGAACCACCCAGATCTTTTGCCAGAATTACCAGATTTTAGCGAAGATAAAGAAGATACTAAGGATAATAAAGATAAAGAAGATAATAAAGACGATACTAATAAAGTAAATAAAAATAACGAAAACAATAAAAACAACGAAAATAACGAAAACAACACTAATAGTCAAAACAATACGAATAGTCAAAATAGCGATAACACAACTAAAAAAGAATCTGAACAAACAGATAGCAATAATTTAGCAAACATTAATCTAGAAGAATTAAGCAAGAATATGCTTGATTTAGAAGATTTTAAGAACAGTGACGATTTAGAGCAAAAACTTAAAGACGTTAATTGGGACGACGAATTAAGTAAATTATTGGCATCTAGCGATAGCGAAAACAACGATCAAAACTCAAACCAAGATTCTAATGCGGACTCTGAAGAAGATTCTGACAAGGACTCTGACACAGATTTTGGAGCAGATTCTGACGAAGACTCTAATCAGCAAAAAAGCGACGAATAAAGTTACAAACTGATTCGCAACTGATTTATAAGTGACTTGTATTAGAACAATTGCATAAATACATTTATTATGAAGATGCATTTATTCTAAAAAGTGGCTTACAGACCTTTGCATTCCGTTGCCGTAGTCTTTGCAAATTGCATAAGATATGTGCAATGTTGCTTCCGCGCGCGTTATTGCAACATACATAAGCCTGCGCTCTTCTTCGTTTGCATCTTGAGTTCTATTAACGCTTCCAAATGGAAGTAGACCTTCGCTGCAGCCGATTAAAAACACGTGCTTAAATTCCAAGCCTTTAGATGCGTGAATCGTAGAAATCGTTACAGGAAGTAAAGATTTTTTGATTAAATCTACTTTTTCACGCTCACTGCCGCCATCTTTTGCAAAGTCAATGTCTTTTGCATCGCCACTTTCAACGTATTTTTTTGAATCACTCAAATCGCTAGCGTTTGAATCTTCAAAATTGTTTTCTAAAACATCAATTTGCAAGCCAGCGTCTTTTCTAACAGAAAAATGTATTCCTAAATCACCCAAAGTTTTGCAAAATATATTCTGTTGAGCATTAGTACGAGTTAGAATAGCAAAATCCGTAGGAAGCGCTTTTCCTGATTTAACAGCATTATAAATTCGTTGAGCAACATCAACAGCTTCGTCGTAATCCGTGTTGTAAACAGTTTTAGTAACGCGAGCGCCACCCTTATTTTTTGACATGAGTCTTAAATAATCACATCTAAAAGCAGACTTAGAAAGAACCCGATTAGCAAGTCCTACAATACGTTCCGTAGATCTGTAATCCGTATTTAGATTAATGTCTGCACAAAGCGGCGCAAACTCGTTAGGAAATTCAAGTAAATCGTAGCTGCTTGCTCCTGCAAAAGAATAAATCGTTTGCGCAGGATCTCCAACAACGCAAATATTTCGATTATTACCAAGCCAGCATTTAAGAAGTTCATGTTGAAGAGGAGAAACATCCTGATATTCGTCAACAGTAATCCAGCCGATTTTGCTACGTATTTTCTCACATGCTTTAGGAAAAGCGCGCAGAACATGGCATGCAAGAAGCAGCAAATCGTTAAAATCAATAAGATTCCTTGTGTTTTTTTCTAACTCGTAAGCTTTATATGCTTCAACAAATTGATTAACGTCTAGAGCTGCAGGAAGATCTCGACTAACGCAAGAATATGCGCGCGCGTAATCATCTGGCGCAATAAGACTAACTTTTGCCCAGTTGATTTCTGCAACAATATCTCTTATTTGCGCAGAAGTCATATCTGCAAAATCCGTGTAATGACTTAATGCTTGCTCAGTAACACTTTTTGGATCATCCATTATATTTGGAAAAGGAGCTTCGCAAACGTCATTCCAAACTCGTCTTAAATGCTGTAAAGCTGCAGAATGAAAAGTTGCAACAGTTGCATTATTTACGCCTAATTTTTTAAGGCGATTTTGCATTTCTTTAGCAGCTTTTACAGAAAAAGTAACAGCTAAAACGCGATTTTCGTCCCACTCTCCTTTTGCACACGCGTACGCGATTCTTCGTGTAATAGTGCGAGTCTTACCTGCTCCAGCGCATGCAGTAATGCGCACTGGACCTTGTAACGCCATTGCTGCTTTGCGTTGAGAATCATCTAAACCTTCTAGCAAAGACTGTGCGTAATCTTTACCATGATTTTTGTTAGATTCGCGCTTCTTGCTTTCTAAAGACTCTTGAGTAGAAATCATAATTCTATTGTTACAACAAATAAAGAAAAAATAAAAGCATAAAACGCTAATGTGGTTAAAGGCTATTTAGCTATATCTCGTTGCTTTGTATTAATGTTGAACTGTGACACAGATAAGCAGATTCAAGTTGGTAGCGCTGGCCTCATCGGTCATGCCAGAAGTACAATTCGCCGGAACGCGCCAAAGCGAGCAGGCAAACGCCACCGATGCCGCTGCTGGCATATCTCACGCTGTTATTCAAGACGTTTCGGGCAGACTTTACGACATTTTTGTTAGCTCTAACGCTAAAGGTCAAAAACGTTTGCACGATAGAGCGCGAGCAGCATGGGTATTGCAAAAAACTAAGGGTCTTGCAGCTCTTGGATTTGCTCACGAAGAAATGCTTAAGTTTGTTCCTGGGTCGCTTTCAAATAAGGCAAATCAAACTAATCATGCAAACCAAGCAAATCAACAAGATTCCACTAACAGTCAAAATCAAAACGAATTACATTTTGACTCAATAGGAGAAGCTGATTTTAACAATCCAACAGTGCTTATTTGTAATCATCTAAACGGAAATGCAAGAGAACTAAGCCTTCTTACAACAGATGATTGTGTAAACGCTGGAACTGCAATAGGCGCGATTCATAGACTAAGTCCGTCGTTTTTAACTAAAAGCGATTATCCTTCTTTTACTACTGGTCAAATTCGCACGCAATTAACGTCTTGGATTAAAAGATTGCGCCAAGCAGGCCATATTCCTACAGAAATAACAGATAATTGGTCTAGAGTTTTAGAAACTGATGGATTGTGGTCATTCGACACTTGCCCAGTTCACGGCGGATTCAAAGATGGTGATTTTCTATTTTCTGGGTCTACTATTACAGCTATAACCAATTGGCAAAGCATGCAAATCAACGATCCTGCTCGCGATTTAGCGTGGATTTTTGCAAAGCTTAACGAGCAGCATAGAAACGCTTTGCTAAGTGCATATGGAAGAATACTTGGGTCTAGATTAGACAGCATGATTATGCTTCGAGCAAATCTTTGGTTGCAAATGGAGCAAGTTGGAGACTTTATTCAAGCTTTGCAACGCGCAGATACAACTGGAATAATGAGATTTAAAGCGCAAGTGGAACGTCTTGCTCACGAGCTTACTCGCATAAATAATTCTAGAGCAGCAAGCGCAAATCAAAACAATAATAGCGCAAACCCAGCGTCTTCTCTTACTGTAGGAGATATTGTTAAAGACGATATTGTTAAAGATAATTCTATTAAAGATAATGCCGTTAAAGACGATACTATATCTTCGGACGCTACTAACGAAAAAACTGTTGTAACGCTCAAGCAAGAAGATCAAAAAGACTATAAAGATAATACATACGAACAAACTATAACTATAAACGACAACACTAACGCCACTGAAACTGCCACTAAAACCGCCACTATTGCAGACGGCTTGGAAACGCAAGTTATAAGCAGCGTTAACAAAACTAACGATGTGAATAACAATGCAACGAACGAAGTTAGCAACAGCAATAATGATTTCGTAGATAAAGCTGATGCAAATAGTAATGTAGAACGTATCGAAAGCGGCGAAGGTGTAGACAGTAACAATAGTGTTGAAAACGTCAATACAAATAGCAACGATGGTAATGGCAATAATAGTAATGGCAATAATGGCAATAAAAATGAAGATTTAGATAAGCCAGCAACTATTATTATTCCAATGCTAAAAGATGCAGAACTTGCTATTAAAGACGCAAAAAGCAAACTAGAAAGCACAAGAACAAGCGCAAATACAGGTGAAAGCACAAACGCCCAAAACTAATACATAAGCGCATAAAACACTAAATAACAATAATTAATCTAAACAATTAAGGAATAAAAATGAAGGTAACAATTGGCGTTAAGCACGTAAAAGACACTATTAGCTTTGAAAGCGATCAAAGCGAGCAAGATATACAAAACATTATTGAAAGCGCTATTAAAGACGAAAAGGCGATTAATCTTACAGATAAAAACAATCGAAAAATTTTTATTATGGCAGACTCTTTTGCATATGCGATTATAGGAGATACGCCAACTCACACCGTTGGTTTTAACGCGTTTTAACGCTACTAGAACACTGCTAGAACACTACTAGAACACTTAACACGTTTATAACGTTTTAACAGCGCAATTTTAATTCATCTAGTAATTTAGGATTTTAGAAACAACATTGCAACTTGTTGTTTCTTCTCCGATTTTATTTGGCTTGCCACTGCCATGCCAATCGGATCCACCAGTAACAAGCAAATTCAAGTCTTTTGCTAACTCCAATAGTCTTTGTCTTTGCGTTAAAGAGTTGCCACGATGATATACTTCTAAACCGTTAAGACCAACGCTTGCATAGTGTTCTATTTGAGAATCCGAAAGAATAACAAGATTCCTACTATAATCCGCAGGATGCGCAATAACGCTTACTCCCCCAGCGTGTTTAATAACTTTAATAACCTCATCAACGCTTGGAGATGGCGTTGGAATGTAGTATGGGCCATGTGGAGCAACAGGGCCTGCAAAAGCTTGTGACCTTGTTTCAAAAACGCCTGCAGCAACAAGAGCGTCTGCAATATGCGGACGGCCAATCGTAGTTAGCGCACCTTGCCCTGCTTGTGCAAGAACATCTTGCCAAGTAATCGGAAAATCATGAGACATAAGATCAACCATTTTGCGCGTGCGTTCCAATCTGCGTTTTCTTGTAGTTGCAAACATTTCATTAATGCACTCGTCGTTTGGATTGTAGTTATAAGCAAGCACGTGAACCGATATGTTTCCTTCTACAGCAGTTATCTCCGATCCAAAAATAACTGGAAAATCAGCGTTTTTAGCAGCTTCTTCAAAATCATGCCAGCCAGCAGTAGTGTCGTGATCGCTAATAGCTACTCCACTAAGTCCAAGATTTTTAGCTTCATCTACTAATTCTTTTGGAGATTTAGTGCCATCCGAATATAAAGTATGACAATGCAAATCCCACCCTAAATCTTGCGATTTAGAATCCAAACTAAAGTCGTTATTCGCACTACTACCTATTACAGTCATATAATTATCGTAAACTGTGGCATGTAACGGTTTTAAGTCTAAACAATATCTAAATACATTAGCGCTTTGAGGAGTGTTTATGGGTAACCACAATAATCGCATGAATTCTTGGCGACATTCTGCCGCTTGGGTTTACATGATTATGCTTATTTCATCCGCAATTGCACTTTTAACATCGCTAATACTTTCTTCCGAAACTTTAGCTCTTGCACGCGCACCGCATAAAGCGCTTGGATGCGACGTAAACACCGTTGTTTCGTGCTCTAAAGTGGCTCAATCTTGGCAAGCGGAATTCATAAGATTTGGCGAACTAAGCTTCCCTAATGCTTTCTTTGGAATTGCAGCAGAAAGCGTTTTCGTAACGCTTGCTGTAGTTGGAATAGCAAAAGTAAAACTTCCAAAATGGCTAGCAACTTTTAGCTGGATTGGTGGATTATGCGCACTCTTGTACGCTTATTGGCTGTTTACGCAATCTATGTTTGTTATACAAATTCTTTGCCCATGGTGCCTTGTTTTAATGTTTTGCACAACTTTGCAATTTATGTCACTTACACACGCAACATTTAGTGTGCAAGAGATTGGATCCAAAAATAAGATTTTAAGCGCTTACTACCGACTAAATTACGATTTAATCGTGGATTTGCTTTGGATTTTTGCTCTTGTATTGCTTATTTTAAGCAAATACGGCAATGCTATATTTTCATAAGTCGCAAGTAAAATCGCAAGTAAAATCGCATTAGATAAGACGCAATTTAAGCTACAATCAGAAATCACCATTAAGTAGCGATTGTGCTAGCTTAGCAATACGATTACTTGAATCGGAGTTAGTAAGCACAACGCTTCCACTATTTTCGCTTGGCGCAAGCAAATCCTTAGACTCTAAAACGCTTTTAAGATGGTGAATAGTGCCATCATTACCGTCTACAATATTCACGCAATCAGGCAAAAACTCACGGAAGTAGCTTTTATAAAACACAAAATGAGTGCATCCCAAAACAACTGAATCAATATTCGTTAAATCGTAAGAATCAAAATACTTGTGCAAAGCGCTCATAACAATATTTTTATTGCCTAAATCGCCATTTTCCACAATTTCTACCAAATCTGGGCAAGGTTTAGAAAAAATCTTGTGATTTTGCGTAAAACGATTCATAAGTTCTGCAAACTTGCGCTCTCTAAGCGTTAAAGGCGTAGCTGCAACGATTACGCACTGAGGCTTGCCGCCACCCAAATCGCAAGCAAGCTTAAGAGCAGGCTCCATGCCAATAATCGGCATATTGTAATGCGCGCGCAAATCTTTAACAGCAGCAGAAGTGGCAGTATTGCAAGCAATTACAACAGCTTTAACATTAAGACTTGCAAAATGCTCAACAATCTTAAAACTAAGATCTCGAACTTCTTGAGGAGTTTTTATGCCATAAGGCGCGTTTGCAGAGTCGCCAAAATAAACAATGCGCTCGTTAGGCATAGCTGCGCTAAGTTGACGAACTACAGAAATGCCACCAAGCCCTGAGTCAAACACACCAATTGGAGCGCATGAAGTCATAAAAACCTCCTAATAGACTCTTATTATGTTACTTTTTAGCACAAACATAAGCGTTACAAAACAGCATCAATAAGGCTTTGCGTGTAGGAATTCTTAGGGAAACGCAATACATCTTTAACGCTTCCCTGCTCAACAATTCTTCCGCCTTTTATAACGCTAACTTGGCTAGCAATACGGCTTACTAAAGCCAAATCATGCGTTATAAACAAGCACGAAAAGTTGTACTGCTTTTGCAAGCTACTTAGAAGATTTAAGATTTTTAGGCAATGGTTTGCATCTAACGCCGAAGTTGGCTCATCTGCAATAATCAAAGAAGGACGATTTATTAACGCTCGCGCAATGCCAACTCGCTGTTTTTGGCCGCCAGAAAGCTCGTGCGGGAACCTGTTTATTAAGCTTAATGGCAAATGCACTTGATTAAGAACAAACTCCACGCGCTTTTTGCGCTCTTCTTCGCTAAGACTTTTATTGGCAAGAAGAGGCTCGGCAATGCTCCAGCCTACTGTTTTTAAAGGATTTAACGCCGAGCCAGAATCTTGGAAAATGAATCCAATATTGCTTAAAATCTTGCGATTCGCGTGCTTTTTGCAATCGGAGTATAAATTAAGGCCCTCTATGCTTATGCTGCCAGATTCTGGCTTAAGCTGGCCAGAAATAAGCTTTGCAATCGTTGTTTTTCCAGCACCAGATTCGCCAACCAGCGCATGCGTCTTCCCCTTTAAAATATTAAGGTTCAAATCACTTATTGCGGATTTGGAAGAGTTGAAAATTTTAGAAGACTTAGCATATTTGGCAGAAACATTTTGAATGTTTACGCAAAAATCGCCAGCATCCGAGCTAGTTGATTCGCTAGCTAAATTATTAATATCAAAATCAACAATAGAGTCTAAAAGAGAGCGCGTATAGCTGTTTTTAGGATTAGAAAACACATCTTTAACTAGTCCACTTTCAACAATACTGCCACTGTTCATAACATAAACTGTGTTTGCAACAGCCTTAACAACGCTCATATTATGCGTAATAATCAAAACCGCAATATTATGCTTTTTAGCTAAATCGCGCAAAAGCTGCAAAATCTTACGCTGAGTTGTAACATCTAAAGCTGTTGTAGGCTCGTCTGCAATAAGCAAAGAAGGTAGATTAATAATTGCCATTGCAATCATTGCGCGCTGAAGCTGCCCGCCAGAAAGTTCGTGCGGATAAGACCTATAAACGCGATTTACATCCTTTAGGCCAACCTCGCTAAGGGAATCAAGGACTCGCGATTTTCTAGCGCGAGCGCTCATCTTGCCAAACTTTTCGGGATGATATTTTAACGCCTCTTCAATTTGCTTGCCAAGACGCATAACGGGATTAAATGCAGTAGATGGCTCTTGGAACACCATTGAAATAAGCCCCGAACGAATATAAGAATACGGAGCATTATTGCTTAGCAAATCCAAACTGTCATTAGCGCTTGTATTAATAACCGCTTTGCCAGAAACACTAAAATCGCCTGAAAGAAGACCCATTAACGCCAACGAAGTTAATGACTTTCCCGAACCAGATTCGCCAACCAGCGCGCTAATTTTGCCCGCATATAAGTTTAAATATACGTTATGCGTAATCTGATTTTTGCCAATCGCAATAGACAAGTTGTTAACACTAAGCACTGGGTTTTCGCGATTTTCCAACATTTTATTAAATCCTTTTCTAGTTTCTAAGCGAAACTCGCGCATAGTTTGGATAAGCCGGGAAAGACCCAACGAAGAAGTTTTCCACATTGCTTCCGTGAATATAAGTGTTCTTAGAGTAAATAAGCGGAACAATTGGAGAATCGCGCATAATCTCTTTATCAACCTGCTGCCAAAGCAAATCTGCACGCGACTTATCTATAACGCCAACAGCTTGGCGAATCAAGGAATCCACTTTTGGATTCGAGTAGCGAGATATATTCCAATTGCCACCGCCTATTTGCGAAGAATCAAAAAGCGGACCAATATTTGCATACGCAGAAGGAAAATCAGGCTGCCATTTAGACAAAGCTAAATCATAATCGCCAGAATCGCCAGTAATCATATCTGTAAAAATCTGCGAATCCACAGTTCGTATAGAAACATCAATTCCAACGCGCTTTAAGCTTGCTTGAATAGAAGATGCCACTTGCGCCTGATCTGGGCGAGCAATAAGACTAAACTTTAGTTTAGATTTACCCGATTCCTTTAATAATTGTTTAGCCTTTTCTACGTCCCCACGCGGATTTGCAGAATATAGATTATAGACTTTGCGCTCGCTTACGCCTGGAGTAATAAGCGTTGTTGCAAAACCGCCAGCAACCGCACCGCCCTTTGCTCGCTGATACGACTGCTTATCTACAGCGTACTGAATTGCCTTGCGAATCTTAACATCTTTAATACGTCGATTGTTCATGGCCAAGTATTCCAACGCTCCGTCACCGCTTGTAATTAAAAGATTGCTTGACTTGTAGCTTGCTTTAGCTTGCGCGCGTTGAGCTGGAGGCACAAAATCTGCAAGAATAGCATTGTCTGCACCAGAATTGCCTTGAATCATAGATTGTGCAGCAACAGAAGGATCAACGCCAAGCTTCCAAATTATCTTGTCTGGGTAATTAGCTCGAATTGAATCCGCGCTGGAATCCCAATTAGTGTTTCTAACCATAACAATTTGCTTGCCAACTTCGTTTTCAACAATTTTGTACGGTCCAGAAGCAACTGGGCTTTTGCCATAATCCTGCGCATTACCAGAATTTAGTGGAACGGGAGCGAATGCAGCCAAAGACGCAACCCAAGGCCAATTAGCAAAAGCAGCATTTAGCTTAAAAAAGATTGTTTGATTGTCTGGAGTTTCAATCGAATCCAAAGATTTACCACTAAACGGACCGGCATAGTCTTTAGCACCTTGTAAAAGCGCTTTGTGGTAACCAAATCCGCCTGTAAGCGAGTTTGCAAAAGAACGCTCAAGACCATATTTAATATCTTTAGACGTTATTGGGCTTCCATCCTGGTATTTAATCCCTTTTTTAAGAGTGTACTTCCAAGTTTTTCCGCCGTCTAAAGCAGTTCCTGTATCTGTTGCTAAATCGGCAACAACACTCGTTTTGCCACTTGGCGTTACTTTCCACGTTGTTAAAGCGCGGAAAACTAGGCTATTAGAGGTTATTGGTAAACCCTGACTTCTTGCAGGATCAAAATCCATTTTTGATTCGGAGCTTAGAATCGTAAGCGTTCCGCCCTTTTTTGGATTGCTATTAAGCACAGAAGCATTAGGGAGTCTTTTTTGTAGATTTTGACCACTTTGCACAGCAGATTCGCAAGCAGAAAATGCATAAACCAGCGAAAACACTAGAATTACGGAAATTGCTCTTAATGTATTTAGAGCAAAACCACGATTAACTTTTTTGATGATTTGATAATAATTTTGCATATTTTGTGCATTTTGCATGATTTTTCCTTAATTTTTTATAAAGTTATAAAGTTATTAAAAATTTTTATTATTGTGATTTAAAGAAGACTTTAGTAGCGACTTTAGTTGCAACCTTAATGGCAATTATTCTGGCGATTTTAACGCTCACTAATCACCGCTTTAAAGGGCGACTTTAGCCGCTCTAGGATCAAGCAAACAATAACAGACGTCAACAATAAGATTTGCAATTATTACAAGAGCGGCCGAAAACAGCGTAACTCCAACCAAAACTTGCAAATCAAAAGTCTTAACAGCGTCTAAAAGAAGCGAACCCAACCCGTGCATAGAGAACACGCGCTCAGTTATAACCGCTCCACCAAGAAGACCGCCAAGATCTAAACCAAACATTGTAAATATTGGTAAAATCGCATTTCGCAAAGCATGATTTAGTACAACATGTGAATCGGGCATGCCCTTTGCTCTTGCAGTTCGCACATAATCTTTACCAAATTCCCTAAGCATTGTAGAACGAGTAATGCGCGCATAAAAAGCGCCATTTATCAACGCTAAAACAATCCAAGCGAGTAGCAGATGCCAAGCCCAGTTAAAAGGATTAGCAAAGAAGCTAACATATCCGCCCGTAGGAAAAACGGGAATGTAAACCGCAAAAGCAATAATCGCCAGCAAACCAATTAAGTAGGTAGGAGACGAAATACCAATCGAAGATAACGCTACGATTATGCGGTCAATCCACGAATCACGCTTAACAGCTTGCAAAACGCCTGCAAATACGCCAATTAGCATCCACAAAACAGCAGCGCCGATCGCGATTGATGCAGTAACTGGAAAACGACTAAAAATCAGACCAGTAACAGGCTCATTAAGAGCAAAAGACCATCCTAAGCAAGGAGCCGCGCAAACAATTGCGCTGGCAGATGCAGAATCGCCAAAAGTACGGCCAACAAAAATACCCTGCAAATAGTTAAAAAGCTGACTATACCAAGGCAAATCAGTTCCCATAAACGCAGAGACTTGGGCTAAACGTTCAGGCGTGCAAGGTTTGCCGCACATAAGCTGCGCAGGATTTGTTGGAGTCATAAAGAAAATCAAAAACATTGCCATTGCAATAACAGAAATAACAGCCAAAGCGCTTGCAACGCGCCTAATAATGTAAAGAAAAACGCTCATGCTGCTATCTCCATTTTTGAAGAAAGCCAATCGCCCATCATATTAAACCCGAGCGCAAGCAGGGACAAAGATAAACCTGGGAATATTAAATACCACGGGTCTACCAATGCCCACTGCACTGCGTCGGATATTGAGCGTCCCCACGAAGGCGAAGGCGGATTCATGCCAACGCCAAGAAATGAAAGTGCCGCTTCGAGTGCAATACGGCCTGGTATAGAAAGTGTTGTATTAACAATGATTATTGGAAGCATGTTTGGCAAAATCTGATTGCGCAAAACATGAAAAGCACTAGCGCCCATAACTCTGGAAGCCACAGCAAAATGACGATTTTTAAGGCTAAGTGTTTCGCCTCGTACCAATCGCGCCATACTAGGCCAACCAAAAAAGCCGATTACAAGAGTTAAAAGAAGCGGACGCGGGAAAGTTTGAGGAACAATCGCAGAAAGCGCAATCGCAAAGATTAGGAATGGGAACCCAAAGAACACGTCCATAATGCGAGAAATTGCAAAATCAACAAAACCACCAAAATAACCAGCAATAACGCCAATTACAACTCCTAAAACAACGGAGATTGCAGTAGAAGCTAAGCCAATTCCAAGAGAGATTCTTGCGCCGTGAGAGATGATTGCAAATAAGTCAATTCCGCGCAATGGTGTTACGCCAAACCAATGTTTTGAGCTTATTCCGCCTATGCCTGTAGGCAATGAAGAATCCGACAAAACATCGGGATTTTCGCTATATGGATCATTACCTGTAATAAAAGTAAAAAGGTCGGCAAAAATCGCCAATAAAACAAACAGTGATATTATTGCAATTCCAACAATTGCGGTAACACTTGATAAGTCGCGCTTACTACGCGAATAAAATACACCGCCCCTTTTCATCGCCACTCATTTCGTTACCTGCACTTTCATATTGCAATTTTTCTATAAAACTAACAAATACAAACATGAGTAAATTTGTACTGTTGTTATAACGAATCTATAGGAAGGTGTGGAAGTGTAGAAAATCGGAGTGTCGCATTGCTCAAACAAAACGTGCCGACGTATGAATCATACACGGCACGTTTTTTGTTTAGTTAGCTAAAATTTACGTAAGGCTTTAAACTACGCACGCTTAAGACTTACGCTAAGCTCGGTTGCGCTAGAATCAGCCTCTGTAACTTCAAAGCTTGTAGCCAAAGTCTCTTCCGCAATCAAATCACGGAACTGCTCAACTTTAGCAACATCCGAAGCAGGCACGCTCAAAGTCAAAGAGATTCGGTCGCTAATATCTAAACCTTTCTCCTTACGAGCATCTTGAACAGCGCGAATAGCATCGCGAGCATAACCTTCCGCAAGCAAATCGCTAGTCAAAGCAGTGTCAAGCATAACGAAACCGCCAGTTGGCATTGCAGCAGAAGCCGTATTTGCAGCCGCTTTAGCATCCGAAGACTCAACGCGATTCACAAGCTCATATTCGCCCTCAACAAGCGCAACTTCGCCGTTTGGAGTGTTAACAACAGGAGCGCCAGACTCGTCAACACGCCAATCGCCACTCTTAGAAGACTTAATAGCAAACTGCACTTGCTTACCCAAACGAGGACCAGCTGCGCGCGCATTCACCTTAAGCTCGTGAACAATCTTCAAACCATGGCTGCCAGCATCTTCCAAAGTGCAGAATGTAACATTCTTCACATTAAGCTCGCGCTCAAGCACCTGCTCATAAGGCTCTACAGCATCAGTATTTTCTGCAACAACCGTCAAATTTGCCAACGGCTGGCGCACACGCAACTGCTCCGCCTTACGCAACGAAAGCGTAGAAGACACGACCTCGCGAACCTTATCCATAGCAGCAACCAAAGCATCGTCGTGCGCAAGAACCGCTCCAAGCTCAGTCACTTCGCCAGCCTTAGGATTTGGCTCACCATCCGAAAGAGTCTCAGGCTCAACCAAATAAGGCCAATCAGCCAAATGCACGGATTCGCCGCCAGTAAGACCACGCCACACAGCCTCTGCCTCCATAGGAGCAAGAGGAGAAATCGTGCGCATGAACACTTCAAGAACAGTGTAAAGCGTGTTAAAAGCAGTCTCGTCTTCATTCCAGAAGCGGTCACGGCTGCCGCGAATATACCAATTTGTAAGCACGTCAATAAAATCGCTGACGGATGCGCAAGCATCGCTAATCGCAAACTCGTTCAAGCACTTTTCTACGCGCTCAACAAGCAAACGCGTGCGAGCAAGCAAGTAGCGATCCATGTTGCAAAGGCCTGCAACCTCGTCCGCGCGAAGCCTGCGAGCATCGTAGCCCTTGCCACCGTTTGCAGCATTCGCATACAAAGTGAAGAAGTAGTAAGAGCTCCAAACTGGAAGCATAACCTGACGAACAGTATCTCTAATGCCGTCTGCAGTCACAATCAAATTGCCACCACGCAAAATTGGCGAAGACATAAGGAACCAGCGCATAGCATCCGAGCCATACTCGTTGAAAACGCCATTAACATCTGGGTAATTGCGCAAATGCTTACTCATCTTCTGGCCGTCGGAACCAAGCACAATGCCGTGGCAAATCACGTTCTTAAAAGCTGGTCGGTCGAATAGAGCTGTAGCCATAATGTGAAGCGTGTAGAACCATCCACGAGTCTGGCCAATATATTCAACGATGTAATCGCATGGGAAGTGCTCTTCGAAGAAGTCCTTATTTTCAAACGGATAATGGAACTGTGCAAAAGGCATAGAACCAGACTCAAACCAGCAATCGAGAACATCCGTAATACGATGCATTTGAGACTTTCCAGTAGGATCGTCTGGGTTTGGTCGAGTAAGGCGATCGATATACGGGCGATGCATATTCACATTGCCATCGTCGTCGCGAGGATAGTCGCCAAAATCAGCCTTAAGCTCATCCAACGAGCCGTAAACGTCTACGCGAGGATACTTTGGATCATCGCTCACCCACACTGGAATTGGCGAGCCCCAGAAGCGATTACGGCTAATCGACCAATCGCGAGCGTTAGAAAGCCACTTACCGAACTGGCCGTCTTTAACGTTTCCAGGAATCCAATTAATCTGTTGATTAAGCTCAAGCAAACGCTTCTTAATCTTTGTAACAGACACAAACCAGCTAGAAACAGGCTTATAAATAAGCGGAGTTGCGCAACGCCAGCAATGAGGATAGCTGTGCACGTAGCTTTTTTCTTGGAATAGCAACGCGCGCTGGTCTTCTGGCATTTGAGCAAGCGGGCCGTCTCCTGCACGCAAGTTGCGCAAAATTGGCAAATTCGCGTCGAAAACGTACAAGCCTTCGTAATCTGGGCAGTCGCTTGTAAACTTGCAGCCTGCGTCGAGCACGTCAACGCTGCGAATTTCGTGCGCGTTAAGCGTGTTCATATCGTCCTCGCCGTAAGGAGCCTGGTGAACAAGACCAGTACCTTCTGCAGTGTCAACATAATCTGCTGTGAAAATCGTAAAAGCGTTAGGACCAGGAGTGCCACCCTCAGCGAGCGCAGAATCGCTTGCAAAGTATGGGAACACTGGGTAGTAGCGCCAGCCAGCCATCTCAGCGCCCTTAAGTTCGCGCACAACTTCGTAATTTTCGCCAAGTTCCTTAGTGTAGGAACCAAGCAAAGGCTTACCAATGTAGAACTTTTTGCCAGCAAACTTGCCTTCAGTTGGACGAACTTCCACGTAGTCGATGTCTGCGCCGACTACGATTGCAAAGTTTGTTGGAACTGTCCAAGGAGTGGTTGTCCAGAATACTGCGTAAGCGTCGTCTTCGTCGCGAAGCTTAACGGCCACAGAAACAGTGGTATCCTGGCGATTCTGGTACACATCAGCATCCATGCGAAGCTCGTGCGCACTAAGTGGAGTCTGGTCCTTTGGGCAGTACGGAAGCACGCGGTAACCCTTATAAGCCAATCCCTTATCGTAAAGCTGCTTAAATGCCCACATTACGGATTCCATGTATGGAATGTTCAGAGTTTTGTAGCCGCGCTCAAAATCAACCCAGCGAGCCTGACGATGCACGTAATTTTGCCACTCGTTTGTGTACTTCAAAACGCTGGCGCGGCAAGCATCGTTGAACTTTGCGATGCCCATTTTTTCGATTTGATCAACAGACTCGATGCCGAGTTCCTTCTGCGCTTCCAACTCTGCAGGAAGACCGTGAGTATCCCAGCCAAAAACGCGGTTTACTTTGCGACCGCGCATAGTCTGATAACGCGGAACCACGTCTTTTGCGTAGCCTGTGAGCAAGTGGCCATAGTGAGGAAGACCGTTTGCAAATGGAGGGCCATCAAAGAACACGAACTCGTTTTGGCTACCCTTGCCAGACGGGCGATATTCGATTGACTTGCGGAAAGTGTTATTTGCATCCCAGTATTGAAGAACGGACTCTTCAAGCTTTGGGAAGGAAGGATTTGGTGCAACTTGCGCGGCGGCGTTTTCTTGCGCTGATGCTGAAACACTTACCTTTGGGTATACGTTATTTGCGCATGACTTTTCGGACGCGTTTGCTGCTGGATTAGTGGATTCGCTCACTGTGCTCTCCTCGCTCAACAGGGTGAATATTTCCCTGCGAGGACGACAGTTATTGCCGCGGTACCACCTCGCTTGCTGCAAAATGCTTATGCAACGTTTGCAGCCTCTCGTGTTTGGCTATACGGGCCAACCCCGTCGGTTCTAATAAGCGAGGACCTTACGAATCCTCGCCGTTCTTCCGAAAACTCCCCGCCGATAACGGATCATCGCTTAAGTTAGAAACAATCTAACACTATCCCCTAACATTGGGAAGGATTTCGCGACTCGCGAATAATTTTCATGACATTTTCATGACATATTATCCAAAAATGCTTTAGCTTCATTAGCATTGCTAAAAACAATGCCGTCTTCAGAAATTTTGCCATCTATAATTTGATTAGCGTGATTCATGGCTTTAAGAGTTGCTTCGTTGGGAACAGACAAGTTACTATTCAAGGTAATATTTTCTTTAATTTTATTTTTCCAATCATAAAATTCATTAATACTAGACATTCCAATGCATTCAATAACATTTTTGGAACAACTTGGCACTTCAACGCAAAGCGCACTTAGTAATTTCTCAATCTTCTCTAAAAACTCTAGATAATAGTTAGTGTCTAAGAATAAGTCGAAATCTTTAATAAGCTGAAAAACTGTTGCATTGAAACTATGTGGTCTAGCACAATACAAACGTTCATCATGCGCACAAATATTTCTGAACTCTTTAATTCTTCTATAAGTAGAATCAATTTTTATTGACGTAATATCTTTTTGAGAACAGTGTGAAGAATTATAAAGTTCAGTATATTCCCTAGCAACCAAACCTCTCATGCATCTAGTTTGAACTTTGTAAAACCAGAATATCTGTCCGAAAGTTAGGTCATTAGATAAAACCCATAATGGAACCTGACCATCGTGATTATTGATACAATGCCGTATGTATTCTTTCCCTAGATTTAATTTTTTATTATTTGACGTATTATTTTCTATAATTCGATTAAATGCTCTAACTAAACCGCGCGATTCCTTTGGATCTTCATAATTAGCTTCATTAAGGTAAGCATTGACTTCATTATCGTGAATCTGGCTAAAACAATATGAACATGATGACCTTAACAATGCTTCTGTTCTAGTTGTAGCCGCAAAAATAATACCACGAAGTTCGCGATCAAATTTAAAAAGATAATAAATGTGTTCAAACTTTGTTCCTTGAACATATTTATTCGAATTTTTTGATTCAAGAAATGGATTTTTATACCCATTCACAACGCTATAGTAACCTTCTCTTTCAAGTATTTCCATAGCTTTAAGCTCATCAGAAAACACTACTCCTCTAGACTTAAGCAATTTTATTTGTTGCTTGATAGTAGTAAAAGGCTTATAAATCACCATCATTCCCACCAAATCCCCCGCCATTAGATGCACGAAGAGCCAATCAATCACTTGATTGGCTCTTCGCGAACCAGACACAGCCTGGCTTCACCACGTATCTATTCTACAAAAGAAACTAATATTTGTCAAAAAATAAACAAACTATATATAGCACACAACTAAATATAGCTATACACAAAAAGTGCCCCGAATCAGAATCGAACTGACGACACCCACTTTAGGAGAGTGGTGCTCTATCCACTGAGCTACCGAGGCAGTTTAGTTGATTGCAGCGCGCAACACGCAAAACGAAACATGCGCACGCTTCTTGCAAAGCAACAAATGGCAATTATACACCATGGCGTGGTTTACGCGCTATAACGCGCTCAAGATTCACGATTCAAGATTCGACTGTGTTCCAGCCGTCGCAGCTGTAGCTGACTGCTCTACCTGAGCCGCATCAAGCTTAGCGCGAACCGATGCAAGTAAGCCCTGCGCACGCTTTGCTAGCGCTTCTCCAAGTTCCCATTGATGCATAGACTGATCTAAAGTCAAACCGCCAGCCTCAAGAGCTTTAACAGCTTGCACAAGCTTTTCGCGCGCTTCTTCGTAAGGCATTGCGTTAATCGCAGCTCGCTCTTCGCTGCTAAGCGTGCTAATCGCGTCAGCTTTTGCACTTGCGTCTTTTATTTCGTCACTCATAATCATCCTTTTCTAATATTTTATTTAAGATTTTTATTTAAGATTTTGCGTTTTTAGTTTTATAATTTTATAACTTTATAACTTTACGACTTTTCTACAGAAGTAACATTAGCTGTAATCAAGCCACTTTTAAGAGTAACTGTTATATCATCGCCAGTTTTTACACGACTAGAATCGTCAAGTACTTTCCCGCCGCTAATTTGCACAACCGCGTAACCGCGATTAAGCGTTGATTGCGGACTGAGAGCCGTAATACTGGCATGCGCCTTTTCAACAGTCAAACTAGCGTCGTCCAGAAGCCGCACCAAACCATGCCTCATGCGTTCAACCGCCTGCTGCACAAACAACTCATGCGGCTCCAGCATAGTGGTTGGCTGAGTAATACTTGGCCTATTTGCGTATCCCTCAATAAGCTGAATCTCGTTGCTAACTCGCGCAGAAATCCTCATGCGCGCGTGTTGCAAAGCGTTATCAATCAACTGCCATTGCTCGTTAACATCTGGAACAACGCGCTTTGCTGCATCTGTAGGCGTAGAAGCTCGCATATCTGCCGCCAAATCAATAAGCGTCCAATCATCTTCGTGACCAATCGCAGAAACAATCGGAGTTACGCAAGCAGCCGTAGCGCGAACCACGCCTTCGTCCGAAAATCCAATCAAATCCTCAAAGCTGCCGCCACCGCGCGCAACAATAATCACATCAACCTCTGGGTCTGCGTCTAACTGCTTAATGGCCGCAATTACGTCTGATGGACATTGCACACCCTGAACATGCGCGTGAACCACCTTAAAACGCGTTACAGGCCAGCGCAAATTGACGTTTGTAATAACATCTCCCTCGGCTCGAGCTTGAGGCGCACACACCAGTCCAATGCACTTTGGAAACTCGGGCAGCGGCACCTTATTTTCCGCGTCGAACAAGCCTTCGCCTTTAAGCTTTTTGCGCAACTCATCTATTTGCGCTTTTAAGTCGCCAGCACCAACACGCCTAATTTCGTCGGCAACAAAGCTCAATCGTGTTGCTTTTACCCAAATATCTGCCTTGCCGTGAACAACTACCCTATCGCCTTGATGCAAATCTTTAGCTTGCTGAACAAACTTACTAAAGCCCATTATGGAGATTGAAACGTCTTCATTGCTGTCTCTAAGCGTTATGTAGCCAGATGTAGACCTTCGCATGTTGATTTCAACAATCTGACCTTCTACCCAAGCCGCAGGCCACTTTTCTACAGCACCATGGAACTTTTGGCTTATAACACTTACTGGCCAAGGATTTTCAGCACTTGTTTCACTTGCGCGTAAAGGTAGCGTGCGCTGTGTAGTACTGCTTTGGCTGTCGTAAACATTTTGACTAGCATTATTCTGGCTAACTTCATTTTGATTAACGTTGTTATTTTTAGAATCGCCAGAATCGTGGTTAAAAAGCGTCATATTTAGCAAAGGCATATACCAAGTTTCTTTTAGAAGATGGACAACAAGAGTTTAAAAGATTCGCAACAAGCACCTAAAGCACACAAAACACGACACGCCGTAACTTGCAAATAAAGCGATTCTGAGTATAGTTATTACTCGGCTCAAGAAAACGCCAACGCCCCTTTAGCTCAGTTGGCTAGAGCAGCTGACTCTTAATCAGCGTGTCCAGGGTTCGAATCCCTGAGGGGGCACAAACAAAACCCAAGCTTTGCGGCTTGGGTTTTTTCGTATTTATATTTTTAATTACACAAATATGATTCATATATGATTTCTTCCTGTATTCCAACAAAAATCTGAATATTAGAGGCGCTTTCTTCATTTGCACAATAACGCTTAAAACACAAAAGTAAACATTTTGCGATGATTATAAAAAGATAAAAATTCAAAGAACACAAAACTACACACAAAACTACACACAAAACTACACACAAAACGACACACAAAACGACACACAACGAGCTATGTGCAATTCTTCAATAGAAAATACAAAAGACCCCACGAGTTTCCTCATGGGGTCTTTTCTAAGCCTTAGCTAATATCTTCAGATTAGAAAATCAGAAAATACTAGGCAAGAATCTTGGTCACACGACCAGAACCAACGGTACGGCCACCTTCACGAACTGCAAAGGTCAAGCCCTCTTCCATTGCGATAGCCTGGATCAACTCAACAGTGAAGGTTGCGTGATCGCCTGGCTGAACCATTTCGATGCCGTCTGGCAAGGTGATAACGCCAGTAACATCGGTGGTACGGAAGTAGAACTGTGGACGGTAGTTGGAGAAGAATGGCGAGTGACGGCCACCTTCGTCCTTGGTCAAGACGTAAACTTCGCCTTCGAACTTGGTGTGTGGAGTCACAGAACCTGGAGCAGCCACAACCTGACCACGCTCAACATCGGTACGGTTGATACCACGGAGAAGAAGACCAGTGTTATCGCCAGCCTCGGCCTCATCCATCTGCTTGTGGAAGGTCTCGATAGAGGTGACGGTGGTGGTCTGGGTATCGCGCAAACCAACAATCTCAACTGGGGTGTTGATTGGGAGCTTACCACGCTCAACACGACCGGTGACAACGGTACCACGACCGGAGATGGTGAACACATCTTCGATTGGCATCAAGAATGGCTTGTCAAGATCGTGAGTTGGGGTTGGGATGTACTCGTCAACAGCCTTCATGAGTTCCTTGACGGTCTCTACCCACTTGTCGTGGTCTGGAGCGTCATCATGCAAAGCGCCGTAAGCGGAAGTACGGATGACTGGGCAATCGCGATCGAAGCCGTTTTCTTCGAGGAGGTCACGAACCTCTTCTTCAACGAGGTCGATAAGCTCTTCGTCGTCAACCATATCGCACTTGTTCAAAGCAACAAGAATTTTTGGAACGCCGACCTGCTTAGCAAGCAAGACGTGTTCACGGGTCTGAGCCATTGGGCCGTCGGTAGCAGCAACCACGAGGATTGCGCCATCCATCTGAGCAGCACCAGTGATCATGTTCTTAACGTAATCAGCGTGGCCTGGGGCGTCCACGTGAGCATAGTGGCGTGCATCCGTCTGATACTCGATGTGGGCGATGTTAATGGTAATGCCGCGCTCCTTCTCTTCTGGAGCAGCATCGATCTGATCGAAGTCATACTGAGGGTTCAGATCTGGATATTCGCCATGAAGCACCTTAGAAATAGCCGCGGTCAAGGTAGTCTTACCGTGATCAACGTGACCAATGGTACCAATGTTAACATGCGGCTTAGTACGCTCGTACTTTTCCTTTGCCATGTGTTTGTCCTCCTGGACGTCTCGTAGTTTGCTTCACAATCTTATGTGAAGCCTCTAGCTACATATTTACTGGGTTTCTGGGTTAGGTGCCACTTCGGTGCCAGAACCCAGTCAACGTACGAAATTTTAGCGTTGACTAGGGACACAAAACACCGAAGTAGCGTGCGCTTTTACTCGCCGCGCTGGGCTTTAATAATCTCGTCCGAAACGGCCTTTGGAACTTCCGCGTAAGAGTCCATTTGCATGGTGAACATTGCACGTCCCTGAGTCTTGGAACGAAGATCACCAATGTAACCGAACATCTCACTCAGTGGAACCTTAGCGTCAATAACCTTAACGCCAGTAGCGTCGGTCATAGACTGAATATTTCCACGACGGGAGTTCAAATCGCCCATAACGTCGCCCATGTACTCTTCTGGAGTACGAACTTCCACAGCCATAATTGGCTCGAGGATTACTGGGTGAGCCTTAGGAGCAGCTTCCTTGAAGCACATGGAACCTGCAATCTTGAAGGCCATTTCCGAAGAATCAACGTCGTGAGTCTGACCGTCGGTAACGGTTGCCTTAACGCCAACCACTGGGAAGCCTGCCAAAACGCCAGATTCCATAGCTTCCTGCACACCTGCGTCGATGGAAGGAATGAATTCCTTAGTAATGTGGCCACCAGTGACCTCGTTAACAAACTGATAGACTTCGCCAGATTCTGGATCGATTGGCTCGAAGTTCATCAAAACCTTTGCGAACTGACCAGAACCACCGGTCTGCTTCTTGTGGGTGTATTCCTGGTTCATAACAGCCTTGCGAATGGTTTCGCGATAAGCAACCTGTGGCTTACCAACATTCGCTTCAACCTTGAACTCGCGGCGCATACGATCCACAATAATGTCGAGCTGAAGCTCGCCCATACCAGAAATCAAAGTCTGACCAGATTCTTCGTCGGTCTTAACCTGGAAGGTAGGATCTTCGTCGGAAAGCTTAGCCAAAGCCAAGCTCATCTTTTCCTGATCTGCCTTCGTCTTTGGCTCCACAGCAACCTCGATAACAGGATCTGGGAATGTCATGGATTCCAAGGAAATTGGGCTCTTTTCGTCGCACAAGGTGTCACCCGTGCTAACGTTCTTCAAACCAACGAAGGTGTAAATGTTTCCAGCTTCTGCAGAATCTACAGGATTTTCCTTATCTGCGTGCATCTGGAAGATCTTACCAACGCGTTCCTTCTTGGACTTAGTGGAATCGTACACGGAGTCGCCTGGCTTAACTTCGCCAGAGTACACGCGCACGAACACAAGCTTGCCGTAGAACGGATGAGTGGAAATCTTAAAGACCAATGCAGCAAATGGATCTGTATTTACTGGCTTACGATCAATCTCAACGGATTCGTCGCTTGGATCAAAGCCCTTAATAGATGGAACATCTTCTGGGCTTGGAAGGAAGTCAACAACAGCATCCAGCATTGGCTGAACGCCCTTATCCTTAAATGCAGAACCGCAAGTTACTGGGAAGGCTTCGCGAGCAATAGTAAGCTTGCGAATACCCATGCGAATCTCTTCTTCGGAAAGCTCTCCCGATTCAAGATACTTCTCAAGCAACTCTTCGTCGGCTTCTGCAACCTGATCCATAAGCTCGGCACGATATTCTTCTGCACGCTCTTGCAAGTCGGCAGGAATGTCAACGGTGTCGTAATGAGCACCCATATCGTCCTTAACGTCATTCCAAACGTAAGCCTTCATACGAATCAAGTCAACAACACCAAGGAAGTCGTTTTCAGCGCCGATTGGAAGCTGAATAACGAGTGGCTTAGCGCCAAGCTTTTCCTTAATTGTCTTAACAGAATAGTAGAAGTCTGCGCCCAACTTATCCATCTTGTTGATGAAGCAAATACGTGGAACGCTATACTTATCTGCCTGACGCCAAACGGTTTCAGACTGAGGCTCCACGCCTTCCTTACCGTCGAACACTGCAACAGCACCGTCGAGAACACGCAAAGAACGCTCTACCTCGGCGGTAAAGTCAACGTGTCCTGGTGTATCGATGATGTTGATTTGATAGCGGTCATCTGTGTCATGGGTTTGACGCTGCCAGAAGCAAGTGGTTGCAGCAGACTGAATAGTAATACCGCGTTCCTGCTCCTGCGCCATAAAGTCCATGGTAGAAGCGCCATCGTGAGTTTCACCAATCTTGTAATTCTTACCAGTGTAGTAAAGAATACGCTCGGTGGTAGTAGTCTTACCAGCATCGATGTGCGCCATGATGCCGATGTTACGAACCATATTAAGGTCGTTAAGCACATCTTGTGCCATATTATTATCCTTAGCTCTTTAAGATACCGATTATCTTGTGGATTACCAGCGATAGTGAGCAAAAGCCTTGTTTGCTTCTGCCATCTTGTGGGTATCCTCGCGGCGCTTTACAGAAGCACCCAAGCCATTGGAGGCATCGAGAATTTCGTTAGCCAAACGCTCAGCCATAGTCTTCTCACGACGAACGCGAGAGAAGTCGGTAAGCCAGCGCAACGACAAGGTGTTTGCACGAGCAGGCTTAACTTCGACTGGAACCTGGTAGGTTGCGCCACCAACGCGGCGGGAACGAACCTCGAGGCTTGGACGAATGTTATCGAGAGCGCGCTTCAAAACAGAAACTGGCTCCTGCTCGGTCTTTGCCTTCACCTGCTCAAGAGCGGTGTAGACGATGTTTTCTGCGATGGACTTCTTGCCATCGAGAAGAATTTTGTTAATCAACTGAGCCACGACGGTCGAGCCGTAGATTGGATCAGGAAGCAGCTGATGCTTTTTTGCAGGTCCTTTACGTGACATGTTTTACTTCGCCTTCTTTGCTCCATACAGGGAACGACCCTGCTTGCGGTCCTTAACACCCTGGGTATCGAGAGCGCCACGCACGATGTGGTAACGCACACCTGGGAGATCCTTCACACGGCCACCGCGCACAAGCACAATGGAGTGCTCCTGCAAGTTGTGACCTTCGCCTGGAATATAGGCGGTTACTTCAATACCCGAGCTGAGGCGCACACGAGCAACCTTACGAAGCGCAGAGTTTGGCTTCTTAGGAGTGGTTGTGTACACACGAGTGCACACGCCACGACGCAACGGGCTACCTTTCAAGGCCAAAGTCTTTGACTTCTTAGGCTTGGCCTGACGTCCCTTACGGACGAGTTGTTCAATCGTAGGCAACTTAAGTTCTCCGATTCATTAATGTCTTCTATTTGGTGAAACCGCAGCACTGCAGCACACCTTAAACCTGAATCGGTTAAAGAGAAAAGCCACAGTCCACCGGCCCGATGGCCCTTGCGCCTCCAGACGCACATTACTGCGCGCTATCTTTGGCACTTGGGATATCCCAACCAGCACGCCTATTACATAAGGCACGCCGTTGGCACACACAAAGTACTATTATACACATTTGCTTGACAATTAAAAACCATTTAAGCAACTATGCACTGGAGCTACTCAAGCAAACTACTTAAGAATCGGCCTTGCAGGAGCAGAAACATCCAAAAGCTGACGATTGCCGATTTTACTTGGATCGCTAATAATCGTTTCCACAATCGCCTTTTTAAGCTCCAAATCCGAAGAATCGCCCCAAACAACAATCCTATGAACTTCTCCGCTTGGGCCAGGGTAAGAAACTTCTGTTTCAACAGAATCCTGCGTTTTTGCACTAACACGGATAACGTGAGACCTAAAATCTTGAGAAAGCGAGCTTACAATTTTCAACGCTTCCTTAACAGCCCTGCTGTTTAGACTTTTACTAACGTCGCTAACTTCTATAACTGGTATTCCGCTCGTAGAAACGTTTTGAACAGCGTTTAAGACTCTACCCTTAACATCTACAGCAGTAAGTTTTTCGCCATCTTTTGCTTTAAGCATTGCAGCAGGTTTTTGCGCACGAACAGTTATTTGCAAACCGTGCGGGAATTGCTTTACAACCTTTGTTTCTGTTACGCCAGGTATGTTGTTTAATTGCTCAATTATTTGCTGAGAAGAAACCAAAAACAGCGACTTATCTACTTGATTAGACGCAATTGACGCGATTTTCTGTTCGCTCACCCATTCGTTAGATCCAAAAATGTGTATATTTTTAGAATCAAGACGGAAGAATGGAGATAAAAATAGCATCCAGCAAAGCAAAGCGATTAACGCAAACGCAAGAAAAGCGTAGGCAAATCGCAGCAAAATGGTACGTATTTTAGCAAAATTCTTTTCTTTTTCGCGAGCGCTAAAATCTATTACTTTAGGTCTAGATGTAATTCCAAGAGGACCAGAACTAGACTTTAACGTTTGCTTTACAAAATCAACTACGGAAAGTCTTCTTGCATCTACAAAAGCATTTTTAGAAGATTGATTTTCTAACGAGCTACTCGTAGTCGCTTTTTTGCTATTAGATAAATCACTTTTAGCTAATCTTGTAGAATCTTGTGAGTTTAGATTGGATTGAATTGACCTTCTATGCGCATCAAGATTAGTAGACTTAGAAAAATTAGAAGACTTAGGGAAATTATCAGTCGTAGCAAAAGTGGATGTAATAGACCTAGTATGCTTAATAGAGCTAGCAGATTCATTAGGATTATTAGGCTCATTGGATTCATCATTGCTGGAAGACTTGCCAAAAATCATTCGACCCATAGCTATCACTCACCTACTTCCACTTGCATCTATACGCGACTTTATTTGCGACTTTATTTGCGACTTTACAGATTGCTTATTATCGCTTGTTTGCCGACTATTATTGCCCATTTAGCTTATTGCTTTAAGCGTAACTCTTCTAGCATAACAGACGTCATAGTGGTAATGCTTCCAGCACCAACCGTAAAAAGTACATCTCCACTATTAGCTCGGCGAGCAAGAAGCAAAGCACCATCCTTCATGTCTTCTACAGCTTCAATATTGCAATTAAGCGCACATTCTTTAGCTGCGTTAACAATAGTCGAAGCGTGAATATTTGGAAAATCTTCCTGCTTTTCTCGAGCTGGGAAAATGCCTGTTACGATTACGTCATCTGCAAGAGATAAAGCAGAAGCAAATTCGCGCGCAAAAGAGCGCGTTCTAGAAAACAGATGTGGCTGGAAAAGCACGCGAATCGTAGAATCTGGATACCTTCTTCTTGCAGCGCGCAAAAGAGCGTCGATTTCTGTAGGATGATGCGCGTAATCGTCTACAACCGTTACTCCGCCAACGCATCCGCGAATGTCAAATCTTCTAGAAGCACCAAGGAAGCTCGAAGCTCCATCTGCTGCATCTTTAGGATTCATGCCCAAAAGTGTTGCTGCAATAATCGCAGCACACGCGTTTCTAGCATTATGTAAGCCTGGAATCATAAGATTAACGCTTATAGAATCGCCGTTAAAGTCAATAGCAAACGACTCACTGCCACTACCCGTCTGTTCGCTTTCGTGATTAATAAACGCAAACTTTACAAGGCTTTTTACTCTATTACTTAAGCAAGAAACACTATTCTTACTACTTGCGTAGGCGATTGTTTTTTTAAGAGAATCATCGCTTAAATCCTCTAAAACAGCGCGAGCGCCATCATCATCTGCACAAATCACAACAAATCCTAGAGCATGGCTTAAATGCTCAACAAACGCTGCGCGATAATTTTGCGCATTTCCATAATGGTCTAGGTGGTCCGCTTCTACGTTTGTAACAATTGCAATATATGGATTGTATTTTTCAAAGCTGCCGTCTGATTCGTCCGCCTCCGCAACCATAACACTTCCGCAACCAGCATGACCTCCGTCAACTTCGCCGCCGCCCTGCGCTTGAATCGAACCGCCAATCGCATAACTCGGGTCTGCTAAATCGCCTTTACCACAAACTTTCAAAATATGAGCCAAAAGAGAGCTTGTTGTAGTCTTACCATGCGCTCCCGCAACAGTCACACCTTTTTTAGAGCTTAAAAGTAAAGATAAAATGTCACTTCTGTGAACAAGTTTTACGCCATTTTGCGCAGCCGCCACTACTTCTGGATTATTTGGCTTAATCGCGCTAGAGTACACAAGAATATCTGCATTTTTTACATGGCTTGCACTTTGACCAATTTGCACATTTATGCCGAGTTCTTCTAAGCGACTTGTGTGGTCGCTTTCTTTACTATCGCATCCGCTTACACTAACGCCTTCTTCGTGCAACATCTCTGCTAAAACGCTCATTCCAGCGCCGCCAATGCCAATAAAATGCACAGAACCTAAAGAATTTACAGTTTGATCTTTACTAAAAGCAGCACAAATAGGATTCATATTAATTTCCATGATTATTTTTTGCTTTCTTTTGCAATCTTAAGAATATGCTCTGCCATTACTCTTGCAGCATTACGAATGCCGTATTTCCAAGCCTTTTCGCGCATCTTGCAAAGCTCGTCTGGGTTATTAAGCAATTTCAACACGTTTGCGCGAATCCAATCATCGCTAAAATCGCAATCGTTTACAATAATCGCCCCCCCTGCGTTTGCAACAGGTTGTGCGTTAAATCGCTGCTCACCGTTTCCAATTGGAAGCGGCACGTAGATTGCAGGAACGCCAATCGCAGAAACTTCTGCAACAGTTCCAGCGCCCGATCGGCAAATAACCAAGTCCGCGCAAGCAAAAGCCCAATCAATTCGCTCTAAATATTCACAAATATGGTAATCACCAAGGCCTGCATGCTCTGGCTTAATGTCGTTTATTTGATTAAGACCAGCCGAACGCTCAACATTATCTTTAACTTCTTTAGATTTTCCGCTACCTGTAAGATGAATGATTTGCGCGCATTTTAGTAAATCGCCAGCAGCAATAGAAACAGCTTCATTAATGCTTTTAGCACCCAAAGACCCGCCAGTTACAAGAATAATCGGCCTGCTAGGGTCTAGTCCAAGATTTTTAGCGCCTTCAAATCTAGCTAAATCAATGTCTTGAGTAATCTTTGCGCATAAATCGGATATGGATTTTCTAAGAGGAAGACCAACTCTTATAGCTTTGCTATTCGACGCCGCCTTTGCGACTAAACCAGTGCCATCGTAAACGCACCCAATCATGCTTGCCCAACGCGCGCCAAGCTTATTTGCCATTCCAGCGCGCGCATTTTGCTCATGAATCACAATAGGCAAATGCATTTTATGCGCTTGTGCATAAACTGGAGCAGACGCGTAACCGCCAAATCCAACAACAATATTCGCATGCCTTTGCTCAAGAATCTTAGCAACCTTGCGCGTTTCGCGAATCCACTTAAAAGGAAACTTAAGCATGTACAAATTAGGTTTTCTAGGGAATGGAACTTTTTCAATAACGTCTAATGGCAGACCAGACTTAGGAACTAGCGTTTTTTCTAAACCAGCATTAGTGCCAATAACACTGATTTCTACCGACTCATCTAAATCTTTTAATGCATGCGCTACAGAAAGAAGAGGATTAACGTGACCAGCAGTGCCCCCGCCTGCTAGAACAACATGCAAAGAATTGCTATCTTTATATTGATCTTGCGCCAATTCGCCACCTACAATCTGCTTATTTAATAATCCCAATCAGAAATCCCAATCAGAACTAATCTACTTAAAACTTTAATATATGACTTAACAATTAAATATAAATTAAACAAAATTTTTACGAAAAGCGGATTTTATAATTTTATAATACTTTCCCAATTTTGATTAACACTTGTTTTTGATTAACACTTGTTTATTATTGAGCTGATTAATCACCACTTTGCTGCCGCGATTTTGCACGCTTTAATGACCATTTATTCCCAAATTTTATGTTCGGATTGCTCTTAATAAAACTATCCGCAACACCCATCGCAAGAAGACACATAACAAGAGAAGATCCACCTGCGGAAACAAATGGCATAGGAACGCCCATAACTGGCAAAATCTGAACAACAACCAAAATGTTTATTAGTCCTTGGCCAACAATCCAAGTAGCAATGCTAATAAGAGATATTGAAACAAGCTTATTTGTTGATTGCAAGGCAGAAGTTAGCAAGCACCATCCAATTACAATGTAAAGAAGGATTACGCAAGAAGCAACAATAAAGCCCATCTCTTCGCCAATGATTGCAAAAATAAAATCGTTGTGAGCATACGGCAAATAATTCCACTTTTCTCTAGAATTACCTATGCCAACTCCCATTATTCCACCAGACGCCATTGCGTATTGCGCATGAATCGACTGAAAACAAACGCCTCTAATTGACTTTGCATCGCATCCATGAATCGTAGCAAGAATACGACGCATACGATTTTGGCTAGTTACAACAAGCAATAAAACCGCTGCACAAGCCGTTATAAGGGCCACAACAAGCCATTTTGTAGGGAATCCTCCCACATAAAATGCCACAACAGCAATAAGCAAAATAATAAGAGCTGTACCAAGATCCTTGCCTGCAACAACTAAAAGAACCGAAACACCCAAAGCTGCAACTGTTGGAATATATGCGCGCATAGCAACACGCTTATAAGCCTTTTTTGCAAGAATAAGTGCCATTGGTAGCCAAATGCATATAGCAAGTTTGGTGATTTCTGCTGGTTGCATTGTAAGCGGGCCTATTTTAATCCAGCTAGCATTACCATTAACCTCGTGCCTAATACCTGGAACAAAAGTCAAAAATTGCATAAAAACCGATATTGCGTAAATGGTAATAATCCTGCTTTTATAAAAATCAACAGGAAGATGCGAAAAAATCAAATATCCAGC
This sequence comes from Gardnerella sp. c17Ua_118, assembly GCF_055804255.1. Classification (NCBI taxonomy): domain Bacteria; kingdom Bacillati; phylum Actinomycetota; class Actinomycetes; order Bifidobacteriales; family Bifidobacteriaceae; genus Gardnerella; species Gardnerella sp. c17Ua_118. Next base: position 784,322 of record NZ_JANUYT010000001.1, read on the forward strand.
AAGACCAATAACGCAATAAAACAGTTGGCTCATTCCAGAACCCCAAGGGCCAGCTCCGTAAGTAATCATCGTTACCGACGAGCTTGAAAACACCATAAATAAGCCAAAAACGGTTAATATTACAACAGATATTCTTAGTCCAAAAAGACACCACAATGGGTTAAAAATACTGCGAATACCAACGTATTGCTTAAAAGCCTTTGTATTATCACTAAATGTTTCTTTAACGCCAAAAGCATTATTTGAAGACTCCACTTTACTGCCAAAAATGCCAAAACCGCGTTTTTTAAGCTTTTTAGGGCTTCTAGAACTTGATGAGCTAGCTTTTTTATTGTTCTCATTCATGGCTCTTAACCCATCGCTCAGATTCTTTAGCAAAACGATTGCCACGATCTGCGTAAGAAACAAATTGATCCATAGAAGCGCATGCTGGTGCCAGAAGAACAACATCTCCAGGCTGCGCGTACCTTCCAGCAGCTTGAACAGCTGTAGAAATAACTTTTTGACCCAAAGTAGAATCCGCGCTAAGAACTGGCGAGTTCTCAACCTCTTTAAGAACGCGATCATCTACAGAATCAAAAGATTCGAAACCTTCGCCATTCGCAGAAACTATTGTTACAGGAATACCCTGGCCTTTAGAATTAAGCGCTTCTACAATCGGCTTTTGATCTAGTCCAATAACAACAACAGCCTTAATAATACTACGATTTTGATTAACTAAATCTTCAAAATGACCGCCTTTTGCAAGGCCTCCAGCAATCAAAATTACGGATTTTTTGCCAAAACTAGAAATAGAAGCGGCAGCAGCGTGAGCGTTAGTAGCTTTTGAATCGTCCACAAAACGAATCGAGTGTTCTGGAAGACTATCTTTAGCTTTTAGAGTTGCAACAGTTTGAATCCTATGCCCTCCTGGAGCAAAGTTGCACAATGCTTTAACTGCATTTTCAACGTCTTGTTTTAAGCCAAGAGTTAAAGATAGTGCAGTTAGTGCGTCTGCAAGAAGATGAGGATACACGCTTCCATCTGGCTCGCATAAATGTTTTAGTTCTTTTAGCGCTACTATTTTAACTGGCTCGCCAATTTTTGCGCCAGCAACGCCACTTTTGTCTACAATCCAGCCATTTTCAACGCCTATTTCTCCGCATTTTGGAGCGCTGAGCGTAAAACCGATTTTTTTACAACCATCTTTGACTTGTGCATTTTTTGCTAATTCGCTAACTCGTGAATCTTGAGCATTGTACACAAGCGCTTTTTTAACACCATTAAAAACTTTCGACTTATCTTTTGCATAAGCTCCAATGCCGCCGTGCCAATCCAAATGGTCAGCCGCAATATTAGTAATCGCAGCGCAATCCAACTCTAAGGAATTAGTAAAATGAAGTTGGAAAGAGCTTAATTCAACACATAACGCGTCGTGTTCTTTTTCTAGCGCAGCGTAAGAAACAGACTTGCCAATGTTGCCAACTGCAGGAGCATCTAGACCGCAAGCTGTAAGCATATCGGAAGTCATCTCTGTTGTAGATGTTTTGCCATTCGTTCCCGTAATTCCAATCCATGCAGCTGGAAGACTTGTTTTAAGCGACTTTACGCGCACAAGCCACGCAAGCTCCACTTCGCTGATAACTGGAATATTGCGCTTTTGAGCCTCTAGAATAAAAGGCGTTCTAGGGTTAAAAACTGGCGATGTTACAACGGCATCAATCGCGTTCCAATCGATTTTAGAAAAATCGTGGATTTGTGCTTCCTCTTTGCGTTCGTCTGCGCTAGTCGCATTAGCGCCAACAGTTTTAAGCACTTCCATAGCTCCTATGCCAGAAACACCTAATCCTGCTACAAGAACGTTATGGAACGGGAACTCATTGTGTAAAGAGAACTCCTTGCACAAATCATTTGCAACATTGCTCATATAATCACCCTAAATCAACAATCCAGAACGGCCTGCCCAATCCGCATAGAACGTCATCAATGCAGACAGAACAAACATAAGCTCAATCATCCAAAAACGAACAACAACTTTGCCTTCTGCCCATCCAACAAGCTCAAAATGATGATGAATTGGCGCCATTTTGAACACGCGCTTATGCGTCAACTTAAAGCAACCAACCTGAATCACATCGCTGCAAGTTTCTGCAACAAAAAGTCCGCCTAAAATAACAGCCAAAAACTCTGTGTGAGTAGCAATGGAGAGCGCAGCAAAAAGGCCACCTAAAGCCAAGGAACCAGTGTCTCCCATAAACACTTGAGCAGGATTTGAGTTGTACCACAAGAATCCAAAGCAAGCAACAGCAGCACAAACAGAAATAATTGTTAAATCAAGCGGATCCGATACAGCATAAGAGAATCCAAAATGACCGCCGCCTTTAACGTGGTAGCTTTCCCAAAAAGCAATAAGCGCATATCCTGCAAAAGCAATCATAGAAGATCCAGCAGCAAGCCCGTCTAATCCATCTGTAAGATTTACAGCATTAGACCATGCAGCCATCAAAAAGTTTACCCAAACAATAAAAATTACAATTCCTATTGCTTTGCCAAACATAGAAAAATCAAAGAATGGCTTTTCTATAAAACTCATGCCAGGCTGCGCGCTTGCAATGCCCGACTGAGTTGGAAGCATAAGAGCCAAAAGCGCATAAATGCTTGCAAAAATAATCTGACCGAATAACTTTGCTCGCACAGAAAGGCCAAGATTCTGCTTTTTTCTAACCTTTGCAAAATCATCAACAAAACCTAAAAAGCCCATTGAAAGCATTGCAAAAAGAACAAGAACTGCAGACCAAGAAGGCGTTCTGCCAACAGAAAAATACCTGTATAAAGCAGATGCAGCCCAGCCAACTACAACAGCAAGATTAATAACAACACCGCCCATTGTAGGAGTGCCACGCTTAACTAAATGGGATTGCGGGCCGTCTTGGCGAATGTATTGTCCGTAATTTAATCGGTGTACTAAGCGGATTAAAAGCGGCGTGCCAACAATAGTTACTATTAGCGAAACCACTATTCCCACAATAAGCGCAATCACAGGTTAACCTCCGTATGTTTGTTAAGGCTAGCGTTAAGACTCTTACTAAGTTTAGCCCAGCTTTCAGCCAAAACACTCAGCCCCGAAGCATGAGACCCCTTTAACAACACAACAGTACTAGAATGCTCACCCACAAGACTCCAAACAATATTATTCGCCTCAATACAATCATGCACAAAGTACACGTTGTTTTTAGAATCAACATTGTTATTTTGATACTTATTTACAATGTTATTTCTGTTATTTCTGTTATTTTGCCAATTATCTCTAGCACCTTTAGCTATGCAAGAAGCTAATTCATCTAATTTTTCACTCGTGGAAGATCCAACGGAAATTATTGCGTCAATATTCTTTTGTGCAACATATTTTCCTATAGACTCATGCATGTTATATTCGTCTTTTCCAAGTTCCAACATTGAGCCTAAAACAGCGATTCTAAAAAGTTTAGTGGATGAAGACTTGGCAGAATCGGCAGAATTTGCAGAATCTGCAGAATCGTCGGAGTTAGAAGAGTTAGCGGAATTAGAAGAATCATTTGACTCATAAGAGCATAATCCGTCAATTCCTGCTTTCATAGAGTCTGGATTTGCATTAAATGAATCGTCAATAAGTGTAAACTTTTTATCATCTTTGCAAATAACAGAAATTTGCATGCGATGCGGACTAATATGCGAAACTTTATTCAAAACTAGAGCAATGTTTTTAAGACTCATTCCAAAATATCGTGCAACATTTGATGCAGCAAGAGCATTCATAACATTGTGCGCGCCAGGAAGCGCAAGATGTAGTGTTGCACTATTTTCGCTAGTCGCGATGTTTACACTATCTGCACTATTTTCGCTAGTCGCACTATTTTCGCTTTCGATAATCGTAAATTTTGCACAACCACTTTCGTCTAAAGAAATATCTTGCGCGCGCAATTGATAATTGCCATTATTCGACGCATCAAAATTGCCATTATTATCAACATTTAAGCCAAACCAGCGAACTTTATCTTGATCAGCCAGCTTGCTCATAGACGCAACGCGAAAATCATCTGCATTCAAAATCGCAACACCATGAGGCAAAAGTCCCCTAACAATCTCACTCTTAGCTTGCGCAATTTTTTCTACAGATCCAAATTCGCCCAAATGAGCAACACCAACTTTTAATACAACCGATAAATCAGGAGGCGCAATAGTTGTGAGCATTGCAATTTCTCCAACATGATTTGCACCCATCTCCGCAATAAGGAATCGCGTATTCTCGTTTACACGCAAAGACGTTAATGGCAATCCAATCTCGTTATTAAAAGACCCAACGGGCGCAACTGTATTGCCAAGCGTTGAAAGCAAAGCATTAAGCATATCTTTTGTGGTAGTTTTTCCAACGGAACCAGTTATGCCAATAATACTAAATGGCGTATTTAACGCGCGGCGGCGAACTAAATTATGTTTTGCTAAAAGCCCAAGCGCTTCAACCGAATTTTTAACAACGATTTGAACAATCTTGTTTTGCACACTTTCATCTAGCAAAACAGCATGTTCCACAATCGCAGCTTTGGCTCCAAGTTGAGCTGCTTTTTGAACAAAATCGTGTCCGTCTACTCGCTCGCCCTTTATAGCAATAAATACCGCTCCGCAAGCAACGTTACGCGAATCACTTGTAGCGAAATTAACAATATCGGTGCCTTTTACATAATCGCAAGACGCCGAATCGCAAGATGCAGACGAACCACATAAAAGCTCGCTTGCGTTAACAGCATCTGCTACCTCTTTAATGCTCATAGGCATCATATGAGTGCTATCTTGCGTAAAAACAGTGTCTGTAATTTTATTTTGCTTGCTATTTTGCTTGCTATTTTGCTCTATTGAAAACATTTTCTGCTCTTAAATATTGGTTTCTATTTTAGTTCGTGAGATACTCGCAACGCGCTCTTAATTGTTCCTCTTCTAACACCAGCAGCAAGAACCATTGCGATTGAAAGAGAAAGATGTTTACTAACACTTTTGCCGCCGATTTGATCTGCTAATGCAGCTAACTCATCGGATTCCCTAGAACGCATTACACAATAAGATCTTTCGTGACTTATAAATCCATACCTTTGTTGCAAATTATAAAAACTCATTACAGGGCGCGCAGATTTTACGCTTGATTCGTCAATCTTGGAATCGTTCTTGTAATCAATCTTAGAATCATCTTTTTTATTACTATATATAAGTGATTCCGATGATTCTTTAGACTTAGACTCATGCGAATCTTGCGAATTTTGCGAATCTTCTGAATTAGCATCCACTTTAGATTTGGCTTCTAATGTGCCGCTTGCTTGCGACTTATCTTTTGAATTTGCCAAGCTTGAATCATATGCCAAATCGCCACCACTGTGTTCAATAGCTTGCGAACTGGAATCTGACTTATACAAATCAAGACTTCCTGCCATTGCGAGCGCATTATTGCTTTCAACTCCAAGAACATCAATGTTTACAGATTGCAAAGCGTCTTTTTTAAGAGTTGCAGAATTTAACGCTATAACAACAGCTGCAGCACCATCTTCTACACATACCGACAAATTGTGCTGAATATCCACTATTCCAAGCGGATATTCTAAATCCAGTTCTCGCTGAAGAGAATTAGACCCCGCAGCGCTTATAACACCAATTGGGTTGCCAAGCATATGAAGAAAATCTGCTAAACGTATAACATTTGCGTAGACTTCGTCATCATCATCGCCAGCAACCGCAAAAGTCGCTATAAAAGAAGATGGGTCATTATTAACATCGCAAGCAAGTTTGCCCAAAGTTACTGGATTGTTGGAAGAAACTAAAAGTGGAATACCAACGCTCATCGCTTCGGACCTAAACTCTGGAGTAACCATTGCTGCGTATGCTCCAGCATCTCTAGCAGCTTCCAATTGTCTTTTATCTACACGATTTGCAGGAATAAAAAGACACCCAGGCTTAACATTCCTAACATCACACGCTAAAGACGTAATTGTTATTCCAGAAGCAAAAGATGGTATTACTTCAAAACCGTATTGTTGTGCAGCAAAACCAAGAGTTACTCTTGTTCTAGAAAATTCATCAACAGCATTCATACTCGCACTCGCCCTCGTTCGCTATCTATTACCATTGTACAGCAATAGGATCGGTGCGAGGAGTCGATACTGGAACGTTGTACTTTTGCATTAGGAACTCGCCTATTGTTTTTATAATAGTCGCCGCAGTATAAACACCGAATGTACCTTCTGGATTGCTTAATGCTACAGTTATTGCAAAACGTGGATTATCTACAGGCAATATTGCTGCGCAATCTGCAACAATAGAGCTAAGAGCTCCGCCAAATCCAGCAACTTCTGCAGTACCACTCTTTGCAGCAATGCGATATCCATTAACAGATATGTAGCTACCGTAATATTCTGCAGCGGACTCCATAGCATTTAACATTTGATCAGCAACATGCTCATCCAACACCCTAGTGCCTTCTGGCCTCTTGCGCTCCGTAACTCTACCATGAGGGTCAATTACAGACTTTATAATCGATTGCTTAAGTCTTACGCCTTTATTTGCGATTGTTGATATAGCATTAGTTATTTGCAAAGCGTTTGTTGCATAACCCTGACCGAACAAAACAGTGTTTTGCTTACGACCATCCCACGATTGAACACTCGGAAACAAACCTTGGGATTCTCCTTGCAAGCCTAATCCAGTATATTGTCCAATTCCAAACTTAGACAAAAACTCATAACGCTTGTTATTTGGATATTTTTCGCCAGCCATAATCATGCCAACGTTAGAAGATTCCTTCAAAATGCCTGCCAAAGTGAGCCTCATAACACCATGATTATGAGCGTCGTGGAAAAGCTGACCCTGCTTTTCAATGCTTCCTGGAACAGCAAACTTATCTGATAACGAGCGCGCGCCCGTCTGAAGCATGCCTGCAACTGAGAAAACTTTACCAATGGAGCCTGGCTCAAACACTTGGCTAACAGCTTTAGAAACAGACGCTCTAGCTTCGGCAGAACCAGCTTTAATACTATCGCTATCTTCTAGAGCAACGATTTCTCCAGTGCGAATATCTTGAACAACAGCAACGCCCCATCCAGCTTTATACCTGTTAATGCCATCTAGAAGAACCTTCTTAACGTACCAATCTACATCGCTATCAATAGTTAGCTTTATGTCGTTACCGTTTACAGCATCTTTATATTCGCTTACCGTTCCAGGAATTTTCTCATTTCCAACGTTATTTCCCTGGTATTTTTGATATCCATCTTTACCAGTTAGAACCTTATCTTGAGAAAGCTCTAGTCCAGATTCGCCAATTTCTCCTCTTCTGCCCTTTGCTTCCTTGCGAGCGCTTTCTTCAGCGTCTTTAACGGAACCGATTAAAGCACCAAGAATAGGGCCACTCGAGTATACGCGTTCGCTACTGTTTTCTGCATAAACACAACCAGAAAGATTAAGCTTGTCTATTGCGCGCTTAACAGAAGGCTTAACATTTCTTTTAATAACAGCGTAACGTCCTACGCCTGCAATCTTGCCGCCTATTTCAACAGAACTCATATGCAAAATAGGAGCCAAAAGACGTGCTACAGCAACAGCGCCAGTTCCTTCAACATCTTTGCCATTAATTGCATGACAATTCCCAGCAGTTTGCTTTGTGCAAGGAGTTGGCTTAAAAGACTGAGCGTTCATAGGGTCTGCGATTATGTTGTATCTTTCAACGCTTTGAGCTAAAACGGTACCGTTTGCGTCTAAAATACGACCTCTACGAGCGAGTATTGGACGAGTTCTGCTACGTTCTGCCTGCGCCGCCTGAGCAGTAGAACGTGCATTGATTAACTGTATAAAGCTAAGCTTTACTATTGCTATAGACGCAATAAACGCGAATATCATTGCAACAGCAATACACTTTTTTGCAAAAACCGTGTTTCGTATAACGCTAGTTTGAGCGCCATAACGTGCATTAGCTCCAGAAGAAGCATAACCAGAACCAGAACGCGCGGCATTACTGCCGTATGATCTGTACAACTTACTCGTATTGAATCTGCTCTTGCTGATTTTGCTCACTCTGCTTGTAGTAGAGTGCAACTTTTTACCAGCAAGTTTGGCATAATACAATACTGTTTTCATTTTGCCTGAGTATTTGGCGAAACGTTGCTTGATTAGGCGGTTCATCAATGTTTCTCCTTATTTTTTTGTTCTGGCTGTTGTTTAGTTTGTTGTTTAGTTTTGTCTGATTTAGTTTTGTCTGGTTTAGTTTTATCTGGTTTAGTTTGTTGTTGTTTAAGTTTTTGCTTTGCTTGCTGCTGTTTAGCTTGCTCCTGTTTAGCTTTTTGAGCTTCAATAGCAGCTTGTTCTGCCTTCTTTTTATTGGCATAAGCACTTAAATCAACTGTTATTGCTCCCTGTTGTGGAATCATTCCCATATCTTGTGCTTTTGCTGGAAGATCCGCTTCTAGCGCATCTAACTTTGTTTGCGCAGTTTCCACATCTTGACGAAGCCTAGAGATACTTGATTGAGTGGCAGCTTGTTCAAAAGATATCTCCGCCATTTTTGTTCGCAACAACAAAGACGTAGTAGGCGTAACAAAAAGGAAAATAACAACAATAATCAAGTTGAAAAGAGGAGCTTTACGAGTGTTACTCCACTCTATAACTCTATGTAAGTGATTCATTACTGTGTAAGACCTACGGTCAGAGGCACTAAACACTAATGGAATCGACTTTAAAACGCGATTTTGCCTTGAATTATTACCAGCTGCCTTCTCGTTTACTCGCCCAGCAGGAGCAGATGAATTTGCATAAGACGCAGCAATCCTAGAAGCACGGTTTTTACTTGGCTTATCCATTAGAACCTGCCTCCTTTGCTGTTATTTACACCATTCGCTTTAGAAGAAGAACGATGCAAAGATGAATCTTCTCCTTGAGCAATAGCTGTAAAGTCTTTAATCCACCTATCTGGAATATCTCTAATAAGCTCCACTGCGCGTAAGCGAACAGAAGAAGACCTTGTATTATTTGCAATTTCTTCTTTAGATGCTTTAATAGCTCCGCGAGTTAAAGACTTAAAGAAAGGTTTTGCACTTTGCGGAATAATTGGCATATTTGCTGGAACATCTACTTCTAAGCCTTTATTCATAAAACGCTTAACCGTAATATCTTCCAAAGAATGATAAGACTCAACAACAATTCTGCCACCGTTATTTAAGCGCAAAGCAAGCTTTGGCAGAGTCCTAGAAAGCTTATCTAGCTCTCCATTAACTTCGATTCTAAGAGCCTGAAAAACTCGTTTAGCTGGATTTCCTGGAGCACGATGAGCACGCGGAATAACATGATCCACTAAATCAACAAGTTGACCAGACGTTTTTATTGGATTCTCTTGTCTAACTTGCACTATTTTTCTTGCGATTGGCCCAGAAAAACGTTCTTGACCATACTCACGGAATATTTGAGCAAGACTGGATGCACTATAAGTAGCAAGAATGGTTTCAGCAGTAACACTTTGAGTTGTATCCATACGCATATCTAAGGCTGTGTTATGAGAATAAGAAAATCCTCTATCTTCCTCGTCTATTTGCAAACTAGAAAGACCCAAGTCCATAAACGCTGCGTCAATCTTATCGATTTCTAAATCTTCAAGAACTTTGTCAACTTCATCAAATGCAGCATGCACTGGAATAAAACGAGTCTCTAAGCCTTCGTCGCGCATTCTTTTTGTCGCTAAGCCAAGAGCTTCACTATCTCTATCTATTCCAATAAGAGTTGCAAGTGGAGCAGCTTTAAGAAAAGCTGTTGCGTGACCCGCAAGTCCAAGAGTGCAATCAACAACAATAGAATCTTTGTGATCTAATGCTGGAGAAACAAGATCTACGCAGTCTTCCAACAACACTGGCGCATGAATTGTAGATAAATCTTTCATTGTGCCACCGCCGGAAGAACATCATTTGCAATATCTGCATAATCTTGCTCTTTATCTGCAAGATAATTGTTCCAAGCAGATTTGTTCCATATTTCTGCGCGAGTTCCAACACCAATTACAACAATCTCATCTCCAAGATTTGCATAATCCCTTAGCATTGGAGGCACCACTATACGTCCTTGCTTATCTGGCTCCTGATCAACAGCGCCAGAAAGGAAGACTCTAAGGTAGTCTCTTGCAGACTTATTACTCATAGATGTGAGCTGAATCTGAGTTGTAATACGCTCAAACTCTTGCATTGGAAGAACATAAACGCATCGCTCTTGTCCGCGAGCCATAACAAAACCATCACCCAACTGGGATCTGAATTTTGCAGGTAAAGCCACACGTCCCTTTGCATCTATTTTTGGAGAATAAGTTCCAAGAAGTATCGGATTCTTTACGTGATTATTAGCCTGACTTTGCAAATTATTAGCACCAAAAACCGCGTCTTGAGGCAAAGGAGTGGATGTAAAAGCCGAAGACATAGGTTGAGGTTGCATAACAGGCTGCATAACAGGCATTTGAGGCATTTGCTGCGCTTGATACATTGGCGGCATTTGCGGCATCACATAATAAGGCTGAGCGTACGCTTGAGAATTTTGCATTGGCATATGCGCATCTTGAGCATTAGCTTGAGCCGTATTTTGAGAATCATAACCAGATGGATTTTGAGCATGCTTAAAGGAGGAATTGGCTTTATCTTGCGCATTTGCGCCAGCTTTATTACTAGCCATAAATCCATCTCCTTTTCAACATGCAATATGCCACTTGCACATCATTCACCATTTTACCCCATTTCTCACCAAAAATCCCCACTTTTTTGTAAAAAAATAATATTTTTTTAACTCAGATTGGAAACATGCAACGTGTATTAGCCTCGAGGTATACTTAAACGCCTAGTTTTAGCCCAACTTTTAAGAAGAACGGACACAAATGTCTACGTACTCCTCACAACTCAGCGAAGAACAACAAGCAGTTAATTGCGCTTACAGTCGATTAGATAACTTGCGTTCAACAATCCGAGCAAGGCTTGATTCTGTACGCGCTGCAGGCTCGCATGGCTCACCAACTCAGCGAACAGAACGAGATTCTTTTGCAACAATGTACGAAGATCGTTTAACGCAACTTAGAGCTGTAGAAGATAGACTCGTGTTCGGCAGACTAGACAGCCTAGAAGGCATAAGACGTTACATTGGAAGAATCGGTTTACTAAGCGAAAATCACGACCCAATCTTAACTGATTGGAGAGCAGAAGCAGCCAGACCATTCTACGAAGCAACTCCTTCAAATCATGGAGACATTGTTATGCGTAGGCACATAACTCTTAAATTCCGAGAAGTTGTAGGAGTTGAAGACGAGATTCTAGATATTCATTCAGACGAAGTAAACAAAGCATCTAAGCAAGGAACACTTACTGGCGAAGGTGCATTGCTTGCTTCTCTAGGTTCTCGTAGAACTGGAAAAATGACGGATATTGTTGCAACCATTCAGGCAGAACAAGACCGCATTATTCGCGCTCCTCTTGACCGTACAATTGTTGTTCAAGGTGGACCCGGTACAGGCAAAACTGCAGTAGCTTTGCACAGAGCAGCATACTTGCTCTACACGCATCGCAGAAAGCTTGAAAGATCAGGCGTTTTGATTGTAGGACCAAGCTCCGCATTCTTAAGATACATAGATCAAGTTTTGCCATCTTTGGGTGAAACTGGTGTTGTTAGCAGAACTATAGCGGATTTAATCCCAAACATTCATGCAACAGTGCAAGACACTCCTCATGCAGCAAAACTTAAGGGAATGTACCGCATGAAAAACGTTATTCAAAACGCTATTTGCGCAAGAATACGTATTCCTAAAGATTTGCCAACACTACGCATAAATGGTTTTGCTGTGCAATTAAAGAAGGAAGATATAGAGCTTGCGCAATTAGACGCTCAGCGCACACACCAGCCTCATAACCAGGCGCGTAAAACATTTGTAAAGTCAGTTATAAGTTCGCTTAGAAACAGGTATCTAGAACAACTTGATTATGTTCCTTCCCAAGCGGAGATATCCGACATTACTTCGCAACTTAGAATGGAAAATAAGCTCAAGATTACATTAAATCTTGCTTGGCTACCTATGAATGCTAATTGGCTTATAGACCAACTCTTTTCTAAACCTGAACAACTTCGCATATATGCTCCTTGGTTAAGTGAAAATGATATTCGTGCATTGATTAGACCAAAAGGAAGTCCTTTAACTCAGTCCGACATCCCACTTCTTGACGAAGCTATGGAGCTACTAGGCCCAGATCCAAAGATTGAAGCACAAAACGCTGCTCTCGCTCGTAAAAAACTCGAAGAACAGCAATATGCTTCCGATACTCTTGCACAAAATGGCATAGGGAATGGCATTATTACCGCCGATATGCTTATTGAGAATATTCAAGGTAACGATGCAAGTATGGTTGCAAATCTTGCCGCGTCTGATAGAGAGTGGACTTATGGCCATGTTGTTGTAGATGAAGCGCAAGAGCTTACTGCAATGGATTGGCGTATGCTAATACGCAGGTGCCCTTCACGCTCATTTACAATTGTTGGCGATGTTGCACAAACCTCCTCTTTAGGCGGTACACATAGTTGGCAAAAAAACATGAGCTCATTGTTTGGAAACGAAAACTGGGATCTTTATGAACTAACAATTAATTACCGTAATCCTAAAGAAGTTTCTGAAGCTGCAGGAAAAGTTGCAAATAATTCTGGCTTATATATATCAACAGTTAATGCAGTTAGATCTGTTCCAGATTCGCTTGTTACACATACGGTTCAGAATCAAAATGAGCTTAATAATATGCTTTCTAAATATTGCATTGACTTATTTAACGAATTTGTTTCCGAAGACGGAAGCGGACGCGTAGCAATTATTGTTCCTCAAGAACTAATAGAGCATGCAAACAAAATCGTTAAAAATACTCTTAGCAAGAATCTTTCGACTAAGAAATATGCACGCATAATTCAGCAAAACTTTGACGATAGTCAAATTAGCGTTTGCAATGCGGAAGATGTTAAGGGATTGGAATACGATGCGGTAATTCTAATGCAACCTTCTGCCATCGAGCAGGAAGCAGCATCCAGACTTAGCGCAGCGGCAAATCTATACGTTGCAATGACAAGACCAACACAGCGTCTTGTTGTCTTGCGCACACAAGACGACGCCAATTTTTCAAAGTAATAATCACGAAGTAAAAGTACTGAGTAAACCCAACTATTAACAACCTTGTTATTTGTTTGACCCTTTAATTGGGTCAAACAAATCAGGTTATCCCTCACACTATAACCATATTTATTCTAAGACTCAACGATTCGCTAACAAACAGCAAATCAACATTCACACAAACTCAAATACTCAAACCTATGCTTATTCAGCAACATTCACAAAGTGTTCACTCAATGTAAAACATTGCACAATCACTTACTTTTCTTAAGATCATCTATTGCACGTTCAAAATCTTCCAAACCAGTAAAATTCTGATATACGCTAGCAAAACGAAGATACGCCACCTCGTCTAGTTCACGCAACGGCTTTAATATTGCTTTTCCAACATCTTCGGATGTGATTTGAGCTAATCCACGAGCACGTAAATCAGCTTCAACTTCCATTCCAAGAGTCTTTAGCTCCTCAGAATCTATTGGTCTACCCTGGCAAGCTTTTCCAACACCAGCAACCACTTTTGCCCTATCAAAAGGTTCCACAGAACCAGAACGCTTCATAACAAGCAATTGCGTAGTTTCTACTGTTGTAAAACGATTACCACACATCTGACACTCGCGCCTACGACGGATTGAATATCCATCCTCGCTGATTCTAGTGTCAATAACCTTAGTATCGGAATTCTTACAAAAAGGACAATGCATATATACAGCATACTAAAAATTAATTAAATATGTTATATATATTTCAATGTTTTATATAAATAAATCGATTTTTTCATATTTTTCCTCGTATATTTTATAAAATTTATCGCAAAACACTCGAATAGATGGATATATAGATACATCCATAACAACAAGTTGTTCAACAATTGGTTTAACGCTTAAATCATGACAACTACAGCATGCAGAATCATCGCAATAATATAATGTAAACAAATCATATGAATCTGACGAATTATATTCATAATCTGTACTCATGAATACTCCATTCTAATAATATTTGTAATAATAAAATTAGTTGTCAATAAAAGGTACGCGTATAGACTGCCCTACTTCTAAATCTGGAGAATCAAGATTATTTAATTGCATAAGGTAATCAACAGAATCAGAAATATTGCCATTTTTATCTGTTATGGATTTTGCATAACTCCACAATGTATCTCCAGGGCGAACAGTATACGTTATAAAGGATTTTGATACGGCTGAAACAGCTGGCTTTGGCATAAAAATAATCCAAGCAAAGCAAACTAACGCAGAAAAAACTATAAAACGCATAAATAATTTATTTTTGCGTTTTTTGTAACTCTTATTAGTCAAAACAGCACGATTTGGTGTTGAATAATTAACGCCATCAAAAGAGTTCAACTTCTTATACATAACTATCCTTTCTTACGTTTTAATTGACATGAACATTTGTTCTATCGAACAAGTGTATTAATCTTGACACATTTGTTCTAAAGATGCAACGGCGTGTCGAACATATGTTTGATTTTTTTAGAAAAGTGTATTAGAATGTAAAACAACGAAAGGAGACACCATGAATACCACCCAAAACGAGCTTAGTGATTCTGCGGCGCACAACGCTGAGCCACTAACAGATCGCCAGAGAAAAATCATGGATGCTATACAGCAATGCCTCGAAGAACATGGATTCCCTCCATCATTTAGAGAAATAGGTGAAGCTGTAGGCTTAAGAAGTCCTTCTTCCGTAAAACATCAATTACGAGCACTCGAGATGAAAGGATTAATACGAATAAGTGCAAATAAAGGTAGAGCAATTGAAGTTATTGGAGATTTTATACAAAAGAATAAAGAAAAAGCCCATGCATTGCTTGAAAAACAATCAGCTATCGATGTGAGCATGTATAACAGTGAGTCTTTGATAAACTCTCACGATGTTCCTCTTGTTGGAAGAATCGCTGCAGGAACACCTATAACAGCTGAACAACATGTTGAAGATGTTATGCGTTTGCCAGAAAGACTTACTGGAAGCGGAAATCTGTTCATGCTAGAAGTGCATGGAGATTCAATGATTGACGCAGCAATTTGCGACGGTGATTATGTTGTTGTGCGAGAACAGAACGAAGCAACAAATGGAGATATTGTTGCTGCACTGCTAGATAACGAAGCAACTGTAAAGACGTTTAGAAAAGAAAATGGTCACGTTTGGCTTATGCCTCACAATCCAGCGTACTCCCCTATAGATGGATCTCACGCAAAGATAATGGGCAAAGTTGTTACCATTTTAAGAAAAATTTAATGATTTAAGAGATTTACAAGATTTACGAGATTAAAACAACTAAAGAACGATACTGTTAAACGGATACAAATAAGCATATAAATAAAATCGCTGTGACCTATAAATCATATAGATTCTAAATCACAGCGATTAGAGAAAATAGATGGATAACAAGTATGTGCTCGCTTATTAAAACAAATTCATTGTTTAAGCGAGTGGATGAGAATCCTTAATGGTTACAGAAATTTGGCGACCATTTGGAGCAGAGTAGCTAACAGTATCACCCGCTTTAGCGCCAATAATTGCAGCACCAATCGGAGATTCTGGACTAATAACATCGTAATCGGTAGCAACAGCAATATCACGAGAGCCAAGAACATAAGTCATCTCTCGACCAGCAAGATCTAAAGTAACAACAGAGCCATTGCCAACAAGGCCTTCCGCTGGAGCCTCAAGAATCTTTGCGTTGCGTAGCTTAACAATAAGCTCGTTAATACGACCTTCGTTCTTGCCCTGCTCTTCGCGAGCAGCCTGATAGCCACCGTTTTCAGACAAATCGCCTTCGGCGCGAGCAGCAGCAATACGCTCGGTGATTTCATCACGATATTCACCTTCGCGATGAGCTAATTCTTCCTTAAGCTTATCGTAGGCTTCTTTAGTCAATAGAATTACTTTTTCTTCAGCCATTTTGCAATCTCCTTAACAAAGAATAAAGAATAAAAGCAACAAAACAATCACTCGCGTTTAGCGAGTAGAAATAATATCAATCACAAAAACGAGGGTGTCCGAACCACCAATTCCAGCCTGCGGAACACCTCGTGAACCATAACCATACTCAGGCGGAATAGAAACAAGTAAGCGAGAACCAACATTATGTCCTGGAACAGTACGATCCCATCCCTGAATAACCTGTCCAACACCAATACCAAAGCTGGCAGGAGTATGACGAGCAAAACTAGAGTCAAAAGGCTCACTTGCCCCCCAAACAACACCGTGGTAATTAACGGTAACAGTATCTCCAGCACGAACCAAAGGCCCATTGCCTTCTACCAATTCAACAACCTTAAGCCCTGCTGGCGGCTCAAGCGCTGGGAACGTCACCGTTGGCGTAGTACCAAATTCCGCAACTACTTCTGGCATATCCTGTGCCATTTTGCCTCCTTTATAACCTCTTATAATCCCTTACAAACATGTGTAAATGCTTGCAAAAAGCCACTAACACTTACAAACTATTCATTAAAAACTTTGAATATTATAACAGTTTTGCAATTTTATAGCGTGTTTTAGATTAGCACTCAACCGCTACCTATGCCAATACGTATGTAACTTGCATAACAATATAGCAACACAATGCAAGCAAATATGCAAAACATTCTTAAGGAAAATGCAATAAAATAGCTATAAATGCAATGACTATAACTAGCACTCAACTACGTTCACAGCTAAGCCACCCTTAGATGTTTCGCGATATTTAGACATCATGTCTTGGCCAGTTTCCTTCATAGTTTTAATAGCACTATCCAAGCTAACAATATGAGAGCCATCACCTAGAAGAGCCATTCTAACAGCGTTAATAGCAGTGTTGGCAGCCATAGCATTGCGCTCGATACAAGGAATCTGAACCAAGCCACCAACCGGATCACAAGTGAGACCAAGATGATGCTCAATACCAATTTCGGCAGCATTTTCAACCTGCTGCGGAGTTCCGCCAAGAACTTCGCACAGGCCTGCAGCAGCCATAGAACACGCAGAACCAACTTCTCCCTGGCACCCAACTTCTGCACCAGAAATAGAAGCATTGCGCTTAAACAAATAGCCAACAGCTCCAGAAGCAAGAAGGAACTTTATTATTCCCTCCTCGCTAGAACTGTCTACAAAACGCCAATAGTATTGCAAAACAGCCGGAATAATACCAGCGGATCCATTAGTCGGAGCTGTAACAATACGACCACCTCCAGCGTTTTCTTCACTTACTGCAAGAGCAAAAAGATTTACCCATGCAGAGTCAGAAGCTTCCAGAGCGCAATCAGCTCGCCTACGATTTTGCTTAAGCATATCGGAATTTGCAGCAAGACGAGCATACATACGCGGAGCACGCCTATGAACCTCAAGTCCGCCTGGAAGAATCTGCTGCTTAGAGTTACATCCATGTTCAACACACTCTTCCATAACTTCCCAAACATGCAACAAATAGGAACGAACATATTCGGAATTACCGTTATGCAAAGCAAGTTCGTTTTGCCAAACAATGTCACTTATGCTCTTATGCTCTTTTTTGCAAATCGAGATAAGTTCTTTGCACGTTGTAAAAGGATATGGAACAGGAGAGTCTTCATGCGAATCACTAGAAGATTCAGAATCTTTAGGATTAGAATCTTTAGGGCTATCTTCACTTCCTTCCACATTTTCATCAACGCGGTCATGCAAGCCAATCATCTTATCGTTTGCATTGCCTTTGCGAATAAATCCGCCACCAATCGAATACCAAACTTGTTCGTCAACAGTATTACCAAAGGAGTCCAAAGCAACAAACCGCATGCCATTAGGATGCGCAGCCATGCGCCGCCACTTTTCAAAAACAACGTCGGAATCGTAGTCAAATTCGATAGTATGACTATGTGCAAGCGTTAAAGTTCCGCTTTTCTTACAATCTTCTCGAATAGTCATCATGTGTTCTGTATCAACATCGTCTGGAAGGTTACCTTCAAGACCAGCAACCGATGCACGATCCGTACCATGCCCCAATCCAGTAAGAGACAAGGAACCATACAGTGTGACTCGCACATGCGAAACGTCTTTAAGCTTTCCATTCTTTTGAAGAGAAGTCACAAAAGCATTCGCTGCGCGCATAGGACCAACAGTGTGTGAAGAACTAGGACCTACACCAACCGAGAACATTTCTAAAATACTGAACACATATCTATTGTAAGCACAATTATTAGTAGGCACGACACGCTACATCAACGGTCACTATCATAAGAGTGCAAAACACTACCATCGTTTACATTATCAATCCAGTTTTCAATCAAGTGACTAACAAGATGCAAAACTAACCAGATAACAAAGGCAAAAATTACAGCACAAATCATAACAAACATTGCATTTCCACTCACAGGAACATGCAAATCAAAGAAATGCGCAACAAACGGTATAAATGCACCAATAACTCCAGCCGCAGCAAAGAATAAGACCATGATTCCACGCCAAGAAATAAGCGGCTTAGAAACTGTAGCCAAAACTGCAACACCGAGCACAAAAATAGTAACAGCACAAATAGTGCGAGTTACACCAACAGCGTGCACGGATTCAACAATAAGCCTAGAAGCGTTAGCGTTAGAAGAATCAAGACCACGCGCAAGCATTAAAGGAGAAAGAATGGACACAACCAAAACAGACACAGCAACAGCTATACCATTTGGTAAAGCAAAACGAACAACACGATGCAAGAATCCAGGAACGTAGCGCCTTGTATTAGGAGCCAAAGCTAGCAAAAATGCTGGAATACCAATGGTTAACGAACCGATATAGGTTATGTGACGAGGCAAATATGGGAAATTAAGACCGAGCAAAACCACACCTGCAGAAATTAGTGCAGAATACACGGTTTTAACAAGGAACAGTCCTGCAACACGTTCCATGTTTGCCATTACTTGACGACCCTTAGCAACAACATCTGGAAGATGCGAGAAGCGTGAGTCAACAAGCACAACTTGCGCAACAGCTTTAGCAGCTGGAGCAGCGTTACCCATTGCAACGCCTAAGTCTGCCTCTTTGAGCGCAAGCGTGTCGTTCACACCGTCGCCAGTCATAGCTACAACATGGCCTTTAGAGTGCAAAGCTTGAACAATCGCCTTCTTTTGATCTGGCAAAACGCGACCCAAAACATCAACGTTTTCAAGAACCTCGGCAAGTTGATTTATATCTGTAGGCAACTGTCTTGCGTCCATTGAAACAGGCTTTGAGTCACCAGTTAGACCAACTTTTTCGGCAACAGAGGCAACAGTTGTTGGATTATCGCCAGAAATAACGCGACACCTAACGCCTTGCTGCCTAAACCAAGCAAGAGTTTGACGAGCGTCAGCACGTATTTTCTCTGAGCATCGAACTAAAGCAACAGGGCGAGCGCTTGTAGACACTACTGGAGAACTGGAGAACGTTGCATCATTAGAATCGCCAGAATCACTATAAGCAACAGCTAGAAGAAGAACACGATTACCCTGCTGAGCGTATTCGTTTACACGATTCAAAATTTGCTTAAACGAATCCGTTAAATGGCAATTATCGAAAGGAGAATCGCCAGAAACCGCAGAATCGCTGATTCCGCCTTCTGCAACCGCTGGAGCAATAGAACCGTGCAAATCGCTAGAAACAACGCTAGATTCGCGTGAACAAATCGCAGTTGCTAAAACCTCTGGAGCACCCATATACCACGTTTCAAATCTACCGTCTTTCAGCGCATAGCGTATTGCGCTCCACTTTCTTGCAGACGAAAATGGCAAGCGAGCGCTAACACTAGAAGCAGAGGAAACACCTTGATCTTTAAGGCCTTCCATAATGGCAGAACCTGTAGCATTTGGATTTTCTTCGTTAGATAAGTCAAACAGAGCTTGATTCACCAAACGATTCGAGTCATCACCAATCAAGTCAACACCAACAAACGCGATTCCACCATCCGTAATCGTGCCAGTTTTGTCTAGATTAAGGCAATCCACTCGAGCCAAAGTTTCAACAGATTCAAGCTCCTGAACCAACGTTTTTTTACGCGCAAGACGCATTGCAGCAACAGCAAAGTTAAGCGAAGTTAAAAGAACAAGCCCTTCTGGAATCATGCCAACAACGCCAGCAACAGCAGAAACAACAGCGCTCTTCCACTGCCCCGTCTGTAAAGCTACAGCAAATCCGCCAACCTTATTGATTTGCGACCAAACAAGCAAAACGCAAAGAGGAACAACAACAATCGTCATCCACTTTAGAATCGTGTTAATTCCACGACTCAAATCGGAGATTGTTTTTGTATAGACCTTTGCTTGTGCAGCAAGCTTAGACGCATAGCTGTTATCTCCTACAGCTGTAACGCGCATTAAAGCAACGCCAGAAACCGCAGTAGACCCAGAATAAACAAAGTCGTCCGCAGCCTTACGAACGGTCACAGATTCGCCCGTAAGCATGGACTCGTCCATTTCTAAGCCCCAAGATTTAACAACATTTGCATCTGCAGGAACCTGGTCGCCAGAACGAACCCACAACAAATCACCAAGCACAATACCGCTATGATCAACATAAACATTTTTGCCTTCGCGCCGAACAATCGATTTGGAAGCAACAAGAATCGAAAGACGGTCGAGCGTACGCTTTGCGCGCAACTCCGTAACAACACCAATACCCGTGTTAATAAGAATCACAAAACCAAAAACAGCGTCTTTCCAAGAGCCAGTGACAAGCACAACAACCATTGCTGCAAAAATGATTGCGTTAAAAAGAGTAAACACGTTTGCGCGCACAATAGAAAGAACGGACCTAGATGTTCGATTATTCGTAACATTTACAAATCCGCGATTTACAGCATCAAAAACTTCGCTTTGCGTTAAACCTTGTTCGCTAACCTCTGGCAAATCAGGGAAATCGGAGATATTCACAGAATCTGTAGAATCTGTAGAGCTTTGCGAATCATGCATTTTTTGCAAACTCGTAACGTTAGCGCTAATCTTTGTCATTTATAACCACATCCCTACTGTGAGGCGTATTGTCAATCACAGATTGAACGATTTTTAGAAGACTAGAATGTTGGATTTTACCGAAACTCTTAATTAGATTTGTGTCAAACAAATTCTCGCCATCTAAATCCTTAAGAATATAAAGCTTTGCTGCATACAAAGTGCGGTCCTTAGGTGGATTTTGTGGATTAACAAGCACAACAGGAATCCCAGCAGAGCGCACATATTCAAGCGCATTAGTCCAAGCTTTGCGAGCCTTTAGATCAACATGTGCACCACCAGCATTGCTTTTAACGCTATAATCAACGCGATCTAATCTATCAACATTAATATTGTTTATCAAAATAATAGACACAGGCTGATTTGAAGCATCTGTAATTGCCTCTTGCGAAGCAAAATTAGCATTTTTGACGTCTGCAATCGAAGTATATGATGCATGCAAACCAGATTTCTCACACATATGCAAAAGCTTAGAATCAAGAGCCGCCTGCCTGGATCCAACTACAAACAACTTTATGTCTTCTACATCAATACCATCATGAACAATGTCGTCCAAATGCCCGCTATCGCCAACAGCGTGGCCCTGAGGAGTGCAAGCACTTAGAGACGCAAATAAGAAAATCACCAATGCGGACGCAAAAGCCGAAACAACATAACTACGTTTGCACAAAACAGCACGAATCGCACGCATAAGAACGTGTTTTGTTTTGCGCATAAAGACCATAAGACTTTTATAGCACAAATTAGGAACGAAGCATATTGAGAACAGCGCAAGAGTTCGTGGTAAGCGGCAAACATCGTAGATAACAAAAACGCCGCTAAAACTAGCGGCGCAAAATTTGTACCCCCTAAGAGAGTCGAACTCTTGTTGTCAGATTGAAAGTCTGGTGTCCTAACCGTTAGACGAAGGGGGCTTTTAACCAAACCATATGATATTAACACTCATGCGCAGTTCTTGCAAATTACGGCGTGTTGAAGGAAGATAACGCGATTCTAACAAAGCACACCACACAAGCACGCGCTACGCATTACGCACTGCATCACAATCAAATACACAACTCACTTTTTAACAACATATGTCAAATCGTGAATCACGCGACCAGCATCTAATCCCTTGCGCTCAAAATTCGTCAAAACACGCCCATCAAAGCGACGCGACTCAACAAAATCCGCATGAGGCAAATCGCCAGCATCTTGTGCATTCCCCTTGCCAACATGCTCCGTAGGCAAACTCACGCGCAAATCTCCAGCGTTTTCAAAGCACGCCAAAGAATCCATAACCTCGTGAACATGCAACGCGTAATCCTCAATATCTGTAGCAATTCGCCAAACTCCGCCCACAACAAGCGCATTATGCACAGACTTAGCCAAAGATGGCTGAACAATTCGGCGCTTGTGATGACGCATTTTAGGCCAAGGGTCTGGGAAAAATGTCCAAACTTCTGCCAAAACACCACTTTTGCACGCTGCAAGAAAATCAGGAGCGTTAACTTGAGCAATTCGCAAATTATGCAAATCCTGCTTTCCAGCCAAAAGCATAGTGTGCGCTACGCCTGGGTCGTAAACTTCTAGCGCAAGAAAATTCGTATTCGGATTTGCTGCAGCAGCCGCAACAATGTTCTCGCCCTGACCCGAGCCGATTTCTACAATCAACGGATTAGCATTGCCCCAATTGGCCTCAATCCATTGCGAATCAACACATAAATCGCTTTTTACGCGCAAAGACCCATCGCCATCTGCAATGCATAGCAAATAAGTACCAGAGTAGCGTTGCTTGGCTTTTTCCAAGCGCGCGTCGAGCCTAGCAGACCTTCGCACAAACGAAAGAATAGCCCTAGCAGATGCGTGCGTTTGTTTAGGCTTGGAAGAGTCGCCAGAAACCGCGCGACCATCCTCGCGACCAGTCAAATCGCTAAAAGAGTGGCCACTATGCAAATCGTCACTTGCACTATCTACATTAAAATCGTTCATTTTTAGCCAATCTTCCTTATTTTCTTGCATACGCGACTTAATCACAACTCATCGAATAATATCAAACGCGCAAAACACTGGCACAAATACCAACACAATCACAAACAATCACAAACACTGGAACAAATACAAACAATGCCAAAAACACAATATGATTCAAGCGCTATAATTTCACTATAACATTATGCAAAACAGCATATGTAAGAAAGGAAAACGGTAAACAATGACTATTCTAGTTACAGGCGGATGCGGCTACATTGGCGCACACGTTGTACACGCTCTTCACCAAGCAAAGCAAAACGTTGTAGTTGTAGACGATTTGAGCTACGGAAAGCCTACAAGAATCGAAGGCGCACGACTTTACGGAATGGACATTGCTTCCCCAGACGCTGGAGCGCGACTTGCGCAAATAATGAAAGAAAATAACGTTGATTCTGTAATTCACTTTGCTGCGCGAAAGCAAGTTGGAGAGTCCGTAGAAAAGCCACTTTGGTACTACCAGCAGAACATTAACGGCATGCTTAACGTTTTAGAAGGAATGCGCCAAAGCGGTGCTAAAAAGCTTGTTTTTTCGTCTAGCGCAGCCACGTATGGCGAGCCGCCTGTAGAAGTTGTGCCAGAAGACGTTGTGCCAATGCTTCCGATTAATCCATACGGCCAAACTAAGCTTTTTGGCGAGTGGATGGCACGCGCTTGCGAACACACTTACGGAATTCGTTTTTGCGCGCTTCGCTACTTTAATGTTGCTGGATGCGGGCCTGTGGAGCTAGAAGATCCTGCGATTTTGAACCTGATTCCTATGCTTTTAGATAGATTGCAACAAGGCAAAGCTCCTGCGATTTTTGGTAATGACTACCCTACTGCCGACGGCACTTGCATTCGCGACTACATTCACGTTTCAGATCTTGCAGACGCGCACATTGCAGCGCTTACTTATTTAGATCGCGATGAGCGCAAGTACGACGCTTTTAACGTTGGAACAGGCAAAGGCACTTCTGTTCGTCAAATTGTAGACGAAGTTAGGCGCGTTACAGGCTTGCCATTTAGAGAGGCGATTTTAGGGCGTAGAGCTGGCGATCCGCCACAATTGATTGGAAGCACTAAGCGCATTAACGAAGAGATGGGGTGGCATGCGCGCTACAACGTTAAGGATATTGTGGAATCTGCTTGGGCTGCTTGGCAAGCAAATCCAGATCATCATATTGATGTTGAATCGTGGAAGCAAGTTGACTAAGCAAGTTGACTAATGACTAAGCAAGTTGACTAAGCAAGTTGACTAGCTTATAAACAAAAAACGCGCGGCAAAAATGCTGCGCGTTTTGTTATTTAGTTTTTGTTTATTTACTTGTGGCTCCGAGCGGGATCGATCCGCTGACCTAGCGATTTTCAGTCGCTCGCTCTACCAACTGAGCTACAGAGCCATGATGAATAAAAAACCCGGCGAACCGGGCCTTTACTAATCGCGACCCCGGCCGGACTTGAACCGGTGACCTCCGCCGTGACAGGGCGGCGCTCTAACCAACTGAGCTACGGGGCCGTGGCTTTGTTCCATTGAACAGCCGAGTTACTATCTTACAGAATCCACGCAAAAATGCAAGCTCAAAAGCGTATTCGGCGTGTTGCCGCGGAATATCAAGCAAACGCACATTATGTTCAATACGTGCAAACACACAACGCTGGCTACTCCAGCTCCATTGCACCCGTGCAAAGTTGATAATATTCGCCGCGCTTTTTCATCAAGTCTTCGTTAGACCCACGCTCAACAATCCTGCCATGGTCTAGAACCATAATCACATCCGCGTTTCGCACTGTGGAAAGCCTGTGCGCAATCACAAACACAGTTCGATCTTGCATCAAAGCATCCATCGCGCTTTGCACAAGCGCCTCTGTATGCGTGTCTATCGAAGAAGTTGCTTCGTCTAAAATCAAAACAGGCGGATTCGCAACAGCAGCGCGCGCAATCGCAATCAACTGCTTTTGGCCCTGCGAAAGCTCTGCTCCGCCGTTTTTAATATACGTGTTATAGCCGTCTGGCAGCTTGGAAATAAAGGAATCCGCATGCGCAAGAGTGGCGGCAGCAACGCAATCCGAATCGCTAGCATTAAGACGTCCGTAGCGAATATTGTCCATTATGCTTGCACTAAACAATCCAACATCTTGCAAAACAGTTGCAACGGCATGTCGCAAGTCACTTTTGCAAATATTGCGAACATCGATTCCGTCATACAAGATTTGACCATCTGCAATGTTGTAAAAACGCGTAAGAAGATTGGCGATTGTGGTTTTGCCAGCTCCAGTGGCACCTACAAGCGCAACTTTTTGACCCGCGTGTGCATACCAAGATATGTTATGCAAAACGGTTTTAGAAGGCTCGTAGCCAAACGTAACGTTTTCAAAGCGAACATCTCCCCTAACAAGCGTATACACGCCGTCTTTAGAGCAAATCGCATGTTTTTGGGTATCTGTGCAAGAATCGCAACTTGAAGAATCTGGATTTGAATAATCGCAACTTGAAGAATCGTAGCTCGAAGAATCGCAACTTGACTTTTTAGAGCAATTTTTCCACGCCCAATACACGTTATTCCCACAAGAATCTTCGCTTACTTCACTAAAAACTTGCAAATAAGAATGTTTAGATGCTGTAGAATCTACTTGATTTACTTGCGATTTATCAATATCTGATAGCGATTTATCTACGCTATCGCCACTATCTCCACTATCTCCACCATCACCACTACAACACTCAACGATTTTTGCGCGAATTTTAACGAGCTTAACTGTTCCATCATCTTTTTCAACAGGCTCATCTAAAAGCGCAAAAATGCGATTCGCGCCTGCATTCGCCATCATAAGCGAATTTAATTGCATTGTTATCTCGCCAATCGGATTTATAAACGCGCGAGAAAGCGTAAGAAGCGATATAAGCGTGCCGATTGTAAGCGTGCTTGAATTATTCAATGCATCGCCCCCAAAAACGCCACTCAACCCAGCAGAAGGCACGCCAGCATTTACAGCCCACGCTCCAAAAATCGCAAGCAAAACGTAAAACAGATAACTCGCGTTACTAATCACAGGCATAACATTATTTGCGTAAGAATTGGCGCTAGCAGAAATTTTTTGCACGCGAGAAGCCAAATCACTTAATTTTTTAACCGCAGCGCGCTCGTGATTAAAAATCTTAATAACTTTTCTACCAGAATCCGCCTCTTCTACAAACTCATTCAAATCACCCAAAGCTGCCTGGAATTGCACAAAAAGCTTGCCCGAACGCTTAAGCATAAAACGCACTAGAAGCAAAAGAATTGCAGTAAAAATCACAATAAAAATTGCAACAGGAATCGAAAGCCAAACAATCGCGCAAAACGCCGCCGCAATAGACATTAGCGCGCTAAACGAATCTGGAAAAGACCAAGAAATCGCTTGATGAAGCGCCTCCGTGTCGTTTGTGTATCGGCTCATAACATCGCCATATCCGTGAGCGTCTAAGTACCCAAGCGGAAGATCTTGATGATGCTTAAACATTTGATTTCTAAGGTTTCGCATTACACTTTGCGCGATTTTTACAACCAACCTGCTCCAAAGCCAGCTAAAGAACACGCCAATAGCGCACACGCATGCCATAATTGCAATCATTCTCAAAAGTGGCGCAAAATCGGGATTGCGCTTGCCAATTAGAGGCAAAATGTACGCGTCTACAAGCGATTGCAAAAACATTGCGCTTACAGCTTGAACAATGGAGCTTACAATAATTGACACAATAACAACAAAAACTTGCATCTTGTAAGCCATAATATAAGACGCTAAGCGCTTTAGAACGCGCCAATTTAGAGCGGATTTTTCTTGCGATTTTTGCTCCAAGTTTTCTTGCGATTTTTGCGAAGATTCTTGTGCATACTTTTGTGCAGACTTTTGCGCCAAGTTTTCTTGCGACTTTTCATTATTTTTCATTGTTAATCCTGCCGCCTTCACTGTCTTTGACGCCTTCATTGCCTTCACTGTTTTTAGACTCAATCATTTTTACACCTTGAGAAATCGCCATTTTTCTATAAATTTCGCACGATTCCATCAACTCGCTATGCTTCCCTTTAGCAACAACACGCCCATCTTTAAGAACAACAATCAAATCCGCATGCATGCAAGAAGACACGCGTTGCGCAACAATGATTTGCGTGGAATCGGGCATAAAATGCCTTAAATTCTCGCGAATCTTGGCGTCTGTTTTAACATCTACCGCACTCATTGAATCGTCTAAAATCAAGATTTTTGGCCGCTTTAACAACGCGCGCGCAATGCAAAGTCGCTGCTTTTGACCGCCCGAAAGATTCTTGCCGCCTTGCTCAAGATTCGTGTTATATGCATGTGGCAAATCGTTTATAAACTCTTGAGCGCAAGCGATTTTGCACGCTTCGCGCAAGTCGGAGTCACTGGCATCCTCATTGCCCCATCGAAGATTTTGCGCAATAGTGCCGCTAAACAGAATATTTTTTTGTAACACAATTCCTATCTGGTTGCGCAAACTTTTGGAATCATAAAAACGAACGTCTGACCCGCCTACAAAAACAGTGCCTTTTGTGGCATCGTAAAGGCGCGCAATCAAATTTATAATACTTGACTTTCCGCTACCCGTTGCGCCCACAATCCCAACAGTAGAGCCAGAAGGAATGTTTAGATTTATGTTGTGTAAAATTTCCTGACTACCTTTAGATAAGTCGCAAGCAGCCGAAGACAAATCGCCATTTACGCGCGCAGAATAATATGCAAAATCAACATTATTAAAGCAAATCGAAGCATCCGCAAGCTCTGTAATCGGGTTTTTATGAACATACTCACTGTTATGCGATTGTAAAACATTTGCAACACGATGCATTGACGTGCGCGCAGTAACCGTCATAACAAAAATTACAACCAAATTAGCCAACGCAAACAAAATTTGCAACGCATACACAACCAGCGCCGCAAGATTTCCCGTAGTCAAGCCAAATGCAGGATTATTTCCCGAAGCAACAATTTGCTTAGAGGCCATCCACGCAATAAGAAGCAAACATGCATAAAAACACAGGTTAAAAAGCGGAATGCTGCAATTTAGAACATACTCCGCTTTTAAAAAATAGCTGTAAATCTTATGCGAGATGCGCCTAAAACGGTGGTTTTCGTAGTCTTCCCTAACATAAGACTTAACAATGCGAATATTACGCAAATTTTCGCTAACCATGCTGTTCATGCTGTCAATCGTGCCGTAAATTCGCGCAAAAGTAGGCGCAACAATCTTTGCACCAATACCACAAATAACGCCAACAATTGGAATAAGACTAAGAAAAACCCAAGAAATCGAAGGGCTTATGCAAAAAGTAAACCACCACGCTGCAACAATAATCACAAGGCTGCGAACGCCTGCGCGAATAACCATTTGATATGCAAATTGAATATTAGAAACGTCGCTAGTTAAGCGCGTAACAACAGTGCCAGTAGAAAAACGGTCAAGATCGCAAAAACTCAACGATTGCAAGCGACTAAACATCGTGCATCGCAAATTTTTACCAAAGCCAGCGCTAGAATGAGCGCAACAAACGCCAGAAATAACGCCGAAAATCATTGATATTGCGGCAAAAGCGAGTAATTGCAAGCCGTAGTATTTAACAGCATTTTGGGATTTTGCGGCAATTCCAAAGTCAATAAGACTAGACATTACTGTTGGAATCGCAATTTGCATAGACGCTTCTACAAAAATCGCAACAGACGTGATTACACCAAGCATGCGATAGCGCTTTAACAGCGGCATTATTGTGCGAAACGCATTAGGCGCGTAATTCTTAGGTTTTTGCTGCGATTTTGCTTTCATGCGACCTCTCTATTAAACGAATTTATACGCTTAATCATATCACCTCTGACTTGTAGCCACTACGACCTGCCTTCGCGCTTAAAGTGTAGTGAGTTTGTATTAAAAAACGCTGAAATCCAGTACAAACGCACTACATGATTACGCCAAGCACGGTAGAGATTCGAGATTTTTCGCCGCGAGCGAGGCGTATCGTTAGCGCGGTCTAAGCGCGCTATTTCTAACAACCATTAGCTAACTCGCGTCACCTTCGCCTTGCGCTCGATCTTTGCCATAGATTGATGGAATAAAACGCTCTTGATCGTGAAGCTTTGCCCAGATTACAGGCGGCTCGGCTGGATTTTCCAGCGACTTTGGAACGTCAATAATCCTCTGATTACTAGATCCGCGGAATTGCAATAGCGAATCGTGAAGATTCTTCATATATCGCCCGTCAACAAGAATGTCAATATATTGCAAAAGCTCAAGCTTATCTGGCGTCTCGCCTTCGCGCATAAGCTCTTCCCACGTGTAACCAGTCCAACTCCAAATGTCTTTTGTATTGCCAAACTCGCTTCGAATACGCTTGCAAAGCGGCAGCAAAATGCCAGTGTTAAGAAGCGGCTCGCCTCCAAGAAGAGTCAATCCTTGCACGTACGGAAGCGCCAAATCTTCCATAATCTGGTCTTCAAGCTTTTGCGTGTATGGGTAACCTGCGCGAAAATCCCAAATCGACTCGTTATAACACTCAACACAATGGAACGGGCAGCCAGAAACATACAGCGAACAGCGGATTCCCTCGCCATCCGTCATAAGAAATCGCTTATAATCCGCAATCATGCCCTTGCTCATGCGCTCACTGGACCACTGCCCTGCGCGCGGATTATTAGAAAGAGAGGTTGGAATCCAAGGCCCGCGGTTAACGTCTGCAGGTGCAAAATCGTGCAAACTTATACGAGCCATGGTTCCAACCTTTTAGTAATTTAGCCTAGCTTTTACTTTATTTTATGCGACTTTAAGCTGCGACTTTACGCGATTACACGCTCCGCAATTTTACGCCGCAATCCTACGCACTACTTAGTTTCCTCGTACCACTCGCGAGACTCGCCATTGTTAAGAACAACATGGCCAGTTTCGCCAGACATGTGCTTTACGCGATGAGCAATCTCCTCGTGGCGGCCGTGAACCATTGGGCGCTGAACAGGATTACCCAAGTAGCCGCAAGTGCGCTTAGTCACATTGCACTTATCTGGGTCACTGTTGCCGCACTCTGGGCAGCGGAAGCCTTCCTTAGTCGGCTCAAAATCGCCCTGGAATCCGCAAACAAAGCAATGGTCAATCGGAGTGTTCGTACCCAAGTAGCCAATGCCAATCTTATAAGCATAATCCCAAACAGCCTCCAAAGCCTTAGGATTCGCTTGCAAGCATGGGAACTCGCAGTAGTTAATAAAGCCGCCGGAAGCAAGATACGGGAAGTCAACCTCGTAGCGGAGCTTCTCCATAGGAGTTGGCTGCAACCACACCGGGTAATGGAAGGAATTGGTGTAGAAGTCGTGATCGGTAACGCCTTCCACATGGCCAAACTTCTGGCGATCCATGCGGTTAAAGCGATCCGTCAAAGACTCAGCAGGAGTGGAATATACCGAGTAATGGTATCCCTCCGCCTTCGACCACTGCTGGCAAAGCTGATTCATACGGCGAACCATAGAAAGCGCAAATCGCTTGCCATCTTCGTTCCAGCTGTGATCTTGCATCCAATCCTTGCCAAAGAACACGGATGTAGCTTCATACAAGCCAATGTAGCCAAGAGACACAGTTGCGCGCTCATTGCGGAATAGCTGATCCACGCTCTCATTAGCTCCCAAACGGCCAAAAGCACCGTAGCGGAACAGAGTTGGAGCGTTTACAGGAGTGGCCTGCTTGCAACGCATAATGCGGAATCGCAAAGCTTGATGAGCCACTTCCATGCGCTCGTTAAAAAGCTTCCAGAAGCGGTTTACATCTCCGTGAGACTCCAGCGCAATGCGAGGCACGTTAACTGTTACAACGCCAAGATTCATGCGGCCGTCTTCCACGTCTTTGCCAGTCTTTGGATCAATCCAGCCCTGAAGGAAGGATCGGCAGCCCATAGGCGCCTTAAAGGAGCCAGTAATCTTAACAATATTCTCGTAGAACACAACATCTGGGTACATGCGCTTTGTAGAACACTCAAGCGCAAGCTGCTTCAAATCGTAGTTAGGGTCGCCAGCATCTGCGTTAACGCCGTGCTTAATAGTAAACACAAGTTTAGGGAAGATAGCAGTATGACGGTCCTTGCCGAGTCCGCGAATACGATTCAGCAAAATAGCGCGCTGAATTTCGCGAGCAAACCAAGACGTACCAAGACCAAAGCCAACAGTTACAAACGGAGTCTGGCCGTTAGAAACGCGGTTGGAATTAATCTGATATTCCATAGTTTGCATAGCGTCGTAAATCGCCTTGCGCGTCATAATCTTTGCGTAAACTTCGCGAAGCTGATCCAACTCACTCAAATTCTCATCAAAAGGAGTGTCTTCTGGAAGAGGATCCCTATCTAAGCAATGAAGATTCTTAGGCTCCTGAGCCTTTAAGCCGTCAATCATAGCCTTAGCAACTTCGATTGGTGTGGAATCTGGAATCATGGCCTGAGCCATAGCAAGATTCTTGTCGTAATCACACTTAGCGTAAGGCTCCAGCATCTCGTCTGCGCGGTTTACAGTTTGGCCGCCGTACTGCGCGCCTGCAATATCCTTAATAATCTGCGTAACTTGAGTAGCCGCCGTGCCAATCGACTTTGGGCTATCCATCATTGCGTTTCCAAGCGCAAATCCCTTAGCAAGCATATCTCCAAAATCTGGAAGCGAGCAATTGCTCATGCAAGTAAATGGCGAATAATCGGCATCGTGGAAGTGAATATCGCCCTTCATATGTGCGTTAGAAACTGCGTGCGGAAGCATAGAGAACGCGGAAGCCTTAGAAACGGCGCCTGCAAGAAGATCGCGCTGAGTGGCGTAAACGTTGGAATCCTTGTTAGCATTTTCGCGCACAAGCGACTCATCTCGGTTTACAAGACGATTCACAGCTTCGTTAATATCGGTTGCCTTAGCGCGGTCAATATCTCGGTTTAGGCGGTAGCTTGTGTAGCAACGCGCAACCTCGTAAAGATGATTTTCAATAAGACCATGCTCAACAAGAGTTTGAATATCTTCGATTTTTGCAGGGCCATTGTAACGGTCTTGAATTTCGGCCTCAATATGATCCGTAATATCGCGAATCATTTGCTCTTCTTGCGGGCCGACTTCTTTGCGCAAATCCTTAAACGCAGCTTTAATGGCCATTATTATGTTCATCTGATCAAAGTCAACAACGCGGCCATCGCGCTTTTCGACTTGCACACGAGACTTCTTAGAAGAGTCGTTTGAAGCTACATTAAAATCACCCAAAGTGACAGCTTCTTCATCTTGCAAAGTGGCATCTTCTAAAGTCATATCAGAGACCTGCATTCTACAGACCTTTCTCAAGCTAACGTGTATTTTGAATCGCAAATCTACTTATGATTCGCAACAACTTGCTCTACTATAGCCCATAGCATGCACAATATCTAGGGTAATTTACATAAATAACAAACTACATATAGTGATTTTGTGGTTTCTGGCGATTTTCCAGGCGTGTCTCAGCGTGCCGTGCGTGCAGATAGGGCGAGTCGCGCAAATTCTTGACGCTTTGATATATTGAGTCACGTGGAACAGACAGCTTTTCAACATGCAGAAGAATTTGGATTCCAACCTGGAGACATCGTACAGCAGTGGCTGTGGGACGATGACGTTGACGATGCGATTTGCAGCAATATCGAAGAATTGACTGGCGAAGAACTTGTTGACGAAGATTACAGCTCCACTGTTGACGGAGTGATTATTTGGTGGCGAGACGGCGACGACGAAGACGAGCTAGCAGACACCATTATGGACGCAACAAACATGTTGAACAGCAACGCACCTATGTGGGTTTTAACACCTAAGCCAGGGCGTGCTGGTTCTCCAAGCTCGAGCACTGTTCAAGCAGCAGCAATGACTGCTGGAATGAACGCCGCAACGCCTTTAACAGTTAGCGAAGATTGGAATGGTATTCGCTTGCGCGCATTCGGCAAAGGTCAAAGCAAGTAGCACAATAGTCGGCACTTAGTTAGTTAGTTGGTTAGTTAGTTGACGCACTTTGTACCAAATTTGACCCAAAACACGTACATTCTCGGGAAAAGTTGACGCACTTTGTAGCGATTTACGGCGTGTTGAACAACAAAAAGCGGAAATATCGCTCGCGCGCTACACTTTAAGCGCTCAAGCAGATTGCCGCGCACGTTTGCGCAAACCACTGTGCGAGTCGCGCGCGCTATGCAAGCGTCCTCTGCCTCTACCTCGGCCTCTACCACTAGCTTTACGCTTTGGCTGCTCTGGCTCTGGCATACTCCAACCCTCTTGCAAATCCGCCAAATCACCAACAATATCTTGCAAAATCGGCGACTCTGGCTTAACATCTTGCGCTTTAGCATTAATGCCAGCACGCCTCAACATAGTGTGAGCCATGCGCTTTTGATTAGGCAACACAAGAGTCACAACATTGCCCGACTCGCCTGCGCGCGCAGTACGCCCCGACCTATGCAAGAACGACTTTGGATCCTCTGGTGGCTCCGTTTGCACAACAAGCGCTACATCGCTAATATCAATTCCTCGCGCAGCAACGTCCGTAGCTACTAGCACGCGCACATCTCCGCTAGCAAAAACGCCCATATGCCTATCGCGTTGATTTTGCGACAAGTTTCCTTGCAAATCAACTGCAGGGATCCCCTGTTGCACAAACTTCTTTGCCATATTCTTGGCTTGATACTTTGTGCGCGTAAAGAATATTGAGCGCTTTTTGCCCGAAGCCAGCTTTCTCAAAACTTCGTACTTATCTGCCGCAGAAACGCCAAAAACGTAATGTGTCATTGTGTCTACTTGCGAATCCGCATCGTCCACAGCGTGAACAAGAGCATTCGGCAAGAAGCGATTTACTATAGTCGCAACTTGCTTATCTAAAGTAGCAGAAAACAGCATGCGCTGGCCATTTGGATTAGTCTGCTCAAGCAAGCGCGTAACGGCTGGCAAAAATCCCATATCTGCCATTTCGTCGGCCTCGTCTAAAACGCTTACCATCACTTTTTCGAGCGTTAACGCGCCTTGACGCAGCAAATCCTCTAATCGCCCTGGGCAAGCCACTACGATTTGCGCTCCCTGCTTAAGAAGCGCCATTTGCTGCTTGTAACGCACACCGCCATAAACCGTTACAGTTTTCATGCCGTAAGCAGCCGCTAGAGGCGCGATTACGTCGTCGATTTGATGCACCAGCTCGCGAGTCGGCGCCAAAATCATTGCGTGAGGCGCTGGAATATCTCCTTCTTCGCGATTCTTGTTTTTTCTAGAAGCGCGACCCGAGTTGATTAGATCAACAAAGTTCTCTGCCAATCGCGCAACAAGCGGAATTGAAAACGCTAGCGTCTTGCCACTTCCCGTTCGGCCGCGCCCTAGAATATTCGCACCTTGCAAAGAGTCTGGCAAAGTCGCTTGCTGTATTGGAAAAGCCGTGTTTTTGCCGTCTGCGCGCAAAACTTCCACCAAAGGCTGCGGAACGCCTAGCTGCGCAAAGGTCACGTCATCGCTGTAGTTTTCGCGTGATTCCACAGCTGTATCTGGAATCATTACGGAGTTTTTTTCGACTTCTTGATTTTGCTTATTTGAATTTTGCTTATTTTGATTACGATTATATTGATTTTGCTTATTTTGATTCTGCTCATTTGAATCATGATTTTTTATACGACGATTCTTAAAATCACGATTCTTAAAGTCGCGCTTATCAAAATCACGCTTGCTAAAGTCCTGCGAAGTAAAGCCCTTCTCTCCAAAGTCCTTCTCAGCTTCTTGAATTGCTATCTCTTCGTATTGCAAAGCTTTTTCTCTGGCGCGACTTCTAGCTTTATCTGCCTTACGATTGCGGTTCTTACGCGCGTTAAAATCGTTATTCTTGCGATTTCTTCTATATTCAAACGGATTTTCTTTGGACTTATGGCCTTTTTTAGAAAAATTCTTATTAGCGCTTTGACTTACAGCGGATTTTTTACTATTCGATTTTCTAGCAGCAGTTTTCTTAGAGCCTTGCGTTTTAGCAAACGCATCATAATGAGTATGTGGCACAATAGCCTTTCGTATTTTATGATTGAACAATTCGATTGACGAATCTATAAAAAGTCATGAACTAACCGAGATTAGCACACACCCCACACAAAAACACACAAAAATCTCGAATCTCTACAGTGCTTGATGTAATCATGTAGTGTGTTTGTACTGAATTTCCGTATTTTTTGATACAAACACACTACACAAACAAGCAAAACTGTAGTGCGATTGTATTTGATTTTGGTGTTTTTTGATACAAACACACTACATAAACACACAAAACTGTAGTGTGTTTGTACCTAAAATACGGCGTGTCGTCATACAATCGCACTACATAAACAAAAGCCTCGCTCAGCCAAAGACCAAACGAGGCTTATGAGTATTGCTATAAGCACTAGTCAAGCTAAATAGCTAGCAGTAAAGCACCACCCAAGCTAATCAGCTTACATCCAAGCGCTAATCGCGATTAGCGTGCTTTGTGCGCATGCGACGAGTTACAAACACTCCGCCAATTGCTGCAATCATAGTTGCCATCAATCCAGCAGTTGCAACGTTTGCGCCAGTCGCAGTGGATGCGCTTCCGCGAGAACGCATGCCCTTTATAACGCGGCTGCGAACAGCTGCACGCACTTTTGCGGCATTGGCTTGAGCGTCCGCAAGTGCCTTACGAGCAGCAGAAAGCTTCTTAGCCGCAGCATCAACCTGAGCCTGAGTTGCGTTAGGATCAGCAGCAACCTTCTTAGCCTCAGCCAAAGCAGCATCCAAAGCCGCCTGAGCCTTAGAAACTTTAGTATCCGCCTGCTTCACAGCAGGATTATTCTCAACAGCAGCGTTCACAGCAGCAGAACTTGCGCCATTAGCATTATTAGCGTTAGCGTTGGCAGCATTGGTGTTAGCAGCGTTACCTGCATTACCCGAGTTTACGCCAGCACCAGCGTTACCATTACCAGCATTTCCAGGCTGTGAATCAGACTCAGCACCCTGAATCTGAACATTCAACTCACCCTTATCCACAGTAGTAGGCGCATTATCATTCACACCATAACCAGCTTCAGAACCAGGAGTTGGTTTCTTACCGTCAAGAGCCTCTTCAGCTGTCTTAAGCTTTGCAAGAGCATCATCAACAAGCTTCTGCTTTTCAGCTTGAGTCTTAGTTGTTACATCTTCCTCGCCTGCAGCAGCCTTCTTCGTACCAGTTAGCTTATCGATAAGATCCTTAGCATCTTGAAGAGCCTTATCAAACGCAGTCTTCTTTTCCGTCGTAGTAGAATACGTATACCTATCTGAGTTCTTAACGTTGCTATCCTTATCAATCTCATCTTGCAACGGCTTGGTATCAACGCCATCAAGCGCCTTACGCGCATTTTCAAGCTTCTGAAGTGCGTCGTCTACCGCTTGTTGATCTTTAGCCTCTTGCTCGGGAGTGCGCGGAGTAGAGTCTTGATTCTTATCGTTTTCGTTATCTTCTTTAGCTTTCTTCAATGCCGCTTCCGCGTCAGAGAGTGCCTTGTCAAATGCTTCTTTCTTCTCCTTAGAAGCGGTCGTGTACAGAGGATCGCCAGGTGTAGCCGGCTTAGTGGAATCGTTAGGATCAGCTGGCGTTGGCTTAAGCTTAGAATCGTTATCTACTTCAGCCTGAAGTAAATCAGTGCTTACGCCCGCACCCTTAACTTTGTCATCAATCGCCTGCATTGCCTTAAGAAGATCCTTATACAGCTCATTAACCTGATCCGCATCCTTAGGATCGCCATTAGCTTTGTCTAGCACGGCTCCAGCAGCAGTAGCAGCATCGTCAAACGCTTTCTTTTGCTCATTGCCTTCTTGCAGACCCTTATACTTGTCGCCCTTAGCGAACTTATCAGCGATCTCTTTCAGCTTTTCAAGACGAGCCATGGCAGTATCGGTTGCAGTAGCATTGGCAAGCGCGTCGTCGATGTCGTCAGAAGTTGTACCGTCAGCGTTCTTGTGATCAGAAGCATCAGTATCTTCAATAATCTTCTTGAAAGCTTCCTTCTGCGCATTGTTCAAATGATCAAGCGCAGCAATCTGCTTCTTAGCATCCTCTATCTTCTTAGCCTTCAAAGCGCGATTAGCAATAGCAGTTGGGTCGCCAATCTTCTTTGCATCATTGATGTCATCAATAGCCTTCTGCTTTTCAGCATCTGGAAGATCACTATCTTGAATGCGTTTCTTCTGATCTTCCTTTTCTTTATTAAGTACAGACTGATCATCGTATGTGTTCTGAGAAGTATCGCGCTTGCCCTTAGCATCTTCGATTGCCTTGTTTGCGTCATCAAACGAAGTTTTCACGCCATCAACAGCATTCTTAATATCAGAAGGCTTTGTTGCACTGTTAACAGTGTTCTTGGCATCATCGATTGCCTTAGTGGCAGCTTCATACTTATCTTTAGCTTTTGCTTTCTGCTCATCATTCAACGCCTTGTATGCTGCATCAAGTTCTGCCTTCTTAGCATCAAGCTTGGCAATACCAGCATTCTTAGCATTCTGCTCGTTAATTGCGTTCTGGCGCTTGGCTGCGTCAAGATCATTCTTAATCTCTTCTGCAGTAGCAGCAGGATCCTTCTTTGCAAGAGCATCTTCCAAAGCAGTGAGTGCTGCATCCTTCTTGCTTGGATCAGAACCAATTAACTCCTTAAGAGCCTTATCGTCATCGCTGTTAGCATTGCCGTGGCTTAAGAATGGAAGCGCGCCAGCACTAACATCCTTGTGCGCTTCATTAAGATTATTAGCTTCATCTAAAATCTGCTGAACTTCTTCAGGAGTCTTAGCACCAGGCTTGGTAGCATCCCCACTCTTTCCATTCAGCTTTTCCTTGAGCTTATCCTTTTCATCTTGAGTCAGATTGCCAAGACCATCAATTGCATCAGAAGCTTTCTTTTTCTTATCCTGTAGCTCTTGATTCTTCTGTTCCTCCTGCTTTTTATCTTCCTTCTCTTTTTGCTTCTTTTCGGCGTCTTTCTTTGCGTCGCCGCCACCCTTGTTGTTGTTTATCGTTTGCTGAGTATTCGGGTCGCTAGAGTTTGCATTCTCTTTGCCCTTATCAGCAGCATTCTTGAGAATTTCTTTAATCTTGTCTGCAGTGGTAGCATCACCAATCTGCTTCTTATAATCTTCTTTTTGCTCTTTCGTTAAGTTAGGATTACGGTCGATTTGCTGCTCAGCGTCCTTTTTCATCTGCGCAAGCGCATCAGGCGTTGGAGCAGGCTTAGATTCTTCCTTCTGCTTATATGTAATAGCAACAGTGAAAAGCTGAATACCCTTCTGATCCTTAAAGACAATTGACTTATAGTCTTTCTTGTTACCAGTTTCACTTGAGGTAACTGACTTGATATTATCGTCAGCAATCTCCATGTCAACAGTGCCAGACTTTGGCTTAAGATCAGAAGCAGATGGAAGGTACGGAATAGTCATGCCATTCGTTGTAACTTGGAAACTATTCTGCCCATCATAGTTAGCGTCAAAGAATGCTTTAACAGCCTTCTTGAAATCTTCTTCAGTAGGCTTGGATGGATCTTTAACCTCAATTGCAGCAGGTGCGTTGTACTTGCGCTCAGCCTTCTTTGCATCGGTGAGCTTGCGAATAAGATCGCGCAGGTCCTTCTCGGCCTTTTGACCTTTCGCCATTTCATCAATCTTGGCATCATTCAGCTGATCAGGATTTTCAATACCAGCGCGCTTCAAATCGTTGTTAGAAAGCCCATCAGTTTTCGTGCGTTTATCCAGCAGCGCTTTTGCCTGAGCCTTCAAATCATCAATCGTGTTGTCTTTTTGAGGTTGAGAGCTGCCCTTTTTAACATACAAATCGTTAGCTTTGATGGTAATCAATTCGGTTTGCGAGGCAGAATCCCAATCTCCCCCATCATCGTTGTCAGCCCATGGACGACCAATAACCTTGATACCATTATCATCGCGTAAACTGATACTAAGCATCGGTCCACTATTCTTACCAGATACACCGTAAGGACCCATATTCTTAGTACCGGCTTTTGGAGTCCAAGTTTTTTTAACATCAACGCTGTCTGCAACAGTAGCTAGATCAGCTTCAGTTACATTATCGTAATTGTCTTTTACAAACTGCTTTAATGCCTTCACAGCTTCTGGAACAGTTGGTGTATTACCCTCAATCTCAGTCTTTGTAACTTTATAAGTAAAGGTATTCCCTGGATTGTCTTTGTCAGTTTCCGTCTTGGTTTCCGTAGAAGGATTCTGAGACGTTTGCGTACCCGAAGCTTTCTTAAAGAATACGCTCATTGGATAAGTAGCGTCTTTATATTTATCAGCTTTAAAGGTAATGTAACCCTTACCGTCTTTCACGCTATACGAAACATCGGTAATAGTTACATCTGAATTATCTTTAGCGTCCTTACCTTTATTCTTCTTAAGAGCAGTTTTAGTTGCATCAAGCGCATTCTTATAAGTTGTTAAATCTGCTTCCTGCATATTGAAAGGATCAAAGTTGACACGAGTTTGCGAAGCTGGAGCTTCAACAATGAACTCTTTTTCTGCAGCAGGAGTTGGAACAGGC
This sequence comes from Gardnerella sp. c17Ua_118, assembly GCF_055804255.1. Classification (NCBI taxonomy): domain Bacteria; kingdom Bacillati; phylum Actinomycetota; class Actinomycetes; order Bifidobacteriales; family Bifidobacteriaceae; genus Gardnerella; species Gardnerella sp. c17Ua_118. The sequence continues at coordinate 823,983 of NZ_JANUYT010000001.1, forward strand.
GGCTGAGGCTCTGGAGTTGGAGTCTTTGGCTTCTGCTTTAGGAATTGCCACGCGGCAATAGTGGTTGTTGAGCCATCTGCCCATTTGATTGTTGCATCTCCTGTCTTAGAATCAACCGTAACAGGTGCTGTATTGTTATTGCCTTTCTTGGCGTCATCATACGGCGTAATACCAGTGTTGGCTGTATCAAAAGCATTGACAATCTTGGTTATATCGTCACTAGTAAGCTTTTTAAGGTCATCAACCTCAATCGCGTCAGGCACAACATAAGGCGCCCAATCGGAGATCTTTGGTCCTTGGAACACAAGCTCAGACGCAGGAATCGTAGCCGTGGAGCCATCTTCGTAAGTCACAACAAGGTTTTCACCCTTATCATCAAACTTAATTCCGTCAGTTTCAGCAAGATGGCTGTTAAAATCACTATTATCCTTGTTCTTCTCCTTGAACGCATCAATAACAGCCTTTTTATCATCATCACTTAACGCATCAGGCTTTACAACAGGTATGCGATCTGGCATAACTGGCTTATATCTGTCGCTGTCGGATTCATCTTGTGCAACAAGAAGACTTGCAGGAATCGTGCGAGTCGTCTTGTCTTTGAAAGTGATAGTTGCAGAGCCATCCTTATTTACCACAACACCATTATCAGCAACTAATTCCTTGAAGTACTTTGTGTTTGCGTTTGCATTTTCAATTTTTTCTTTAATAGCCTTTTGCTCGGCGTCACTTAAATCGTTAGTCTTCTTAACCTTCGTAACCTCTGGATACGCAAGCTTCAAATAATCCGCAATCTTTGGCGTATTGTGCTTTTGGCCAACGGCATAGTGCCAGTTACCAGCAAAACGATAAACGCCAGCGGCAAAACGAAGCGGATTGGTGTCACGCTCTTTCCATGCATTGTCTTCCATCTCGGAAACGTAGGTCATGTCATACCAACGCTGACCAGCAGATTCCCAGTCTACGAAAATACCCTTAAGGCCTTGTGTTTGCTTTTGGTATTCTTCCCATTGTTGTGCGGTATTGCCCGCATTATCGTAACCTTTATTGTCTTTGGTACCCAAGCCCATAAGCTGTTTCCAGCCTTTGCTGGCAAGAATATTTTCGTCACTAAAATAATAATTAGAAATATTAGTCCATTCCTTAGGACTATTAAAATGTTTGTCAGAAACAGCGCCATAACCGTTTGCGTCGGTTGTAATATATTGCGAAGAACCAGCAGGTTTAACCTGCTCCTTGCCATTTTTTGTTAACTTTTCAATACGCTTAAATTGAATATCTTGAGGATCTTTCAAACCAGCAGGAACACCAAACCACCACATTGGACGGAATCGCCAATCGTCAGCTGTAGCATTGTTGTGGCAATTAGAAAGATAATGAACACGAACAAATTTTCCTAAAGGATCTCTTCCTTCAGTACCGCCAGCTTTGGCATGCTCAAAGGTATCGTAATATTCAACGTCAATGTTGAAATGAGCCTCGGCATATTTTGCATCAGTTTTGAAACCGTAATAAACATTGTTGCCAGTGCCGTCTACATAACCGTCAGCATAGGCAGGCGAGGAAACGAATACCCCCCCCCCCGAGCACCATAGCACCTGCGAGCATAGCTGCGCACACGCTCTTTGAAAGAACTGGCTGAGAATCAGCCCCAACACCAGCGTTAATACCAGAATAATGCTTAATTGCATGAATCTTCTTAGACATACTCTTACTCCATCATCTTGTTTTTGAATTTTGTTCCAACCAAATCACAAAATTCATATAATAAAGTAAGGCACATTTTACTAATTGTTATATACAATTTAAGATTGATTCGTATGATGAATTTTATGTTATTTACAAACACAAGCCGTGCGAACGACAGGACCTGCCTTCGCACAGAATACGGAGTCTGTAGTGCGTTTGTATCAAAAAACACTGAAATTCGGTACAAACGCACTACAGGATTACACTAAGTGAGGTAGAGATTCGAGATTTTTCGCAGCGGATGAAGCGAACCTCAGCATCTTTGATGGTGATTCGCTGAAGCAGCAAGAAAAATCGAGAATCTCGGTGATGAAAGCTACGCAAAAGTTCCAGATATTCAGAAGGTTTGATGTATTTCTCTACGAGCAATAAAAGAGGAGCGTAGCGACGGGATTTGCGAGGAGAGAAATACTCAAACCTCGCGCAACAACAAATAAGAAATATCGCTTGCGTTATATTTGCATCATGAGCGAGACAAATCTAACGAAATCAAGCCAAAAACCGTTACAAATATCTCATCACTGATGCAAATATAACGAAAATTGGCCAAAAAACGTTACATATGTCTCACGAGCGAGACATATGTAACAAATCTTGGTCAAAGCGCTCAGGCAGATTGTTGCGCCTTAGCTTCTGGCAAATCATCCCACCTGCCAACAAACTTCTTGTACGCGTCTTGGTCAATAACAACGTCTAACTCGCCAATCCAAGTGAACGGATCATTCGCTCTGCAGAATCCATTCTTAAAGAAGTAAAGGCCTTCGTCCATGCTAAGCGAGTAAGTTCCGCCCATGTTGAACCACTTTAAGCCAAGCTCCTTAGTGCGCAAAATCAAATTCCAAATGCACGTATAGCCTGGAGCAACCTTTCCATGCATGGTCTGAGTTGCGCCGTAAATGTACCACAAAGTGTCTTTGTATGGGAACGAAAGCATGCTTGCAACTGGCTCACCCTCGTACTCGCAAGTGCAAATCTCAATCTGCGGGTATGCAGCAAGCAAGCGCTCAAAGTATTCAAATGGCCTATATTTAATGCCATGCCTGTTTGCCATAATCTTTGTAAGCTCGTAGAAGGTTTGCAAGTCTTCTTCCGACCTACTCCAGCGAGTTACAACACCAGCCTTAATACCAGCACGAATATGCCTTCTTGTAAGAGTGCTAAAACCAGCCATAAGCTCTTCTTCGGTTTTGCCCTCAACCTTAAGCATAATCTCGTGAAGCGGGTTGGAATAAGACTTAGGGTGGAATCCCTGGCCTCTAAACGTGTAGCCAGCTGCCCTGTACTTTTCTATAAGAGCCTCGTCGGTTTGAACGCAAGGGTCCATTCTAAGCAAAAACGCGTTGTACTTTTCAAAAAGTGGCTTTGCTTCGTTGATTAGCTTTTTAGTGGTTTCAACGTCGTAAAAGTCGCAAACTGGGCCTCTAGGAGCGTAAAACAGCGTTTTATCGTCTACAGCCTTAATGCCAAGAATAGACACTGCAGCAGTAATCTTGCCGTTTTCTTCCAGATAAACGTATTCGCTAGACCAGTTGTTTTTAACCTTTGCCCATGCCATGTCTTGCATTGCATTAGTGTACGAAGAATTTTTTACAAAGTCCTCGTATTCTTTAACTTTAGCAGAATCATTTTTATCTAGTATTGGCATTTGCACTCCTTTTTTAGCTCAATACACGATTTTAGCGCGACTACCGTTTAAGATATTTGCTTTAGCGTTTTACAAGGCGATTTGCCGCCAACAGACTGTGTCTTGCTGCTAAAAGCTTGCGACTTGCGACTAGCAACTTACGATTAGCGACTTGCCACCAACAGCTTGCGACTTGCAGCCAGCCGCCAGCCGCCAGCCGCAGCAACACACAACTTGCGATTAGCGCGTAAGCTTTCTGTGCAAGCGATGCGGGCGAGCAGCTTCCTCACCAAGGCGCGCAATCTTGTTTTCTTCGTACGCCTGGAAGTTGCCTTCAAACCAGTACCAATTTGCAGGATTCTCGTCTGTGCCTTCCCAAGCAAGAATATGCGTTGCAACGCGGTCTAAGAACCAGCGATCGTGCGAAACAACCACAGCGCATCCTGGGAAGTCAAGCAAAGCGTTCTCTAAGCTTTCAAGAGTTTCAACATCTAAATCGTTAGTAGGCTCATCAAGCAGAAGCAAGTTGCCGCCCTGCTTAAGAGTCAAAGCCAAATTCAAGCGGTTACGCTCGCCGCCAGAAAGCACGCCCGTAAGCTTTTGCTGATCCGAACCCTTAAAACCAAAGCTTGCAACGTATGCGCGAGTAGGAATCTCAACGCCTGCAACCTCAATAAAATCAAGGCCTCCCGAAACAGCTTCCCACAAATTCTTATTTGGGTCCAATCCTGCGCGATTCTGATCTACGTACGAAATCTTTACAGTGTCTCCAACAGTAAGCTCGCCGCCAGAAAGAGGCTCCAAGCCCACAATCGTCTTGAAAAGCGTAGACTTACCAACGCCATTCGGACCAATCACACCAACAATGCCGTTACGAGGCAACGTAAACGACAAATCGTCGATTAGCACGCGATCGCCAAAAGCCTTGTGAATATGCTTCGCTTCCAAAACTTGCGATCCCAAGCGCGGACCTGCTGGAATTTGAATCTCCGAAAAATCAAGCTTCTTGGAATTGCGTGCCTCTTGCTCCATTTGGTCGTAACGCTCCAAACGAGCCTTATTCTTGGCCTGGCGAGCCTTTGGTGAGCTACGCACCCAGTCAAGCTCATTCTTCAAGCGCTTAGCAAGCTTTGCGTCCTTAGCGCCCTGAATCTCCATACGCTTGGCCTTAGTTTCCAAGTAAGTAGTGTAATTGCCCTTGTATGGGTAAAGCTGGCCGCGATCCACCTCGCAAATCCACTCTGCAACGTTGTCCATAAAGTAGCGATCGTGAGTTACAGCAATAACAGCGCCTTCGTACTTGTGCAAGAACTGTTCCAGCCAAAGAATTGACTCCGCATCCAAGTGGTTTGTAGGCTCATCAAGCAACAGCAAATCTGGGGCTTCAAGCAAAAGCTTGCACAATGCAACTCGGCGTCTTTCTCCACCCGAGCACACAGAAACAGGCGAATCTGGGTCTGGGCATTGCAAAGCATCCATTGCCTGCTCAAGCTGAGAATCCAAATCCCAACCGTTAGCCGCATCAATCTCCGTTTGCAGCTTGCCCATTTCTTCCATCAATGCATCAAAGTCGGCATCTGGATTTGCCATCTCTTCGCCGATTTTGTTGAATCGATCAACCTTTTGAGCAATCTCACCAAAAGCCATCTTAATGTTTTCGCCAACGGTTTTAGTCTCATCCAGCGGCGGCTCCTGTTGCAAAATGCCAACGGTGTAGCCTGGAGTAATCGAAGCTTCGCCGTTAGAAACATTCTCCAAACCAGCCATAATCTTTAGCAACGTTGATTTACCCATGCCATTAGGGCCAACAACGCCAATTTTTGCGCCCGGCAAGAAGCTTAAGGTAACGTCGTCTAGAATTACGCGATCTCCGTAAGACTTGCGTGCCTTAATCATTTGGTAAATAAATTCAGCCAAAGTAATACCTTTCTTAAAATTGTTAAACCGCTATTTTAGTTGCAATTTTGATTGCTATTAGTTGCCGTTAGTTGCCATTAATCGCAGCTAACCGCCATTAAACCGCCGCCGCTTTCTGCGCTCGATCCGAAGAATCGCCAGCAGCATCCGCTCCATCTTCTGGAGGAATCTGACACATCCATTCGCCAACAATGCCAATAATCATGTCTATAATGCACACGATTCCCGCAATAACACATTCGCGAATAACGTTGGAATAAAGCGGAATATCGGCGTGCGGCCAGCAAACAAAAATCTGACCTGCATACCAGCCCGTTAAAATAGCACCAGCCATTCCAAGCGATTTTGCAAGCATGAGTGCCGAGACAGCCATTTGCATGTTAAAAGGCTTGCGCTCTTTTGGCTTAGAAGTAGCGTATTGATGCGTTTGCCAAGCAAGAACAAACGTGACTATTCCGCCGATTATCATAACAGCCAAAACAATCCACGGAGCTCCCGAAAGCGATATTGCGCTAGATTCTGTAATCGACACCAAAAACGCGCCGAATACGAATCCAAACAATAGTCCAAGCGCAAAATACCACCAAGGCGTACGGTAAGCTTTCATCAGCACTCCCCAATAATCCAGCGCTCAGAATAAACGCCAACTTGCGAAGCATCTTGCAAAAGCGCAAGTTTGTAAGAGACTGGCTCGCCATCAATTGCAGCGTCTGGCTCAACTTGCATCCACGGCTCCAATTGCGCGGCGCTTAAGTGCAAAGGATTGCTTGAATACATTGACTTTGTAGACGCGCTGTCTAAGCCGTATTCCCTGGTTCCAACAACGTTTAAGCGCAAATCTAAAGAGCTGGCAGAATCGACAGAATCTCCAGAATCGCCATCAATTTGATCGCGTTGCATTTGCTCGATTCTTTGCGCAAATTCCTGATTACTCATTGTTGTAGACGCCACTACAACCGCGCAAAAATCTTCACCGTTTGCATTGCTTGCCTGGTAAAGCGCCGAAACGCCTTCGACTTGAGTTACGCTATGCGAATCTTTATGCTCAAGTCCGCTTAACACGTTTAGCATTGCGCGCATTGTTGAATCGCTCTTTTTGCCTTGCATAGAAACCACTGCGGTTGTTTGCATTGGGCTATTTAGGGCATTTGTAGTATTTGCGATATTTGAGACATAGGAAGACTCGTGCGATTCTTGCGACTCGCCAGTTGCTTGCACTTCTGCGGTTGCTTGCGACTTTTGCGCTTCAGCATCCGCTGCAGCACCAGCCTTAGAAGCATTAGAATCCGAATCCTTATCGCCCTTCTCTAAACTCGCACCTGCAACATTCCTCTTTAAGCTTTCTGGAATCTCTACAGGCGGGAGCGGCGAATCTGGGCGATCCGCATTAGAAAGCCACAAATCGCGCTCTGGCGCCTTACGAATCTTAGAGAAGATTTGCTCAAGTTCCTTCTCGTTAAGAGTCTCCTTAACAAGAAGCTTGCTAACAAGCTCATCCAAAATATCGCGATTATTGTTAATAATCTGCCAAGCCTCGGTATGAGCCGTTTCAATAAGCTTATGAACTTCTTCGTCAATCACTTCCGCAGTCTTATTAGAGAACTTACGCGATTGCAAAGAATCCAAAGAACCAGAAGAATCTTGATCTGCATCCATCCACTTTACAGCGCCAAGCTTAGACGAGAAGCCATATTCAACAACCATCTTGCGAGCGATTGCTGTAGCCTTTTCAATGTCGTTAGAAGCGCCAGTAGTTGGATCGTGGAACACAACCTCTTCCGCAGTACGGCCGCCCATAGCATACGCCATTTGATCTAGCAGCTGGTTTCGAGACTGAGAATAGCGGTCGCTAGTTGGCATAACAGACGTGTATCCAAGAGCGCGGCCGCGAGGCAAAATCGTAACCTTAGTAACAGGATCCGTGTGATGCAAGGCCGCAGCAACAAGCGCGTGTCCACCTTCGTGATAAGCCGTGTTACGCAACTCATCCAAAGCCATTCCCTTAGACTTCTTTCTAGGACCAGCCTGAACGCGGTCAATCGCCTCATCAATAGCGCGATTATCGATAAGCTGAGCGCCAGAGCGAGCGCAAAGCAAAGCCGCCTCGTTAAGCACATTAGCCAAATCCGCGCCCGTAAATCCAGGAGTTCTAACAGCAACCATGTGAAGATCTACGTCTGGAACAAAAGGCTTGCCTTTAGCGTGAACCTTAAGAATCGCCTCTCGGCCTTCCAAATCTGGAGCTTCCACAGCCACTTGTCGATCAAATCGGCCTGGTCGCAAAAGCGCAGAATCAAGCACATCTGGTCGGTTTGTAGCGGCAATAATAATCAAATTAGTGTCGTTATCGAAGCCGTCCATCTCTACAAGCAGCTGATTAAGAGTTTGCTCGCGCTCATCGTGGCCGCCAGTCATGCCACTTCCGCGGCGGCGTCCAACAGCGTCAATCTCGTCAATAAAGATGATTGCTGGAGCGTTCTTTTTAGCCTCATCAAACAGCTCGCGCACGCGAGACGCGCCAAGACCAACGAACATCTCAACAAAGTCCGATCCAGCCATGGCGTAGAACGGAACGCCAGCTTCGCCTGCAATAGCACGCGCAAGAAGAGTTTTACCAGTTCCTGGAGGGCCGTAAAGCAACACGCCGCGCGGAATGCGCGCACCCAAAGCCTTGTAGCGAGAAGGATCCTTAAGAAACTCCTTAATCTCCTCAACTTCTTCTACAGCAGACTGCTCGCCTGCAACATCCGCAAACTTAGTTTTAGGCGTCTGACCTTCCAAAAGCTTTCCACGACCGCGGCCGCCACCCATGCCAAGCATTCCGCCGCCTGCGCTTGCCATTCTGCCAAACATAAACCAAACAAGTCCAAGCAGAATCAAAATCGGCAGCATAGACGTAATCAAGTACGAGAAAAAGCTAGAAGTTTGTATGCTAACAGTCCAACCGTTTGCTGGCTTAGCCTTTTGAATCTTTTGCACAACTGTCTTGCTTTGAGCAATCGTGTAGTAGAACTGAACGTCTTTTCCGTAATCGTGCTTTTGCTTATCGCGCTTATCTACCTTAACGTATTTATTGTTTAGAGTAAGCTTAACAAGCTGCTTATTGTCTATAACCTCAACGTAATTTGCACTACGATTATCGAGCAACTCTAATCCGTCTTGAGTGTCGATTGTTTGCGAACCATTATGCACAAACAATTGGAATGCAGCTACAGAAAGCAAAACTAAAATAACAATCCAAGTCCAAGGCGACTTAAAGAATTTACGATTGGAATCGGAATTATTGCCATCCTTTGGATTGGCGTTATTCTTATTGCCATTATTCTTATTGCCGTTATTGTTCTTATTCTTATTCTTATTTGAATTGTTTCCAAAATTAGGAGGCAAGAACGGATTGTTGCCGTTTCCTCCCATAGGACTTTTCATAGGTCCACCCATAGGTCCGCGAGGCGACATTGGAGAAGCGCCCATACAATCAGACTCCTTTCAGGATTCTAACTAACAACACTCGTCTAAACACGTAATCACTAATCGCAAGCAACCAAAGCGTAATCGCTGTAATCGCTGTAATTAATCGCTTGAATTAATCCCTGTAATTAATCGCTTTAATTAATCGCTAAATAAATAGCATGTAATCAATCAAGATTACTCAATTGCAACCATCTAATCAAGACTCATACACAGAAGGCTTAAGAACCGCAATAGAATTAAGATTCCTGTACTTTTCGTCGTAGTCCATGCCAAAACCGACCACAAACGCGTCTGGAATCTCAAAACCAGTGTACGCAATATCTACTTCCACTTCTCGGCGAGCTGGCTTTGTTAAAAGCGCAAACACCTTTACACTTGCGGCTCCCCTGCCCTTAAGCTCCCTAACAAGCCAGTCCAGAGTCTTGCCCGAATCAACAATATCTTCTACAATCAGCACATCTCGGCCGCGAACATCTGTAGTTAAGTCCTCGCGAACCGTAATTTGGCCGCTGGTCTTAGTGCCACTGCCGTAGCTAGAAAGACTCATAAAGTCCATCGGAACGTTAAGGCTAAGCTCTTGCGAGAAAACAGCAAGCGTGTTTACAGCGCCCTTAAGCACGGCAACAAGCAAAATATCGCGGTTTTGGTAGTCTTTGCTAACTTGAGCGGCAACCTCGCGAATGCGCTTCATAAGCTCTTCGTGGCTGATTAATTCGTAATCAATATCATCTCTTATATCTGCAACTTGCATGCTAACTATGATTGCATAAGAGAATGACGGACGTGTTACAACTTACGCATTAGGATTTAGACTATAAGCATGGTGTACTCATCTTGTTGGCGCAAAGGAATCGGCCAAGTAAAACGTTGCTTTAATAACATAGGGTTAAACGTGCAAGACCCGCAATTCTTGCAACACGGCGAGCATGCAACTTTGCCATCCGCTCCGATTGTGTTGGTCGCCTGCTCTGGCGGTCGCGATTCACTTGCGCTAACGGCGCTTGCATCAAAAGTGTGCGCAAGCAGAGGGATTCGATGCGCTGCAATAATCGTAAATCATAATCTTCAAAAAGACTCCGACAAAGTGGCGTTTAATGCAGCTAAAACCGTTGCAAAACTTGGAGTAGACGAGTCGCTTGTATTTGTTAAATCCGTTCAAGTTAAAGATAACGAAGAGGGAGAAGAAAGCGCAGCCAGAGATGCTAGATACGCTGCGATTATTGAAGTTGCAAAAGATTTGCGCGCGGCGGCGGTTCTTTTAGCACACACAGCAAACGACCAAGCAGAAACGGTTTTAATGGGATTGCGCGATTCTGCTGGCTTGGAGGCCGTGGCTGGAATGAAAGACGTTACAGTTAGGGAGAATGTGCTATTTGCTCGGCCGCTAATTAATCTTATGCGACTTGAAACCACGCAGATTTGCAAGGATTTGGGCGTTGAATGGTGGGACGATCCAACAAACGGCGATTCATCGCCAATCGATGTTGAGCTGCCAAAATCCTACCCGCTGCGCTCTAGAATCAGGCATACACTTATGCCGTATATTTCGCGATTTTTTGAATCAGATATGACTTTGTTGCTTGCAAAAGGAGCGAAATTTGCTCAAGACGACCTAGACTACATAAACTCGCAAGTAAATCTTGTAGAAAAAGAGGCGATTGTAAAAGAGGATTGCAAAGTCAAAATCAAACTTGCGACTCTAGAAAATAGCCACATCTCGATTAGGCGGCGAATCGTAGCTCGCGCGCTAAGTGCTGCTGGAATACGCTTTTCGTCAAATCATATAGAATCAATCGACGAGTTAATAACAAACTGGCATGGTCAAAAGCCGATTGCGCTTCCAGGAGGATATGAAGCAAGCAGAAAATCACATACCATAACGATTTGTGAACGCTACTAAAGATTGGTAAGCTCTGCCATCATCTTATTAATGCCAACATAAGTGTAGTTAACATCTCCAGGCGGATTAACAACAACCGCAAAAGTTAGCGCGCCTCCCGACTTTCTAGAAACGTTGCCAACCATAGACGAAACATCACCCAAAAATCCAGTTTTAACACGCATCAATCCAGCGGCCGACTTATCAACAAGACGCTTTTTAGCAGAAGTACACCAAACGCCTGGCAAGGCCAAACCTTCTGCTGCAGCAGCACCAATCCCCTCCTGAAGATTTTGCGCTTGAACCTGAATCAAAGTAATCGCACGAACAGCGGATTTAGGCGAAAGTCCCGAGCAATCCGACATATGCAATCCGTTTATATCAATACCTAAATCACGCAAAACATCTTGCACAGCCAAAGTTGCACCCTTTGGAGAATTTGGCTTACGCATAGCGAGCGCAGTTAAACGCCCGAACTCTTCCGCAAGGGAATTGTCGGAATGCCTAAGCATATACGCCATTATCTCGCTTAGCGGAGCAGAACAAACGCGCGCAATCTGGCTAAAATCGGCGGAAATAAGCGATTTTTTGTAGCTAACATGCATGGAGTCTGCGCCAGAAATTTTAGCTGCCTTAGTGATTTTTGCAGAATCGCCCTTCCATTCGCGAACGTCAATGCCATATTTTTGCAACAAATTTGCAAAAATCAAACCCGTACTAACAGCAGGATGCCTATCTAAAAGCGGATAATCGTCGGTATCGTCCGCGTCGTTTCCGTACGAAACCCACGCCGCAAAATCGCGATTACGCCCCTCATCCACTGCAACAGACGAAGTTGGAGCGTAGAATCGGCCTTCTTCGTCGTTCTCGTTAATAAGCTCAGGATATCTTTTTGCACCAAACAGCGAATCGTCAACAGCAAACTGAACAATCTTAACGCCCCGCTTTTTAAGAGCGGCAGCCGTTTTATTTGCAAGAGTTTCTAAGCCAGCTCTACCGTTTACGTGATTCGGGTCGCTTTGCCCAGCCCCAAGCAGCATGTCTCCACCGCCGCGCAAAACAATTCGCGCAACACTCCCACCTTCGTCGCAGCTTGCATAAACCAGCGTGTCTAGCGTTGAAGCCATATCTAAAGTATGCGAGGCCGCTAGAGCTGTAAGCGTTTTCATTGTAGACGCTGGTTGCAAAGCAAGATCTTCGTTTTTTGCAGCAATAATCTTCCCGTTTGCATCCGCTATAACAGCCGCCGCATTTGGCCCAAGATCTGGGTAATCAAGGAATGTTTGCAAAACCTTTTCCGCAGCAGCTTTGTCAACTGGCTTGTTTTTATCTAATTGCTTTATTAAAGACGCGTAATGCGCTATTTTCTTAGGTTTTGGACTGCTTAACTCTTGCAAAGATTTATTGTTTTTAATTGCCATTCGCGACTGAATAAAATCGCGATTTTGCAAAAGATCTTTGCTATCGAACAGAATGTATCCGCACATTAGTGATAGAACGCTTGCAGCTGCGATTAAGCACACAACAGCGCGATTACGTGACTTTGGCGGCTTTTGCGCGCCTAAGCTAGACGTAAATCCAGCTTTTTCTCTTGATTCTTTAGACGTAAAAGCATCTTCTGGAATCTCGATTATATTATCTGGATTCTTAACGTTTTCACCGTCTTGCATGCGCACGCCGCCTGTTTTACCGATTAATTGCAACTCTGTATAACTATACAAGCCATGTAGACTATATAAGAACTATATAAGAACTACATAAGAATTATATAAGAACTACATAAAGTCTACATAAGCTATACGCTTGCACACATAAATCGCAGATCTTACGTGCGCATTAATACTCAAGCAGTAATCGAGGCAAATCTGCGCAAGTTTTCTACAATACGAATCATGCGCTTATCCATTACTTTGCCGCCAATAATTACGCCAACAGCCAACACAATTGCGCCGTTCACTACGAACAGAATGCATGCAATCCACAGCAGTTGCGGCGCAAGAATAATAAACGCAATCACAGCCGCAACCGAAGGAATCATGCAAACTACAGAAAGAAGCATAAAGCCGATAGCTGCAAAACTTCGCCCGCCAGCAGAACCTTGCGGCCTAGAGAATGGCTTTTCAATTGACGATACAGGGTACATTGCAATGCACGAAGAAATTAAGCCAATGCCTATGGTAGCAAAAGCTACTCCGATTGGAGAAAGAGTTTGGAACATAACTGCATTCATATTTTGCTGGACATTTGCTACAAAGAAAAGGAAAGCGTAAACCCCTATTCCAAGAATTGCAAAGTACACAGCGCAAATCACGGACCAAACTATTGCGTGCGCTAAACGATCGTGCAAACCTTTTACTCCAATAATCGCATGCATAGTAAAAGCTGTTCCATCGTATGCAATATTGTTTCCAACAACCATTCCCATAAGCGTCGCAGCATATATCATCCATCCAGAAACGCCTATGTCCTGTGCTATAGAACCAAATCCTTTAGCGTTAAAACTAGTTCCTCCTGCAACTACCAGCATAAAAAGCGGCGCAATAAGCAAAAATAGTTGACGCATATCTCTTCTCATAACGCTAATAATTCGCGCAATAATCGCACCAACTGTGTTGTCTGGAACTGCTGCAAACAAGCCGATTCCCTTAGTTTTAACAACTGTTTTTTGCTCACCACGAAGCAACTTCGGCTCTAATTTTGCACAAAATACAGAGATTGCAAAGCAAGCAGCAATCGTTACAACGCAAATAAGGAAGCGAATAACAAGTGCAAGCCAATTGCCATTAATGGCGTCAAGAGGCAAAGCCATAGACGCACTTAACGGCGTAAAAGCGGAAACAGCGCAGAAACTTGAGCCAAGCACAATTCCGCTTGGATTTTTGTTACCAATATTCACAGTGGCAACAAAAATCATGTACGCTACGAAAATAGCAAAGTAAAAAATGTTTCTTGAATGCTTGTTTATTAAAATAGTATCCAAAAGCTCAATAAGCATTTTGCTTAAAGACACGATTGTTGCAACATAAAGCGGAGCCGCGATTACGCTTACTAAAACTGGCACAATTCCAAAGTTTCGGTACGCTAAAGACCACAAAGCAAGCGCGATTGTGCAGCTTACTGAAAGCGCTCCAAAAAGAGAGCCAAGAAGCATGCCAGCTTGCTGCTTTACGTAAGGAATGCCGTAAAGCGCAAAACTACGCGATTTTAGTGTTGTGTCGCTGCCAAACATAAACACGTTTATAAACAGCGTAAAAATTGACACAATCGACGCAACCATTATTGGAGCCAATTGGAATTCCTGCCAATTTTTAGTATCTGCAAGCATTCCTGGATTAATGTACTTGCCAGTTTCCCAGCCCGCAAAACCAAGAGCGCATATAAGCGCAAGTCCAAAAACAATTGCTATAGCAAAGCCAATTTTTTGCCAAATTGACTTTCGCATAACAGAAAAAGTAAGCGCCCAGCGAAGGCGAACCATGGTAAAAATCATAGACATTACGGTTCTCCTTTTTAAGCGTTGAAATTGGTGGAAGATGCAGGATCGTTATCAGATTTACCGCCATTAAGCCAGTCGATGCGTGCAGCAGCGTGACGTCCGCCAACAAGCTCCATAAAGCGATCTTCAAGATTCTTGCCTTGAGCAACTTCTTCAAGAGAGCCAGCAGCCGCAACATGACCTTCGTTAATGATTGCCACGTGCGAGCACATTTTTTCAACCAATTCCATAACGTGCGAAGAAATAATCACCGTTCCGCCAGTAGAAACATACTCGGCGAGAATATCCTTCAAATTTGCGCTAGAAACAGGATCCACTGCCTCAAAAGGCTCGTCCAACACAAGCACGCGAGGGCTGTGAATCATAGCTGTTGCAAGGCAAATCTTCTTAGTCATACCAGTTGAATAGTCCGAAACCATAGTGTTTGCAGCTTCTGTTAAGTCGAAAGCAGAAAGCAAGTCGTTCGCGCGCTTTACAGATTCCGCGCGACTCATATCGCGAAGCATGCCAGCATATGTTAAAAGCTGAAGGCCAGTAATTGTCTTAAAAATCTCGTCTGCTTGAGGCATTAAACCGATTGCGCGCTTAGCGCTATTTACGTCACTCCAAACATCGTTGCCAAAAATCGAAGCCGAGCCAGCATCTGGCATAAGCAAGCCCGTAAGCATTTTAATCGTAGTAGTTTTGCCAGCACCATTAGGGCCTACTAATCCATAGAAGGATCCTGCTGGAATATCTAGCGAAAGATTATCTACAGCAACTTTCTTGCCAAAAGTCTTAACAAATCCGCGAATAGAAACAGCTGGAACTTCTGCACTACTATCACTCGAATAAGTGTTTACGCCAAAAACTGGAACACTGCCAGACACATTTGCAGAAGGAACAGAATCCACCATATAAACCTCGCAACATACAGATAAACGCACGTATTGCGCCACATTAATTGCGCAATCGCACGTTTACACCAAGGATTCTATTATCTCATATATTGCGTATAAACACACTACGAGGCAGGTCATGTCGTTCGCGCAGAACGCAGCAAAACTACCGCCCCGTGTGATGAATCGGCTTCCACTCGCTCTTAGAGAACACAGCTTGGAACGCAATCGGCACATACGAAAGCATAAAAATCGGGAAGCTAAGAACGTACGCAAAAAGCTCTTTGTTAGTGGCTCCAAGCTTATCGTGTTCTACAAGAATAGTAAGCGAAACAAACACCATCATGCCCAAAACGCTTGTAACAGTAGTTGTTATAAAGCTAAGCGTTGAATCAATCTGACTTGCCCACGTAACAAATCCAAATGCTGCAAAGATAAATCCGAGTATAAGGCGAATAATCGCAAGCACCATAAACGGGCAAAGCATAAGCGTAAAATCAACCGACGAAAAATCGCGTTCGCGAATTCCATTGCGTATAAGAGCCGCTCCGTAATATCTAAACACTTGCAAGAAGCCCTTACTCCAGCGCAGCCTTTGCCTCCAGCTTTGCCTAAACGATACGGGCTGCTCGTCGTAAAGAACCGCCGACCCGCAATAACCCACTTTGTCGCCGTGCAAAATCGAGTCCATTGTAAACTCAAGATCTTCGGTAAGCAGGTGGAACTTCCACCCACGATTTCTGTGCATAATCTCACGCGAAAACATGAATCCCGTTCCGCCTGCATGGCAGCTAGATCCAAAAAGCATGCGCGAATTGTTAGTAAATCGCGATTCGCGTATAAACCACAATGCCGACCCAGAAGACACCCAATTATCCGATAAGTTAACAGAATTTCTGTAGCTTGTTAAAATCTGATACCCTGCGTGGAATCCCTTATTCATCTCTTCAAAATAGTGCAAATCCAGCTTATTGTCGGCGTCAAAAACAAAGTATGCGTCGTAATCTTTGTCTTTTCCAAGCTCCATTATGTGGTCCAAAAGGTAGCTAAGCGCGTAACCCTTGCCAATATGCTGCTTATCGAATCGCTCTATAACATTGCACCCATACTTTCTTCCAACTTGCGCCGTGCTGTCTGTGCAATTGTCGGCAACTAGCCAAATATCTATTAGCTGTTGATTATAAGTTTGATGCTGTATGCACTCTATAAGATTGCCGATTACAGCTTCCTCATTTCGCGCAGATATTAAAACCGCGTAATGCTTGTCCATTGGAGCATTCGGAAACACTACTGGCTTTGCAACAAGCGACGCCACTGCGCAAACGCCTTGGTAAATAACGCTGCTAACGCCGATTATGATTACTAAAACGTCGAAAATAGACAAAAGAATCATTTATTCCACCCGCTTCGTGGATTCGTGTTTGTGTTCGATTTTTTGTTTTTACTTTCGTTTGGAATTGTAGCAGATTTATTTGTTTTTGACTTTAATTGTTCCTTATCTTGATTGGTTGCTTGCGACTTATCTTTAGCATTTGCATGCGACCCGTCAGCTGCTTGCGATTCGCGATCCGCTTGCCCACTATCCAAATCCGCATTTTCCGCGCGCTTCTTAGCAATATCGCGATTAACTGCATCTAGAACATCGCGCGAAATCGCCATAGTAGCAATATATCCAGAATCTTCTTGAGAATTTTGACTTTCACTAGAATCACTAGAATCACTAGAAGAAAGGCTAGAATCACTAGAAGAAACATAGGCCTGCTTATACCAATACATAATGTCTTCATTAATCGAAACTCTAGAAGACGAGCCTTTCATAACTCGAAGAACCTTGTCTTTAACAGGCTTTACAAAACTATTACCAATCGCTTCAACACTCGTAACCATAATCGACTTTCGATTAGGCTTTGGATCGTTCATTAATGGAGAATCAACAAGCTTATACTGCTTTGTGCAAACTTTAAGAATAGCTTGCAAGCTGGCAGTAACAGGAAGAGCCAAAAACGCGCCAAGAGCTCCAAAAACAGCACCCATTACCAACACCGACAAAAATGCTACAGCAGGATTTAAGTCCATAGTTTTTTCGGAAATCTTAGGAGAAATCACCATGTTTTCAATCTGCTGATAAATCGTAACAAAAATAAGAACAGCCAAAGCGGATGCAAAACCGTTGGAACCCCAAGCAAACACAATTGGCAAAGCTCCGCCCAAATACGTACCAATCGTAGGCACAAATTGCGAAACAATTCCGCAGAACAGCGCAAGCGGAAGCCAATACGGAACTTTCATAAATATTAGGAAAATCGCAGTACCCGTTGCATTAATCGCAGCCAAAATTGTGCGCGAGAACAAGAAGCTCGATATTTGCTCTTGAACAACCGACCATATAAACAAAAATCGCCTTTGAGACTTAGGATTCAGCAAGCGGCACACGCTTCTACGCATTGCAGGACCTGCAGCCGAAATATAATAAGTAACCATCAAAATGGTAAGCAAATCAAGCAAAGCGGCCATCAAACCCCAAGTAGTATTAAGCGCAAAACCACCAAAATCAACAACCCACGATGTTTGAATGTTGCGCAAAATCTCCATTCCAAGCTGCTCAATATTTGGCATCTTAAAACCAGTAGAATTTAGCACAAAATGAGCGAATTGGTTGTATAAATCAGGCAAACCAAGAACCATAGAAACAGCTTGTTGCACAAAAAGATTACCAAAAAGAACAAGAAGCAAAATAATAACCACAAGCACCCCAACCAAGCTTGCCAAAGACGCAAAAGCCCTACTCCAACCGTGTTTTATAAGGCGCATAACAAGTGGCTCAATTGCAAGAGCTATAAAAATGGAGATTACAACGTCGAAAACTATAAAAGCTATACTTCCCCACGCAAACCAAACAAAAATCGCAACAAACGCGGCGATTACAGCATACATAAGCGCGCGACTTAGCCAATCAGGAGGCCTGCGATTATCTCCCTTAGCTGGAAAAATCGAAGCCAAGTCGATTTTGGCTCTTGTGCCGTTGCTATCCATACGGCTTTCGTAGTTTTCTTTATTTGTCATAAATTCCATTGTACTTTACAAAGCGTGTAACACAATCAACAAAGCGTGTAACACAATCGTAACCAGATAGTCGAGTCGCTGAAATCCAAAATCATATACAACAATCTAAACTATTTACTGAGATTTTTATGAAAGGATCGTGGCATGACCACTTTGCAAACTAAAGAAGATGCCGAGGCTTTGATTAAGCAAGAAGGCATTGAGTACGTATCTGTTCGATTTACTGATTTGATTGGCGTTCAGCAGCATTTTACTGTGCCTGCAAGCGAGTTCTTAAACAGCGCATTTACAGATGGAATGGCCTTCGACGGCTCTTCTATGCAAGGATTCCAGGCTATTAACGAGTCCGATATGAAGCTTATTCCAGACGTAGACACCGCTTACATTGACCCATTCCGCAAGCACAAGACTTTGAACGTTGCTTTTTCGATTGTGGATCCTGTAACAGACGAGCCTTATTCTAGGGATCCTCGCCAAGTGGCAATTAAAGCCGAAGCCTACTTAAAGGCCACTGGCATTGCCGATACCGCAAGCTTTGCTCCAGAAGCCGAGTTCTTTATTTTCGACAAGGTGCGTTTTGCAAACGATATGCAGCGTTCCTTCTACGAGGTGGATTCCAACGAGGCTCCATGGAATTCTGGCATAGACACCGAAGACGATGGCAGCAACAACATTGGTTTTAAGAATCGCGTAAAGCACGGCTACTTCCCTGTTCCACCTGTTGATCACAATCAAGACTTGCGCGACGACATGGTTTACAATTTGCAAAAGGTTGGTTTGATTCTTGAGCGCTCTCACCACGAGGTTGGCGGCGCAGGTCAGCAGGAAATCAACTACCGTTACAACACGCTTGTTCACGCTGGCGACGACTTAATGAAGTACAAGTACGTTGTTCACGAGACTGCTGCTTTGGCTGGCAAGGCTGCAACGTTTATGCCTAAACCAATTGCTGGAGACAACGGCACTGGTATGCACTGCCATCAGTCGCTTTGGAAGGATGGCAAGCCATTGTTCTATGCGGAAACTGGTTATGCTCAGCTTTCCGATATTGCGCGTTGGTACATTGGCGGCCTTATTAAGCACGCGTCTTCTGTGCTCGCTTTTACGAATCCTTCGCTTAACTCTTACCACCGTCTTGTTCCAGGCTACGAAGCTCCTGTAAACTTGGTCTACTCGGCTCGTAACCGTTCTGCAGCTATTCGTATTCCTCTTGCTGGAGAAGCTCCTGCTGCTAAGCGTATTGAGTTCCGCGCGCCAGATCCTTCTTGCAACCCGTTCTTGGCGTTCTCTGCTCAGCTTATGGCTGGCTTAGACGGCATTATGAACCACATTGAGCCTCCTGCTCCTGTTGATAAAGATCTTTACGAGCTTCCACCAGAAGAGCACGACGGCATTAAGCAGGTTCCTTCTTCGCTTGGTGAAGCTTTGCAAGCTTTGGAAGAAGATCACGACTTCCTTATGCAAGGAGATGTGTTTACTAGCGACTTGATTGAGACTTGGCTTAATCTAAAGCACGAAGAGATGGACATGGCTCGTTTGGCTCCAACGCCACTTGAGTACGAGCTTTACTTCCACATCTGATAGCAACTACGTAACAATGCGTAATAACTCGCGATAAGCGATAAGCAAATCCCCCGCAAGAAAACTTGTGGGGGATTTTAATTTACATTAGTCTTTTATTTTAAATCGCAAATCCGAGTGTTCTAGCAGCGTTTACAGGAACTGCCTCATCTGCCCAATAATCCTCAAGGTTTTCGTCGCTAGAAAGCGAGCGCATTTCTGCGCGATCAATGTAAAGCTCACCGCGTAAATGATCCGTCTCGTGCTGGAAGATTCGCGCTGGCCAACCGTGCAAGCGCTGCGAATGCTGCTTTCCATCCTCGTCTTGCCAAGTGGCTTGAATGTCTAGCCAGCGCTGACGAACAGCTTGATACCCTGCAACACTTAAGCAGCCCTCGTAAAAACTGCGCGTTTGCGTGCCAATTGGCTCATAGTGCGGATTAATAATCGCTCTAAATGGCAATTCCGCAATATCTCTAGGGTCGTCTTCGTCGTCTCTAACGTGATCTTCTACAACCGCAATCGCTAATCCAAGCCCGATTTGCGGCGCAGCCAAACCAACACCTGGAGCGTCTAGCATAGTGCTGTGCATAAGCGAAATAAGCTTGTTAAGCGTTGCGCGCGTAAGCTGACCATCGTAAGCAACCGTGCGCTGCCTTAAAACAGGCTCCCCTGCTTGAACAATCGACAAAACACCATCTTCTGTAGCAGAATCCAAAAGTCGCTCTACTGCGCGGCTAAGCTTAGTATCGACACTTGCGTGATGCGTAAACATAGGACTCCTTTACCCATGCGATTCATAAAACTTCTAAAGCAATCTATAAATCTAAATTCGACTATTGCTAATGGCGTATATATCAACAACAATACCAAAAGAGCTAGTATATCAAGATTATCCGCTTTTTGTAGTCCTAATCAGCGTGTCGAACAAGAAAATGCGCGAAGGCATGTCGTGTCATTACGTAGGTTACGCCAAGCTAGGTAGAGATTCGAGATTTTTCGCAGCGGATGAAGCGTTTCGTTCGCGCGTTACAGCGCGCGAACGTCTTCGCTTGCATTGAAAGCACACCGTGCTTTCAACTTTGAGCAAGCTCAGCGAATCGAAGTGCATTCGCGCGCTACGCTTTAAGCGCTCATGTAAGTCGATTCGCAGTCCTTCATGGTGATTCGCTGAAGCAGCAAGAAAAATCGAGAATCTCGGCTATGAAAGCCACGCAAAAGTCCTAGATATCCAGAAGGTTTGATGTATTTCTCTACGAGCAATAAATAGCGCCGTACTAAAACCTAAAACCCTAGAATATTAACATTCATAAACTATACGCAAAAGTGTTTCGTTCGCGCGGTCTAAGCGCGCGAACGTCTTCGCCGCACGTAAAGTCCACTGGACTTTACGTTTGAGCGGCTCAGCGCGCCAAATTGCCTTCTCGCGCTACGCTCTAAGCTCGAAGGCAGGTTGGCGCGCCTGCGAGGAGAGAAATACTCAAACCTCGCGCAATACCGAATAAGGAGAATGTCGTTCGCGCGGTACAGCGCGGAAAACTACAACTTAAGATTATCCGTTACAACTTGTGCAAGTCGTGCGCAAACCTCATCTGCTTGCTCTTGCGTTGCAGCTTCGCACATAACGCGCACAAGTGGCTCCGTTCCGCTTGGTCTAAGAAGAACGCGACCCGTGTCTCCCAAAAGCGCACTTTCCTTCTCTACAGCATTAAGAACAGCAGCATTTGTCTTAGACGCCATCTTATCTACATTCGGCACATTTACTAAGCATTGCGGAAGTTGTGGGAAGTCGGCAGCCATTTGCGAAAGCTTCTTGCCTTCGCGCACAACTTCGCGGCACAACGTAAGCGCTGTAAGAGTGCCATCTCCCGTGGTTGCAAACTCGCGATTAATCACATGCCCAGACTGCTCTCCGCCAAGAGAATAATCGCCTCTAAGCATCTCTTCTAGAACGTAGCGGTCTCCAACGCTTGTTTGAACAGTAGAAATACCCATGTCTTTTAGCGCAAGCTTTAATCCAAGATTGCTCATTACAGTAACAACAAGAGTATTATGG
This sequence comes from Gardnerella sp. c17Ua_118, assembly GCF_055804255.1. Classification (NCBI taxonomy): domain Bacteria; kingdom Bacillati; phylum Actinomycetota; class Actinomycetes; order Bifidobacteriales; family Bifidobacteriaceae; genus Gardnerella; species Gardnerella sp. c17Ua_118. The sequence continues at coordinate 845,673 of NZ_JANUYT010000001.1, forward strand.
TTCAGCTTGCCTTCGGCCTTCTTAGAACGCGCAAGAATGCCCATAATTTGGTCGCCATTAACCATGTTTCCGTTTTCGTCTACAGCCAAGCATCGGTCTGCATCTCCGTCGAAAGCTACTCCTAAATCGGCCTTAGACGCCTTAACCATAGCTTGCAACTGCTCGGGATGCGTGGAACCCGCGTGATCGTTAATGTTGTATCCATCTGGAGAAGCGTTAATAACAATCACTTCTGCGCCAGCTCTGCGCAATGCTTCTGGAGCTACTACAGATGTTGCGCCATTTGCGCAATCTGCCACTACTCTAAGACCTGCAAGAGGCTTAGGACGAGTAGAAGACTCACTGCTTAAAGGCGCTACAGAAGAAACAAGATGATCAATGTAAAGATTCGTAGCTGTAGTGGTATCGTGACTGATTCGCCCAACACCGCTGCCCGTAGGACGCTGCCAATCCTTGCCTAAAACTGCTTCAATCTCGTCCTCTTTACTGTCTGGAAGCTTAAAACCGCCACGCGCAAAGAACTTGATTCCATTATCTGGCATTGGATTATGCGAAGCAGATATTACTGCACCCATCTCTACGTTTAGCACAGAAGTTAAAAAGGCCACGCCAGGAGTTGGGATTATGCCAGCGTCTATAACGTCAAATCCGCCTGCACTCATGCCTGCTGCCAAAGCGGACGCTAGAAAATCGCCAGAAACGCGAGTATCGCGACCAACCAGCGCCCTTCTCCTAGCGTGCATTTTCTTCCCTGTATCTTCGCTATTTGAATCGCTGCTATGCGTTTCTCCTAAAACACGGACGGCAGCATCGCCTAAATCTAACGCTAATTGTGCAGTCAAATCGCGATTTGCTAATCCTCTAACGCCATCGGTACCGAACATATTTGGCATAATCAGACTCTTTCAATTAGATTTCAAAAAACACACTGCATTCCATTTTACTCTGCAATGCGCTAGACGCGCCACAGTTTCACCCTACGACTTAAGCACTTAATAATTAAACACAAAACCAGGTTATGAATCTAATATATGCACAAAAACAATTAAGTCCGCCTAAAAAGACGGACTTAATATTTAATGCTATTTAATGCTTAAAGTGATTAAATCACTCAATAAAACCGATAATCTAAAATCAGGCCTCTACTGGAGCATTAACATCTGCAGGCAAAGCAGCCTTAGCAGCTTCGACGATTGCCTTAAAGGTTTCAACATCGCTAACAGCAAGCTCGGCCAAAGCGCGGCGATCCAATTCGATGCCAGCTAAGCGCAAGCCCTGAATAAAGCGGTTGTAGGTGATTCCTTCTGCGCGAACAGCAGCGTTAATGCGCTGAATCCACAACTTGCGGAAGTCGCCCTTGCGAGCCTTGCGGTCGCGGAAGTTATAAGTAAATGAGTGAAGCAGCTGTTCCTTTGCCTTGCGATAAAGGCGGGAACGCTGACCGCGATAACCCGAAGCCCTATCAAGAACAACGCGACGCTTCTTGTGAGCATTAACTGCGCGTTTTACTCGTGCCATAAGTATTCCTCAGCTTTCTTAAAAATTTTTAATTGCGTCTTCGTTTTACTGCACTTACTTAGCTAGCAAGCCCTTCAAATTCTTGCTCTGTGCTGTAGCTAAAACCTTATCTGCAGACAAAGCACGACGCTTACGAGCAGACTTATGCTCCAAGTTGTGGCGCATTGCGCTACCATCGTGCATTACCTTACCAGTGCCGGTGAGGCGAACGCGCTTGGACGCTGCGGAATTAGTTTTCATCTTCGGCATTGCTGCCCTCCTTATGATTCTGATCAGATTCTACAGAAGCTTTTGCGGACACATCGGCCGCTGCCTGAGCTCCTTGCTTTGCCGCAAGTCGTGCTGCTTGACGAGCTTGACGCTCTGCGCGCGATTCAGCGCCTCTACGACGCTGCTCAGACTGAGTATGAATCTTTTTACCCTTAGGCGCGAGAGTCATTATTATGTTACGACCCTCTTGCTTAGGGGCAAACTCCACGGTTCCACTTTCGGAAACCTCATCTGCAAGCCTACGCAATAACTCAACTCCGCCTACAGGCCTCGACTGTTCGCGGCCACGCAGCATAATGGTGACTTTTACTTTGTCTCCACCATTTAGGAATCGAAGAACATGACCCTTCTTAACGTCGAAATCGTGATCGTCAATCTTGAGTCGGAAACGAATTTCCTTAATCTCGGCCGTACTTTGATTACGACGCGCTTCACGAGCCTTAATCTTCTCGTTGTACTTGTACTTACCGTAGTCAATAAGCTTGGCTACAGGAGGCTTAGCAGTAGGCGCAACCTCTACAAGATCGAGGTTTGCTTCCTTTGCTAGGTTCAACGCTACCGAGGTCGCAATAACACCCACCTGCTCGCCTTTCGGACCGATAAGGCGTACTTGTGAGACGCGAATCTCTTCGTTAATGCGTGGTTCGTCGCTAATGATGACTCCAATCCTTGTTAAAACAGTGGAACAGCGCACCAAAAGGTCAAAGATAAATTCAAGTTCAAACATCAATCAAATGCGCTCAAGAATAGCGCTATAGCAAGCATATTGCTACGTGACCGAAGTCATGAACCCGAAACCCTTTAGGCTTCCAGGTGGGATATACCACTTTCTTGATTACTCAAGCCAAATGTCTATTCTACTTGAAGCCTTGACAATAGTCAAACATGCTCAAAAATACTAAACAAGTCGCATTAAATCTCAAGAAGCCGCAACAAAACACGCGATATAATCGCAATTCCGCGCGCGCGATATTATATGACTATGGAGCCTTTGAAGCGCTGCGTTGTTTTAGCAGCTGGAGATTATTACGACCATACGCGCGAACACGTTCCTGATCGCGCTTTAACTATTGCAGCCGATGGTGGCTGGGATCATGCGTGCAGACTTGGTTTACACGTTGATGCTCTAATTGGCGACTTTGACTCCGTGCGATTAAAACTCCCAACAGACGCTGCGATTACGCGACTTCCTGCCGAAAAAGATGACCCAGATTTGCTTTCTGCTCTTAAAGTTGGCTGGTCTAAAGGCTCTAGAGAATTCCATATTTTTGGCGGCTTAGGCGGCCGTGTTGATCACACGATTTCCAATATTCAGCTTATGGTTCGACTTGCAGTTAGAGGCGGAATTGGATTCTTGTATGGAGACGGCACGATTGTTACAGCAATTCACAACGGTTCCCTCGACTTTCCTGCGTCAGGCGGCCCCGAAGGCCGAATGGTTTCTGTATTCTCACACACGCCTGTTTCTAGCGATGTAAACGAGATTGGGCTTAAATATCAACTTCAGCACGCAACTATGTATGGCGATGCCGTTCAAGGCCTAAGCAACGAGTTACTAAACGACACTCCTGCGCATATTGACGTTCACGAAGGCACTCTTGTAATCACATTCCCTATAGACGCTCCACTGCCGCAAGTTAGCTGGTTTAAGCGACCAGTTGGCGATTTGGGAGATGTAAACGCTAGTGTGTCGAGCGCTCTAGCTGTTTCGCCAAAGTAGTTTTTGGCTTACATTTTATTGGCCTACATTTCAATTCCAGGAATCATGCTGCTGTTTTCCGATATACTTTTGGCTAATTTTTCTACAGTATTTTCTAAAACGTGATTAATCTTGTTGTTATTAACAGTTGTAATAGTTTCTATTAGATCGTTGTAGAAATCTTTATCTCCAGTAAAAGATTCCCAAAATTCTTGGCCAATTTTTACAGTATAACCTTCAGCTTCAATCCTCTTATAATTCGCCGATAAATCTTCTCTGGAACCATACAAAATACCAACTACGCAATCAGTTAATGGATTTATATCTTTAGATCCATTTGTTTTAGCCAATCTTGCTAAATCTTTAAAATGGTCACATATTGTTTTTACATCATCTTTATTAATTGTTTCTGGACCAGATTTTAACTGACAATAAATATGACGATTTGTAAAACTATCTTTATATTCAATATCTATTCCAGATGTTGTAGACGCAAATCCACTCAAAACTTGAGAACTCAACTTTTGTATTGCAGAACCAAAAGATGTAGAAATAGAAGTTCCAAGAACTCTAGGATATAAAATTGCCTTAGCAATTGAACGCGGCGATGCATCACCAAAAGCAAATCTAGAAAGATATGCTATTAAGAATGGATTAAAGCTGATCTTCTTTATATCAACAAGTTTTTCGGTGTTTTTTACATGATTTTCTATTACTTGCTTATCAAAAAAAGATGAAATCTGGCTTAAAATATTCTTTCTTTCAATATCTGAAAACATAAAATCTCCCTTGACTATTCACAAAACAAACAGGCTAACATGCCGAATTTTGTATTGGAAAATTATAACATAGATAAGGCTTGAGATTTTAATTCATCGGTAGTTATATTCGATAAATCAACAGGCTTAATATCTCTAAACAACTCTCTATTTTCGCCACTTAGCATAGCAATTATTGCTCTACCAACATGATAAGCAAGATTGCAAGGAACAGCATTGCCTATCTGCTTGTATTTGCTTGCCATACTGCCTTCAAATTCCCAACTATCTGGAAAAGATTGAATGCGAGCATATTCTCTTACCGTTAATGGTCTAGTTTCAGCTGGATGACATCTTTCTGTTTGCCTTTGTGCTGGAGAACATGTGAGAGTTAGTGACGGCTCATTCCACGAGAGTCGCCTTGCCATACCAGTTTTTCCGCCTGGCAAATTGAACGAACCCTTCATGTAATCTTTTTGAACATCCAAAGGAAGATCACGCCAATAGCCTCCAGGAGGCACTAAGTCTAAAACCTTCTTCTTGCTTTCTGGATACGTTGCACCCTCTGATTTTGGGCACTCTCCTATTGCATCCCATAATGTAAGAACATCACTGTTTTCTTTAGGGAATAAAATCGGAATATCTAAATCTTTTCTAACTCCGATTATGACTAATCGCTCACGCTTTTGAGCAACGTCAAGAAATTGAGCGCGCAAAACTTTTAAAGCAACTTTATAGCCCAAACTATCCAAAGTATTTAGCATAACCATAATGGTTTTTCCAGAATCGTGAGTAAGCAATCCGCGAACATTTTCCATCATCAATACTTTTGGCTTAACTTGTTTAATAGCCCGCGCAAATTCAAAGAAAAGTGTTCCTCTTGAATCTTCAAATCCTTTAGACAATCCAGCATACGAAAACGCTTGACAAGGAACACCACCTTGCAATAAGTCAACTTTTCCTCTGTATTTAGAAAAATCAATATTGTGAATATCTTCTTCTACAACATTCCATTCAGGATTATTTTTGCGCAAAGTTGCACACGCATATTTGTCTACCTCATTTAACATTAAATGATTAAAACCAGCGTTACTCATTCCTAGTGCAGTTCCTCCAGCGCCAGCAAATAACTCAATTGACGTAAAGCGAGTTTTATTGTTTTTTAACACAAAAAAATGAGATTTTTTATTTTCACTATGATTTTCATAACGATTTTTAATACGTTCCAAGTCTGAAATTTTGAAAAGTCGTTTGTTGTTTGAATCCCTAACACATATTAAAAGTCCCAGTTTTGCCCAACGTCGTATAGTATCTATAGAAACGCCGATAATACGCGATGCTTGCCCAGCGGTTACATTTGAATCTTTGCTAGGGATAATATTAACAGTGACTTTAGCTTTATGCTCTAGACCTTCTAAGACTTGCGTACTTTTCTTCATAAAAACAGCATACCACAATTCTTGTAACCTTTGCATATGCAATGGTTATGATTCTATAAAATACTAGATACACATAGCTAGTTTAGAAACGCAAAATGTAGCAAAGAAGGCCAAAATGTTGCGCAAGTGTAATACAAAATGATGCACTAACGTAGTACATACCGCACATTAAAATAAACATGTTAGTTTAAATAACGAAGACCAAAAACGTATTGTTAAAAATCGCGAAAAATCGCAAAAACCGTGCGTTAAGGTTTCACTCAAGGGAGATCCCACATGACAGTCAAGATTGGTATTAACGGCTTTGGACGTATCGGCCGTTTGGCATTCCGTCGTATTTTTGAGCTTCAAGCTCGTGGCGGTCAAGCTGGCGATATTGAAGTCGCAGCAATCAACGATCTGACCACTCCTTCAATGCTTGCTTACTTGCTTAAGTACGACAGCACTCATGGCACTTTCCGCCACGACGATGGCACCCCAGTTGAGGTGACTTCCACCGAAGACGCAATCGTAGTAGATGGCAAGACTTACAAGGTTTACGCCGAAAAAGACGCAAACAACATTCCATGGGTTAAGAACGATGGTGTTGAGTTCGTGCTCGAGTGCACTGGTTTCTACACTTCTGCAGAAAAGTCCCAGGCTCACTTGAACGCTGGAGCTAAGAAGGTTCTTATCTCTGCTCCTGCTAAAGACGAAACCACCCCAACCGTTGTGTTTGGTGTAAACCAAGAGATCTTAAAGCCAACCGATAACATTGTGTCTGCTGGCTCTTGCACCACCAACTCCATGGCTGCAATGGTTAAGCTTTTGCAAGATAATTGGGGCATTAAGTCTGGCTTTATGACCACTATCCACGCTTACACTGGCACCCAGATGATTCTCGACGGCCCACGCGGCTCCAAGCCACGCAACAACCGTTCTGCTGCTTGCAACACAATCGAGCACTCCACTGGTGCTGCTAAGGCAATCGGCAAGGTTGTTCCAGAGGTTAACGGCAAGCTTCAGGGTCACGCTCAGCGTATTCAGGTTCCAGATGGATCCGTTACCGAGTTGACTACTGTTCTCGAGAAGCCAGCAACCACCGAAGAAATCAACGAAGCCTTTAAGAAGGCATTCGAAAACTGCGATTACTTTGGCTACAACGCCGATAGCATTGTGTCTTCCGACATTATTGGCGATACTCACGGTGGCGTTTTCGATCCAACTCAGACCGACGTTAACACTGTTGACGGCGTAACCTTGGCTCGTACCGTTACCTTCTACGACAACGAGTACGGCTTTACTGCTAACATGATTCGCACATTGCTTTACTTCGCTGAGATTGCTGAGTAAAATTAGCGAAACAAATAAAGCTAAATAAAGCTACAAACCCCTTGCGGTGACTCATCGCAGGGGGTTTTCGCAACGCATTGCACACGGGGGTAAAAATGGGCAAAAAACATGCTGCAACAGGCAAAGCAACGCCAGCAATCGCACAACTAGAAAACGCTGGAATCACATTCCGCGTTGTTGACTACGAGCACGATGCAGATCACATGGATGACGGCTACGGCATGGAAGCAGCGCAAAAATTAGGCGTAAACGCAGAGCAAGTTTGCAAAACGCTTATGGTAGACACAGGCGAAAAGCGCGTAGTCGGCATTGTGCCAGTAAACGCTCGATTAAGCATGAAGGCGATTGCGAGCGCAGTAAATGCCAAAAAAGCCAGCATGACAAGCCCAGACGTAGCTCAACGAGAAAGTGGCTATGTTGTTGGAGGAATCAGTCCATTTGGTCAGCGCACTCATCACGAAACCGTTCTGGATGCTAGCGTTATGCACTTTGACGAGATTCTTGTTTCTGGAGGAAAGCGCGGACTAGACGTTGTTCTAAATCCAAACGATTTGGTTAGCTTGCTTAACGCAACTGTGGCAAATATTCTAGCTTAAAGCTAGCAAACGTCGTGGCAACGTGCGATAATCCGTAAGGTTGTTCATTTTAATCGTTAGGAGTTTATTATGGGTATGCGTGGACGTAAGCGCAAGGCTCGCCGCAAAAAGGCAGCAAATCACGGCAAAAGGCCAAATGCTTAATGCAAATGCTTAATACGTTTGATTTGCGTATAAATTTGTAACTAAAAGCCCACGGATTTATTACCGTGGGTTTTTTGTTTACGCGATTTTTAATCAAACAACCAAACGACTAAAAAACGCACACAAGGGTCTTCGCTGCATTCTAGGATTATTGCATGGCAAAGAACATAGATGAGTTGCTAGAAGCACTAGAAAAAGCACCGCAGCAAGATAAAAACACAGCATTGTGCAAATCAATGCTGCTTGGCTTCGACACAGAAACAACGGGCGCAATTATTGGCAGTGATTCAATATGCTCCGCAACGCTCGTTTTTAGAGACCCAGCGCGTGGACGTAACAATGACGTTATTGCAACGTGGCTTGTAAACCCGCATAAGCAAATCAACCCTAAAGCAAGCGAAGTAAACGGCTTTACAAACGAGTTTTTGCAAGAAAACGGAGGCGATCCAACTCAAGAAATCGAATTGCTTGGAAGAGCCATTAGCCTTGCACAAAGCAAGAACATTCCACTTCTTGCATACAATGCGCCTTTTGACGTTAAAATGCTAAACCATGATTTGCAAAGATGGAGTCTTGACTCTTTGCAAAATCGCCCAAAAAGCACAATTAATGGCGGCGAGATGCTTATTGTAGACCCGCTTGTTATAGATAGAGCCATTTCTAAGCGAACTGGCAAACGCACACTTACATACACAACGCAGTTTTATGGAATAGAGCCAATTGGCAATTTTCACGATGCTACAGCAGATACAGTTGCTGCAGTTGATTTGATTGAGCCTATAAGCGAGTTGCACGAAAATGTTGCAAATCTTAAGTTATGCGAGATTATGGTTTGGCAGCGAGACGCTTACGCAAAGTGGAAGTTAAGCTTTGATAGCTGGCTTAAGTCTAAAGGAAGACCAGCTAGCGAAGGAAACTGGCTGTAATTAGTAGCGATTATTGTGCAATTTGCGCGCGAAAAAATCGCAAGCAGCCGCACATAAAATAAGCACAACTAAAATAAAACGCAAATAACAAAAATAACACGAAAAACAACACGGAAAAGCGAAATGTCTTTACAAAAATTATCTTTAGACGAAGCATGCAATATTTTGTTAAAGCAAAATCTTTTGCGAGAAATAATACAAAATAAAAGTGCGCAAAAACATGACGATTTAACGCACGAAAACGACCAAACTTGGTCAATAGATGCTAGCGATTTTAGTGCGCACTCAAAGCCGTACAGTCACATAACGTACGATTCGCGCGATATTAAGCCAAACACATTGCTTTTTATTAAGGGCAATTTTAAGCCAGAATACCTTAAAGACGCAGATAAAAATGGCTTAAACGCATACGTTGCGCAGGATTGCTACGCGGATTACACAAATGCGGTTGGATTGATTGTAACAGATGTTCATAAAGCTATGAGCTTACTTTCGGCAGCATTCTTTAACAATCCGCAAGAAAAGCTTACGACTATTGGCATTACGGGAACAAAAGGCAAAACAACCACAGCATACTTTACTCATGCTATTTTGAACGCACATTCTAATGGCAAAGCGGCGCTATTCTCTTCGGTAGACAATTGCTTAGATGGTAAAACATATGTTGAGTCGGACTTGACTACGCCAGAAAGCCTAGATGCGTTTAGAATGATGAGCCAAGCCGTAGAAAATGGCATGAAATACCTTGTTATGGAAGTTTCGTCGCAAGCATACAAAGTCAACCGCGTGTATGGATTGCACTTTAATGTTGCGGCATTTTTGAACATTAGCCCAGATCACATAAGCCCAATCGAACACCCGACTTTTGAAGATTATTTGTATTGCAAGCGTCAAATCGTAAAAAATACGGATGCACTTGTGCTTAATGCGGATTGCGCGCATGCGGATTTGCTTCTTCAAGACGCACAAAAAAATGGCGTAAAAGTCACGACTTTTTCCAGAATACACAAAGAAGAACTAGACGGAAACACTTGTAATTGCACAGAATGCAGCGATTATTCCGATATTCATCCTTACGAAAACAGCGAAAAATACCCAGAGCTTGTTTTGCCAAGATATGTAGCGATACCAGAGTTGCAAGAATCCGATGAATCGCAAGGATTGCAGAGCTCGCAAAATACGCAAAATACGTCAGAGCATTGTATTGCGATCTTAGAAGGCGAAGCTAACGAGTACGTAAATCAAGACATGCCTAATTACAGCGCTATAGACAAATTCAATCTAAAAATCGCAGGCGACTTTAACTACGAAAACGCCACTGCAGCAATCGCAATCGCAAACGCATTAAGCATAAATGAAAACACAGATCAAAAAGCCCTACATGCTATAGAAAACGTTCAAATATCGGGGCGAATGGAAGTCTTTAAAGACACAAAATCCAATACAGTTGCCATAGTGGATTACGCACATAACTACATTTCCACAAAATCTGTTGTCGACTTCGTATACGACAAATACGGTAACAATGATTTTAGAATCACGCTTGTAACAGGATCCACGGGAGACAAAGCCGTTGACAGGAGAAAAGAAATAGTTCAAGCTGCACAAGATCGAATCAACCAATTTGTGTTCACTCAAGAAGACACAAATGTCGAAGACGAAATGGACATTTGCAAATACATGCAATCTTGCGTAACCAATCCAAACGTTGAATCGCGAATTATTATAAACAGAGCTGAAGCTATTGAGTACAGTGTTGAAGAAGCAAGAAAAGATGCTAGAGAGAACAACAGACTAAACATAATACTTGCTATCGGAAAGGGCGACGAACGCTGGATAAAGGTGCACAACAAACATGTTCCTTACGAAGGAGATTCGTTTATTATTAAACGCTTATTTAGCTAAGCACCTCTTTAGCTAAAGTCATTCCGCAAGATTTGGATGAATATTAGCGCGTTGATCCTTTGGCTTCTTTAAGTCTGGATTAACGCGCTCAATCAGCATAGTGCGCGCATCTCCTGCCGTAACAAAGCTGCCGCAAATCAGCACTCCGTGCCCATACCCCACTCCAAGCTCATCGTCTTCGTCAACAAGATTCACTGCCGTTTGAATAGCGTCTGGAAGATCGTCAACGCGAATCACGCGATCTTTGCCAAACACGCCAATCGCAATCTTCTCTAGGTCTTTAGGATCCATCACGCGGTCGCGCCAAGAGTTACGCGTAACAATAATCTTAGTTAAAATCGGCTCAAGAACACCTAAATATTCTTCAACTTGCTTATCTGCCATCATTGCCACAACGCCAATAAGCTGCTCAAAATTATAGTTTTCTTCGATTGTTTTACGAAGAGACTCAGCAGCATTAACATTGTGGCCGCCGTCAATAATAATCGTTGGAGAAGTACGCACTTGCTCAATTCTGCCAGGAACCTTAACTTGACTCAAAGCCTCGGCAACCAAATCGCCGTCTAAAGCGCCATTTACAGGCAGAACAACCTCCGCAGCAGCAAGCGCCGCCAAAGCATTATGCGACTGATGTACACCAAACTTATCTATTGGAACATCTTCATAAGTGCCATTTGGAGTTCGCAAAGTGGCAACTTGACCACCAACAGCTGGAGTGCGCGAAACAACCTCCAGCTCGCCGCTGCCGTCACTAAAGTCGCGCAAAAGCTTGGCATTATTGCGATTTGCCACCTCTTGAATAATCGGCAAAACTTGCGATTCGTGTGGCTGCGGCCCCAAAATCACAGTGCAATTTGGCTTAATAATGCCAGCCTTTGTACGCGCAATCTCTTCAACCGTGTTTCCAAGCCATTGCATGTGGTCCATGTCTACAGGGCCAATAATCGCAGCATCCGCGTTCATAACATTAGTGGCGTCCCATTCGCCGCCCATGCCAACTTCCATCACAGCAACGTCTACAGGAGCGTCGGCAAAGGCCCAAATCGCCATAGCTGTAAGCACTTCAAAAAAGCTCATTCGCGGCTTGCCATCAGCATCCATGCGAGCGTCAACCATGTTTATAATGTCTTTCATTTGATCAAACACGTCAACAAACTGGTCATCGCTAATTTCTTGGCCGTCAATCATAATTCGCTCATTTACGCGTTGCAAATGCGGCGAAGTGTAAAGACCCGTGCGCAAACCGTACGCGCGGCAAATCGCCTCCGCCATGCGCGCCGTGGAGCCTTTGCCGTTTGTGCCAGTAATGTGAATCACGTGCATAGACTGCTCTGGATGCCCCAAAATATCGAGGATTAAGCGCATTCTATCTAAATCAAGATTTGTCTTGTTATGCTCTGGAGCGCGGCTCATAATATCTCGCTCAACGTCAACAATTCGCTCATTGGTGCGATTTGGATGTTCCATCGACATTTTGTGCTCCCATTTTTGATTTACGTTTTCGGATTTACGTTTTCGGATTTACGTTTCGCTCATTTTTCCAACTATCTAGATTAATAACTGTAGTGTTTTTGTACCTGATTTACGGCGTGTCGTGATACAAAAAGCGGAAATAGCGTTTGCGTTGAATAATCGGTTTTATAGCGCGTTATAGATTTCTGCAATAGTCAAAAACGTTACAAATCGCACAAAACTAGCGCATAAAGGCGTGTTAGTGGCGATTAAATGGTAAAGTACACGTTGGCGTTTCTGCCCAGGCTGCGTAGGTCGAGAAACGCTCAAAGAAATTACAATGCGCAGCAATCAATAGTTAGGAACACTAATGAGTGATATTCTAAACAACGAATCCGCAAACAATCAAAGCGAAGAAAACGCACAATACTCCGCACAATCCGAAACTCCAATAACCGACAAGGCTCGTGCAAACGCAAATCCTGCACCAACAACAATCGCAAGTCTTAAATGGCGCGTTGCAGATATATCGCTCGGCGCCGCTCTAGCCGCCTTGTTTGGCATAATCTACTGGGGCTTTACAATTGTGTTCTTCTCCCAAATCTCCCCTATTTTGCGCACTGTTTTGCCTGGATTTGGCAGCATTTTGCACGGCGTTTGGTACATGTCTGGTCCGCTTGCTCTTCTTTTAATCCGTAAGCCTGGTGCTGCAATTTACGTAAACGTTGTTGGTGCCGTGTTTGAGAACATTCTTGGCCAGCAATTCTCTGCGTTTATGGTTTTAGCTTCTGCCGCTTTGCAAGCCGTATTTAGCGAGCTTCCTTTTGCTATTGCTCGCTACAAAAAATACAATCTTACTTTAAGCGTAATTTCTGGCACGCTTACCGCTCTTGAATATGGCATTTACTTGATGTTTGTGGTTTACCAGGGCAAGAGCGCAAACTATCTTACAATTCACATGATTTGCGAGCTTATAAGCGGCTTTGTTATTGCTGGAATTGTTCCTTGGATTCTATTCGTTGCAGTTCGTAAGACTGGAGCTTTAAGCAATTTTGCTTCTGGAAGAGACCAAGAAGTAGTAGCGTAGCTATTTGCTCTAAAGCTGCTTGCGACTTGTCTTGCGCGCACTCATGCGATTTTGCTCGCTAAACAATGCGCTAATCGTAGCGTGAATCGCAGCATGTTAAACAGCGTGTTAAACGTTTATGGGTATGTGCTAATCTAGTCGTTGCTAACTTTGTTAGCGTGGGGCTTTAGCTCAGTCGGTTAGAGCAACGGACTCATAATCCGTCGGTCCAGGGTTCAAGCCCCTGAGGCCCCACTAAATAACTCAAAATGGCTTTATTTCAACGTTTTCAGCAAGTCGCAAACAGTAACGACACACCAAACGACACACCTGAACCACTATGTTTAAGCGTATTTAAGCGATTAAACTGCTCTTAAAACCGTGTGTGACACGCCAAAAAGAACCTACTTCTATTATATCATTTTCACAAAAAGTTAAGAGTATAAAAAATTACCCCCCGCATGGAGCGAGGGGTAATTACTAATTTTCAACTTGTATTCTCAATTAGAGAATACTTTGAGCATATTGCGCGCCACTTATTTTCAGTAGTAGTGTCGTCCAGGATTTTGCCGCGGCCGTCCAGCTCTTAGGAGCCTTACAGCAGTATCAATGTCTGGCGCATCATCTGCTGCGCGCATAAACATTGCTTGAATCATCTGCTCGGATTCTTTGCCATCATAGTGCTTAGCCTTATTATCGTCCCAAACAAAATCAGCCATGAGCATACCTTCTATTCTTACAGCCTACAGTCCTGCTTTAGAAAGATAGTCTGGGATTTCGCTCGGGTACTCTGGCCACGCTCCTGCTTGAGTGCAAACGTACGCAGCAGTGTTGATTGCAGCACGATGCGCGTCTTTAAGCGAATCGCCAGCTAAAATCCTTGCAGTAAACGTGCCAGAGAATGAGTCTCCAGCACCAACCGTGTCGTTAACTTCCACATGAGGAGTTGGGTAGGTAGAGCTTTCGCCATTCTTAGTAAAGATTGCGCTAAAAGTAGATCCGCCAGTCAAAATCACGTAATCCAAACCATAGCGAGCTTGGAACCATTTGCAAGCCTCATTGTCGGAAGTTTCGCGAATATTGAACATATCTCTAAGAAGAAGCAGCTCGGAATCGTTAAGCTTAAAAACAGTTGCCTCTTTAAGAAGAGCGTCAATCAAATCCTTTGAATAATGATCGCTACGAATGTTTATGTCGAAGAACTTCATGGCGTTTGGCTTTGCATGCTTTAAAAGCTCCAAAACAGTATCGTGTGTTTCTTGCGATCTTAAGCTAAGAGTTCCAAAGCAAATCGCGTCTGCTTTGCTAACAAGATCCACAAGTTCGCGCGTATAAACAATATGATCCCACGCAATGTTTCGCACAATCGTGTACTCTGGAATGCCATTTCTAAGCGAAACATCTACCGTACTAGTTGGCCAAGCATTGCGCTGAATAACGTGCTTAATCCCTGCTTTTTCAACTTCTTCAACAAGTTCATTGCCAAGAGAATCTTCTCCAACAGCACTAATAACGTAGCTTTCTGCACCATTGCATTGCGCGTGATACGCAAAATTCGCTGGAGCACCTCCAACTCGTTTTCCTTGGGGAAGCAAATCCCAAAGTAGTTCTCCAAGTGAAAGAACGATTGGCTTAGTCATTGTATTCCTTTCGAGAGTATCGATGATTTTGGCTGCGACTCGTTAATCAACATCTTTATTGCAACAAGTCACATAAATGCATAAAACACAAATGTATAAAACGCATGAAACATATAAAGCATATGCAGCACACAAGCCACATAAGCCGCAATAAAGTAATGTTGTTATAACAACTAAGTGCTATAACAACATTATTGCGTAAAGATTAGATAATTAATTTAGATGATCTTAGATGATTCTAGATAATCCTAGATAATCCTAGACAATCTTAGACAATCCGTTTAGATAGCAGCACACTATTTAGCAGCGCGCTGAGCCATCCAAGCTTCAACATCTTCGATTTGCTTAGGAATATCGATAGAAAGCCATTCAGGACCATTCTCCGTCATCAAAACATCATCTTCAATGCGGATTCCGATTCCGCGCATTTCTGGCGGAAGCATAAGATCATTGGCAGCAAAGTACAAGCCAGGCTCGATTGTAAAAATCATTCCTGGAGTAATCTTCGCACCCTGATAAGCCTCGTAGCGAGCTTGAGCGCAATCGTGAACATCTAGACCCAAGTGGTGAGCAACACCACACGCATGCCAGCGACGATGCTGCTGACCTTGCGGAGAAAGCGATTCCTCAACGCTAACTTTTAGAATGCCCCACTCGTGCAAATGCTCTGCAAGCACGCGCATGCAAGCGTGGTGAATATCGCTGTAGGTAGCACCTGGCTTAGCAGCCTCAAAACCAGCTTGCTGAGCGTCGAGAACGCACTGGTAAAGCTTCTTTTGCAAATCCGTAAACTTGCCATTGGTTGGGAAAGTTCGCGTAATATCTGCTGTGTAAAGGCTGTTAACTTCTACGCCAGCGTCAATCAAAAGAAGATCACCGCTAGAAACCACGCCCGTGTTGCGCATCCAGTGCAAAATTGGAGCGTGCTTGCCAGAAGCAACAATTGTATCGTAGCCAACTTCGTTTCCAACTTCTCGAGCAACGGAGTTAAAAGCGCCTTCAATCATGCGTTCAGAATGATCCTTGCCCAAAGCTTGAGGCAAACGCGTAAGCATGCGATCAAAGCCTAACTTTGTAGCAGCAACAGCTTTGCGCATTTCGCAAATCTCGTAGGCATCTTTAAGCATTCGCGCTTCGGCAGCCACTTCGTGCAGCTTATCGTCTGCAGCAATGTTAGCATCTTCGTCGCTAAATCCACTCGCTTCTCTTAAAGCATCTACGCGCGCAGTTAGATCAGCATCCGACTCGCGCACAATTCGCACGCGCACGCTTTCGGCAGCGCTATTATCGTCGCTAACGTTTTTTGCAATCGCGTCGTCAAGCTCGGCAATATCGCGCGTTTCAATGCCAGTCATAGCCTTAAGCTCTTTAAGTCCTGCGCGAGGACCAACCCAGTATTCGCCGTAGTGTGGGTCTTTATAGAATGCTGCAGTGCTATTGTCTGCGCGAGGTGCCACAAAAAGCTGCGGAACGTGGGTTTTGCCCGCCGCTTCCTCTTCGCTGCCTGCTTGCACTGGCTCAAGCACAAGAACAGCGCCTGCCTCGTAATCCTGACCCAAGCCAGTGTAATATGCGAAAGTCGTGTCTGGCCTAAAAGCGTAGTCGCAATCGTTATTGCGCACTTTTGGCTGGCCTGCTGGAATAACAAGGCGCTCGCCTGGGAATCGCTTGCCAAGCGCCTCTAGACGCACTGGTGTGTATTTCGACGATTCAAGCGGTTCGATTTGAGGCTCCTGGTTATCCCAGCCGCTAGTCATAAACTCTTTAAAGGAATCGCTGTTTGGTCGCAAAGATCGATTGTTTACGCGGTCTTGCGCTTTTTGCGTACCATCCGCGTTTAGTTGCTCACCATGTATTGTTGGCGTTGATTGATGCATATCTTCTGCCATCTTGCGACTCCTTGAGTTTAATCTTAATCAACTTAATCTTAATCAACTTAGATTCAATCTACATTTCCCTATTTTCTTATTAGGAATGTACATTGAAAATTGCTATTTGATTGCAAAAAACTAGAGCGAAGCGTTGTAATGCTGCACTTTAAGCGTGCGTCGAGAAGAATCGAGCTTGCCGAGCACCATGCGCCGCAAAGCTTGATCCGCATCCTTATGCTCATCAAGCCAGCTTTGCCCGCGCTCAACCAACTCGTCTACATCCGCATAATTTGGATACAAGCCTTCAATCAAAGTTTCCGCCATATGGAATGTGCGATTCTTCCAAATCCACTCAACTTCCGCAAAGTAGCGCTCAACATAAGGCTTAACCAAATCGCCTTTAGCAGTGCTTGCAAATCCAGCAACCACAGCACCCATTTGCATATTAGTCAAATCAAGATTACGCAAAGCCTGTTCAAAAGCCCAATCCTTAGCTTCTGCAGTTGAGCGAGCAGCACGAGCCTGGTATGCGTATTCACGATTCTCGGTAGTATCGCGCTTTTTAAGTTCCGCGTCAATTCCAGCTTCGTCCAAAGCATTTACGCCTGCGAGCGCAATCAAAATGCTCCAACGCAAGTCGTTATCTATTTCCAAGCCTTCTAAGCTCACAGAACCGTCAAGCAATCCGTTAGCGATTTGTACAAACTCAGCATCTCCAACTTCGCCGTATCCAAGATAAGCCTTTAGCAACTGGAATTGCTCGTCGGAGCCTGCCGAAGCTGCCAAAGCCAACTGCCATAGTTCATGAGCAACATGCTTTGCGACTTCTGCTTGGCGCTCAGGCACCACGTAGTGGCTTGCAGTTACCTTTACTTGACCAAGAGCATAGCGGAAAGTCGTAGATTCGCGCTCAGTTGCCAAGGCCTTAAGGCTAAGCTCCACAAAGCGCTCTGCTGGGAATTCCGCGTCGCGAGTCATATCCCACAGTGCAAGCCAAATAAGAGAGCGCGTCAAAGAATCCTTAAAGCGGTAAAGATTTTCGGCAGCAAACTCAAGCGACTTTGCGTCAAAACGTAGCTTTGTGTAAGTCAAGTCGTCGTCGTTTACAAGAATAAGCGCAGGCCTTTGCAATCCGCGCGCTTCCGCCACTTCCGTCACTTCGCCATCAACATCTAGTTCGATTCGCTTTGTGCGCACAATCTCGCCACTTGCTTCGTCCACATTGTAGAATCCAACAGCCAAGCGATGCGCGCGCAAAACTGGATGCTCAACTGGGGCGCTCTGACGCAAACGCAAGGAAGCAATAGTACCGTCTTCAGCTTCTTCGACTTCTGTAGAAATCGTGTTAATTCCAGCCTTTTCAAGCCATTGCGCACTCCAAGACTTAAGATCGCGTCCGCTTGTAAGCTCCAACTCGTGCAACAAATCAGCCAAAGTTGCGTTACTATAAGCGTGCTTGCTCAAATAGTTGTGAATTCCTTCAAAGAACTTTTCGCGGCCAACATATGCTACAAGTTGCTTCAAAACAGAAGCGCCCTTTGCGTAAGTAATGCCGTCGAAGTTAACGGAAGTGTCGTTCAAATCGTTGATTGGAGCCACGATTGGATGCATTGTTGGAAGCTGATCTTGATTAAGCGCCCAACTCTTTTCGCCAGAATTAAATGTGCTCCAAGCGTCGTGCCATTCGGTTGCTTCAGCCGTTGCAAGCGTAGACGTAAACTCAGCAAAAGACTCGTTGAGCCAAAGATCGTTCCACCACTTCATAGTTACGTAGTCGCCGAACCACATGTGTGCAAGCTCGTGCAAAACTGTTACAACGCGGCGCTCAGCATAAGCGTCTGTAACTTTGGACTCAAACACGTATTGGTCGCGAATTGTAACCATACCAATGTTTTCCATAGCTCCAGCGTTGTATTCTGGCACGTAAATCTGATCGTACTTTGCGTACGGATATGGCACTCCCCAAGTCTTAGCGTAGAAAGCAAAGCCCTTCTTTGTAATGTCAAACAAGTAGTCAACATCTTTTGCAAAAGCGTCTTTAAGTGCCTGACGGCAGTACATTGCCATTGGAACTACGCGGCCGTCCTCATTGTTGTAAGACGTGTGCCATTCGGCGTAAGGACCTGCGCAAATCGCAGTTAAGTAGGAGCTCATTTTTGGAGTTGACTCAAACACCCAGCGCTTCATGCCTTCTACAGCGCCATTTTCCAAAGTGCCATCTTCCGTCTTGCGCCCTTCAATCGCAGTTTCGCTTTTAACTGGCATGTTGGAAGTAACAATCCAACTTTCTGGAGCATCCACACTAAAGTCAAAAACAGCCTTCAAATCTGGCTGGTCAAACACTGCATAAACGCGGCGAGCGTCTGGAACCTCAAATTGCGTGTAAAGGTAAACGTTGCCGTCGGAAGGATCAACGCTTCTGTGCAAGCCTTCGCCCGTGTTGGAATATTGGCAATTTGCTACAACTTCTACTGTGTTGTGCTCAGCCAAATTTGCAAGCTCGATGCGACTATCTGCAAAAACCTTAGAAACGTCAAGAGAAACGCCATTAAGCACAACGGATTCAACACTGTTTGCAATCAAATCGAGGAAGCTTGTTCCACCAACTTTTGCGCCAAACTCAATTTTTGTGTGCGACTTAAAATCGCGGCCACCCTTGCCTAAATCAAGTGCAACAGTGTAGTGAATTGGCATTTGGATAGCGCTAAAACGTTCCGCAGCTTCTACGCGAGTCAGATTTGCTCCTGGCATATTAACTTCCTTTTGTGTTTATTGTGTATTTACTTGTGTATTTATGGTGATTTTACTTTATTTATGATTTTTACGTGGCTCTTATCGCTTGACTAGTCCTTGACTAATCACTTGACTAATCCTTTTGCGCAAGATCCGCAACAACAGGCACAATCATTGGCTTTCTACGCAACGCGCGCGCAATCCAACTTCCAAGCGTTCTTCGCATAATCTGCTGAAGCTTGTGCGTGTCTTTCTCGCCGTGCATCATGGCATCTTGAAGCTGGAAAACAATCTGAGATCGAACCTTTTCAAAATCAGATTCGTCTTCTGCAACAGCATTCAAGTAAATCTTTGGACCTGCTACAACGTCTGCGCTATCTGTATTTACAACTACAAAACTAGACACAAAGCCTTCCGTACCAAGGATTCTGCGCTTTTCCAGCTCTTCGTCTGTAAGCTCTCCAACGGAATCGCCGTCAACGTACACGTATCCGCATGGAACAGAGCCAACAACAGCAGCATTTCCGTGGTACAAGTCCACAACATCGCCATCTTCTGCCAAAACAACATTCTTAGGGTCCACGCCCGTTTTAACAGCAATCAAACCGTTTGCAACAAGATGCCTGTGTTCTCCGTGGATTGGCATAGCGCACTTTGGCTTAACAATGTTGTACAAATAGAGCAACTCACCCTCGTTGCAATGACCAGATACGTGGATTGCAGCATTGTCTTTGTTGATTACGCGAGCGCCCATTTGCACAAGCTTGTTAATAACCTTATAAACTTCGTGCTCGTTTCCTGGAATTAGAGAGCTTGCAAGAATAACGGTATCGAACTCGTTAACTGTAATATCTTTGTGTATTCCGTCTGCGATTCGTCCAAGTGCTGCCATTGGCTCGCCTTGAGATCCTGTGCACATATAAACAAGCTTATCGTCTTGAATATCTTTTGCTTGCTTTAGATCTACAACAGTATTTTCTGGAATATGCAAGTAGCCAAGATCGGCCGCAATCGACATATTTCTAACCATTGATCGCCCAACAAACACCACTTTTCGACCATACTTGTGCGCAGCATCTACGACTTGCTGAACGCGGTGAACGTGGCTAGAGAAGCTTGCTACGATTATCTTGCGCGATGCGTTAGCAAACGCTTGATCCAAAGCCGGTCCAATAGTGGTTTCTGGCTTAACAAATCCTGGAATCTCAGCGTTTGTGGAATCAGCCATTAATAGGTCAATTCCTTGCTCGCCAAGCTTTCCGAATTCAACTAAATCAGTAAGCCTATGGTCTAGTGGAAGCTGATCTAACTTTATATCTCCAGTGTCTATAATCGTTCCCGCTGGCGTTTTTACGCATACAGCAAGAGCGTCTGGAATCGAGTGCGTTACGCTAATAAACTCCAAATTGTATGGGCCAACTTTTAGCTTTGAGCGGCCTTCTACCTGAATTGTTTTTGGCTTAATCTTGTGTTCTTCGCACTTTGCTTCAACAAACGCAAGAGTGAGCTTAGACCCGATTAGCGGAATATCTGGGCGCATTTTAAGCAAATACGGCACGCCGCCAATGTGGTCTTCGTGGCCGTGAGTTAAAACTAGCGCGTCTACTTTATCTAGTCTGTTTTGAATGTAGTGGAAGTCTGGCAAAATCAGATCCACGCCTGGCTGCTCTTCTTCTGGGAAAAGCACTCCGCAATCTATAAGCAAAATATGGCCGTTATATTCAATAACGTTCATATTTCGGCCAATTTCACCCAATCCACCAAGCGGAACGATTCGCATTGACCCCTTGCGATACTTTGGAGGCGCAACAAGCGCGCCCTCTCGCTGATCATTTACCACTGGCGGAAGCGCATTGTAAGTGGCTTTAGAGCTTTTAGGAGACTTAAATCCTTTAGATGCCCTACTCACCTTATTCGATTCAGAGTCTTTAGTTTTTTTAGTTTTTGTATTTTTATTTGTAGTTTTATTTTCTTTTTTCACAGTTTTTGTTGACTTTTTATTGTTTATATCTGAGGATTGAGGAATTTTTACAGAGTCTACAATCTCTGCAAGAATCTCATCCGTCGATTGCATCGTTGTATCACTCATCTGCTCTATTGTAGCGTTAAGCCTCAACGGATTTACAAAACTGCGACTTCGCACGTCAACAAAAGCGGCAATCACAAAAATGCCGTAAAAAATAAAAGTCGAAAATATTAAGCTAAATCTAATGCTCTAGCAATCAAATACTCTAATGCACTCTAGTGCTTGCCGTATTTTTTCCAAATCTTAATTCCAATACCAACAAGAACAACCACGATTGCAAAAATCATGGAGCCAAGTATTGCAGAACCTGATTGAATGTTAGCAAATCCAGATGCCGAGCAAATAAGTGAACCAAACATTACGCACCTTCTAAAATTCTTGTTTCTCATTTTTATTAGAGAAAATCAATTATCTCTAATTCTACAATACTTTTCTTCAAAAGATAATCTCTATATACAATCGCAAAAAATCGTAAAAACAATCACATCGCAATAGACGCGACTAATCTGCGCGAAAACTTTTCCGCACTTTGTACCACATTTGACCCAAAACACGTACAAACACGGGAAAACAAAACAACATCGGCAAACTTTGACGCCATAATGTAGACTAGAAAGACACTCAAAAATCAATCATGCTAAACATGCTAAACATGCTAAGCGCGTACAAATTTAAGGGAAGTGAATATGTCATCGCAATCGGCGCAGCAAAAGTCTTCGCCTATGTCAAACTACGCAAAATTGTTCTCTTTTGAAGGAACACGAGCGTTTTGCATATCTGGAGCAATAGCAAGGCTGCCTATTTCGATGATGGGCTTAGGAATTGTTCTAGCCTTAAACCACATTTATAATAATTGGACAATTGCAGGCACTATGAGCGCCGCATACGTGCTATCGCAAGCAGCCGTAACGCCATTATATGCAAAGCTTTTTGATAGATTCGGCCAGCGAAAAGTGGGTGTAATCGCCCTAAGTGCGCAAGTTGTTTGCATGCTGTCGTTTGCAACCGCCGCACTTTTCCACATACCTTTGCCAATACTGTTTGCGCTTGCAATTTTAATGGGTGTTACACAATTTGCGTTCGGCGCGCTTGTTAGAACTCGCTGGGCATACACTCTTAAAAGTCAAACTGACGACACGCTGCTAAACGTTGCATACGCGCTGGAATCTGGAATCGACGAGATTGTGTTTATATTCGGACCAATTCTTGCAGCGTGGCTTGCCACTAGCGTTCACCCTGTATCTCAGCTTTTTGTGCCAGTTTTGGCAAGCGGACTAGGCGGAGCATGGTTCTTGTCACTTAAAAACACGCAACCTGCGGTTGTTAAAATTGTGCAAGTAGAAAGCGCACCCGCAAATGATGAAGATGTGCGAGCTGCGCTGGAAAATGGCCCTTACCGTACATCGGAAGACTCGGCGGAAGACTCGTCAAAAAATGGCAAGAAACTAATCGCAAAAAATCTTAGAGATAGGCTTTCACTAAAACAGCTGAGGAACACAAATCGCAAAAACAAGTCAAAAAACGTGCTTCTATACCGCGGAATTATACCGCTTGTTGTTATGTTCCTTGTTTTTAACATGAGTTTTAGCGCCTTTGACGTATCTGTTACAGCAGCAATGCGCGCACAAGGATTAGACAAACTGATCGGCTTGCAACTTGCGCTGTTTGCATGCGGGTCTTTAGTTGGAGCCGTTATTTTTGGCTCGCATAAATTCCGCGGTTCTAATTGGTCTCATCTAATCGTGTTTCTAAGCCTGCTTACCATTGGCTTTATTCTTATGAACATTAACATAGATAGACTTGTGCTTCTAAGCATTTTTGAGCTTTTAAGTGGATTATGCGTTTCGCCGATTTTTGCAACTGGAAACCTTATTGTTAAAGACACGATTCCAGAGCATTCGCTTACCGAAGGATTATCTTGGCTGCCAACAGCATCGGCTACTGGCGCTTCGCTTGGATCCATGGTTGCAGGCTTTGCGATTGACGCGTGGAGTTCGCACGGCGGAATGATGGTTCCGTGGATTTCTACGCTTGTTGCGATTCCAATCGCGTCAATTGGGTGGATTATTGTAACGCGCAAGCGCAGCTAATACGCGCAAGCATTCTTCCGTATTTTGTACGCGCGACGACCTGCCTGAGCACTTAGAGCGTAGCGTGCGAGGGCAATTCGGAGCGCTGAGCCGCTCAAGGCAGAAGCATTGCTTCTGCGCGGCGAAGACGTTCGCGCGCTTAGACCGCGCGAACGATTGGCCAAATTTGGTACAAAAAGCGGAGTTAATCAACGCGATTGATGCGTGCGTCTGGTGCGGTTTACAAACGGCTCGCCCGAGTATATGTACAAGTCCTCAACAAGGTCTTTTACGCGATCCGCATACTTTTCGTGATCTTTTTTAGCCCACGTAGCATCTCGCCTAAGCCCGTGATAATCGTAAAAACTAACATCGCAAGCCGTGTCTGTGTGCAAAAAGTAGCGGTTCACTCCGCGGCTGCGCAAATGTTGCATTGTGCGCTTCCACAATCCGCCGCCGACTCCGTGCCCGCGAGCGTCTGGAGAAACAATAAAAAGCTCCAACTCTGCCTGAGTCAAGTCGTTTATATGGCTCATCGCCTCCAACTTGCGCTCAATCTGACCCATTGAAATCGCAGAATCCAGCGCTTTTACGTGCAAAGAATCGTCTTTGCTAGACATCTTTGCTTCTTGCTCTTCTAGCATCTTCTGAACTTGCTTAAACAGCACTTTATCTCCGTACACGCGCGCAAGAAGCAGCCCCATAAATTTGCCGTTTATTGTTGCAACAGTTCCGTAAGTAGAAGGCTCCAAATAGTGCAGCACGAATCGCCTAGAAAGATTGCGCGAAGCGTCTGCTCCAACAGCATTCGCAATCCCCCATGTGCGCTCGTATTCTTCTACGATTGCGTCAATGTCGTTAATTTTAACTGGACGAAACTCAACCGTCATTTTGTCCTTCTTTTACTTTTACTAACTTTACTTTTACTAACTTAAATCGGCTTATGCTCTACTTTTAGATTACCAAATACGTTGATTCTAAAAAGATGCCTCGCTCAAAATCTCGTCACGAGTTTTGCACAGCGCGTGAATCTCGCGATTTTCCGCACGCGCCTCGCTAACGTAGTAAAGAGTGGCGTCAATGCAGCTTAAATCAACGTTTGTAGCGCGCGCAAGCAGTAGCCTATACCAGTCAAGCTGCTCAAGTTTTAGGCGAATATCTTCCGCACTTTTTGGCCGCTTACCCGTCTTCCAATCAACGATTGTGTAGAGTTTTGATTCGTCGTTAGCGTCTAATCCTCCTGCAAAAACAGCATCCAAAGTGCCGTTGATGATTCTATTTGCAAACTCCGTATTATCGACTTGCATTAAAATCGGCATTTCTGCAGCAAGCGGCACTCGTTTTGCCCAACGCGATTCTATAAGCCGTTGCTTCCATTGATTTAGTGCGCAACTTTGAGAATCCGAATCCTTGCGATTCTGATTAAACTCGTAAAGCAAATCTTTGCGATCTTGAGGAATAAATTGCTCATCCAGCAAAGTGCCATTTTTTACAATAGTACGCCACTTAGCGCACTCGGATGCACTAGAAGACACTGCCGAATCCACAAATTGCTGCGCCCACGCGTGGAATTTTGTACCGAGATTTGCATCCATCGACGAAACGGACGGAATTGGGCGAATGCAAGCCAATAGATTGTTGTAAACTCGATCGTTTGCGCGCGCGCTAGCGTTTGCGTTTGCGTTTACATCAGGCGCAACTTTGCTTATTTTTTGCAAAGACGTTACGTTAAGCCTAGATCCGTTGGAAATCTTTTCCACCTTTTTTGCTAAGTCTTCTAGAGAATAATCGCCAGCGTTTTGCGATGTTAAATCGGCGTCTTGAACAAACGCTTTTGCGCGGTAATAAAGCGATTTTTGATGTGATATTAAGGAAGATTCGCCATCGGCATTGCCACTAAAATCACCATTAAAATCTTCACTTTTAACATCTTCACCCTTAACAAGCTTTGCAGATTCTTGAAGCGCATTTTCTACATCTTCACTCAAAGCACAAGGCCATTCAAGCACGCTTTCTTTAGCACGCGAATCGCTTTGAACTTTAATTTTTCCAAACTCTTTAGAAAGCTCACCTGCAAAATCGCCTGCAATAAAGCCAAAAACGTCTTCGCCGGAATCGCCAGAATCCGCAGAATTACTAGGATTCGCAGCATCACCAGAGACAGAATCGCCAGAATTTTCCGCCTCGCATTTTTTAACTTCAATCACACCATTAAGCGACTTTATAGCTTCCATCGACTCCTTAAGAAACACCGAAGCTGCACGCTTACGCCCATTTTCTTCCGAATCTCCCGAATTTGCTGAACCAGTTAAAAGCGCTGCAAACTTTGCGCGCGTAAGAGCAACGTACATAAGGTGGCGCTCGTCCATGTGAAGCTGGATTCCGCGCTCCTCACTTTGCGTAAATGGCATAAAATCAACGCTTTGCTGGGATTTATACGCATTATACACACGGCGAGTTTCTTCGCTCAAAAAATCGCCAGAATCCGCAGAACCACAATCCTCAGAGCCAGCATCCACCTCTTGAACAGCAGCCGCAAAATCACACAAAGCTTTGATTCTATCTGGTTTAATCTCGTCAAAAATCTTTTGCACACTATCTAAACTTTGCATGGATTTTTGCGGATGCATTGCCTCGGCACGCGTTACTGTATGCGGAAAATGCGGCAAAATATTGGCATCCACGCGCAACGCAGAAGGCACGCTTGTAGCAAACTCAATCGGTATGCGAGCGCTGGCTTGCCCATTATCATCAACTTTTAGCGAATCGCCTTGATTGCTTGGAAAAGCGCCCTCGTTTAGCCCAACTACAGCAACTGCTGGCCATTGCAAACCCTTTGATTGGTGAACTGTCATTAAAACAACTTGCGCACTATTTTGCTCTGTTCCAGAAGCTTGCAAATCAAGCGTTTTTGCTGAGTCAATCCAATTGATTAGTCCGCGCAAACTAACATCTTGCCACTCGCCCATCTCTTGCACATACGTTTCTACAATCGCGTTTAGCGAATCTAGAACATTGTGCATGTCGTTAAGCATTGTTTGATTGCTAAAATCCTTGTATTTTAAGGCCGCTCCAACAGCGCTATCAATATCTACGTTAAGCGCTTCAACAGCCGATTGCATAACGCTTGTTAGAGAATTTCTTTGCACGCGATCAACTTTATTTAGGATTTTACTAAGTCGACTTACTGCAGCAAATGCATGTGCGCTCAGCTTTTCTCGCATTTGGCTAACCCAATAATCGCCAGCAACCGCAGACTTACCAGAATCGCCAGAATCCCCACTCGCCCCAAAATCGCCAAAATCGCGCATAATCAAATCCGCTAAATACACTCCGCCATAAATATTTATGACTTGCGCCGATATTTCCCCACTATTCGCCTTATTTCTAAGATTGCGAACGGCAGAATCCCACTGGCTTCTAGGCAATCCATCCTCAACAAGCCCAGCCGATGCATACACGTTGTAAAGATATTCCGTATTCGCACTATTTGCGATTGATGCCAACACACCCAAATCCGCGGTAGATAGCGCAAAACGAGGAGTGGCAAGAAGACGCATAAGCGAATTGGAGTCGCTATGGTCTTGAATCACTCTTAGCAAACTCAAAACATCTTTAACAGCAGGCTTTTCAATAAGCGAAGAGTAGCCAACTATGCTCGTGCGAATACCAGCATCCTCCAGCTTTTGAGCATATTGCGGCATTTTTGCTTTACTTCTAAAAAGAATCGCAAGTTGTGGTTCCAGTGGATTTTCGCCATATTTTTCAACGATTTTCTTAGCGAATTGCACAACTGCATCAATTTCTTCGCCTTGATTTGGCATAAACAACGCGCAAACAGTTCCATTTGGCGCATCATCTTTTGGCTTTAAAGTTTCCACTTGCACTTCGCGATCGTCAATGCTGCTAAATCTACGACTTGCGTTTTGCGTTGAATTATCGCCATTTTCCGCGCGCATCGGCTCGGTTAGCGCGTTTGCAACTTTTAGTATAAACAGCGAATTTCTGCGCGTAACAGTTAGCGAATACTTGTTTTGCGCGCTTATGTTAAAGTCTTGTTCAAACTTGCAAAAAGCTCCAGTCGAAGCACCTCTAAACGAATAGATTGCTTGGAACGGGTCACCTACTGCCATAACATGCGTGCGATTCCCTTCTGCAGCAGCATTACCATAAAACAGCGTATTTATAAGCATTGCTTGCGTTGTAGAAGTATCTTGATACTCGTCTAAAAGAACTTGCGAATATTGATTCCTGTATTGCGCGCAAATCGAAGGAAAATGCGTAACCAAATAATAAGCTGCAATCGTAAAATCGCTAAATTGCGCCATGTTTACGCGCTTTTTTTCGGCGTCAAATTGTAAAACAAGATCTAGCAAAATGTCTCGTTTTAGGCAAGCGTTGTATAGATTTATGCAAAATTGCAAGCACGAATCATTCCAATATTTTTCGTAATTTTTGCACGCATTCTTAAATTTTTCCGCAGACGCTTTCTCCACGTCTTGCTCACTCATTCCAGCTGTTTTTTTGACTTTTTTGTATTTTGGAATCGCTGGAGCTTTTGCGCTTAGCGGCGATTCTACTTTTCTATCTGCAATAACATTTTTTAAGTGTTTTGCAAACTCATTATTCCACTCGCGTATTTTTTGAACAGCTTGAGACACGCTTGAGCACGTTTCGCCTATACTATCTACTCCAATCATCGAGCACGATATTTCGGCACAAAGATTAATAACATCAGCACACAAAGTGTCAAAATTATATAGCTTACTTAAATTTTTAGCGTTATTTTGTGGATTATCTAAATATTTTCCGATTATACTTTTTATGATTTCCATCGCGCCAGCGTCGCTTAATGGCATTGTGTTTTGATTAAAGCCAACCAAAAGGCCGTATCTTCTTACGATTGATTGAAAGAACGCGTCATACGTCATAACTTCTGGCTTTAAGAATGACTTTGCTCCGCTTGCACTAACCTCCGCCGAAACGCGACTTAGCAATTCTGCAGCAGCTTTGTTTGTAAACGTTAAACCCAATATAGACTCTGGCGGAACTTTGCTTTTAATTAAATGTATTACGCGACGAGTCATGGTGTACGTTTTGCCGCTTCCAGCTCCAGCAACTATTAGCACGTCTTGATTAATCGGCGCTTCTATAACGTTTTTTTGCTCTAAGCTTGGACCACTATTATGTGTGGACTTTATGGCGCTAACGTTGTTATTGCTCATTTTTACCTTCAATCACTTCGTAAACAGTGTCCACTTTTTCCGCACACGCAGGGCAAACGTCTAAACATCTACAATAATTTTTATGATCCGCTTTTGGCTCTACAGCAAAACTCGTTGATTTAACAGCAGCAGCGGCAAAAAATACGCGAGATATCATCATAAGCGACCATTTTGCGCGCATTGGCAAGCCTACAAAATCCGCCCACGCACTTTGACTTACGCCTTGCGCAGGATTTTGAGCATCAATATTTGGAAGATCGTAAAGGCGATTATTGTTAGAATATCTGTAACGACTTATGATTTCACTAGCGCTTAACGAGCCATCCTCATCAAACAGCGAAGGCTGACAAATGTTCTCTGCAACGCCATTATCTTGCGCAGGAGAATCCTTGTACACAACGTGGAACAGCGCACTTCGCGCGATTTTTGTGTGCTTAAGCTTTAGCAATTGCTCATAGTCTTTATTGTTTTCGGAGCAAAAAACAATTCCCAGTTGATAGCAAATAAGCTGCAAATCATTAAAAACTTGCTGTGTTTTAGGAACTTTTCCTGTTTTATAGTCGATTAGGCGAATTTGTTGCGTGTTGTCGTTTAACTTTCTAAGTTCCATGCGGTCGATTCGCCCCTGGATTCTAACGCGCAAATCGCATGAGCCGCCATTAGGCCATCCGCCTACCAAAAATCCCATTATTGAATAAAGATCTTCCAAGCTTATTTGCGATTTAGCAGCAAGATTGTACGCGTTTAGAATATCGTCAAAGCCAAAAGTGGCGTTTATTTTGCACTCGCAATAAGCTTCCTCGAGACTACCCAAAGGAACATCTGCAATAGTCGGCTTTGCTGTTTTTGACTTTTCTGGAGCAGGCAGAATCTTTGTTACAACACCATCTTCGTCTTTTTGCGCAAGAATCGGGTAATTCTGCCCGTTTAGCGAGCCTACAAAATATTGAGCAATCGTGTAAAGCGCGCGGCGAACATTCAAATCGTTTTTTATAAAACGGTAGCGGTCTTTTACATTAGAAATACTAGAATCACTTGGGCAAATCGAATAATAATGCTCAATCATCTTATTCGCAACATCTTCAATCGCCTTTTTTTGCAAAGCACTAAACGATTCAAACGAAAAATCAAAGTCCGAAAATTCCTGCGCGCGAGCGCCAACAAACCCACTAACAAAAGCTTGAAGCTGTGGGTAGTTTTTGCGCAAATAATCGTTGTCTAAATGCTCATCTTGACTTGCCCACCTTGCAGTTTCGTGAATAAGCGTGCCGAATTGCGCTGCCGTACTTCCTACAGTCGGGCCAGCAAATTTACTCTCCAAAAGGCAACAAACTGGGCAAGACCAAAGTTTATCTACCATTGAAGGAGATAGAGTTACAAGATTTTTATTAGTGGAGATTTTTTCTTGTGACTTTTCTTGTGACTTTAGTGGCGATTCTTCTTGCGATTCAGCGGTTGCTTGCGATTCTTCGGTTGCTTGCGATTCTGGCTTCGCAGAACCAATCGCAGAATCGTAATTTTTACGCATAAAATCCCAATTATCTGGATTTGCTGCATCAACTCCGTTGTTTTTGAGCAGATTTAACGCATCTAACGCATCTTGAATCGTAGAATTTTTTGCCATTTTATGGCCATCATTAGAGCCACACTCCTCTTTAGCAAGCGTGATTCTAGACGCACAAACAAGACCTCTTGCATCGGCATCAACCGCCGCAAAATCGCCACAAAAATCTGTGTAATCGCAGCTTCCGTCTTGATTTCTCCAATAAATCTCTGGCAAATAGTAGTACAAAAAGTCCGAAGGAACGCAATCATCACTATTAACCGCACTTATGCAAAGATGCTTGCGAGCGCGCGTAATTGCCATTAGCAAGCTGCGCTGTTCGCCAGTAAAAATCGCTTGCTTATCACTTACGCAAATGCCATTAGGATTTTTAGAATACGCGTCAAAAAAGTACGTTATATCTCCACTTTCTCCACTTTCTCCACTTAAAATCCTGCTATTTAGCACAATATCAACAAGCGTTTCCGAAGCAAACATAGTGCTTCTAGCGGCAGTATTCGGCCAAACTCGCTGCTGAACCGCAGGAATCCACACGTAATCCCACGTTCTTCCAACCGAGCCAGAAGGCGTTGTAAGAGTCACAGCGTCTGGAAGAGGCGCCACGCTTGCAAGCGAATCCGCTTCGATTTCCATTTGGCGAACTTGATCAATAAACTCCACGATTGTTGGAGCAGCCGAGACTCCATTAGGCGTCTGCTGGCCTTGTGAGACTGTATACGAGAACGAATCCGCGTACTCAAAAAGACGCATTGCAGCATCTAGCCTATCGTTTGCCGCGCGGCCTTCATCACTATTACTAAGCGCTTGAATTTGCCACTTTTTAGCGCAATTGCAAAGATTCCAAGCCTTGCTTAAAACGTAGCTAACTTGATTTTCTCCGCTGTTTTTAACTTTTTCAAGGTTATTTTTTAGATTTTTAGAAAGTCTTAGAACAATATTAAACACGCGCATCAACGCACGCATATGAACACTGTTTGGGCGCATTTTTTGCAAAACAGAAAAGATTTCTGTAGATTTTACGCCTTGATTCTCTTCGTTTTCTGAATCACCTAAATCGCCAGAATCCGCAGAGCAGCCGTCAATAAGCGCCTTAAGAATCAAAAGATAACACGACTCAATGCTAAATTGCGTGCTATTTGCGTTTGGTTGCGCGCTAAAAACGCGATTGTCAACCGTAACGCTTGCGCTTTCAATCGCAGATGGCTCGTTTGCGCCTAAAAGGCGATTGCTAAGCGCTTTCCATTGCTCTATAAGACCGTGTAATGGCGAATTTTCTCCGCTTGCATTTGCACCGTTCGCCTTTGCACCGTTCGCCTTTGCACCATTTGCATTCGCGCCTAAAATCACTTCGCTAAGAGAACAAATTGAGCGCATAAGCGAGTCAACAGCAGCCAAACTTGCGCAATTGTAGTCACCAGAATCCACAAGCGGACTTTCCAAAACGGTCTTTATTCTAGAACGAACAAAATGCGCAATCGAATAAAGCGTGTAATTGCCCGAATGCACGCTTTTTGCTAAATCGTCAACGCTTTTTTGGCTAAATTGCGCTAACTCAATAATCGCAAAAAGCGCTTTAATAAACGGCTCGTCTCTAAGCGCGCGCGTGACGCTCGAGTAGCGCACAGGAACTCCGTCTTTTCTAAGACGCTCGCCAAACGCGCGAACTGTTGCATTATCGTGCGCAATTATTGCCATGTTTTTCCACGGAATCTTATTGTCTAGATGAGCGCGCTTTATTTGCCAAATAACGCAATCCATCTCTTGGCTAGGAGTTCTGTACAAATCGCCAGAAACCGAAGAATTTTCTGTTTTTTGCGAATTTAATTCGATTTTTTCTATAGGAAAAGCACCTTGAATATTGGCCATTTTCCAAGCCCTGCGGGCGATAGGCGTTTGCGTTGGCATAAGCGAAGCAATCGAAAGAGAAACGCGCGCAGAAAAAAGATTTAGCGCAATTGAGCGATTAGGCTGATTTAGAAAATCAGGGAGATTATGCGATTCTTGGCGCTTTACATCTTGCGACGCCTGTGTTGCAAAATCTTCGCCAAATCCTTCGACCTTATAATCGCAAATTTTAGAAACAGCAGCTTGCATAACGCCATTTTGCGCTGATTCAACAACGTAATCTGGGTACGATCCGCGGAATGATTGCACGGATTCGTCGGGATTTGCCGTTAAAATAATTCTCACGCCCAAGCGCGCTAGCGACTCAAGAAAAGCCAAACCAGCAAGCGTTACATCGTGAAAATCGTCAACAACCAGCATGTGCGGAAGGAAGAGTTTAAGAGCGTAAAACTCAAGTGAAGAATCGCAAGCCGCCGAAGATTCATTAGCACTATCGCAATGTAAATTATTAAAAATATCGTTCAAAATTTGAACGCCACTTGCCAAAAGCCTAGAAGAATCAAGCCTAAAAGCGTTCGGATACTTTTTGCGCACGCAATCCGCATACTCGCTTCTAAGAGCAAAAGCCAAATTCCATTGAGTTCTAATGCGGCTAACAATAATAGACGATACAAAATCTGAGTTAACGCTAAGCTGCGAGTCCAAACTGTTCAGCATATTTTTTTCCGCAAAGTCGCTTACAATGCCCATCTCGTCTAAGCGCGCGAGCATATCTCGAAGTTGGTGAATAAAAGCGCTATTTACAGAGATGTTAGAGATGTAATTAGAATCGAGCGAATCATGTGAATCACTAAAATCATGCGAATCATACGAATCCTCGCTATTTTGCGCGTTTTGTAATTTAGAAATTGTGTAAATCCAAGAATCACTAGAAGAATCACTAGAAGAATCACTAGAAGAATCTTTAGACGAAGAATCTTTGGAATAGTCGCTAGCAAAATACTCACTAAAAAGAGCGCAAACTTTGCAATTGCCACTATCGCCTTGCAAAACGTGATTAACGTGTACGCGCACAACTTCGCGAAGAAGAGCATCTTGCTCAGCGCCATTAAGCAACTTAGGTGCAGGCATGCCAAAAAGCTTGTTTCGCGCGGAAATCAAACTAAACGCAAGCGCGGAAAGTGTGCCAACTGGGCGCGATTGATGCGAAACACCCAAGTTTTGAATCACGTAATCCGACATTCGTGCAGCTGTAGAGCGATTTTGAGCAGCAGCAACAGCTATATCACCACGAATAGCGTTTTTTAGCAAAAGCTGCGCAGCGCGATTATTGAGCGAGCAAGGCGAATCAGATGCCGCGCTCCAATCAAAACGCAAACCCAAAAGCAACGCGCTAAGCGCAAAACTTGACTTGCCAGCGTTTGGTGCTCCAAAAACAAGCAAAACATTGGTGTTGCGTTCATGCGCGTTTTTAAGAGTGCCATTTAGCAACGATTGAACAGCAGCCAGCGCAGAATCTTCCGTACACATAAACACAATTCTACCAACTGGCGCGAGCTATTCCCGCGTCTGTTTATTTTTGCCCGCGTTTGTTTCTTTTTGCCCACGTTTGTTTACGTTTCGGCCTATTTTGGGAACAAAAGCAAGAACACTTTCTTGTGTTTGTTTATTTTTCCCCGCGTTTGTTTACGTTTCAGCCAATTTTGGGAACAAATGCGGGAAATTGGTGTGTGTTGTTAGTCGCGCTCACTATTGCTGACTAGAAAAGCGCTTAGCGCGAGCGTTTTTAATCGCAAGAAATGCTATTCCAATGCCAATAAAAATCAGCGTAAAGATTGCAAGCAAATAAACAACACCCACTCCAAGCGTTGTGGAATTAAACGTGTTTGGCGCAAATCCAAACCATCCTGCAGGCGCTTTGTAGTTCAAAAAATTGTACGGCGCTGCCATAGCATGATCCCCCCAACGCACGCCAGCAAACTCGCTTAGAGCAACAGCGTACGCAACGTAAGTGAGCGGCGGAATCGTAGCAAAATAAACGTGCGCACGGCTGGACTTGTACTTGTAATCAAAAAGAATAAAGTCAAAAATCGCAAGCAACGGCGTTATAAAATGCACACATAAGCTTGAGCACCCATTGTTCATGTACGCGCCAACAAATCCGAGCTTGTTTGTAGGAGCCAAGAAGCAAAGATATAGCGTAAAAGTGACAGCGATTGAAATCGTCATCATAAATTTAAAAACGTACCATGCGTTTGGTTTTGAATCTACCCAACCGCCAGCCTGCTCAGCCTGCTCAACCTGCTCATCGCTTTTAGACTTAAGAGCACTTCGCGTGTCTAGAATCAGCGAGCCAAGCAGCGCCGCGCAAATCATCAAGTTAGAAAGATTCGTAAAATACGTTAGCGCCATTGAATCCCAAGACATTGCCATTCCGTAAATAGAGCATACGATTGCAATAACTCGAATTATGGTTCTTGTAACGTAATCTTTGCGCGTTAGGACTAGTGTTTCGCTCATTTTAAGCTCGCTTTCAAATAAGTTTTAATTCTTATTTATGTTCTTCGATTATTTATGTTCTTCGATTTTTCGCATAAACACATTTCGTTTTACATAAATAAGATTTACTATACTTGACTCCGATCTATAAATAGCAAAACGTGCAAAATTCAATGGCGATTTTTGTAGATAATGCCAAACAATCTGCCGCAACGCGCGACGACCTGCCTTTTCGCTTGAGAAGCGTAGCGCGAAAAGGCAATTCGGAGCGCTGAGCCGCTTAGAGCAGAAGCACTGCTTCTGCGCGGCGAAGACGTTCGCGCGCTTAGACCGCGCGAACGACAGTACCTACCTTTTCGCTTAAAGCGTAGCGCGCGATTTTCCGCATTTTGTTGCTCGACACGCCGATTAGAGCAACATTTTCGGCAAAAATGCAAAAAACAAAAAGCCGCTGCAAGATGCGTAAAACAACTTGCAACGGCTAGTCGAAGTGGATTTGCTTGATTAAGCAATCACACAATCAATCAATCACATGATTACTCAATGTCATCATCGTAATCACTCTGACCACCTTGATCGTCAAGGTAATCATCTGGATTAAAATCATCACCGAGCTTCATGTCTCCAAAATCAATGTTAGAGAAGTCAACATCTGTCATGTCGCTTTCACCAAAGTTTGATGGAGTGCTATTTTCAGCAGTCACAGCAAGGTTTGGATACATAGCGTCACGAACTTCTGGATCCGCAGACACATCCGCATTACGGTAGCGCGCCAAACCAGTACCAGCTGGGATGAGCTTACCAATAATCACGTTCTCCTTTAGACCCTTAAGATCATCTTCCTTCTGACTCAAAGCAGCCTCAGTAAGCACGCGTGTAGTCTCCTGGAAGGATGCAGCAGAAAGCCAAGAATCCGTAGCCAAAGAAGCTTTGGTAATACCCATAAGCTCTGGTCGACCAGCAGCAGGCTTACCGCCATTCTTAACGGCAGCAAGATTTGCCTCGCGGAACTTTGCCTGATCCACAAGCTCACCTGGAAGCAACTCTGTGTCTCCAGAATCAATCACCGTAATACGGCGAAGCATCTGGTGAACAATAACCTCAATGTGCTTATCGTGAATATCAACGCCCTGAGAACGGTAAACGTTGTGAACTTCTTCCACAATATTCACCTGAGCAGCGCGCGGACCAAGGATTCGCAAAATCTTCTTAGGATCCACAGAACCCTCAATAAGCTGCGTGCCAACCTCAACGTGGTCGCCATCCTTAACAAGCATTGGAGCGCGGCGAGTTACTGGATAAACGATTGGCTCAACGGTTGTATCGTCTGGAGTCAAAGTGACTTGACGGCCGTGATCCGTATCTTCTACCTTTACAACGCCTGGGAACTCTGCGATTGGAGCCTCGCCCTTAGGAGTACGAGCCTCAAAAAGCTCGGTAACACGAGGAAGACCCTGCGTAATATCGCTTGCAGAAGCAACGCCACCAGAGTGGAAGGAACGAAGCGTAAGCTGCGTACCAGGCTCACCAATGGACTGTGCTGCAACAATACCAACAGCCTCGCCAACATCCACGAGTCGGCTTGTAGCCAAAGACCAGCCGTAGCACTTTGCGCAAACGCCGCGCTTAGACTCGCAAGTAAGCACAGAGCGAGCCTTAACCTCTTCAACGCCGTGCGCAACCAAACTGCGCAAAACGTCCATAGAAAGCGCGTCTCCACACTTTGCCAAAACTGTTGTACCGTCTGCAGGATCGAGCACGTCTGCAGCAAGCAAGCGAGAGTATGGGCCACCATCAGCAGCCTTAACAAGCGTCAAATTGCCGTTTTCGTCGCGGTCCGCAATCTTCATCATAAGGCCACGTTTCGTGCCGCAATCTTCTTCGCGAACAATAACTTCCTGCGAAACGTCCACAAGACGACGAGTCAAGTAGCCAGATTCTGCTGTACGAAGTGCGGTATCTGCCAAGCCCTTACGAGCACCGTGCTGCGAGATGAAGTACTCCAACACGGAAAGGCCATCGCGGTAGTTTGACTTAACAGGACGAGGAATAATCTCACCCTTAGGATTTGCCACCAAGCCTCGCATACCAGCAATCTGACGAATCTGCATCCAGTTACCACGCGCGCCAGACTGAACCATAATGTTCACGTTGTTGTCGTCGTGGAAGTTCTCGCGCATTGCGTCTGCAACCTTATCGGTGCATTCTGTCCACAAGTTAATCAACTCTTGACGACGCTCTTCGTCTGTAAGAAGACCCATATCGTACTGGGAGTTGATCTTTGCAGCCTGATCCTCGTAATCTTGCGCAATCTGCTCGCGATTTGGAGGAAGCACAATATCCGAGAATGCCATTGTAACGCCAGACCAAGGTGCACGCGTAAAGCCAAGATCCTTCAAAGCATCAAGGCTTGCCGCCACTTGCGCGGTGGAATAACGCGTAGCAATGTCGTCAACAATCTTAGAAAGCACGCCCTTTGGAACCTGCTGGTTTACAAACGGATAGTCCTCTGGAAGAGTGCTATTAAACAGCACGCGACCGCAAGACGTTGCAAACAGAACAGTTCCATCCTTAAAGCGCTCTTCGTGAACAACATCTGGGCTGCCTGGCTCTGGGTCTACAACCTTAAGCTCGGAAGGTTCCCAATCCTTTGGCAAAACAAAGTCTGCAGGAACGCGGATTAACACCTTAGCTTGCATGTCAATCTCGTGCTTGTCTAGCGCCATTTGAGCTTCTGCAAGCGAGGAGAAGATTCGGCCTTGACCCTTTGCACCGTCGATTACGGTAGACAAGTAGTACAAGCCCAAAATCATATCCTGAGATGGCATTGTAACGGTGTGACCATCTGCTGGCTTTAAGATGTTGTCGGATGCCATCATCAAGCTGCGAGCTTCTGCTTGAGCTTCGGCGGAAAGTGGCAAATGCACTGCCATCTGGTCACCATCGAAGTCGGCGTTGAATGCTGCGCAAGCAAGTGGTGGCAAGTGAATTGCCTTACCTTCAACCAAGATTGGCTCAAATGCCTGAATACCCAAGCGGTGAAGCGTAGGTGCGCGGTTAAGAAGAACAGGATGCTCGGAAATAACTTCCTCGAGCACGCCCCAAACCTCGGAATCTCCGCGATCCACAAGGCGCTTTGCGCTCTTCATATTCTGAGCAAAGCCCTGATCTACCAAACGCTTAATAACGAATGGCTTAAACAGCTCCAACGCCATTGGCTTAGGCAAGCCGCATTGATGCATGCGAAGGCTTGGGCCAACAACGATTACGGAACGGCCAGAGTAATCAACTCGCTTACCGAGCAAGTTCTGACGGAATCGACCCTGCTTACCCTTAAGCATGTCGGAAAGCGACTTTAATGGCCTATTGGATGCGCCAGTTACTGGGCGTCCACGACGACCGTTGTCGAAGAGTGAATCAACAGCTTCCTGAAGCATGCGCTTTTCGTTATTAAGCATGATTTCAGGAGCGCCAAGCTCAATCAGCCTCTTCAAACGATTGTTACGGTTGATTACACGACGGTACAAATCGTTCAAATCAGATGTTGCAAAGCGGCCACCATCAAGCTGAACCATTGGTCGCAAGTCTGGTGGGATTACTGGAATAACGTCCAAAACCATTGCTTCTGGCTTGTTTCCAGTAGTCAAGAACGCGTTCACAACCTTAAGTCGCTTCAAAGCGCGCGCCTTGCGCTGACCAGTACCATTGTCGATTTCTTCGCGAAGTTCTACTGCAGCAGACTTAAGATCGAAGTCTTGCAAGCGCTTCTTGATTGCTTCCGCGCCCATGCATCCTTCAAAGTAGTCGCCATAGCGATCTTCCATCTCTCGCCAAAGATCAACATCGCCTTCCATATCTCCTGCACGCAAGCCCTTAAAGCGATCGAAAACTGCGTTCAAACGCTGAATTTGCTCGTCGTAGCGAGTACGGATAGCAGACATTTCGCGCTCAGCTCCAGCACGCAACTTAGACTTTGCGCTACCTTTTGCCTCGCCCGATTCTTCTAGCTCGTGAAAATCTTCTTCTGCCTTCTTTGCGCGCGCATCAATCTCGTTGTCGCGGCGCTTACGAAGATTGCCAATTTCGGTATCAAACTCGTCTTGCAAGTCTGGAAGATCTTGGTGACGCTGCTCTTCGTCTACCTTAGTAACCATGTAAGCTGCAAAGTAGATGACTTTTTCCAAGTCTTTTGGAGCAATATCGAGCAAATATCCCAAGCGGCTTGGCACACCCTTGAAGAACCAAATGTGTGTTACAGGAGCCGCAAGCTCAATATGACCCATGCGTTCACGGCGAACGCGGCTGCGTGTAACTTCCACGCCGCATCGCTCGCACACGATTCCCTTAAAGCGTACGCGCTTATACTTGCCGCACGCGCACTCCCAATCGCGAGTAGGACCAAAAATCTGCTCACCGAACAGACCATCCTTCTCTGGCTTAAGGGTACGGTAATTAATGGTTTCTGGCTTCTTAACTTCGCCGTGGCTCCAGCTACGGATGTCTTCGGCAGTGGCCAGTCCAATCCTCAGTTTGTCAAATGCGTTGACGTCCAGCACTATTATCGTCCTGTCTCATGAAATTGTTTTTCTAAGTTTCTTAAAGTGATTAGTGATTAGTGATTAGTGATTAAAACACTTGTAACACTTGTATCACTGGTATTCAGGTTCTTGAATAACTTGGTCTTCTTTGGCAGACGAATCTGGTCGTGCACCAATATTAAAGCCCAAATTTTCAGAAGACGACACCGGATCATCATCTTCATCCTTCATGTCGATTGCCACTCCTTCGGAGTTAAGCACCTCAACATTCAAGGAGAGCGACTGCATTTCCTTGAGCAACACCTTAAAGGACTCAGGAATACCAGCAGGTGGAAGATTATCGCCCTTAACAATAGCGCCATACACGCGCACGCGACCGTCAACGTCATCAGACTTTGTGGTCATCATTTCGTGCAATGTGTACGCAGCGCCATAAGCCTCAAGGGCCCACACTTCCATCTCGCCAAAGCGCTGGCCGCCGAACTGAGCCTTACCACCCAACGGCTGCTGGGTAATCATAGAGTAAGGACCAGTGGAACGAGCGTGAATCTTATCATCAACCAAGTGATGCAGCTTCAAGATGTACATGTAGCCAACAGAAATTGGCTTAGGGAATGGCTCACCAGTGCGGCCGTCAAACAGAGTTGCCTTACCGTCGGAACCAACAAGCTTATTGCCGTCGCGGTCCGCAAGCGTAGTGCTCAAAAGACCCTTCAAAGTCTCTGGGCGCACGCCGTCGAACACTGGAGTTGCAACAGGAGTGCATGGATCGCCGTGCTCGGCGCCTTGTGGCACATACTTCTTCCAAGCAGCCTCAAGGTCTGGATCCAAATTAATATCCCAGCCTGCGTGAGCAATCCAACCCAAGTGAAGCTCGAGCACCTGGCCCAAGTTCATTCGAGAAGGCACGCCCAGCGGGTTAAGCATAATGTCTACTGGAGTACCATCCTCCAAGAATGGCATATCCTCTTCTGGCAAAATGCGGGAAATAACACCCTTGTTGCCGTGACGACCAGAAAGCTTATCGCCCTGCGTAATCTTGCGATGCTGAGCAATGTACACGCGAATCATCTGGTTTACGCCATTTGGAAGCTCATCGCCATCGTCTTCAGCGTCTTCACGAGTGATTTCCTTAACAGCAATCACAGTACCAGTTTCGCCGTGTGGCACGCGCAAAGAAGTGTCTCGAACTTCGCGGCTCTTTTCGCCAAAGATTGCGCGAAGCAAGCGCTCTTCTGGAGTAAGCTCGGTCTCGCCCTTAGGTGTTACCTTACCAACCAAAATGTCGCCAGCTTCTACCTCGGCACCAATGCGAATAATACCGCGCTCGTCGAGGTTTGCAATAGCGTCTTCGCCAACGTTTGGAAGGTCGCGAGTAATCTCTTCGGCACCAAGCTTGGTTTCGCGCGCGTCAATCTCGTACTCTTCAATGTGAATCGAAGAAAGCGTATCGTCTTGCACGAGTCGCTGAGAAATAATCACAGCATCCTCGTAGTTGTAGCCGTTCCAAGGCATAAACGCAACAAGCAAATTCTTACCGAGTGCAAGCTCACCCTTATCTGTTGCAGGGCCATCAGCCAAAACAGTTCCTGCTTCAACGCGCTCGCCATCTTTAATAAGCGGCACCTGGTTGTAGCAAGTAGTCTGGTTGGAACGCTGGAACTTAGAAAGCTTGTAGCTAGATTGAGTTCCGTCATCGTTCATAACGCGAATAATATCTGCAGAAACGTAGGTTACAACGCCTGGCTTTTCGGAAAGAATCACGTCTCCAGAATCAACTGCAGCACGCCATTCGGAACCCGTACCAACAAGTGGACGCTCCGACTTAATAAGAGGCACGGCCTGGCGCTGCATGTTGGTACCCATCAATGCACGGTGTCCTTCATCGTGCTCCAAGAATGGAATCAAGCTTGCGCCAAGAGAAACCATCTGACGTGGAGAAACATCCATGTAGTCAACAGTGCTAACAGGCACATCGACTGCCTCTTCTTCGTCCACGCGAGCAAGAGCCTGAGTGCCAACAAAGTTGCCATTTTCGTCGAGCTCCTGGTTTGCCTGAGCAATAACGTGCTCGGCTTCGCGATCTGCAGTCATATATTCGACTTCGTTAGTCACATGACCATTAACAACCTTGCGATAAGGCGTTTCAATAAAGCCGAATGGGTTGATGCGACCAAAGGTTGCAAGAGAGCCGATAAGACCGATGTTTGGACCTTCTGGGGATTCGATTGGGCACATACGACCAAAGTGGGATGGGTGCACGTCTCGAACTTCCATAGATGCGCGGTCTCTAGAAAGACCACCAGGACCAAGCGCAGAGAGACGACGCTTGTTTGTAACGCCTGCCAAAGGATTATTCTGATCCATAAACTGGCTAAGCTGGGAAGTTCCGAAGAACTCCTTAATCGTAGCGTTAACTGGTCGAATGTTAATCAGCGACTGTGGTGTAATCGCCTCAGCGTCTTGCGTTGTCATGCGCTCGCGCACAACGCGCTCCATGCGGCTTAAGCCAGTACGAATCTGATTCTGTACAAGCTCGCCAACCTGACGGATTCGGCGATTTCCAAAGTGATCAATATCGTCTACGTCTACACGCAACTGCACATCTTCGCCATCGCGCTTTCCTGGGAAAGTCTTTTCGCCAGCATGCAAAGTAACCAAATACTTGATTGTTGCAATAATGTCTTCGCGATTCAAGCTGCGATCGTTGTAATCCGCTTCCAAACCAAGCTTGCGATTAATCTTGTAGCGACCAACGCGCGCCAAATCGTAGCGCTTTGTGTTGAAGTAGAAGGATTCGAGCAAATTGCGACCCGCGTCTGGAGTGGCAGTATCTG
This sequence comes from Gardnerella sp. c17Ua_118, assembly GCF_055804255.1. Lineage (NCBI taxonomy): Bacteria > Bacillati > Actinomycetota > Actinomycetes > Bifidobacteriales > Bifidobacteriaceae > Gardnerella > Gardnerella sp. c17Ua_118. The sequence continues at coordinate 887,625 of NZ_JANUYT010000001.1, forward strand.
CTGGACGAATCTTTCTGTACAAGTCTGTAAGAGCATCGTCTTGAGTATCGATTGGCTCTTTTTCTAGAGCGTCGAGAACAAGAGGATAACCCTGGAATGCTTCGGCAATTTCTGGCTTAGTCATGCCGATTGCCATTAAGAATACGATTGCAGACTGCTTGCGCTTGCGATCTACGCGCACGCCAAGAACATCGCGCTTATCAATCTCGAACTCAAGCCACGCTCCGCGACTTGGAATGATTTTTGCGCCAAAAACGTCTTTATCGGAAGTGCGATCTTGCGTGCGATCGAAGTACACGCCTGGGGAACGCACAAGCTGAGACACGATTACGCGCTCAGTGCCGCCAATAATGAATGTTCCGTGTGGGGTTTGTAATGGGAAATCACCCATAAAAACAGTCTGGCTCTTAATCTCGCCAGTTTCGCCATTTTCAAACTCTGCATTTACGTACAAAGGAGCGGAATACGTGTAATCCTTCTCTTTGCACTCAAGCACAGTGTGACGTGGCTCTTCAAAATATGGATCCGAGAATGTGAGGCTCATTGTCTCAGCAAAATTCTCGATTGGAGAAATCTCTTGGAACACTTCTTCCAGACCAGAGACGTGTGGCACCGTGTGAGTGCCATTTGCCTCATCTTCTTCGACGCGCTTCTTCCAACGCTCGGAGCCGATCAGCCAGTCAAAGCTGTCGGTTTGCACACCGAGGAGGTATGGCACATCGATTGGCTCACAAATGGAGCCGAAATTCACACGATCCGACGCTTTGTGCAACTTAATGCTGTGCTCGTCGGCACGCGCGATGACTTTGGTGGTGTTCGTCGTAGCTTGTTCAGCAGCCAATGGACGTTCCTTTATCGCTAGCTAGTTTTATTAATCCTTGGGAGCTTTAGAAAATCGCAGCAAACGCGCTTAAAATCAACGATTTTGGGTTTGCGGGCGCCTTCTTCGGTTCCTTGAGTATGCCCGCTATATGACACACCGTGTACAAAGAAACGATTTTACCCCTTCGCTTCGACTTTTTATCGTCATTTATGTAGGCACTAGCGAACAGAAATAACCACGGGATTGCTTTGCAACCCTGCTACGTCTTTATGCTCTATTTGCGCAATATACGTTCCGCGCGAAACTTTAGGCAAATCGGAGTCATTCGCGCAATTTTCTCCACTTGGCGTGCCAATCGTAGCGTTTGCATTCCAAGTAAACTTTTTATCGTACGAATCGCCTTTTGCCATAAGTAGCGGCTTGAGTGGAATTACGCACATATCTGATTGCCATTGCGGAACAACTGTTTGTGCAGACTTGTCTTTCGACTTATTCGACTGATTCGACTTATTTTGCTTATTTGACTTATTTGACTTATCGCCTTTTGCGCCAGAAGAATCGCCAGCAGCTTGCGATGAATCGCCTGCACTTTGGCCTATATTCAACACCATTCTTCCGCTCGAAGCGTCAATCCTGCACGAATCGTCGCCTTCGTAAACAATGTGAGCATTAAACTCTAAAGTTCCACCCATTGGAACCGCCTGAGATGCAGCAGATAGCTCAATTCTAACGTCTTTTGCACTGCATTTTTTTATGACTCCAACAGGCCTTGGATCTGGCACAAGCTGTTTAGATAGAGTAACGTCTGAATGTTTGTTTATAGCGGTTCCGATTGCGCTAATGCCCTTAAAAATGCTGACTATGCAAAAAATGCAGAATGCTAAAACAGCCAGCAGCCCCACGCAAACTACGATTCGGCGGCGAATGTACATGCGGCGGCGCGCAGCACTAATCTTCCGCTTAGGTTTACGTTTTAACACAGGCATATTAACCATTGTAATGCATGAGTAGTTTTAAGACTATTTTTGGCTATTTATGGCGATTTCTAGCTATTTATTACTATTTTCCGCCCTCAAATCCAAGCTGACGCCACGCCTCATAAATGGCGATTGATGCGCAATTCGTAAGATTTAAGCTTCTAAGCGAAGGTCGCATTGGCAAGCGAACCTGTTCCGCAACATGCGAGCCTGCCATAATATCCATTGGGTCTGGAATATCTCCTGGCTCTGGTCCAAAAAGCAAAATATCGTTCGGCTTATACTCAACATCTGTGTAAAGTTTTGTGGCGTTTGCAGTAAACGCAATTATGCGAGAATTTGGCATTGACTCAACAAGGTTTTCAAAATTCGGATGCATAACAACGTGTGCCATATCGTGATAATCAAGACCCGCGCGACGAAGCTTTGTGTCTTGAAGATTAAATCCAAGCGGCTCTACAAGATGCAAAATTGTGCCCGTTACAGCGCAAAGGCGAATCGCAGATCCTGTGTTTCCTGGGATTCTAGGCGAATAGAAGCACAAGTGCGGAGTTTGAGTTTGCGCAGTGCTTGCATCTTGCGCGCTTAGCATGGCATCCATAACGCTGATTGGATTTCCGTGCGCGTCTGTTACAAGCTCGTCTGGGCCGTAGTTTGACTTTCGGTAGCCGTACTCATACATCTGCTCTACTCGATTGACTGGGTTTTGCGCATCTGGATTTTGTAAATCCGTGTTTTGTGCATCTTGCATATTCGTCATAATCACCTCAATAAAATCATCATAATAAAAATAAGCGCAAATCCTGCAAAATCAGCCCACGAGAACACAGCTCCAGTAAATACAACAGCCGTGATTGCAGCCATAACAGGCTCGCTCGCGCCCAAAAGCGTTCCGCGCACAGATCCAACTCGCATAATGCCAGCCAAAAACATCCAATATGCGCCAAAAGTTCCGCCAACAATAGTAAAAGTAAACAGCAAATACGCGCTCAAATCCAAAGGAGGCATTGTTTGCCATGGCTTCACAAATGGCAGCATAATAAGACCTGCAATAATAAACGTGATTCCGTTTACAGTAAGATTTCCCCATTTTGCAATCAATTTGACTGGCATAATCGCAAGCGCCGCCGTACTCGCAGCATCCGCTAATCCCCACAAAAGTCCCATCAACGGCAGTGAAAGCGAGCTAAAATTGCCACCCGTTGCCATAAGCGCAGTTCCTGCAAACGCAAGCAAAACACCAATGTTTTCGCGCAAAGTCGGAGTTCTTTTTGACCGCAAACACACGTAAACAAGCACAAAAAGAAGATTGAGGCTTTGCAAAACGGTAGCTGTTCCAGAGTTAGTCCAGTCGATTGTAAAAAGATACGCAACTTGCGTTAAAAGCACGCACACAATACCTGTTACGACTAGCATTGGCCATGATTTTTTTGTGCTTAATGCGCCAACGAGTTGCTTGCGATTAACAATTGAGGCAACAATTACGAATAGCACGCCTGCAGCAAGCTGACGAACGCACGCGATTTGCAGCGGACTTACAAGGTATTTAGACATTAGAATCTTAGAAACTGTAGCGTTTGTGCCCCAAAGCGCTCCGCCAAGAATTGTTAAGATTATGCCAATCATCATTGTGCGCGGACTATGATCAACTGCAGGATTTGTCTTTTTAGGCTTTATTTTTTGGATATTCTTTACAAAACCAACATCCATGCTAAACACCTTCTAAACTTAAATCCTGTATTTGATAATAATCCTGTAGTTTTGCACATCTGTAGTAAGTCGCAAATCACAAATCGCAAATCGCTTACTACATATGAAAAATCTACACTATCATATAATCAACAACACGCACATAATCGACAACACGCAATTGCAAGGATTGTATGTGCAATAAATCTATTGAGGTGATTTAAGAATCGCAAAAACGTTAAAAATGTCGCTCGCGCGTTACAGCGCGCTATGTCGCTCGCGCAGATTAGCTGCGCTCACGTCTTCGCAGCGCAGAAGCAGTGCTTCTGTCTTGAGCTGCTCAGCGCGCAAAATTGCCTTCGCGCGCTACGCTTCAAGCGCTCCGGCAGGTTGGCGCGCGCAGCTATTAGTAGCCGCTCGGCTGATTTGGCATGTAAAGTCCACTGGACTTTACGTTTGAGCGGCTCAGCGAATCGAGGTGATTTCTCGCGCATTATGCAGCTCGAAATCGTCGATTCGCGCTACGCTTTAAGCGAAAAGGCAGGTCGTCGCGCAACGCGCGATTTTGCATTATCCGCACACTATGTTATCTTATTTAAGTTGTCTTTCGTTGTGTGTTTAGCGCAATGATTGATGTGGAGAATTCGCCTAGTGGTCTATGGCGCACGCTTGGAAAGCGTGTTGGTGTAACAGCCTCACGAGTTCGAATCTCGTATTCTCCGCGAGTAGGGTTTCTAGCCAATCGCTAGAAGCCCTTTTTTCATGCCGATTACCCAAAAACGCCCCGGCCTCGTCTTAATGCCCAGAAGCGGCGTAATGCTGCTCAACCTGGTTTTTTATTGGCTCCCACAAATCAACGTTTGCAGCATACCAGTCAATTGTCTCTTGTAGATTCTGCCGCATATCTAAATGCTTAGCGCTCCACCCAAGTTGCGTGCGTATTTTAGACGCATCAAGCGCATAACGCTTATCTTCCCCAGGTCGCTCATTAACATTCATTATGCACGACTCAGTCTTACCCATTATTGTTAGCAGCATTTTTAACAGACTTATATTATTCATCTCGCACTGCGCTCCAATAATGTATGTTTCACAAATTGTTCCACGAACCAGCACTTGCCAAATCGCATCGCAATTATCTTCAACATAAATCCAATCTCGCACAGAATCGCCTTTACCATAAAGTTTTACAGGCATATTGCAGATTATGTTTGTAATTTGACGAGGAATAAACTTTTCAATATGCTGACGAGGGCCATAATTATTGCCACTGTTAGAAATAGTTGCTCTCAATCCGTACGTTCTGCACCATGCGCGAACTAAATGATCACTAGCTGCTTTACTTGCAGAATATGGACTTGATGGCCTGTACGGACTATTTTCGTTAAAACGCTCGCGACTATTTAGCAGCAAATCTCCATACACTTCGTCTGTGCTTACATGATGAAAACGAATATCATATTTTCGAGCAGAATTAAGCAACACGTATGTGCCATAAATGTTTGTGCTCATAAAAGGATCAAAGTATTCAATCGCATTATCGTTGTGTGATTCTGCAGCAAAATGCACAATCGCATCTATTGCAGGCAAAGCATTACCCGAATCAGTTTTATGCAAAGAACTAGGATTAAGCAATTGATCAACTAAATTAGAATCACGAACATCGCCATGGATAAAAGCATAACGCTTGTTTTTAAAATCACCAGGCAGCCCGCGCAAATTATTTATATTGCCAGCATATGTAAGTGAATCAAGCACGCTAACAGCAACATCTGGATGATATTTTGCAATATAATGCACAAAATTTGATCCTATAAATCCAGCACCGCCCGTAACCAGTATGTGTGACGGGCAAAATTCACTATGCTTTTTACTGTTGGCACACATCTCTACAACACCTTTTAGCCACGTTTAAACTTTAAATCAACAATCTTTAAATCAACAATCAGCCTAATAAAATTACCGTTTATTATTGCGGCAAATTATTGTTGCAGTAAATACACCACGCAGCTAAAGTAATCCCATCGTCGATTTTGTTATTTTTAATCATATTTACAATCTCATCGAAAGAAAACCAGTATAAATTACTTAATTCCCAATCGGTTTCGAAGTTTTTTTCGGCGTCTATTTTCGCACCTTCGCCAGAGACTTCCCCAGCCTCTTCTTTAGCGCAAGGAATTGAAATATCCGCAACAGCAATATCTCCACAAATAATTCCCGTATCGGCATAAATTTTCTGCAAAATAGTAACATGTGAATAATTTTTTATACCCGTTTCTTCACGCAATTCACGCAATGCAGTTTCCACAGGATTTTCGCCCAACATTCCCATTCCACGAGGAAATTCCCAATGCCATTTTTTTGTGCTAATACGCCAATGACGCGCAAGCAAATATTCATTATTGTTTATTAAACTATTGTGCGCACTTTGATTAACGTCACTAGAACTTTGTAAAACATCATTGCTCGTAGAACATTTATCTTTGGATTTTCTGCTAACAACACAAACCGCACCAGTAACTTTATTAGCCGTAGAAACAGTATACATGCGAAGCTTTTTGCCGCCTTTGCGCACAGTTACATTTTGGCAATTAACTGTAAAATCAGCACTTTTTTCATCTCGATATATAACTTTTTGATCACCTTCTAGTATAAGCGGAGGCTCATCGTCAATAATATTTTTACCATTAATTAACGAGTCAATATTCTCACTCATATTTATCACCAACTAATTGATAATTACTTTCTTATTTTTCTAGCAGCAGATATAAACCACTTACAATACAAATTCGATTCCAACAGCGCATAATCATTAAGACGCAAAGAACACGATTGTTTTACACGCTGTATGAGTACGCTTTATCCAGTTAAACATATTTAACGCTTCTGGAAGGATTGAAACAATCCAGCTAATCAAAATAATAAAATACACTGGAATCGAACTATCGTTAAACAAAGCCTTGTCGCATAATACAGATATAAAAGCAAACAAAACAACGCCGATAAAGCCTTTAAAAATGTCTTTTCTATCTTTTTCAATATCATCATCTTCTTTAGCTTTATCAACTAAATAAGCAATGTTTAATCCATATTTCTTCTGTTTTTTAAATGATGTTTGCGGGCCACATGCGCGCCACTTTTTTATAGCCGTTTGCGACTTATAACAAAAATTAGCAAATACAGAATTAGGCATTCCGCCTATAACAGATGTAATTTCTCCAGCTAACGCAATTGATTCTTTTGGATTACATTTGCAATAAAAATTAAAAATCGATTTATGGCCATCTGCCAATTTTTTACCGCTATTGGCATCATATTTGTATGCAACTTGAGCATATGAATTTTCTTTAGCATTTACAGTTGTCATATATGCATCAAGCGTCATTGATATTGCTCTTAAATAAACAAACTGATACCAATCTTTAAGCATTTTTTGAGTGCAATATTTATTCGTTTTGGAATTAGAATCTAATGATTCATCTTCCACCGCATTATTTTTAGCAGTAGATTCAAGTATGACTTTATTAAAATCTTCTAATCTTTTACTTTCCTCATCAATAAAATTAAAAGCTTTTGAACGACCACAGTATTCAGGATTTACAAGTTTTAAAATAATATCTTCAAAAAACTTATACTGCTCCATCAAGGTATTACTACTTTTAGAATGACCTTTATTCGCACTAATCTTTTGCAATGCACTAAGCCTTATGGCTTCTTCTTTACATGCGTTTAATATGATTTTTGAATTTTTTTCAGCAAGAGATACAAAAATACCTTTAAATTTTTCAAAATTTTCGTTCTTCTCGTATTTTACTAAGCCATTTTCACAAGCCTCAATCCACTCATACCATCTTTGCGCAAGAAAATCATATTTACCACAGGATTTTGATCCATCTTTACCTAAATCATGTTTTTCAAAAATTTCCTCAAACGCATCCGCTACCGATTGCACTTGTTTTTTAACGCAATCTAAAGAAACATCACCTTTAGCAATATTTAGATTATGGGTTAGTTTTTTACAAATATCTGGATTATTTTCTACAGTCTCTTTTGATAATGTTTTACCAAAAATGCAATATTTTAACGGTCTTAGCCTATAAGAATTTTCACCATTTTCCAAGCCATTTTCCAAGCCATTTTCCAAGCCATTTTCCAAGCCATTTTCCAAGCCATTGTCTTCTTTAACATTTTTAACATTTTTAACAGTGAAAAAACTGAGGAATGATTCAAATATATTATTTCCTCTTCCTCGAATAATTATTGAAGGATTACGGCTATACGAAAATGAATCATTAAACCCACTAGAATCGTTAGAATCATCTTGCTCTACTACATTAGTCAACATATCTGCAATATCTTTTGGACCAAAGAGTAGGAAAAATATGCCATCAAAAAGCTCTGCGTCAGTAATTAGAATATGCGGAGAATACAAATAAGCAGTGCGAATTATTCCAGCAAAATAATTACGTATTTTAGGGTATCTATGTAAAAGTGAATGCACTTTGTAGTTTGTTTTATTGCCAATCCACAAATTGTCAAAACTAACTACATTATTTTTAGATTCACTAATATCTTTATTATTCCAAGAATCAGAATTAATCTGTTTTACAATATCGCTCCACACAGTTGCTTGCTCTGTGGAATCAAAATTAGAAACAGTTGTCATACGAGTTTTTTGTATCAGCTCTTTAGACTCATCTGCTTTCTTAGAATCATGTAACATATTCCTATTATAAAAACGAATATTACAAATTGGCAGAAGAATCAAGCAAAGGCGCAACTTGCGATTCGTAAGCGTTTAACGCCATGTCAATTACATTGTGCATGTCGTAGTAGCTGTACGTACCAAGCCTTCCGCCAAAAACAGTGCGCGCCTCTGCTGCAGCAAGCTGAGAATATTGCGCATACAAAGCCTTATCTTCCTCGGTGTTTACAGGGTAATAAGGCTCATCATCGCGAGTTGCAGCGCGCGAATACTCTTGCCAAACAACAGTTTCCCCTGATTTAACGCTTTTGCCTGGCACAAAATCAGCATTTCCGCTAGCATCCACGCCAGCATCGCCAGCATCCACGCCAACTTCCCCACGCTCTGGATTAAAGTTTTTAAACTCAATCGCGCGCGTAAACGGAACATCCGCATCTGAATAGTTCATAACAGGGCAGCCAAAGTGGTCATTCTCCTTATAACGCACCTCTTTAAAGTCAACAGTACGCCACTTTAACTCGCCAAGCGCGTAGTCAAAATACCTATCCACTGGCCCCGTATAAACCACTGGCACTCCAGCTTCCGCCAGCGCGCGCTTGTTAAACAGCTGAGACTCGTCGAAAAAGTCCACGCCAAGCGAAACATGAATTAGCGGATTATCAATCATGCGCTGCATCCAAGCCGTGTAGCCATCCGTTGGCAAGCCTTCCCAAGTGTCTTTAAAGTAGCGATTATTGTAGTTAAATCGCACAGGCAAGCGCTTAATAATTCCAGCAGGCAGCTTAGAAGGATCCGTTTGCCACTGTTTTGCCGTGTAATTCTTAATAAACGCCTCGTAAAGCGGGCGCCCAATTAGGCTAATACCTTTATCGTTTAGATTTTGCGGATCTTTACCAGCAAACTCCCCTGCTTGGCTTGCAATAAGCGCCTTTGCTTCTTCTGGAGTGTAGTGCGCGTGGAAAAATTGGTTAATTGTACCCAAGTTGATTGGCAACGAATACACTTCGCCATTGTGAGTTGCATAAACGCGATGCACGTAGTTAGTAAACGTTGTAAAGCGGTTCACATAGTCCCACACGCGCTTGTTGCTTGTGTGGAAAAGATGCGCGCCATACTTGTGAATTTCAATTCCCGTGCGCTCGTCAAAATACGAGTAAGCGTTGCCGCCAATGTGATTACGCACGTCAATAATCTCAACGCGAGCGCCAGCGCGTTCTGCCGCTTGCTGCGCTACGGTTAAGCCGAACAATCCTGCTCCAACAACTACTAAATCTGGGTATTCTTGCGACTTTGCATTAGAATTTGCATTAGACTTTGCATTATTATTTTCGCTCATTTTGCTTTCCTGTAATAAGTTGCTTTCCTGTAATACGTTTTGCTTGGCTTATTTATTCTGTTTAATTGGCTTGTTTATTTTGCGGAAAATCCACTTTTGGATTAAAACTGATTGCTTTAAGCATTTGCTTAATCATTCTAATCTTAAGATTGCGCTCAACACGGCCACGCCTCATTTGCCTAATCACATTTGCGCAGAACAGCAAATACTTTGCTTTGCCTTCGTGGTGAAGCCTGTAAGACGCCTGATTTCGCACTCCGTATGCAAATTTCCACGCGTTTTTTTGATCAATCATCGTAAAGTTTACGCCCTTGTTTGCTCCCATATCGTGTACAATCACGCTATCTAGCACTTGCACGCCTGGGCATACGCGAGTTATGCGCAAAGTATATTCCGCATCGTCAAACCAAATAAAGTACTCTTTAAATGGCAATCCATACTTTTCCATAACCCAACGAGGTATAAGAACGGAAACAAACGAGCAGCTTGTTACCATAACAAGATTATTAAAGCCCTTAGCAATAAGTCTACCCCAATCCCAAGTTGGAACAGGATTGTTCATTTCGCAGATTGACCCATCCACAAACTTAACCATTGAGCAGGCGTATGGAACATCTGGGCCAAGCTGATCAACCGCACTGTTAAAGCCATTAAGTAAATTCTCTAGAGCTTTAGGCTGTGGGTAGCCGTCATCGTCAAAAATCCAAACAAAATCGGCGCCCAACTCATAGCCCTTGCGCATGCCTGCAGAAAATCCACCCGCTCCGCCAACGTTTTCTGGCAGAGTAACAACATTAAGATTAATCCTATCTTTCATAGAAAAATCGCGAGCAAATTCTTCCAAATATTTTGCAGTGCCGTCTGTGGAAGCATTGTTAACAATAATCAACTGATCTGGAACACGCGTTTGGGACTGCAACGACTCTAATACCGTTTTTAATTTTTCTAACCTGTTAAAAGTCACTACAACAGCCGCAACATTGATGCTATCTTTTGTTTTGCTGGCGTCCAACATTACTTGCTCCATTCTTCGAATAACTTAGTGAATAACGTTTCGGCAGATTCGAGTTTTGCAAACAGACTCAAATTATTAACTTCTTCCTTCCACAATAGTGAACGATACGAATCGTCTTCTAGTATTTTGCACAATTCTTTTACAGATGCTTTAACAAAACTAGACGTCATTCTTGGCAATAGCGCGTAAGACGGAATAACCGTTTTTTGCGAGCCAACGTTTGTTGAAAGAACTGGGACTCCGCAAGACAACGCCTCAATGGTTGTAAGAGTAATCCCTTCGTTTACCGAACTTATTAAAAGCACGTCGGCATCATCGTAAGTTTTTTGCGCTGGGACACTCATAGACCTGCGCTCAATAACATTTTCAAGATGATATCTAGATATAAGCTCTGTTACAAAAGTATCTAAATCGCCATCTCCATGCAAAATAAAGTGGAATTTTCCTGGATACTTTTTGTTTAAAGCTTTTGCAACAAGAACAAATGCCTCAGGGCGCTTTTGCCTTGCGACTCTTCCCACAAACGCAACGTTTATAGTATTCTTATTTTTTCTAGACGATACGCAACTGCAGCTCTTGCTAGTAGTAAGACCAATAAGAGGAGCGTCTATAATCTTGGACGATTCAATTCCATGCACATTATGCAGCCAATTTTCTAGTTGCGGAGAAATAACATGATGCAAGTCAATCCAATTATCGTGAGTTAAAGCCTCATGAGGATAACCGCCTCGATTTATATATTCCACAATATGAAGAGAATCAACAATATGCGTATTTGGGAAGAATTTTTTAACCCACCAAATGTGGTCATAAATCCACTGGCAATGGTGGATTGCAATGCCCCTAATATCAAACTGTTCAAACAATGATCTTAAAAGTGGAACATCTCCCCAACATTCTTTAGCAGGAGGAGTAAGCGGCAAGATAAGAGCATCATCACAAAAATCTTTTGTAATCCACGGATGGTGACTATCTCGATCCGCAATAACAATCGGCAAGAAACCAGCTTTTTTGGCTATTCTTATAGTTTCTACAGCCCATCTTTCTGCGCCGCCAGCCTGAAGCCAGTGCACGCCAATAATAACAGCCTTTTTAGCGCCTTCAACTCTTTTAGCAGGCGGAACACACTCTAGAAAATTAGGAACACCATTAGTTTTGCTAGCATTATTTAGATTTTTATTATCTAGATTTTTAAAGCAATCTTTTCCACTCTTAGCAGCACTTCGCTGACTACTATTTGCAACTCCTTCAAACAGCTTTTGATTCCAAGGATTGTACGCTAAAACAGACTTTTTTGAATCATACTCACGCTTTCTTCGCAACGCCTCTCTAACAATGTCAAAGGCTGAAGGCGCGTAAAGCTCGCACTCTTTATAAATCCTCTGCTTTAAAGTATCGGATTTGCAATAATTCATAACATCGTCGTCTGTTGCATCATCTGGAGTTAGCAAAAGATACCTAATGTCATTGTCTTGTATAAGTTTTCCTTCATTCCAGATTTCTTTTGTATATTCGCTTTGCGTTGTAACAGTTGACTGAGCGCTAAAAGTAAAAATCGGCTTTAATCCAGCGCTTTTTGTACAAACGCCATTAAAAACTGAAAAATCAGCCAATCGCGGATACTGCCATTTTTGACCCATGTAAACTTGATATTGCAAAGTTCTAGACGGTGCAGTTAGTGAATGATAGTTTATAGCGCCCACAATAAGCCTGCGTTGGCGCTCGCTTAAAGAGTCTATAAACTGCTTTGCTTTTTCATCTACTTTAAAAAGATTCATTCCCAAATACCCTTAATTTTAGCTTGTTTTTTGTTATAAGTCTTTGTTAAATACGTGTAAGCTAACTACAAATAAGGCTAACATTTATAATGCTTTAAGCAAGTGAAAGTCATAGCATTGTCATTTAAGAGCGCATACTCACGGTTTCGACTATCTCTTACAGCAAACATGCACGAATTATTGTCGTTAGTAAACGCGATCATGTCGGTGTCGTCTGGATCCGTCGCGCTCCTTGTGCGCAAGGAGGCTACGAGCTTAAATTCGCCATTATTTAAGATTTTAAGCGGCACTTCAAATTCAGCACGCTGACGACCTTCACCTTCTAACTCAATGGTGTCTCCACCAGTGTCATACGCAATTCCACCACGCTTTATATCGTGCATTGCCACAGCTATAAAGTATTTTCCAGGTTCGTTGAACTCGTATTCTACAGCAAAACGGAATGTTTCATTACAGTTGAGCAGCTGCTTGCTAATTGGTACAATGCGCATAAACGGTACACGCTTGTTTAAGCCGATAGAATATCCGTCAGCACTATTGTTGTTCTTTTTGTTGGAAAGATTTTCCAGAGTATAACGATTTGCAACGTCGTCTTTATCTCCGCTAACAATAACTTCGCCATCTTTAATAAGAACTGCTTTATTGCAATATTTCTTTACAGCATTCATATCGTGAGTAACAAGAATAACTGTTTTGTTAGCATCTTTTTTGACTTTTGCAAAATACGCATCACATTTGCGCTGGAAAGCCTCATCTCCAACTGCAAGAACTTCGTCTAGAACAAGAATATCTCCCTGAGCTTGAATTGCTACAGAAAAAGCTAAACGCACCTGCATGCCCGAAGAATAGTTTTTAAGTTTTTGATCCATAAACTCTTCGAGTTCTGCAAAACGAACAATATCGTCATACATGTTTTCAATTTGCGCGCTTGTAAATCCTAGCAATGCGCCGTTTAAAAACACGTTTTCGCGACCAGTTAATTCTGGATTAAATCCCACTCCAAGCTCAATAAATGGCACTAATTTGCCATTTACGCTTATTCTGCCAGAATCTGAAACGTAGATTCCAGAAATAAGCTTAAGCAAAGTGGACTTTCCGCTTCCATTGCGGCCAACTATGCCAAAGAAGTCGCCTTTGCGCACTTTAAAATTAATATCGCGCAGAACATGCTGTTCTTTGTATCCTTTAATTCCGCGCGTCCAATTAATAAACGCCTGCTTTAGACCACTTGCCTGCTCGGTTGGCAGCTTAAAATATTTTCCAACATGATCAACAGAAAGCACAACTGGACGAGAATCGTCTTCTTTAGTATTTTCTAAATTGACTTCGCTCATTACATCACCTCAGCAAACTTGCGATTGCACTTGCGGAACGTGTATACGCCAAGTACGCACAAAAGTACAGTTAGCACTACTGGAACCATCATTAATAGCGGAGATCCAACAAGATTCCAAACAGTAGGCTGGGTTAAAGGAGCTACAAGATTGTGGCGCAAATCTTGAATACATTGTGCAATAGGGTTAAGTAACTGCACTTTTGCAATAACCGTTCCCCATCTTCCTAAAGAGTTATTACCAATCACCATGCTTAGAGGGTAAATAATTGGCATTGAGTAAAACAGCACTTGTTGAACAACATCCCACAAATGTGCAATATCTCTAAAATACACGTACATTGTAGAAAGAAGCAGGGTTATTCCTAGCGCAAGCACGTAAAGTTGAATACAATTAAGCGGCACTAGCAGCAACCACCATGTAAATTGAACACCCGAGCATATTGCAAAAATAATAACAACAACAAGATTTATTGCAAAGCTGATTAACGCTCCAACAGTTGCCGAAACCACCACAATGTAGTTAGGAAAATGGATTTTACGCAGCAAATCTCCACGGTCTACCACCGCACGCAAACCAATCGAAGTGGCCTCACCAAAGAACTGCCATGCGCTAATGCCAAGCAAAAGCACAACTGGATAGGTTGGCGTGCCATCCGACATTCGCAAATACTTTGCAAAAACTGCATACATTACACAAAACAGCATGAGTGGGCGCAAAACCGACCACGCAACACCCAAGAAGGAGCCTTGATAGCGCAACTTAAAGTCTGTTTTTACCAATTCTTTAAGAACCACCCACGAATAGTGGTATCTTGCGCGCAACTTATCTACAATGTTTTTCACAAGATATATATTTTATCAGTTAGTTACTCCATTTTGGATTGTGAATCCGTTTTGTACACAGAACATACGCAATTGGCGACATGCTCCAACGTTAGCGCAATTCTGTTAGAAAGTGGTTTAATAACAAGATCTATTACAACTGCCACAACTGAAAGTGCTGCGTACGTACAAATTAAAGTAATCGCGTAAAGTAGCACTATGAGTGCGCTTGAGGAAGTTGTAGGAAGCATCCACGCCACAAACGTCCACAACGCTACAAAAATAAACATGTGCTCGTGAAGAAGGTACACTCCGAAAGTTGCTCTGGAAACGCGCAAAATTACGGTTCTTGCTAGTCCTTTAATTCGCAGCATATTCATTCGGTGTACAAGAATGAAAATACACATTGCAATAATCATTGGCAGTATTCCAATGCCGCCGTGAACCTGCTGATCCCACGTAAGAACTCGCACAAACTTATTCCCGGACGAAGCAACATAGTCGAAAGCGAGCATAAGGGCGGTAGATATTACTACGCAAGCACAAAGTCGCTTTGTAGTAAGTTTTTTTATTCCGCTACCGTACTGCGCAATAAAAGCTCCGGCTAAATATCCAAAAATTGCGTAAATAATGTCATTCCAAGTATAATTTTTGCCAAAATATAGCGGAATAAGTGAGATTGACGCAAGAAGTACCAGCAGCATAGCATGATCGCGCTGAGTCATATGACTTATAAGAATGTTTATAAAAGGCATGAACATAAGCATGATTAAGTACGCACTCATGAACCAGTAGCTTCGATAGGTAAATGGCGTCACATTCCACAACAGCGTGTAGGCAAGTTCTTTTCCGTGAAGTAAGTTGCTTAAATTTTCTGGAAGTAAGCCAAAGCAGTCCGCTATGAAGGTTACCGCCAGCACGATAATGCAGTATAAGAACATTTGCGCCCACGCTGCAAAAACGCGTCGGTAGCGGAAGGTTTTGCGACATAAAAAGTAGCCGGAAATAATAAAGAAGATTGAGACACCAACTTGACCATATTGTACGACTAAGAATTTAAGTGCTGAACGCAAGCCTGGAGCTGGCAAAAGTTCCATATTGAAACTGTGCGCGCGAATGTTCAAATGTATGATCATGTGGCAGGCCACAATCATAAGCATTGCAATAATTCGCAAAACTTCAACTTGCAGGTCTTTTTGCAAGCAATTTTGCGATCCTTTGCTCGATTGTAATGTCACTTGAGCTTGTGCAGAAGACACTACTTCTTGCACTGGTTGTTTTTGTTCTACTACCATATTTTCTTCTTCAAAATTTTCTTCTTCAAATTATTTAAATTGTAATTTACCAATAGTAACTAAATTGCAACTTATTCGTTTTTTACATAAGTGGCGAGAACCAGGATTCAATACTTCTGTATATACTAGGCCTAGTGCCTTGAAGGTCCGAGTATCGTCCGTTGGCAAGTAGGTTTAATGAACACAAGCCAACGCTGGAAATCACCAGAATAATCAATACTTTATGCATTAATTTAAAGTTGGTTTGCGAAGTAAACTCCTCGTCTGGTTCGTTGACACAACCAGAATGAGCGTCAACCATGTGTACGCAAGACGAGACTTTGTCTACAAGACTTGCAATCACCATAATTGCACACAACGCTAGCAGCCATCCAAAATCACTAAAGTACCTGCTGGAAATTCCTACTACTTCCGCGTCTAATACCATAAGCAGTATTGCTAACGTTAAGCCGAGCGTAAAGAATCCAGCGAGCTGCTTTTTACGTAATTGTTGCTTTACCGCAGGGTACAACACTACGGCTGCACATACAGGAGAGTAAGCGAGTAAGCCGCCAAAGAATGGCTCCATAATGATTTGCCCGTGGAACATTGATGGCAGCACGGATTGTTCCATAAACGGAAAGACTGGCGTAATAGTAATCGGCTGGAACAGGTACATCCATACTCCCCATGGGATTCGCGCCCAAGAGTAGGAGCGGTGAACCATGTCAAAACCAGTGAGATTGTAGGTTGCACCAAAATCTAGTGGCGAACCGAAACGCGCGTAGTTGTACCAGCAGGCGGATAAGCCTATAAGAATCATTGGTGCGATTACGCATATCGTATTGATTAAGCTGCTTCGTTTGAAAGCAAAAAATAGACGATACTTTACGATTTCTTCCTTAAAAATTACGAAAGCAAACAGCGATGACAGAATAAATTGCGGCCTACACCCTAGGTTCAGCGCAATACATACTGCTCCCAGAATGAGTAGCGACTTCCGTAAGTACGGGGTTTCAGAAAGAATATCTTGAGTAGTTCTCGCTTGTAGCCACAATCCCAGTCCTAAGCAGGTGAAACACAATGATGACAGCATAGGAAGCGAGTAGATTTGCGGCAGATACGCCTGGATTAGCACTCCGCTAGACATGAGCATAATGAGATGCGACAGCACGAGGAAACCGAAGGATCGCTTTGGGAAGAAGCGTCGAAGTAATTGCACCATAAGATACAGTGAAGCAATTGCGAAAGCGACGGCAAAGAAGGCGACGGCATAATCTGTGCGCAAATCATGGCCAGTAAGTACTTTGAACGGCACAAAAAGTAACAGTGCGGGAACTGCGCCGAAGTAAGTAAAGTAGTGGCTTCCGTGGAACGCATAGTCCCAGTAAGTTGGTTGACCAGTTTTTATTGACATAGCATAGCGCGCGCCTGCGTCGTAAGGGTTGCTCATATTTGGCAGCCAGTCAGGAACTGGCAGATCCAAGTACAGGTGACCTTTGAGCAGACTGTTGGCGAGGTGATTGTATTGGTTTGCGTCACATATAAAGCCGCCGTTATTACACACCCCCGCAGTAAACATGTGTTGAGTACCAGTAACTTTCGTTACTCCAATAAGTATTGCGCACTGCACTAGCACTAACGCAACAAGCCACAACTGCTGTTTGCGCACGCGCAAATCAAGCGCTTCTTTATAAATGCGCGAACGCGGAGCCAACACGTATATAACGTAAGCGATCAGCAACAAAATCACGACGCGAACAAGTGAAA
Organism: Gardnerella sp. c17Ua_118; assembly: GCF_055804255.1. Taxonomy (NCBI): domain Bacteria; kingdom Bacillati; phylum Actinomycetota; class Actinomycetes; order Bifidobacteriales; family Bifidobacteriaceae; genus Gardnerella; species Gardnerella sp. c17Ua_118. The sequence goes on from NZ_JANUYT010000001.1 coordinate 905,150, forward strand.
TATGTAACGGTCTACGCTGATTCAACGCAAGGTTAGCAATTGTAAAAGAATCACCTTTCTGAAGCTTCGTGCTCAAACGCAAGCCCGCAACTTTATCAACCGCATGCACGCGCACATATTTCGTATCGTTCACATTCGACGTAACTGGCTGAGACGCAACTTGAATATAGGAAGTACTGTTGCCACCATCCAACACATACACAGCAATATCGAGTGTGCGAGTGTGAGGCGAGCGCATATCGACATAAATATTGTTTATTTGAGAAGGTTGAGCGTAATGCAATTGTATGTATTGATTATTTTTGCTGGTAACTGTGTACATGTCGCCGTGACGAATCAAACCAGCACCAGGTGAAACGCTCTGAACAGGAGTTGGATTAAATCCTGCCGATTCGATTGCCGGAAAGTTGAACCATACAAGCTCCAGAAGAAGCACAATAATAAGCGGCATAATTAGCGATATACGTCGTAAAATGGAACGCGTAGCGCGAGCACAATTGCAACCGCACTGTAGCACACTACTTATTGCACTACCAGCCATCGTTACGTCTCTTTCTGCCGTCACATCATTTACAGCAGTCGCATTACCGTTACTATTGCTCGTATCGCTCATATGCACACCTGTTAATTCCTTCGTACTATTGCCATTCTTAGCGTTACCATTTTGTAGCATTACATAACTTATTCAAGTCTGTCACAATCGACAACATACGGATTTGAACGAATATCCTGCTCAATCACATCGTCAGTATGGCTGCTATGCAACGATTCACAATCAACATGACGGAAGTGTGTAATAATATCCGACGGCAGTTGATAAATATTGCCATAAGCACGTTCTAAGATTTTTTCTGCACATTGCGGCACATTTACAGAAAAGTTTTCAAATGTTGTTGTTTTTGTTGGAAAAACTTCATTATATTGCATCGCATATAGGTTTTCTGCTTCAACATTATCAAGACCGTACACCATGCTTGTGGCATCGGATTTATTTACAATAAGTCCTTGTTGTACAGCTTGTTGCTGGTAGCGCTGGAATATTTGCTCAATATCTTGCGTATGCTCATTGCCGTTTTCTATATAACCGTGTTTTTTCCAATCTTGGAAATATGGTTGAGATTGTAATGTTTGCTGCAAATTATTGCGGAGTTTCACGAAAGATTCTTGCTGCTCAACAGTGTATTTTGGCGCGTAATCATAGAAGAAAATATCCAAAAAACAAGGATTACTATTATTCGCGTAACGGAACCTCAGCTGACGGCAACAGGCGTACGGATCATACACGAGCACCGCACGGTATCGCGCGCACAACGCGTCATCCTCACGCAAGATTATTAGCAGCTTATCAATATCCTCTCGTGTCATACCTAAGTCAACATCGTCGTCCCAAGGTATAAACCCACGATGACGCACACAACCGAGTAGAGTACCAAAATCAGCCCAATATTGAAGATGATGTTGGTTTGCAATCTGCGTAAACTCATTAAATAACGCTGCGCAACCACGCTGTATTAGTCGCATGGAGCCAGTAGCTTTGGGCAGATTGAGAAAGAATCGTTTACGTGCACTTAATGCATCTTCATTTTCTTGTTGATAATTCGCCCAAAACATCGTTGACGCATGCTCACGATTAGTGCGTATTTCATTGACTAATGATTGCAGCATCTTGTGTTGGTTATCTTCTAACGTTGAGTACTGTTGATTTGCGCACTGCTGTAATTGGTTCAACTGATTTTGCATGGTAACAATCTGCATGTGAAGATCAGCAACAGAACGTCTTGATGCCGGAAGTCTGCTTATTAGCCAACGCAGTTGTGAAATCATATCTTCTGCTCCTCGTTATCACAACGTAAGTCACGATATAACAATATGGTATACTCTCTCTTGATGTTACCGCAAACTTTCCGAATATATTACTAAAAGCAAGTTACGCGAATCTCTACTATGCAAATAAATTTTTCTTATATAAAATGCATATTTTTAATACATAAGTAATACATATGTCGTTCAACTTTTAGAAGAAATAACTATTGTACAAACGATGATTACTACACAACAAGCCCACGCAATAAGCGGAGGAATCGTTTGAGAAAGCAACGCTGCCGCAATCATGCTCCACACAGCATAAGTAATATTTCCAGCCATAGCTCGGGTTGCTCCAACTTCTGCAATACCGCGATAGTAGCATAAGTATGATGCTGTGCCTAATAGTGAGATAAAAAGCGCTAGCGCAAGCAAATACATTGAATCTATACACACGCGAAAAACTGGTAGCAAAGTGCATAAAGGCATGATTACTATAGTGTACGACAACGCGGAAACAGTTTCGCGCACGTGCAGCATCACTTCGTCGTCAACGCTTTGCTTTCTTGTAGCCCAAGCACAAACAACAGCTTCACTCCCCCAACCGATAACGCTAAAAATAGCCGCAATCAAACCTAAGACTATGCTGCCCGGAGAGAAGATAGTTGCGGTTGAAGATTCCGCGTAAGAACAGTATCCGAGCACTCCTACCGCAATAAGTGTTACAGTAAAAGCACAGTATTTCAACGCACTTAAACGTTCATGCAACACAATAGAAGAAAGTACTATGCCAAAAGCTGGATACAGTGCGGAAATCGCAGCAGTGTAACCAGCGCCAATATTACTTGCCGCAATAGCATAACCAGTCATACCGATTGGGCCTCCAAGAAGCGAACTCAAAACAATAGGCACAATCAATTTCACGCGCTTACAAAGAGCAACAGTTTCGCGCAACTTTGAACGACAAACCATATAAATCCACAATATTACAGCACACACAACGTCGTGAACGCAAGCACCAACAACACCCACATACCATACTGCAGAAGGCGTTAAGCCGTGTACAGATAACGCAACCAATACCGCAAGTAGAGCAGTGTCGACTCCCCAAAACAGTCCGCTTATTAAGGAATATTTCATAAATCACACCTTTTCTACAGAGCCTGAGGATTCGGCAGAACTAGCAAATCTGGCACCGTATTCACTCGAAGCGCGATTAATGTAACGTTTCGCATAACTGTAATACAAATAACGACAGTCGCCTACAGGCTCCCCCTCAGCCTCTTTTACCAGCGACCACAAATACCAACACCACCCCGCAAAACCAACGTATGCTATGCAATGACGCCGCTCATCACAAGTAGGATTGCGCCCAAAATACTCCACTAAAACCGCGTCAAACTCATGCTCATTAAGTTCGTCAGACACGCACAACGTACCTAAATCCTGTGCATAATCTGACATCCCAGCATACTCCCAATCAATCAGATGGTAGCATCCAGCAACATCCACAAGCACATTCGCACCCAACACATCGTTGTGTGCCAAGCAAATTTTTTGACAAGCATCTTTACTCACACACTCATACAACCAATCGACCTTATTAAGCAAGGCGTCAGCACCCTCAGGCAATGTAACACTACAAGCGCACAAATCGCGCAAATAACGCTGAGACTCCTTATAAAAATCGAAGCGTCTACTCACCGTAGCACCACTGTTGTGAAGCTTACGAATCAGGCGCATACCTTCGCGCAAATCGCAAGAATCGTGAAAATCAGCAATACGACAGTCTTTCAAAAAATGCGAAATTTTCCAACCACACTTCGGATCAGCCATAACCAACGTACCATCCAAACCGAGACGCTGCGCCGCATGCAAAGCCTCATACTCAGCCTTGCGATTCACCAACACATCCGTGCCAACCCCTGGATGACGGTACACATACTCGCTAGAGCCAACCGTAAAATGACAAGAAAGATTCGTCAAACCATTTTTCAACGGGTACACGTCGCGAATATCCGTCTTCTTACAACCAAGCACCTTAACGATGCGGTCAAAAACTTCACTGTCAACATTTTCCAAAAACAGCGGATCAAACTCGCGAAGCTCATCTAACGAATCGAACTCGTGAATAATCGGAGGATCGTAGCGGCGCATGCGCATATCAAGCTCATCTAAATGCTCAATCAAAATATCTTCCCACAGCTTGCCAGCAGTCTGCGGCAAATCATATTCCGCACGCAAAATTCGCACAAACTTAGCCGAAAATTCACTGTCAAAATACACGTGACCAATCATGTACCACGCATCGCTGCCACCAATAGTTACCGAAGTAATGCGATCGTGCGCACCCACACTCATACACCACTCTTTAGTGCAGCCCTGCTGATATTGCGCAGAATAGTAAGCCTTCCACACGTATGGTTCAAAAGGATTTTCGTCAAAATAATTGTCGGAAGAACAAATATACGTGTTACTTAAAAGATGAGCAACAGCCATGATTGAACTGTTGTTGTTGCGATAACGATATTCCTTATTGGGCACGATTTTTACGGAAAAATGCCCCTTGGTGAACTTGTCTTCCAAATAGAAGAATCGTTCCTGCTTGTAGCCAACTACTACGCTAATATCGTTAATTCCCGCCTCTTGTAATTGACGAATTTGTCGTTCAATAAGTACTTCGCCGCGCACAGTGAGTAAACCTTTTGGCAATTCGTAAGAAATCGGAGAAAAACGTGATGAAAGCCCTGCTGCCATAATAACAGCATTGTGTACACGATACGGTTCAAGTACTGTAAGACCTTTTGCTGTAACTTCACCATTAACAACAAACCCATGCTGAATAGCATCGCGTAACGCACTATTGACTGTGCCTAATGAAAGCTTCGTATGCTCAGCTATAGTACGTTGATTACTTCCTGGCAAACGTTGCAATGCTGATATTACAGCAAATTCGTTATGAGTTAATGCTGAATATGCTTCCATAACAGTGTCTCCATGCACTAGTCGATGTGCATACTGATGGCTCTATACATTTTGTTGCATTAGTATAGCATGCACAAAGGTGTTCAAAAATAATTATTATTAGTTTATTTTGAACATTTGACACTATTTGCAGCATGCAACTTTTGTAAACAAGCGCACAATCCACAATAATGAGTAAAATAACATTGATGTGCCAGTAACTAAAAAGGTTGTTTAAAAACCCAAAGCACACGCCATTTACCGTTATGAAGGGATATATTATGACTTCTGTCGCAGTGTTGCTGCCGTGCTATAACGAGGCAATCACCATTGAAAAAGTTGTTAAAGACTTTAAGGCGGCACTTCCAGAAGCAACAATATACGTATACGACAATAATTCAACAGACGAAACCGCTAGCATTGCCAAAAAAGCAGGAGCGGTAGTTCGTAAAGAGCCAAGACAAGGTAAAGGCAATGTTATACGCGCAATGTTCCAAGACATAGATGCAGACGTATACGTAATGGCAGATGGCGACGACACATACCCAGCAGAAGCTGCTCCAAAAATGGTTGCAAAAATCGTTGAGGGCTACGATATGGTTATTGGAGACCGCTTAAGCTCAACATATTTTCAAGAAAACAAGCGACCATTCCACAACTTTGGAAATCGCCTAGTGCGCGGTGCAATCAACACACTTTTTAGCGCAAAAGTCACAGATATAATGACGGGATATCGCGCTTTTTCGTTTACATTTGTAAAAACATACCCAGTGCTTTCGCGAGGATTTGAAGTTGAAACAGAAATGACAATTCATTCTCTTAACAACAATCTAAAGCTGTACGAAATGCCAATCCAATATAGGGATCGCCCGCAAGGCTCGGTTAGCAAATTAGATACTGTTGGAGACGGAATCCGCGTACTTTCCACAATCTTCCACATGATTCGCGAATACAAACCAATGCCATTTTTTGGCACTCTAGGCGTGCTAATCACATTATGCGGATTAGGGGCATGCATGCTGCCATTTATAGAGTTTTGGCGCACACATTTAGTAACACGCTTCCCTACGCTAATTGGCGCGGTAATGCTGATTATAGCTGGATTGCTTCTGTTTATTGCAGGAATAATACTAGACATTCTTGCTAAGAATGATCGCAAGCAATTTATTGAACAAGTTAACCTATTTGATTATCTAAAAAGAAATAAAAAGTAAATAGAAAGTAAATAGAAAATAAATAGAAAGTAATAAGAGTGCAAAGCTTTATAAATGGCAATCCTAAGCTAAAAAATTATTTTCCATATATAGTGTGTTTTATTGTAAGCGGGCTAATAACGCTAGCATTCTTTAGCAATGTATTCCAAGCTTACGGCCCAGGGTTTAAAACACAAAACATAAGCTTAAGCACGGTAAAAATAGCAAAAACGGAAAGCGAAAACCAATCGCTTGAACGCGCAAAATACAATAAAGACGGCATACACATACCTAAAAATGGCGCAGACATAGAATTTACAAACCTAAATGCGCATAGCAAAATATTGGAATTTTCACTAAAACGCACAAAACCTGTAAGCTATGTAACTGGAACCGTAGAGCTAGAAGACTTTGTCGTAGCGCCTGGATATGCCTTGGCAAGCCGATTCAAAATAACAACTGGCAAATTTAACACCACTCAAGTTCGCTTAGAAAGTCACGGAAAACTAAATAAAATAAAGCTACACTTTAACACAACCCAAAGTGGAATCGTAGTTCAAAAAATAACAATCAACCCAAAGTACAATCTGCATGTAAATTACGCAAAATGGGCAATATTGTTTATATTTGGATCTGCAATAATAACAATACGTAAGAAAAAATGGCATAAAATAGCCTACAATCAAAGCAATAGAGTTCAAAACATAATCTTTTGGATTGTATGCGCAATAGTAACTGGATTCTCCCTGTATATTTGGCTCCGATTAAACACTTATAATCGAATACGTGTTCCATTCGCCTACAATACATACGATTTTATAGACGGAAACCCATATACAGAACAATTAAAGGCTTGGAAACAAGGATCGCTATCTTTGCTACAAGACCCGCCAAAGGGCTTGTTGCATTCAACAAACCCATTTAGCATTGGCAAAAGAATGCAATTAGTGCGCGAGGGAACTCCTGCAATATGGGATGTTGTGCTGCATAATGGAAAATATTATTGCTACTTTGGAATAGTACCGTTTATTTTAACCTATTTGCCATTTAACGCCTTGTTCCCAGCTTGGATGCCGAGCGCAATAATGGTAACAACCGCGTTTGCGGCAATTACAATACCAGTACTGTTTGCACTTTGGAAAGAATTAATAATATTCTTTAGCATAAAAGTAAATTATTGTTCAATGCTTCTTATAGCTGCAGCATTGCCATTCGCATGTCTTATTTTCTATCTGCAAGCATCTGCATCAATCTACTACATGCCTATGGTAAGCGCAATGCTATTTGGAGCACTATTTGTGTATTCGTCACTAAAAGCTGTAAGACTTAAAAACAGCTTTACACAATACGCCCTATTTGTTTTATCTGGATTAAGTTTAGCTTTGCAATGCGGATCTAGACCAAATTCTTGCATTTCCACAGTTGCATTTATAGCACCACTTTTTATTGCGCTACTACTTAACAACTCTAGGAGCATAATCAATAGAGCTTGCGCCGCAATAAGCTTCTTGGTGCCTGCAATAGCTGGATTTGCTGGAATCTTAGTATATAACTACTTGCGTTTTGGTTCATTCTTTAACTTTGGCAACGAAGAACAATTAACAAACTTTGACTTGCGATTTAATCGTATAACCTTTGACCCTCTAAGAATCAAAGACATGTTAATAAACTTCTTTATAAAGCCACCAAGCGTAGATACGGACTTCCCGTATATTACAATAACCAGCTCAAACATTTCGGATTATGGAAATAGTTTCTTTAATCACATGACATTTGGTCTGCTATCAATACCACTTATTTGTGGCATTTTCTTAATAAGACGCAAGTACATGCAAAAAATCGAATACATAATGTGCTTAAGCGGAATAACATTCTCTATTATGTTAATCTACGTAAACTACTGCTTAGGCGGTAGTCTTTACCGTTATTATTGCGATTCAATAATAATTCTTATGATTATTGCTTCGATTGGGTTTGCTAGAAGAAATTGCTCGGATAATCAAAATGCGCAGTTGCAATTAAATAAAGAAAATGCATGCAACAATGAGTTGAATGGTCAAAAGTCTATTCAAACTCTAATCGTTGCATGCACTACAGTAACAATCGTATTTGGATTCTTGCTTGTATTTGCAAATCACACAGAATCAGCAAACGAAATACAATACACGAATCCAGATGCTTTTGTTGAATGGAGCCAAAGGCTATCAGTGGGCTTCTAGAACACCCTTCTGGCACTTTTGATGCCATAAGCCATTGCCATCATTATGTTCGTCTTCTACAGGCGCGCCAAGCTTTTCGAAGCCGCCACGCTTGTAGTAATCCTTGCGAAGATTGAACATTACCACTAGCTTAGTGTTTCGACCTTGAGTCCAAACATCGCCATTCTTGCAGCGCTGACGCCACCAGCCGTCTCCCATATTCTCCTCGGAAGCAACAGGAGCACCAAGCCATCCAGCGCCGCCGTGATTATAATATGAACTTCTAAGCTCATACTGAATCACAAGCTTTTTGTCTGTTCCTTGAGTCCAAACATCGCCATTCTTGCAGCGCTGACGCCACCAGCCGCCACCCATATTTTCTTCTTCGGCAACAGGCACGCCAATGCCATTAGCATCGCCATTCTTGTAGTAGGCATCACGCAAGTTGAACATCATAGCGAGTTTAGTGCCACTTCCGTAAGTCCAAACATCGCCATTCTTGCAGCGCTGACGCCACCAGCCGCCGCCAATGTTCTCCTCATCGGCAACAGGAGCGCCAAGCCAGCCAGCACCGCCGTGCGAGTAGTAAGAGCCTCTAAGTTCAAACTGAATCACAAGCTTAGTGTCTGTTCCATGCGTCCAAACATCGCCGTTCTGGCAACGCTGACGCCACCAGCCGCCACCCATATTCTCTTCTTCGGCAACAGGAGCACCAAGACGAGCAACATCGCCATGCTTGTAATAGGAGCCTCTAAGTTCAAACTGAATCACAAGCTTAGTGTCTGTTCCATGCGTCCAAACATCACCATTCTGACAACGCTGACGCCACCAGCCGCCACCAATGTTCTCCTCATCGGCAACAGGAGCACCAAGACGCGCAAAACCACCATGCATATAATAAGATTCGCGCAACTGATATTGAAGAACATGGTTTTGAGTGCCATCAGTCCAAAAATCGCGATTTGGAACTCTTCTAACTTTCCACACTCTGCCTACATTTTCATATTCTCCATAGGCATTAGGATCCATATTTCCAAACGCGCTAACATCAACATTTCCATCAATACCAGATATGCGAGCCTTAGACGTGTACTGCCATCCGCGCAACGCCGTTCTAATGTTAAATAGCGGAGTTGCGCCGTAGCTAGCAACCCAACTTGCTCGATCGTGAATGTATTGCGAATTAAGCGGGCCTCTCAAATAGTTTGCATATGAGTAAATGCCAAGATTTGTGTATCCTGCGCTATACAGCTGATTCCACCAAGACGAAACAATGTTTTGGTAAACGTATGGGCTAGTTGGAGCAGTGTGGCCAGCCCAAACCCATTTTTCAAGATCGTAGTAAACAGGATAAGAAAGGTCGCCTGGACTAACGCCTGCGCGCCTAAGAAGACTTGCAACGTCTGCGCCCTCGTTAGCGCCATCTTCTGGTTTTTCGGCGTAAGAATACATGTAAATTCCAAATGGAATGCCTAAACGCTTGCATTCTCTAATATTTCGCAAAGCGTATTTATCGTAGCCGTTTTCCCATCCGTAGCTAATTCGTATAATCGCGCCTTCTACGCCAGCTGCCTTAGCTGCAGCCCAGTTAATTTCTTTTTGATATTCGGAAACATCAATCACACCACTGGCGTTGTACGCAAACAGGCTTCCATTGCCATCATAGAATGCCTGAGTTCCGTTGTAGTCTCCCCACCTAGTGCCAAAGCCGTTTGTTGGCAAAGAAATCTTACGCACCGAGCCATAAGTTGTATACGTGGATGTTCTAGATTCTAAAGCTTGTGACTCCTGGCTCTTTTCGTTTGAGTCAGTTTCTTGGGGATTTTTTTGATTAGAGCTTATAAGAACAACCTTGTTTTTTCTAAGAGAACGCTTATTTTCAACATGCTTTTTGCTAGAAATCTGAGTGTTATTGGTGGTAGAAGAATCAGCATTAGTACTATCTGAATTAGTTACATCTGAATTAGCACTGCTCGAATTTTCGCGCTTTATCTCTTTTCGCAAATCGCCAACAGTTATAGGCGTAAAACGTTCACCGTTACTTTTAGCGAGTGGATCTGGCTGCTTATCTTTAGTTCCAACAAGCTTAGAGTCGGTAACAGTTTGGCCAGTTTTAAGTGACTTTAATTCTCCATTATCTGCAATCGCATACTTTGAAGACACAACTTCGTCTTTGTTTGTAAAGGAAGATGCCACTTTTTTAGGCAACTTAGAATCATTGCGTGAATCGCCATTAGAAAACGCATTTAATTGATCTTCTTCAACAGTGTTAGTGCCATTATCTGACAATTCCGCACTATTTTCACCATCTGCGCTATCTGCAATATTTGCGACTTTGGAAGCAACATTCTTAAAATCCAAACGATTTTCTACTTTAAACGCAGGAGCAGAATTTACAACAAGAGCTGTTGCTATAGAAACTAAACTTGCAATTACACGTACAATAAACTGTCCCAAAATCCCTCCAGACACATGTTTTACGTGTTTAACTGTTACAACAATACCAACATGCGCAAACAGCTTAAAACATGTGTGTACTAAAGCAAGAACGAAATAAAACAGGAATGAAAAGCGAATGAAAATGTAAAAAATGGAGCGGATGACGGGAATCGGACCCGCGTCATCAGTTTGGAAGACTGATACTCTACCATTGAGCTACATCCGCAATATGCGAATTTTGCAAGCTATTAATTGCCTTGCAAAACAGCAACTCGATTAATTATACAGACTGTTTAGAACTAAAGCAACTTTCGACACTCGCGCTAAATTGTACAATTCTCGGAAAATTTGCACATTTAGTGCACATTGAATACACATTCATGCGTAAAATTCGCTGCATGTTCGCATGATTAAGGTTTTATGATTAAGACTCGCGTAACTCTAAAACAACAAACGCAAGTGCAATAGCAGAAGAATTTTGCACTAATCCATCGTGACTTAAAGACACACGCCAATTAGGGTGATTTACGCGATTTACACCATTAACGCTTACATTAGCGCTGTCGGATTCATGCGGATTAGTCGCCTCTGGCGCGTGTAATGACTCTAGAAGCTTTTGATTAACGTCTTCACTAAGTCGAACACTCGGGCATCCACGAGAATCATCTAAAACCTCAATGCTTGCCCATGGTGTGTTGTCTAAAGTATACGGATATTGCAAACCAAGAGTGCTCATCGCTTCGCACCACGCTTTTATAACCGCCTCTTTACCAGCCCAGTGAGCAGCAATATGAATCGCCTCAGCGTCGTTTTTTAAGTGTGCTCGCATGGCGCACTGCCTAAGCTCACGCGTAGAAAATAGCGATCGCCACCCATTGCCATCTTGCATTTGTTGCGCAAAATCCGCAACATTAACAACATCGCAACCAATGCCTGCAATCATTGAACTCACTTCCTAACTACTCTAGAGCGCAGCTAATCTGCGCGAACGATTTTCCGCACTTTGTACCAAATTTGCCCTAAATTTGGTACAAAGTGCGGAAACGCAGTCAAAGCGCTTTGCTCTAAAACCCAAAGTCACAAATCTATCTAAATGCAACTTTATAGCGAACAATAATTGCAGCAAAAGCAAGCACAATGAATACCGCAAATACAGCAATAACACTACTGCCAGTTTGCAAATGGAAACTATCACGTCTCGAATCACTATTGTTAACAACAGTAATATCCGTCCATGCTAGCTGCTTTCCATGTTCGTCTACAAGCAAAACAGTGTGTTTACCAGAGTATCCAGATGGGAATTGAGCATCAAATTGAGGCGTACCATTCTCCATGCGAATAGTAACAAACTTGGAGCCATCGGCGCCCTTAAGCAAGCGTGGAGACGAGTAAATGTACGCGTAAGCATAAACTACTCCGTCACGCTGCAAACGCTCGGTGAACTCTCTGTTTACAACATTAATTCTCACACTATTCACAACACCTGCAGTTGCAACGTTATTGTTACTAACACTGAGAGTTCCCCTTAATTCTGGATTAAGCTGCTGAACTGTTCGTGGAGCAACAGGCACTGGAGCAGATTCTGCTGGTTTAGCTGGTGCAGAATGCTCAGATGGAGTTTCAGTCTTAGACTGACCTGGCTTAGTCTGACCTGGCTTATCTGGAGTTTCATGATCAGATGGCTTAGGCCGAGGAGCTGGTGACGGAGACGGAGCAGGCGTCACTTGACCAGGAGTTTGCTCATGCCCAGGCGCTGGAGCTGGATTTGGCACTACAGGGCCAGGAGCAGGTGGCTGCGGTGTAGGAGTTACAGTGCCAGGAGTTTGTTCATGCCCAGGCGTAGATGGATTTGAATTCTGCGTACCAGGCTGAGTACCAGGCTTAGATTCATCCTTCAACTTATTAATATCTAAAGGATTCATCTTATATTTGAGAACATCATCAGCCTTAAGATTTGCAAAAGGATTATCGTCCTTCTTTTCAGCATCCTTCACAAGCACAGCAGTCGAAAGAGCAGAAACCTTGTAATTTCCATTGTCATCTACAGTAATTTCAGGACACTTTGATACTTCATCGCTGTTAGCTTTTCCATCGGCAATGCGCACATGATACTTTCCTTTGCCAATATTCACAGTAGATTCACTACTATTAGCATTGAAAATAAACACATACGTTTTATTGTTGCTATCAACACTAAACGCATTAATTCCATCACTGCTCTTAATCCAATGCATATTCTTATTAACATCAGAATATTCGGAATCGCGTAACGCTGGAATCTCGTTTCTTAGCTTTATCAACTCTTTGAAGTACTCAACAGCATCGGAATTCTTATTAACCAAATCCCACTTAACGGAATTGTTGCCGTCGCCAGCATTGTAACTATTAGCATTACCATTCTTGCTTCGTAAGAACTCTTGACCAAGCTCAAAGAATGGCATGCCATGCGCAAACATTACAAGCGAATTAGCAAGCATTACTCGCTTCTTAAGATTCTCTTCTGTCTCATTAGTCAAGGATTTCTTCAACTTATCATAAAGATTAAGATTGTCGTGAGCTTCAACATATTGCACAGTCTGACCAGCATTCGCGTAGCGCCTACCAGTGCAGCTTGCATTTCCAGGCTGGCAGCCGTAAAGATTTTGCATTACCAGATTGTCGCTATATCTGTTTCCAGACACGAATCCAGTAACACCATCATCTCCCTGGCCTTTTACAGCATCACGGAAGGAATCGTTAAAGAACGCAACGCCATTATTGCCAGCAAGCTTATACGCATTAGGCTGAATAGTGCGGTTTCCATAAGGCAATTGGCTCATATCCCAGCCTTCGCCAAGAATAATCGAGTTCGGGTCAATTGCATAAACAGCTTCACGCACTTCCTTAATGGTTTCAAGGTCAATCAATCCCATCAAATCAAAACGGAAGCCGTCAATACCGTACTCTTTAGCCCAATACTTTACAGAGTCAACAATATACTTTCGCATCATTTTGCGCTCTGAAGCAGTATCGTTTCCGCAACCAGATCTATTAGACAAGCTGCCGTCATCGTTGTAACGGAAGTAGTAACCTGGCACAGTTTGGCCAAAAGCGTTCTTTTGCGCGTTATAAACATGGTTATAAACCACGTCCATAATCACACGCAAGCCAGCATCATGCAGGCCTTTAACCATTTGCTTTAGCTCCGTAATACGAGTAGCAGGATTTGCTGAATCAGATGCATACGATCCTTCTGGAACATTGTAATTAATTGGATCGTAGCCCCAGTTTTGGTGAGGACTATTTTTGTCGTTAGTAGCAACATAACTCAAATCTCCTGCTTCATTCACAGAACCAAAATCATACATTGGCATGATTTGTACGTGAGTGATTCCAAGAGACTTCAAATAATCAAAGCCAGTTGGCTTTCCATCTTTTTTAGCATCAGACTCGATTACACCGAGATATTTGCCGCGCTTTGCACCATCTATGCCAGAACTTTCGTGAATTGAGAAGTCGCGAATATTCATCTCTGCAATAGTCGCATCAGTTGGGCGCTTATCAAACGATGCCATACGAGGTACAGGCTTACCAGTATCTTTACCGAATACAACGGATCTCATTCCGTTTCTCACAGCAGCTTTTGCATAAGGATCTGGAGAATTATTAACAGTGCCATCTGCAAAATGAACCTTGTAAGTGTAAGCAGTGCCAACTTTTGCATCACTCGTAGTAATACTCCACACGCCAAGCTTTCCAGCTTCTGTACCAAGAGTCAGATCTTGTGTTTTATCTTCTTGTGCTTTTTCATCAGTTGACTTATAAGTTACTAACTCCACTTTTGTAGCAGTTGGAGCCCAAAGCTTGAAAGTCGTAGAACCATCTTTTACAACAGCACCCAAGTCATCGCCTATGTACGCATACTTTTGATCAAACTCATCAGTGCGAACAATCTTAGAGCCTTTAACAGTTGAAGCAGAAACTGTCTTAGGCATTCCACCAACACCCTTAATGTTGATTTCATACATTTTCTTAAGATCTAATTCGTTCTTTGCAGTGATTACGATCCTATTATCCACAACAGCAACTTGCGAAATATCTATTGTCTTGTGTTGATTTTTCTTTGAATCTGTAACATCAGTTACAGTAACATCACCATTCTTAACTTCCGAAGGGTCGCCGCTCACATTTACAGTAAATTCCTTAAAAGACGTAATATCAGCGTTAAAAGCATTAGCCTTTGTGTTGATTACGTTTGGACTTAAGTAAACTCTACTATCTCCCTGCATAAGCCAGATTTCAGCGTTGCCAGTGTTACCATCTTGGCTTAAAGTGATTGCTTTTGCAGGAATTGGGCGATCGCCTTCGCCAGGATCTTTATAAACCCAATCGTTTCCTTGCATGGAATAGCGCACAATAAACTTTGGATCTTTTACGCCAGAATCATTGTGGAACGTATATTCTGCAATCTTTCCGAAATCATCATGGGCCGTAAAATCTTGCTTTACGCCCTTCTCACTACCGTACCAAGTCCAAAGATTCCAACCAGCGTAATCCTTGTTTGTTCTGCGATAGTGAACAGTAACGTTTAACGTTTTAATGTTATTAAGCTTGTTAGCAACTTCAGATGGCGGTTCAGCAAAAGTATCTTCATTCCCGCTTACAACCCAAGCTTCGCCAACACCATCTTCAATTTGCCAAATCTTACGATCTTTGTCTCCGTCCTTATGCCAATTTTTATTATCAGATCCTGGATTAGTGGTAATAATAAATCCAACTTTTCCACCCTCGTAAGTGCCATCAGCCTCAACTGTGTAAGTCTTACCAAAAGCGTCTTGACCATTGAACTTATGCCAAGCACCATCTATTTCATTACCTTGAGCATCTTTAAGACCCCAAATATAGACACCTTTATTCGTGTTTTTTTGATTGTAGTGAATAACAATCTTCGTCTTTAATGCAGAAGGTTTTGAAGATTCTGCTTTGCAAGGAATTTCAGCAGATTCAGAACCTTTCAAATCTGCATCTACTACATAATTCTTTGCGCCAGCTGGAATAGTAAAATTACCATTATTTGAATTATTTAAGTGATACCACCTATCTCCACCGTCGTTAAATACAGCAGTAATTTGTTTTCCATTATTAGGAATTGTTCTTGCAAACCAATCATCGCAAACTTTGCGCATTGGTCTACCGGGAACTGCAGTCCAAGAATCATTGCCGATTTGATAATGAATATTTACTGAGCTTGGATTACCTGCTTTATTTTTAGCATTAAAATAGACAGTTGTTGACTGGTCTTTAGCATCGTCAACATTGTATTTTGGATCAGATTCGTCACGTGCTGTATTAGATTTTACTTTTTCATAAATATTGTCCTTAAGCGCATCCACATGCAAAGCAATTGCAGAATAAGGAGCAATAGTCGCAGCAACTTTGCCATCTGTAACTTTAACAGTCTTAGAGCAATTTCCAGCCTCATAAACGTTGCAATACTCACCATCAGGCAAATCAGTCTTATACAAAACTTTCTTTGCGTTTGGCGTATTGTTTATTGCTAAGAATCCCTTGCCTGCACGACTAAAAGCAATGTTATTATTGCCGTCATCTTGCCAATTAGTGACTTGAGCACCATTTACAGCCTTAAAGAAACCGACCATTCCACGAATAGAAGTCCAACGCTGAGTGCACTGCCAACCAGTTGTTGGGGAACAATCTACATCTTCAACTTTATCTTCAGTCGCTCCAGGCGCACCATCATCCTTATGACCATTCTCAAACCTATACCCCGAGTAAATGTTTGGATTTCCATACGGGTAGCCAAGCATAAATGCGTTTGCAAGCTCGTAGCGAGGACCATCCTTATAGGTAAGCGTGCGCACATAATTTTCGCGAGGAGTATCCCAATTAGTTACAAAAATTGAAGCTTTATCGCTTGGAACAAGTCCATTGGTAATATTTTTTAGATTCGATATTGAGCCATAAAAATCACTCTTTAATCGGTACGAATATTGGAATTCGTTGACTTCACCTTCATTCAAATGCTGATCTGGCTGTATTTCTTTAGCTTCAGAAGGATCACCAATCGTCTCCTGCATCCACCAAATCTCATCCGCATTTTTACCAGATTGTTTTGCAGCTTCAGCTTTAATCGCAGCCATATCTGTTGGAGAAATATGTTTTACTGCGTCAATACGGAAGCCAGCAACACCTAGCTTTAGCAAATGAGCAAAGTACTTACCTAAAGTCTCGCGCACATTCTGCTTTGATGTATCCAAATCAAGCAAGCCAACAAGCCTGCGATTCCACACTTCCTCCGCATTGTTATAGTGCTCAATATTACTAGCATCTTGATGGAAATCATCCTTTTTATATCCAGCATCTGGGAAAGACTGATCTTTAGCGCTATATTTACTTCCACCAACACCCTCTGTATGAGTGTCACCAGCACCAGTCATGTGATTAATAACAGCATCTGCAATGATTCCAACACCTGCAGCATTGCAAGCAGTAATCATCTTCTTAAAGCCATATTCATCGCCGAGTTTTGACTTTAATTTATAGCTCACAGGCTGATAAGAAGTCCACCACTGAGTACCCTTTACATGCTCATTTGGAGGAGACACTTGCACATAACTCACGCCCTCAGGACCATAAGTTGTTTTGCATTCTTGAGCAATACTATTCCAAGTTTGCTGGAACGCAGTAACAATAACACCCTTACGGTTAAGAGTTAGATTGCTAGATTGAGAATTACTAGACTCACTACTAGCGCTTGCATTGCCAACAACAGCAAAACCTGTTATTAACATTGCACTCGCTGCAATCATAGAAACTATTTTCGACGCAAGGTGGCGATGAGCGACCATCTGCATATCCTTTCCTCCGTTGGCACAAACATGCTTCTATATTGTTTTATTGCCATGCAAAACATGAAAACTATAGGTGACACAACTATGTTTCACTTCTTATTACAACCAACTTTGGTTTACACATAAGATTGCTTATTTTGAACGCAAATTGCCATAAGCACCTTGAATTTTTCGCAATTTTGCACGTAAGGAGCCATTATAACACTTTTGCAATTTTTACAAAAGTCAAAAATATAACTGCGATATTAGTCACACATATAGTGCGAACCCGCACAAACTTGTAGTGCGTTTGTACCTAATTTACGGCGTGTTGCCATACAAACGCACTACAAGATTACGCAGATTTCACCAGGCTATGTGGAGATTCGAGATTTTTCGCAGCGAGCGAGGCGTTTCGCTCGCGCGGTCTAAGCGCGCTAACGTCTTCGCCGCACGTAAAGTCCACTGGACTTTACGTTTGAGCGGCTCAGCGCGCCAAATTGCCTTCGCGCGCTACGCTTTAAGCGCTCTGGCAGGTTGGCGCGCCTGCGAGGAGAGAAATACTCAAACCTCGCGCAATACCAAGTAAGGAAACCGCACTACGCTCTAAACGCGAAATCGTCGATTCGTCAGCAATAATAGCCGCTTGCATCTAGGCGAGCATCTGGGTTTAGCAGCATAGCTTTTTCTGCTTCATGCCCATCGTAGCGAGATCCATCTGGCATGCGCGTGCCGTCTTTAAGCAAACGGCGATTTTCCACAGGCTCAAACAGTTGCACATGACCCATCATGCCCTCTTGCAAAAGTCGATGGCCCGCAGCCAAACGCGCATTTGCCTTTGCTCGCCACTCGTTAAGCGCATCCACGCCAGCGCTAGACGCTACAGCCGCCTCAAACGCACCAGGATGCACAAGCGCCACGAATCCGCTAACGTGCCCGAATCCAAGCGATGTAGCAAGAGCCGCTTTAACAGAGCCAATGTGAATCCTCTTTCGCAACCAAACCATGTGGTCGTCGCGCGCAAGCTTAGGATCCACGCAATCAAGAGAAGCGTTGATTGGGACCCAACCACTTCTAAACAGCTGAGTCAAGCCATTAATCTGGAACACGCATGCGCCACCCTTTGCGTGGCCAGTAAGCGACTTTTGGCTAATCACAAATAGCGGATTTCCGCTTGTGCGCCCAATCGCGTGTGCAAGCGTATTATGCAACTCGGACTCGTTAGGGTCGTTTGCGTTTGTAGACGTATCGTGCTTAGAAACAACAGCAATATCGTCTGGTGTAACGCCAAGAGCCGCCAAATCGTGCACAAGCTTGGAATCGCGGCCGCCCAATCCTGCAGCGAGCGCACCCAATCCTGGAGCTGGAATCGAAGTGTGAATACCATCCGCGTACGAGTGAATAAATCCAACTACACCAGCAACAGGCAATCCAAGCTTAAGCGCAATATCTCCTCGCGTAATAAGAATCGTGCCGCCGCCTTGCGCTTCCAGGAATCCTCCGCGCCTGCGATCGTTGGCACGCGAGAAGAATCGCGGATTTATGCCCTTTTCGTACATTTCCTCGCTGTTTGCAGTAGCGTTCATATTGCCAAAGCCAACCACAGATTCAACGCCAATATCGTCAATCGCGCCTGTTACAACAAAGTCGGCTTTGCCAAGCGCAATCTTATCAACGCCTTCTTCTAGCGAAACTGCAGCAGTGGCGCATGCCGATACTGGCTGAATCATGTTTCCATAGCCGCCAATATACGTTTGCATTACGTGCGCTGCAACAACATTTGGCAATGCTTCTTGAAGCACGTCTGTAGGAATTTCGTGATTTAGGAATCTATCCAAATACAGCTTTCGCATAGACGTCATTCCGCCAAATCCTGTGCCTTGAGTCGATGCAACAAGAGATGGATGCACAGCTTGCAAAATTTCCGAAGGCGTAAATCCTGCGCAAATGTAGGCATCAACAGTAGAGACTATGTTCCAAAGCGCAATCGGATCTACGCTTCCAACCATCGAAGCTGGAATACCCCACTTTAATGGGTCGAAGCCCTTAGGCAATTGCCCACCAACAGTGCGCGTCATGGCTGCTCGCCTTGGCACGCGAATCATGGATCCAGCTTTGCGCGTAACAATCCATTCGCCAGACTCTGGGTCGCTAGAAATCTCTGTGTGCTCTTCGTCTAGCGCCACGTATTCGCGCGCAATTTGCTCTGTAGCAACGTTGAAAGATACATCGTGGTCGAGGAAGATTTCGGCTTCTTCTTCGTTTGCTCCGTCTTTGTAGTCGCTGCCCATACCAGTCTCAAACGGCCTTATTCCCGAGCGAGCCACTACCTCATCGCGATACTTTTCTGCAATGTCTTCTTCTGGCACAAGCATGCCTTCCGCATCGTACCATCCTGGCTTTGGCGAATCTTGCCAAGTTAGCAAGCCCATGCTCCAAGCCAATTCCAAAACAGCGCCTGCACAAAGCGAAACCGTTCCGTCATCTTGGATTGACTGCTCGGCACCAAAGCGCGTACGACCAGAACCCCAAGGGCCAATCTCGCCAACAGAAACTATAACGATTTGGTCTTGCGGCTTTGCTGTTACGTTCTTCCAATCTTCCAAGTTAACGCTTGCTTGAGTTGGAATATTTGGAGATGGAAGCGCCTTGTTTAGAGACTTGACTTCAGACTTGATTGAAGAATCGTTTGAAGCATCCTGATTAGCCTGCTTACGACTATTCTCTTGCAAAGCTTGAGCTTTAAGTTCGTTCAAATCAAGAGGCTCCGAGCCTAATCCACCTGTTAAATCAACGTCTAGAGGCGCCTTTGCAGCAAGATTACGCGCATCTTTAGTGCACAAATCAAGCAAAAGATTCGCCATCTGGCTTGTTGTAAATGTTTTTAAGCCACGGCTTTCAACAGCTTCCACAAGAGGATCATTTGCACCCATTAAGCCAGTTCCACGCACCCAGCCAATCTTTGGATGAGCAAAAGTTACGCGATTCGACCACACTTTTTCTGCATGCGCGCGGTTAACAATGGCGTCAAATGCGCTCTTGACTTCGCCATAAGCTCCGTCGCCGCCAAAAATACCGCGATTAGGCGATCCTGGCAACACAACGTGCATACAATGCTTTACATCTGTATCTGCTCCGATTTGAGCAAATCCTGCGATTGCGCGCTCAACACCCCAAAGCATAAGCCTGGATTGCGATTCAAAAAGCGCACCAGAATCCGCCAAAGTTCCACTAACTGGCGGAGCTGCAAATGGGAAGAACAGAGTTGGATTGTAAGCAGGCTTCAAAATGGTAGTTGTAGCGCCACTAACCTTCTTAGAAACTGTGCCAACCCACTTTACAAGAGCGTCAACATCTCTATAACTAGACAAGTTTGCTGGAACAAGCCACAATTTAGCCGAAGCTGTTGCGTGAAGTCTGTAGGCTTCTTTAGCCCACTTTTTTACACTCGGCTTAAAGCTGTGAGAAGTGGCAATAACCGTAGCTCCGCCTTCTAGAAGACCAGTCACAACTCGTGCTGCAATCGAATTTGGCGCAACGCCTGTTACAACAGCAACGTCTCCTTCAAAGCAATTCGAGAAGATTGGCGAATCGTCTCCATAATGCTCATGATTGCGCGACTTTGGCAAATCGCCAGTAGACTTTAGCGCATCTTTTGCAACTTGCTCAAAAATAGAAGACAATACGCTGAACTTATTATCGTTGCGATTATTACCGTTGAATTTATTATCTTTGCACTTTTTAGCAAACCACTCAGCTTCGCGAGCGGTTGCGCTCCCTAATCCAACAAAGCTACCGTAGCGGTTCAAAATTTCGCTAACGTGCTCAAGATCTTCGGAATTATTTGCGCAAGAATCATAGCCAGAATTGTAGTAGATACGCGCCAAATCTTCGCGAGCACTAGCCCAGCGGTCGTCGAAAAGAATCGCCTTGCGCTCATCAAATCGAGGCTCCACCTGCTTTGGCCAATCCGCTCCAAGCTCAGCTTCTACCGCTGCAACAACAGCCGCATTTTCATCCGCTTCATCTTTTACTTGAGGAGTCTCAACACCAAGCTTTGCTAGCACAAACTTAGCAGTGGCAGCCAAAACGCCATCCGCGCCAACAACCTGCTGTGCAAAAGCGTCAAGCGCTGCAGAATCAACAACCGCGCCACCTGCAGCGCCAGATCCTGCAGAACCTGGCTGAGCAAGAGTAATTCCGTGCTGTTTAGCAACTTGATTAATCGCAGAATCAATCAATGCTTGAGCTGCAGAAGCGTTCTTTGCTGGCTGCGTAGAAAGCTGCGCCAAATCGCCTCCGCGAACGCTTGCACCAGAGCGCGTTTGCAAAACAAGCGCCGCCAAAACGTGCGCACGCCAGCCTTCGCCAAGCTTATAGACTTCCGTAATTCGCTTATCTACTTGAGCAGGCTTTACACCAGCTGCACCAAAAAGCGACCTCAAACTTTGCCTTACAATGTCGCTAAGAACGGCACCAAAAGCCTTGTAGCGAGGAGCTGCAGAGTTTACTAGCTTGCTAAGAGCGCTCATTGGAGCTTCCGCAGCACCGTCCACGCTAGGCACGCCAAGCTCGGAGCTTATGTCCATTAAAAGCTGGTTTCGCCTAGAAGATACGCCGTTTGTTAGCGTATCCGTTGTGTCGGCAGCGCCAATTTGGTCAGCGCGAATCTTAGCACTGTATGCAATCAGCATTTCAATAGCGTCCGACGCCTTAAATGCAATATCTGCAACAGAATCAGATGGCACATTTGGCACTGCATTTGATGCATTTTGCACATTTTGCGCAGAATTATTTGCATTATTATTTGCATTTATTTGAGCAGACGCAGCACTTGCCGTTGCGGTTGCTTGTGACTTTTGTGCGGCCTCTTGGGAAGAATCGCCAGCAGCCGCCTGCTCATTAACCGCGCTTTCATCGTCTTCAAAAACTTCTGGCACAAGCGAATCTGTGTCTGTTTTATAAACACGACTCTCGTCTCGTCCAACGTTATAAACAGCAACACGCTGACTACTAAACTCTGGCAATGCAAGCGTTTTTGCACCAAGATTTGCCAAAGTTGGAGCATTCGCTAAACCAACTTCAACGTATTCTTCTACGCCTAATCCGCCGCAAGAAGTGCTAGAGAACATAAGCGCTTGCGTTTCAATCCAGCGAACAGGGGAAGCAAACTGCCAAGAAAGAAGCTCCGTAAGAAGCAATCTGCCAAGCTTTTGCTCGTCTGCAGCATAAGAATCCCAAGTTGCATCATCTTGTAAAGCCGCTTCAATTCGCTCTGAAGGCACAACGTCTAGAATCTTTTGCGCAAATTCGCGCGTAAGCTCAAACGGGCATGCAACCAAGTTTGGAATGTAGCGTCCAACAAGCACAGAGTAATCAATATGCTTTGGAAGAAGCGAATCCAGCTTATCGCGGAACTCTGGCACACCTTTTCTAAGCAGCTTGGAATGGAATGGCACGTCAATTCCTGGAACCAAAATAAACGGCGGCTTTCCACCATATTCTTTAGCACGCTTAGCGGAATCTTCGGCCAAAGCTTTAAGACCTTTTATTGTTCCTGCAATCGCATACTGCTGACCTGCCAAATTGTAGTTTACGATTTGCAAGAATTCGCCAGTTTGCTTAGAGATTCCTTCAACATACGCGTTTACGCCATCGTCTCCTACGCCAAACTGGTTTGGACGCAAAGCTCCCATTCTATAGTTGGATCGGCCTTGCGCATCTCGCTCAATCAAATGATGCATTGTAGATCCGCGGTGAAACACGAGCTCCAACACGGTTTCTAGCGGAATAATTTGAGCGAAAGAGCTTAGCGCATTGTATTCACCAAGCGAATGGCCAGCAAAGTAGGCAGGCCAAATATCGCATCCAGCTTCACGCAAGCGAGCAGTTTGTGCAAAAGCAACAGTAGCGAGCGCAACTTGCGTAAATTGCGTTAAGTTAAGCAAGCCTTCTGGGTGACGATACGTTACGCCATTTGCTGTTAGTTCCTTAGGATTATCTCGAACAACAGCAAGAATTGAGAATCCGAGCTTTTCGCGAGTAAGCTTATCGGCGCGCTGCCAAGTTTCGCGCACAGCTGGCGATTTTGCGCGCTCATCTAGCGACATACCTTGCTTTTGAATACCCTGACCCGGGTATACAAAGGCGGCGCGCGGCGAGCCTGTAAGAGCGCTGGCCTTAGACACAACTTGCCCATTTACGCGGCATGTTACTTCTAGCGCAAGTCCTGCACGTCGAACTTTTCCTACGCGCTCAACAGTTATCTCAACCTTATCGTTAAGCTGCACCATGCCGTACATGTTGTACGTCCAGCCAATCAACTCGTAGCGCGCGCCTTTTTCATCCAAGGCTTGCGCAACGTGCTGAGCTGCCGCCGAAAGCCACATTCCGTGCACAAGCGGCGCTTTAAGCCCAGATATTGCAGCGCCTCTGTAAGAAGTGTGAATTGGGTTAAAATCGCCAGAAGTGCGCGCAAACGCCGTCATGTCTTTAGGCGCGCTCAAAACAACTCTTCTAAGCATTCTTCTAGGAGTTGCATCTACATCATATTCGTGCAAATCCGCGGCAGCTCCGTATTGCGCAGCAGGCTTTGGCAGCGCTGCACTGTAGCTGCGACCGCGAATCGCAAATCGTTCTGTTTCGTGAGCTAGATGCGTTCCGTCTTGCGCATTGTGAATTATGTGTATTGTCACTACTCGCCCAGAAGCTGATTCGGCGTAATCTTCTGCCCAACCAGTGAGGTTTATGCGTGTTCCAACATATTTTTGCAGGTCGTCTGTAGATACATCTAGTTCTATTAGGTGATCTAAATGAACTGCGTTAAGCAAGCCTTCGATTACTGGGTACCCGTCTACCATTACGGACCCCAAAGCAGAATAAATTGTTGGCCAAGCAGGACCAACTAGCGCGTCTGGAACAATTCTAGACGGCTGCAATCCGCCCGAAAGTCGCCCAGCTGTAGCAGATTCGTGATCGATTCCAAGATTTCTAGAAAGCGTGTACGAAGACTTTACTACGCCAAATGGCGCTTCTTGCGATTTGCTGCTTTCATCTACTTTAGGCATTTCGCTTAAAGCATCTCCCGTAATCGCAACGTTTCCAATGCCTGCTGTAGCTGCAAGCATCTTATAAACGTGCTTTGGCAAGCGATCTCTATCTACTACTGGCACGCCCCCTGCGCGATTTGCATCTACAATAAGCGGAATCACAATGCTTCGCACAGCATGATTCTTATTGCTATTATCAGCCTTACTTGAATCGTTAGCGCTTGAATCGTTAGCACTTGAATCGTTGCCGCTTAAATCATCCCAGAATGTGTCTAATTTAATATCTAAATCAAGCTTAATTACGCTATCTTCTTCACTAACAACGCTTATAACGTAGTTTTCGCTATTATTTTGCGTTTTATAAGCAGGATTAGAAGTTAGGTGACCAATCCAAGATATATTCGGGCATGCGCGCACGTATTCTTCAACATTTTTTGCGCACGCGATTTGACTAAACGCGCTTTGACTAAACGCGCTTTGCGCAAGAGAAACTCTAGAATCGCCAGCAACCGAACGTTTTATAACCGCATCTTCAAATCTTCCCAAAATATCTGCGATTGGCTCATCCATTGTTGTTATTCCAGCAACAGAAATCGGCCCTGGAATTACGCGAACAGCATCTGCCGAGTAGCGCGAATCTTCCGACTGCCAAAGCTGATCTTGGCCCCACCAGCGAAGCAAATCGTTGTCGATTACTGGCACAAACGGCATTGGCTTAGGGTATTCGCGCACCAAAGTTGGGAACCATGCTGCATCCATTGGAATAACGTTTGTTTGCGCTGCATCTGGGAACTTTTCAATAAGATTGTTCAAAGCTTCTTGAGGATTTTCAAAAATGATTTTAGAAGAAGGCAAGCTTGACTCAAATTCGCCAGAATCTTGCAACGCAAAACGCGCTTCGATTCTTTTAAGCAAATGAGCGTATCGATCCGCATACGTGGAATCTGCCCACGGGTAGCATAAGTCGAGGAATCGCTGGGCAAATTGCTGGTATGTCATGCTTTCAACATTGCCAAAATATGGCTTTGCTGTTGTGTTAAGAGCAGCAATAACCTCGTCTTTACGTAATTCAAGCTCTTCTGGATGCTTCATCATGTGCACAAGAAGCCTTCCACAGCGCGCAGACGCATTCTCAATCTCGTAAATATCTGCGTGCAAATGGCTTAATCCGCTTGTTACTCCGCCAACAACCTTTCCAGAAGGCACCCAGCGCTCGCCAATCGGAGCAAACGGATCTTCACTTGCGCCAAGACCTTCCACACACGCATCATTTGCTTCTGTAATTCCAGGCGTCTCCACCAACATGCGCTTAACTTGCGCGCTTGTGTGCGCTTCCTTTGCCGTCATTGCTGCAGTGCCAATCATCACAGCATCTACTGGCATATTTGGCAAGTCGTACTTATTGGACCATTCGCCACTAATGTAGTCGGCAGCTCGCGAAGGAGTGCCGATTCCGCCACCTGCTACAAGCACCAAATTATTGCATTCGCGCACTTGAGCATAAGTGCTAATAAGCAAATCGTCTAGCGACTCCCAAGAGTGGTGCCCGCCTGCAGATCCGCCTTCTACTTGCGCAATAATCGTTGCTGGCTTAACAGCTTTTGCAATGCGAATAACTTGACGAATCTGCTCTACTGTTCCTGGCTTAAAAGCAACATACGGGAATCCGTCTTCTTGAAGAGTTTTAACAAGTTCCTTCGCTTCGTCTAGCTCTGGGATTCCTGCAGAAATAACAACGCCGTCGATTGGCGCTCCCGAAGCGCGCTTTTTTGGAACTATACGCTTGGCGCCAAATTGCAAATTCCACAAATAGCGGTCCATAAACATTGCGTTGAATTCTACAGTTGCTCCCTCTTTTAGCTGCTTTTGGAGCATTTCAACATGCTTGTTAAACACTTCTTCTGTTACTTGGCCACCGCCTGCAAGCTCCGCCCAGTATCCCGCGTTTGCAGCAGCCGCAACGATTTGCGGGTCTACGGTTGTTGGAGTCATGCCTGCAAGAAGAACAGGAGCCTTGCCTGTTAGCTTGCTAAACTTTGTAACTACTTTGCGCCCTAATGGCGTTTCCACTACGCGTGGTGCAAAATCCGCCCAGCACCCCGTTCGCAGAGAATTTGCGGAAGAAGCATCCATTGTAGACGCATTAGCGCGATACGCCATTGTTCCCGCTTCTACAATTCCAGCGCCACTTCCCTGAACTAGCACGCTTGTAAGCTTTCCAAGCACTTCTCCAGGGCCCATGTCGATTATCCACAAATCTTTAGCAGATTTGCCCAGATTTGCCAAAGTCTTTTTGATTTGACTTGCCCAATCCACTTGTTCTACTAAAACTTGATTTGCAAGACTTCTAGTAAGCTCGGCATTTAATCCAGCTTCTTTTGCCCATTTTTCAGCGTTATCTAACGCTTTGCTCATCATTGGCGAATGGAATGGCACTGTAACGTCTAAGTACTCTGCGATTGGCGCAAAAACCGATCCGCCGCGCATCTTCATATCTCGTAATTTTTTAGAATGAGCCGCTTCTTTTTGCGCTTCGCTTAAAACGGCCTCCATGTCTTGCGGATAGCCCGATAACACCATGTGATTTCGCGAATTTTTAACTGCTATCGAAACTTCGGCACGCTTACGATCCACGCGCGAAATCAAAACTTCTGCCTGTTTTTGAGTTACGCCTTTTAAGGAAAGCATTGGAGTAGCATTGACGTTTGCGCTTATTTCCAAAAGACGCGCTTCGCGATCTGCAGCCGCTCCGATTATGTATGCAATCGCCAAAAGTTCCGCGATTTTGCTTTGCGCTGCCTGCCAAGAGCCAGCCTCTAATCGCGCTTCTACCATTTTTGCAGCAATCACGCCTTGAGAATGCCCAAGACTTGCGATTGGCTTGCAAACTTCAAAATTGTACCCAAGATTTGTAAAATCGCTAACAGATGCAAGCTGCGCCAATGTGATTCCTGGAACGCTTATTTGCGCGTCTTGCGTTCGATCGTTTGCAGATTCTAAAGCGTCAAATACGTTTATGTCTTTTCCTGCGTTTGCTAAAAGCTGCGCATATATGTTGTTTAGAAGTTTTTTGGCGCAATTGTTATACTCGCGAAGCTGCGCGTTTAAGTCTTCATCTTTTTGCGCGTCTTTTAACGCTTGAACCCACGGCGTGGATTGCCCTGCAAAAACTAAAATATGTGGATTTTGTGCAAGCTCATCAAATAAGTATTTTGTCATTTTATTTCCTTTGTTTGTGGGTTTACGTTTTAGTTTTAAGATTTGTGTTTTGTGTTTTGATTTATTTGTGACTTTGATTATTTGTGACTTTGATTATTTGTGACTTTGATTATTTGTGACTTTGATTATTTGTGACTTTGATTATTTGAACTTGTTGCTAGTCGCGTCCGCGGCTGCTTGCGACTTTTGCGCGGCTGCCAAATCATTCTCAAATCACCCTAAAATCACCCTAAAATCACATTGGCTGGTTTCCATGATGTTTCCCCGTTCTCGAAACGCGTTTTTTACTTCTTAAAATCTTCAAAGAATTAGCAATAACATCTCTTGTTTGCTCAGGATCTATCATTGCGTCAATCTGGCCAGTTTCCAGCGAAAGATTCGCGTTTACAGTGGTATTTTCGTAATCTTCAACAAGCTTTTTTCTTAAAGCGTCAACATCTTGTCCGCGCTCTTTTGCTTTTTGCAAATCCTTGCGATGAATAATGTTCACAGCTCCTTGAGCACCCAAAACCGCTATCTGGCTGGTAGGCCAAGCATAGTTAAAGTCTGCGCCCATAGACTTTGAGCCCATTACAATGTATGCTCCACCAAAAGCCTTGCGTAAAATCACGGTAACAAGCGGAACTTGCGCGTTTGCGTACGCGTAAATCACTTTTGCGCCTCTGCGAATAATTCCAGCGTGCTCCTGATCCGATCCTGGCTTGTATCCAGGAGTGTCTACAAGAGTTACAACAGGAAGATTAAACGCGTCGCACAATCGCACAAATCGCGCTACTTTTTCGGAAGAATTAACGTCTAAAATTCCCGCGTTTACCTTAGGCTGATTTACCACTATTCCAACAGGATGCCCGTCTATGCAAGCAAAACCAACAACCGCAGATGCAGCATAAAGCTCTTGAACTTGCACAAATTCGCCATAATCTACGATTGCGCGAATAACGTCTAAAACGTCGTACGGCTGGCGATCATTGCTCGGAACAATAGTCGCAAGCTGCTTAGCAGTTTCTCTGTCTGCGCGAGTGGCAGCGTATGCAAATGTTGGTGGATTTTGATTGCAATTTTGCGGCAAATAAGCAAGGATTGTGCGCGCGTAGTCAATGGCGTCTGCCTCGTCTTCGCCCAAATAGTGAGCAACGCCCGAAGTGGAGTTATGCACATACCCACCACCCAAATCGTCCATGCTAATCGACTCGCCAGTAGCTGCCTTAACAACATCTGGACCAGTTACAAACATGTTGGAATGCTCGCGAGTCATGATTATAAAATCCGTAAGAGCAGGGCAATAAGCTGCGCCACCAGCACAAGGTCCTAAAATCAAGGAAATTTGCGGAATTAAACCGCTTGCTTCACAAGTTTTTTTGAAGATTCTGCCATATTGCGTAAGCGCGTTAACGCCTTCTTGAATGCGAGCGCCGCCCGAGTCGATTAGCGCAACAACTGGAACTGCAAGCTGCAACGCCATGTCTAGAAGATGACAAATCTTCTGGCCTTCAGCGCGTCCAAGCGTGCCGCCACGAACGGAAAAATCCTGCGCATACACGGCCACTTTTTTGCCGTACACTTCGCCAAAGCCAGTGATTACAGCGCATCCTGCAACATCGTTATTTATGTCTCCGCCGTTAAAGCGGCCGATTTCTTCAAACGTGCCCGTATCAAAAAGCAAATCCAAACGCTCTCTGGCAGTGGATTTTCCCTTTGCATGCTGGCGTTCTAAAGCATTCTGCTCGGCATCTCTAGCAAGGCGAGCCGCGTGTTCTACGGCTGCTTTTCCGCGCTGAGGCTGCGTAGTTTGAGTAGACTGAGTAGACTGCGCATCTTTATTAACTTGCGTATCATCTCTATTAACATCTTTTGCAACTTGCGTATCATCTTTAGTAAGCGCACTCATTTTGCACTACCGCCTTTAGTCACGTCAATTGTTACAAGCTTTTCGCCTGCTTCTACACCATCTCCAGGCCCTACAAAAATGCCCGTAACTACACCAGCTGCAGGTGCATAAACGTAGTTTTCCATTTTCATGGATTCAAGAACAGCAAGTAGGTCGCCTTTAGCTACGCTCTGACCTTCCGCAACATTCACGCGCGTAATCACAGCTTGCATTGGAGCAGAAATCACGCCAGGAGCGTCCTTTGGCATTTCCGACTTGTGAGTATCTCCTCTTAAGCCTCGCCCTCTAAGCGGCTGCGATGCGCGAACCGTGCTTCTAACTCGTGCAGAACCAGTAAGATTGTCTACAATATCTTGCGGAATCGTAAGTTTTACGCGCTTATTATCTACTTCTATTACAAAAGACTCCATTTTAGTTGGCTTATTTTGCGCGTCTTCACCAGACTTATTGGAATCCAAAGAAGCAGGCTGTCCGCCATTTGCCGCTGCAGCAGTGCGGTTCAAATACTTGCGCTCAAGCCATTTTGTAGAAATATCAAAATCGTGATCTTGCGCTGTAAAATCAGGGTCGTTAAAAATCTGATCAAAAAGCTTAGCAGGAGTAGGCACTCCCTCAATGCAAAGCTCCTTAAGCGCGCGCCTTACGCGAGCAATTGCCGCATCGCGATTTTGCGCCGTAACAATAAGCTTGCCCATCATGGAATCGAATTTTGGAGACACGCTATCTCCAACTTCTACGCCAGAATCCACACGAATTCCAGGACCAGATGGCCACTCTATTTTTGTTAGCGTACCTGCGCTAGGCGTAAGATTCGTTGCTGGGTCTTCCGAAGTGATTCTAAGCTCAAAACTGTGCCCGCGCGAAGGGTGATTTTGCGTAAGCTCGCCGCCGTCAGCAATCGTAAGCTGTTCGCGCACAAGATCTAGTCCGCTAACTTCCTCACTAACTGTGTGCTCAACTTGCAATCGTGGGTTCACTTCCAAGAAGTAAACTTTGTGTTGAGATGTCACCATATATTCGCACGTGCCCAAACCAACGTAGTCAACAGCTTCAAATAGGTTACGAGAATATCGGTGAAGCTGCGCGTCCTCGTCATCGGTAAGGAATGGCGCTGGTGCTTCCTCAACCAACTTTTGGTTTCGGCGCTGCACCGAGCAGTCGCGCGTGGAATATATGGTGAAGTTTCCATGTGAATCGCGGCCAACCTGCGTTTCCACATGCCTGGCCTTGTCTATAAAACGCTCAATAAAGTACTCGTCAAGGTCGCCGCCTTGCAAAGCGTCGTGGTTCATGTAGAATCCGCGAAGCTCATCATCGTTGTGCACAACGGTTATTCCGCGGCCGCCGCCGCCATCCGTGCGCTTCATCATAACTGGGTAGCCGTGCGTTTGCGCAAAAGTCAGCAATTCTCGAATGTCTTTTACTGGCTCCGATATTCCTGGAACGGGCGGCACTTTAGCGCGAGTTGCAACGCGCCGCGCGGTTATTTTATCCCCCAAATCAATAAGCGCTTCTGGCTTCGGACCAATCCACACAGCGCCAGCATCAATCACCTTTTGCGCAAAACTCGCTACTTCCGATAAAAATCCGTAGCCAGGGTGTACAGCATCCGCGCCGCTTTTATGCAAAATGTCTATAATCGCGTCTTCGTTTAAATAAGTGTCTCTGTACGTGTCTCCGGAAAGCGCGTACGCTTCGTCTGCCATTTCAACATACTGTGCTTGACGGTCGGATGCCGCATAAATAGCCACAGTTGGGATTCCCATTTCTTGGGCAGTGCGAATCACTCTAAGCGCGATTTCGCCGCGATTTGCCACAAGTATTTTTTTGATATTCGTAACCATACGTTACAAGTTATAGGAAATTTGGCTTATAGTATCCGTGAATTTGAACAAAACATTATGCGATTTTTTGTAAACTTCTCCAACGCGCGCTGCCCGATTCTTGTCTAATCTTTGATTCAGCAACGAAAAACAATACGAAAGAAGGATATCGTGGCTAATTTTGAATCAAACTCTGGCGCAAACTCTAATGCAGTTGCATCTAAGGCATTTGACATTAATCGTTTAGCTGTTCCATTTGCTAAGGCATTTTTGTTTACTGTTCTTATTAGCGCTGCCACTATGGCTGGCGCATTGCCAATTCCTGGAACTCCTGTTCCTGTAACTTTGCAAACTTTGGTTTTGGCTTTGGCAGGTCTTACTTTGACTTGGCGCCAAGCCGTTAGCTCTGTGCTTATGTACCTTGCGATTGGTGCTGCTGGAATGCCAGTGTTTGCAGGCGGAAAGAGTGGCGTTGTGGCTTTTGCAGGTCCTAGCGTTGGATTCCTTGTTGGATTCGTATTCGGCGTGGCTGCGATTGCGCTTGTAAAGTCTGCTCTCGAAGGTGTTGTTAATGCTGCTATGCCAGAGGATTCTGTTGCTAAGAAATTTGCACGATTTGGCGCGTATTTTGCAGCGTCTGTTGTTGGTTCTCTTGTGATTTACGCATTTGGATTTGTAGGCCAATCGCTTATGATGCACTTGCCTGTTTGGGCAATCGCCGTGGCTTCTACTGGCTTTATTGTGGGCGATATTATTAAGGCTGCAATCGCTAGCGCAGTTTGCGCAGGATTGTATGGCGCGTTTAAGCACAACGCGTGATCGTGAAGCGTGATTATGCGTGATTATGCGTGATTAATCGCAAGCGCAACGCGCTAACTATTCCAAGACCGCAGTCTCGTCGCTGCGGTCTTTTTTGCATCCAAAAGCAAGATCACTTTGACTCATTTTCGCGCTCAGGCAGGTCATGTCGTTAGCGCGGTCTAAACGCGCTAACGTCTTCGCCTGCGTTGAAAGCACACTGTGCTTTCAACTTTGAGCAAGCTCAGCGCGCCAAATTGCCTTCGCGCGCTACGCTTCAAGCGCTCAGGCAGGTCGTCGCGCAAGCTAGGTAGAGATTCGAGATTTTTCGCAGCGGATGAAGCGAACCTCAGCATGAAATGGTGATTCGCTGAAGCAGCAAGAAAAATCGAGAATCTCAGGCGATTAAGCAATACGTAATTGTTCAAGCACGTAAGAGGGCTGGGTGATTCTTGGTCGAACAGTATAAGAGCGGCAGCCGATATTAGACAACCCAATGACACACACATACAAACAAACTTAAACCAAAAACAAAAAATCAAAGCCAAATCGGAACAACCGCAACAGCAGACAACACGCAAGAGGCGGAGCGTTGTGAGACAAGAAACACCCAGCCCTCCTACAACACTAGGCGAGGAAAACCGTTCGCGCGTTACAGCGCGCTCAGGTAGGTTGTCGCGCCCACGTTTGTATCAAACACTAAGCGCGTGAACATCGCCCGTGTGCACAATCGCAGATTCTCCCGAGTCTTTAAGAATCAAAAGCGAAGCATCATCAGTAACGCTCTGAGCAATGCCTTTAACGCATTCGCTGTTGTTTAACTCGCTATTAACTTCTGGCGCATACACGCTAACTTTGCGCCCAAGAGTCCAGCAAACTGCGCTAATTTCCTTACGCAAGCACAATGCGCTTTGTGCAGGATTTTGAACAAAACTCGCTAGTCTATTGTTTAAGTTTTTCGCTAAACGCTTAGCAATAATATCCCTTAACTCCATAGCGTCTGGAAGATTCGCGTAATGCATTTGTAAAGATGTTGCCTGCTCAATTGGAAGCGACTCTTTAGACACATTAAGATTAAGGCCGATTCCAAAAATAACGCCAATATTTTGTTGCGAAGATTCATGATTTTCAACATAGCTATTATTTGCAATAGCTGCGATTTCGGTTAAAATTCCGCCTTCTTTGCAATCGCCAATAAAAATGTCATTTGGCCATTTGATTTTTATTTCTTGACCAAAATCGCAAATTTTATTTTCGCAATCGCCGATTTCGCCGACTTCGCAGATTTTGCGCGCACCAACTTCTTTAAGCGCGCCAATCAACGCGTCTCTTGCGCAAAGCCCTGCAATCATAGGCAGCCAACCGTTGTATTTTGAATCCATAACAACGCTTTTTGGCAAAATAGCACCATAAGATGCTAGAAAGCTTTGCCCCGATTCGCTAACCCACTTGCGACCAAGACGGCCTCTGCCAGCACTTTGATTGTTTGCAATAATCGCACAAACAAGCGGATTCAAAATTGAAGAGCTTTCAAAATCGCAATTAAGAAGCTCTTTTCGCGCAATATTTTGCGTAGAATCAACAGAGTCTAAAAAGATAAAATTCATCGAGAATTAAATCCCTTAAAATCCATAAAATCGCCTAAAAGCCTAAACCTATTTAATAGCTATTTAAACAACAACTATCAAACAATAGGCTCTACCTGGTCAAAGCCAAGCTCCACAGGGGTCTCTCTGCCAAAGATAGAAACAAGAACTGTAAGCTTTTGCGTTGTAGGATCTACGTCCGAAACTACAGCAGCCATAGTTGCAAATGGGCCGTCTGTAACTGTAACTTGATCGCCAACCTTGTAAGCAACTTCCACCTTGCGCTTGCGAGCAGCAGCTGGCTTATCTCCAGCCTTCTTCAACGCCTCAGACGCAATCATAGGAGCCATCATATCAATAACTTCCTTGCGGCTAAGAGGCGCTGGATCCTTAGATGGGCCAACAAAACCAGTAACGCCTTCAGTTTCGCGCACAATGCGGCGAGCATTCTCGTCTGGCCACATGCGAATAAGCACATATCCTGGAACGCGCACACGGGTAATAACCTTCTTGCCCTTGTCTGTGTGCTTTTCAACCTCTTCCATTGGAACTTCAATCTGGAAAATCTTATCTTCCAAACCAAAGCTTTGAACGCGAGATTCAACGTTAGTTTTAACGCGCTTCTCGTAGCCAGAGTAGGTGTGAAGAACGTACCACTTGCCTTCAAGAGTTCGCAAAGTCTTGGAAAACTCGGCGACTGCAGCGGCGCCAGCGTCTGTAGGATTTACGTCTGCAGAATCTTCGGAATCTTCAGCAGAATCAGCAGAATTGTCGGCAGAATCAGCGCTATTTTCCACTGGCGAATCGCCAGCAACCGTAGATTCAGCCTGCTCAGGCGCATCTGCAGCAGCAGAAGCTGCATCTAAATCAGCAAAATTCTCTACAGACTCAACATTTTCGAGATTCAACTCGTCAGTCATATTTGCACACCCTCAAAATTCGTTTAAATCAGCCAAACAGCCACATAACGGACTTGCCTAAACCGAAGTCCATAACAGTGACAAAAACCATCAAGAAAATAACAAAAATAAACACGGAAGCAGACCAAGCAAACAACTCTTTGCCGTGTGGAGCTACGACTTTGCGCGTTTCGTCAATAGTTTGCTTAATGAACATGCCAATACGCATGAACAAATTTGGCTTCTTCTCTTTTGCCTTGGCCATGCTTGAATCCTTCGTTTGAAAATTGTTAACAATAAAACTGGCAGGGACGGCGGGACTCGAACCCACAACCTACGGTTTTGGAGACCGTTGCGCTACCAATTGCGCCACATCCCTAGGTGAACTTGCTAATCATACCTTAAAAAGATTGACTTGGCAAAACCGCCGAATATTCATGATAGCGGAAGGGCAAGATTTAAGGGGTTTTATTATGATTAGCGAGTGTCGCTAAACGCGCGGTTGCTGGCGATTATTGCGCGCGTAAAAACGCGCATCCGCACTAAAACGCACAACCACACTTAAAACGCGCTGCCGCTTTCAATCCACTGCTTCATGCGCCTCATGCCCTCAGCAAGCTGACTATCCGCCAAAGCGCACGAGAATCGCAAGTAACCAGGCGCGCCAAAAGCCTCGCCAGGAACAGCAGCAACATGCGCTTCGTCAAGAAGCATTTGTGCAAACACAGACGACGTGCCTGGAATCTTAGAATCCTTGCCAAGTGGGCGCTCAAGCAGCGCCTCAACGTTTGCAAACGCGTAGAAAGCTCCGTGCGAAAGAGGGCAAGTTACGCCTTCCATACTGTTTAACGCTTGCACAATCGCCTTGCGACGAGCGTCGAAGGAATCACGCATTTTTGCAACTTCATCTAATGGTCCGCCAACTGCTGCAAGAGCTGCGCGCTGCGAAATATTAGAAACGTTAGACGTCATGTGGCTTTGAAGCTTAACCGCGGCTTTTGTGACCTCAAGTGGCGCAACCATCCATCCAACACGCCAACCTGGCATTGCGTAAGTTTTTGCAACGCCATTCAAAACAAGAAGCTGATCGCGCACTTCTGGCACTTCCACGCCAATGTACGAAGTTTTTACGCCATCGTAATGCAAATGCTCGTAGATTTCGTCGGAAAGCACCCAAATATGATGCTTTACGGCCCATTCGCCAATCGCGCGAATTGTTTGCGCGCTCCAAATAGCGCCTGTTGGATTAGAAGGCGAAGTTACAATAATCGCACGCGTGCGCGGTGTGCGAGCCGCCTCAATCGCCTCAATATCTGGCTCAAAACCGCGATCCGCTCCAGACATAACAGGCACAGGAACGCCTCCTGCAAGTTTTACTGCCTCTGGGTAGCTTGTCCAATATGGCGCTGGGATTATAACTTCGTCGCCGTCGTTTAGCAAAATCTGGCATGCTTCGTAAACAGCCTGTTTGCCGCCATTCGTTACAACAACTTGATTTGGGGAAACATCGTAGCCAGAATCGCGCTTAACTTTGCGCGCAATCGCCTCGCGCAATTCTGGAAGGCCAGCCGTAGCTGTGTACTTGTAGTTTTTTGGGTCTTTGCATGCGGCGGCTGCGGCTTCCACAATGTAGAGTGGCGTTGGAAAATCAGGCTCGCCTGCGCCGAAGCTAATAACGTCGATTCCTGCGGCTTTCATTGCTTTTGCTCTGCCATCTACAGCAAGGGTTGCACTCGGTGCCACTTTGTTAATGCGATTGCTCATAGAGCGCCATTGGGAGTTTGATGTATTTGCTGCGATTTGCTGCAAACCTTCTGCGATTTGCGACTTGTTTGCTGCGATATTTTCTGCCATACTTACAGTTTAGCCATTACACGTTATTTCCCGATTTTGCGCATAAATTGGGTAGAATTTGGTACAATCACACTACAGTTTTGTTTGTTTATGTAGTGCGATTGTATTAAAAAACACCGAAATCAAGTACAATCGCACTACAAGGCAGGTCGTCGCGCAACCCCAAAACAAGGAAAGCGCAAATCGATTGCAATTAGAAGATTATAAAAGCACAAGATTGTCGCGATGAACCACAGGATGCGCGTATTGCCGCCCCAAAGTGGCCTCTAAATCGTCCGTAGTAAGACCCATTACCTGCGGTATCTCGTCTGAATCGAATGCAACTAGCCCTTTAGCTAAGTGGTTTCCATGCTCATCATCAATCCACACTGGATCGCTCGCACAAAAATCGCCAGTAACTCCTACGATTCCAGCAGCCAACAGGCTTGCTCGCCCTGCGCAAACTGCTGCAGCAGCACCAGAATCTACAATAATCGCACCATGCGGATTAGACGCAAAACCAATCCAAAGTCTTCTAGAAGACGCGCGCGAGTTTAGTGGCGCAAAAACGGTTCCAACCGAATCGCCAGCTAGCGCACTCTCCGCGCTACTCGCACACGTCAAAAGCGTTGGGATTCCAGAAACAGCAGCAATATGCGCCGCATCCATCTTGGTTACCATTCCGCCTGTACCAACGCCCGATCCGCTTTCGCCAACTTTAATATCGTCTAGCGCGCGCGTAACATCTGCAACAAAGCTAACCCGCTTGGCACCTGGCTCGCTGGGCGGAGCCGTATAAAGCGCGTCTACGTCTGTTAAAAGCACCAGCGCATCTGCACGAACAATGTTTGCAACAAGCGCAGCCAGCCTATCGTTATCTCCAAAACGTATTTCGTTACTAGACAAAGCATCGTTTTCGTTTACGATTGGCACAACGCCTAATTCCAGCAGCCTAAGCATTGTGCGTTGAGCATTGCGGTAGCGCGAAGGACTTATAGTAACGTCTGCCGTTAGCAGCATTTGCCCTACTTTTAGACCATATTTTGCAAATGCTTGCTCGTATTGCGCCATAAGCAAACCCTGACCAACCGAAGCCGTAGCTTGCTGCGTTGGAACGTCTTTTGGCCTAGAATCAAAGCCGAGCAGCCCAAATCCTGCTGCGATTGCGCCAGAAGACACAAGCACAACATGCGCGCCGTTAATTTGCGTGCGACTAATGGCATCTACTAGCGAGCGCAACTTTTGCACATCTAAGTGACCATTTTGCGAAGTTAGCGAGCTAGACCCCACTTTTACGACTATTGTGCGCGCATTGCTAATTGAACGCCGAACCCCGTTTTCGGTAGGCTCAATTGCTTTATTAACCATTATTAATCAATTACTCTCCACGCCCAAATAGGCTCTGCTCATCGTGTTTATCGTCATCTACCGATGGATCTGCCCAATGCCCTTGCTTGCGTTCCGCCATCATAGCGTCTCGCACGGCACTCTTTGCATCCATCATTGTGTGGTAGTCGCGGCGGCGCTCCGCATTAGTGCGCCTTGCGCCACGCGGGTCATTTGCCTCAAGTCGCAAGTCTTTTCCGCGCGCACCAAGGCTTGCGCCATCCAAACCTTCCGCGCCTGCTGCAATGCTTGGATCCCAGTCGAAGCAAACCATGCGGTTTCCGCGGCCAATCCTAATCTCGTCTCCTGGTCGCGCGCCCTTCTTGCGCAACTCGTCTTCTACGCCAAGCTTCGCTAAGCGATCCGCCAAATAGCCCACTGCCTCGTCGTTGTCGAAGTTTGTTTGCACAACCCAACGCTCTGGCTTAGCGCCTGTAACAGTAAACCAAAAGTCGCCATTTTTGTCTTCTTCTCGCTCGATTGTAAAGTCGCTAGCACTTCCGCGCCCATCATCTCTGCGGCGTCGTAATGCTGGCTGCTCAAGCGGCTGAATAACAACACGTTCTTCTTCTCGCGCAGCCTCTTGCTCGGCAAGCTTTTCGCGCATACTAGCCACCATCTTTCCAAGCGCAAAACCAAGCTCTTTCAAGCCTTCGTGAGAAGCAGTAGAAATCTCAAAAACTGGCATGCCCATTTTTTCAAAGTCGCTTCGCACAAATTCTGCCAACTCTTTTGCTTCTGGCACATCAATCTTGTTGAGCACAATAATTCGCGGACGCTCGGGAATTGGAATCGCTCCAAGCGGCAAATCAAGCTTGTTTGCGTATTGAGAAAGCTCATGTTCCAAAGCCTTATAATCGCTGATTGGGTCGCGATTTGGCTCCAGCGTTGCACAGTCGATTACGTGCGCGATTATTTCCGTGCGCTCAATGTGACGCAAAAATTCTAGACCAAGTCCTTTTCCTTCGGAAGCACCTGGAATAAGCCCTGGCACGTCTGCGATTGTGTAGCGGTATTCGCCAAAGCTGACTACACCAAGATTTGGAACAAGAGTTGTAAACGGGTAATCTGCGATTTTTGGCTTTGCAGCGCTGATTGATGCTACAAGACTTGACTTTCCTGCAGATGGGAATCCAACTAGCGCCACGTCTGCTATCGACTTTAGCTCTAGGATTACGTCTCGCTCTTCGCCAGGCTCGCCAAGCAGCGCAAATCCTGGAGCGCGACGCACCTTGTTTGCAAGAGCTGCGTTTCCAAGGCCGCCAGCACCTCCTGCTGCGACTACGAACGTGTCTCCTACGTGTTGCAAATCCGCCAAAACGTTGCCTGGCTTTTTTTGCGCGCCCGATGCGCCCTTTGCCTCAAAAATCACGGTTCCAACTGGCACTGGAAGTATAAGGTCTTCTCCTTTGGAGCCGTCTTTTGTATCTCCCAAGCCCATTGTGCCACTTTGCGCTACTCGATGTGGCATAAATCGGTAATCAAGCAAGCTATTTGCATTGCGATCGGCTACGAATATAACGCTTCCGCCATTGCCGCCATTGCCGCCATTTGGCCCTGCAAGTGGCTTGTATTTTTCTCTACGCACGCCTGCGGAACCGTTGCCGCCGTCGCCGCCTTTAACATGTACTGTTACTCGATCTACAAAATCGCTCATAACTTTTACCTTACTTGATGCTCAATACTCGCAAGATTTGCCCTATGAATTCGCGCGCTAACAAACAAAAAAGCCGCACCGAACGGGGTGCGGCTAGAAGATTATTGGTTACTCAGGCGGTAACTACGTCTACAACCTTGCGATCGCGACGAATGCCAAACTTCACATTGCCGTCTACCAAAGCATACAGCGTGTGATCCTTGCCCAAAGCAACGTTCTGTCCTGCATGGAACTTTGTGCCGCGCTGGCGAACAATAATGTTTCCAGCCACAACAGCTTCTCCACCGAACTTCTTAACGCCAAGATATTGCGCCTGTGAGTCGCGACCGTTGCGCGAGCTGGACGCACCCTTCTTATGTGCCATCTTGCTGTCCTTTCAGGTTTATAACACCGTCAATCAGGCGATGGCCGTGATCTTGACGAGAGTCAACTTCTGACGATGACCCTTGCGGCGAGCCACGCCAGTCTTGTTCTTATACTTCATAATGCTAATCTTTGGACCCTTAGCTTCGTCGTTAAGAACTTCTGCCTTAACTGTGATCTTTGCAAGATCCTTAGCGCTTAAGGTCACCTTAGCACCGTCAACAACGAGCGCGACCGGGAATTCCACGGTATCGCCCTTCTTTGCATCGAGACGGTTTACGAGGATGGCGTCTCCAACCTCAACCTTCTCTTGATGGCCACCGGCCTTCACAATCGCGTACATAATTCGTTCCTTAGCTAAATTGAAAGCTTTACTTTTGCCTCGCGCGCAGCATTGAACATGCGGCAAGACACCGACTATCAAAAATACACCTACCCCTGTACTAACGTCAAGAGCTAATCTATAAAGTCGAGCTAAACAGTAGAAACTATTGTACTCAAGCCTTATACTTTGGGCGTTTTTAGTTTTCTGATTCGTCTGTTTTTTCTTGCGACTCGTCTTTTTCTTGCGACTCGTCTGTTTCTGCTTCTTGCGATTCAACGGTTGCTTGCGACTCTTCCGCTGGCTTATCTACTGGCTCATCTACTGAAAAATCGCCAGCAAACGCCGCATTCGCAGCATCCTCAGAATCCACACTAATCGCAGAATCCGCAACATCCGCAGAATCCGCATCATCCTTACCGCCGTCCAAACTTCTGCGCAAAGACTCCTCAAAGAACGCCGAAGACGCAGCAGCAGCCGCAATCTTCGCCAACTTAGCGCGAACATCCGCACTAGACTCCTGCTTAACTGTAGGCGCGGTTTCCGCAATGCTTCCGTGGCCGTGCTTATTGGTCTTAATAAACGGATCTCCGCCCTTAAGCGCGTACGGATCGGCGTATTCCGAAGACACAGTCGGCTCGTCGTGAAGAATAAACCCGCGGCCTTTGCACGTTGGGCACTCCTCCGAAAACGCTTCAACAAGCCCCTGCCCAACTCGCTTACGCGTCATTTGCACAAGACCAAGAGACGTAACCTCCGCAACTTGATGCTTTGTGCGGTCGCGCGCAAGACACTCAACAAGACGGCGCAAAACAAGATCGCGGTTTGCTGGCATAACCATGTCTACGTAGTCGATCATAACCATGCCGCCAATATCGCGAAGTCGCAGCTGGCGCGCAATCTCTTCGGAAGCTTCCAAATTGCAACGAGTCACAGTCTCTTCCAGCGACTTTCCGCGGCCAATAAAACGACCCGTGTTCACGTCAATCGTTGTCATTGCTTCCGTTCGGTCAATAACAATCGACCCGCCTGCAGGAAGATAAACCTGGCGCTCCATGCCTTTTCTAAGCTGGCTGTCGATTTGCCACTTGTCAAACACGTCTTTACCTTCATGCTCTGCAGGATCCCAGTACTCAATCTTGCTTTGCAAATCAGGCGCCATCATCTCCAAGTATTCGCAAATGCGGTCGTACGCGCCCTTGCCTTCCACAATCATCTTTTGGAAGTCGTCGTTAAATATGTCTCGCACAACGCGAATCGCCACGTCTGGCTCGCCTTGCAACAGCTTTGGACGCTTTCCGTGCAAGAATTCCTGGCGCTTTGCTTCTATGCGATCCCACTGTTTTACAAGCGACTCAAGGTCTTTTTCAATCGCATCTTCACTAGCACCATCGGCAGCAGTTCTAATGATTATGCCCATGTCTTTAGGCGCGATTTTGCTTACGATTGCGCGAAGTCGGCTTCGCTCGCGGTCGGATAGCTTGCGACTTACGCCCGTCATCGCTCCAGACGGCACCAGCACCAAGAACCTTCCAGCAAGCGTTACTTGCGATGTTAATCGCGCACCCTTATGGCCTATAGGGTCCTTAGTAACCTGCACTAAAACAGGGTCTCCCGCCTTAAACGCAAGCTCCATTCTTCGCGGCTGACCTTCTAGCCTGGTTGTATCCCAGTTGACTTCGCCAGCGTAAAGCACGCCGTTTCTAGCTTGACCAATGTCTACGAACGCAGCCTCCATGCTTGGCAAAACGTTTTGCACGCGGCCAAGGTAAATGTTCCCAACGGTTGCAACTTCTTGAATGTCGGAAACGTAATGCTCTACAAGAATGTTGTCTTCGATTACAGATATTTGCGTGTGACGATCGCGTTCGCGCACAACCATAAGTCTGTCAACGTTTTCTCGCCTTGCCAAAAAATCTTGCTCCATAAGCAAGTTCTGGCGGTTGCGCTCTCTGCGATTATCGCGGCGGCGCTGCTTTTTGGCTTCCAGCCTTGTGGAGCCTTCAATATCTGTGATTTCGTCAATATATTGCTGTTTTCTAGACCTTCGACTTTGCGAATCCGTCTCTGCAGAGTCAAATCGCGATTCACTAGCGCTTGAGTCATCTGCAATCTTGGATCTGCGACGCCTGCGCCTACGCGTGTAAACTTCTTCGTCTTGAGATCGCAATTCTTCTGGGTCTGGAATCAAATCGCGGTCTTCTTGAGAAACCTCAATTTCGTCTACGCTGTACTTGCTAGACGTTGAATTAAAGGAAGAAGATTCTTCGGATTCGGCAGATTTATTGGCATTATCTGCTCTATCTGCCCTATCTACTCTAGA
This sequence comes from Gardnerella sp. c17Ua_118, assembly GCF_055804255.1. NCBI lineage: Bacteria > Bacillati > Actinomycetota > Actinomycetes > Bifidobacteriales > Bifidobacteriaceae > Gardnerella > Gardnerella sp. c17Ua_118. The sequence continues at coordinate 947,723 of NZ_JANUYT010000001.1, forward strand.
GGAGCGCCTGCGACGCCTGCGCCTTGTTACAACGCCATCCTCGTCGTCTTGCAAATCGGATTCTTTTGCGTAGACTTCATTTGAATCTGCGCTATCTGCGTTATCTGCGTTATCTGCGCTATAAGCATCGTCAACGCTATCAAAGTTATCAACGCGATTTCGGGCAAAATCTCCACTAAAATCATCCTCAAAATCGCTATAGTCAAGTCTTCTAGAGGCTTTTCCAGCTTTACGATTTTCTATTGGCGCGTAAGTTATGTCGTCGTATTCAAGGTCTTCTTCGATTTGCTCAACCTCGGCAGCAGCTCTGCGCTCTGCAGCGTTAAGTCTGCGATTTTTGCGCGATTTTCGGGCGTTCTGGCTTCCATACTCGCCGCGCTCACTTGCTTGCGATTCATCTTGATTCGCATTTTTATCTCGCTCAATTTGCGCGTTTTTCTCGTCTCGATTTGCTCTAGAACGCACACGAATCAATTGCGTATCGTCGTCTTGCAAATCATAATTATCGTCAAAAGTTTCGCGGCCGCTTTTAGCTTTGGCATAAGACTTGTTCGAGCGAGTTTTACGCGATTTTTTAGAATTGCGATTTGTGTCTTCACTAAAATCGTCTTTGTTTTCAAGTGATTCGCTAAAGTCTAAACTGTTGTCTGTTGACTTGCGATTATTGCGTGACTCTCGGCTATTTCGCCTACTCTCGTCTTTGCTGCGCAAATCACGAGAATCACGAGAATCACGCGAATCACGACGGCTGCGCGAATCGCGCTTACTACTGCTTGAATCTTCGTAATCCGAATCCGTCTCACGGCTTTCAGCAGAATGCTCGCGCTGAGGCAAAACTGGCTCTTGGAACAAAAGCGATGTTATTGGGCGTAAATGTGCTTGAGATTGCTGCTGTGCATAAGAACTATCTGCCGCAGAATCCGCAACAAAAGGAGCAGAATCCGCCGCCGCTACGCCATTGCGCAAATCCTGATTATCTCCGCCTTCAACGTGCAACTTCATCGATTCGCCAGCAGCTCCTGCAACTCTGACTACACGCCTTCCAGTGCGCCTGCGACGAACTCCGTTAGCAGCATCGTTAGCGCCAGAAACAACATTAACAACGCCGCCAACTCTAGCGGAAGTAGCATTAGGATTTACGCTAACATTAGCACCAGCATTCTCGCTAGCACTAGAATTAGCATTTTCATTTTTATCTTTTTTATTATCGTCTGCTTCAAATACGTTGAAGCTTTCTCGCGTTACTCTGGGCACAATGCTCCTAGCGAAACGCTGCAATCGTCTCGCGCTCTTAGCCTGGAATGGGCACGCTTGTGCGAGCCACCCCTCGGGCTGTTAATAAAGTCTAGCTGCGCGACAGCGGACACCTGCCTCGATTAAAAATCATGCGATAAAACGCGCGAGGGGATCGACGCCGTCGAATGCTTTGGCGGCTTGCAGCGCCACCGTTCTCTAGTATGCCATATTGCAGCGTCAAACAACATACGCGTGCGAATCATAGCGCTGCGAATCGTTGCGTATGCGCGGAGCCACACATTACCCCATTTGCAAAAATCAGCGCTAGAATCGTTTACATGGGTTTAATCAGCGCTATGCAAGGCTTTTGCGTAATCGGTATCGTGATTGCCGCTGGCTACGTAACTGCGCGTCTTCGCATCGGCGGATCGCAAGCACAAATGGTGCTTAATCGCGTAAGCTTTTTTGTTTCTAGTCCTTGTTTAATGTTTGCAATCCTCGCAAAAGAGCCAATTTTTGAGATTTTCCACTCGTCAATTTTTGTTGCGTTTTTCTCCGCAATGATTGTTGGCGTTGCGTTTATTCTGCTTAATCGCCTGTTTTTCCACCTTCCTGCGGCAGATTGCACAATTGGCGCGCTTAACTCGCTTTACTTAAACTCAAACAACATTGGCTTGCCCGTTGCAACCTATATTCTTGGAAATCCCGCGCTTGTAGCCCCGATTTTAGTTATGCAACAAGCTGTTTTTACGCCTGTTGGACTAACGGTTTTAGACGTTACAACCACTGGAAAGTGCTCGCTTAAGCGCATTGCTCAGCAGCCACTTAAGCAGCCGCTTTTAATCGGATCGCTTGGAGGAATTATTATTTCGGCAATTTCTGCAAAAGTTGGCTATTTCCCTGTTCCGAATTTTCTTTATGACCCGATTAAGATGATTGGCGATTCCGCGGTTCCTATGATTTTAATGGCGTTTGGCATGTCGCTTTACGGCAGTAAGCCTCTGCAAAAAGATTCTAACCGAGCTGCGATTGCTACAGTTGCGATTCTAAAAAACTTGATTATGCCAATTGTTGCGTTTTTACTGGCTTATTTTGTTATGGGGTTTCGAGGCGCCACTCTTTACGCATGCGTTGTGCTGGCGGCTCTTCCGACTGGCCAAAACGTATACAATTACGCTGCAAGATACAATGTTGGCTTGAGTTTTGCGCGCGACGGAATCCTGTTTTCTACCACTACAAGTCCGATTTTTATTGCGCTAATCGCAGCAGTTTTAGGGTGACTAATCCGCGCGCAATCGTAGCATTTTGCAATAACAACACTTTGCAATCATCTTGCTTTTTGAGCAAGAAGCAGTTTGCACGCTTCTCGCACAACATCCCCAACTTTCACACCCTGCTTATCGGCAGAAGCTTTTAGAGCCTCCGCATCTTCAGCAGATATGCGGAAAGTTATAGGTAGCATAGCTTCTTTATAAATAGGCGGTCTACCAAGCGGCTTTTTAATATGCAAATTACCAGCTTTTCCATGATATATGCCTTTTTCAGCATCACTTTCCCATTTATCAAGCATTTCATCGGTAACGTCAACGCCACCTTCACCACGAAAATTAGCCATAATCACTCCTAATATCTCTTAACTATATCCTACTTATCTTCTACCAAAAATTTGTCTAATTTCTTCTTGGCTAAATCCCATTTCAGCAAGAAACTTTTTAGTTGCAGGCGCTACGTGAAAAATAATCCATTCCCCATCTTCACCTTTATAAGCAATAAGTTCCGTAATAACACCACGCGAATCCCAAGCAAGTGAAAGCATCTGACTGGGCTCATACTCGCCTTGTCTGGGAAGCTCTCTACATGATGAGTTCCACATATTTATTACTTCAGTTTCATCGAGCCAGGGTCTTTTACGAATGACTCTAGTATGTACTAAAACCTTCATAAATATTATCTCCCACTCCTAATATTTCGTATACGAAATGTTATCACATTGCGCCAGAAATTATCAAAATATGCTAATCAAACTAATCAAAGCATGCATCAGCGCATAAGTATAATTCTACAAAGCAAGATCATTTTCCGCATTTTGTAGCTCAAAACCGCAAAATCAACAGCAAAAAGCGGAAAAGCAGGTCCTGTCGTTCGCGCGGTCTAAGCGCGCTCTATTCCTCACGGCTATTAGTAGCCGTTCGGCTGATTTGGCACATAAAGTCCACTGGACTTTATGTTTAAGCCAAATCACGCTTTGAAGGAGCTTGAAATGCGTTATGCAATTTCAAGCTCAGTCAAAGCGCGCAGCAGAAGCACTGCTTCTGCCTTTAAGCGGCTCAGCGCTCCGAATTGCCTTTTCGCGCTACGCTTCTCAAGCTAAAAGGCAGGTCGGAGCGCACAAAAACAAGGTAAATATCAGTATTAAGCGCAGAATTAAAAAGTGATTAAACTCAATTTTTTAGCACGGAATCCAAACTCTTTATTCCAGAATTATTCAAATTCTCAAGAGATAAAATCTGTGTTCGCGCCAAATTTCTAAGTTCAACCATTCGATCCGCCTGTGGCAAACCCTTAGAAATCAAAACAGCATTATAGCTTTCCATATTCGCCAATACCAGAAGTTCATTAATACTCGCCTCGTCTCGAATGTTGCCTTTTGACTTAGGATTTGCATCTCTCCATTGTTTAGCAGTCTTATTAAACAGTGCAACATTTAACAAATCTGCTTCATTTGCATACTTATACATCAACTGCTCAGGAGTCAAATCCTTCAACAAATATTCTTTAATAGCATCCGTATGAATCTTGTAATTAATCTTCGAAATCTCACGGTTCAAATTCCAATTCAGAGAAAGCCTTGAGTTCTCATCAGATTTAAGTCTTTGATAATCTTTGATAATATATAGTTCAAATTCTGCTGAAATCCAAGCTGCAAACTTAAATGCTATATCTTTATGAGCATAAGTTCCACCACCTCTACCGGATTTTACAAGTAAACCTATTGCATTCGTGATTTCTGACCATTTTTTAGGAGATAGCGTAAAAGCATTGCTACCAGCTTCTTTCAAAAACCCCTCGAATTCGATGGGTTTAAAATTCGGATTGTTTAGTCTCTCCCATATGCCTAAATACTCTATTGTACTGTAATTTCTCATCCAGTTTGCAACAACCACATTAGGCTCTTCTTTGTTTTTATATCTCGCAATATCGGTTAAACTAACGTAATCATTCCTAAAATCTTCCGTATAAACCTGAATTGCAAAGCCTTTTGCTGTAATAGTATCTTTTTTAATATTTGACGCATTAGACATAATTGCCCCCTAATTTTTACGCAAATTTACGCAATTAATTGCTTTATTTGATTTGTTTACTTTATTTCTATGCGCTTAACACAAAACCCATGAATCACAAGCAAAATTACAAAAATCAAGCACAAACCACAAAACATCTAACAACTAGCAGAAAACTAGCATGCATCAGCGCATAAATACGATTTTATAAGATTTCATAGATAAGAATCAACAAACTCGGATTATGATACAAACACACTACACAAACACACAAAACCGTAGTGCGATTGTACTGAATTTTGGCGTTTTTTAATACAAACGCACTACAAGGCAGGTCATCGTTCGCGCAGGTTAGCTGCGCTCACGTCTTCGCCGCACGTAAAGTCCACTGGACTTTACGTTTGAGCGGCTCAGCGAATCGAGGTGATTTCTCGCGCATTATGCAGCTCGAAATCGTCGATTCGCGCTACGCTCTAAGAGGAAAGGCAGGTCGTCGCGCAGCTAGCGAGTCGATGCTAGAGAATCAAGGCGAGCGCGGAAAGACGGCCAATCCGTGCGCATTGCCGTAAGCAGCTTTAGCTTCGGAACATCGTCAATCGGCACCCACTTGATTTCCATGCTCTCGTCGTCGTGCGCGCACGGATTCACGCTATGCCCTGGCTTTTCAAACGCAAAAACCGTTGTATAACGCCAATTCCCGTGATTTTCGCAATACGCTCCAACAACATCAATGTCTTGAGACGTTATGTTCGCTTCTTCAAACGACTCGCGCAACGCGCCCTCAATCGCAGTTTCGCCATCAGATATTGCGCCGCCAGGAATCCCCCACGTGCCGCCTTCCGCGCTCCAAAGCGCGCGATGTTGCATAACAACATGAGTCACGCACCCAGTGGCATCGTCTCGCCTAGCAAGCAGCACGCCAGCCGCACCATTATGGCCCCAATGCTTGCGCCCACAATCGCACATAACCCATCCATCTCCTGGCTGATGCACGTTTTCTTTAGGCACTTCTTCGGAAGCTGGATCGTCTTTAATCGCCTCGCCCTCTAGCTTGCGACTATTCCACAAATCTGGCCAAGCGTACCCAAGATCGCAAACCATCTGCCTTAGCAGAGGCAAGCTGATTCCAAGAACTCCATGCGGATCGCCCTGAATTCCCTCAATAAACGCACCACCAAAGCCTTCTAGCGTAAAGGATCCTGCCACTTCCAGCGGCTCGCCAGTTTCTACGTACGCGCGGATTTCCTCATCGCTCATATGTGCAAAAGTCACGCTTGCGCGGCTCACTTTGCACACGGTTTTGCCGCTTTTTGCGTCGATTAAGCAATGGCCAGTAAACAATTCTCCAGTTTTTCCGCTCATTCGCTTAATACGCTCGAATGCCGCTTCAGGAGTATGCGGCTTGCCGTAGCATTCGCCGTCTAGCAAAAACATGGAGTCGCAGCCAACAATAAGCACGCTGTTGCAATCGTTACAAGATTCATTCGTATGCGCAAAATCGTGAATATCAAAAGTCTTGGTAGGCACTTTTACGCCAGAAAAATCGCGAGTTTGCGCAGTATCTACGTTATGCGTTACGTCTGATTGCGAATCGTCTGCCAAAGCGCTACTAGCAGTTTCAGAAGATTCAGATTCAGAAGATTCAGATTCTGCATTCTCAGCCTCATCCTCAGCCTCCAGCGGATACCCCACAACCAAATCGCCACTAGCCGAAGCTGCTGCATCTGCCACAAGCTTCCACGACTCATACACCGCAAAAGCCTTTGCTCGCGCCAAAATCGAAACGCGCTCCTCGGCGCTCATCTGCTCTACGCCAACACCTTGCGCATTTGCAGCATTACGCAACGCCGCTGGCTCATCTACCTCGCTCACGTGAATCACAGGAATCACGCCTGCAGCTGCCAACACCGCTCTTCTTGCAGGAGACTGAGAAGCCAAAATCAATGAAACTTTCATATTCCCTCTTTTTGCGATTTCACTCATAACTTCACTTACAACTTCACTTACAACTTCACACAAATTATTCGCGAGTTATTGCAACGCCTGTAGAATCAACATGCACGTGCAAAACTTTCCAATCGCAGCCATCTAAAAGCGGCTTTGCAATTTTTTCTATTTTTTCGTTTATATTAGTGGCGTTATTTCCCTCTTCGGAAGCTTCCGACTTTTCCTCGTAGAACACCGCTGCGCAAGATCCAGCTCCCGATATTGCAGCCGCAAACCCCTTGTCTCGCAAAGCTTTTACCAAATCCCAAGTTGGTTGCATAAGACTTGCTCGGTATTGCTGGTGAATAGCGTCTTGAGTAGCTGTAAAAAGCAAATCGTTTCTAGAAAGAGTGGATTTTACGCAAAAATCGCAAGCATCGGCAGAATCAGCAGAATCGGCAGAATCGCAAGCATAACCAAAATCACCAAACGCAATCGGCAATAAGCAAGCGCGCGAAACGTTAAACACAGCATCTGCATATGGCACTTTTTCTGGAAGAGCTTGACGAGCCATTTGCGTTGAAAGAGTAAAGTTCGGCACAAAAATCGTTGCACGAATTTGCTTAGAAACGCCGTATCGAACAGTGTGGAACTCACTGCCACTCTTCCAACTGGTTGTTAATCCGCCAAAAACTGCCGGAGCAACATTATCTGGGTGGCCTTCAATCGAAGATGCAAGCTCAAAAATAGCTTGCTTATTAAGATCCCCATTATGTGCAAAAGCCCAAGCTGCAGCCACGCCCGAAACAATCGCACTGGCAGAAGACCCCATTCCGCGCGCTTGCGGAATGCGATTATGCGCTTCTAGAGTAAAGCGCAAACGCGGCAAGCCAAATGCTTCGCACGCTTTGCGAAACGCGCGAACAACAAGATGCGTCTCGTCTTTTGGCAACGTATCTTCGCCTTCGCCGCTAATAATCACGCGAACATCTTGCGAATCATCAAACGAATCATCAACCGAATCATCAAGCGTAAAAACTAGCGAATCCGAATAATCAAGCGCAATTCCTGCAACGTCAAATCCAGACCCAAGATTTGCGCTTGTTGCTGGCACGCAAACTGACACACTATTGCATACTGGTTTCATTTCGCACCTTTTCCACTCGAGCAGCCTACTAAATTACTTAATTACTTAACTATTCGATTACTAAATTATTCGATTACTAAATTACTCAATAATTCGCAATGCAAGAGGCTTTGCACACACAGCATCCACCTTTTGCAAATCAGCAAGAATTGCGCTCAAATCCGCCTCTGTGCAATCTTTTACAAGCACGCGCAAATCGCCAGGGCCGCCGATTCCGCAAGCTGGGCAATCGCCTTCACCATCGTATTGAGTTTGGCAAAGCATAGGCAATCGTTCCGCGTTAACTCCGTGCTCCGCAAACACGTCCATCACTTCGCTGCAAAGAGCAAGCGAAGTATCCTCCATGCTGCATCGCACAACAAAATCCGCACGAATCGAGCGCGTAGAAGCCAAAGATTTGGCGTTATACATTGGCACGCTAGCATCGTTGCAGCCGCGCGCTATGTTTCTAGCAGCTCCAACAATATCTCCAACAACCGCGCTTGCTGTTGGCGCGCCACCAGCGCCGCGGCCGTAGAACATAAGATCGTCCGCCGCTTGCGCTTTAACAAAAACGGCGTTAAAGCTGCCATGAACGGAAGCCAGTGGATGCTCTTTGCTAACCAACGCTGGGTAAACGCTTGCGCTCACTGCGCCACTCGAATCGCAAGCAACCGCCGCAAGCAACTTAATCACGCGATTTTGCGCACTTGCTGCAGCAATATCTTCAGCCGTAATCGCGCTAATTCCTTCAACACTAACGTCATCAATGCTTATTGGCATTTGGAATGCAAGTGTTGCCAAAATCGCAGCCTTGTTTGCTGCATCAAATCCTTCAACGTCTCCTGTAGGGTCCGCCTCCGCATACCCTTTTTCTTGAGCTGCGCGCAAAGCCGAATCAAAATCAAGCCCGCGAACCGTCATCTCGTCAAGAATGTAGTTTGTAGTTCCGTTTACGATTCCAAAAATTTGCGTGATTTTGTCGCCCACAAGCGACTCTCTAAGTGGACGCAAAATCGGGATTGCACCTGCCACAGACGCCTCAAAGCTTAAATCCACTCCGTTTTTTTGCGCGCACTCGTAGAGTTCTGGGCCAAACTTTGCAAGCAACGCTTTGTTTGCTGTTACAACCGATTTTCCGCATTCTAGCGCAGTTTTTACAAATGTGTGCGCTGGCTCTAAGCCGCCAATTAGCTCAACAATTATGTCTATATCTTCGCGTTTACAAATCGCTCCTGCGTCTGCGCTTAAAAGATCTTTGGCAATCCATGGCGCGTCCACTTCTTCTGGATGCAAGCACGCAACTGCCGCAAGCTCTAGCGGAGCGCCGATTCTCGCCGATAAGTCAGCGTTTTCTTCCACTATTAGACGCGCTGTTTGCGATCCTACTGTTCCAGCGCCTAAAAGACCCACGCGGATTGGATCTGCGGCAAAGCAATCGTCATTTGCACATTGAGCGCTTTCTAAATTGTTTTGGTCTAACATAGACGCCTCCTAACTTAAATCAAATATCAATTAAATCAATTCAATTTGTACGAACAGATTCAGCTTGCACAAACAGATTCACCCTACACAAACAGCATAAGCAAATTTAGCAAAACGGACGCAATCAAGAATCCCATAACGCCAACGGTTCCGTAAAGTGCTTTTGTTCCAGCGCTCCCACGAATCTCTAGCGGCGAATCGTAGAATTCAAGATACCTCTTGCGACGAGCAAGTAGCACAATTCCAAACACAAACATAACAATCATAAACATTGCATAAAGGCCTATAAACATAAATCCAGGAGCCAAATCCGCAATCTCTTGAGTGTTCAAGTTTTCAACCTTAATAAGATCTCCATTTGAATCCATCATGTTGTTTGAAATCCACATTGCTATAACGCTGCCTTGGAAGTTTACAATCATGTGCAAAAACACGCTGTATCTAAGCTGCGATGTACGAACGTACATGTATCCAAACACAAGACCAAGCCCAAAAGCGTAGAAGAATTGGAACATATTCATGTGGAAAAGCGCAAACGCCAATGCAGAGAACACAATCGCGCGCTTTTCGCCATACACGCGCAACCTGTCTATAATTTGCTTTCTAAACAGCCATTCTTCCACAACTGGAGCTAAAAATACCACAAAAAGCAGCGTTTCCCACACGTTTCCACCTGCTACAATATCTGCAATTCTGTTCTCGGCTTTTCCACCAGAAATAAGCGCAGAAGCCACAAGCCCAATGTAACTTCCTGCATACATTATTGGCACACTAACAGCAAAGAATCCGCCAAATTGGCGCAAAGACATAGTAAACTTGCGAGTTTCTACCGCTGGTGTACGCCTTAGAACAAGCATTGCAAGCGGCAACGCTATTAGGTATTGCGCAACATCCGAAGAGACAAATGAGCTTAGCGAAGGTGTTAAAACACCTTTTGGAACAAAAATGCTAATCAACTCGCCAATTAAAAGCGTTGCAAGAATCCACGTAAATAGGAACACGCACAGCGACACTCCTACAGATCCTTGACGTCTGCGCGCAATCGTGTACGCGTCTGGATGCTGTTTGTTTGCAAGCTTACGCTGTTTACGCATTTTTACCTCCGACTAGTCTAAAATCACGCCTTCAATAAGCTTTGTGATTAAATCGCTGTAGCTTATTCCTGTTGCTTCCCAAGCTTTTGGATACATGGAAATTGGCGTAAAACCAGGCATTGTGTTGATCTCGTTAAGGATTACGCGGCCGTCTTTAGTTACAAAAGAGTCCACACGACTTAGCCCTCTTCCATCTGCCGCTTTGAACGCTGCGAGCGCAGTTTTTCGCACGCGTTGCAAAGTCTCTTCTGGCAAATCCGCTGGAACTTCAACGTGCGAAGCCGCAGAATCCATGTATTTGCTGTCAAAATCGTAGAACTGGTCTTCGCCAGCCTGGCGCTTGTCGAGCACAACCTCTCCAGGCCAGCTGGCTTTTGGCTCTTCTCCATCACGCGCTGCAAGAACAGCGCACTCAATCTCGCGCGCATCAATTCCCTGCTCTACCAATACTCGCCAATCGTGCTTTGAGGCCTCATAAACGGCATCTGCTAAGGCCTTAGCATCGCGCGTTTCTATTTTTGTAACTCCAAAACTAGACCCTGCACGGCTTGGCTTTACAAAAAGCGGATACTCTAGTTTTGCTTCTTCAACTTGCTCAAGAATTTCGTTTGCGTACGCATTAAAGTGATTCGTTGAATCGCTTGCAAACTTGCGTGCATCCAGCGCAATCCCAGGAGCCACAGCAATTCCCGCCGCCTTAAAAAGCTGCTTTGCGTAGTATTTATCCATGCACGCAGCTGAGGCCAAAACTCCGCAACCAACGTACGGAACTTGCATCATTTCTAGCAAGCCTTGCAAAGTGCCGTCTTCGCCATTCGGGCCGTGAAGAACTGGGAAAACAGCGTCAATATGACCTAAGCTTGTAAGCGTGCCATCCTCCTCTCGCACCAAAAATCCGTCGGCGCCCTTTGCTGGGTCAAGCACAACATCGCGCGTTTCTGCGGTTTTCGTGATTACTGGCAGCTCACCTTGCTCCATGCGGAAGTTTCGCGGATCTTCGCCGCCAACAATCCACTCGCCTTGCTTTGTAATTGCAATGCGCACGATTTCAAATCGACTTTCGTCTACAGCACTAAGCACTCCAGCAGCCGATATGCAAGAAATCGAATGTTCGTCTGCTTTACCGCCGTACAAGAACACTACACGCTTTTTCGTCATTTTTTTCCTTTTATATTTTGAATTATTTTAGTTATTTTGAATTATCTATATATTTTGAATTATCTAAGCGCACAACTTTCGCGCTTCACTACTCCTCGCAAACATCGTTATCAAAAAGCATTGCAAGCATCTCTTGGCACGAGATTCCTTCTTCTAACACGCAAGCCATTGCGCTTGCAAGCGGAGTCGCAACTCCCAAACGCTTGCCCATTGCTACAACCGCGCTAGTAGTTGGAACGCCTTCCGCAACGCCATTGCTCACAGCGGTTGCTTCTTCAACGCTCATGCCTTTTCCAAGATTGGCGCCGAAAGTGTAGTTTCGACTTAGCGGAGACCCACAAGTTGCAACTAAATCGCCAAAGCCTGCAAGTCCTGCAAATGTGCGCGAATCTGCGCCTTCCGCAACGCCCAATGCCGTCAACTCTGCAAGACCGCGAGTTTCAATCATCGCAGCCGTGTTTTCGCCGTAACCAGCTCCTCGAGCCATGCCAACTGCAAGCGCAACAACATTTTTAAGCGATCCGCACATTTCTACGCCGATTACGTCGGTGGAAACAAACGCCTTAAAATAGCTGTTTGAGCAAGCTTTTGCTACAACTTCGGCATTCTCGCGATTCTCGCACGCAACTACAGCCGCAGCATGCTGCCTTAATGCCACTTCTTTGCTTAAGTTTGGCCCAGATAGTGCCGCAAAACGGTTGCGCGGTAAGTTCAAGGCCTCGCACACAACTTCGTCCATGCGCTTGCCTGTAGCTCGCTCAATGCCTTTCATAAGCGAAACAACAATCGCATTTTGCGGAATTTTGCCAGCAAATTCTTCGAGTGCAACGCGCGCAAATTGTGCTGCAATCGCAACTACTACAATGTCTGCGTTTGCTACAGCTTCTTCACGATTCCCCGTAGCCGTCATGTTTTCTGGCAAACGCTCTACGATTGGCAGCCTCACTTCGTTGCGGTGATTATCTCGAATGCCTTCAACAATTTGCGGCTCTATTGCCCACATTGTCACTTGATTTCCCGCGTCTGCAAGCACCTGCCCAAACGCCGTACCCCAAGCTCCAGCACCCAACACCGTAACGTTCATGTTTACGCCTAGCCTTTCGATTTATGAGTTTGTAAACCACTTTGGCTTTAAGCCATTTGTAGCGATTTACAACTAGTCAAGCTATAGTCAACTTAGTCAACTCGTAGCAAACTTAGTTAGTTTATAGTCAACTTAGTCAACTTTTAATCACACTATTACATAATTCTACACAGTGCGCTTTACGGGCATTTTGTGAAGACTTTATTAGTGATTTATCGGTGACTTGCTTACGATTTTCTAATAACTTATCACTGATTTATCAACGATTTACTTACGACTTGTCAACAATTTACGACTTATCGAATCGCAATTTATCAACTATTCTTTGACTCTTTTCATAAGCTTGTAATCGAAGTATCCTTCTGGCGATTTTTCGCCGCGAATCTCTTCCATAATTTCCGTCATGCGCACGCGTACGCGACGAGCCAATTCGGCAGCAGACTCCATAGGCGGCAAATCGCCCCAATTTTCCATATCTTTTAGAAGATCCGAATAATCAAGACGCGCATCGTAGCACATTACAACATTCTTCCTTGGCCACGGCCACCAATGATTAATGCTTGCAGCACCCCACGTAACAGCGCAAAATAGCGGAATTTGATGCCCCAACCTGCGCGATGCTTCGAGCGCAATAATGCCAATTCCTGGCTTCATGCTCATAGGCCATTTTTGAGGGTCGCGCGTAACTGTTCCTTCTGGCCATACGCTAAGCGGCCTGCCGTTTGTAAGGATTTTAATCGATTCTTCTTCGATTTCGCGCGCTTTTCCGCTTCTGCGTGGAACTGGTTGCATGCCAACAAGCTGGAACCATTTTCCTAAGATTGGCCAATGCGCGAGTTCTGCTTTTGCCATGTATCGCGGACGGCGACCTTGGTGGAATAGAGACGTCATTGGCACAAAAACGTCGAACATTGTAACGTGCGTGCAAGCGGTTATAAACACGCCTTCTTCTGGCACGTTTTCTAGTCCCCATGCGCGCACTTTACAACGAGATCTAAGCACTCTAGACGTTCCTTCGAGCAGGCGCTCGGTTGCCTTTGGATTTTGCGCGTTGATTTCTGCTGCGTTTGGCGTACGCGCGCCAGTTGGGTAGTAATAAGTAGGATCAACTAACTTGTGTGCGCGCGCTAAGCGTTCTACTTGCTCATCGCTGAGCGGCTTAACTGCGCTTCTAGGCGAAGGTTTTCCTTTAGATACCATACGTCTATTGTGCCGCAAAGTATAAACCGCAAAATCTTCCATAAGCACACTACATGATTACGCCAGGCGCTGTAGAGATTCGAGATTTTTCGCAGCGGATGAAGCGTTTCGTTCGCGCGGTCTAAGCGCGCGAACGTCTTCGCCGCACGTAAAGTCCACTGGACTTTACGTTTGAGCGGCTCAGCGAATCGAAGTGCATTCGCGCGCTACGCTTTAAGCGCTCATGCAAGTCGATTCGCAGTCCTCCGATGGTGATTCGCTGAAGTAGCAAGAAAAATCGAGAATCTCGGTGATAAAAGCCACGCAAAAGTCCTAGATATCCAGAAGGTTTGATGTATTTCTCTACGAGCAATAAATAGCGCCGTACTAAAACCTAAAACCTTAGAATATTAACGTTCATAAACCATCCGTAAAAGTGTTTCGTTCGCGCGGTCTAAGCGCGCGAACGTCTTCGCCGCACGTAAAGTCCACTGGACTTTACGTTTGAGCGGCTCAGCGCGCCAAATTGCCTTCTCGCGCTACGCTCTAAGCTCGAAGGCAGGTTGGCGCGCCTGCGAGGAGAGAAATACTCAAACCTCGCGCAACAGCAAATAGAGAAAATCGCTCGCGCGGATTAGCCGCGCTCACGTCTTCGCCGCGCAGAAGCAATGCTTCTGCCTTGAGCGGCTCAGCGCTTTGAAGGAGCTTGAAATGCATTATGCAATTTCAAGCTCAGTCAAATCGTGCAACAACTGATCGTAGTTTCGGCACAATTCTCGCTACCAACCCGTGTTTAGGCGAGAACACCCACGCTAGAACAAACATAAAAGTCGCAACCAAAACGATTGTTCCGCCAGCAGCAGTGTCTAAACTCCAAGACAAGTACATTCCAAGAATCGAAGAAGCGCACCCAATAGCAGGCGCTAAAATCATCATCTTTCCAAGTCGGTCAGTAAGCAATCGCGCAGTCGCCGCAGGCGTAATCAAAAGCGCTAAAACAAGCACGTTTCCAATTATTTGCACAGATACTACTACAGCAATCGCAACTAAAACGTATAGCATTCCATCCAACCACGCTACTGGCAACCCCATTGCGCGGCTTGTTTCTCGGTCCATCGAAACGCATACTAGCTCTTTGTGGAACATCATTAAAAGCGTTACAATTATTAGCCCTGTTATTGCTACTACAGCAATGTCGGAGTCTGGGATTCCCGTAATGGAGCCAAATAGGAACGATTCTAGGGATCCTGCATAGCCCGAAGCTTTTGATATTACTACGATTCCCAGCGCAAAGGCAGACACAAAAAATACGCCTATAAACGAGTCTTCGCGAAGCCTGCGATTTTGGCTAAAGATTGATACGATTAGCGCGGTTGCAACTCCTGCGAGCGCGCCGCCAAACAGCAAGTTTCCTTGCAGAACAAACGCGATTGCAAGTCCTGGAAACACGGAGTGCGCCACTGCGTCTCCAATAAACGCCATTCCGCGTAGCACCACGTAGCATCCAACTACGCCGCAAATTACGCTAGAAAGGCACGCCACTATAAGCGCTTTGAGCAAAAACCAAAGGTCTGGGTTTGTAAGGTCTTGTATAAAGTCGATTGGAGATAGCATTATTTTTCTGCCCCACTTTCATGCGCCATAACGCGCTCTACAGCTTTGATTAGTGGATTTTGCGCATCCACATGGAATGTTTGCACCCATTGATTTGCGTTTAACGATTCTGGAGCGCCATCTCCTACTATGCTTCCGTCAAAAAGCATGATTCTAGAACACGAGTTTATAGATCCGATTATGTCGTGCGAGCTCATCAAAATAGCTTCTCCCGACTTTGCTAAATCCAAAAAAAGACTCGTAAGCAGCTCTTGCGTAGGCATATCTAAGCCTGTAAATGGCTCATCTAAAAGAAGCAATCGCGGCTGCCCAGCAAGAGCACGCGCAACAAGTACGCGCTGCCTTTGACCGCCCGAAAGCTCGCCGATTGTGCGATCCCTAAAATCCGCCATTCCTGTGCGCTCAAGAGAAGCAAGCGCTATCTCGTAGTCTTCTGTTTTTGCGCGACGAACGTAGCCAATGTGACGAATGCGACACATCATTACTACGTCTAGTACAGAAAGTGGAAAATCCCACGCAATATCGTGGCGTTGTGGCACGTATCCAACGTTGTTTACTCGCGAATTAATCAAAGATTCACCGCTTTTATTAGCGTGCACTTCGAGTTTTCCAGAATGCGGTATTAGCCCCATAATCGCGCGGAAAAGCGTTGTTTTACCAGCTCCATTTGCGCCAAGAAGTCCCACAAATTCGCCACTTTTAATCGTAAACGAAACGTCTTTTACAATCGTGCGACTGCCGTAACTTACGCTTAAGTTTTGCGCGTTTATAACAGTATTCGCGTCTATATTCGCATCCATATTTCCCTCGTCAATCCTCATCACTTAAATCCAACTTAAATCCAACATCAATCTCACTTAAATCTCACTTCAAGCACTTCGCTAAAGAATCCGCATTCGCTCGCATCATATCCGCATAAGTTCGCACTTTAGAATCGAAAGCATCTCCATAAATCGGGCAAACTTTTACGTGCGCTTGCGCTGCCAACTCTTTAAGCACAGACGAACGCGAGATCAAATTTGGCTCCAAAAACACAGCTGGAATCTCTAAATCGCGCAAAATCTGCTGCAATCTACGCCTATCTTGCACACTCGGCTCGCTCGAAGGATTAATCGTTACAAATCCTGCAATATTCACGCCGTAAGTCTTACCCAAGTACGCAAAAGCATCGTGCGTTGTAACCAAATTGCGCTTCTCTTTTGGTATTGACGCAACTTTTTTTCGCATATACGCGTCTACATCTAACAACTTGTTAATGTATCTATCCGCATTTTCGCGATATTTACGAGCATTTTTAGGGTCCACTTCGCAAAGGCGATCTGCGATTGTGCGCACGTATGCTATGCCATTTTTTACGGATTGCCACAAATGCGGGTCAATGTCTCCATGAACGTGCTTTCCTAAAACTGCTTGCGGCAGCTGATAGATCTTCTGCCTTGCAGCTCCCAAAAACCTGTATCCTTGTTCGGCTGGTATCTCTTTTAGCGCGTTAGTTGGAACTTCTACAACAACATCGCGAGGCGCATAATACACGCGTTTTGGCGCAGCTGAGCGTTTTTCTTGCAAAGTGTCTACGCGGTACACAAATCCGCGTTTTGCTAAGTCGTAAGCTAAATCTGCATGACCTTTGTTCAGTACTACGCTAGCTCCACGCTTTTTGGCTATTTTTTGCGCGTTTACGCCTACAGCAAATCGCATTTTAGTGTTTCCAAGGCTAGAAACTACCTCGTTTTGCGCGTTTAGCATGTCGGCGTGCAAGTCAAGCGTGTATTCGCCTGGCTTACTAAACGCCCAGCTTAAATGCGTGTGTGCGTCTGCTGGCAAGTCTATGTGGTCGTTGGCGCTTATTCCGTTTGCGCTGTTAAAGTATGTTTCTACGCTTCCAAAAGTGCCAGTCAAGTATGCGAATAGCGCGCCTGGTCCGCTTACTTTCGTTGCTGTTAAGCGTATTCTGTCGGAGCGCTTCATGTTGTATGAGTTAGGCTTTATTACAGTTGCGCGACCTTCTTTTGTTGCAGTAGAAGGCGCATTTGATTGCAAAGATTGACCTGACTTTTCTAGTTGGCTAGCTTGTTTTGAATTTGTTTTTGTTTTATTGAGATTGTTTAGCGAAGCTAGTCCACCAGCCGCCGCCGAGGGCGATTCTTCCGCACGCTTTTGCGTATTTGCACTTGTAGCGCCTTGCGCGCTATGCGCTTCCTCGCTTGGCTGCGCAGCCATGCGTTCTGTAGCAAGCCCTAGCCAAATCGTGTCTAAAGACACGTCTTCTATCATCGGAATAATATCTGCCGCGTGCTTAACGCTTTCTTCCGCAAGTTGCACATTTGGCACGCCTTTTCGCAAGTTCGCGTCCAAAGCTGTAATTACGCCGTGTTCTTCCAGCATCATGTAATTGCTAAAAGCAACATCCGCGTACACAACGTCTCTAATTGATCGCAAACGCGGCTCGTACGAATGCGGATCCGCGTTGTCTGGCACAATCGCACTCACATTTGCTGCGTCTCCTGCAACATTCGCAACCATATCTCGCAAAACGCCCGTTGTTGTTACAACGTTAATTTTGCCAGATTTTGCGCTATTTGCGTGAAGTACACTATTAGGCGCACCGCACGCGCCCATCGGCAGCGCTGTCAAAACAGCTAAAGCAGCCGCAACAGCACGCATCGCGCTCTTTTTACCTACTAAATCAACGAATTTCATTAATTTTACCAACGTTTTCTACGCACTATTTCAAACCCATAAGCGCGCTAAATAAGCCCCCTGCAGGTATTAGTCCGCGTTTGCGTAGAACAAACAATCCAGCTGCGCAAGTTCCAGAAATCGTTGCAATTCCAAGGCTTAAAGCAGTGTATGCAACTACTGGCTTGCGTTGGAACAAGCCTATAATTCCACTAGGTTCTTCGCTTTTAACGCCGCTTCTAAGGCTTTGGCTTAATCCTTTAATTCGCTTTGCGCTGTACTTTGATTGCAAGCCTTTTGACTTACCCAAAGTTCCACCAGAAATGCTTACAGACCTGCCAGTTTTGCCCGATTTAGCAGACTTTGCAAGACTAGATGCAGACCTAGATCCACCGCCAAAGAACGACGATCCTCCGCCAGAATAAGATCCAGCTAGCGCAGTTGAGCTGCCATTATTGCCATTACATGCATTACCTGCATTTGCATTGGTGTTATTGGCATTCCCATCATTCTGGCCATCATTTTGGCCATCATTCTGCACGTCTTTTCCGTCGCCTTCGTCGCCATCATCTACATCATCGCCATCTTCATCGCTTCCTGCACTACAGCTCATAGGCGTTTCCAATGGATCCACACCAATCGCAAAATGGAAGTCCTTTGCAAGAGTTTTGCCATTCGCGCTTACAGCAAGACGAATCGTGTAGTATCCAGCTTTTGAAAAATCCCAATTCAAGTGCATATGCGTGTTTGCAGGAATCGTGTAAGAGCGTTTTCCGTTACTAGACATGATAGTTTTCGCTTTTTCACCTAACGAGCCTTGCAGCCAAATGCGCACGCTACCTGGCCCTTTTACAGATTTAAGGCTGATTTTGCTAGATTTGTGCGGATGCAAGTTTTGGTTATTCCAGCCAAGCCACGGCACATTTTGATTCTGGGTTTGCGGAAAACGCCAAACGTTACCGTTTTTTGCTTCGTTTCCTGTGTAGAATACAACTTTACTTGGGTCACGCTTGACATGAGATCCAGTCACATCTTCTTGCACCGCAAAGCCGATTCCGTTGCTCGTCGAATATGTTGCTAAATCAACGTGGCCATGTTTAATAATCAGCTTGTTTCCTTGTAAATCCTTAAATTTGGAGCATTTTTTACTTGACTTTTGCTTTTTGTTTTTACCTTTAGATTCAACTTCAGACTCGCTGCCACCACTGCTTTCGCCATCTTCATCGCCACTCTCATTGGAGCCATGATTTGTCAATCCACCTTTTGGCTTTGCACCAGGCCATGGCGTTACGTAGACTCTGTTGTTATTGCCTTTTATAACAATTGACGTAGAGGGTTCTTCATTATTCTCATCTTCAGAATCTTCGTCATTCTCGTCATCCTCTGAATCCTCATCTGAATCATCATTTGAATCATTGCCTTCAGAGCCTTTATTTTTCTTAACACTAGGCGAAGTTCCATTCTGATTACCAGAATCTTCAGACTGCGAGTCGACTTCGCCTGTATCGTACTGAGAAGATTCTTCAGCGCTCTTAAGATCTACTTCAAAAGTGTAATCTTGCGTAGCAGTAAGTTTTTTACCGTCATTAGTTTCAGCAACTGCTTTTACAGGTAACACATACTTTCCAGGAGCTGTAAAAACCCAATCCATATGCACGTGAGCATTACCATTCACAGTGTACTCATTTGGGAAGCCAGTTCCATCAGTACCAAGATACTCTAGCCTTTTTCCGTCATCTTTTCCAGCCATGTAAACTGCGCCATTTTTAGGCATAGTTGCGTGGTCAAAGCTAAAAGTCACTTGTCTAATTCCCGAATTTTGCCCCAAAGTTTCAGTAGAAACGCCTGCATACAATTTACCTACTTCAAATTGAGAAGGAAGATGATACACATGTTCCACATTCTGTTTTACGAAAGAAAATACTGTATTTTTTCTTACGCGACTTTTCTTGCCAACAACAAAACGAATAAGCGAAGAATTGTATCGAATACTATTTGCGTCGCTACCTGGGAAGGAATCGCCTCTTGTACCAAGCACAAGATTTCCGTTGGCATCTTTATAAGTTGCAAAAACGTCAGTATGGCCTTTTTTTACACGGCAAAGCTTTGCGCCGGAAGTTGAGCTACTGGTTGGTTTAGGAGCATCGTTTTTAAGTTGAGCCGCAAGACAGGCGTTAGCATTATCCAATTCAGAGCCTGCAACAACCTCGTCCGCATACGCACTACCACAATTGCAGCAGCACATCGACGCCAAGAATCCAAAAGATATTATTGCGCTTATAATCGCACTTATTAGTCTAAAGCAAATTAATGTTTTATTACGCATTGTTTTGTCCTAAATTATTAAAAATCGAGGTGTTTTGGTGTGAGTTGGAATCATGCTGATTAATCGCCTTTTGGCGCGCACGCTTGCTCTTTACTACAGCGAATGCAATAAACGCAATAATTATGATTGTTAAAATCGCAAATACAATCATCACAATTTGCGCGATTGCTATAGCGTCGTCGGAGCTAGACTTATGATTTTTTCTCGAATTATTTGCGGATTTATTGCCATTATTGTTTTCGCTATTAGCTGCGTTTCCGTCG
Source organism: Gardnerella sp. c17Ua_118 (assembly GCF_055804255.1). NCBI lineage: Bacteria > Bacillati > Actinomycetota > Actinomycetes > Bifidobacteriales > Bifidobacteriaceae > Gardnerella > Gardnerella sp. c17Ua_118. The sequence goes on from NZ_JANUYT010000001.1 coordinate 968,174, forward strand.
CCATTACCATCCGCGTCTTCGCTGCCATTAGCCTCATCTTGCGCATCAGTTTGCGAAGCTCCGCCTTGGCCTGCACTACCAGCGCTTGGCAAAGCAGCTTGCGCGTCCGTTTTATCTCCAACCGCAAAATTAAGAACACGCGTATCGCTTACTGCGCGACCATTCTTTAGCTTTCCAGAAAAAGTGAGCTTTACGTGGTAAATTCCAGGCTTAGAGAACACCCAATTTACGTGCGTGTGTGCGTTAGCTTCAATCCAGCTGTTTTGCGGATATCCTTTAGTGCTATCCCAAAGTTGCTGTGGATTATTATTTCCATTCTCTAAGTAAACGTGCAATTTTCCAGGGCCACTTACGCCATCAAGCGAAAGGTTCGCCCCGCGATCAAGCTCGTTTAGCACTCCGCCTTCTTGAGTGTTCCACCCAAGCCAAGGCACATCAGGATTTTGAGTTTGTGGAATCACATAAAGCTTCGTTCCAGGCTTTTCGCCAATAAAGCTGTAAGTCGAATCGTTTGGCATTGGAATAATCGAGTTGCTGCCAAGCTTAAATACCACATTTTCTGGATCTCGCCACACTGGCTCATCGCCAGTATCATCGCGGATTTGTATTTTCCAATTTCCACCCGCAAGCGTTGGGCCAAAATCAGCATGACCCGCTTGAATCATAACTGGTTGGTTGCTTGTTACAGCATTCGCCGACCCAACGAGTGCAGATGGCACCAAAGCTGTTGCAATCAACGTAATCGCCGAGCATATTGCAGCAATCAATGCGGTTGCTATGTAATTCTTATTTCTACTCATTTTTAATCCTTAAGTCCTAAATTTGATTTTGTATATTATGTTTTTCTAAAGTTGTGCAATCAGCTTTCTACAACAGCTTTACGCGTGGCTTTATCAAGAACGCCCCAGCACCCGTTATTGTGCATAAACTCACGCTTGCAGTTCCAACGGCTGCTGCCACCCACTTTGTTTTATAATCTTTTTCTTCTTGGGATTCTTCTCCGTCGGTTAAGTTTTCTGAATACCCATCGTTGTTTTTTTCAGACTCATATGAGGCACTCTTAATAGATTTTTTACTCTTTTTTCTAAGAAGCTTAACTTTTTTCAGCTTTTTAGCATTCTTTGAAGAAGATCTACTATGACGCAACCCACCCACGGTTCCAGAAGCTGATTTTGTAAAACCACCACCAGAATTTGCGAGTCCGCCTTTTGATTGAGTTTTACCAGCCAATGGAGTGCTGCCAGCTTTATGAAGATTATTCTGCTCAGCGCCAGAAGATTCCGAATTATTACTTTCGGAATTTTCATTTTTAGACTGATTCTCCGCACCTAGATTTTCTCCGGATTCTTCAGACGAATTTCCTACTTCTGAATCTTCTCCCGAATCTCCTTCAGACGAATCTTCTTCAGACTTATGGTTTTTATTTTTCTTATGCTTTTTGTTCTTCTTATTATTTTTATTACGTTTCTTATTTTTATTATTTTTATTTTTATTATTCTTATTGCCGTTCTTATTATCAGGAGATTCTTTCCCAGAAGACTTCAACCAGATTTGATAATCTGTAAAATCATTGAATTCTTCATTTCTATACAATTCGCCATTATCAAGCACAAGCGACGAACGAATAATGGCACCATCCATAGTTTCGTCAATCTTCAAATTTAATTTCTTACCTTCTTCTTTAGACAAGTACTTAAATTTTGTTTCGCCTGCTTTTTTAATAAGCCAAACATGCCTTTTTACTATAGAAGTAACCTGAACGTCTGGATCCTGTTTTTCGCCTTTAATAACAGATACTCGTGGACTATAAAGCACAGAACGAAGATTTAACGTATCTCCAACTTCAAGAGGCTTCATCCTACCAACCGCGGCAACCACAGGCCTTCCATCAGCACCATGATCGTCTACATCAATTCTTACTGTATCTCTGTCGTCACCAAAGCCCAACCCAAGCTCTGTTCCACCGGTTATTGTTGCATTAACAAGCATCCCATTTAATGCAGGCTCTGCCGGAATGGTGAATGTTTCCTTAAAATCTGGTTCTCTATCCCCTACTGGCGGATTGCTGCCAAAATCGTATGAAAAATTAGCGCCCATTTCGTCTTCGCGAATATACGTCCAAGATGGGGTCGTACCTTTTTTACCACGTATTGATTTGGGCAAATACACCGAAAGAGTGACTTCTCCACCAGGCTCATACGAGTGGTAATGCGGGTGCGAACCGGTATTTCTCACGCCAACAATGCAAATATTACTGTCGTCCTCTCTGCAATGTGTGCTGCCAGACAACGATTCTTCAACAAATTTAGGATCTTTTGTTGGAGGCACGCGATCAGGATCCATTTGCAGCGTTTCTGTTTCGCTTTCAACTGAGTGAACAGCGTTAGGATTTACGTTAAAAGTGTATGTTGCGTGCTCGGAAGTAACAGTTTTTCCGTTTTCTTTATTTTTTACTATTGTGTAAGCACTAATTTTATAGGTTCCAGGTTTTGTAAATACCCAATCAGCATGCTCATGGCCGACCATTGACTGGTGAATAATACCAGGCATTACAAATCGGCTTCCGGCAGTATTCTCGTCGTCTTTATCGTGCGCTTCTAAAGATTTTGCAAAAGTAGCATTATTGCTGTCGGTTTTTTGCACCCACGCAAGAACGCGCCCATCTTTAGGGCCTACAATTTTGTCGATTACAATATCAGCGCAAGCGTTTACTGGATCTTTTACTCCTACAGAAAAACGCGCATTAGACGAATCCCAGCCAGGGAATACTTCACTACTTTGATTATTTCCAGATCCGTTCAAACGCCAATAGCCTTTTGAAGCGTCAAAAGGAATATTACTAGCGTTTTTATAAGGAAGATTTTCTGTGTAGTATGACGAATTATCAACTGTCATAGTTACGTTTTTTGGATTGTAAATTACGTTTCCGTAGCTAAAGCCCATTTTAAGCTCACTGCTTGCGCTTGTTTGAAACGCATAAAAAGCATCTACGTGACCAGATTTAACCGTTATGCTCTCGTTAGGCAAATATGAATCGCCCTTAATTTCGTCACTGCCAACCCACACATGTTCAGGTTCGCCTTCATCTGCAACCGCAGGATTTGCAGCACTGAACCCCGATACCAGCACCGCAAACGCAAGTATTCCAACGCCGCACATCGCGAACGCGCGTTTTACCATATTCTTAATGACCTTAGTCATATTACTGTTTCGCTCTCTACACTTCATCTTCTCTATTTCGCCTATTCGCGCTCTTCTTTCACGAATGACTATTGAAGATATCCATACAACGTCTAACAATAATAATAATGATTCTCATTAATAGTCAAGTCGACACTCCGATAAACAAAAACGCTGGCAGCTCAAAGCAACCAGCGCAATTGTTCTTAATAGCTATTTAATAATTATTTATATTTTTAGCTAAGATCTTAGCCTTCTACAATATCCGCATTAAGGCAAGTCTTAAAATGACGAAGCGCCCACTCGTGACCTTGCGGATCAAAGCTTGCGACTGCATCTTTGTGAACTACGATTTTGAAGCCAAGATTATACGCGTCAACAGCAGTGTGAAGCACGCAAATATCCGTGCAAACTCCCACCAAGTGCAGCTCCTCAATATGACGCTCGCGAAGCTTAATCAGCAAATCCGTGCCATTAAACGAAGAGTAGCGAGTCTTGTGAATGTAATACACGTTGCTTTTATCTTTATTTGCCTCATAAAAATCACCAAGAGTTCCATAGAGCTCCTGGCCATGTGTTCCAGCAATATTGTGAGGTGGGAAAAGCTTAGTTTCTGGATGATACGGGTCGTTTAGATGATGCGTGTCGATTGCAAAAACCACGAATTCACCAGCATCAAGAAATTCTTGTGATATCTCTGTAATGCGCTTCTCGAGCTTTTGTGCAGGCTCTCCTACTGTAAGCGAGCCGTCATTTGCAACGAAATCATTCGTGTAATCAATGTTAATAAGAGCCTTTTTCATACATACTTCCGTTTAATCAGTTTAATTGTATTAAAGCTACACTTACACACTACTCTTTACGCTAACAAGATTCTTTACACTAACATGTTTCAGCGCAATCGCACTACAGATTTGTTATATTTGCATCACGCGCGCGACGACCTGGTTTTAAATAATAAAAAAGCGGGGAGTTGAAACTCCCCGCTAGAAGAATAATGCGGCAGCGTGTTAGTCTCCCACACCCTATCGAGTGCAGTACCCTCACCGTATCAGGCCTTAGCTTCCGGGTTCGGAATGGGACCGGGCGTCTCACCTGAGCCATGACCACCGCAAAACTAGATTATACACTCACTATAAGCGAGCGGCAAGCTGGCGGTTTGGGAACCGGACATGAACGCGAGCAACAAGAAGAACAATCATCAAAATCAACAACTTAACCATAAAATGACCGTTTAACACTCCATACTATCTAAGAGAATTAAACGATAAGCAATACAAGTAGTATCACAATCGCCCATTAGTACTGGTCAGCTCCACCCCTTACAGGGCTTCCACATCCAGCCTATCAACCACGTGTTCTACATGGGGGCTCACACACAAAGTGCAAGGAATGCTAATCTTGGAGCAGGCTTCCCGCTTAGATGCTTTCAGCGGTTATCCCTTCCAAACGTAGCTAACCGGCAGCGCCACTGGCGTGACGACCGGCATACCAGAGGTTCGTCCACCCAGGTCCTCTCGTACTATGGGCAGGTCTCCTCAACATTCCAACGAGCGCAGAGGATAGAGACCAAACTGTCTCACGACGTTCTGAACCCAGCTCGCGTGCCGCTTTAATCGGCGAACAGCCGAACCCTTGGGACCTGCTCCAGCCCCAGGATGCGACGAGCCGACATCGAGGTGCCAAACCATCCCGTCGATATGGACTCTTGGGAATGATCAGCCTGTTATCCCCGGGGTACCTTTTATCCGTTGAGCGATGCCACGTCCGTACGCCGGCACCGGATCACTATCTCCGACTTTCGTCCCTGCTCGACCCGTCAGTCTCACAGTCAAGCCCGCTTGTGCGATTACACTCAACACCCGATTGCCAACCGGGCTGAGCGGACCATTGAGCGCCTCCGTTACTCTTTAGGAGGCAACCGCCCCAGTTAAACTACCCGCCAGGCACTGTCCCTAACACGGATAACGTGTCGAGGTTAGACGCCAGATATGGAAAGAGCGGTATTTCACTTATTGACTCCACGCAAGCTAGCGCCCACGCTTCACAGCCTCCCGCCTATGCTACACGATCCACACCTAACGACAATACCAAGGTATAGTAAAGGTCCCGGGGTCTTTTCGTCCTTCTGCGCTTAACGAGCATCTTTACTCGTACTGCAATTTCGCCGGGCTCCTGGCCGAGACAGTGGGGAAGTCGTTACGCCATTCGTGCAGGTCGGAACTTACCCGACAAGGAATTTCGCTACCTTAGGATGGTTATAGTTACCACCGCCGTTTACCGGGGCTTAAATTCACCGCTTCGCCAAAGCTAACGGATCCTCTTAACCTTCCGGCACCGGGCAGGCGTCAGAGCGTATACAGCGGCTTACGCCTTCGCACGCTCCTGTGTTTTTGGTAAACAGTCGCTACCCCCTAGCTTGTGCCACCCCCAACAGCTCCGCTTGTAAAAAACATCACCATCAAGGGTCTCCCTTATGCCGAAGGCACGGGAGTAATTTGCCGAGTTCCTTGGCCAGGATTCGCCCGATCGCTTCGGTATACTCTACCAGACCACCAGTGTCGGTTTAGGGTACGAGCGGAATCACACCTCACGTTGAAGCTTTTCTCGGCAAGCAGGATCACCGGAATCAGCCATACGGCCTACCCATCACGCCTCAGCTTAAACATCCCCCGGATTTACCTAGAGGACAGCCCACACGCTTAGCCACGGAAAACCACCTCCGCAGCCGGCTACCTACCTGCGTCACTCCCACGCTAACCTACTACCGATACGCTCCCAACACTAAACCAGAAGAAAACCCCGAAAGGCAATCAACCAGAATAACGAAGGTTAGTACTCTCAGATTCAGTTCGAACGGTGTAACACCGGTACGGGAATATCAACCCGTTCATCCATTCGACTACGCCTGTCGGCCTCGCCTTAGGACTCGACTCACCCGGGGACGACGAACGTGGCCCCGGAACCCTTAGTCATTCAGCGGACAGGATTCACACCTGTCTCTCGCTACTCATGTCTGCATTCTCACTCCCGTATAGTCCACGACAAGTTCACACTGCCGCTTCACCCCATACAGGACGCTCTCCTACCCCGCGTGAAAAAATCACGCAGCCGCGTCTTCGGTGGCGTGCTTAAGCCCCGCTACATTGTCGGCGCGGAACCACTAGACCAGTGAGCTGTTACGCACTCTTTCAAGGATGGCTGCTTCTGAGCCAACCTCCTGGCTGTCTATGCGACTCCACATCCTTTCCCACTTAGCACGCGCTTCGGGACCTTAGACGACGATCAGGGCTGTTTCCCTTTTGACGACGGAGCTTATCCCCCGCCGACTCACTGCCATGATAAACCTAACAGGTATTCGGAGTTTGGCTGCTATTAGTACCCGGTATGGGCCCGCAAGCATCCAGTAGCTCTACCCCCTGTAAGCAATAACATGACGCTGCACCTAAATGCATTTCGGAGAGAACCAGCTATCACGGAATTTGATTGGCCTTTCACCCCTAACCCCAAGTCATCCCCCCAGTTTTCAACCTAGGTGGGTTCGGTCCTCCACACGGTCTTACCCGCGCTTCAACCTGCTCAGGGCTAGATCATCCCGCTTCGGGTCCAGGACATGCGACTAAAACGCCTTTTAAAACTCGCTTTCGCTACGGCTCCCCCACCCGGGTTAGCCTCGCCACATACCACTGACTCGCAGACTCATTTTTCGATAGGCACGCCGTCACCCCACAAGAAGGCTCCGACGGATTGTAAGCGCACGGTTTCAGGAACTATTTCACTCCCCTCCCGGGGTGCTTTTCACCTTTCCCTCACGGTACTAGTACACTATCGGTCAGACAGGAATACTTAGGCTTACCCAACGGTCTGGGCAGATTCACGCGGGATTCCACGAGGCCCGCGCTACTTGGGAATAAACATAAAGAGACATCGCACGACCTGCTACGGGGCCATCACCCTCTACGGCTGGGAATTCAATCCCATTCACATAACACGATGTTTTATCACTCTCCTCAACCCCGTCAGAGGCTGAACAGTCAATCCCACGACCCCGAATACGCAACACCTGACGGTTATCACACGTACTCGGTTTAGCCTGATCCGCTTTCGCTCGCCACTACTCACGGAGTATCCTTTCCTGCAGGTACTGAGATGTTTCACTTCCCTGCGTACCCCCCACAAAAACTGTGGTGACCACCCATAACAGTGGCCGGGTCTCCCCATTCGGAAATCCTCGGATCAAAGCCCACTCGGCAGCTCCCCGAGGCATATCGCAGCCCGTCACGTCCTTCATCGGTCCTGTCTACCAAGGCATCCACCATACGCCCTTACCAGTGATACACCAGTAAAAAGCCTATCGCTTAACTCTCTAGACAATAAATCATCACACTAAACGATCACAAAACGATCAAGCGACTCCACCAAAATGGAGCCGGTTGAAATTGATAAAAGTAAAAACAAGCAAAACCAAAAATAGTCTCACTATTCTTACTCGCGTCCACTATCCAGTTCTCAAACCACCAAACACCAAGAACACAAGCCAAAAACCAAAAAGCCTCAACCTGTAATCCAAGGGCTAGGACCGCAACCCCAAACAAAAGGGGGGTGGCAATCCGGGAACCCAAAAGCATGCCCAACACACTCACAAAACGTTAACTATTGTTTTCCACACCAGTAACCACACTCAACTGAGCGTGCACAAAAACTCCGTAGAAAGGAGGTGATCCAGCCGCACCTTCCGGTACGGCTACCTTGTTACGACTTAGTCCCAATCACGAGCCTCACCTTAGACGGCTCCATCCCAAAAGGGTTAGGCCACCGGCTTCGGGTGCTGCCCACTTTCATGACTTGACGGGCGGTGTGTACAAGGCCCGGGAACGCATTCACCGCGACGTTGCTGATTCGCGATTACTAGCGACTCCGCCTTCACGTAGTCGAGTTGCAGACTACGATCCGAACTGAGACCGGTTTTAAGGGATCCGCTCCATGTCACCATGTCGCATCCCGTTGTACCGGCCATTGTAGCATGCGTGAAGCCCTGGACGTAAGGGGCATGATGATCTGACGTCATCCCCACCTTCCTCCGAGTTAACCCCGGCGGTCCCCCGTGAGTTCCCGGCATAACCCGCTGGCAACACAGGGCGAGGGTTGCGCTCGTTGCGGGACTTAACCCAACATCTCACGACACGAGCTGACGACGACCATGCACCACCTGTGAACCTGCCCCGAAGGGAAACCACATCTCTGCAGTCGACAGGCACATGTCAAGCCCAGGTAAGGTTCTTCGCGTTGCATCGAATTAATCCGCATGCTCCGCCGCTTGTGCGGGCCCCCGTCAATTTCTTTGAGTTTTAGCCTTGCGGCCGTACTCCCCAGGCGGGACGCTTAACGCGTTAGCTCCGACACAGAACCCGTGGAATGGGCCCCACATCCAGCGTCCACCGTTTACGGCGTGGACTACCAGGGTATCTAATCCTGTTCGCTCCCCACGCTTTCGCTTCTCAGCGTCAGTAACAGCCCAGAGACCTGCCTTCGCCATTGGTGTTCTTCCCGATATCTACACATTCCACCGTTACACCGGGAATTCCAGTCTCCCCTACTGCACTCTAGCCCGCCCGTACCCGGCGCAAACCCACCGTTAAGCGATGGGCTTTCACACCAGACGCGACGAACCGCCTACAAGCTCTTTACGCCCAATAATTCCGGATAACGCTTGCGCCCTACGTATTACCGCGGCTGCTGGCACGTAGTTAGCCGGCGCTTATTCGAAAGGTACACTCACCCGAAAGCTTGCTCCCAATCAAAAGCGGTTTACAACCCGAAGGCCTTCATCCCGCACGCGGCGTCGCTGCGTCAGGGTTTCCCCCATTGCGCAATATTCCCCACTGCTGCCTCCCGTAGGAGTCTGGGCCGTATCTCAGTCCCAATGTGGCCGTCCGCCCTCTCAGGCCGGCTACCCGTCGAAGCCTAGGTGGGCCATTACCCCGCCTACAAGCTGATAGGACGCGACCCCATCCCATGCCACTAAACACTTTCCCAACAAGACATGCGTCAAGTTGGAGCATCCAGCATTACCACCCGTTTCCAAGAGCTATTCTGGAGCATGGGGCAGGTTGGTCACGCATTACTCACCCGTTCGCCACTCTCACCAACCAGCAAGCTGGTCAGATCCCGTTCGACTTGCATGTGTTAAGCACGCCGCCAGCGTTCATCCTGAGCCAGAATCGAACCCTCCACGAAAAACTTCAATGAAGAGCCAACAAAAGGCTCCAATATAAAAGAAAAAGACGAGACATTCTTTAAGGAAAGAACATCCCAACAAAAAACCTCACCATCATTTAACCATCTCTCAGGCACCCCACAATCTGTGAGGCTGACAATGAACTGGCAATAATTAACTAATAAGTAGTACAGACACGCTCTTGAGTTCTCAAACCACCACCACACCAGCCAGCTCATCAACCTCAACCGAGGAGAACCAGCCGCGCTGAGCAGCAAGAGATAAACTTACACCAAAGCAAGCCCAAAAGCAAATCACACACAAGCCAACAAGCCAAAACCATTGAAACAAAGCCAAAACATCGGCGTGTTGAAAACACGATCAAAACACGATAAAAAGTCGCAAGTAACCACACACCAACAAAAACACAACAAAAATAATCCAAAAAAACAAGAAAAACACCCCAAAAACCAAAACCCGGGAGTGTCGCAAACAAAAATAGATGGGCAATTAACACATAACTGCCCATCTATACAATCTTTATCTATTTTTTACCTATTTTACCTATTTTTACCTTAGATATTTTCTACTTACTTTGACTATTTTTTAGTCACATGGCCACCAAACTGCGCACGCAACGATGAAACTACTCGCAAAGTGTCATCTCCACCTCCGCGAGATACTTGGCGAGCCCACAATGAGCATGCGGTAACTGGGGTTGGAACACCAAGTTCAAGTGCAGCTTCAACCATCCACTTTGCTTCACCAGACTCATTAGCAACAGGAGGCATAGATTCTAATGTTGGATCGTCTTTTGCAGCGCGCGCGAATAAGTCAAGAAGCCAAGACTGAACAACAGAACCTTGGCGCCATGAAGACATAACCTTAGCTGGATCATCTATTAATTCTGAACGCATCATTGTTGCAAAGCCTTCACCAAAAGCCTGCATCATGCCATATTCAATTCCATTGTGAACCATCTTGGCAAAATGACCACCGCCAACAGCACCAGCGTGAACGAGTCCGTCAGGGCCTTCAGGCTTCAAAGTCTCGAAAATTGGTAGCATTCTCTGATAATCTTCATCGGAGCCGCCAGCCATCAATGCGTATCCACGAGTCGAGCCCCAAACTCCTCCTGAAACTCCAACATCCATAAAATGGATTCCTTTTGCTTTTAATTCAGCAGAATGACGCTGATCATCAACATACCTAGTATTGCCTCCATCAATTACTAGGTCATTATCTTCGAGAAGATTGCTTAATTTTTCGATAGTTGTGTCTGTAGGAGAACCAGCTGGAACCATAACCCATACAATACGCGGACTAGAAAGTCTTTGTACCAATTTTTCTAAAGAGTCAACATCTCGATTTGATTCGGCACTAACATCGTATCCAACAACTTCATGACCTCCTTCGCGCAAGCGCTTAACCATGTTTCCACCCATGCGTCCTAAACCGATAACACCTAATTGCATAATAAATTCCTTCTTTCAAATTTTTTGATAACTTTTAATAACTTTTGCAAAACTGTCTTATAAAATTTTTATAAAATAATTCTGACGTCTGTATCTTTTGTATCTAATGGTTCTTATAAAGAATTTTCAAAGATATCTGCTACAAATATCTGCAAAAAATATTTGTACAAACCATCTGTTCCTACACAAAACTTATTCAGATAATCTTTTTAATTTCATATGAACACAGGAACAACAGCAGAAACTAGCATAATAATTGCAAGCCCAACAACAGACAATACCGTTTCCATTAATGACCATGTTTTAAATGTTTGTCCTACGCTCATACCGAAATATTCTTTAACCAACCAGAATCCAGCATCATTTACATGAGATAAGAAGATTGATCCAGCACCAATAGCTAGTACGAGTAACGCTAATTGTACTTGATTTAGATTTGCAGCCAAAGGTGCAACAATTCCAGATGCCGTTACGGTTGCAACGGTTGCAGATCCAGTTGCCAATCTAATTAGTACAGCGACAATCCATCCAGCAAGAAGAGGATTAAGATTTGCCTGAACAATGCCCGTAGCAATAACTTTACCAATTCCAGAATCTACAAGAGTTTGCTTGAATCCACCTCCAGCAGCAACGATCAACAAGATACTTGCAATTGAGGAGAACGAAAGGCCTACCAGAGAATTTAATGTATCCCTACTCCACTTTGCGCGAATAGCAAATAATATCATCGCAAAAATAGTAGTGATTGTAAGAGCTTCAAGTGGTGTTCCAATCCATGCGATTACACTACCAAATGTAGATTTTGATTGCCCCGTAATATCAACAACACTGGCTGCAAGCATAAGAATTACTGGAAGTAAAATTACGCTAGACGCTTCCGCGAATGTAGGACGATTTTGTGGCTTATCTTCCTTCTTATTGTCTTCTTCTTGCTTAGCTTGAATAGGAACCATTTTTACCATCCAATGAACCATTAGAGGTCCTGCGATTGCTACAGTTGGTATGGCGATAATCAAACCAAAAGCCAAAGTCAATCCAAGGTTTGCATGCAAAGCATCAATAGCAACAAGTGGTCCAGGATGTGGCGGTACAAAAGCATGCAAAGCCGATAAGCCTGCGAGCGCTGGTATGCCGAGAGCAATTACTGGCATTTTTGTACGACGAGCAACAAGAAGAATAATTGGTATAAGTATCACTACACCAACTTCAAAGAACAGTGGAATTCCAACAATAAATGCGCTCAGAGCCATGGCCCATGGAAGCTTATGTTCTGGAGCTTTCTTAAGTATGGTGTCACAAATCACGTCTGCTCCACCAGAACGCGTAAGAAGAATTCCAATAATTCCGCCTAAAGCAATGAGTAATCCAACTCCTGATGCTGTGGAACCAACTCCATTAGTAAAGCTTGTAAGACTTTTATCATATGGAACTCCTGCAATGATTGCAGTTGCAATCGAACCAATCATTAACGATAGGAAAGGATGTACTTTTACCACTGCAATAAGTACGACAATAAGCGCTATACCTAATATTGCCGCAAGAATTAACCCACTCATAAATCCTCCATGATTTTGTGAATTGTTTTAATTATTGTGATGCTTTATTTATAATTCCTTGTGATCTTTTGTTTACGATCAATACGCTAACAACTTTGTTATTTGCGTTAGTAATTTTTGAATGTATATTTTTTGTGCTGCTTTACAATTGTTATGCTTTACAATTGCGACTATTTTTACATTTACAATTGTTTTTGCAGCTGCGATTGTTCATATGTTTTCACTGCTTTGATAGCTCTATGAACCATATCTTCAACAGAACCTTCAATCGATATAACGGTTCCGTTTTCTTCTTTACCTAGAGGCTCCAAAATTGCGAACTGACTTGGCAATAAAGATGGTGGCATAAAGTGTCCTTTACGATCTTTTAGCCTCTGCGCTATTAACTCATGGCTTCCGTTTAAATGCAAGAAGTACACGTTTAGATTTTTAGAAAGAACTTCGCGATATGACCGTTTTAATGCAGAGCTTGAAACAACTGTGTTTTCTCCAAGACTTTCACGCGCAACCATCCATTTGTTAATAAGATCCAACCAAGGCCAACGATCTTCATCTGTTAGCGCAATTCCTGCGGACATTTTATCTATATTAGCTTTTGGATGAAAATCATCACCTTCTGCCAGAGTGTAACCAAGTTGATCACGAATTGCCTCAGAAACAGTAGACTTGCCGCAACCAGCAACGCCCATCACTACAATGTGAATCGCCATAATAGCTCCTTTGTTATTGACAACACTATAAGAATACCACACAAAGACTCTTTGTCAAAGAATTAAGAGTCTTTAATGTGTTATTTTTTGAGCATAACTATATTTTCATTTTCTATTTGCTAGGATGAAACCATAAATATACATAAAACTGCGAGGCAAATATGGTGTCTAATACCACACAAAGTCAAATTTCTAGTGACTTAGTGACCGAAAACGCTCCTTTACATCTATCTATAGCAGATTCTCTCGCAGATGAAATAGTAAATAACAAATGGGAGCCAAAAACTAATCGAAAACTAGAAGATATTCAAAAACAATATGGAATATCTAGAACAGTAGCTCGAGAAGCAACAAGACTATTAGCATCTTTGGGTTGCGTACAATTTCAACGCGGAACAGGCGTAATAGCTTGCAATCCAGAAAATTGGGACGATTTAAATACACGAGTAATCACATGGAAACTACATTCACCATACAGAGAAAATGAACTACGAGCATTAACAGAACTTCGTCTTGTTGTAGAACCTGCCGCAGCAGCTGGATGTGCATTACGCGGAGATGTAGAAATACGCTATAAATTGGGCGTAATTGGTCACGATATGGTAAAAGCGGTAGAAGAAAATAGACTGGCAGATTTTCATGAATTAGATATCCAGTTCCATACTCTTTTGCTTGCAAATAGCGGTAACCCGATTTTTGCAAAACTTAGTTCAATAGTCGAAAGCGTATTACGCGGCAGGGTTGAGCTAAATCTTTATCCGCAAAAACCAAATAAAAAAGCGATATTAAACCATAAAAAGGTAACGCAGGCAATTATGGAAGGTGACGCAGCTGCAGCAAGCGCTGCTATGCACGATATTGTAGCCGAAGTAAACACTGCACTTGGATTAGCGGCTTTATAGCCATAAAAGCAAAGCTTAATCAACCTTGCTTAATCAACCTTGCTTAATCAACCTTGCTTAATCAACCTTAAGCCCAAAGAAATCTGCAAGCTTGCAAACACTCGGCCTGCCGTATTTATTAACCAAGCACATCCATCGCTTTGCGTTCTCTTCACCAAAGCGCGCAGCCTTACGCCTATACGTATCTACAGTTAAAAATCGCGGCGGAATCGACTTACTGTTGTATTTATCAGCAACCATCACAATTTCTTGCTCAACTGTACGCGGAACATAATCGCCAGCAGGAAGCGGCAAATTTTGCGCAACAACTTGCTCGCGAGTTAGTCCAACGCCCGTATGATTACGCGCAAATTGCGCAGTATCTTCGCTAAAGCCGTTATCAATCAAATAGTTGTAGCCGCGCAAACCGTGCAAAATATAATTCGGCCCGTCAAACTCCAACTTGCCATTCGCTGCTTTTGAACCGTCTTTAGCTAAAACAAAATACGTTCCAATATCGTGCAACAATCCGCCAGCAAACGCCGCATACTCGTCTACATAATCTTTCGGCGCGATTCCGCCACTAACTTTAGGAAGCTCAAGCAGATTTGCGTCAATCAACTTTTTAAGACACGACTTTGCTAAATCACACCTGTTTTTTAAATCTTCATTGATTTTAGACATTTGACTAAGCATAATTTGCTCAACATCTGCTTGCGACTTATCCGCAAAATCAGCAAAATCCGCAAAATTCTCAAAATCATTATTCAAATTAAGCTGCTTAAAAGCCAACATCTGATTTTGGTGTCTTGCGATCATCCAAGAAATCGTAGCAATAACAACACAATGGCAATGAATAAGATTATAAGCGTCTTCGCTAGGCGAGGCAGCGCGATGCAACTTTTCAATCGTATTAAAATCAGGAATATTTGCAAGCATAACAATCGCACTCCTTAAATCCCATCAATCACAAAACGGCCGTTATTGCAAGCAAGCACACAAGCAAACATAAGCACATGCGCAAGCCAACGCAAACGGCCGATTAGCAATAAAGCAATAATATGGATTTTAGCTATTTTTTAACTGCTTTAATCTGACCAGTATCTATTCTAGCGATTTTGCCAGTATTAGATATTTTAGTCTCCTTATTTTCGGACTTGCTTCCAGACTTATTTTCAGACTTTACTTCTGCAGAAACATTCGCTGCAGCAATATCTCTAGCGTTCATAATCGCAGTTTGCTCGGCATCAACCGAAGCTTGTGCAGCAACATCGTTGCCTTGCAAAGACTGAACAGCTCTAGAAGAAGCAACCTCTTCTCGCTTTAATCGAGGAGGTCTACGAGTGGAAACAAACAACGGCTGAACTTCTACAACAGGATTATACGGAGCTAAGCCAAACCACTTAACTGGCGTTCCAGCAATATGGCGAATCGCATACTTCATTTTTAGCGACAATGCGCCACGCAAAGAAATATTCGACTCCGGCATTAACGCCTTGTGCAAAAGAACGTAACGAATTGGGCCAATATCTGGATCCGCATCTACCTTAGGATACACAGACTGCTGCTGCGGAAGCTCGCCCGTGTGCGACAAATCGTGCATAATTTGATGCAAATATGCAGGAATCGAAGGAGAAACCTTAAATCCAAGCTTGATTTTAACGCGGAACAAATAATCCGTTCCAAAATTCTCCACGCAATATTCGCGAGTAAACGGAGCATCATCCGTTTCTACAGAAACAGCCCACCACGCGCGAGCGCGCTTAGGATGATCCGCAAAAATCGAGAAGAAAATGCCAGTATCTAGGCGCTTCATCTCCTTATCGGAAGTCAAATAAACAATGTTATCTGCAAAATAAGGGATTCTAAAATCACTGTGCAACTTATCTAGAACAGGCAAAAAGTCCTTAGGCTTCATGTGCAATCGCTGCGAGCGCTCAATCTTAGTGCCATCTTTCCAAGTGAGCATAATAATCAAAATCGAAGCGCCAAGAAGCATGGTAAACCAGCCGCCGTGCATAAACTTTGCCATAGATGCTATAAAGAACAAAATCTCAATAATCAGGAAGACTACAGCAAATACTAAAGCGCCAAGCTTCTTATTTTGATACCACATGTGAACCGTAAGAAGTATTGTTGTTGCAATCATGGTAAGCGTAAGCGCAAGACCGTACGCTCCAGATATATGCTCAGAATCCTTAAACACAGCCAAAACTGTAAGAGTTGCAAGACAGAGCACAAAATTAACAACAGGAATATAAAGCTGGCCGCGAGTTCGCGCAGGGTATCGCACTTGAAGATGAGGCATCCAGTTAAGGCTGGTAGCTTCCGAAACCATAGTAAAAGCACCAGTAATCAAAGCCTGGGATGCAATAATGCCCGCTGTTACAGAAAGCACAACAGCAACGTAGCGCAAGTTTGGGCCAAGCATCTGGAAGAACGGGTTTAAGCCTTCTATAGACCACAATGCTTTATTGTTTTGATGCTGAAGCATCCAACTGCCTTGACCGAAGTAGTTTAGAATAAGCGCAACTTTAATAAACGGCCACGTAACATAAACGTTTCCGCGACCAACGTGACCCATATCGGAGTACAAAGCTTCCGCACCAGTTGTAGAAAGGAAGATAATGCCCATTAAGGCCATTCCTTGCATATTGTGCGAGCTAAACAAGAACTTTAGGCCGTAAATTGGGTTCAAAGCTTCAAAAATCGCCAGATTCTCGCCAATATTCATGATTCCAACAAGCGCTAGGAATCCGAACCAAATCATAACGACTATGCCGAAAACTTTTCCAATTCTTTCGGTTCCGCGCTGTTGAACAGAAAACAGAATCACAATAATAATTACCGTGATCATTAAAGAAAGATTGTCGTTTTCTAAGAAGATAGGCCTAAACGCAGATATTGTGCGCAAGCCTTCCACTGCGGAAGATATTGAAACTGCTGGAGTTAGAACAGAATCCGCAAGGAACGCTGCGCCACCAATCATTGCTGGAATCGCAAGCCATGCGCCTTTTCGCCTAATAAGCGAGTAGAGAGCAAAAATTCCGCCTTCGCCCTTGTTGTCTGTTCGCATTGCAACAAATACGTATTTTACTGTTGTGATTAGCGTAATTGACCAAAACACAAGGGAAAGCATGCCATAAACCGCTTCGCGACTAATGTTTTGTAATCCGCCTTGACCTGCCAAGAATGTTTGAGCAGTGTACAAAGGAGACGTTCCAATATCTCCATAAACAACGCCCAATGCCACAATTGACATACCCAAAGTAAATTTATCGGAGCTGGTTTGTATCTTTGCCCACCATCTTCCAAGCGGGCCTCTAACCGCACTATCCGCAAGCTTTTCGGCCTCTTTAACCTCTTTAGCCTGCTGATACGCCAACGCCTCTCGTTCTTCGCGAGTGGTGGTTTTCTGAGAAACTTTTGGCGCTTTTGTAAAAGAAGCGGCCTTTAGAATCGCCTCTTTAGGGTTCGTTACTCCCTTAGCAGCCTTCTCAGACTCCTTCGCCCCGTTGCGAAGATCCTTAGCGTTATCGTTAGATAGCGCTGAAACGCGTGACTTAGTCATGCTTGATTTTTCCTCCAAAAAGTAAGACCTCTTCTTTGCAATAATCTGCCATAATAAGAAGTCGCATACGGTCTTACTGCTTACAGTTTTATTTATTTGTACCTAAATATTGTATACAACAACAGATATATAAAGCAAAATAAGCGTAGAATCCTTGGAAAATAAGGCTTAATCAAAGAAAGAATATAAGACTAAATCGTCTAAAAACCGTAGATTTCTTTCGTTGTTTTTAAGGTTGATTCTGCTACTTCCTTCAAAGAACAGTCAAGCACATTTGCTAACGACTCAAGAGTGTAAGGCACCATATAAGGCGCGTTAGGCCGCCCGCGGTAAGGCATTGGAGTAAGGTACGGAGCATCCGTTTCAACAGTTATGTGGTCTTTTCCAATGATTCGCGCAGATTCTTGCAAATCCTCGTTACCCTTATAGCTAATCGTTCCAGAAAAGCTGGCGTACCATCCGTTTTCTTTTAGCACTTGAGCTAAGTCTTTTCCGCCAGAATAGCTGTGGAAAACTGTGCGCTCTGGCGCTCCGTCTTTTAGCAAAATTTCTACAACATCGCTATGCGCATCTCTATCGTGAATTTGAAGCGGCAAATTAAGCTCTTTTGCAAGCGCTATATGCGCGCGGAACGAGTCACGTTGGTAAATTCTTGCGCGTTCGCCTGTGCGGAAATAGTCTAATCCTGTCTCTCCAATCGCCACTACTTCTTTTGGATGCTCCATTACTAGCGAGCGCAAGCGTTGCATTGCTTCGTCAAATGGAATATCGTGATACGGCTTATAAACTACTGGCAAGCCGTCTGGCCCTTCTGCTCCTCTATGGCCATGTAAAGGCGCTTCGTTTGGGTGAATCGCTATTGCAGCACGTACGCAATCCGCGTGATCTGCCGCAAAGTCTATTGTTGATTGCCAATCTGGGTATTCGCATCCAACTTCAATCATTTTGAAAACGCCTGATGCTTTTGCACTATTTACTAAATCGCTTGCGCTAGGCTCAGCTATTAAATCTCGACCTTTTTGCTCTAATTCTTGATTAAGATTTTTTGCAAAATCCACTACGCTTAGCATATGCGTGTGGTCGTCTGCAATTGTTATGCCTTCTTTAATTAGATTCTGCCATATTTCAGACTGCTCTGTTAAAGAAGGCGCCCAATTGTGCTCGCGATGATGCTTACTCATGATTTACAAGTGTAGTCGCATATTTAACGCGACTTACAATGTGACTTTTTGCGCTTATTGAATCGCCGCACTAATCGCAGCGTATTGCGATTCCACAAGCCTGTAATACGCACCTTTTTGCGCCATAAGTTGCTCATGGCTTCCGCGCTCCACGATTTGCCCATGGTCAATCACGCAAATCAAATCCGCATTCTCGATTGTAGAAAGCCTGTGTGCAATCACAAAAGAAGTGCGATTTTTAAGCAATTGAGCTAATCCTGCTTGCAAAGCTTCTTCTGTACGCGTATCTATATTGCTTGTTGCTTCGTCTAGGATTAAAATTCGCGGGTCTGCTAAAAGAACGCGCGCAAACGATATAAGCTGCCTTTGTCCTGCAGAAAGAGTGGCTCCTCGCTCCTCAATTTCCGTATCGTAGCCATTAGGCAATTCTTCAATAAACTCGTGAGCGTTAACTACTCGAGCCGCAGCCTCAATCTCTTCGTCCGTTGCGTCAAGCTTGCCGTATCGAATGTTTTCTTTAACAGTTCCGCTAAATATAAAGCTATCTTGAAGCATAACTCCCATTTGCTTTCGCAAAGATGCTAACGTTATTGAACGCACATCGTAGCCATCAATGGTGATTGAGCCTTCGGAAACGTCGTAGAATCTAGAAAGCAGGCTTACAAGCGTTGTTTTACCTGCTCCAGTAGGGCCTACAAGCGCAACCGTTGTTCCAGGCTCAACATGCAAGTCAACTAAATTCAAAATCGGCTTTCCACCCTCTTCGTAGCGAAAAACAACATCGTTTACGTCAACCTTGCCTTTAATCTGCGGCAATTCTTTTGCATCTGGCTTATCTACAATATTTGGCTTAATGCTTAGAGTCTCAAAAATACGCTCCAAATACACTGAGCATGTTACAAGTTGCGTGTAGAAGTTACCAATGTTTACAACTGGCTCCCAAAAAGTGCTCGAATACCACACAAATGCTATAAGCGTACCCGTGCTTATGTTCATACTGCTTGCGTTTGTTATGCCAACATAGTAGAGCAGCGAAATTGCTGCACTTTCAATAATCGAAGCTCCTGGCCAAAGAAGCATTTGCACTCTAACGTTTCGCATCCACGCTTTTCTAACTCCCGACTGCTGATCTTGGAATGTAGCGTATTGTTCTGATTCGCGCGCAAAAGTCTGAGTGGTTTTTACGCCTGCGATTGATTCGTGCAAATATGCGTTAAGATTGCTTTGCTTATTCGACAATTTTTTAGACGCTTTTCGTTGCAAAATCTGTAAAGTGCGAGTCCAGATTATAAAAACTGGGAATAATACAAGACTCCACAACGCCATTCGCCAATCTATAGAAAACATTGCGATTAACGTAATGATTAGCACAAAAACATCGGAAAATACGTTGATTAAACCAGACGAAAGCGTGTCGGAAAGCGTATTAATGTAATTTACTATGCGAATCAAAATCTTGCCGTGTGGGCGCGAATCGAAGTAATCAAACGATAACGATTGCACGTGCGTAAAAATATCGCGACGCATATCTTTAATTACCATTTGACCAAGTCGCGTAATAGCAAGCGTTCTGTAGGCTAGCCCAAGCTCATACAGCACAATAAGCACGCCAAACAATGCAATAAGCGCGTACAAATAAGAAACGTTTTTATTAGGCAAAACTACGTCTATAAGTGTTTTTGTAATCATTGGAGTTACTGTCATAATGCAGCTTCCGCTAATAACAACTAAAACTATTTTGACTAATTGCCATGCGTACGGCTTTATGTATTTGCGAACGCGCATAAGCTCGTGTAAATTTACGTGCTCTTCTTGGCTTTCGTCTTCTCTATAAGTGTTGCGCTGCGCCATTCTACTCCCCCTTAGCCTCGTGTGAATCTTCAAATCCCAAAGCTTTGCCTGTTTGCATACCAAGCTGCTTTTTATAGATTTCCCAATATCTTCCATGCGACGCAACAAGCTGCTCATGCGTTCCGCGCTCTACAATTTTGCCGTGATCTAGCACAACAATCATGTCTGCGTCTTTAACAGATGAGATTCTGTGCGCAATTGTGATTACTGTTCGCAAGCCGTCTAGCTTTTTTAGCTCTTTTTGAATATGCTCCTCAGTTTCCATGTCTACTGCAGAAGTTGTATCGTCCATAATCAAGATTGCAGGATTGTTTGCTAGCGCGCGAGCAAGACTTAAGCGCTGCTTTTGACCGCCCGAAAGGCCAACTCCTCGTTCTCCTACAACAGTTTCGTAGCCTTCTGGCATGCTCATAATAAAATCGTCTGCATCTGCGATTCTTGCCATACGCCTAATCGTGCTATCTAATTCTTTGCAATTTTCCTCGTTTTGAGGCAAACCAAAGCCAATATTTCCTGCAATCGTATCGGAAAACAGGAATGTTTCTTGCGCAACTATGCTAACTTGATTTCTAACAATTTCTAGAGGCCATTCGCGCACGTCTTTTCCATCAATTAAAACGCGGCCGCGCGTAGGATCATAGAATCTTGCTATAAGACTTACAAGCGTTGACTTTCCAGACCCTGTTTCTCCTAAGATTCCAAGCTTTGTGCCTGCTGGAACATCTAAATCAATATCGCTTAAAATTGGCGAATCAAGATCGTCTGGGAACGCAAAATCAACGTGTTCAAAAGTTACGCGCCCCTTAACTTTAACGTTTTTTGCAGATGTAGATGGCAAATCAATATGCGATTCTTGCGTAAGAAGCTTACGAATATTTACGCATCCTGCGTTGAATCGCTGCCAATCATTAATAAGCCACCCAACCATTCTTACTGGCATGTGGAGCATCCAAAGAAAACTGTTAAACGTTACAAACGCGCCTAAAGTCATGCTTCCATTAAGCACAAGCCATCCGCCAAATCCTACTGTTACAAGCTCCAGCGCAAAGCCCATACCGTCCAGCCATGGCATGTATTTTTGCGTGTTTTTTGCAAGCGTAATATTGCGATTAAAGTAGTCTTCGTTGCAATCGTCGAATTTCTTTGTTTCAAAAGGTTCGCGAACAAAAGCTTTTACAACGCGATTGCCTTCAATGTTTTCTTCTACCATTGAATTCATGCGCGCAAACGATTCGCGAATCGCAAGGAACTTCGGCCTAGCATTCTTGCCCATAAGCTTTGCAAGCCAGAACAAAAATGGCGTAATCGCCATAAGCGCTAGAGCTAGCTGCCATTGGATTGAAAACATTATAATTAGCGCAAACACAAACATCACTACGCAATCCAGCGCCATATAAGATACCCAGCTTAAAATGTGGCGAATCGCATCCGTATCCGAAGTCATGCGGCTCATAATGTCGCCTGTGCGCGTGTGATTAAAGTACGTAAAGTCAAGTGAATGTAGCTTCTCGTATTCGTCGCTTACAAGGCGATACACGGCGTTTTGGCCGAATCTTTCCATTTGAAGCTGGTAAATATATCTTGAACCTACGCGAACAATCATCATTGCAACCATTAGCACGCATACGTTAAGAAGCAAGTCATGCTGTTTTCCAATAATGACTTTGTCTACAATAAAGCCAGAAAGCAGAGGCATTGTCATTGCCATTGTGTCGTTGATAGTAAAAAGAACTAGCGATACGCCTACTCTCCACATATCTGGCTTACAATATTGTAAAACCCAGCGCACATTGCTCGCGTCTTTGCGTTTACTTGGATTTACATACATGCGCTAGATTCTCCCTTATTTTTGACTTTGCGATTTATTTTTTTTATTAAGTTTTATTAAGTTTATACTATTTTTCTGAGTTTATTTTTGCGCGACTATTTTTGCGCGATTATTTGCTGCGGATTACACGCACGCGACTACGCGCAAAAGCATGTGGCGTGCAGCCCAAAGACCACACGCCACATGCTATAAGTTAAGCAATCAGCTTAGTAAACTTGCGCGAGTTATCGCTACAAATTTACTCACTTCTGCCAACCAATGTTTTCAACAAAAACGTTAGCATATCCAGCAGGACCGCCGTTAGCGAAGCCCTTCTTGTATGCCTGATAGGTTGGAGGAGCAGAAACTGGGAGTGTACCATACTCGGCGAAAGCCATGGACTCACCCTTGTTGGCCAATGCAGTCTGTTCCTTGTAATCGTAGGTCTTGCCAATCTTGGCTAGAACGGCATCAATCTTCTTGCTGCCAGTGCCAGTAAAGTTGGAATCGCTCTTAGAATCGTATACCTGGGAAGCGGATGCCAAGAAGCTCAATGGAGATTGGGAAACCCAAGCCATTGGAAGAACCTGGAAGTCGAAGGAAGCAACAGTCTTAGAGAACTTAGATGCAGGCTTGTTTACAGTCTTGCACTTCATTCCAGCCTTCTTCATCATGGCCTGGAATGCGTTAGCAAGAGCTGCCTGAGTGGAGTCATCGCCGAAGAAGGTAAATGTGAACTGAACGGTCTTACCATTCTTAGCGTAGTAACCGTCTTTGCCCATCTTGTAGCCAGCGGCCTCAAGAGTCTTCTTAGCGTTTTCTACGTTGAACTTACCATCAGCTGGGAGGTTGTTCTTGTAGCCAGCCTGGAACATGGAGAGAAGCTCCGAACCTGGCTGCTCGCTCTTCCAGTTCATACCCTGGAACTGAATCTTGTTGTAGGTGGCAACGTCGAATGCCTGGACAACGGCCTTACGCACGGCCTTGTCTTTGAATGCGCCAGCCTTTGCGTTTAAGTTAATAACACGAATCTTGGTGCTGTAGCCGTAACGGAGCTGAGCGCCCTTAACGCTACGAGCAGCCTTAACCTTATCCTTGGTGGAGATGGAATCCACGGAATCGATTTCGCCGTTCTGGAAGGCGTTCATTGCAGCGGTATCTTCCATACGCTTTACAACAACCTTGTCAAGCTTTGCCTTCTTGCCCCACCACTTTGGATTGCGCACGAAAACAACCTGATCTTCGGTTGCGGACTGAATCTCGAATGGACCTGCGCCCCACTCGTTGTGAGGATTACCTACCCAACCCTGGTTGAATACGGTTGGATCGGTTGCCTTTGGATGAACCAATGGAGCGAAAAGCAATTCCCAAGTTGCGCATGGCTTATTGTACTTAACGATTACTTGCTTAGGATTTGCGCCCTGCTCAACGGACTCAATGCAATCATAGCCTTCGTGAGATGGAACGGAGTATGCTTCGTTCTTGCCATTCATAACTTCCCAAGTGGCCTTGAAAGCAGTGTAATCAATGTCTGTGCCATCGTTCCACTTAGCCTTTGGGTTCAAATCGTACTGAACTACGAGTGGCTTGTCGCTAACCTTCTTAACAGAAGTAATGTAATCAGGGTTGTACTTAACCTTCTCGCCCTTAACGGTATCGTAATAAGGAAGCGATGGCTGGTAGAAGCCCCACAAAGTAGCCATGTAAGCAGTGTTACCATCGTTGGAAGCGTAGTTCCAGTTTGGACCCATGTCGGAAAGCGAGAACGTGTAAGTACCGCCATCCTTAACATTGTCACGAGGTTGTGGATTGTCGTAACGCTTGTCAACCTTAGGCATTGGAAGAGCGCCAGTGTAGGAAGTATCTACACCTGCGGCTGGCTCTTCGGTCATTCCGCCCTTAGCTTTATCTGCCGTAGTGGCGGTTGTACCACCACAAGCGCCGAGCAGCATTGCAACAGAAAGTGCAGCTGCGGCGAATACAGTTAATTTACCTGCATTAGTTTTTTTCATGATTCCTCTCATTCCCCAGAAATGATGTCCACTTTCTGGTATGTGTGTAGAGTATATCTAATCTTTTGACATTTTGTGTTACGACTTTTTTAACAAATGCTGAATTTAAACTTTTGTTACTTAAGATTTAATCCAGAAAAAAGAAAATTAAACACAGAAAACCGCAAAACAGAAAATTTTTTAGTTTATTTTGATTAAAAAACAAAATATATTACTTTTTTTAGAATTTATGCGCCTGTAACAAAAAATCGCGTGTGTCTTGCATAACACACGCGATCAAACTTGCCCTAAACAAAAGTTTAGGCGTATTCACAAAAGATTAGAATCAGACGCTTGCAACGTCATCAAACGAATCTTCTTCGTTGAGAATAATACGCTTGCGATTCTTCTCAATAACAGGATCTGGAATTGGCACAGCGCTAATCAAAGCCTTAGTGTACGGATGCTTAGGATTATCGAATACCTCATCCGTTTCGCCAGATTCAACAATGCGTCCGTGGTACATAACAGCAATTCGGCTAGAAATATGACGAACAACCGCCATGTTGTGAGCCACAAACAAGTAGGCAACGCCCAGCTTATCTTGCAAATCTTCAAGCAAGTTGATAATTCCAGCCTGAATAGAAACATCCAAAGCCGAAACAGGCTCATCAAGAAGAAGAAGCTTAGGGTTTACAGCCAAAGCGCGAGCAATAGCAATACGCTGACGCTGACCACCAGAGAACTGCGTTGGGAAGCGATCAACCTGATCTGGATTCAGCTCAACAAGCTGCATAAGCTCCGCAATACGCTGACGAATCTCTTCCTTCGACTTCTTTTGAACATGAAGAGGCTCTGCCAAAATATCGTAAACAAGCATACGAGGATCAAGAGAGCTCATAGGATCCTGGAACACGTATTGAATCTTAGAACGAAGCTCGCGACGCTGCTCTTTAGTCAACTTATCGTTAAGCTCGGTGCCGAAGACGGTAATAGAGCCAGCTTCTGGCTTCTTTAAGCTCATGATTTCCATCAAAGTAGTTGACTTACCAGAACCAGATTCTCCAACAAGAGCTACAGTTTCGCCTTCGCGAATCTCAAGGTCGATGCCATCAACAGCGCGAACTTCGCCAACCTTGCGTCGCAAGAAACCGCCACCTGTAATTGGGAATGTTTTAACTAATCCCTTAACATCCAAAACAACCTTGCGATCCTCGCGAGGAATGCCCTCAAACATTGGCTTAATCGTTTTTTCGGTTTCTGCATGAAGCATCGCGCGAACAGTTTCGCTTTCTGCCTCAAGGCCCATCATATCGCTGGTATCTCCACTCTTTTCTTCTGCAATCAACATATCCATTGTTGGCTTAGAGATTGGAGTTAAGCGGCGAGTACGCTTTTGATCAACGCGCGGAACAGCGCCAAGCAAACCGATTGTGTATGGCTGAGTTGGGTGAGCAAAAATCTCCTCAACGCTATTATGCTCAACCAAATGACCCGCATACATAACAATAACTTCGTCTGCAACGCCAGCAATAACGCCCAAATCGTGAGTAATGAAGATCATTGCGGCGCCAGTTTCTTTCTGAGCCTTCTTCAAAACATCCAAAACCTGAGCCTGAATCGTAACATCCAAAGCGGTAGTAGGCTCATCAGCAATAATAATATCTGGGTTGTTAGCAATTGCCATTGCAATCATAACGCGCTGACGCATGCCGCCAGAAAACTCATGAGGGAACGCCTTTAAGCGCTCAGCTGGCTTAGTAATACCAACCAAGTTAAGAAGCTCAATAGAGCGATCGCGAATCTGCTCTTCGGTCATATTTGGATTATGAATAACCAAAGCTTCCTTAAGCTGATCTCCAATAGAGAACACTGGAGTTAAAGCAGAAAGAGGATCCTGGAACACCATTGCAATGTTCTTACCGCGAATCTTACTCATCTCTGCATCAGACTTTGTTAAAAGCTCTTCGCCCTTATAAACAACAGAACCCTTAACAGAAGCATTCTTATCTAGCAAGCCCATAACAGCCAAAGAAGTAACAGACTTACCAGATCCAGATTCGCCAACAATACCAATTGTTTTGCCGCGATACAAATCAAAGTTCATATTGCGAACAGCGTGGACTGTACCAGCTTCCGAAGCAAAGCTAATTTGCAAGTTGCGTACAGAAAGAAGTGGTTCGTTGTTCTGATTTTCCATTGCAAAGTCTTCCTTAATTGCGTTATTACCCATATCAGTCATGTTTAAACCTCCACAAGCCTTACTCGGCCTTACCAACAGACCTAGAATATGGATCAATCGCATCGCGCAAGCCATCTCCAATAAGCTGAACGGAGAAAGTCAAAACAACCAAAACCGCAGAAGGAACCAAAAGAACCCAAGGAGATGTCATAACGCTACTTTGACCAACGTTAAGAAGAGTACCCAAAGAAGTATCTGGAGCCTTAATACCAAGACCCAAGAAGCTCAATGCTGTTTCGCCATTGATTGCGCCGATAACACCAAGAACCGTGTTAATAATCAAAACGGAACCAAGATTTGGAACAAGATGGCGAACAATAATGCGGAACGAAGAAACGCCTTCAAACTTAGCGGCACGCACATATTCGCGTTCGCGCAAGCTCAAAGTCAAAGTTCTAAGCGTACGAGCGTAACCAATCCAGCCAAAGGAAGTCATGCCAAACGCAAGCCACAACCAATCGTTGCCGCCAGTAGCAGAGCTAACAATCAAAGCAATAAGCAAGAAGGATGGAACAATCAAAAGCATGTCTAGAAGCCACATGCCAACCTGCTCAAACCAACCTTCAAAGTAAGAGATAGCAGTACCAACCAAAGCAGCAATAATCGTAATCGAAATGGAGCTTACAATACCAATAGAAAGCGAGCGACCAAGTCCGCGAACAACCATTGCATACATGTCTGATCCGCCAGGCGTTGTGCCAAGCCAATGTTCGGCGCTAGGAGGAGTTGCAAGAGCTGTAAAATCAGGCTCGTCGTAGCCCCACTTGCTAATCTTAGAGCCAAACAAAGCAAGAAGAATCAAGAGAACAAGTAAAACTAAGCCAACAACAGCGGATGGACGCCTAAAGAAGCGGCGCGTATAAAGCGTTATTTTGCCTGTGCGCTTAAAATTACCCCAAGAATTAGCAGTTGCCTTCTTATCAGCAGCAGACTCTTGAGCCTTTGAAGATACATCTTTTTTACTCATATCAATACACCTACACTATTGCGCAATTAGCTCAAACGAATACGAGGATCAAGCCAAGCGGAGAAGATATCTGCCAACAAGGCCCCGGCCAAAGTACACACGGCTCCGAACGCAGCAATAGCAACAGAACCATTAATGTCGTTATTAGAAATAGTTTGTACGAAGTAGCTACCCAAACCGTTAATTGCAAACACGGTTTCGGTAATCACAGCGCCCGTAAACACGCCTGCAATAGAGAAGGCAACGTCTACGGCAGTAGGAATCAAAGAAGTACGCAAAGCGTGACGACGAATAGCCACATTTAGAGGCAAACCCTTAGCGCGAGCAGTACGAACGTAATCAGCATTCATAGTGTCGAGCAAATAGGTGCGCTGCGTAAGATGGTAGCCAACCATGCCAGGAACAGTCATAACAATTGTTGGCAAAATCAAATGTTGCAAGAAGTCAAGAATAAAAGCAACAGGATTAGAACCCTGGTAGGAATGTAATCCAGTAACAAAGAATAAACGAGAACCAGCAGCGTTGTTAATGCTAATCGCAGCTAAAACAATAAGTAATCCAAACACGGCGGCTGGAACAACAAGCAAGAACGTAGCAATAGAGTTAAGAACCCTGTCTTGCCACTTATATTGGCGAATAGCAGTATAAACGCCAACGCTAACGCCTAAAACAATGCCAAGAACAGTTGCGCAAGTAACCAGCTGCACCGATGCGCCGATTCGCGCTGCAATCGCAGGACCAACAGGTGCTTGTTCTGGGCTTAATCCCCAATCCCAACGAGTAAGAACACCAGTAATCCAACGCAAATACCTTGTAATAACTGGAGTTTGGTCATTAATGTTTGCCAAATCCAAAGAACGGTTAATTGAAGGAATTGGTGGATGCGGATGCCTAGACATATAGTTCGATCTCGGATCCATAAATGCACTTGCCAAGAAATACGTCATGGATACGGATACAAACAGCATCACAACATAATTCAGGCATCGTTTAACGATGTATCGTATCATTGTGACTCTTTTCTACGTCTAAACATTGTTACCTCCATCTGGTAACTGCAAACTTACGCTTGCACACTGCCATCATTTAATCACTAATTAAAAAGGCAAATCATAAGCGTTTAAGGCACACTTAAGCAAGCCCTAATAATTTGGACGTGTAATTAGTATATTTTTAGCTAACCTATGTACATTGCTTAAAATAAACATGTAATAACACGTAATAAATAGTAATCTTAACCAAAATTAATACATAAAATTAGCAAAATATCAAAATATTTAACGAAATTACTTAAAATTTACGAAAATTAGTCGCGCAAATCGCCATAAACGCATAAAAATAGCATGTTTTACATAAACGAAACGCGAAAACTCACGAAAACTAGCGAACACTCACAAACACTCGCGAACAATTGGAGCCGCGCAAAACGCGACTCGTGCATTGAGCAAGCTACAATAACGCTTATTCACTGTTTTTAACAAAATAAAGGAGATATATGTCTGAAAACGTAAAAGCCGTTACACTAAACGACGTGCGCGAATATTCTAAGCATTTTAACGAACAGCGCGCAAATCGAGTAGCAGCAAACGCTTCGGTATCGAGCGGCGTTCTTAAAGCAGCAACAAGCTACCAGGGTCAGCGCGAGCTTCCACGCGAATTTTCTGTAGAACTAAAGCAAGGAACAATAACAAACCAACAGCATTCTGGACGTTGCTGGATGTTTGCATCGCTTAACACTTTGCGCTACGAGCTTATGCATAAGTGGAATCTAGAAGACTTTGAGTTTTCCGAAAGCTACTTGTTCTTCTGGGACAAGATTGAAAAAGCAAACGCATACTTGGAAAACGTTTTGGCGACTTTAGATGAGACATTAGATAGCCGAATTTTTGAGAGCATTAACTACGGTCCGATTGACGACGGCGGATGGTGGCAAATGTTCGTTAACTTGGTAAACAAGTACGGACTTATGCCAAAGAGCGCATACCCAGATTCGCAAAACGCTACCGATTCCGAAGCATTCGTGCAATACATTAATAGCAAGCTTCGCGAGTTTGCATGCGAATTGCGCGAGGCACACAAGAATGGCACTTCTATGGAAGAGTTGCGAAAAATGAAGATTCGCGACTTGGAAACCGTATACCGCATGACTGCAATCGCACTAGGCGAGCCACCAGAGCGTTTTGACTTCTTTGCGCGCACTAAAGATGACGACGACAAGAAGGACGATAAAAAGAGCGGCGAAAATAGTGAATCTAAGGGCGGCGAAAAGAAGGACGATAAGCCAAAGAGCGGCAAAGACGATCGCCCAATGATTTGCGAATACGGCATTACACCCCTCGAGTTTGCAAAGAAGTACGTGCCGGTAGACGTAAACGACTTTGTAAGCTTGTGCAACTCCCCAATGGAACGCACTCCGTTCAACAAGCTCTACCAACTCAAGTACACAACAAACGTTGCGGAGACTAAGGAAATGGAGTTTGCAAACGTTGCGCTAGAAGTGTTCCGCAAAGCCGCTGTGGATCAGCTAAAAGACGGACACCCAATTTGGTTCGCTTGCGATTGCACGCAATTCTCGCTAAGGCAAGAGGGCTTCTTTGACCCAGCAGTTGTGCGCGTAGACGAGCTATTCGATGTAGAGTTTACATTCGACAAAGCTAAAGGTTTGGAGTATATGGATTGCCCAGGCAACCACGCAATGACCTTTACTGGCGTAAATCTTAACAAAGATGGCGAGCCAGACCGCTGGAAGATTGAAAACAGCTGGGGCAAAGATAACGGCGAAGACGGATACTACGTTGGATCCGCTCAGTGGTTTGACCGCTACGTTACCGAAATCATTATTAACAAGAAGTATCTTGATGAAGCAACGCGAGCCATACTGGATCAAGAGCCTGTAATGCTTGACCCATGGACGCCACTTACAAAGCGCTGCCGCTAAACTTTATTTAGCACACGCTGATTTACAAACGTAGATTGCATTCGCAAATTACAAATGCAATCTGCGTTTTTTGTTTTATTCGCTTCCATATTTGGGGTTGTGCGCTTCCCTATTTGGTGTGTAGGAGGGCTGCGAATCGACTTGCATGGGCGCTTTGACTGAGCTTGAAATTGCATAACGCATTTCAAGCTCCTTCAAAGCGTGATTTGGCTCAAATGTAAAGTCCACTGGACTTTACATGCCAAATCAGCCGAACGGCTACTAATAGCCGTGAGGAATAGCGTAGCGCGCGAATGCACTTCGATTCGCTGAGCCGCTCAAGGCAGAAGCACTGCTTCTGCGCGGCGAAGACGTTCGCGCGCTTAGACCGCGCGAACGATTGCCTGCCTGAATACAATTCCTTACCTGGTATTGCGCGAGGTTTGAGTATTTCTCTCCTCGCAAATCCCGTCGCTACGCTCCTCTTTTATTGCTCGTAGAGAAATACATCAAACCTTCTGAATGTCTAGAACTTTTGCGTGGTTTTTATCACCGAGATTCTCGATTTTTCTTCTTCATTCGATGAATCACCATCAAAGATGCTGAGGTTCATCTCATTCAGTGCGAAAAATCTCGAATCTCCACCTAGCTTTGCGTAATCATGTAGTGCGTTTGTAGCTGATTCACAGAGTTTTGAGCAACATTTTCGGGAAGTGTGAGTAAGCAGCAAGAGCTTGAAAAAGATAAAAAGAAGCCCGGTGGGAAAGAGAAAACCCACCGGGGCAGAGAGAAAGAGAGAAGAAGGTTTCAGTTATGGGGTTCGCGAACGAACCTCACTGATGGAAGAACCATCAGCAATATTCATTATAACCACATTTTTCTCGCAAAACACGCATATAAACTAAAAATTTCCTGAAAATTTTTTCGTATTCCTGGCAGTATGCCAATTTTTTGTTACATACGTCACTATGCCTTAAAATTTTCCGCTAAAATCACTCAGATTCCAACGATTTTTTAGCTGCAGCCAATCTTTCTTCGTCAGCTTTACGACGAGCAGCAAGAGCAGACTCAAAACGCTCAAGCTCCTCATCAATCGCCTCTTTAGGAATCTTGGCAAAAATCGGAGTTGGCTTAGCAACAGGAGTACCAGTAACCAACGGCTCACTTTCCCATGGATGAACAGTTTTTCCAAGCTCATAGTCGCCAGTAATAATCGGGTACTTAAAATCTGGATTATCTAAGTCGCTCACCTCTTCGATTCTTGGAAGCGGCGAGAACACTCCCGTTCCACCAAGAGCTTCCCAAACTTTTTGCGCAGAATGAGGCAAGAATGGAGCAAGCAAATGATTAGCGTCCGAAACAGCTTGTGCAGCAACATGCAAAACCGTTCCAAGACGAGACTCGTCATCCTTAATCTTCCAAGGCTCCGTAGCAGAAATATACTTGTTGATATCCGACACAACGCGCATAGCCTCATTAAGAGCATTCTTTTGATGATGACGCTCAATCAAACCACCAACAATCTCAAAAGCATTAGAAGTTTGATCCAAAAGCGCACGGTCCATATCTGTCATTGAATTTTCATCCAACGGCGGAATCTCTCCAAAATTCTTATTAATCAAATTTGCAACACGATTAACAAGATTGCCCCAACTTGCTGCAAGCTCCTCGTTATTGTGACGAACGAACTCTGCCCAAGTAAAGTCGGCGTCAGAATTTTCTGGACCCGCAACGGAAATGTAGTAGCGCACAGCATCCACTGGGTAGCGCGCCAAAATGTCTTTAACATAAATCACGATTCCGCGCGAAGAGCTGAACTTCTTGCCTTCCATGGTCATAAACTCGGAAGCAACAACCTGCTCTGGCATGTTAAGTGGGCCATAAACGCCAGCCTCGCCACCTTTAGAGCCAGCGCCGTTATACGCAAGCATCTCTGAAGGCCAAATTTGAGAATGGAAAGTAATGTTATCTTTGCCCATAAAGTAGTAGCCAGGAGACTTAGGATCGCACCACCAATCGCGCCAAGCGTCTGGCTTGCCCTGCCTACGCGCCCACTCAATGGATGCAGACAAGTAGCCAATAACGGCGTCAAACCACACGTACAAGCGCTTATTTGGGTTATCAATCCAGCCTTCTACAGGAACTGGAATGCCCCAATCAATGTCTCGCGTAATTGCTCGAGGCTTAACTTCCTTAAACAGACCAATTGAGAAGTTAATAACATTTGTACGCCAACCATCCCTGGAATTAAGCCACTCCAAGTTTGCGTTTGCTAAAGCAGGCAAATCGAGGAAGTAATGCTCTGTTTCTTCAAATCGCGGAGTTTCGCCGTTAATCTTAGAAACAGGATTAATAAGCTCGTCTGGGTCTAGCTCGTTCCCGCAAGCATCGCACTGATCGCCTCGCGCGCCGTCCGCTCCACAAATCGGGCAAGTGCCCTCAATATAGCGGTCTGGAAGAGTGCGGCCTGTAGAAGGCGAAATCGCAACCTTTTGAGTCCCCTTGTAAATATAACCATTCTTAAGGCACTGGCGGAACATCTCTTGAACAACATGCTCATGATTTGCCGTTGTTGTGCGCGTAAATAAATCATAGCTTAAGCCTAAATCGCACAAATCTTTAGTAATCACGCGATTATATCGGTTTGCAAGCTCTTGCGCACTCACGCCTTCTTTATCTGCCTCAACCAAAATCGGCGTGCCGTGTTCGTCTGTTCCAGAAACCATAAGCACGCTGTTTCCCTTCATGCGCTCGTAACGCGCGTATACGTCGGAAGGTACACCAAATCCTGCAACGTGACCAATATGACGAGGGCCATTTGCGTAAGGCCATGCAACATTCACCAAAATATGACTCATAGCCAAATATTATCTTGTTCAGCGAGGACACATTAAATAATACACAGAAAAATCACACTAAAAAATCGCTATAAAAATCACATAGCAAAGTAGATAAATCAAGAATAATCACGTGTAATCAATCACAACTACACACAATCGCAAGCCACATTTAATCACATATGATTTAGTCACATATAGTCACATTTTTTTATGTAAAAAACTAAAAATCCACTTTTCCACAATTACAAAAAATCGAGTAGACAAAAAAGTAAAACACGATATTGTGTATAAAACTTAGAAAATTAAAACCTAGAGCAGCAGAACACTACAGAATTACAGCACTAAAACATTACAGCACTAAAGAGTTGGCACATTAAGCACATTACACAGAAAGGAGAAACATGAGCACTTCAACGTTGAACAAAAAACGCACAATACACAATGACGAAAAAAATAAAAAAGCAATAAAAGACTACAAAAGACGCAAAGAATACAAAACTCGCGAAGAATACGAAGACTACAAAAACTACAAAGACTACAAAGACTACAAAAACGAAGAGATGATTTTATTTTCGGAAAAACAAAACGAGGAGCTGCCTATTCTTATAGACACAAAACACCTACCAGGGCCACTAAGCATGAAGAAACTGTGCAATTTTGGAGCATTCAACAACGTTTCAATACGCACTGGATTTACGCAATCTACCGCAAAAACCCCAGAAGGACGATGCAACGTGCTAAAAAATCTGCTTCCAAACGGAACGGTGGCATGCGCATTTACAGCATCTTGGATTTGGCTTGGCGGAAAAATCCCAAACATACTAGAGATAATATCCAAAAGTCATTATCGAATAAAGCCGTACGATCACCGACTACAAGTGTTTAGAAGAAAACTAATGAAAAAAGAACAAAGGGTGATTAAAGACTTGCACGTAACTTCTCCAGCGCGAACTATTTGCGACATTGCACTAACGCCATCAAAAAACATTTACGAAGAAATAAGAAGAGTAGATACTGTGTGCGAATTGGCGCAAAAATACAACACCAGTTTTAAAGATTGCGAAAAAATCATAGACAGCAATCCTTATTTTCCAGGAGCTGCGAAGGCAAAAGAGTGGATTAAATACATAATAGACAAGGACAATATTCTTTATGACTATTAGAGAAAATATTAAGAATTATAAAGCGAGCGCAATGCCGCCAAAACCGCCAATTGTGCTCACTGCGCAAGTCGCGTGCTGTGAAAACACAAGCAAAGACGTGCTATGGCATATTGCTAAGAACGTGCCTGAATTAAGAAAATGGGTTGTTGCAAACCCAGTCGCGGACGCAAAAATGCTGGAATACATATCTCAGCAAGGAGGGCCAGGCGTTAAACAAAGTCTAGATGTGCTTTTAGAAGCATACGAATATGCAAAAAATGGGGATTAATTGCTGCTTAATTTTCCACATTTGCACATTTTTTGCTTTTATTGATACAACTTTTGCACATTTGCACATTTTTTGCTTAATTTCCTATTTAGTTGTCCACATTTTCCTTGATTTTTAAGCAAGCTGCATAAACTTCTTTACGATTAGCAAAAGAGCCGTCTGAAAGAGGATTTTGTGAAACAACTCGAGTTATAGCATCTTTGATTCGCAAGCCCTCGTTTTGTGAAAGATCGCAAGCCATTTTAGCAAGCTGATCCACGCTTAAATCGACGCTT
The DNA here is from genome assembly GCF_055804255.1 of Gardnerella sp. c17Ua_118. Classification (NCBI taxonomy): domain Bacteria; kingdom Bacillati; phylum Actinomycetota; class Actinomycetes; order Bifidobacteriales; family Bifidobacteriaceae; genus Gardnerella; species Gardnerella sp. c17Ua_118. Next base: position 1,003,266 of record NZ_JANUYT010000001.1, read on the forward strand.
TGTTGCGCAACATCACTTTCGCTAGCGCCCGAAAGTACAAGCACAATCTCGCCACGAGGAGGATCATTTTCTACGCTTTTTGCAATCTGCTCAATAGTTCCACGACGCACTTCTTCAAAATCCTTAGTAAGCTCGCGGCACAACGCCATTTTGCGATCTGCTCCAAAAACTGCAAGAAGAGCTGCCATTGACTCCGCAATCCTGTGCGGCGCCTCGTAAAACACGATTGTTCGCCTCTCTAAAAGAAGCGAGCGCAAATGCTGCATGCGCTCCCCCGACTTGCGCGGCAAAAAGCCTTCGTAGCAAAAACGGTCTGTTGGCAGGCCAGAAAGCGCCAAAGCATCCAACACGGCACTCGGTCCAGGCGCGCAAGTAACAGGCAAATCGCGCTCTATTGCGCGGCGAACAATCGCAAGCCCTGGGTCGTTAATCGTAGGCATGCCAGCGTCGGAAACAACAAGAACAGTGCTGCCTTGCTCAACCTTGTCTAGTAAACCATCTGCCTTATTGCGCTCATTGTGATCGTGATACGCAACAACTTGCCCAGAAACGTGCACGCCAAGGCGATTTGCAAGGTCGTAAAGCCTACGCGTATCTTCTGCTGCAACAATATCCGCAGTTTCTAGAAGATTAATTAAGCGCGCAGAAGCATCTCCCATATTTCCAATCGGAGTGGCCGCAAGAACAACTTTTCCTAAATTATCTTCTTCACTGCTCATCTTAAATCTCCTTATAAAACCTCTTAAGACTCTACACGAATTTATAAAATAACGCACATAATGCACACTAAAAATAAGATATTTGATTAGAATTATGCTTAAGTTTATGCTTAGTAATGCTTAAGTTTATGCTCAGTAATTATGCTTAACATAAATTGCAATCGCGCAAAACGAAAAGAGATACCATGAAGATTATAGAACGCCAAATTAAAGGCATTGATGGCAGTAACGCGCTTCTAACTGCATACGTTTTAGACGATAATTTAGATAGCGAAGGAGATCAAACGCGACCAGCAGTGCTGATTTTGCCAGGCGGCGGATTCTTGCGCGTTTCTAATCGAGAAGCAGAGCCTATTGCTATGAAGTTTGCTGCCGCTGGATTCCACGCTTTTGTTTTGCGATACTCGCTTGTGCCTAGCGCGCACCCTACTCAGCTTTTGGAAGCCGCAGAAGCGATGAGCTTAATTCGCGAAAACGCAAAAGAATGGCATGTAGATGCGCAAAAAGTGGCGATTATTGGATTCTCTGCAGGCGGCCATGTTGCAGCAAATCTTGCCACTAGCGTTAGCGACGATGTTGAAGAAGCAAATGGATATAACGCAAATAGCGTTCGCCCAAACGCTCTTATGCTTGCTTACCCTGTGATTTCTGCTGGCGAATACGCGCATAAGCCAACTTTCGACCGTCTTTTTGGAGACGTAGATTCCAGCACTCGCGCGCAACTCGTGGAGCAGCTTTCGCTTGAAAATCACGTTGATTCTAAGACTCCACCTGTGTTCGTTTGGCAAACGATTACAGACCAGACGGTTCCAGTTCAAAACTCGATTATGTTTATTAATGCTTGCGTTAAAGCTGGCGTAAGCGTGGAAGCACATTTGTTCCCTAAGGGTCCGCATGGCTTGGCTTTGGCGGTTAAAGAAACAGCTAAGCGCGATGAAAATGGCGCAGTGCTGCCTGAGTTTGTTCAGCCAGAAGTTCAGCAATGGATTGATCTTGCTTGCGATTGGCTGAATCGCACTTTTGCATAATCTAACTTCGATGCGCGCTTAGACCGCGCAAACGATTACCTGCCATGTAGTGCGTTTGTACCTAATTTACGGCGTGTCGCGATACAAACACACTACACAAACACACAAAACTGTAGTGTGTTTGTATTTGATTTTGATGTTTTTTGATACAAACGCACTACAGAAATTTTAATCACACGATTTTTGGCATAGGAGTTGTTAGTGAAGCTGTAAGGTTGACTTGCACAACCCCAGCTCCAGCATGAACTTCTACTTTTTTAAGCGTTACAGTGCGAGAATCCGCAGGCGCGTGATCGTCATCTGTCATGGTTGCTGGCGACTTTACAGCAACAAGAGCTAAGCTATCAAAATCAACACCAGCCTTATTGCACAAATCCTGCGCTTCCTTCAACGAATCAGCAAAACCTGCTTTGTCGATTACGCGCTCAACAGGCACACCATACGCCTCGGAGCAAAGCAGATTAATACGCTCGCGAAGCGACTTTCCGCGGCGGCTTTGCGGAACTTTCGTTTCAGCATCCGCAGTGATTACAGACACAAAATCGTCTAGCTGATCTGCCAATCCATCTCCGCCGTCTCGGAAAAGATTGCCAACAATCGGCTTACGGAATCCCAAAGTCTTAGCCTGCTCAAGCAAATCTGGAACCTGCCCATCTTCACCTTCCCACAAATTAATAAGAGGGAACGTAGGAATATTAAGCGACTCAAGGCGCGAAACGTGGAACGGGTAACGCCATGCAAGAGTTTCGTCATCTTGCCAAGTAGTTGCTCGAGTAACAACAACCGCAGCAGCAGGCCACTTTGCGCCAAACTCGCGAGCAGCAATATCTAGCCACTTTTGCGCACCAGCATCCGTTCCATACCCTGCCTCCACAACAACAACATCGTGTAGCGCGCAAGCCATCTCAACGCTCACAAGGCTTGGAATACCAAGCGAAACGTTGGCAAATGGCCCGCAATGAACGTAAATCGGAGAACCATTAATCGTCTCAGTTTTTGCAGGCTTTACAGCATCTGCAAGAATATTTGTGATTCGCCACAAGTCAACAAAATCACCAAATTTAACAGGATTCCCGTCTTTTGTACCAGCAATCATTGCAGCAACGCGATTTGCAATCTCTTCCATGCTTCTAGAAAGCACTACGATTTGCATAAGCTCACAAGTTGGCGTTAACACAACGCGCTCCGCAACCGTGCCCTTGCCAAAGTCAACAGCAATACTACGCAAAGACCTTGAAGGCACTTCGCTTACACGTGGCACTAAAATCGTGTCTAAAATACCCTCGTCAATCGCCTTTTCTGCAAAAGAAACAAGCAAATTTTGCGCGCATTCAATAGCCGCCATTTCTCCGCACAATCCCCAGTCAATCAACTCTGGGTGCGAAAGCGAGGACTTTCCGCCGCCGCTAGCGCCGCCTTTTGAACCAGCTGCAGTAATGCCCATGCTTGGCTGCCTCAAAACAGCCGCAGCATCTACTCCACGTTCGCGCAACGCGTCTACAAGCGCAATAGTGGTGGTTGTTTTGCCCTCTCCTCTAGAAGCCTTAAGAGGAGTATCAGCTGTAACGAGCAACACTTTACCGTGCTTTTTTTGCTCGCTTGGATTCTTCTTTAGATAATCCATAAATCCAAAAGCGTCGATTTTTTTAACCAATCCAAATTGTGCAGTAAACGAATCAAGAATGCTCATATTCCCCACTTTCATAAGCGAAAAGCCTAGTTGATGCCGATAGTGTTCAATAACAGACGTTCAATAATAAAACGCGCATAGCTAATGTAAATGAACAATTTTTATACTATACGATTGCATAGGCGTGGTATAGCAATATTACATTAAAACTATGCGCGTTATTAGTAACGTCTATAACGGCTTGCGATTAGTGATCGGAGCGATTAAAACCATTCTTCATACGCATGCTAGTTATGTACAGAACTGTATCGAGCAAAGAATCGGTTTCTTTCTTCAACTTTGCAGCCATATCTTCGTTTGCTTTAGCCAAAGTCGCGCGCACTTTGTCGTTACGAAGCTCTGCAATAATAGCTTCAGGATCGCGAACTAAATCATCGCAATCATCGCCTTCATCACCTTCGCGCTCTGGCTCGTAATCAGCCAAATCAACGCCAAGAAGCTCTGCTACAGCAGCATCCGTAGCCTTAACCATTGCGTGACCAAGCGAACCAACAACTTCTTGGTAGCGCTCAATTGCATTTGCAGTGTCGTTAAATGCGGCATCCGCAAGAGCTGCAATAATGCGATTTTCCCAATAGAAGTTTTCGCTTGTTACGCGAGTAGTTGTATCTTCCAAATACTTTGGAGTTTCGTTTACATTTGCGTAGAACGGAACTAAAGCATTAAACGGGTTAGAGCCATACGCCATCCACTGAATTGCGCGCATTGGCTCTGGCATGTAAGGGCGGATTTGCATAACAGCAAGCTGGCTTTGGCGATTAATGCCGATTGGGCGGAAAAGATGACGCGTATGCTCATCGCCAAGCTTGCCGTAAGGATCGTACTCGGTTCCCTGATAGTGCGAGCTAAGCACATACTTAACGTCTTCAACAGTCACTTTGCGCTCAGGCTGACGCGCCCACGGAATGTCGTTGCTATCTGGCTTATGATCCGCGTCTTTACCATCCCACACTTCGTCATACGGATTCAAGAAACGCTCCATAAACCATGCACGAGGCGTGTTATACACGTGGTCCGCATCTGAATGGGATCCAAAAGCATCTCGAGGATTAAACGGCGAAGCGTTTTCCACCGCCAAATCCAAGTGATTTTCTTCAATAAACTCAAGCAAATCAGCCGAGCACATGTGCTCTTCTTGATTTCCCAAAGCGTCTTCCAAATCAAACTCATCAATTCCAAGCTGGTTTGGCATAACAACATACGCCTCGTCTGGCACGCGCTTAGCAATCCAGTGGTGTCCGCCAACAGTTTCCATCCACCAAATCTCGTTTACATCCGAGAACGCAACGCCGTTCATCTCGTAAGTGCCGTACTTTTCTAGCAACGCACCCAAACGCTCAACGCCTTCGCGAGCGCTACGAATATAAGGCAAAACAAGCGTTAAGAAGTCTTCTTCGCCAATTCCGCCAGGCACTTCTGGCTTATAATCAGCGTCGCCTTCTTTGCCTTGCGCTTTTTGAAGCTCCACCATTGGGTCTGCGCCCAGCACGCGCTCGTTGGATGTAAGCGTTTCGGTAGCGCTCATTGCCACGTTTGCTTCGTTAACGCCAGCTTCTCCCCAAATTCCTTCGCGCAAGTCTGCGTTTGGAACGCTTGTGTATTGCATTGGATTATCTGGAAGCTCTACTGTTACGTGGCTAAGCACAGACTTATAAACACGAGGCTGGTCTTGTGGCTTTACTACCACTAAGCGCTTTGGGTTAAACTCTCCATTTGCGGAGTCTTCGTTACGCGCAATAAGCGTGGAGCCGTCGTAGCTCGCTTTGCGTCCTACTAAAATTGTTGTGCATGCCATATTTGCATCCTCATTTTTCTAATTTTTGATTATTTTGGTTATTTGATTATTTTAGATAATTTTGTTTGTTTTGCTTAGTTTTGCTTAGTTTTGACTATTTTACACACGCGCATCTAGTCGTAAGCTGCTTGCGACTTGCCAGCGCGAAGTCATATAAATCCTAAACCTAAACTCTAAACTCTAAATCTTAAGCTCTAAGCTTTTCCTCGCAAATATAATCCGTTAACGTCTACATACGAATCATAATGCCTGATTTCATTCATCATTTCGTTAAGGTAAAAGCCCTCTTTAAGATTTGCAAGAGGCTTTTGCGTGCCGAACACTTCTAGCATGTAGTCGTGATCCTTGTCTGGCGGCTGCGGGCCATTGTAGCGCATTGTAATCGCAGGGTCCGTGCATCCCACAAATCGGCTAGCTTGCGAGTTTCGCCCTTGTACAACTTCTGGAATCATGGTTGGCATTGTGCGAGAAAAGTCTTGCGGAATTTGCAAAGCGCGCGAGTCGTTAAAGTCAAACATAAGCGCTTCCACTGGAACATTTGCTACAACCCAATGAATCCACTGGAATCCGCACACTGGTATAGCGTCGTCGTCTACAAATCGCCAATGCAAGTAGTGCACAAAATCAGGCAACTTGTCTACATAAAATGGAAAAGATACGACTGGAACGCCGTTAATCTTGTTTTCTTCCGGCGCAGCTTTTGCAAAGTTGTCTGGAATAGTGGTGAAATCTGTAGAAATATTCATAATTTAAGTATCTACTACCGCTGTGACTATACGAAATAATTCATTTTTACACAAATGCACTTCCGCACTTTGTACCATATTTGACCTAAATCACGTACAAAAAGCGGAGTTATTTTCCGCACTTTGTACCAAATTTGACCTAAAAATGGTACAAAACCCGGAATTATTTTCCGCACTTTGTACCAAAATCCACACAAATTTGGTACAAAACCCGGAAAATCGTTCGAGCGCGGTTACGCCAAGCTAGGTAGAGATTCGAGATTTTTTGCAGCGGATGAAGCGAACCTCAGCGCCGAAGGTGGTGATTCGCTGAAGTAGCAAGAAAAATCGAGAATCTCGGCGATAAAAGCTACGCAAAAGTCCTAGATATCCAGAAGGTTTGATGTATTTCTCTACGAGCAATAAATAGCGCCGTACTAAAACCTAAAACCTTAGAATATTAACGTTCATAAACTATACGCAAAAGTGCGCGTCACTTGCGAGGAGAGAAATACTCAAACCTCGCGCAACACCAAATAGGAGAATCACTCGCGCGCGTTAAAGCGAGCAGAAAAGCGCTTCAAAAACAAGCGTTGCGTTTCCATTGCCAGCAAGCCGCTTTTTTGCCACCGCAAGCGCATCAAGGCATTTAAGCGCGCGCTCTGCTGTAATTTTTTTAGAAAGCTGCATAATCTCTGCTTTAAATTCTTGATTCACAAGCGGCGTTTGTAATTGCGCATTGTTTAGCACAACAAGCACATCTCTATAAATGCTGCAAATCGCGTCTATTGCGCGGTTTAGAACATCTCTGCTTACGCGAGTCACTTTGCGCTTAACGTCGTCTTTTTTGCCAATCGCATTGTATGCGCTACGAATTTTAGGCGGAATTTTATCTGTTGGCTTAATGCCATTTATGCGCAAAAACTCGCTTTGCTCTTCTTCCACGCACTTTTGCACTTCGTCTTCTGCCTGCGCTTTAGCATCTTCGATTAGCGTTTGCGCAAGCATAATCGCATCTATTGCGCTGCTAATGCGCAAAACGCTAGCAACAAGCTCTTCCCGCCCGCTTCTAGCACGCTCGCTTGTAGCATAAAGCATTGCCAAATCAACGTTTCCTTGCGCTATGCGAGCCACATTTTCCGCTGTTTTTGCATCCACGTTAGAGCGTTTTTGCACGTATTCTTGCACATCTTGGTCGTTTGGTTGCACCAAATTCACTATTTGAGACCTAGACCTAATTGTTGGCAAAACATCTGCTGCACTTGCTGCGCAAAGAATCCAGATTGTGCGAGGTGCTGGCTCTTCGATTTCTTTTAGCAAAACGTTTGTTGTGCGCTCAAGCATGCGCCCAACGTCTTCGATTATTATGATTCGCCACGGTGCAACACTTGGCATTTGCTCCGACATGGACACTATTTCGCGCACTTCGTCAATGCTTACTGTAACTTTGTCTGTGCTTAAAATGTTTACGTCTGGGCTTGTTCCAGCCAATACTTCACTTGCGATTTTATCTGGATTTATTTGAGTATTTATTTGAGCATTTATTTGAGTTGCGGAATTTTCGGCAGTACGGTTGCTGGCGACTTTTCCGCGCGATTGCAATGCTGCTGCAAACGCTCTTGCTACTTTTGCGCACCCAAATCCAGCTGCACCGCAAATAAGCCACGATTGCGCGATTTTGCTTGAATCGCCTTGCGCTACTTTTTTAAGACGCTCAACAACTTGCGATTGACCAACTACCGATTCCCAAACGTCCATTGCTAAAATCCTAGAGTCCTAAAGTCCTAAAATCCTTGATTTTCTGGCGATTCTGACGATTTTTCGCAACAGTAACGCACGCCAGCATTATCCATCAACTCGCACACGTCTTTAGCAATCAACTTCGATAAATCGCAAGCTGGCAAAGTGGCGTCTAAAACGCAAAATCTTTGCGCGTTTTGTTTAGCAAGATCCAAAAACGATTCACGCGTGCGCTTCGCAAAATCAAGCCCTGCACTTTCCATGCGATCCGCCTGCCCATGCAATCGCACAGCAGCGTCCTTCTCGCTCATATCTAGCAAATACGTGCGATTTGGCCAAAGGCAATTAGACGCCCACTCGCTTAAATCGCGCACATCTTGCATAGTGAGCTCGCGCCCACCCGATTGGTATGCTAGCGAAGAATCAATGTAGCGATCCGTTATAACCACCGCACCGCGCTGCAATGCTGGAATAATGATTTGCGCAGCGTGTTGAGCGCGATCCGCCGCAAAAAGCAGAGCTTCGGCGCGCACACAAATCGAATCTCCGTGCAAAAGAATATCTCGCAACTGTTTTCCCAATTGCGTGCCGCCAGGCTCTCTCGTAACAACAACCTCAAGCCCACGCGCTTGCAAAAAATCACGCAAAGCTTCGACCTGCGTGGTTTTCCCAACGCCGTCTATACCTTCAAAAGATATAAAAAGCCCCTTAAGACCTTTGTTTAAGCCGCTAATCCCGCTTTTTTTAAGACATATAGCCATTTTCGCATACCTCTTACGGGTTTACTCGGATTTAGTCGTAGACTTTTTTACAGTAGACTTTTTAGCTGCCGTTTTTTTAGCTGCTGTTTTTTTAGTCGTAGTCTTTTTAGCAGCAGTCTTCTTAGCGGCCGCTCGCTTGCGCTTTACAGGCCCTGCCGCTCGCTTTTGCGCCAAAAGCTCAAACGCAACTTGCGGCTCAATCGACTCAGGCGTGTACTGCTTTGGCAGCGTGCGATTCGTAACGCCATCCGTAATATAAGCTCCGTAGAAGCCGTCTTTAATAACCACTGGCTTGCCGCTTTCTGGGTCTTCTCCAAGCTCCCTAAGTGGCGGTTTTGCAGCTCCACGCGTGCGCTTGCCGTACTTTGGTTGCGCAAACAGCTCCTTAGCTTCGTCTAAAGTCACGCTAAAAATCGCGTCTTCGCTTGCAAGTGAGCGATTATCTGGCTTAGAATCCGCAGCCGAATCGCCAGAATCCGTTCGCTCGTAAGTCTTAGTCAAATACGGGCCGTATCGCCCATTATTCGCCTCAATCCTTGCGCGCTTTACTTCGCCTTGCTCGTCAACTTCTTCTACAACGCCAACTAATCGCGGCAAGCTCAAAAGCTTCAAAGCGTCTTGCAAAGTTATTGTTGCAGGATCCATAGTTTTGAACAAAGACGCCATTTTTGGCTTAGCTTTAGCAGTCTTCTTGGATTTTGCAGAAGACTTTGCGCCAGTTTTAGCGGAATCGTCGGCTGCTTGCGATTCGCCCTCATCCGCAGACTCAACAAGCGCAACGTACGCTCCAAAACGCCCGTTCCTAACTTCTACACTTCCGCCAGTTTGCGGATCCGTACCCAAAACGCGCGGGCCGTCGGAGTTGTTTTCAATCAAATCTCTAGCAACCTGCTCGCTCAACTCGTCTGGAGCCAAAGTGCTTGGAATCGAAGCTCTGCGCGCATTGCCCTCTTCGTCTAGATTCTTAGTATCTTCCAAATATGGGCCGTATCTGCCTACGCGCACATGCAATCCGCCGCCAATATCAATCGTGTTGATTTCTCGAGCGTCAATCTCGCCAAGCTGATCAACTTGCTTTTGCAAGCCTTCACGCATTGCAAAGTCGCCAGCAACCGCAGAATCGTTAGCCGCCGCCTCGTCATCTCCAAAGTAAAACTTGTAAAGCCAATCTTTACCAGCTTCCTCGCCATGCGCAATGCGATCCAAGCCATTTTCCATGTCTGCCGTAAACGCATAGTCAACGTAAGTTGGGAAATTAGATTCCAAAAGCTTAATAACAGCAAAAGCAAGCCAACTTGGAATCAACGCGCGCCCACGCTCATACACATATCCGCGGTCAATAATCGTAGAAATAATGCTAGCGTAAGTAGACGGCCTACCAATCTCTTTAGCTTCAAGCGTTTTAACTAAAGACGCTTCCGTATAGCGAGCTGGCGGCTGAGTTTCATGACCATCCGCACTAACTTGCAAAGCTTTAAGAACATCGCCATTAGCCATAGGCGGCAAAGCCTTAGACTGCTCGTCTTCGCTAAATCCGCCAAACACCTTCATAAATCCAGCAAACTCGATAACGGTTCCAGAAGCCTGGAAATTAGCCGTTCCAAAGCTACCAGCCGAAGCGTCCAGCTTAACTGTAGCCGTAAAACCAGTAGCATCCGCCATTTGAGATGCAAGCGTGCGCTGCCAAATAAGCGTGTAAAGCTTAAGCTGATCGGCAGGCAGAACGCCAGCCAAATCCGCAGGATTCCTAAACGTAGATCCAGCAGGACGAATACACTCGTGCGCTTCTTGAGCGCCTGCAGAAGTCGTAGCATACTGTTTTGGAGAATCCGCTAAATACTCGTCTCCAAAATTAGACTTAACGCAATCTCGAGCCGCAAAAATCGCCTCTTTAGAAAGCGTTACAGAATCCGTACGCATGTAGGTTATATAACCGTTTTCGTACAAAGATTGAGCCGCGCGCATAGTTTGGCGAGAGCTCATCGACAAGCGGTTTCCAGCAGTCTGTTGAAGAGTAGACGTTGTAAACGGAGGCAACGGGCGGCGGCGATACGGCTTAGTGTCCATTGAGTTTACAACAAAATCAGCCGTGCCAAGGCTTTGTGCAATCGCGCAAGCGTCTGCCTCGCTTAAATAGTGCGCTAAAGCAGATTCGCCCTTAGCTTTTTGAAGCTCGCCAAGCGAGTTAAAATCTTTAGAACCAGCCAAACGCGCTCCGTTTAGAGCCGCCATTCGCGCCGTAAAATCAACGCCGTTTGCACTCAAATCCGCGCAAACATCCCAGTAGCTTGCTTTTCTAAACGCCATTCGCTCGCGCTCGCGCTCAACAATCAAACGCGTTGCAACAGATTGCACTCGACCAGCCGAAAGACCTGGCCCAACTTTACGCCACAAAACTGGCGAAAGCTCGTAGCCGTACAATCTATCCAACACGCGGCGCGTTTCTTGCGCATCAACCATGTGGTCATCAACATCTCGCGTGTTAGCAAGAGAAGCTTGAATCGCATCTTTTGTAATCTCGTGAAACACCATGCGCTTTACTGGCACTTTTGGCTTAAGTGCTTGCACAAGATGCCACGCAATCGCTTCTCCTTCGCGGTCCTCATCAGTTGCGAGGAATAATTCGCCCGACTTTGCGAGCGCAGCTTTTAAGTCCGAAACCGTTTTCTTTTTATCCGCGCCAACAACGTAGTACGGCTCAAAACCATTGTTTACATCTACGCCAAACTTGCCAAATTCCGCCTTTTTAGCGGCTGGCACCTGGCTTGGCTGTGCTAAATCGCGAATATGGCCTACAGACGCCATAACCGTGTATCCGCTTCCAAGATATCCGCCTATTTTACGCGCTTTAGTGGGAGACTCCACAATGACAAGCTTGTTCTGCTCTGTCATACTCTCTCCTTTCATTCAGATGCATTCTATATGCAATTCCGCGCTTTTATTACTAAAATCCACGCCAACTCTAACGCAATACGCGTTGCAAATTCTGCAAAATCAACAAAATCAAACTTTGCGAAATATCAGCATATACTCCTATATATACCACTTTAATTATTTTTTATTCAATTTTACTTATTTTTTTATTTAATTAGACGATAGCATTTTTAACAAATCGCTTTCATTAGACTGACTTTGCTCATCGCTTTTTGATGGTGCAGCAGGAGGAATAGGAGGCGCTCCCACTAATCCGAGTCTGCTTAAAGGAGCGGCCGCGCATTGCTTAATAACCATTAAAACGCCGAAGGTTAGGCTACACGCACCTGCAACAGCCCAATATGTTAAAACGTGCGAAATGCCAATCGCCCATTTTGCGCCCAGCTCAATGCCTGGCATGATTTGATAAAACATGTATGCAAAATACGCTATGCAAATAACGCCCATTGTAATCATTGCGCTTCCAACAATTTGCACGCTTATAGACGACTTTCTGCGACCAGGCAAATCCATTGCAGAACCGCGCGTAAAAGCCATTACAGCACAAGAGATTGCGCCCACTATTAGTACCGACATTACAACGTCTGCAGGCCTATGCCAGTGGCCTCCCATAAGTGCCACAGCCAGCAAAAACGTTATTAACGCTGCTCCAGCTGCAGCCCATGCTCTAAACGCGCGAGACGCCGCGCAAACAAGTATTGCGCAAGCAGCCGCCATTAAAAGAGTGTGGCCAGAAGGTGCGGAATTTTTTGCAAGAGTAGCAATGTTTACAAGCATTTGCCTAGGAAGAATGCGTTTTAATGGCTCTGCAGCAAGCGATAGCACGAATATTGCGCAGCACTGCGCAAGCAGCAACCATCGTTTTCTTATGATTGATATTATTAATGCCGCAACGCAAATTAGTGCAGATAAAACTATAACGATTATAGAACTTCTAAGCGGCGCTAAGATCGCGGCGAATGTTGGCGGAATGGCACTATATCCAAAAGTGCTGATTACCATTTCTTCGTACGATTGGCCGATTGGCGTTCTAACAGCTAGAAACCACACAGCACTAGCAGATGCAGCAAAGATCAATGCGAATATAGCGCATAACACGATTGTTGATATTCTAGGACGATTCATCAATGGATCGAGCTTAGAAATATCTTGATTAACTTTGCTGCCTTCAAATTGACCCATACTCAATATTTTATCAAACAACACTCCATGCGCTCCATAGCGCTATTCCTCACGACTATTAAGCCGTGAGGAATAGCACGCTCTAAGCGCACAGACAGGTCATGTCGCTCGCGCGGATTAGCCGCGCTCACGTCTTCGCCGCGCGTAAAGTCCACTGGACTTTACGCTTAAGCGGCTCAGCGCTTTGAAGGAGCTTGAAATGCGTTATGCAATTTCAAGCTCAGTCAAAGCGCCGAGCGTCTACAGCATCGAAGTTGTAATCAAACGTAAAATCACTTGGCATCACGTTTGAATCAGAATCACTAGAAGGCGCTTCATCAAAACTTGGCGTAAAGTCAAAATCAGACGGAGTATAAGTATCCTCACTTGGCGTCACGTCAAAACTTGGAGTGAAATCGAAATCAGAAGGAGTATCCTCAGACGGCGTCACGTCAAAGCTTGGAGTGAAATCGAAATCAGAAGGAGTCCCCTCACTAGGCGTCACATCGAATGAAGGCGTGAAGTCAAAGTCCGAAGGAGTTACATCCTCACTTGGCGTCACATCAAAACTTGGCGAGAAGTCAAAGTCAGAAGGAGTCCCCTCAGACGGAGTCACGTCAAAGCTTGGCGAGAAGTCAAAATCAGAAGGAGTATAAGTCTCCTCAGACGGAGTCACATCAAACGAAGGAGTGAAGTCAAAGTCAGAAGGAGTCTCATCAGATGGGGTCACGTCAAAGCTTGGCGAGAAGTCAAAATCAGAAGGAGTATCTTCACTTGGCGTCACGTCGAAGCTCGGCGTGAAGTCAAAATCAGAAGGAGTCACGTCGAAGCTTGGCGTAAAGTCAAAGTCCGAAGGCGTCACATCAGGCGTCACATCAGGTGTAACGTCAGGAGTCACATCAGGCGTAACATCCGAAGGCGTGCTCTCATCGTCAGACGCAGCAATCGCGGCGCCACGTGAAATATCTCCAACGCTCTCGCCCTCTTTATCAACATTTATTGTGGTCCATCCAAGCTGCCTTCCGTTCTCACCTACAAGCAAAAGCGTATATAAGCCGTGGCAGCCTTCTGGAATTGAAACATCAAAGGCCAGATCGTCATTATTAGGATCGCCTGAATAGTCCTTAGCAATAAGGATATCGTCATCTTTATAACTTGACGAAGTCAGCAGCACTGGTTTCTCGCCGTACGCATCCCCAAAATCGTCTACACTGCCCTTATAGAGGTATGCGCGAGATAGAACCAAAAGAGGATCACTTATAATCTTGTTCATATCTGCGTTAGGATATATTCTTCTTGTTTTAATCCTAACATAGCTAGGCATTCCAGCTTCTGCACCAATGCTTTTATCTAAGACTAAGTTGCCTTTTAAGTTTGGATCAACGTCACTCAACGACGCAGGTGCTGGAGCATGCGGATAGGAATCGTCTCTAGAGACTACTGGCGAAAAGTTATCTAAGTACGAAAGATCATAATTGCCAAACTTAGATTTTGTAGGAGTTGGGTCTACAAAACTATTTGACTTTGGATTTTGCATGCCATTCGTAACATTATTTAAACCATAATGAGCACTGTAATTCCTAATAGAAAAGCGCATAGCCTCTGCAAGATCTTTGTATGCTTTCTTCAACTCTTCTTGGCTTTTAGCTGCATCAATACGCTTCCAGTGTTTTTCAAGCAAATACGAATCTTCGCCATCTTCCTTAGTAAAAGAATGAAAATGATATTCGTATCTTCTAATTTCCTCTTTTATTGAATTAAGAAGCTTTTCGCTAGCAGCATCAAGCTTGCCAGTTTTACTTGCCATTCGCGTATTGTTAGACGCCATTAACATGTCGTAATACAGCTGAAATGCAAACTTTCCCTCTCCCAATGGATTCTTATCCACATTGCCATGCTTATAGATAAGACCAACGCCATCCGTTGTGCCATAAAGCTTTGCAAGATTAACATTCGTGCTTCTTTGAACGCTTGCGTACGAGTCAGCAAACGCAGGCGCGCCCGCAATAAAGCAAGGAGCTGCCATCGAAAGGCCTGCTACCACTAACGCAATCTTTTTTGCGACTAAAGTTTTATTTTTCATAATATTCTTCCTTTTTCTTACTTACGATTTTTGATACGATAACGCTTTTTAGCTCTAAACGGCGTGTCTAACAACAAAAAGCGGAATAGATGATTATGTCGTTAGCGCGGTCTAAGCGCGCTAACGACTTCGCCGCGCGTAAAGTCCACTGGACTTTACGCTTAAGCGGCTCAGCGCTTTGAAGGAGCTTGAAATGCGTTATGCAATTTCAAGCTCAGTCAAAGCGCCGAGCGTCTACAGCGTCGAAGTTGTAATCAAACGTAAAGTCACTTGGCGTTACGTTTGAATCAGAATCACTAGAAGGCGCTTCATCAAAGTTTGGCGTGAAGTCAAAGTCAGACGGAGTATAAGTATCCTCACTTGGCGTCACGTCAAAACTTGGAGTGAAATCAAAATCAGACGGAGTCTCCTCACTTGGCGTCACGTCAAAACTTGGAGTGAAATCAAAATCAGACGGAGTATAAGCATCCTCCGAAGGAGTCACGTCAAAGTTTGGCGAGAAGTCAAAGTCCGAAGGGGTCACATCCTCGCTAGGAGTTACGTCAAAGCTTGGCGTGAAATCGAAGTCTGAAGGAGTATCCTCACTTGGCGTTACATCAGGAGTCACATCAGGAGTCACATCGAATGAAGGCGTAACGTCATGTTCAACACCTGGCTCCTCCGAAGGAACAGGCGCAGGCGCAGGCGTAACATCACTTGGCGTTACGTCCGAAGGCGTCTCCTCGCTTGGCGTCACATCATAAGGCTGCCCATTAATGTATACATTAATAAGCTTTTGGTACTCGTCCAGCGTAAATGGCGCCTTATTTCCTTCCAAGTAGCTAGCTGGAACAGCTTCCCAAGATATAACAGTGCCGTACTCGTTGCTAATGTTTCCGCTAGTAAGACCCATTGCCGTAAGCGTTGGATGTATAAAGTTTAGGTAGTGGCCAACCTCAAGATAATGCTTCGATCTTATTTCTTTATCAGACACGCCCTTAGCTATAAAATCATCGTACTTGGCTTTTTCGTTAGTAACCCACATTTGCATTGCACCAGTCATGGTATCCGTGGTGGTTCCGCCGTCGTAGGTTCCATCACCATATGAACCCCAAGCCAAATTCTCAAAAGTCTTATAGTGTCTTGCGTGGTCAAAAATATTGGCAGAATAGAACGCGTCATTTATTGCTACTGCCGTCGTATAAAGACTTACGCCAAGAGGATTAAGCCCACGACTCTTGCGATACTCGTTAATCGCGCGCATATACGATATTGAATTATTCAAGCGCGTAATGTAATCAGGGGATTCTTCGCCGCTATTAAGCTTTACTTTTGAATCGTACCAGTCTGGCTTTTCTGTACGACCATACAATATTTCAAGAGCTTTAGCTGCATCATCGCGCTGAGCTTGCGTAAGGGATTGATTATTCATTACGCTTGCAAAAAGCCCACTAGCAGTGCTTTTTGCGCTGGTGCTATCGTAACTGGTTGCTGGGTGAGCGTAGCTAGATACTGTTACATCGCTAGCAAAAGCGGTGTTTGCAGTAGCTCCAAACATAGAAACCGCTGAACCAGCCAGAATTGCGGCTACGGTTGCAGCGGTGAATTTTTTAGAAAATGAACTGAAAGAGTTATTAGAAAATGAATTGAAAGCCACTTTTTCGGCAGATTTTGGAGTTTGCTTTTTCATGGATTCTCTCTTTTACTATAGGGGTTTACTATAGGCCTTTGCTATAAGACCTCCGCTATAGGCTTTTACTATAAGCCTTTGCTACAGAGACAAATAACAAAAAAGCTTTCGGCTTTGAATGCCCCTAGTAGCAAACAAAACCGAAAGCAACACGCTCAACACCTAAAACACACTATCTAACGTTAAAACTCCAAGAAGAAAGAAAATTAATAGCAAATCAGAGTTTAAGCAATTAGTAAGCACGCAATTGGCATATCAGCAAGGCGCTTCCCTACAAAACCCCTTACCAACCGTTGAGCGCAAGTATAAACGCTCTTAAATTTCGAGCCGAGGGTATTTATCTAGCTGCGCAATTAGCAACGCGATTAATAATGCGATAAAGCGATTTAAGAAATTATGCGCATCAATCGCAATGCTTAAACTACGCAGCTAGACAAATTTAGTTTTTACGCTTTTAGCTTAGTGACGAGCCTTGCGAACAGCAGCACCCATGCCAGCAAGCATAGTGGCAGCCAAAGCGGTCAAAGTTACGCCAACACCAGTACCAGGCAACTTCTTACCGCCATCCTTCTTCTTCTCAACCACAGTGGTCTTAGCACCAGCAGCGGCGCCATTGGCACCAGCCTGACCTGGCTTAGCAGCACCTGGCTTGCCAGCCTGGCCTGGCTTTACAGAACCTGGGGTAACGTGAGAAACACCTGGCTGGTAGTTAGCAGCAAGTGGCTCTAAGTCATCTGGCAAAGCGTAGCCAGCAACCAATCCGGCGTCCTTAGCCTTAGCAGCCTTGAATGCACCCTTGTAAGCAGCCCAAGCCTTCTTAGCACCAGTAAAGGCCTTAGTAAACTCGGTCTTAGCATCGTTGAAAGCCTTAACAGCGTCGGCCAAATCTTCCTTAGCGTCCTTAACAGCCTTCTCAAGCTGAGCAAGCTCAACCCTATCAGCCTTGGTAAGCTCGTCATGAGCAGTCTTGAAACTTGCAAGAGCAGCATTTGCGCCATCAAGCTTGGCCTGAGCAGCCTTGACTTCAGCGTATGCAGCATCGTACTTGGCGTAAGCCTTCTCGAGATTGCCGTTAGCTTCGTCGAAATCAGCGCTGGTCTTTAGCAAAGCAGCCTTAAGAGTGGACACAGCTACTTCAACTTTTTCTTCTGGCTTGTAGTTGGTAAGAGCATCCTGAGCCTTCTTAAGAGTAGCCTTAGCAGTCTCTACATTCTCAGCAGCCTTAGCAGCATCAGCGGCTGTAGTCGTAACAGCAGTCTGCGCATCCAAGAACTTCTGTGCTGTATCGCGCTCAGTATCATTCATTGATTCGTCTTTTTTAACGTAAGTCTTGCCTTGATCCTTGGTTTCAACGCCCTTAGTTGGAGCAGACTTCTTAGCAGCTTCCCAAGCATTGGAAGCCTTCGTAGCAGCATCATCAGCAGCAGTCTTAGCTTCCTCAGCCTTCTTAAGACCCTCTTCAGCGGTCTTAACAGCAGCCTGCTTCTCCTCGAGAGGAGTAAGCTTCTTTTCAGCTTCCTTCTTAGGAGCTTCAGTCTTGTCAGCAGCGAATGCTGGGGTTGCCATTGCGAAGCCAGCAAGCAAAGTTGCGCCAGCAGCGAAAGCGGCGATAGCCTTCTTATTCATCATTTTATTTCCTTTCTTCTTCTCCCCCACTCGCAAAGCGAACAAATCGCAATGCGGCGAGGAAAACATAAAACGCGCATCCGCGCATTCCACCAACGGTTATCCACCGTGTGATGTTGCTATTAACATACCCCCCCCCCGTTTGAAAAAGTCAAGCACCAGCCACACATGCTAAACCGAAAAAAATGATGATATACACAAACTAATCCGCAATAAAGGCTACATTGCCGTAAAATTTGTGGATAAACAACACTTAAACCGTAAAAATACGCATTTCAAGGTTTTTGAAGAATTTTCCCAGGTTTTTTTAAGGAAAGACTTTTCGCGCGTGTCGCGTCGCTTGCGAGGTCTAAGTGCGAAGGCACGTCACGCCGTAAATCAAGTACAATCGCACTACAGTTTTGCGTGTTTATGTAGTGCTTTTGTATCAAAAAACGCCGAAATTCAGTACAAACGCACTACAAAAAATGAACAAAACATTGAACAAAAGTCAACATAAACAACAGAAAAGCCCTCTCCGTGGTCCGCATGTAAAAATACATTAAGCGTGGAGAGGTTCTGTCAAGACGATTTTCCCATGGAATTTTTCAAGAGTCAATATAGACACGACATATTTTAAGTACAAACACACTACAATTTTGCGTGTTTATGTAGTGCGTTTGCGCGACGACCTGCCTGAGCGCTTAAAGCGTAGCGCGAAGGCAATTCGGAGCGCAGAATACAGAAAACCCCCGCGCACCCACCAGAGGCCACTTACCCTTGCTGCATTCCTGCCCTGGGGGGATTGGGTGACGTAGTGCCACGCGGAGGCTCTACCTATATTACACGATTCTGTATAAAAGTCGAGCGCGAATCGCAAGCAACCGACGAAAAGCCAAGCGAATGCCTAACGCAAGTCAATCACAAGTCGCAAGCAGCCGAAGATGGAGCGCGCAACAATACGCATAATTAGACACAATCACAAGTCGGAAGCTTCCGCAACATTAGGCGCATCGCTAAGCGCGCCACACGCTTTTGCCGCTCTTCTTTGCATCCTCAACATCTGCATTAAGCTGAGACTCATCTGCCTCAACATCTCCATTAATATAGCGCTCAACAAGTTCGCGCGCCTCGCCATCTTCATGCTGAACAGCTGGCGACTTCATAAAGTAAGAGCTAGGAGCCAAAATCGGCCCCGAAAGCTTGCGATCCAACGCAATCTTCGCCGCGCGCACAGCATCTATAACAATGCCTGCGGAATTAGGCGAATCCCACACCTCAAGCTTGTACTCCAAGCTAAGCGGAACATCGCCAAAAGTGGTGCCCTCCAAGCGCACAAACGCAAACTTGCGGTCGTCAAGCCAAGCAACATAGTCCGAAGGGCCAATGTGCACGTTGTGGTCATCCATATCGTGCGGAACAATCGAAGTAACCGCGCGCGTCTTAGAAATCTTCTTCGACTCAAGCCTAGAGCGCTGCAACATGTTCATAAAGTCCATATTTCCGCCAACATTAAGCTGATAAGTGCGGTCTAAACGCACTCCTCTATCTTCAAAAAGTCGTGCCATAACGCGGTGCGTAATCGTAGCGCCAACCTGGCTTTTAATATCGTCGCCAATAATCGGAACTCCTGCATCGCGGAATTTTTGCGCCCAAACTGGGTCGGAAGCAATAAAAACAGGAAGGCAATTTACAAACGCGCATCCAGCTTCCATAGCTGCCGTAGCATACGCCTTGTCTGCCTGCTCGGAGCCAACTGGCAAGTAAGACACAAGCACGTCTACATGCAAATCGCGCAAAACTTCGGCAACATTTACAGGCTCTTCTTTAGATTCGTCAATCATTTGCTTGTAGTAGTCGCCCAAGCCATCGTAAGTAGGGCCGCGCTGCACTGTAACGCCAAGATTAGGCACGTCTGCAAAGCGAATCGTGTTGTTTTGCGAAGCATAAATCGCCTCGCTTAAGTCATGACCAACTTTTAACGAGTCAACATCGAAAGCGGCTACAAACTCAATGTCTCGCACGCGATATTGCCCAAAAACAGCATGCATTAATCCTGGAATTTTATCGCCATCATTGGCATTCTTGTAGTATTCAACGCCCTGAACTAACGACGAAGCACAATTGCCAACACCGGCAATGGCAACGCGGATACTCATATAAACTCCTTAACAAAAATCATCGGCACAAAAACGCCGCACTAATACACTTTTATAATACTAGCTTTTACAAATATTACATACGATATTGCATATGATTGAAACGATATTACATATGATTACATATGGCTAAAATTCCTCATTACGCATGATTACGCACGATTACATATGGTTAAAATTCCTCGCCAAGCGCTAACTTGGATTGTATGGTTGCAAATAGTAATGGACGAAATTCGCACTCTTCTAGCCAAAGGCGCACTATAAGAAGCGCGGGCGATGGCACTGGAGCTGGCGCTGGCGCTGGCGCGCGCACAAGGCGACCACACAACCGCTCATACAATCAACAATACAATCGCAGAAGCCACAGAAGAATCCAAAAAAACTTTAGAACAAAACATCCGATTATTTTTTGGGCGCTAATCGTAATTTTTACGCCAATAATCCTTGGAATTTTAACGGTTGCGTGGATGTACGTAACAACAGACATTCCGCAGCCAGACAAAATCGCAATGGCGGATAAAACAAAGGTTTACTACGCGGATGGAAAAACGGAAATCGGCAGCTTTGCAGAGCAAAATCGCGAAATCATAAATTGCTCCATTCTAAAACCATATGTTGGAAACGCAATAATCGCAAGCGAAAACAGGTCATTCTACAAAGACGGCGGAATTGATCTTAAGGGAATTGGGCGCGCAATAATCCACAACGTAACGTCTAAAGGCAGATGGGGCGGCTCTACGATTACGCAACAATACGCGGAACGCTACTATCTTGGCGAAACAAAAACGTATTTAGGCAAGCTGCACGAGGCCATTCTTGCGCTAAAAATCGCGCAAACACAAGACAAAAACACCGTGCTGTGCAATTACATGAACACGATTTATCTGGGCCGCGGAGCGTACGGAATCCAGGCGGCAGCAAAAGCGTACTTTGGCGTGGAAGCGAAGGATCTTACGCTATCTCAAGCGGCAATGCTGGCTGGAATAATCCCTGCGCCAAGCAGCTGGGATCCTGCAATCATGCCTAAAGAGGCGAATATGCGATTCAAGCGCGTGCTAAGAATCATGCTTAAAGACAAGTACATTACAAGCG
This sequence comes from Gardnerella sp. c17Ua_118, assembly GCF_055804255.1. Taxonomy (NCBI): domain Bacteria; kingdom Bacillati; phylum Actinomycetota; class Actinomycetes; order Bifidobacteriales; family Bifidobacteriaceae; genus Gardnerella; species Gardnerella sp. c17Ua_118. The sequence goes on from NZ_JANUYT010000001.1 coordinate 1,024,427, forward strand.
AAGAATACAAAAACGCAAAAATGCCGCAAACCATTAATCAAACCAAGCAAAACATGTACGCAGGGCCGCAAGGATACCTTTTGCAAATGGTTCGCAGCGAGCTTACAAGCGGCGGCGCGTTTACAAAAGAAGACCTAGACACAGGCGGATACCGCATTATTACAACAATCGACAAAGCTAAGCAGGATTTAATGTTTAACGTTGCAAGCCCGACTGCTGGCGCGCGCGGAATTACGCCGCAAGGAGTGCAAACGGGCGCAATGAGCGTAAATCCTAAAGATGGGTCGATTATATCTGTGTATGCAGGCGACGACTACCTTTCTAAGCCGCTAAATAACGCCACTCAAGCGCTTTACGAGCCTGGAAGTACAATGAAGCCGTTTGCGCTGATTGGCGCGATTCAGGCTGGAACAAACCTAAACACGCTGTTTAATGGAAATACAGGGCTAAAGTTTAAGGGAATCGACAAGCCAGTAAACAACTTTGCAAACACAAATTGGGGAATAATCAACCTTTATAAAGCAACAGCAAACTCTGTGAACACGCCATTTATGGCTTTGCAAGAAAAGCTTGGGCAAAAAGGCGTGGCAAATACGGCTGTTATGGCTGGTCTAAACGCGCAGCGCGTTAACGGCAAGAATCCGTTTACTGTTCTTGGAAACGACCCCGTGCATATTAGTGAGATTGCGCGCGCGTATTCGACGATTGCAAACCAGGGGCGCAGGCCAGATTTGCACATTGTTTCTAGCGTTAAGAACCCAGACGGCAAAGAGTTTTATAGGGCGCCGACCGTTGGAAAACAGGTGTTTGCGGCGGCAGACATGGCGCTTGCTATTAAGGCCATGCAAGGCGTTGTACAATACGGTACTTCGCCAGAGGTTAGAGGCGTTGGAAAGCCGATTGCTGGAAAGTCGGGAACCGCTAACGATGCTTCGGCGTGTAGTTTTGTTGGATTTACGCCAAGCGTTTTGACCGTGTTTGCTATTTGGAATCCAGATGCGCAAGGAAATCCTTTGCCTGTGCCAACTTTCCGCGGATACCCTGGAGGAATCGGATATTCGGCGCATTTGTTTACGCGATACATGCGCGCGGCTCTGGCTGGAACGGCTGCGGAAAAGTTCCCAGAGGCTAAAGATAACGGCAAAATTGGAGGTGTTGACGGCACTTGGGGGCTTGGCGGAAGCAAACGCGACTTTGCTGACGACGATAGCGAAGTTGCGAATGGCGAAAATAAAGAAGATAGTTCGAGTAGCAAAGATAAAGATAAAGAAAATAGTGCAAGTGGCGCAAGTGGCGCTAATAAGGAAGATAGTTCTAGTAGTGAAGATCGTGCGAATGGCGCGAATGGTTCTGGGGCGAATGGTAACAACGGCTCGGCTGGCAGTGGCACTACTAGTGGCGGAAGCGCTGGCGATGGGTCTGGCGCAGCATCATCTTCTGGAAGCGGCGGAGCTAACCAAACGCAAAGTGGCGGCGATTAAGCTGTATTTTCCCGAGAATATACGTAAATTGGGTCAAATTTGGTACAAAGTGCGGAGTTATGTTCCGCTTTTTGTACGTGATTTAGGCCAAATATGGTACAAAATCGGGAAAATCCGTATTAGTTACTGAGCAATGCGATCAATAATGTAGCGCTCAAGCGCTTGCGGCGTAAGGTCTTTGTAGCCGTCTAAGTCTGCAAACTGCGGCCCGCCGCTAACGTCTAAGTTAGAATACGCTCTTTGCGCAAGAGTGGTTGCTCCCGAAGCCGCTGCCGACTTTAGCCCTGCAAACGAATCCTCAATCGCAATGCAATACTTCATGTTTTGCGCGCTAATGCCAAGCAGCCTACCTGCAGCCAAATACGGCTCAGGGCTTGGCTTTGTAGCATACCCATCGTCTCCGCAAACAAAACCAGCAAACGCACCTTTTGGCGCATGGTTCACAATGTTTTCAACAAGTCGCCTTGGTGAATTGCTTACTAAAATCGAAGGGATTTTTGCATCGGCAAGCTTTTGCAAAAGATCTAGAACATCTGGCACCCATGGAACTTCCACGCTTTCGCGCTCGGCAACATAGTCCACCATTGCGTTGCCAATCTCTTCAACGCCCATCTTTGTTCCGCGCGCAATCATAGCTTCGGCAACGTCTTTTAGAGAGCCGCCCGAGTATTGCCATGCAAGCTCTTCGCTCCACTCGCCGCCGTGTTTCTTTGCGATTTGGATTTCGGACTCGTGCCAATACGGCTCTGAGTCGATTAGCGTGCCGTCCATATCCCAAAAAACTGCTGCCAACTTGCGATTTGTGGCGTTTTGCGCTGCTGTTGTGTTTAGTGCCATTAATACCCTTTATTTTGTCGCTTTACATACGCAATATTTATAATATTTACATTTACATTTATATTTAAGCATTTGACTAGTATTTAGAAAAATCTAAACTAATGTTTATACAGGCACTTGTTAGCGTAGTCGCTATAGCCCAAACGCGCGCCACAAAACAATCGACCTATCGTCTTCTAAATCATTGCTCGCATAATCATTATATTGCGAATCGCCATTATTGCCTCTTGCATAAGACGACGGCAACTCGCGCTGAGGCACGCGAATATCTCGGCGCCAATCCTTTGCGCGCTGCGAGCGCTGAACCTCTACAATGTTTCCGTCTGCACTCGCCGCAAAAATGTTTCGCTCCGCACTCGCCGCCTCGTCAACTAAGCGCCTCACTTGCCTTTTAAGCTGGCGATTTTCTTCTTGAAGCTCCAAAATCCGCATAATCCCAGCAAGATTCACGCCGTTTTCTTGGCTCAGCTTTTGCGTTTGCACAAGCCTATCTATGTCTCTAAGCGAGTATCTTCTGGCTCCGCCTTCTGTGCGCTGCGGCATAATCAAGCGCAATCTATCGTATTGCCTAAGCGTTTGCGGATGCGTGTCGGTTAGGTTGGCTACGTGACTCACGGTAAAAATCGGCATGTCGATTTTAAAGCCCACTTCGTCCGCGCCGTCAAGCGTTGCATTTCCGCGCACTAGCGCCACTGCACACATCTCATACAGCGCCCTAATTTGGCGATCCAACCTAGCCATTACTTTCCTTTCTACACGCAAACGCTATTCCCACGAGCAATTGCTACGACTACGAGCAATCGCATACGCAAACACAAACGCTAAGCGATTTGTTGCTATGCGCGCAAATCCTTCACTTCTTGCTCGTAATCTTCGCCACACGCCTTTTCAAACTCTTTTGCAGCATGTTTTACCGCCATTGTTGGCTTTTTTGGAACATGTATTTGCGCAATTCCAACAAACGCGCCATTTTTGCCTGGCACGCCTGCGCCTTCTACGCGTATTCTGCTGCCGCTCGAAGTTCCAGATGGCACCTTAAACACAATCGACTCGCCGTCTACGTTTTTAAGCGTGACTTTTGCTCCGTGCACAGCTTCGCTTAAAGTGAGCGGCAAAGTGGCCACTAAATCGCATCCTTCAATCGAGAATTGCTCCGACTTTTCCACTTGCACTTGCAAGTACATGTCTCCAGAAGCGCCGCCAAACTTTCCTGGCTTTCCCTTTGACTTTAGGCGGATTTTTTGCCCATCTTTTACGCCTGCAGGAATATGAGTTTTGAACGATTCTCCGCCCGATCGAAGCGAAACAGTAGCGCCTTTGAACGCCTGCTTAAAGGTTAGTTTTATAGCCGTTGTAATGTCTTCGCCGCGTTCAGGCGTGTTTTGTGGAGCAGATTGGGCAGATTGAGCATACTGGCCATACTGGCCGTAGTCTGCACCGCCAAATCCTGCGGATGATTGCGCTCCAGCGCCGCCCGTAAACATGGAGAATATGTTTCCCATGTCTGGACCCGCGCCGCTTGTGGAGAATCGCACTCGTGAGCCGCCTCCCATTGGCGATCCGCCAAACATTGATGAGAAAATGTCGCTGAATCCGCTTGCGTCGAATCCGCCTGCGCCCGTTCCGCCAGCGAATCTTGCTCCGCCTGCGCCGAATTGGCGAATCGCATCGTAGCGAGCGCGCATCTGCTTATCTTTCAAAACGTCGTACGCTTCGGATACGTCTTTGAATTTTTCTTCTGCTTCTTTAGTTTTGTTTAAGTCTGGGTGATATTTTCTAGCGAGTTTTCTGTACGCTTTTGTAATTGTGGCTTCGTCGACGTCTTTGGAGACTCCGAGAATCTTGTAAAAATCTTTGGCTAGCCATTCATTCTCAGCCATTTAAGCTCCTTTTTCTTTGAGCCACTGGCATTTATCTAAACAACTTATATCTAAATAACCTACTCGCGCTGACTGTTTAGAATCTAAACCGACAACACGAGTAGGCATGGGATTTGCAAGTAGACGTTTGATTGCAGCGAGTGAGCTAAACAATCCAAACAAGCGCTGACATTAGCGATGTTTCACGCATTGTTTCACGATGTTTCATTCTGCGCACACTGCTATGCATTGCTTGGAGACGCCACTACGACTCTCGCCGCGCGTATAACGCGATCGCCAATCCTGTAGCCCGACTCCACAACAACGTCAACCGTTTCCTTCGTAGCATTTGCATCTGGCTTGTGTAGAATCGCATCGTGCTTTGTTGGGTCAAAGTCTTCGCCCTTTTCGCCAAACTTTTCTACGCCAAACTTTTCAAACGCCTTGTCTAATTTTGCGGCCACGGCTTTGAACGAATCGTCCATTGCGCCGTGTTCGCGAATCCTATCAATGTCGTCTAAAGCTGGCAATAAAGCCGTAAGCACGTCTGTTATTCCATGCTGCCTGAACCGATCTTGCTCCTTGGCTGCGCGATTGCGGAAGTTAATGAACTCTGCTCGCTCGCGTTGCAACGCTTCCAAATACTCCGCCGCCTCTTTTTTGGCTTTGCCAAGAGGCGTTAAGGAATCTTCTTCGCTGCTTTGAGTATCTGCAGAATTGTTATTTTCTTTAGATTTACGCGCGTTAGATTCATCTGCGGTTGCTTGCGACTTTTCCGTTGCGGCGTCTGCGCTAGCGGCCGCGTCTTGCGTTGCACAATCCGCAGCACAATCCGCCGCCGCATCACTCGCCGCGTCATTCACCGACGCATCGCTAGCAGCTGCAGCGTGCTTCGCTTCGTGCTTTGCCTCATGAGCTTCCTCATGCACTGCACCCTGCGCCGCAGCGCCATCTGCAGCGCTATAGGCCGCATTATCGGCCGCGCTAGCAGACGCCGCACGCGAATCGCCAGAATCCGAAGGCACGTCTTCCAAACCACTCAAGTAGTCGTTGGCGTTAAACTCGGACATTACTTGTTATCCTTATCGTCCTTGTCGTCGTCCACCACTTCGGCGTCAACCACGTCGTCATCCTTAGAGGCATCTGCATTTGCATCAGATGCAGCACCAGCAGCACCAGCGCCAGCCTGAGCTCCCGCAGCACCTGCAGCGCCAGCCGCACCCTGCTGAGCGTAAAGCTGCTGACCAATCTTTTGCGCAGACGTCATAAGCTCGCTTTGCGCACTCTTAATCTTCTCAACGTCATCACCCTTCAAAGCTTCCTTCAAAGCATTCACCTTTTCGGTAACTTCCTTAGAGATTTCGTCGGAAAGCTTATCCTTATTGTCGTTCACAAGCTTTTCAGTCTGGTAAGCAAAGGATTCTGCCTGGTTGCGAGTATCCGCTTCTTCCTTGCGCTTCTTATCTTCCGCTTCGTGAGCTTCCGCCTCTTTAACCATGCGGTCAATCTCGTCCTTTGGCAAACCAGAACCGCCCGTAATCGTCATGGACTGTTCCTTGCCCGTGCCCTTATCTTTAGCAGAAACGTGCACAATGCCGTTAGCATCAATGTCGAAAGTCACTTCGATTTGTGGAACGCCACGAGGAGCTGGAGCAATACCCGTCAGCTCAAAAGTGCCAAGAGGCTTGTTATCGCGCGCAAACTCGCGTTCGCCCTGGTATACCTGAATCAACACGGATGGCTGATTGTCTTCTGCAGTAGAGAACACCTCAGATCGCTTAGTTGGGATTGCGGTATTACGCTCAATAAGCTTCGTCATAATTCCACCCTTGGTTTCAATGCCCAAAGAAAGTGGAGTTACGTCAATAAGCAGAACGTCTTTACGGTCTCCCTTAATAACGCCCGACTGCACAGCTGCACCAACAGCCACAACCTCATCTGGATTCACGGACTGGTTAGCTTCCTTACCGCCCGTAAGTTCCTTTACAAGCTCCTTGACGGCTGGCATACGAGTTGAACCACCAACAAGCACCACGTGATCAATCTGGCTTACGGAGATGCCAGCGTCGGAAAGCACGTTGTTAAATGGCGTACGGCAGCGACCGAGCAAGTCGGAAGTCATCTCCTCAAAGTGAGCGCGAGTCAAAGTCTCATCCAAATGCACTGGAGTGCCGTCTGGAGTCATTGCCAAGTACTGCATAGAAATTGATGTGGAAGTAGAAGAGCTAAGCTCCTTCTTTGCCTGCTCAGCAGCTTCCTTCAAGCGCTGCAAAGCAATCTTATCCTTGCTCAAATCAACGCCGTACTTGTTCTTAACTTCGCCAACAAGCCAGTCAATAATCTTCTGATCCCAGTCATCGCCACCCAAGTGGTTATCTCCATTAGTGGCCTGTACCTGGATTGTGGAGAAGCCGTCGTCATCCTTACCAATCTCAAGAAGCGACACATCGAAAGTACCGCCACCCAAGTCGAACACCAAAATGCGCTCGTCTTCCTTGCCTTTTTCGAGGCCATAAGCCAATGCAGCAGCAGTTGGTTCGTTAATAATACGCAGCACGTTCAAGCCTGCAATCTTACCTGCATCCTTAGTTGCCTGACGCTGAGCATCGTTGAAGTATGCTGGGCATGTAATAACGGCATCGGTTACAGGCTCGCCAAGGTAAGCTTCTGCATCGCGCTTCAACTTCATCAAAACCTGAGCAGAAATCTCTTGCGGAGTCCACTTCTTGCCATCAATCTCAACGGACCAATCCGTGCCCATGTGGCGCTTTACGGAGCTAATCGTGCGGTCAACGTTTGTTACAGCCTGACGCTTAGCGACTTCGCCAACCAAGATTTCTCCCGACTTGCTGAAAGCCACCACGGACGGTGTTGTACGCGCACCTTCTGCGTTAACAATAACTGTTGGGCTGCCGCCTTCAAGCGTTGCAATGCAGGAGTTCGTTGTTCCTAAATCAATACCTACTGCGCGTCCCATAATATCTCCTAGCTATCTTATCTATGTACCTTTTAATCTATGTACTCAAATTCTTGGCAGCCAGCCTTGCGACTAGCCGCTTTTTCTTTTTACAAAACTTGAGTCTAACACACTCAAGTTATTAAAGTCAAGCATTTTTGTGCGCGTTTCGCAAAAACTTAACACTCCCCCACTCAACTTTTTAACCTATTTATATAAATTACGCCGAGCACGGTGGAGATTCGAGATTTTTCTTGTAGTGCGTTTGTATCAAAAAACACCAAAATTCAGTACAATCACACTACAGTTTTGCGTGTTTATGTAGTGCGTTTGTATGACGACACGCCGTAAATCAGGTACAATCGCACTACATAGGTTGCATGGATTAGGCCAAATTGGGTAGAGATTCGAGATTTTTCGCCGCTAGCGAGGCGAGCCTCAGCGTCGCTAGATGGTGACTCGCCGAGAGAGCAAGAAAAATCGAGAATCTCGGTGATGAAAGATACGCAAAAGTTCTAGGCATTCAGAAGGTTTGATGTATTTCTCTACGAGCAATAAATAGCGCCAACCTGAAGCCTTAGAATATTAACGTTCATAAGATATCCGTAAAGGTGTTTCGCTCGCGCGGATTAGCCGCGCTCACGTCTTCGCCGCCGTAGAAGCACACTGTGCTTCTACGCTAAGCGGCTCAGCGCGCCAAATTGCCTTCGCGCGCTACGCTCTTTAGCGCTCAGGCAGGTTGGCGCGCCTGCGAGGAGAGAAATACTCAAACCTCGCGCAATACCAAATAGGAGATATCGCTCGCGCGTTACAGCGCGCTCACGTCTTCGCTTGCGTTGAAAGCACACAGTGCTTTCAACCTTGAGCAAGCTCAGCGCTCCGAATTGCCTTTTCGCGCTACGCTTTAAGCGAAAAGGCAGGTCGGAGCGCAAGCCATTTTGTGCTATATCGGTTATTAGCTACTAACAGACATCAGCGCAAGCGCGCATCACAGCCAACTACCTAGCGTGCTTACGGCGCTTAGCAGACACTCCAAGTCCTGCCAGCCCAACAAACACAGCAGCGAACGCGCTTAACGTTGCGGAATCAACGCCAGTTTGCACTCCCATGTTTCCGCGCAAGTTGCTGCCCTTGTTTGCCTTTGCTGCATTAAGCGCAGCACGAGCCGCACGAAGTCGCATAGTCGCAGCTTCAACCTGCTCCTGTGTAGCATTCGGGTCAGCGAGCACGCGGCGAGCGTTTTCTAGAGCATCATTAAACTCCTTAATCACGCTTGCGTCTACAAGTGCGCCCTTAGAACCCTTAGCGCCATTCGCCGCGCCAGCAGCGCCCGCGCCATTGGCAACATCCGCAAGCGCGCCATTCACTTCGGCATGCAACATAGACTTATCAACCGCATTAGCATTCGCGTTGTTTGCGCCTGTGCTGCCGCCATCGGAATCGCCATCACTACTCGAACCGAGCGAGTTGTATAAGTCGATCATCTTCTGCTTTATGCGTTGTAACTTTCTGAGCGCTTCATCAACCTGCGCCTGGGTAGCATTCGGATCCGCGAGCACAGCATTTGCTTCGTTCAGCGCCTTGTTGTACTCAGCTATATCCTTGCCATCTGCAATCAAGAACGGAATAGACTTGCGGAATTCAGGGTCATTGTCCTTCTCTTGGTAGAGCTTGCTCTTATCCGTCTTGTAGCCATCCGTAAGCTTAGACTTAGCATCCTGGAGTTTCTTCAAAGCATCATCAACTTGCTTCTGCGTAGCATTCTTATCGCCAAGAACCTTATTCGCATCCTCAAGCGCCTTCTTATAAGCCTCAAGATCCTTCTTAGATGCGTCATCACCCTTAGCTTGAGCGTTTACGTACTCAGGCGTCTTGGTGAAGTCAGGATCAGCATCCGCTTCAGACTTCAGCTTAGAAGGATCAGTCTTGTAGCCGTCAGTAATCTTCTTCTTGGCGGCTTTCAAGGCGTCTAGAGCCTTATCAAGCTCCTGTTGGGTTGGAGCCTTTTCGCCTGTTGGGAGATCAGTCTTTGGCTTGCCAGTAGTACGGTCAAACTTATCAAGGAGATTCTTGGCATCGCCAAGAGCTTTCTTGTAGGCCGCCATATCTGCATTGTCTTTGCCGTCTTCACCCTTCTTAGCATCGGCATTCTTGAACTCAGGCGTATTCTCAAACGTGGTGTCACGCTGGTCGTCGTCGCCGTCCTTAGACTTGTCGACTTCTTTTTGAAGCTCAACAGGATTGGTCTTGTAGTTAGCAAGAATCTTGTCCTTAATCTCCTTAAGAGCCTTCTTAGCCTCGTCAACTTCTTGCTGAGTTGGGAGCTGATCCTTTGGAACGTCAACTTCCTGGCCATCCTTCGTGACCTTACCATCGTTCTTGTCGATGAGTTCCTTAGCCTTAGCCAAAGCTTGCTTATAGGCAGTTAGATCCTCAGGTTCTTTGCCATCCTTAGTCTTTCCTTTAAAGTTTGCAAACTCAGTTGATTCTTCGAACTTTGGAGTACGCGCAGTACCATCCTCGTTTTTGTCGTCAACTTCATTTTGGAGCTTATCGACTTTGGTCTTGAAGTTGTCGTCGATATCCTTCTTGGCCTTCTTCAAAGCCGCAAGAGCATCATCAACCTGCTTCTGAGTTGGACGATCTTCTGGCTTCGCGTTTGGATCAGGGTGATTCACCTTTTCAATAAGCTCGTTTGCTTTAGCAAGCTTCTCGACATAAGCAGCAAGCCTCTTGGTTGCTGAGTTAGCATCCGTTGTAGCAGGATCTTCCGTCTTTGCCTGTTCAAGCGCGTTCTTGTACTCAACCGACGCCTCGAACGGAGGTGTTACAGGTTGACCCTGTGCGTCCTTATCGCCGACTTCGTTTTCAAGAAGCTTTGCATCAGTCTTGTAGTTGTTAGCAATCTTGTCTTGAGCTGCTTGCAGTTTCTTTAGCAAGTTGTTTACAGACTTCTGAGTTGCTGTCTTCTTCCAGTTATCATCATTAAGCTTCTGCTTGATTTGATTGAGAACATTCTCAAAGCCAGTGTCTTTGCCATCTTCACCCAAGTCATTTGTAGCACCTGGATCACCAGCAGTCTTCTTAGCAAGAGCATTCTTGTACTCAGGCGTCTTCTTGAAGCCATCATCTGCAAAGTCTTTGGCAGAAGTCAACGCTTCAAAATTCGTCTTGTAGTTGTCAGTAATTTGCTTCTTAGCTGCAGTAAGAGCATCGAACGCATCGTTAATCTGCTGTTGCGTTGGACGTTCGCCGTTCTTCTTGTTTGTATCCTTTGCATCACTTACTAACTTGCGAGCATTTGCAAGAGCATTCTTGTAAGCAGTAACGTCTGCATTTTCATTACCATCGCTTGTCTTAGCTTGAGCATTCTTGAACTCTGGCGTATTCTCGAAGTCGCCTTCAGTAACAGCAGGAGCATGTTCAGCAGTAGACTTGTTAATTTCTGTCTCAAGACCAGTAGTAACAGTCTTATAGTTATCCTCAAGCTTCTTGCGAGCTTCGTCAAGAGTCTTCAGTGCGTCGTCGATTTCTTTTTGAGTTGGCTGCGCGTCTAGTGGCGTGTCTTTATCATCATGCTTCTTCAAAAGCTCCTGAGCTTTTGTTAAAGCTTCATCATACTCCTTCTTAGCCGCTTTGGCATCATCATTTTTCTTAGTATCAGGCTTGCCATCAGCAGTTAAGAAGTGAGGATCAGACGCATTGCGATACGCATCAGAAGTTTGCGTGCCTTCCGTAGGCGCAGGACCCTCTGTAGAACCGTGCTTTTTTACGCTTTCCGCAAGCTTGGTGGTGTCGGTGTTGTACTTGTCAAGCTCTTTGCGAGCGTCGTCAAGCTTCTTCAACGCATCATTGACTTCCTTTTGCGTAGCATCAGGCTTCTTGAGCAAGTCTTTGGCTTCGTTGAGTGCTTTGCCGTAGGCATCTGCTGCCGCTTTAGCAGCAGCGTTCTTGGCATCATCCGGTCCCGAGCCATCAGGCTTTTGGAAGCTTGGCTGCGACGCGTTCTTAAACGCAGGGCTTGGATGAGTGGTTGCGTCCTCGTTAATCGACTTAATCAGCTCGTCGGTCTTAGTCGCAAACTTATCCAGCGCCTTCGCTGCTTCGTTCATTTCCTTAAGGATTGTGTCAACATCCCTGTTCAGCGGCTCACCGTTTTTGTGCGCCTGAATGTCTTTCAGGTAGTCCTTATCGTTAGGGTCGCCATCTTCCTTTGGGATAATGTTATCAGGAATATCATGACCATTTGCTTGATCCTTCGGAAGCGTGTTAGTAAGCGCAGCTGTTAGTTTCGCTGCTGCCTTTTCATACGCTTCCTTAGCCTTTTTAGCAGCTTCTACCTTAGCTTTTTCTTCTTCACTAGGATTTTGCTTTTCGGCAAGTTCTTTCAAATTCGCGTAGGCTGGGCTGTGTTGTATTGCAAAGTCATTAAGCGCAGCAGCCGAAAGTCTGCTGGTGTCGGTTGCGTAGGTGTCAATAATCTTGCGAGCAGCGATTAGCTGCTCTTTAACCGCATCAACCTTTTTCTGATCTACGGTGCTCCCAGGCTTATTTAATTCATCCATCAAGTCTTTTGCAGCGTGATAAGCGTCGTTATAGGCTTTGAAGTCTTTCTTAGCCTGCTCGTCGCCTGCTTGCGCTTTATCAAAGGCGTTGAAGTAGGCCGGCATCAGATAACCACTGAAGTTGTCCGCAAGTGCTTTACCAAGATCGGTTTTATCCGTAGAGTACTTGTCAGCATGAAGTGCTGCTTCAGCGTCTTCAAGCGCTTTCTTGGCGTCCTCAACGTCTTTCTTGGTAGCGTTTTTGTCTGCGAGGACGTCTTTAGCTTTCTTTAGCGCGTTGTCATAATTTGTGACAACTTGCTGAGCAGCAGGATCGTTAGTCTTAGCCTTAGCGTTCTTGTAGAACACACTTTGCTTGGTAGCATCGTTTGGATCAGGATTATCGAAGCTCTTTTGCACCGCAGCGGCAAGAGGAGACTTGTCGGTTGCGTTGGCATCAAGTGCTGCCTTAGCTTTCTTAAGATCATCAATAGCCTTGTTTACTTCCTTTTGAGAAGCGTTAGGATCTTTGGAGACCTTATCTGCTGCTGCTACGGCATCGTCGTAGGCTTTGCGCTGTTCAGGAGTAGAGTTCTGGTAGGTTGGGTCGGCGGTCTTGAGTTTTTCGTCACCTTGCTTAGTCGCATCGCCCGTGTTTACCTGACCATGCTCAGCAATGGCAGCGTTCAGCTTGTCTTTGCTAGTGGTAAAGTCGTTAAGCTTTGCGCGCGCAGCGTCCAGCTTAGCCTTGGCTTCGTCAACGGCCTTTTGTGTGGCGTTCTTGTCTTCCTTTACCTTATTGGCTTCTTCGAGAGCCTTGTCGTAATCTTCCTTGGCTTTCTTGGCAGCCTCATTCTTCTTAGCATCAGGCTTTCCATCGTCGGTCTGGAATGCTTGATCAGTAACGTTCTTATACCTGTCAGTAGTTACAGTGCCAGGTTTTTCAGCAGTAGCGCCTTCGGCAGCCTTACCATTAGCATCAATCGAGGCGTTCAGCTTATCCTTGTTGGTGTCAGCACCATCAAGCTCGGCGCGTGCCTTGTTAAGGTTAATCGTAGCGTTATCGATTTGCGCCTTCTGCTCTTCGGTAAGGTCTTTTTCTTGCTTGTCCTTAACAGTTGCAAGCAAGTCTGTTGCAGTCTTTAATGCCTTTTCATACGCATCTTTCTTATCAGCAGACGCGTTGTAGTACTTAGCCTCGGTTGGAGTCTTCTTATCGTCAGCAAGCTTGTGCTCGTCAATCGACTTAGAAAGGTCATCCTTCTTATGATTCGTCTGCGGCACAAAGATAACGTTAATTGCTTTTGCTGTATTGCCTGGATTGCGGCCTTGCTCCAGATAAACATGCTTATAGTATGTCATTGCATACGGCTCAACAAACAGGCGCGCCTTGAAAATCTTGCCCTTTTTAGCAGCCACCGTTACAGAGCCAGCCTCTGTATCCCATGAATACGAACCAGCATCTGATAAATTATCACCGAGGTCTACGTCAGAATTAGAAACTTTCTGATTCCCAGACCAATAAGCGCCACCCATATTGCCAAGCGTAAGCTCGCCCGTTGGCTCTTCATTTTGCAACGCATAGTTCATGTGCGACTTGCGCGAATGATTACTTGTACCTTCATAGGCAAGCGTCTCGCCGCCTGTAAGGTCGCGCAAACCAGACTTTGGATCCTTTGGTTTAGCTTTCAGCAAACCAAGAATCTTTGTTGTATCAAATTCTTCTGCTTTAGTTGGATCGTAACGGTAGATAATAGTGGTCTTCTGATCATTACTCCAAGAAATACCTTCGTCGGTATCGCGACCATCAATCTTAGTCTTAGTCCAAGTAACGTCGTAATCCTTGCGGATGTCTGGAAGCTTGGTGAGCTTGCTCTCTTTTACATTAGATGTAAACTCAGCAACTGACTTGTCAGTCTTGATCTTAACGGTAATCTTGTTTTCCGCCTGACCATTAGAGATACCCTTATTAGCATCACCAGATGCAGTAAGATCGCCAGTAAGGTACGAAAGCGAAATCTGATCTGTGCTGGTAAGACCAAGCTCTTTATTGCCTTTATTAGCTTCAAAAATAGCTGTTTTAATTCGGTCAAGTTCGGCATTGGAGTAGCCAAGTGGATTAGCAACAAAGACTGCCTTATCGCCAGTTGGAACAGTAACATCCTTTTCTTCAAGCTTCTTCAACACAAGATCGCGCAAAGGAATCTTAGGAGCGTCCGCAGCATCCACTCCGTCGAAGTTGATTACAGCTTCGCCCTTATCGTTGAAGGTAACCTTGTCTTGCGGCACATGATTTAGCTGAGCAAGCTTCTTTGCGATTTCTTCCTTAACTTCAGTCGAAACATTAGTCGGGTCCTCAACAATCGGCTTTTCGATACGCGTGTCATAGCGCGCAACGGTAAGGGCGAGCGCCTCGGACTTGTAGCCGAGGTCAGAGACCAGGTAGGTCTTGAGGTTATTCACGCCCGTCACATATGTTGTTGGCTCGCCCGTCTTTGAAGTTACCTTGTTAATAACGGTAGCTAACTGATTAGCATCATAAGCATTCTGGTCTGTAATAATTACCTTGTTTTCAGCAGTATCTGGCGTCTGAACAAATGCGCCATTCTCTCCAGTGCGTCCACCCACGCCTCTAGATGTACTTGCAGCTGTAATTTGATCGCGAATTGATTTTTTACCAGTTGCTTCTGTAGGAGCATCTAAGGCAGCCTTTAGCTTATCTTGAATTTGTTGTGCGGTAAGTTCTTCGTTATACTTCAGCACAATTGAGCCAGCTGTTTTAGGTGGAATAAGTGTTGCTGCACGAACAATGTTTGTTTTGTACAGCACTACTGTTTTACCGTCTTTATCTGTACCGTACACATAAATGCAACGGTTTGCAGAGTAGCTTTCTCCACTCTTAAGATTGCCATCTCTATAAAGCTTGGTCATGGTAAGCGTAGCTGTACCATCAGTGTCTACTTTAAATTCGTATGTACCTGAATATGGCTGATGCTCGTTTACAGCAGCAGCATCGGAATAATATTCAAGGAACTTTCTACTTTTAGTATTATCAACAGTATTACCATCAGATGGGAAAATTGCTACTTTGGTAATGGTGCTACCGTCAGAAGGTTTTGCAAATTTAAAGGTAACGGATTGGTTTTGCCCCTTTTCAATGTACACATTGTCGGAAGAGCCCCATGCGTACATGTTTGGGAGCGTGTCTTTTTTATCTTGTGAAAGTTCGATTGTGCTGTTAACTTTTGGAGCTGGCGCAGGGTCAGCTTCACGCACCTGGCCATAATTTGGGCCAGCTGAAGCTTCTGCAGGAGTGTTACTTGCTGCATAAGTGCTAGCTTTCGAAGTAGTGTTATCAGGTGCTGGAGTGCTATCTGTAGTCTTCTTATTAGCCTCATCAGCCTGCTGCTCTTCATCAGACTTCTGCTTTTCATCAGACTTCTTAGCAGTTAAATCCTGCGCATTTGCAGACGTAGAAGTATCAACAGGCGTAGAAGTAGTATCCGCCGCCATTGCAGGAGTTGCGCCAAAAGCAATCGCCGCGCCAGCAATCACGCCAGCAGCTCCAGCAGAAAGAGCGGCCACCTTACGCATGTCAACAGCCTTTGTAACACCATTGTTGGTTGCAGAATCAAATGCATTCTTTGCAATCTTGTTTGCGTGCTTACCAGATTTTGTAGTCATTTTCCTCTTCTTTCTATTAGAACAAATAGTCAAAAAGTTTTGAACGCTCTAACCATGAGTGACAAAAAGTCATAAGTTCTAAAGGTAGTTATTTAATTTTCAATAGCGTGCAACTATAAAGAAGCAGCAATCTTTAACAAGTCATTATAACATTTAGAGAATATTTTTGACACTACATAAACAAATGTTTATAGCTCTTGGGGGTACATACCCCCCCCCCCCCAGGCCTTTTATTTCAAGGGTTTTTGCGAGATGATTTTTTAGAAAACACTTGCGATTTTAACACGCCAGACGCCATTTTTAGCTTAATTATCTAAACATTTGTATATAAGACAACTCGCATTTCTAGACCCTCTGTAGCGCGCTTATGAATTCGCCGCAAGCATCAACTTTTTCCGCATTTTGTACGTAATTTAGGTCAAATTTGGTACAAAGTGCGGAAGTTTTCTCCGCTTTTTGTACGTGATTTAGGCCAAATATGGTACAAAGTGCGGAGGGTTTTTCCCGAGTTTGTACGTGTTTTAGATCAAAAATACGGAGTTGTTTTCCGCTTTTTGTACCATTTTTGGTCAAATTTGGTACAAAAAGCGGAAAATCGTTCGAGCGTCAAAGCTCAGTTAAAGCTCTGTCAAAGCGCGCTGCGAATTAAAATCTCCTCAAGCGCGCGCTTAACCGAATCAGGCAGCGTGCACTTCCATTGCGCCCACTTAGCAACCTCTGGATGCTGCGGCGCATGCGCGTTAGTCAAGTCAACGCTTTGCTGGTAGCGGTCAAAATCGCTCTCGCTAGTGTACTCAAGCGCGCAAAGTTCACTTATAGCACTCGCGCTGCCATCAGCTTGGCGAATCGCATCAAAAGCAATCTCCTTGCCGCGGTACGGCATTTGCGCTTGTAAAAGCAACCTGTAGCAATCGCCAATCTTAGGGTCTTGCGCAATGCACAGTCCGCCATCAACAATCACGCGCACGCAATCGCCAACAGGCACATCGCGCACAGAAACAGTAAGGCTTAAGTCGCCCTCTTCGCCTTCATATAAAACTTCTACAGCTTTAGATTCAAGCTGATTTTCCCCAACAAAAACGCGAACACGCGAAAAGTCTGGGCAAGCAACGCCCTTAAACACAACGCTCCAATCGCGATTGGAAGGCAGCGAAGAAACGGCACTAGCGCATCCTTTTGCTGCATCAATCACAAACTGTGTAGATCCATTGCCATCTCGCCAAATCAACTCCATGCGCGTATCGGCAGTTTTCCCAGCGCACGCGTCTTCAAAGCGGCCATTATCTTCACGCATAACAAACTCGCCGCAATCCCCTGGGAATGCAAGAATGCGCAAAGATCGCGGATTTTCAACGCTATTAACATGCGCCGCAGCCTGCTCGCTACTTGCACAATCCGCTTCACTCGGCAAAACTTGCATTGGCACAATAGCCCCAGCGCGCGCAAACGCTGGCACGCGGTCGATTCCTCGCCAAACCTCAAATCTGCGACCCGCACCGCCGCGCGAAACGTAGCGCCTTCCGTCAAAGAAATCGTACCAATCGCCTTCTGGAAGCCAAACGGCAGTGCACCCGCGCTCAACTTGCGCGCATCCCTTGCTAACGATTGGCGCAACAACAAGCTGGCTGCCAAAACGGTACTCGTTCGGCATCTCGTACGCTGCAAGCGTTTCTGGCGACTGCCAATACATTGGCTCTACAATCGGCCTGCCGCAAACCGCCGCGCGATAGTTCATCGTATACAAATAAGGCAGCATTTGCGCGCGAAGTCGCAGCATTTTAACCATCGCATTTCGCGTCTCGGCAGGGAAGTTCCACGGCTCCTTGCCTGCAAACGGCGAGCAGCTGGAGTGAAGTCGATTAATCGGGCTAAACGCTCCGAACGCATACCAGCGCGCCTCCAGCTCATCGCATCGCACACCAAGCATGTGTCCGCCAATATCGTGGCTCCACCAGCCGTAGCCAATGTTGGAGGCCGTAGAAGTAAAGTAAGTTTGAAAAGCCAGCGAATCCCACGTTGTTACGCTATCTCCCGAAAATCCCACTGGGTAGCGGTGCGAGCCTGGCCCCGCATAGCGCGAGAACGTAAGCGGCCACGCGCCGCCGCGCCCCGAATCCTGGTAATGCACGTGGTTAAGCATCCAAAGCGGATCCAAGCCAGCCTGCTTTGTAACTCCGCCCTGCTGCCAATCAATCCACCAAAACCCAACGCCCTCGTTCTCCATGCGCCGATGCATGTTTAGGTATGCTCGCAAAAAGCGCGGATTTGTAAGGTCAAACTCAACTGCCTTGCCGCTTGCAGGGTCAATTCCCATATCGCTCGCAACTTGCGCATAGTCTTCTTCAAACGCGCGCACGCCGTCTCGCGGATGCAAATTAAGCGTTACAGTAAGCCCTTCGCTGGCAAGTTGGCGCAAAAACGCGCGATGATCTGGGAACAAATCGCGGTTCCACGTGTAGCCAGTCCATCCCGAACCGTACTTTGGGTCAACATCCGTTACGTGCCAATCCATATCGATTACGGCAGTAGAAAACGGTATGCCTTCGCGCTTAAATCGGCTCATCAGCTGCAAATATTCGTCTTGACTGTACCTGTAGTACCTGCTCCACCAGTTGCTTAGCGCGAATCGCGGAAGAAGCGGCTGCGCGCCCGTAAGCTTGTAAAAGTCGCGAATTGCGCCTATATAGTTGTGACCGTAGCCAAAGAAGTATAAGTCTTTAGAGTTTGATTTAGGTGATTCGGCAGATTCGCCAAGCCCACTGCCATTCGCCTTTGCGCGCGGCTCCACCCATGCCCCGTATGGGTTTTCTTTTCCATCAACAGCAGCCGCGTACGCGATTTGTGCCGAGCGCGAATCGTCTAACACGGCCCACCCATCGCGAGATATTACGCCCATTCCAAGCTTTACAGCACCATCCGCCTCGTCCACTGTTCGCGCCGTGCCGAGCAAATTGCCGTGGCATTCGTCGCCGTAATGCCATGTGTTGAATTGCGAGCCTGGCACTCCGCGCACAACAATGCTCAAGCCCTCTTTACTAAACGGCTGCTGGTTGTACGTAATCAACAGTTTTTCGGTTTCGACTTCTATCCAGCCATTTTCCAAGTTTTTTACACTATATTTTGGATTAGAAGATTTTTGATTAAAAGCGCGCGATGCTTCATCTTCGGTTGCTTGCGACTTTTCCGCGGCAAACTGCGTGCCAGCCTCGAAGTTTCGTCTTACAACTGTTTGCGTAGGCGCGTCTACAAATTCGCCGTTTTCGCTCCACTCAAGGCGCACAAGCGAATCCGTGATTAACGTGATTCGCCAATTTTTGCCGCTTATAACCTGCGATTCTTTTGCCTTAGACAGCGGATTTTTAGCGTAATCGTAAAAAATGTGCGCGTCTTTAACACCGCGTGCGTCTTGTAAAGTCATTCGGTTTGCCCTTTTCTACTTGCAACATCTACTTGCAACATCTACTTGCGACTTCTCTACTTACCACTTCTACTTGCCACTACCAGTTGAAATTCCAGCAATAAACTGTTTTTGGAACACCAAGTACACTACTACTACAGGAATAATAGCAAGCGATGCCGCAGCAAACAAACCGCCGTAGTCAGTTCCAAATCTTCCGCTAAACGTCTTCAATCCAACTGCAAGAAGCTGCTTTTTCTCGTCTGTAATCATAAGGAATGGCCACAAATAGTCTTCCCAATTCCACAAGAACGTAAATATCGCGAGCGCAGCAATAGTATTGTGGCTCATTGGCAGAATTATTCTGTGGAATATTCTAGAATCCGAAGCTCCATCTAGTTTTGCTGCTTCAATCAATTCGTCGGATATTCCGCTTATTGATTGTCGGAATAAGAAGATTCCAAATGCGCTTATTAAGCCTGGAACTATAAGCGCGCGATACGTGTCTTGCCAACCAAAGCTAGTCATCATGTCGTATTGAGGAATAATTGTTACTGCCCACGGTACCATCATCGTGCTTATTACTATTCCAAAAAGCAGATTTCTGCCACGGAATCTCATTTTTGCAAACACATATCCAAGAACGGCACTCGTGTAAATGGCTATTACCGTTTTAACTACCGATATAAACAATGAGTTAAAGAATAGCCTCAAAAAGTCGAATTTCTCTTGAATCCCAACGTAATTCCCAAACGTACTCGGCTTTGGGAACAACCCACCATCTATGCGCACAATGTCGCTGTTTGGAGCAAAGGAAGATACAAACATCCAAATAAATGGCACGATTGTTAAGAAAGACAATAAGAATAGGAATATTGTTAGAAACCATCCAATAATGCTCTTTTTAAGATTTTGTTTTTTCATACTAACTCACTATCCTTAGACGCTTTAAACATTATGAATGTTAGGATTCCAGTGATTATAAACAGAATGACGCTCATTGCAGATGCGATTCCAAAGTTATACTTTTGGAACGCTTGATCAAAAATCAGATAGCTGATTGTGTACGTTGATGTTCCTGGGCCGCCATTGGTCATAACAAGAATCTGAACATACGCTTGAATATAGCCAATCATAGATGTGATTACTATAAAAAGTGTTGTTGGCTTTAGCAATGGAACTGTTATTCTAAAGAATTTTTGCACGCTATTAGCGCCGTCGATTTCCGCCGCTTCGTAAACATCTTTTGGCAAATTCATTAATCCAGCCAAATAAAGCACCGTTGCGTAACCAAAATCTTTCCAAATTGTCATTATTATGATTGCTGGCATAGCCCAAGTGGAACTGTGCAACCAGTTGATATTTAAGCCTGTAACCCTATCGATCATGCCAAACTGCGGGTCAAACATCCACATCCACACAAAGCTCACTGCCACCAACGGCGTAATTGTTGGCATGTAGAAAAGACCTCGCAGAGTATCTTTGCACTTAACAAGCTTGGAGCTTAACAACATTGCAAAACCAATGCCAAGAATAACGCGGAATACAACAGATACAAACGTAAAGATTGCAGTGTTTGCAATGGACTTCCAGAATAACTTATCTACTAAAATCTGCTTAAAATTATCCAGCCCAACCCAATTGTATGTTCCAACAAGCGGATTCCATTCATGGAAGCTGCCTGCAAAAGCCTTATATATTGGATAGGCAAGAAAAATCACAAAATAAACAATCAGAAACACTACTGCTATATTCCGAAAGGAGAAGGTTCGAGAAAGAGCAGTGCTTATTTTTAACATACCACCATTATGTTTTCTCATTTTGCTCAAATGAGAATCCTGATTAACTTGTTCCATGATTTTCCTTGCCTTACCTACTGAGCACAGTGATTACGATTTACAACTAGCTAACTAGTCTGCTTTGTTTTTACTTGTGCTCTTTGAAGAACTCATACTTACTTTCTGCAGACGTAAACTTAGAATTCTTCATATCTTTGACCATTGTTGCCTGAGCCTCTTTGATTGCATCATCAATAGACTCACCATTTTGCATAACGTTCTGGAAAGCAGCCTTGCTACTTGTTTCCACGGTAGAAGGCGTGATTCCTGGCCAGATTAGGCGATTTGCACGCGGCTGAATCGCAGCCATTACTGGAGCCTTTAGAATCTCAGGATCGTTTTGCAAAGACTTCTTTGCTGGGAACGAGTTCAAATGCTTTACTGCCGAGCGAATAAACGCGTCGTTAGCAAGAATGAACTTAATAAAGTCTTGAGCAACCTCTTGCTGCTCTTTCGACTGATGCGCGTTAATTCCTGGAGTGGATTCTCCATTGTAGCGATCGTACGCAAATGGCTTTTCTTTTGTGAATGTTGGAGTTGGGAAGACTCCATATTCAATATTTGGGTACTTTTCTTTTAGCACACCTTCGAGCCATCCCCAGGCATAAACCATTCCAGATTGGCCGTTTCCAAAGCTTTGCGTGTAATCCGTGCCAAAGTCAGTAGAAATAACCTTGTCTTTGTCGTACAAATTCTTCAAGAACTTCATGTTTTCACGCGTGACTTTGTTGTCAAAATTAGGCTTCTTGCCACTTTCATCAAAAGCAAGTTCACCACGCTGATAGTTCAATCCTTGATTGATTGCAGCATAAGCATCGCCATTCACGTTGAATCCAGCCTGTTCCATCTTGGAACCATTCCACTTAGTGAGTTTCTTTGCCACTTCGCGCAACTCATCCCAAGTCGTAGGAATGTCTGCCTGAGTTAAACCAGCTTCCTTCCAAAGCTTCTTATTGTAGTAGATGTTTCCCGTGTTGATTACAGAATCAATGTACTTTACATTACCTTTAGCATCTTCATGCGCACTCGCCGTTGCGTAATCCGATTCCATAGCAGCTTTGTCAATCTTGTAGTCAGCAGCGTATGGGCGAATAAGCTCATCTTTGGAATTGTGAATATTAAACAAAGCTGGGCCTTTTGTTCCTTTTAGAGCAAGTGGAAGCTTTGTCCAATAATCATCCCAGGCAACGTTCTTAGTCTTAAACTTCACATTTGGATAAATCTTTTGATAATCCTTAATCATTTCGTAAATTGGATCGGTGGATGCATCTCCCCAGCTCCAATACTCGAGTTGGATTGGCTTTCCTTGATTTACTAAATGATTCGGGTCATACTTTAAAGCTTGACCCATAACAGCTAGGCCTTTGTCTTTCTTTGTATCGGTTACTCCTGCTGCACCACTATTCCCACATGCGGCAAGCGTAGAAATCATTCCTAAAACTGCTATGCAGGATATGCATATTTTTTTAATTTTCATTACTACTCCACTTCCTCGTGAAATTGATGGGTAACTTTATAATATTGCTTTACGTTTAGCTCGGTCAAACATTAAAAATGTAAATGTAAAGGTTTTCATTTTGAATCCTTAATACTAGGCTATTTTTGCATGAATAAATACTTTTTAGGCGGCGTGTCTAAAAATGTAAACCTTTTCATTTATGATAACTGGAAGCAGGGTGATTACAAGAGATGCGGTTAAAACGCTGCAGCTAAAACGCTTAAAAGGGGTGCGACTTGTCAAAAACTAGTATTTGCGATGTAGCAACACTGGCAGGAGTGTCGATTGCAACCGTCTCCAGAACATTCGCGCATCCAGAAAAAGTCTCCGCATCTACACGCGCCAAAGTCATGCGCGCAGCCGAACAAATGGATTTCACTGTTTCTAGAACCGCTGGAGAGCTTAAAACAGGCAAATCGTATCGCATAACGCTGCTAATCGGAAGCAGTAAAATCGAATGGTTTAGCGCAGCAATTATAGAAGGATTAAATAGCGTACTTAACAAAAACGGCTACGACCTTGTAATACACCTTTTAGAGGGAGTTGAACAAAGGAAAAACTTCTTTAAAGAGCTGCCTTTACGCGCAAACACAGACGCAATAATCGTATCGTCATTTGACATAAGCAGCAACGAGGCCGAACAATTACAACGCATAAACGTACCAATTGTTGGAATAAACTGCACAGCTTCTAAAGTGCTTTCTGCATCAATCGGAATCGACGATGCTCTGGGTATAAAACTTGCGATTCGACACTTAGCAACATTAGGGCATAAGCGTCTTTTATACGTGTATGAGCATTTTTGTTCATCTTTCCGCTTTAGCTCGTCAAGAAGAATAACAAGCTTTGAAAACGTGTGCAACAATATTGACGGAATGCAAGGGAAAGTACTGCCAATAGACATAAAAGATGACCCTATAGATGCCACTCTTTCTGAACTTTTTACACAAGAAAATCCGCCTACTGCAATATGCTTCCACCAGGATTCAACAGCAATGCCCTTTCTGTTTAGATTGCAAAAACTAGGAATTCGCGTGCCTGAAGATTTATCGATTATAGGATTCGACAATGGCACTTATGCAAAAGAGGCTGGATTAACCACAATCCGTCAAAATCCTAAAACAATGGCAGAACAAGCTGGGAACATTGCGATATCTCTTATAGAAGGTAAAGCTGTAGCGCGAAGACATCTTACAGCTCCAGTGCAACTTATTATAAGAAATTCTACGGCTGCACCTAAAGCAGAATCGTGAACACGCTTGCGATTACAAGCATAAGCGGATACCACGCATACATAAGCCAGCGGAATTGCTTAGTTTGCTTAGGGCCGTCGCCGTACGGACTGCGATAGTGCAGCACAGCCACGCCAACGCCAGGCGCCAAAAGCGACATAGCGCCGAAAGCGCCTGCAATCAGCTCCATGCGAATCTCGTGGTTTTCTAGGAATCTAAAGATAAGAACAAATCCTAAAAGTAAAGCTCCGCCCCAAAAAATATTCTGCCTAAAGCCGACTTTGCCGAAAAGATTCCACAATATTCCTGCAACCAGGATTACTACGATTGACGCCACTTTTTGCGCGCCCTTAAAACGCGCGCGAACCATGTCGATTCCCGAAAGCACAAAAAGCGCAATAACAAGCCCAAACACTGGATTTTGCGAGCGCATATCGAAAGCGCAGCCAAAGGTTGTAAAGTCGTACGGAACCTCGCAAATAAGAGCCAGCACAAGCAGACGGAGCGTGTAAAGGTTGAGGTTATGCGTGTTTTGATAGCCGCGAACAAGCAGCCACGCGTACCACGGCAGGGCCGACCAGCTTATAACTTCGCACACTACGGCAGCGGTGAGGCTCCACATGTTGGAGTTGGAAAGGCCGCCAAAAAGGTGCGGAATCACGGTTGTGCCGAACGCGCTGAGCATCATCATTACAGCGCCGAGCAGCTTGAACTTTTTGAGCGTAATCCCCATTTTTATGTTCTTATCTGCGCGGATCTTTGGTTTTAGCGCGTCCATAATTCACCTCTTGCTAGCATGCGTGGCGTTAAGTGCGTATAACGTTAAGTGCGTATAGCTTTTGCCATCATTGCATAATCATTGCATAATCATTGCAATTGTATCAAACCCTAACTTAAATCTATGTGGCACGAAATCTATGTAGTGCATTTGTACCGAAAAACACCAAAATCAAATACAATCGCACTACAGTTCTGCGTGTTTATGTAGTGCGTTTGTATTAAAAAACACCAAACGATGAAACGGATTATAAAACAAACAGGGCAAAGGATTGCCCGCCGAGTTTAAGCGCGGAAGAATCGCAAGCAACCGCCCCAATCGAAAGCCGCGGCTGCAAAATCGCCTCTGGCGTAAGCCCTGCAAGCGCACTAAGCGCAATCGTCTCCTCGTTTAATCCAGGATTCATAACAACAATGATTCGTTCTGTAGAGGATTCGCCATTAGACCCATCCGACTCATCCGACACAGCCGCGCATCGCTCGTACGCAAAACTGCGACCATCCACAGGCGCGTGCAACACTCGCCAAGTAGCATCCGCGTGCAACGCCGCGCACTCGTGACGCAAAGAAATCAGCGCGCGCACCCAGTTAAGCAGCGAATCGCCATCCTGCTCCTGCCTCAAAACCGTTGGAATTTCGCCACTTTGCACGGCCTGCTTGCGCGAGTTTGCGCAAGTCCTTCCATCCGCGCGCGCTTCAACAGGCAAATACAACTTCGACTTTGCGGCCGTGGAGAATCCAAAATTCTTAGAATCATCCCACTGCATTGGCGTACGCGTACCCGTGCGCGCATAACCGCCCTCTTTTGTAGGAATATCGCGATATTTCATGCCGATTTCGTCGCCGTAATAAACAAACGGCACACCTGGCATTGTAAGAATCATGACAAACGCAATCCGCCTTTCGCGCTCGCTTAATCGCGGAGCCAGGCGTGGAGTATCATGATTGCACGTTATAAAGCTAAAATAACCCTCGTTGCAAGTGGCCTCATACTGTGGGCAATAATCGTCTAAAAATGGGCAAATACTGCCACCGCCGCGCGCATTAAAGTAGCTGTGGTCGTGCTCGGGATTGCTGTCTAGCGCATTATCCACATCGCGAGCCAAGCGCGCGTAACCGTTAGGATTCCCATCCCAGCGCCAATTCAAATAGAAGTCCATGTCGAACCCAGCAGTCAGCGCCTGACGAGGCCTGCCCCACTCCGAAACAAAAGCAGCCTGCGGATACTCGGCTTTTACAGCGCCCAGCATTTCTTGCCATGCGCGAATCGTGTTGTCTTTGCCAAGGCTTCCAGGGCCATTGTTGTCGTCGTTTTTTACAAGCGAATCCGCCATGTCTACGCGGAATCCGTCTGCGCCAAGCGAAAGCCAGAATCGCATAACATCAACCATTGCAGCGCGCGTTTGAGCCGCCTCCGCGGAATCTGGCGCGGATTGCCACGCGCGATCCCTTTGCGCAAAGCCGTAATTTAGCGCTGGCTGGCATTTAAAGAAGTTAAGAATATACGTTGCATCTCGCTCACTTTCGCCGCCAATAAACGGCATGGAATAGCCACTGAACGCGCTGTCTGTCCATATATATCGCTTGCTAAACTCGTTTTCTTGCGCGCGCGAGCTTTGCTTAAACCACTCGTGCTCTTCGCTTGTGTGACCTGGAACAAGGTCTAGCAAAATGTGCATTCCGCGATTATGCGCTTCGCTAAAAAGACGTTGCAAATCCTCGTTTGTGCCGTAGCGCGCTGCCACTTTTTTGTAGTCGCGCACGTCGTAGCCTGCATCCTTAAATGGCGAATCGTAGCAAGGATTTAGCCAAATCGCGTTGCAACCAAGCGATTTTACGTAGTCGAGTTTTTCGATTATGCCTGGAATGTCGCCGATTCCGTCGCCGTTTGAATCGTAGAAGCTTTGTGGGTAGATTTCGTAGAATACGGCGTCGCGCAGCCATTGCGCATGTTCGTTTTGCATATTTCCCCCGTTTTGTTGGTTTTGTTGGCGTGACTTATCTTTTATTTTACTATTAACATTCTTGCTTTTCCCGGGTTTTGTACCAGATTTGACCTAAATCACGTACATTCTCGGGCGCGACGACCTGCCTGAGTGCTTAAAGCGTAGCGCGAAGGCAGGTTGTCGTTCGCGCAGATTAACTGCGCTCACGTCTTCGCCGCCGTAGAAGCACACCGTGCTTCTACGCTAAGCGGCTCAGCGAGTCGAGGTGATTTCTCGCGCATTATGCAGCTCGAAATCGTCGACTCGCACGCGGTCTAAGCGCGCGAACGTCTTCGCCGCGCGAGCGACATGACCTGTCTTCGCGTCAAACAATCAATAATAAAATTCCGATAAATTTACTGATTTACAAAATAAAATATAACTTTTTATCAAAAATAAACAACTTTAGCGGAAATTTTTCCAATAGCGCGCAACATGATTTGCCAACTACAATATATACGTGTATACTACACATTGCTTATAAACAGATTTCAACAACAAATGTGACGCTGCAAAAACGCAGAGAAACGTCGAAGTTGCGTCACATGAAATTTGTTACTATGCCACCAAAGAACATGCCAAGCTGGCATGATATAGGAGGTCAAGGATGACGAATATGAAGAAAGTGCTGGGCGCAGGCCTCGCAATCGCCACTATGTTTGGATTTGCTGCATGCGGTTCTAGCACCAACGCTGGCTCCAGCAGCAAGTCGAACCCAGTAAAGCTCACCGTATGGTCTTCTTCCGAAGATCAGAAGGCTGGCGGCTGGATTCAGGCTATGGAGAAAGCCTTCCAGAAGGATCACCCAGAAGTTACTTTTAAGAACGCTGTTGTTGCACCACCAGATGCTGCTAAGACAGTTAAGCAGGATGCTAAGGCCGCTGCCGATGTTTACCTGTTCCCTAACGATCAGCTCGGCGACTTGGTAAAGGCAAACGCAATTGGCGAGTTGAGCGACGATGCTGCAAAGCAGGTTAAGGGAGACAACGATGAGACCATCATCCAGTCTGTAACCGCTCAAGATGGCAAGCTTTATGGCGTTCCATACATGGGCAACACTTGGTTCATGTACTACGATAAGTCCAAGTTCTCCGACGAAGACGTTAAGTCCCTCGATAAGATGCTCGAAAAGGGCAAGGTTGCTTTCGATATTAGCAACGCTTGGTACCTTCCAGGCTT
Organism: Gardnerella sp. c17Ua_118; assembly: GCF_055804255.1. Taxonomy (NCBI): domain Bacteria; kingdom Bacillati; phylum Actinomycetota; class Actinomycetes; order Bifidobacteriales; family Bifidobacteriaceae; genus Gardnerella; species Gardnerella sp. c17Ua_118. The sequence goes on from NZ_JANUYT010000001.1 coordinate 1,051,694, forward strand.
CTACCTTGATGGCAACATGACCCTCTTCGGCGAGAAGAGCAACGATGGCAAGGCCGGCATCAAGATTGGTGATAAGGCTGCCGAAATCACTAAGTATGTTGCAAAGCTCATTCAGAACAAGAACTTTGTAATGGATGGCGACGGCGCTGGCTTGTCTGGCATTAAGAACCACACTGTTGACGCTTACTTCTCTGGCTCTTGGGATGCTGGCGACGTAAAGAAGGCTTTGGGCGACAACTACGCTGCTGCTCAGCTTCCAAAGTTTAAGTCCGAAGATGGCGAGCACCAGATGAAGTCCTTCGCTGGCTCTAAGGCTGTTGCTTACAACCCTAACTCCAAGGCTCCAGAGATGGCCGCTAAGTTCGCTGCATTCCTCGGTTCTAAGGAATCCCAGGAGCAGATGTACAAGCTTCACGGCGACATCCCAGTTGCTAAGGCTTTGAGCGATCTCGTTAAGGATAACCCAGCCGCTGTTGCTCAGATGAACACCATTGCTAAGACTTCTGTCTTGCAGCCAACCGTTCCAGAAATGGGTGCCTTCTGGGATCCAATGAAGACCTTCGGTACTGCATTGGCCAACAAGGAAGTCAACGACGGCAACGCCGCTGCAAAGATTGCAGACTTCCAGAAGGGCTTTGAGGAAGCTCTTAAGAAGTAAGTATTAACTTACAAACTATTTTCTAAATATTATTTTCTTTTACAAGAATTTAAATTTAGAAAAACACGGCAAGGACGCCCCGCTCCCCTAAGAATAGTAAATCGGGGCGGGGCGTTCTTTGCTTGTATAAGCCCCACAATTTTACGGAAAGGCATGTCATGACTGGCACGACATCCACCAAGCGAGGGAAGCGAAAGAAGGCACCTTCTGCCGATGAATTTGTGGCCCCTTCGCAATACTCACTACAGGAGGCTGCAAAGCACGCAGACGCACTGTCTTGGGTTTCGATAATTATCTTTGGTTTTGGTAACTTCGTTCGCAAACAGTACGTGAAAGGTCTCGTATTTCTTCTATGCGAGGCTGGAGTTCTTGCCTTCTTGGCCACAACTGGTGCGGAATATTTACCAAAATTCGGTACACTCGGCACTAGAAAACAAGGCAGAGTAAAGATTAACGGCTTCTGGCATTACGTTGCTGGAGATAATTCTGTTGAGATTTTGCTGTATGGCGTTATGAGCATTGCAGCAATCATTGTTTTAGTTTATTTAGCTACTTTGGCTTTGCGTAGCGCATACAAGGCTCAATCTTTTGTAAAGCGCGGAGAAAAGCCTATAACCTTTGTAAAAGATGTTGAGTCTTTGCTAGATCGCCACGCACACGTTGGTTTTATGACTCTTCCAACCGCTGGAATTGTTCTGTTTACGGTATTGCCATTAGCATTCATGATTTCAATGGCGTTTACAAATTACGACCGTGATCACACGCTCCTGTTCCACTGGGTTGGCTTAGACAACTTTGTTAAGATTCTTGGAAACACAACTGGAACCATTAATGCTGGAATCTTCTTCGATGTTTTGATTTGGACCCTTGTTTGGGCCTTCTTCGCTACATTCTTGAACTTCTTCTTTGGCATGTTTATGGCAATGATTATTAACAGGCGCACTACTCGCCTTAAGAGCTTGTGGCGCATCTGCTTCTCGCTTACAATCGCAGTTCCACAGTTTGTGTCTTTGCTTGTTATGCACAGCATGCTGCAAAGAGATGGCGCTATTAACCGTCTTCTCATCTCTTCTGGATGGATTCATTCCCCACTGCCATTCTTCCAGGACGCTACATGGGCAAGGGTTACCGTTATTCTCATCAACCTTTGGGTTGGTATTCCTTACACAATCATGCAAATCACTGGTATTTTGCAAAATGTTCCAGCAGAGCTTTACGAAGCAGCAGAACTTGATGGCGCAAGCTGGTGGCAGCGCTTTATGAACGTTACTATGCCATACATCTTCTTTGTTATGACTCCATACTTAATTACAACGTTCACTGGCAATGTTAACAACTTCAACGTTATTTACCTCTTGTCTGGCGGCGAGCCAACACCAATCGGCTCTTCGGCAGGTAAGACTGATTTGCTCATCACATGGCTGTACAAGCTTACGGTTGATAAAGATAACTACAGCATGGGCGCGGTAATCGGCATTATGACATTCATTGTGCTTGCGATTGTTGCTTTGATAACATACCGCAACTCTGGCTCCTACAAGAATGAGGAGGGATTCCGGTGAGTAATAAGAAGGATCTTATGCAAAGCGAACAAACTGTGCATAGTACACGCAGCGTTCCATTCTGGCGCGATCAGCGCGTGCGCCGCATAATCGGAGATATCATCACTCATATCTTCCTGATTATTATGTCTATTATTTGGCTCGCGCCAATCGTATGGGTGTTCTTGGAAAGCTTTAACCAAAACACCGCTCCATACCAGACAACGTTCTTCCCAACTAAGTACACGTTTAACAACTACATTCAGCTGTTTACTGAGCGAGAAGTTCTTGACTTCCCACGAATGTTCTTGAACACCTTGATTGTGTCTATTTTCGTGTGCATTATCTCTCTGTTCTTCGTGCTTGTAGTAGCGTTCTGCATGTCTCGCTTGCGTTTCCGCGGTCGTAAGACATTCATGAATATTGCTTTGATTCTTGGCATGTTCCCAGGAATCATGGCAGTTATCGCTATCTACTTCATTTTGAAGGCTTTTGGATTAACGAATGGCTCTGTTGTTCTTATCTCCTTGATTATCGTATACTCTGCCGGTAGCGGCATGGGCTTCTACGTTATGAAGGGCTACATGGATACGATTCCAAAGTCTTTGGACGAGGCCGCCTACTTGGATGGTTGCACAACTTGGCAAGTATTCTATAAGATTATTCTTCCAATATGCAAGCCTATGATTGTGTTCCAGGCTATTGTTAGCTTCTTGGGTCCATGGCTTGACTTCGTTCTTGTTAAGACGATTGCTCGTACTCAAGATAATTACACTGTGGCTTTGGGCTTGTACCAAATGTTGCAGAGAGAATACATTAATCACTGGTTCGCACGATTCTCCGCTGGAGCTGTGTGCGTTTCCATTCCAATCGCAATCCTGTTCATTGTTATGCAACGATTCTACGAAGAGTCGATGTCTGGCTCTGTTAAGGGATAGTAAGCTCTGCATTAATTGTAGAGTTTGGTGAAATATGGGGGTCGAGCGTTAAAAGCGTTTCGGCCTTCGTATTTTATGCTAAATAATTTAATAAAATACAAAAGGATATATTCATGACGTTCCCACCTTCAACACAATGGCCAGTTTATTCGGGGCAGCTCGGATTCTCGCTTAACGAAAGATCGACCACATTTACGCTTTGGGCGCCAACAGCATCGAGCGTAACACTGCGACTTTTTGAAACAGGAAACAACAGCGAACCTTTTAAAACACGTGATTTGAAGCCATTGCGCGACGGAGCATGGAGAACGTCAATCTTGCAAAGACTAGATGGCGTTTACTACGACTTTCTTGTGACTTTTGCAGATGGAAAAGTGAATCGCACAAGCGACCCTTGGGGTGTTGCTAGCGGCGTAAATGGCGAGCGCAGCCTTGTTATTGACGAAGATCGCGTGGCTCCTGCAGGGTGGCACAAAGACAAATCGCCAGAATTTGTGCGCCATGCAACTGTTGTGTGGGAGATGCACGTTGAAGACTTTAGCAGCAATGCAAATGGCGGATTTAAGCCAGAACACCGCGGTCAGTATCTTGCTTTTACAGATTCGCATACAACTTTAGATTCAGATAGCAACTTCCCTACTGGAATCGACTATCTTAAAAAACTTGGCGTAACTCACGTTCAACTAATGCCAATCTACGATTTTGCGACTGTGGATGAGGTTGCGATTTCGTCTGCACGCAAAGATGGAAAAAGTGTTGATTCGCTTTACAATTGGGGCTACGATCCTCACGCGTACAACGTGCCAGAAGGCGCGTATTCCAGCAACCCATATGACGGAACGGCAAGAATCCGCGAGTGCAAGGCAATGATTGGCGCTTTGCACAAGAATGGCATGCGCGTAGTGATGGATGTTGTTTATAACCACATGTTTGAAGCAGCATCGAACGCGTTTGAAAGCGTTGCTCCTGGCTACTTCTGCAGACGTAAAGAAGATGGCGGATTTGCAAACGGATCGGGCTGCGGCAACGAAATGGCTTCCAACCACCCAATGTTTAGGCGTTTTATGATTGAGTCTATTTTGCATTGGGCGCGCTGCTACCATGTGGATGGTTTTAGGTTTGACCTTATGGGCTTAACGGATGCGCAAACTTTGAATATGATTCGTGCCGAACTAGATAAGCTTGATGGCGGCAAAGATATTCTTATGTATGGCGAGCCGTGGGGTGCGGATGCTGCAGCTGTTGGCGATGACTGCCCTATGGGAGATAAAGCTGGGCGCGACTTCCTTGATTCTAGAATCGGCTGGTTTAGTGATGAGTCTCGTGACACGATTAAGGGCAATGTTATGGATCATCGAGACCGCGGCTATGTAAATAGCAACGAGTTCTGGACGGCAGATCCTGTGCGCAATGCGTTTAATGGCTGGCGTGGTATGCCTTGTGCTGGTAAGAGTGTTGGCCAGATTGTGCAGTATGTTTCTGCTCACGACGATTTGACTTTGTGGGATAAGCTGTGCATTTCTATGCGCGACAATGCGTCTAACTGCGATTTTGACGCAAGCGATCCAAACAGCGTTGCAGACATCTTCAGCGCTAACATTCTTAGCGCTGGCATAATTTTGTGCTCCGCTGGAATGCCATTTATGCTTGGCGGCGAAGAGTTTGGCCGCACTAAGCATGGTTGCGATAACTCCTATAATCGCGGAGTTGCTATGAACCAGCTTGATTGGTCTAGAGCTAAGCGATTCCAACCGCTTGTAGACTGGTATAGCGCGCTTATAAAACTTCGCGCTAAGAATGCGGAGTTTTACGATGCTCAGCACACTCGTCTTAATGCATCCGATAATTCTGTTCTTGCGGAGCAAATTGAAAGCGACTTGATTGTGTGCGCTAATCCTATGAAAGATGCGTCTGCAACGGTTGATTTGCCTGAGCCTTGCGCAAGCCGCAAAAAATGGCGCTGTGTGCTGGACTCCAGCGAGTACTTTGATAGATGGATTGGCAGCGCTTCCGGCAGCCGCGCATCAATGCTTTGCGACGATAATGGCGATCCGCGCGCGGTTCATATTCCGCCGCGTACATTCGTTGTGTTAAGCAACAAGCGCGCTTGATTGCTCGAGTTTTTTTAGCGCTCGAATCGCATTTTATCCCGATTTTGTTCCCTTATTCTTGTGATTTGGAAACAAAGTCGGGATTATTTTTGGGTTTATAGTTAAATACTAATATTTTCAAATACTTAGCCGAATATTTGGTCGAATACTAATATTTCAAGGCAAAACCTTGTAATTTCCTTAATTGTTCCTTATAACTTGCCAAAATGTGCGAATTATTCCTGCTGTTCTGCTAGAATCATTTTTAGACTTTATACCCCCCTTGCGTATATTCGCGATGGTGGAGAGGAGAAAGTTCAGTAACAAGACAGAGACGCTATTAAAGCACACATTGCATGGCAGCGCTTTGATCTTACAACTTGATAATTAAACAAATATCCCCACCCCCAAACCTAAATGATTTGAAGAATGAGGTAAATATGAACGCTAAGATTGCAGCCGCTATCTCTTTGGGAGCAAGCTCTTTGGCTCTTATTGGAAGCATAAGCATTGCAAACGCAGCAAACGCTGCCACGACTACAACCGATACGTCCAATCATCCAGCAGCACGTGTTGAAAGCATATCCGACACTGGTTTTAATGCTGTTAGCAATGTTGTAACTATAGATCCGCAAAGCTCTACACCACAAACCGTTAACTCGCCTGTTGCTGGTAATGAATCTGGAAAGACTCAGGCAGATCAAACTCAAAACGCTGCTGCTGGCCAACCACAGCAAGATCAGACTCAAGGCAATCCTGGTGCTGTTGCTGACGCTGCAAGTCAAGCAGGCGGTAGCCAGACAAGCTCCGACCCTAGCGCAAGCGCACAAGGCAAAACTAGCGAAAAGAAAGAAGATCAGGGCTCCGAAGGCAGCACTGTTGCACAAGATAACGGCAAGGATTCTAAAACACCGCCTGCAGAGGTGCAAGAGAAGTTTGCTACAGCAAACCAATCTATGCTTGAAGCCCAAAAAATATACAATTCAGCAAACGAAGAAGTAAAAAAGGCTCAAGAAGAAGCTGATGAAGCTATTCAGAGCGTAAATAGCGCAATAGAAAAGAAAACACAAGCTGTAGCTGGAATCGAAAAAGCAAAAAAAGATATAACTGCTAGAACTCAAGAGCTTAAAGACGCTCAAGGTGAAAATAGAAAAACTATTGAAGAAAATTTGCAAAATTCAAGGCAGGATTTAGAAAGAACAGCTAAAGACGCTTCAAATGCTATGAGCCAGATTGAAGCAGCTGCTAAAAAAGTAAAAGATGCTCAGAAAAAAATTCAAGATGCAGAATCCAAGGTTGACGATGCAACAGGTAAAATCTCAGAAATGAGTAATACTGTTAGGAATATTCTTACAGATCTTAGAAGTAAGTATCCAGATAATTTTGGCCAATACGGAGCCTCAGAAGTTCCATTCACAATAATACAAAGGGGACTCACTAAATATCTGCAAGACTTAGGTACTGCCACTATCAATCTTAACAACCGCAAAGAATCGCTTGCTGCAGCTGCTAAGAAAGCAGAGGAAGCACTTAGCTCTAGTCTCCCATCTGCCGACGAGCCTGATGCAAAGCAGCCACAAGAGCAAGTTCCACCAAAGCAGGAACAGCAGGCTGCTCCAGCTCCTGCACCATCAGAGCCAGAGCAGCAAGAGCAGAATCAAGCTCCAGCGCCGAACGCTCCACAAGGGAATCAGCAGACTCCACAGGCTAATCCACAAAATCCTGCAGAGCCAGAGAAACAAACTACTCCTACTCCTCCAGTGCCTCCAGCGGCTTCAAATCCACAGGATCAGAAGCCAGAAAACGGTGCAAAGCCAGAAAACAAAGCGCAAGATAGCGATAGCTCTGCTCAAGGAGACTTTGCAGGAAGCACCGCTAAGCAAAATGGCGGCAATTTGAATGTTGTTCCAGGCGCAGGCTCTATGGAAGCAGCTCCTTCTGCTCCAGAACCAAAAGAGCCAGCTCCATCTGTTCCAGAGGCAAAGGAATCGGCGCCTGCTCCTGTTGAGCCACAGTCTGCACCTAAGCACAGTGCTGCTCCAGCAAATCAAACGGAGCCTGCGCATACCGCAAAAGCTGCAGAAGAACTCGTAGAAAACGCTACTGCTATGTCGCAAGCAACCGCACAGACTCCTGCACGCACGCATCGTGCTGCAGCTCCTGCAGCCCCTGCATCTGCTGCTACTGCCGCTACTCCTGCAGCAAGCTCCGCAAACGCAACAAAGAGCGAAGAGTCCAAGAACACATCTACCGATTCCGCAAAAGATGAAAGCCAGAAGGAATCCGAAGACTCCAAGAACGAAGACTCCAAGAGCGAAGACGCAAAGAGCAGCGATAAGAGCGCTCAGGCATCTGGCGCAAACAACGGTGAGCACGCCGCAGGCAACAACACAACGCTAATCGCAGCTGTTGCTGGCAGCATCACTGCTGGAATCGCAGCAATCGGCGCTGGTTGGCACTTTATGCGAATCCGTCGCAAGTAAGTAGCAACTAGCAGCAAACATGCGCGAATAATCGCAAATAACAAAACCGCAGTTAGCATTTAGCTTTCTGCGGTTTTTGTTAAATACCACAAAAATCGCCAATATTGCAAACGATATCAATACTTAATATAATGGTTAGCTAGAGCGTGCCTCAATCCAGCGATGTGTTGAGAACCGCACCCTTTAGCATCGTTTGCAATCAATTCGATGCTCGTACATGTGCCACGATTAACAAAGGAGCATCATGAGCACAACAAACAATGGCACAACTAATGGCAAAACAAAGGCTGCCACGACTGTGCCCGTAGAAGAAAGCGCAGAAAGGCTTGCTCGTCCACTAGTTAAACTTGCAAAAGCATGCGGAGTCGCAACTTTCTACATAGACCAACTAGGTGACTATACGGAAATTACGGACGAAGCGCTTGTAGGCGTTCTAGACGCGCTGGGCTACCCTGCAACCACAAGCGAAAACATTGAAAACTCACTAAAACGCGTTCAAGAAAAGCACGATAGCGAGCTGCTGCCGCCAACCGTGGTATGCTTTATTGGCGCAAAAACGATTGTTCCTATTCATGCTGAAGAAGTCACAAGCAGCCCAGAAAAAATACATATAACACTTACGCTAGAAGATGGGTCGGAATACGAAGAGCCTCTTAACAACTTTGAAACAAGCGAAGAAGACGGATTAACTCTTGAACTTCCGCAAGACTTGCCAATGGGATACCACACTCTTCTTGCAAAAGTAGAAGATAAAAATGGCAAAACTGTTGCGCACGCGCAATCAACTTTGATTTGCGCACCAGCAAAAATACCACTTCCGCAAAGCGTTCAAGAACGGCATCGTTGGGGATACATGACTCAGCTTTATTCCGTTCGCTCAAAGGAATCTTGGGGCGTTGGCGATTATGGCGATTTGCGCAGACTGCTTAAAGACGCTGGCAGCATTGGCAAAGCCGACTTTATGCTTATAAACCCAATTCATGCGTGCGCACCAGTAGCACCTTTGGAGCCTTCTCCTTACTTGCCAGAATCGCGCAGGTTCTTAAACGTTACATACATTCGTCCGCAAGATATTCCAGAGTACGCGCAGCTTAGCGATAGCCAGCGCAAAGAGGTGGAGATTTTGCACGAGGGCGTGGAAGCGCTTAATAATAATCCAAATCCAATGGACATTAACGCCGCGTGGAACGCAAAACTTCCAGCCTTAAAGATTATTTTTAAGCAGCCTAGAAGCGCCGAACGCGAGCAGGATTTCGCAGACTTTAAGGCGCGCTCTGGAGAAGATTTAGACGCTTTTGCTACTTGGTGTGTAGCTTTTGAAGTTTGGGGTGCTCCTTGGGGAGATAATCTTTGGTTTGATACAACTGGCAAAGGCACGCCTCAGATCGACGTGCTTAGACGCGAGCACGCTGATTTGCTTGAGTTCCACCGCTGGTTGCAATGGATTGCAGACGAGCAAGTTGCCGCCGCTCACGCAGAAGCTAAGGCCGCAGGAATGGCGATTGGACTTATGCAAGACATGGCTGTTGGCGTACACGGATACGGCGCAGACGTGTGGTGGAGCCCAGAGCGCTTTGCTAATGGCGTTAGCGTTGGCGCGCCTCCAGACTTCTACAACCAGCAGGGTCAGGATTGGGGTCAGCCGCCATTTGACCCTAATTACTTAGACGAAACTGGCTACATCGCATACCGAGACATGGTTCACAACGTGTTCTTGCATGCTGGCGCAGTTCGCATTGACCATGTGCTTGGTCTTTTCCGCTTGTGGTGGATTCCGCGCGGCCAAGGCGCAAAGAACGGCGCTTACGTTTACTACAATGTGGACGCAATGCTTGCAGTTCTTAGTATTGAGGCCACTCGCGCAGGCGGATTAGTGATCGGCGAAGACCTTGGCACTGTTCCAGCGTACGTTTCCAAGGTGCTTGCTTCGCACGGCATTCTTGGAACTGTTGTTGAATGGTTTACGCACAATGACGAAGCCGAAAAAGCCGCTAAAAAGGCTGGAAAGAAGGAAATCATATTTGCAAATCCTTCTACATACCGCGAATACGCTTTGGCATCTGTTACTACTCACGACATGCCTCCTACAGCAGGCTATCTTGCGTTTGAGCATGTTAAGATTCGCGAAGAGCTGCACTTGCTTACCGATTCCGTAGAAAGCTTCCAAAAGGCTGCTAGCGCAGAGCGAGACGCCATGATGAAGATGCTTTTGGATGGCGGATGGATTAGCAAGGAAGCTGCCGAACACGTTGAAGACCATGTGCAAGAGATCGTAGAGGCCATGCACGCGATTATGCGCACTTCCCCATCTTTGCTTTTGCAAGTGGCGCTTGTTGATGCAGTTGGAGAGAAGCGTTCGCAAAATCAGCCTGGAACCAGTACTGAGTATCCAAATTGGCGTATTCCTCTTGCAGATAAAGATGGAAACGTTGTTCATACAGGCGACGTTTTTAAGTCTCAACGCGTACTCAATATAGCCGCCATTATGCGAGGCGAAAAAATTAGCTAACAAGCACAAATAACTGTAAAATTACCACCAAAAAATGTAAAAAGAAAGGTTAAAAATACTTGCAAACACTTGAATCAAGAGTATAATAAATATTGATTGTTACTCATGTAGTAACTTCTTTCTCTCTCGCATAGCGCGTAGGTCGCCTGTAGACACGGCTTACGCGCTATGTTTTTGATGTCCTAAGTGAGGCGAGCATCTATGGCGATGTTCGCCTCACTGCGTATTAGCCGCAACGTACTTAGCAAACACGCGCTCCAAAAGCGGCGTGTGGAGCATAATTAAAGACCCCCACCCAAGCAAAAGCAACAGCGGTAATCCTTGCAAAAAATACCTTAGCGAAAGGTACAAAAGCGCAAAGAATACGCAATCAAGCAAAAACATTATAAGCGTTGTGCTAGCGTAGCTAACGCCAAAAATCAGCGAATTAATAAGAGTTCTGCCAATCGAGTTTTCAAAGCGCGCTTGCAATGCAAACACCCACTGCGCAACCAGGATCCACAATATGCTAATCGCAAACTTTATTATTAAAAGCGGAGTAAGTTGCAAAAAAATCCAAGACCATATAATTACAACTAAAAGTGGCCCTAAAATAGCCCAAATAATAGTTGCCTTAACAAAATTATTCTTAAACGACTTAAAGTAGATTGCTGTTGTATGCGCCTCGCCACGCTCAATACGTCTAGCTGTCTCGTGAGCGGCCGTAATAGACGCTCCAACCGTTACAAGCGGAATGCTGGTAATAATCATTAGAACAGTAAGCCAGACCGCATCTGCAAACGATTCCATTCCTTGAGCGAACTTAGAATCAGGGCTTCCAAAAGAGATCATTACAACTACTCCCGCCTAATTAAGCAAACTTAAACAAATCTAAAATAACAATACACTATAAGATACGCTTAAACACAAAGATACGCTTAAACACAAAGATACGCTTAAACACAAATGATGGTGGCTGCAAACACTTGCAACCACCATCATGCATGCTGAGATTCGAAGGAGAAAAAACCTCAGCCCTTTACTGCACCTGCCATAACACCTTTAATTATGTACTTCTGGCAGATTAGGTAGAAGACTATTATTGGAACAATTGCCATAACCAGGCAGCCCATCATTGCACCCATTTCAACAGAGCCATAGCCGCCCTTCAAATATTGAACTGCAATAGAAACCGTCTTGTACTTGTTCAAATCCAAAGTGAGGTAAGGAAGAAGGAAGTCGTTCCAAATCCACATTGTTTGCAATATAGAAACGGATATAATTGCAGGCCTCATAATCGGCACAATAATCTGGAAGAATATGCGTGGCACAGAAGCGCCATCAATCATTGCAGACTCTTCCAACTCTTGAGGAATGCCCTTTACAACGCCTGTGAAAATAAACACAGCCAAACCTGCGCCGAATCCAAGGTAGATAATCCACAAGCCCCAAGGGGTGTTCAATCCAAGCTTTGTAGTGATGTTGGAAAGCGTGAACATAACCATTTGGAATGGCACAATCATGTTGAACAAGAACAACACGTAAAGAAGCTTTGCAGCCCAATTGTTAACTCGCACAATCCACCAAGCACACATAGAAGTGCAAAGCAGAATCAAAGCCACAGCGCCAATCGTTACAACAATTGTCCACCAGAAGCTCATCAACAAATTCGTGCGGTTAATGCCAAGAACGTAGTTATCAAAACCAATAAACGACTTTGGAGTAAGCGAAAATGGCTCGCTAGCAATATACACCTTTGACTTAAAGGAGTTCATAAACACTAACGCGATTGGGAAAATCCACAGCAAACTCACTACAGCAAAAAGCGTGGTCCAAAGCGCAGGATGCTTAGTCTTCTCGTTCATGCTGCCACCTCCTTAGAAGTTGTCAACCTGTTCTGAATCAAAGCAATTACAGCCACAATGATGAAGAATATGACTGCCTTTGCCTGACCGACGCCTTCACCATTGAGTCTTCCATAGAATGTGTTGAAGATGTTTAATGCAAGCATCTCCGACTTTCTAGAAGGAGCACCATTAGTCAACGCCATGTTCTGATCGAATAGCTTGAATCCGTTTGTAACCGTTAAGAACGTGCAAACCGTAATAGACGGCATCATAAGCGGGATTGTAATCTTAAACAGCGTCTGCGTTGGGCTTGCACCATCAACGGCAGCTGCCTCAATAACGTCTCCTGGAAGCGCTTGTAAGCCAGCAATGTAAATAATCATCATGTAGCCGATTTGCTGCCAGCATATCAAAAGAACCATGCCCCAGAATCCGTACGTTGCAGAATACGTAATAGCACGGCCAAAGTAGCCCAAGATGCCATTAAGCACTACCTGCCAAACGTAGCCCAGAACAATGCCACCAATCAAATTCGGCATAAAGAATACCGTACGGAATAGGTTGGAGCCTTTAAACTTTTTTGTAAGCATGTAAGCGATTGCGAATGCAATAACATTAATAACAATTGTTGTTACAACCGTAAAAGCTGTTGTAAATACTAGCGAATGAAGGAAGTGTGGGTCGCGCAAAGCCTTGCGATAATTGCGGATTCCAACAAACTTTCCGTCAGTAACAGTATGGAACTTAGTAAAGCTAAGATACACGCCCATTACAAATGGCACTAAGAAGCCAATTACAAATGCAGCAAACGTTGGCAGCGCGAATAGCGCCCACCATTTGCGTATTGCTTTTCCACTCATATTAATCATGATTCGTCACTTTCTCCTCCTTGAGTACGCGCCTGTGCGAGCGGCCGCGCTCGAACCAATACTTTTATCTTACTACATGCAACCACAATGTCAAACGTTGTCATTTTTTGCATGTCGCCACTTAAGAAGGCAAAAATCAAATGTGAAAAAAATACCGATTTTTGGCGATTTTGCGGTAAAACCTGCTATTATTGTTCGTATTGCAAACGTTTGTGTAATGAGCGCAAATAAGCACGTGAAAATTCTCATATGCAACACTGCTCATATACTAGCGTTGCATATGTTTTAACAATATTAATGAAGATATTGAGTAAACATTTTGCTGCGCGAATAAAGGAGTTCAAATGCCAGCTAATATTCAAGACGTGGCCGATCAGGCGCATGTATCTGTATCTACTGTTTCTAGATCTTTTACACGCCCAAACTTGGTTTCCGCAGCAACGCGCAACAAAGTATTAGCTATTGCAGAAAAACTAAACTTTTCAATATCTAGATCCGCAGCAGCACTAAAATCTGGCAGAACACTAAGAGTTGCACTGCTTCTTAGCGACAGCATTCGACTATGGTTTAGCGCATCGATTATACAAGGCCTAAATCAAGTTCTTCACCCCGCAGGCTACGACCTTTCAATCTTCCAAATATCTAGTAGCCAAGAGCGCGCAGAGTTCTTTAGCATGCTGCCAACTCGCCGAAACGCAGACGCTGTAATCGTTTGCTCCTTCGACGTAAACAAATCGGAAGTAGCTTCCTTAAAGGCCACTGGCGTGCCAGTCTTAGGTATAAACTGCTTGAATCCTATGGATTGCGATTTTGACGCAACGATTAACATAGACGACGATCAAGGCGCGCGACTTATGGCACGCCATCTTATTGGGCTAGGCCACAAAAACATTGCCTACATTCGCACAAACCGCGATATCTCACTGCATTTTAGCGTTTTGCAGCGCTACCACTCTTTTATTGACGAATGCAAAATCAACGGCATTACGCCTACAGAAATCGTTGCCCCCGAAGGATTAGACAGAATAAGCTCAATTGTCTCTTCGCTTTTAAGCAACGTAAATGTTCCTACGGCGATTGCTTGCCAAGAAGACGGCATAGCAATTCCGCTTATGTTCCAGCTTTCTAGAAGCGGATACAGCACACCTGGAGACGTTTCGATTATTGGTTTTGACGATAGTTTTTACGCTAGAGAAACAGGGCTTACGACTATTCGCCAAGACCCTGCAGAAATGGCAGTAGACGCAGCCAAAATAACTTTGTCTCTGATTAATGGCGATTATTTAAGCGAAGAATGCAAATATATTACCATTCCAGCACAGCTTATAGTTAGATCAAGCACAAGTCAACTTGAAAACAATTAAGACAATTATTAGACTAAGGTCATTCTTCCAATAAAGCTATATCTAACTCGATCCATACCTAACTCAAGCTATATCTCACTCAAGCCACACCTAACTCAAGACGCATCTCACTAAAGCCACAACTTACTAAAGATAATTCTTAAAATAAAAAGAGCCTCAAACCATTAGGCTTGAAGCTCTTTTACTTGTCACTAATGCACTGTGCTAATGCAATTACAAAAATGACATATATTAAATTATGAATTTAATAATCCAGTTTTAACCCAATTCTTAGGATTAATCGGATTAGTCCTGATCTTCGTGAGCTTGAGCAACTTCCTTAGCCCAATTGTCAACGAAGGCGCTCTTAACCTTATCCCACTTGCCAGTGCCCTGAGCATACTCAAGCAAAGCAGAGCCAAGATCGTTCTTCCAGTTGTCAGATGGCATCATAGTGAAGTTCCAGCTTACAGGAGTCTTGCCAGACTGAGCGTCTTCAACAGCAGCAGCAGTCAAAGGATTCTCAGACTTCATATCTGCAAAGCTCTTGAACGGAGTGGTGAAGCCCATCTTCTTAGACATAGCTTCCTTGCCGTAATCAGAGGTAAGAACCCACTTCAAGAAGTCCTTGGTTGCCTTCTTGTTAGCATCCGAAGTCTTCTCGTTAATGCACCAGTAGTTCTCGGAGCCAGTAGCCAAGCCTTGCTTCTCTTCGCCCTTAGCACCAATGTAGATTGGGAGCATGCCAAGATCTTCGGCCTTCATGCCAGCCTTCTGCAAGTCGGTCCAAGCCCAAGTACCATTCTGATAGAACACAGCCTTACCAAGCGAGAACTCGGAGTTTGCATCCTCGCCAGTCTTAGAGCTGAGCTGAGTTGCAGGAGTTGTGGAATCAGTAATGTAAAGATCGAAGATCTTCTTGTAGCCATCAAGGAACGTGCCCTTAATCTTTGCTGGCTGCTTGGTAACCTTGTCTGCCTTAAACTCGTAGTACAGAGGAATGTTTGCAAGGTGAGTCTTAAAGCGCCAATCAGAGCTGGAATCGAAGCCAGCAGAAGTGAATGCACCATCAACACCAAGCTCACCCTTACGAGCCTGAATATCGTCCGCAACAGCCTTGAGCTTATCGAAGGAATTAATCTCTTCAGCAGACTTTACCTTAGCATCCTTAAGCTCCGTGTACTTCTTTAACAAAGCCTTGTTGTAAATCAAGCCGTAAGTTTCCATTGCGTATGGAACGCCAACAACCTTGTCTCCATCCTTAAGAGCAATATCCTTGTTTTGAAGCTGCTTGTAAAGCTCGGTATCCTTAAGATCTGCAGTGTAATCCTTCCAGCTTGCGTAGCCAACAGGACCATTCACCTGGAACAGTGTAGGCGCTTCGTTGCCCTTGCTGATTTCGCTCTTAAGGGACTGCTCGTAAGTGCCAGAAGCAGCGTTCTGAACCTTTACAGGAATGCCAGTCTTCTTGGTGTATTCCTTAGCAACTTCCTTCCACTGATCAGCAGATTCTGGCTTAAAGTTAAGGAAGTAAACCTTGCCCTTATCGGAAGAATCCGAAGAGCTAGAACCGCATGCAGCGAGCGCACCGAATGCCATTGCGGAGCAAGCTACAAGCGCAATTGTTGACTTAATTGTACGATTCATCATCGAACCTTTCTCCTATGCCGTCGGCCCAACTTTTGGCCGCCGCACCCCTAGGTGCCCTTTCGACATTTTTTATTATGCCTCAAATGCAAAAATATTGCAAACGATAGCAGCGTTGATATGGTGGCGTGTCGTATATCTAAAGCAAGCAAAAATCAGCAATTCCAGCGAACGATTACACGATCGCCCTTATAAGTTCCAAGAGCGCTGTAATGCGCGGTGTCTAGTCGAAGTAAGCGCGCGTAAGAAGCATCAACACCAAGCCATCTGGTTGCTAAAATCCTAAGAATGTGCGCGTGAGCTACAATAATCACATCCTTGCCGCTTTTAAGTTTTGGTAAAACAGAGTCGATTATTTTTTGAGTACGATTAGAAACTTCTTGTAAAGATTCGCCATTAGTACGCACGACTTTTACTGTTTCGCCACTTGGAAGAACCTCTTGGCAAGAATCCGACATAAAATCTGGAAGAGCTTTAGGGCCATCCTTCCAAACGTCCCACGACTCAACACCGCTTAGCGCGGACACATCTTTTCGAGTGCGCCCCTCTGCGCAGCCGTAATCCCACTCAGCAGCGTATTCTAGCGGCGTGCAATGCGTAAATCCTGCTAACTGAGCTGTAAGACGCGCACGAATAAGCGGGCTTACAAATTGGCAATCCTCGCTAAAACCGTTTGGAAAAGCTTGACGAATCCTGGCGCCTGCGCTTATAGCTTGATTGCGTCCAACTTGTGTTAGTGGAATATCGGTTCTACCCGTATGCTGGCCAGATTCGCTCCAAGCAGTTTGGCCGTGACGCAAAAGCACTAGTCGCCCTTCGGGCGCTCCCGAACATGTTGCTGGAACATCTTGAATCGCGTATGAATCCGTTGTATCTGTTGTATCCGTTGTGCACAAATCGCCATTAACTTTAATGTCAATATTGTTCAAACCGTTCAGCATACCCAACGCCGCCTTAGCACCACCATTTTTAGCTTGCGCTTGGTGCATTAACGCAAGCATTTATCAAGCGGCTTCGCTGCCAACTTGCTCACTCGTACATTTATAACACTTTTATAACACTTCTACATGCCAATTTCTAATTGGTATTTCGTTACCATTAACATAAAAATATGACGTCAACTAAAAACAACGCACAGAACAGCGAGCAAAATAATGCGCAAAACAACGCGCAAAATGCATATGCGAATCAAACTATTCAAACGCTTCTTAATCGCAGATCTATACGCGCTTTTAAAAACGAGCCGATTAGCGAAGATATTGCAAAAACGTTGGAAACAGCAGCACAGCGCGCAGCTTGCAGTCAGTTTTTGAACGACTGGTCTGCAATCAAAATCACAAGCAAAGATCTTAAACAAAAACTTTCTAAACTTGGCAATCAAACTTACATAGCAACAGCGCCACTTTTGTACGTTTTTATTATTGACCAGCACAGAAATGCTGCTATAGCGCGCAAAAACGGCATTGATGCAGACGGAAGCGATTTTACTCTTAAAACAGGCTACAGATTCTCTCAATCGCAAAACGACGCTGTTCTTGCACTACACGCAATGGAAACAGCCGCAGAATCGCTTGGACTCGGTTGCGTAATCCTTGGTTCAATTTTGAATAATATTCCAGATTTAATTGAACTTTTGAAGTTGCCAAAATACACGTATCCCGTTCTTGGGATTGCAATCGGCAAGCCAGACCAAAGCCCAGAATTAAAGCCACGCATGGACTCGAGTATGCAATTCTTTGAAAATGAATACCCTAGCAGCGATGATGTTTTGATTGAAAAACTTGCAGACTTCGACGAAAGAGTGCATAAATACTACGATTTGCGTAATGCAGATAGGCCAGTGGACGCATTCAGTGCGCAAATCACAAAGCTTGCTGTAGATTCTGGAGCCAAAAACCATAGTTGCGAATCGCAGCTTAATGCGCAAGGATTTACTTTTAAGTACTGATTTGCTGATTCACTGATTTGCTGATTTTTTAGCGTTAAGCATTTAGCGTTAATTATTTAGCGAATACGCGGTTTATATCCGCGTTTTCTAGACTTGGGTTTTGTTGTTTCAAACCGCGAGCGCATATCGCAATACTTACGAATCGCAGGATTTGAATGCGTTAAATGCCAACTTCCGCAATAATCGCATTTATAAACCCACAGCTTTGCTCCACGTTCTGTAAAACTTTTATCCGCTGCAATAAGAGCCTGCCCTTTGTTGGCGTACATTATTTTTTGAGTAGATTCACATCTGCGCGGAGTAAAGAAATACATGTAACCCATAGTATCACCGCAATAAACTGCGTTGATTCGCAACTTTATGTAGTGCGATTGTACCCAATTTAGGCACTTTTTAATACAAACACACTACAAGATTGCGGCTTGCGCAAAATCGTATTCCAGCAAATCAAAATAAGTTCAATTTAATGTCTTTTTAGTTCAATTCTTAATTATTGCTCAGCCAGAATTTGGTCAAAATTCAAAATAAATTCAACTTTATGCTTGCAAAATGAGTTTTGGCGCGTAAAATTGTCTTTTAATCGCCTCAAAGTTCAATTTATATCTTCTATTTTGAACTTTGTTGTAAGTTTGTTCAATTTAAGAATGCTGATTTTATAAGCTTCTATAAGAAAGACGGATTATGGCACAGAATTTTGCAAACGACCTTAAAAAGGCCATGAAAATCAAGGGATATAAGCAGATTGACGTAATCGAGCTTGCAGCAAAAGATGGCCATAAACTTGGCAAAAGCCAGTTAAGTCAATATTTAAGCGGAAAAACTGAGCCACGCAAAGACGTGCGAGATATGCTTGCACAAATTCTTGGAATTAGCAGCGACGGAATCAAAGGTGGGCATTCTTGCGCAAAAACCGCGCAAAACTGCCAGTCTGCAGAAGAATCACAATTAAATCAGCCACAGCTTACAGAAGAACAACTTTCCCAAACACTCAAACATAGATCTTTCAACAAATCCACCAAACTTGAGCACGTGCTTTACGATGTTCGCGGCCCAGTTGTTGAAGAAGCAAACCGCATGGAAGCAAACGGAACGCATATTCTAAAGCTCAACATTGGGAATCCTGCTCCTTTTGGTTTCCGCGCTCCAGACGAAGTAATTTACGACATGCAGCAGCAGCTTATTGACTGCGAAGGCTACTCGGATAGTCGCGGACTTTTCTCCGCGCGCAAGGCGATTATGCAATACGATCAGCTTAAGGGCATTCCAGGCGTACAAATGGAAGATATTTACACTGGAAACGGCGTTTCCGAGCTGATTAACCTTTCTATGCAAGCACTGCTTGATTGCGGCGACGAGATTCTTATTCCAAGCCCAGACTATCCGCTGTGGACTGCGTGCGCTAGCCTGGCTGGAGGTACTCCTGTGCACTACATGTGTGACGAAAAGTCGCATTGGTACCCAGATATTGCCGACATTCGCTCTAAAATCACCCCTCGCACTAAAGCAATCGTGATTATTAACCCGAATAATCCTACGGGTGTGCTGTATAGTCGCGAAGTTTTGGAAGAGATTGTTAAGATTGCGCGCGAGTTTAATCTGATTATTTTTGCGGACGAGATTTACGACCGTCTTGTTATGGATGGCAAGAAGCATATTTCGATTGCTTCTCTTGCTCCAGACGTATTCTGCGTAACTTTCAGCGGACTTTCTAAGTCGCATATGATTGCTGGCTTCCGTATTGGTTGGATGAGTCTTTCGGGAGATAAATCCAAGGCTCGCGACTACATTATGGGACTTAACATGCTGTCTAATATGCGCTTGTGCTCGAACGTTCCTGCGCAGTCGATTATTCAGACTGCTTTGGGCGGATACCAGAGCGTTGAAAAGTATTTGGAGCCAGGCGGACGCGTGTATGAGCAGCGCGAGTATTGCTATAACGCACTTCAAGAGATGGATGGTGTAAGCGTTGAGCGGCCAGATGCTGCTTTCTACATGTTTGTAAAACTCGATCCTGCTCGCTACAACATTCACGACGATGAACAGTTTGCGCTTGATTTGCTGCGCGATCAGAAGTTGCTGATTGTGCACGGCAAAGGCTTTAATTGGCAGACTCCAGGCTACTTCCGCGTAGTCTACTTGCCGCGCTTGCAAACGCTTCGTGACGCAATGAGCAAACTCTCCAGCTTCCTCTCCTACTATCGCCAGTAGAAATCATAATTTTTGCATAAACAAAAAATTACGATTAATTCTGACCCTATTCAAGAAATTATGCATATAGTGCCACGCTAAAAAAACTTAACGTGGCACTATATTTTTCATAGGAGGAAGGAATCAAAGTATTTACTAAGCAACCTGTTATCTTATAGATGCTACTGGGCCAATCGACTCACGCAGCAGCACAGTAATAGGTAGACATACGTGACGGGATGATGCGCGTTCATACCCAGCATTCAAAGTTTCTACTATATATTCAGCAGCTAAACGTCCTTTAGCTGTAACAGGCTGTTTAACTGTTGTCAACGGTGGATTACTACATGCAGACTCATCTATATCATCAAATCCTGTAACAGAAATATCACGTGGAATTTGCAAACCAGACTGTCTAGCAGCGTCCATTACTCCAAACGCAATAACATCACTAAAACAGATGAATGCAGTTGGTAATACAGAATTATTTTGTTTTATTTGCGCAAAAGCTTCTTCTCCTCCAGTACGAGTACATGGCACTTCAATAACATTTTTCTTATCGACCAGTGGAGCTATTCCATTCTCTTCTAAAGCAGAAATCACACCATCAATACGGCGACGAATTGTTCCATGCCAAGAAAGATACCCATCATCATTGCCTGATTCTGGAGAAATCACCACAAAATTGCGATGACCTAATGAAATAAGATGCTCAGTTAATTCTTTCATAGCGCGCGACTCATCAATATTGATACTCGGAGCCTGGCTATGTACCTCACTGTCAACAATCACAAATGGCTTTCCTTGCTGCATAAGAGCTTCAACTTCACCACGATCTTCTTCTAAACCAGTTACTATAAAACCGTCAACTGCAGCATAAGGAATTGCTTTTAACATAGAATTACGAAGTGGAGGCACTAAAAGAAGCGTCAATCCCTCTCGCTCACAGATTTGCCCAATACCCTGAATAAATTCCGAATAGTATGGATTTTCTAGCACTCGCCCTAATTGCTGCGGTAGTAACAATCCCAAACTATTTGTCTTTTGAGTTCTCAGCATATAAGCAACAGGATTACGCACATATCCTAGTTCCTTTGCAACTGAAAATATGTGTTCTACAGTTTCTGACGATAAGCGATCAGGAGTATTATACGCAAAGGAGACAGCAGATTTAGAGACACGCGCTGCATCAGCAATATCCTGCATTGTAATTTTCTTTCCCATGCTTCACACTTCTTACTTCTACATTATTTTTACTGTTGAGCCTGCAATACGATCATAGAATTATCTTTATTAGGGCGCCAACTATCTCCAACAGTTACACCATTTATAATTCGCCAATTATGATTTTGCAATTGTTGAGGTAGCTTCGATGAATTATATTCTACCAAATTATTACGTGAAATAATCATCAAAAGAGATTCTTCCTTATGCTCTCGCGAAATAATGACAGTATCTTCGTCAACAGCGTAACAACTTTGCGTACCCCTTCGCAACGCAATATGATCACGCCGCAATGCATTTAATTGAACAATTGTACGGAATATTTCAGCATTTGTATCAAGACTATCCCACTGCATACCAGAACGGCACCCAGGATCATTATCGCCAACCATACCAAGTTCATCACCGTAATAAATCATCGGAGCACCTTCGCAGGCAAACATGCAACAGTAGGCAGCTATGCAATCCTCAGTATTATTTTGATGCGCAGTTAAAACACGCTCAGTATCGTGACTACCCAACAAATTCATCATCCCATGGTGATATCCATACGGTATGCGCTCCTGCAAACGGTTAATACCGTTAACAAAATCGTATGCATTGAACCGCTTCGTTGCAGTAAAACCTAAAACTAAATCACGCAGAGTATAATTCATTGTGCTATCGGTAGTGTCTCCTTGCAGCCATTGAGCGGGGTCTCTCCATTCTTCAGCTATCAAACATAATTCTGAATTTTTTGCTTTAACAACTTGCCTAAAATCCTGCCAAAATTCTGGATAAATAAAATATGGAACGTCAAGACGATAACCGTCGATACCTTGATCAATCCAATATCTCGCAACATTAAAATGATGCTCACGCACCTTTGGATTAAACACATTCCACTTCGGTAGATATTCACAACCAGAACAGGTTTTATAATTAGGTACAGGCAATGACTTAACTGGAAAGTTTTTCACTGAAAAATAATTAACATATTCTGAATTCTCTTCATTTTTAACAACATCTTGAAACATCCAATGAGTTTTACCACAATGATTTAAAACTGCATCTAGTACTATACGTATATTCCGCTTATGCGCTTCATCTACCAATGTATGGAAATCTTCAAGAGTTCCTAAAAGTGGATCGATTTTAAAATAATCGTTTGCATCATAACGATGATTTGTTGCAGCAGAAAAAATTGGATTCAAATAGAGCGCATTGCACCCTAAATCATGAATATAATCAAGTTTTTCTGTAATTCCAGCAATATTACCACCTAAGAAATTCTCACGCGTAGGCTCAGCATCCCATGGATCAAGCGGCACATGACCTTCAGTTAGCATACCGTAGCCTTCACAACGATAGAAACGATCAGGAAAAATCTGATAAAATCTTGCATCAGGTAACCACTGTGGTATAGACATAATAAACCCCATCCTTAATTTTTCTACAATTTCTAATCTTTCATACCAGTATTGGCAATTCCTCTAACAAGCGCACGTTGGAAGAAAAGGAACACAATAATACTTGGTATTGTTGCAGTCAAAGTTCCTGCCATCAAATAATTCCAAGAGGTTCCGTAACGCCCTACGAAGGATGCTAAACCAATCTGAATTGTACGAGTTTCATCCGTATTCGTAACTAATAACGGCCAAAGGAAATCATTCCACGCAAAGAGAAAACTAAAAATACCAAGCGTCGCAAACGCTGGAGACGACAATGGAACGATTACTTTGAAGAATATTCCAAACCTGCCACAACCGTCAATGCGCGCTGCCTCATCAAGCTCTCGAGGAATTGTTGCAAAATATTGGCGAAGTAAAATAATGCCAAACACATCTGCAAGCCTAGGAACAATCAAAGCATACAGCGTATCAACCCATCCCAAATTAGCGACTATCTCATAAGACGGAATAACAATCACAAAATTAGGAATCATCAATGCAGAAAGCAGCAGAATGAATATTGTTTTCTTCAAAGGAAATTCTAAGCGCGCAAAAGCGTAGGCGGCAAAGGCATCAAATATTAAATGTCCTACAACAATTCCTACCGTCATCAATAGCGTATTCCAATAATATTGCGCAAACGGTGCCGCTTGCCACGCGTGAATATAGTTTTCCCAATGCCATGATGTAGGAAAAATTGAAGTATTCGTGTATGTTTCAGCACGCATTTGCAAAGAAGTAGTGAACATCCACAAAAATGGAATGATTACTGTTGCCGAACCTAAAATCAGAATCGCATGACGCGCCAAACGCGACCATAATGATGATTTCATTATTCTTCTCCTTGTGCTCCAGAAACTTTCCATTGAATCATCGTCACGCCTAGCACTAGCGCAAGCGTAATGAACGCTATTGCTGTTCCATAGCCAAAATCACCGAGCTTGAACGCATCACGATACATCATCATGCCAAGCACTTCCGTACCTCCGCGAGGACCGCCACCAGTGAGCATGTATGCAAGGTCGAAGGATTGGAAGCTCGTTACTAATGCCTGAACTACTACAAAAAACGTCATTGGAGATAGCAATGGGAAAGTAATCTTCCATAATTTTTGCCACCCAGTAGCTCCATCTAATGCAGCCGCTTCATACACGCTTTTTGGCAATGCTTGTAACGCAGTTAAATACAAAATAGCGTTAAAACCAATATTTTTCCACACGGTCAAAAGAATTAATGCAATAAGCGCAAGCCAACGATTTTGTAACCAATCTGGTCCGTGTATATTGAATTTCATCAACACACTGTTCACGAATCCAGAAGGATCGAGCATATATTTCCACACAATGGCTGCAGCCACAGAAGATGTAACCACTGGAAGGAAGTAAATACTACGATAAATACTCCTACCTCGTATAGGCGCATCAAGCAAAAGCGCGAGCAACAATCCAGTCAGCACACTTAATACACATACACCAGCAGCATAAATAACCGTTACCATTAAGCTATTGAAAAACTCAGGATCTTGGAAAAGACGAACATAGTTTCCCAAGCCAATAAATTTCTTTTCTGGAGAGAATCCATCCCACGATGTTAGTGAAATATATACAGCAGACAACACAGGGTACAGCACGAAACCACCAATAATAAGCACTGCTGGCAACAAGAATACCGCAGCACATATTACTTGATCTTTCTGGTAGTGCCTGTGCGCAGACTTGAGAAAATGACGTTTTTTCATTACATACTCCTTGATGCAAAGAACTCCGATAGCTGAGTCAACTTCATTTCCTTTGACCCAGCTATCGGCACAGTATTTATGCAATCAGCCTTTGGCAATCACGTCGTTTACTGCCTTTTCAGCATTCGCAAGCGCTTCGTCAACACTCTGCTCTCCAGCGAAAGCCTTCTCCACAGCCTTTGCAAATTCAAAGGAAATCTTTGGATACAATGGCGTATTTGGACGCGTATGAGCAATCTCCATTTGTTCCACAAACGGAATTAAACGAGGCTGTTCCTTCTTAACCCAATCCAAATACTTATCAGACTTTGCAACACTCTTCGTTACAGGAAGCATGCCAGTCTTTTGCGACCACTTGATCACCTGTTCTGGCTGCAAGAACCAGTTCAAGAATTCGCCAGCAGCCTTGGCACGAGCGTCAGAATTATGGAAGACGATTGCTTGTTCACCACCGAGATTAGTCGCTTCCTTGCCATCCTTTGGATGAGGAGCTTTCGCTACACCGAAATCAAATGGTGGATCTGGCGCCCAGATGCCAACCATCCAGCTACCTTCCTGAGCAGAACCACCCTTGCCCTTTTCAAATTCGCCCCACTTAGCATATGGGCTCACGCCGCTCTTTATAAGATCCATCCAGAAGTTCATAGCCTTCTTGCCTTCTGGCGTATTGAATGCAGCCTTAGAATTATCCTTTGTCAAGAATTCGCCGCCAGCTTGCCACAAGTTGACCTGGAAGTTCCAAGTTAAACCTTCGCCGTTATCTCCTGCTTGAGTAAGCAAATCATACCCTGGCTTGCCTGTCTTTTCCTTGATTGTCTCGGCAACTTTCTTCAACTCATCCCATGTTTGTGGTGGTTTGTTAGGATCTAACCCAGCTGCTTTATAAACGTCCTTGTTGTACATGTACGCAAGATTATTGGCAGTAACTGGCACAGAAACTTGTTTGCCGTCAATATGACCATAGTCAATCAATGCAGGAGTCACATCATCGAGCGTTTTCGAGCTGATAACCTTAGAAAGATCAGTCAAATTGCCCATTTTTGCAATCTGTGGCACCCATACCAAATCACTTATAGAAATATCTGGCAAACTCTTCGACGAAGCCGATGCACGAAGCTTCGTCATAAAATCAGAATTCGGAACGCTCGCAGTCTTAATCTTAATATTTTTATGCGAAGCATTAAAATCCTTCACCATTGCATCAAAGGTATCGGCATTAGCGCCATCCCAATAATGCCAAATGGTAAGCTGTGTTGAGCCATTAGCGTCGGATGATTTTGCACTACCACACGCACCTGCGCTAATAATCATTGCAGCAGCACCGATTAATGCACATATTTTTGTAAGTTTCTTCATTGTAACCTTCTTTTTATCTGCATATGTTAACTTGCACTCATTTTGCATTTAGAAAATGGGTGACGAACTATTCTCTAAAGCATCAGAAAACAAACTAGTAATTTTTTTATTCTTTGTTGTATGACTACATAACAAGCAAACAGTTTTTTAATTGCCGCAAACACTGGCTCATATAAATCTACATGTCATGTTCACACAGACACCAAATCAAAAATGCACGCTTGTTTCTACCTCCTCCCCTCCAACTCCGAAGACATTATCTTTAAATGCCCACTGTTTGTCATCAAGCAATGCCTTAAATTGGAACTTTTTACCTTTAGGTATTCTTTCCATTTCAGTCTCCTTTGAACTGCAATGCTAAACTCTTGTAAATCAATTTACTACATTGTTAAACAAACGTCAATCCCTTAAAATAATTACACGTTATCTACTTGCCGCGCTTGCAAACGCTTCGCGACGCAATGGGCAAACTTTCTAACTTCCTCTCCTACTATCGCCAGTAGCCGCAACCCCTGCCTATAACACTCATTTCACTCACAGTCCATAAAAAGGTGTATATCAAGAGGCATATATCATTCAGAATATGAAAGACATTCATAACATGAAAGAAAAAAGAGAAGGAAATGAACGCTTCGGCACGGATTCGCACAACTCTTATTATTGCCGTTTTATCGCTTAATGCTTTTCTTTTAACAAGCTGTAGATTTGGCGTGAGTCTATATCTTTTAATGCATGTTGACTTATCTCACGCAGCGCTTAACGCGGTATCAGTAGCGCTTATGACCTGCATAGCAGCACCGCTTGGCGGAATTATTGCAGATAAATATCCACCAACTAAATTGTTTATAGCGCTAACGTTCTGCTTTGCCTTGTTGTGCACTGGATATGGTTTTGCTTTAGTAGCACAGCATAATCTTATTACTATTATGGTTACGCTACTTGGCATAATATTCGGGTTCTTTACTGCATTTTCTTCACCTAATCAAAAAGTATTGATGGCGTATAGTGTACCAACTGGCGAAAAAACCAAGTTTTTAGCAAGCATGCGCATGTGGATTAATCTCAGCAGGCTTGCCGCACCTGCGATTACTGGCATATTTGTTGATATATGCAATCCTCTCATTTTCTTTACGAGCATTGCTATTGTGATGATACTAGCGGCGCTACCTCTGCTGTTAGTTAATCTAAACCAGCAAGCACAAAATAGCGCAAACAATACGAAAACAGGAACAGGAAGCAATAAAACCGCTGGTTTTGCAGCTTCTCTACACTATATGAAATCTACACCATGGTTAATAGTCTTAGGAGTAGCATCAGCATTACAATCTGGATCATGGCTTGCCGCATTCAGACTAATGGGAGCACACCATTGTCTCACACTTTTTCATTCGGCATCCACGTGGGGAACAATAGTCAGCATATTTAACATTGGCATGATTGTAGGTTCAGTATTATGCAAATATATTGTGCTTCATTATGAGATTTTATACTCTATTTTATTACCTGGATTCCTCTCTATTCCTTTACTTATTTTCGCACTTAATAATTGGATTGCTCTTTTTCTTTGCTCTGCTTTCATTGCAGGTATTATTTTTGACGCCACTATTGTCTATGGGCAAACAGCTCTTCTCGACGGCATACCAACACGCATTCTCGGCGCGACTACTACTTTTACTTCCATTATGGAGCAATGCGGCATTATCGTAGGGTATGCAAGCGTACTAGCATGGGGAAATCTAAATTCATCATTATTCATAATGATTGCAGCTGGCGTAATACTTGTTTCAACAGGTATAGCCTTATGGATTATTCAAACTCGTAAACAAACATACCCATCAATGCTTACCAAAGATTATTGGACACCATCAACATGGGTAAAAAGAAGCATATAACAAGCCATTTAGCGCGACAGCGCAATAAAGCTATACAAATGCACACGGCATTATTCACTCAGCCATTGCCAAGCCTCAACCACATTGCTTTGAATCACTAAGCTTTAAGCGAACTTATTCGCTGCGGAGTAACTCCCCTAGGCTCTCAGCACCTACCTTTATAAGATTCCCTTTGTAAAGGTTTTCCTAGACAAGATATTCATCATACAAATTCAAGTATTATTATTACTTAAATAATGCTTTTCTAAAGGAGCAATATGATAGCAAAGCATATTACTGTTGGCATTGTTGATGATGATTGTTTTTGTCTACACGGCCTAAAAACATATATTGAACAGGTTGTTCCGTCCTGCAATATTTGCTGGTTGTCAACATGTGCCGATCAAGCAATTCAGTTTTGTCAAAATCGATGCCCAGACGTGCTGCTAATTGACATGTATATGTCTGGGGTTTCGGGAATTAAAATATTATACGAATTGCGAAGAAGACACTCGCTCCCAATAATAATTGCTATAACTTCATTTCCTATCAACGATTATGCATTAAAAGCATCGGCAGCAGGCGCGCAAGGCATTGTTGGGAAAAACCACCCAGAAACTATTTGCGCTATGCTTAGCAGTATTATCCAAGGCGCGTTCAAGCCGCAAATAATAGGCAATCTTCATTTTGACGACACGATGACAGCATTTCAACGTTTGCAAAATAAGCCAAAAAAGGGACGCCTTGCTTTAACGGATCATGAGACTGAAATTGTAAAGTTGTGCAGTAAAGGAATGACTAATGCGCAAATCGCTAAACGTTTATTTGTTGAAACTTGTACTGTGGAAACTATCCTTCGTCGCGTGTTCAAAAAGTTGAATGTGACGAATCGTTCACAACTTATTACCACATGGCTGCATGATGAATATTTAGGAAATGATACACAATGATTATTTTCTTAATGCGTCGTTTGCGAGAAAAGCTTATTGACAATAAAACATTTTTACTATTGGGATGTTTGTCGAGCGCAATGGATGCATATATTTACTCAAATAGCGACAATGGCACAATACAACTTGTTATAGTTTACATGATTCTTGCTGCTATGAATCTGTTCCTTTGCTTGCTCCCGCATTTTATGAGCATGTGCTATATTTTTGTGCACCTCAGCATTCTTGTTATTCCTAGTCTGAATCTCCCACCAGTAACTTTCGGGCTCATCATATCATTTGTTTTTATTTCATATTTATATCCGATTCAATTTACACTACCTTTATTCTTAGTAATAGATGCATTACACTACGTTGCATACCGATACCTATCAACTTTGTCTTTCAAGTATCTTATTGCTTACCTTTTAATAAATATATTTTGCGTTTGCACTGGTATTATTTTGCGCATTTATCACCAAAAAATGGTTCTTTATGAAAAAGATAGGCAAACAATTAATAATCTTAATTTGGCTGTGCGAATGCACGATAAATTAACTAATAAGATTGCAGATATTGCACTACAAAGTAAAATAGCATTACTTGACAAGTCTATTTCTAAAAAGCAACGAGAAGCTATTGAAGAAATAAATGATTTGGCAGATCAGGCTTTTGAAGAAGGTCATAATATTATCGACATTCTACGTGGAAATACTGCTAAGCATGATGCTCGAAGCGAGTTCATTCAGCGCATTGAAGATACGCTACAAATGAACGACTCAATCAATGAATCATGTGGATTAAAAGGAAGATCCATATGCAATATATCTAGTAACGATATTCCTGAAGACATTAGCGATGAAATCATCTGTGAAGTTATTGAATTAATCGAAGAACTATATTTGAACATTCGAAAATATGCTTCTTTAGTTTATTACATCAGAATTTCGATACGCGAAAAACAAATTGTTATAAAACAGTTCAATGTTCGATTTTTGGGCAAGAAAAGTAAAGATGTGATTCGCGCAGTATCTCAAAAAGGGCTTCTGCTTCATCGCGATACCCTAAAGCATTTAGGCGGTTCACTTTATTTTCGAGCCTTTGGCAAGTATTGGGAATGTAATGCAGTTATCCCTTTCAAAAATGAACATAACCGTATAAATAGTATACTTTACTGATTCAGTTTAAAAGATTAATGAATCTTGAGTAGTTTTAATTAGTAATTATTTGTAAAGGTTTTCATATACAAGATATTGTTTACCTTTTAGCGCGACATTAATTTATAAATTGTAAAGGTTTTATATACACAATTATTTTCTTGTATTAGAAGGAGAAGAATATGAGTAATTTAGAAGATACAAAAGCACAAATTCCGTCCGTATTTTGGACAATAGCCAATGGCGTATTTCTTGCTAGCGGAATTGCGCTGATTGTAATGCGTAATGATTATCTATGGGGAGTGCCTCAAATTATCGCTGGATTATTTGGTCTTGCAACCATATTTCTCATTAAAAAACCGTGGTGCGCGCAACTATATTTTATCGTATCCTCACTAGCTGTAATAGCAAATGGACTTATGGAAATATTCGGCATGATCCACGGATCTGGATACGGTTATGTTCCGCTGATTATTGGCATAATCGTGCTTTTATTTATAGGCCTTGATAAGGATGAAAGTTCAAAAGCTCTTGGAATTGCCAAGAATAAATAAAAGCATTAGACTACGAATTTTAATATAAAAACATATCACAATTTTCAAAGGCCAAGCTATAGCAATGTATCCTACGACTTGGCCTTTGATTATTTATCTGTTAATGATTTGTTTTGCATAGAGTTTATATGTTACTGAGTGATTGACTTGCGCATAGCCCCAACCACATTGCATTAAGTTACTAAGCTTTAAGCGAACTTATTCGCTGCGGAGTAACTCCCGTAAGCTCTGCAACATCACGAACCGTCAATCCCTGATTCCTTAATAAGCGGACCGTTTCACGCATAAGCATAGACGCTTCTTCTTGAGTTTTTATAGCTGCAGATTTTGCATCTAACATGCGCTGAAGCATAAGCTCATCTTGCTCACTAAGTTTCGGAGTTACTTTCACGCCATTGACTTTAACATTTAAAGTTGCAGCAGCGTCTTTTACCATTGCTGCAACCTGATCAAGTCTACGTACTTGAGTAAATAATCCTGGTATTTCTGACACTTCTATAGCCCACCAGCCATCGCATCTGCGAGCTATAGCGGTCACCATTTGTAAACAAGTCGTTGCATCATCATGCTCAGTAGCACTCATTGATTAAGTCTTTTCTCCAACTCTTTTCGCTTCACACACATAAGTATATGCCTATTTATCAATTAAGTAAATAGGCATTGCATACAAAATCAGCACAATGAAGTTATACAAATGCAATTACATCACAGGACAATTAGTTTGCACATCCTGTTGGAATCCTGACGGATCTCCTAGTTTTGCTTTACGCATGTGCTCTTTGAAAAAGTTTCTCGTTGCATCATCACAACGGTCTGGACCCATAAACGGCATGCTAGGCACTTTTTCGAGCTCACGCAAAGCTTTACTTGCCGCTTGTTCATCACTAGCATACGTGTCTAGCCATTGCCGCTCCCAAGCACACTGATAATAATTAGATGCTTGTGTATCGCCATATCCACTCTGGAACTGAGCGTCTTTTTCTTCTCCAACCAAGTTTGCAGGAGCTTTATATTTTTCAGGCCAACTAAGCTTTGCAACGGACTCCTGATATTCCTTCTCTATATGAGCAAAATCAACAGTCTCTCTAGGTGAACTATTTTGCGAGCGCGCGCCACCCATACCGCTCGCATTATTGTTGCCTACTCCTCCACACGCATTAAACATAAGAATCGCACTAAGCACACCAACAATAAGAGTTGCTTTACCAATAGTATGATTATTCATTATTCCTTCTTTCTTATTTTTTGAAAATTAACGCAATGCTAATGCTGGCTGTAAACGCGATGCTTTTATTGCCGGCACCACACTTCCAGCAAGTGCTGTTATAAAAGCCGCAATAACAGCTCCAATAGCAGCTTCATATGGGTAAACTGGCGGACTAACTGGACTTGATGCATCCCAAAAACTTGATGCTATAGACACAAGACCAAAAGAAACAGCGACGGCAGCAATCGAAACTATTAGTGCTAAAATAATCGCA
The DNA here is from genome assembly GCF_055804255.1 of Gardnerella sp. c17Ua_118. NCBI lineage: Bacteria > Bacillati > Actinomycetota > Actinomycetes > Bifidobacteriales > Bifidobacteriaceae > Gardnerella > Gardnerella sp. c17Ua_118. The sequence goes on from NZ_JANUYT010000001.1 coordinate 1,083,473, forward strand.
CTGCCTAACACGAGTGAAGCAATCGACCATCTAGTAGCACCCAAGGCTCTACGTATAAGCAGTTCATGTGTGCGCTGTTCCAACGATGCTAAACCAATATTGATTAAACCTAACGCGGAAACAAAAAGCAATAATGCTGCTACGATAGCAAAACTTAATTGCAATACTGTTATCACATTCTCGTAATTATCACTATTATCATGTCTTCTAATTTCGTTTACTTGCCCACCACAACAGTCATAAAGAGCATCTGAAACATAAGATTTAATTGATTTTTGAGAACGATTTTCTTTATTTAACCAGTAGATTGAGCCTTGAGCTTCTTTTTGAGAATATTCCCAAAGAGTTGGAGCATAACGTAACAAGCCTAGAATATTCACGTATACTTTTGCCGAGTCTACGCCATCATTCACAACTCCAACAATCCTTATAGGACTCATTCGTGTTGTTTTGCGAGAAGTAATAAATGCTACTTCACCAATCTTGTATCTTTTGTTAGCAGATTGGTTTACTACCATTTCTAATGCGTTGTTTTTAGCGCTATTACTAAACCATCTTCCACTTACAATAGGTAAGTTATAAACTTTGTTGTATCCTGCCGTAGTGTAAACAGCATCAACATATTGAAGATTGCTGGTCTTATATTCTTCGCTTATTTTTACACTCTTCGAGGCTGGCATAGAAGCGCTAAACAGTAGTCCAGTGTTTGGTTGTAGCATAACGTTAGCGTTACGATTTGCGGATTCAATGCGATTTAAGAATTTGTTAAATACTGAATATTCGTCAAAATTTTGTGCTGAAAAAGTAATCTCGTATGTTGGTCTACGACCGTTTAGCTGTTCGTTAGTTGCAATAAGATAGTCCTTACCAACCGTGCCGATAAGCACTGACGCAATAACGGCAATGATGCCAATAAACATTGAAAAACCTGTGAGGAAGGATCTCATAGGAGACAGGCGCAAATCTTTAAGCAGCATAATCATAAAGAACACCGCCTTCCATAGTAAAAATGTGAGAGCAAGAACGAGCCACTTTCATATCATGAGTGACTAATAGTAATGTTGTTCCAGATTCTTGAACACGATCATGCAACACTTGAAGCACTTTTTCTCCCGTACTACTATCGAGCGCGCCAGTTGGCTCATCGCAAATAAGTAATTCGGGATTAGTAACTAAGGCACGCGCTATCGCGACTCTCTGCTGTTCACCGCCTGATAGCCTTCCAGGGTATTCGTTTAGTTTATCTTGCAATCCAACAGCACATAATGCTTCTTCTATCGTTTTTCTTCTTGTCTGCTTGCTTTGTTGTAGTCCTGCGTATAAAAGCGGCAACTCAACATTTTCTCTAATGCTTAAATGCTTAATAAGCGAATAGTTTTGAAAAACAAAACCAATATTTCTAGCGCGCATATGCGATACTGTACTATCACTACACTTTTGGATTGACTTGCCAGAATAATAGTATTTTCCAGTAAAATTTTTATTCAAAAATCCAATAATAGAAATAAGACTCGTTTTGCCAGATCCAGACCTGCCAACTACCGCATATGTTTCACCTTGGTTAAGTAGCATAGAAACAGAGTTGACAGTGGTAAGCCATTCGCCATTGCCTAGTTTTACACGCGCTGACACGTCTTGTAATTCAACCAGTGGAACAGGATTGTTCTCCATAATCATTGCACTCCTGGAATGAGATCAGGAGAAACACCTGCTACAACATCACCCTCATGCAAACCAGACGTAATTTCAATATTAGCGCCGTCACTGATTCCAAGACCAACTTCTTTACGCTCCCATTTATCGCCTTTCTTGTATGAGACTAAACCTTTTTGGACTCTTCCAGCAACCGCACTAACAGGCAGAGTTAGAACCGATTGTTTATGCTTGCCATTAAAAACAAGAGTCGCATTTTGGCCTGATTCTACTTCTGTGCTTTTATCTATTAAACACGTTAAAACTTTTGACGATACACTGGGTGTACTTTGCGCACTCGACTCATCTGTTTGAGTTGAATCAGCATTATCATTCTTGCTACTACCCGAGGCTGCAACATCTGTAGAAGTTCCACCGCTTTGTACTATTTGCAAACAATTGGTTGGCCCAACACCATCTTCAACTTGGAAGCGACCTTTAACATCTGCAATATCTGCAGAACGAAGTAAAGCTTTTGCGTTAAGACTTATTGAAAAACCTTCATATTTAAGAGTGAATAGCGGGAAAGATTTAGGCATGTCCGCAGATGATTCAGCTACTGACACAACTTTAGCGTCTACGGGAGCAATAACTTTGTTACCAGCATTGTAGCCTAAAATACTTCCAGCTTTTACAGCACTTCCTGCTTTTACCGATGGAGAAAAATTCCCTCTACTTACAGCAGTGATAACAAAGGTAGACGATTGTTCTATTGTTGCTTTACCCGACACAACTTGTGTTAAAGGCTGTTTTTTGACTGAAATAAGTGGAACTGAATCATGTGATGCCTGCTGTTGACTATCATCAACTGCTCTACCAGCGCACGCAGTAAGCAAACACGCCGGCAGAGCAGCCAACAAGAATACTTTCGTAAACTTACGCATAACACAAAGCTCCTTACTCACCAAACTCGTAAACGCATAGAATGCGTTGAAACGAGCCTCTCAAACTAATCCAAAATAAATAAAGTGCTTGATAATGCTACGATTAACGCTTTTCTGATTACCACTTTATTTAGAATTTCAGCTTTTGCTTAATAGCTTATAATCGCCGTAAAGAGTTTGCATCATACTAAATGATGATTTTTATTTATGATTCTTGAAGCTTGCGTAATACCAGAGAATAATCTATTTTGCATAGAGTTTATACGTTACTGAGTGATTGACTTGCTCAGAGATCTAATATCACTCTATTAAATCACCGCTTAAGGCTATCCTCGTTAAGCAAAAATCGAATAGATCCATAACCGCAATGCACACACTTCTATCTGATATTTTCCAAAGTACTTTGGGTTTTGCAAGATAGGAAGATAATAAGATAGAAAAAATAGGAAGATAGTGCTAGCGAATTTAGGTAACTTTTTACTACTCACGATTTAAGTCTTAAGCAAATCGCCTGCACATTTGCGCTACTCAGAAAATCAACAATAACAGACATAGCACAGTAATAGACATGCGTATTACAAAAATGCGCTGACGCTTTGACACGTCTTCAAATCTTCTAGATTTTGTTAATAAAGACGAAGTCAACGCATCAGCGCTATCAAGTTATCAAGCTATCAAACCATCTACCTCAATGCTCTATGAGCTTGATTAAAGAATTCATACTCGTAAATGCATGAAGTCATATATGCTTGAGCAGCAAGAATTCGAGCCTGTGGGCCAGCTTCTTCAAAAGCTCTCTCAACAAATTTAACCGCCATTCTTACACCTGACTCAAAATCATGAGAAGAATACATTGAAATCCAATCATGATATGGGTTTTCAGGAGTATTATTTTTGACTAAAATTTGCCCCACTTCTTCATAAAGCCAATAGCATGGCAATATGGATGCAGCTCCAATCACGTAGTCTTCTGCCATTGTAGAAGCAAGTAAGTGATTTACGTAAGCTAATGTTACTGGCGAGCAAGGCGCATCAATGCTTATATTTCTGCTTCCAAGCCAATCTCTGTGCAACTGCGATTCCGCTTCTATGCACATAGCTGCGCCCGTAGCCCAATGCACTCTAGCCTCATTATCTGGCGTTTTAGCTCCAACAGCAGCTAGCGCGCGCGAATAACGCTTCAAGTATTCAGAATCTTGACTTATGTAGAAAGCAAACAAGTCAGAGTCAAGCGTTCCATTGCCTAAAGCCTCAATAAATGGCATTTTCATAATGTTGTTATCAACATCTGCACTAGCATCCCATAACGCTTGAGTCCAAGGACCACACGGCTCCACATTTGGCTTTCTAGCCTTGCTATGAGCTTTTATGACTACGCTTTGCGGAGTTAATCCATCTAAGCCATTCGCTTGCATATGCTCCCAAGGAGTTGACGAAGAATCTAATTCCAAACGATAATTACGAGCCGCATGGTTCACAGGCCCATGACCTTTTCCAACATGCAAATCTTTACCGCAAGCAATAGCTTCGTTAAGCCATCTTGACGACCACGCTAAAGCATTCGCTACAGTACTGTAATCGCTTAGCTTCTTTCCTTCTCGCAACGCTAATCCTATGCGCGTAGCGAGCGAGGAAGATAGCGAGCAGCCAGTGCCATGCGTTGTTGTTGTATCAACTCTAGGGCAAGGAACGTGCACTCTGTGACCATCTGGGAACACAACAGTATTTCCAGCATCTTCGCTTGTTAAGTGGCCACCTTTAACAATAACAATAGTATTGTTTTTTGCACTCCACTCGCTTGCTTGAGCATAAGCTTCTTCAAAATTGGATGCAGGCTGTTTATCGCATAATACTGCGAGTTCAGGTATGTTTGGCGTAATAACATCCGCAAGAGGCGCAAACTCGCGCATTGCATCTTCTGCAGACTTTTCAAGCAGCCTATCTCCCGAAGTTGCTACCATAACTGGATCTAACACAACAACAGGAACAGGATGATTTTTAAGCCAATTTTGAACTAGGCTAATATATGATTTGTCTCCAAGCATGCCGATTTTTACAGCATCAATAGTTACGTCATCAAATACTGCTTCTAGTTGCGCTTGCAAAAAGTCGGTTGGAGGAGTATAAACTTCGCGCACACCGCAAGTGTTTTGAGCAACCAAATTAGTTGTTACACACATTCCAAATCCATGTGATGCCGTGATTGACTTTAGATCAGCTTGGATTCCAGCTCCGCCTGTTGGATCAGTTCCAGCAATACTTAGTACGCGTGGAATAATCGGGTCTTCTAAAGATGGCAAAGAAGATGGCCTTAGGCTTGAATCATATAATTTAGAAATTGATTGCAAAGGTGCTTGAGCTTGCGAAAATTGATTATTCATTATTTTTATTCCTTCGTAATAGCATCGCGTAATTTGCGCGCTTCTTCGCAAGGATTTTGCGCAAGCATTAGAGCAGATACTACGCATAAACCATCTATTGAAGTGCTTTTAATAGGGAATACCGTATTTTCGTTAACGCCGCCAATTCCGAGCGTACTAATGCCGAGTTCTTTAGCGCGTTTAGCAATCTTTTCTACTCCTTCAACACCTAAAGCAGGAGCAGCGTCTGGCTTAGTGGCAGTAGGCCAAATCGGACCTATTCCAATAACATCAGGCAATGCCACATTTTCTTTAGCACATTCGTTATAAACGTAATCTAACTGTTCTAACTTTTCTATAGAAAGCCCAACCATCCATTCTGCAGGAATAGACTTACGCGCTTCAATATAAGGCGTATCTGTTTGCCCAACATGCAAGTTGAGTCCTAAGCTTTTAGCGCAATCTATACGATCGTCAACAAAAATCGGCACGTTTCCGCAACCATTAGCAAGCATTTTGTCTCGAAAGCTTTGAGCTTTATTATTAAAAGTTTCGCTATTTGCGTACTTATCGCGCAATTGAACTACGCTTGCTCCGCCTTTAACGCAATCAACTGCAATATCTTCTTCTGCTCGATTGCTCATCTTTGGGTCTGTTATAAAGTATAAAGACCAATCAACAGGGTCGAGTTCAAATTCAATATTCGCTAGTTTCAGCATCTCGTCTGCGCTCAAATCCATAAGCGCATCCATCCATAATGTTCTAAATGTACCTGGCGATGTTGAGCGTTGTGCTGCCCAAGTTCCTGCTGCAGCAGCGTGCACGTGAGCGGCAACTGTTGCTGCAAAAGGTCGATTTCGATTTGCTCCAACGTATGCTGCCACCAATGCGCCAAGAGAGCAGCCCGTTCCGACTACTTTCGTCATTATCTCGTGACCGCCCGAGACTCGTGCCGAGCATCCGTGACCATAAATAGCGTCTTTTTCGCCAGAAATAGCCACTACCGAGCCATAAAGTTTAACTAGCTTCTTAGCTGCTGCAACTGCCGAATCAACCGAATCTCCAGCATCTACTCCCTTACCGCCGCTTTCTTCTCCAGCTAAACCTAAGATTTCGGAAGCGTTTGCACGAATTACAGTAGGATGACTTTTAACGATTTCGCGCGCGTATTGCGTGCGTGGAGCTAAACCGCCAACTGCAACTGGGTCAAGAACCCATGGAGTGTGTGCTTTTACAGCTCCGCGAATTGCAGCATCCATAGATTCTTTGTCTACTGGCCTGTAGGTTCCAATGTTTACTAATACACCAGATGCGATTTGAGCAAATACTTCAGCTTCTTCTGCGTCTACGACCATTGCTGGCGATGCTCCAGCAGCTAGCAGAACGTTTGCAGTTATTTCTTGAACAACATTATTCGTTACGCAATGTGTTAGCGGATTTTTTGCGCGTAAAGCTTCGATGCATTCACGTACATCTTGCATGAATTGCTTGCAACGAGCATTAGTTGAGAATTCACTATTTTTAGAGCACGACACAGTAGTCATGATTTTCCCTTCGCTAGTACTAACTAGATCAGGTTCAACGGGTATAATCTCAGCGCTTATGCGCACCCCGAACCCATATTTGACTATATATGTTCGTTATGACGTTATTTACGCGCGACGACTTGGTTTTAAGTAATAAAAAAGCGGGGAGTCGAAACTCCCCGCTAGAAAGAATAATGCGGCAGCGTGTTAGTCTCCCACACCCTATCGAGTGCAGTACCCTCACCGTGTCAGGCCTTAGCTTCCGGGTTCGGAATGGGACCGGGCGTCTCACCTGAGCCATGACCACCGCAAAACTAGATTATACACTCGCATTAAGCGAGTGGCAAGCTGGCGGTTTGGGAACCGGACATGAACGCGAGCAAACAGAAGAAACAATCATCAAAATCAACAACTTAACCATAATCATGATCGCTTAACACTCCCTAATGTTAAGAGAATTAAACGATAAGCAATACAAGTAGTATCACAATCGCCCATTAGTACTGGTCAGCTCCACCCCTTACAGGGCTTCCACATCCAGCCTATCAACCACGTGTTCTACATGGGGGCTCACACACAAAGTGCAAGGAATGCTAATCTTGGAGCAGGCTTCCCGCTTAGATGCTTTCAGCGGTTATCCCTTCCAAACGTAGCTAACCGGCAGCGCCACTGGCGTGACGACCGGCATACCAGAGGTTCGTCCACCCAGGTCCTCTCGTACTATGGGCAGGTCTCCTCAACATTCCAACGAGCGCAGAGGATAGAGACCAAACTGTCTCACGACGTTCTGAACCCAGCTCGCGTGCCGCTTTAATCGGCGAACAGCCGAACCCTTGGGACCTGCTCCAGCCCCAGGATGCGACGAGCCGACATCGAGGTGCCAAACCATCCCGTCGATATGGACTCTTGGGAATGATCAGCCTGTTATCCCCGGGGTACCTTTTATCCGTTGAGCGATGCCACGTCCGTACGCCGGCACCGGATCACTATCTCCGACTTTCGTCCCTGCTCGACCCGTCAGTCTCACAGTCAAGCCCGCTTGTGCGATTACACTCAACACCCGATTGCCAACCGGGCTGAGCGGACCATTGAGCGCCTCCGTTACTCTTTAGGAGGCAACCGCCCCAGTTAAACTACCCGCCAGGCACTGTCCCTAACACGGATAACGTGTCGAGGTTAGACGCCAGATATGGAAAGAGCGGTATTTCACTTATTGACTCCACGCAAGCTAGCGCCCACGCTTCACAGCCTCCCGCCTATGCTACACGATCCACACCTAACGACAATACCAAGGTATAGTAAAGGTCCCGGGGTCTTTTCGTCCTTCTGCGCTTAACGAGCATCTTTACTCGTACTGCAATTTCGCCGGGCTCCTGGCCGAGACAGTGGGGAAGTCGTTACGCCATTCGTGCAGGTCGGAACTTACCCGACAAGGAATTTCGCTACCTTAGGATGGTTATAGTTACCACCGCCGTTTACCGGGGCTTAAATTCACCGCTTCGCCAAAGCTAACGGATCCTCTTAACCTTCCGGCACCGGGCAGGCGTCAGAGCGTATACAGCGGCTTACGCCTTCGCACGCTCCTGTGTTTTTGGTAAACAGTCGCTACCCCCTAGCTTGTGCCACCCCCAACAGCTCCGCTTGTAAAAAACATCACCATCAAGGGTCTCCCTTATGCCGAAGGCACGGGAGTAATTTGCCGAGTTCCTTGGCCAGGATTCGCCCGATCGCTTCGGTATACTCTACCAGACCACCAGTGTCGGTTTAGGGTACGAGCGGAATCACACCTCACGTTGAAGCTTTTCTCGGCAAGCAGGATCACCGGAATCAGCCATACGGCCTACCCATCACGCCTCAGCTTAAACATCCCCCGGATTTACCTAGAGGACAGCCCACACGCTTAGCCACGGAAAACCACCTCCGCAGCCGGCTACCTACCTGCGTCACTCCCACGCTAACCTACTACCGATACGCTCCCAACACTAAACCAGAAGAAAACCCCGAAAGGCAATCAACCAGAATAACGAAGGTTAGTACTCTCAGATTCAGTTCGAACGGTGTAACACCGGTACGGGAATATCAACCCGTTCATCCATTCGACTACGCCTGTCGGCCTCGCCTTAGGACTCGACTCACCCGGGGACGACGAACGTGGCCCCGGAACCCTTAGTCATTCAGCGGACAGGATTCACACCTGTCTCTCGCTACTCATGTCTGCATTCTCACTCCCGTATAGTCCACGACAAGTTCACACTGCCGCTTCACCCCATACAGGACGCTCTCCTACCCCGCGTGAAAAAATCACGCAGCCGCGTCTTCGGTGGCGTGCTTAAGCCCCGCTACATTGTCGGCGCGGAACCACTAGACCAGTGAGCTGTTACGCACTCTTTCAAGGATGGCTGCTTCTGAGCCAACCTCCTGGCTGTCTATGCGACTCCACATCCTTTCCCACTTAGCACGCGCTTCGGGACCTTAGACGACGATCAGGGCTGTTTCCCTTTTGACGACGGAGCTTATCCCCCGCCGACTCACTGCCATGATAAACCTAACAGGTATTCGGAGTTTGGCTGCTATTAGTACCCGGTATGGGCCCGCAAGCATCCAGTAGCTCTACCCCCTGTAAGCAATAACATGACGCTGCACCTAAATGCATTTCGGAGAGAACCAGCTATCACGGAATTTGATTGGCCTTTCACCCCTAACCCCAAGTCATCCCCCCAGTTTTCAACCTAGGTGGGTTCGGTCCTCCACACGGTCTTACCCGCGCTTCAACCTGCTCAGGGCTAGATCATCCCGCTTCGGGTCCAGGACATGCGACTAAAACGCCTTTTAAAACTCGCTTTCGCTACGGCTCCCCCACCCGGGTTAGCCTCGCCACATACCACTGACTCGCAGACTCATTTTTCGATAGGCACGCCGTCACCCCACAAGAAGGCTCCGACGGATTGTAAGCGCACGGTTTCAGGAACTATTTCACTCCCCTCCCGGGGTGCTTTTCACCTTTCCCTCACGGTACTAGTACACTATCGGTCAGACAGGAATACTTAGGCTTACCCAACGGTCTGGGCAGATTCACGCGGGATTCCACGAGGCCCGCGCTACTTGGGAATAAACATAAAGAGACATCGCACGACCTGCTACGGGGCCATCACCCTCTACGGCTGGGAATTCAATCCCATTCACATAACACGATGTTTTATCACTCTCCTCAACCCCGTCAGAGGCTGAACAGTCAATCCCACGACCCCGAATACGCAACACCTGACGGTTATCACACGTACTCGGTTTAGCCTGATCCGCTTTCGCTCGCCACTACTCACGGAGTATCCTTTCCTGCAGGTACTGAGATGTTTCACTTCCCTGCGTACCCCCCACAAAAACTGTGGTGACCACCCATAACAGTGGCCGGGTCTCCCCATTCGGAAATCCTCGGATCAAAGCCCACTCGGCAGCTCCCCGAGGCATATCGCAGCCCGTCACGTCCTTCATCGGTCCTGTCTACCAAGGCATCCACCATACGCCCTTACCAGTGATACACCAGTAAAAAGCCTATCGCTTAACTCTCTAGACAATAAATCATCACACTAAACGATCACAAAACGATCAAGCGACTCCACCAAAATGGAGCCGGTTGAAATTGATAAAAGTAAAAACAAGCAAAACCAAAAATAGTCTCACTATTCTTACTCGCGTCCACTATCCAGTTCTCAAACCACCAAACACCAAGAACACAAGCCAAAAACCAAAAAGCCTCAACCTGTAATCCAAGGGCTAGGACCGCAACCCCAAACAAAAGGGGGGTGGCAATCCGGGAACCCAAAAGCATGCCCAACACACTCACAAAACGTTAACTATTGTTTTCCACACCAGTAACCACACTCAACTGAGCGTGCACAAAAACTCCGTAGAAAGGAGGTGATCCAGCCGCACCTTCCGGTACGGCTACCTTGTTACGACTTAGTCCCAATCACGAGCCTCACCTTAGACGGCTCCATCCCAAAAGGGTTAGGCCACCGGCTTCGGGTGCTGCCCACTTTCATGACTTGACGGGCGGTGTGTACAAGGCCCGGGAACGCATTCACCGCGACGTTGCTGATTCGCGATTACTAGCGACTCCGCCTTCACGTAGTCGAGTTGCAGACTACGATCCGAACTGAGACCGGTTTTAAGGGATCCGCTCCATGTCACCATGTCGCATCCCGTTGTACCGGCCATTGTAGCATGCGTGAAGCCCTGGACGTAAGGGGCATGATGATCTGACGTCATCCCCACCTTCCTCCGAGTTAACCCCGGCGGTCCCCCGTGAGTTCCCGGCATAACCCGCTGGCAACACAGGGCGAGGGTTGCGCTCGTTGCGGGACTTAACCCAACATCTCACGACACGAGCTGACGACGACCATGCACCACCTGTGAACCTGCCCCGAAGGGAAACCACATCTCTGCAGTCGACAGGCACATGTCAAGCCCAGGTAAGGTTCTTCGCGTTGCATCGAATTAATCCGCATGCTCCGCCGCTTGTGCGGGCCCCCGTCAATTTCTTTGAGTTTTAGCCTTGCGGCCGTACTCCCCAGGCGGGACGCTTAACGCGTTAGCTCCGACACAGAACCCGTGGAATGGGCCCCACATCCAGCGTCCACCGTTTACGGCGTGGACTACCAGGGTATCTAATCCTGTTCGCTCCCCACGCTTTCGCTTCTCAGCGTCAGTAACAGCCCAGAGACCTGCCTTCGCCATTGGTGTTCTTCCCGATATCTACACATTCCACCGTTACACCGGGAATTCCAGTCTCCCCTACTGCACTCTAGCCCGCCCGTACCCGGCGCAAACCCACCGTTAAGCGATGGGCTTTCACACCAGACGCGACGAACCGCCTACAAGCTCTTTACGCCCAATAATTCCGGATAACGCTTGCGCCCTACGTATTACCGCGGCTGCTGGCACGTAGTTAGCCGGCGCTTATTCGAAAGGTACACTCACCCGAAAGCTTGCTCCCAATCAAAAGCGGTTTACAACCCGAAGGCCTTCATCCCGCACGCGGCGTCGCTGCGTCAGGGTTTCCCCCATTGCGCAATATTCCCCACTGCTGCCTCCCGTAGGAGTCTGGGCCGTATCTCAGTCCCAATGTGGCCGTCCGCCCTCTCAGGCCGGCTACCCGTCGAAGCCTAGGTGGGCCATTACCCCGCCTACAAGCTGATAGGACGCGACCCCATCCCATGCCACTAAACACTTTCCCAACAAGACATGCGTCAAGTTGGAGCATCCAGCATTACCACCCGTTTCCAAGAGCTATTCTGGAGCATGGGGCAGGTTGGTCACGCATTACTCACCCGTTCGCCACTCTCACCAACCAGCAAGCTGGTCAGATCCCGTTCGACTTGCATGTGTTAAGCACGCCGCCAGCGTTCATCCTGAGCCAGAATCGAACCCTCCACGAAAAACTTCAATGAAGAGCCAACAAAAGGCTCCAATATAAAAGAAAAAGACGAGACATTCTTTAAGGAAAGAACATCCCAACAAAAAACCTCACCATCATTTAACCATCTCTCAGGCACCCCACAATCTGTGAGGCTGACAATGAACTGGCAATAATTAACTAATAAGTAGTACAGACACGCTCTTGAGTTCTCAAACCACCACCACACCAGCCAGCTCATCAACCTCAACCGAGGAGAACCAGCCGCGCTGAGCAGCAAGAGATAAACTTACACCAAAGCAAGCCCAAAAGCAAATCACACACAAGCCAACAAGCAAAAACCATTGAAACAAAGCCAAAACATCGGCGTGTTGAAAACACGATCAAAACACGATAAAAAGTCGCAAGTAACCACACACCAACAAAAACACAACAAAAATAATCCAAAAAAACAAGAAAAACACCCCCAAAAACCAAAACACGGGAGTGTCGCGCAAAATCACACAAGCCAAATACGCAAAATAATCAAAACAAACAGCATATATGCACACAACATGTGCGCGTGCTATATATAGGTATATGAGAAATAGCGAGAAAAACAGCAAGAGCAGCGCACACCATCATATTGTTGTGTTAACAGGCGCAGGAATATCTACAAGCGCGGGTATTCCAGACTTTCGAGGTCCAGATGGAGTTTGGACTAAACACCCAGAGCAAATGAGCGTCTACGATATAGACGCATTTTTAAGCAGCGAAGAAGAACGCATTTACTCTTGGAGATGGCAAAAAGAGTCGCCAGTTTGGAACGCTCAGCCAGGAACAGCGCATAAGTCGCTAGTAAAACTTGAGAAAGCTGGGATGCTGGATTTAATCGCCACTCAAAACTTTGATGCGCTTCACGAAAAAGCTGGAAACAGCCCAGACATTATAGTGAACTTGCACGGAAGCATTGGAACATCACACTGCATGAGCTGCCACGCGAGCTACAATACAGCCGATATTATGCGCGACTTAGACGCACACCCAGACCCACATTGCAGGCGCGCGCTGCCGTACCGCGGAAACATGCCTTGCAACGGTCTTATAAAAACAGACGTTATATATTTTGGAGAAGCTCTGCCAGAAGGCGCAATGGAACGCAGCGCGCAGGCGATTATGCACGCAAGCGAGCTGTGGGTTATTGGATCTACGCTAGAAGTGTTTCCAGCTGCAAGCCTTGTGCCGCTAGCCGCTCGCGCAGGAGTGCCGATTACAATAATGAACCTGGGCGCTACGCAATACGATTATTTGGCAGAGCGCATAATACGCGAAGATATTGCGAAAGCTCTGCCAAAGTTAGTAGACGAAACTATTGCAAAGTGACTATTCACTATTACAAAGTGACTATTCACTATCACAAAGTGACTATTGCAAAATAATTATTGCAAGCTAACAGCGATTCCCTCCCAAGGCGCAAGCGTGCCATTTTTAAGCGATTTAAGAGCATGATCCGCGCTGTAGGTAGAAATCATCACATCATCATACGATACGCTGTTAGAGGCGATATTACGCAACAATTCGGCGCTTTGAGCAGGTATTGCTACAGATGAATCCGTCATATTTACCATTACGAGCAACTTCTTTACAGAAGCGCAAGGCGAATCGCAAGCAACCGCGCTTGAAGAATTCACAACATTCTCAAGACCTGCCTCATCTGCCTTAGCATTATCACAAGTCTGCTCAACCTGCTCAACCTGCCTAACAAACGCGTAAACGCACTCGTCATCCGCATCAACCAAATTCCAAGAACCAGCCGAAACAACAGGCTGCAAATGGCGCAACTCAATCAAACGCTTGTAGAACGAATAAACGGAATCCGAATCTTCCATTTGCTCAGCAGCATTAATATCTACATAATTAGGATTCACGCTAATCCACGGCTGCGCATTATTTTGCGACGGAACATTAAAAGGCATAAATCCTGCATATTTAGACGCATTCCATTGCATTGGAGTTCGAGAATTATCGCGACCGCGCTTTGCGAGCGCATCCATCATAGACTCCGCAGACTGAATATGCGCTTCTTCTACGCGCTGCTTAAACATATTCAACGCTTCCAAATCGCGATACTGCTCAAGACGCGTAAAGTGCGCGTTTGTCATGCCAATTTCTTCACCCTGATACACGTACGGAGTGCCGCGATGCATGTGAAGAAGCATTGCAATCGCCTTAGCAGAAAGCACGCGCATCTCATCGCTAGCCTCACTACCCCAGCGAGAAAGCGCACGCGGCTGATCGTGATTATTAAAGAACAGGCTCGCCCAACCAGACTCGCTAACTGCTTGCTGCTGATCTGCCATTGCACGCTTTAATGTAGTCAACTTAAGAGGAGTAGGATTCCACTTAGTGCCATTTGCGCAATCAACATTAACTTGATCGAACAAGAAGAGCATGTCTAGCTCGCCATTAGCAGGATTTGTAATATAAGTGTTTCGATGCGCGGAAATTCCAGGAGCCTCGCCAACAGTTAAGAAACCTTCGCGCCCCTTGAAAACCGCTTCGCGCATCTCGCGCAAAAACTCGTCTAAACGAGGGCCATCGGAGCAGAAGAAATACGGAGAAGAGTAGCCGTCATCGCCTGCTGGCTCATCTTCAATCTGCGAACCGTACTCACCTGGCAAACGCCCTTCGCTATCTACGCGCTTAGAAATTTGCGTAATAACATCCATGCGGAAGCCGTCAATTCCGCGATCCATCCACCAATTCATCATCTTGTACACTGCAGCGCGAACGGCAGGATTTTCCCAATTCAAATCTGGCTGCTTTGGCGAATACTGATGGAAGTAATATTCGCCGCGCTTTGGATCATACGTCCACGCCGAGCCGCCAAAATACGAACCCCACTTATTTGGCTCAGCACCTGGCTCTCCAGGCACGCATCCTTTGCGCGCTGGTCTCCACCAATACCAGTCTGCGTAATCGCTAGAAGCATCTCTTGAAGCCTGGAACCAAGCGTGCTCGTCGGAAGTGTGATTTACTACCAAATCCATAACAACTTTGAGGCCGCGCTTGTGCGCTTGTGCCAAAAGCTCGTCCATATCTTCTAGAGTGCCAAAAAGTGGATCAATATCTTGATAATCGGAAATATCGTAGCCGTTATCGTCTTGTGGAGACTTGTAAACAGGGCTAAGCCAAAGCACGTCAACGCCTAAATCCGCCAAATAGTCAAGGCGCGAAGTAATGCCCTTCAAATCGCCGATTCCGTCGCCGTTAGTGTCTTGAAAGCTTCGCGGATAAATCTGATACACAACTGCATTTGCCCACCAAGGGTTTGGCGTAGCACCATTTGTGCGCACGGATTGCGGCAAGTTCGCTCTGTTAAAAGTAGTCATATAAACCCCATTAATTTACGTTAATAAGTATTTTTATTGCAGTTTTATTTATTATGCATAATTTTATTTATTGAATAGTATTTATGATTTTAGACTCTAAATTCTATCAGCATACTAGATGTTACGCGCGGATAATAAAAAAGCGGCCCGCAGTAAAAACTACGAGCCGTGCCTCCTTCTCATTCATTGTACGAATTGCAGAATACTCTCCAAATCACTGCTGATTATGCAATTTGAATGCAAGCTCCGCCAAATGAACTCCGTGAGTCAAGAACTCGTGAGTGCGGCAAACGTAGTCATTTTCGCGACCAAGCTTTGCAATATATCCGTTTATATAATCAACTTCTGTCTTTCGACCACGACTCATATCTTGATACATTGAAGGATAGTGCAAAGGATTTGCCACGCGACTTACGTAGTCAATAGCCTCCAACTCCTGTTGACGCGTATTAACCATACGAATTCCTGCACGATCGCACACATCGTACGCTTCGTTAATAAGTTGACGAGCCATATCCATAGCCCCTGGGTACGAAATAAACTGACCCATTTGAATCTGATACATTGTGCACAAAGTGTTAACTACGGAATTAAAAACTACCTTTGCCATGCACGTACCCTTGAAATCTTCCGTAATAGTAGGATTCAAGCCAGCAGCCTTAAAATCATCTCGCATAGCAAGCTCAACATCGCTCACTTGCTCGTTCAACGCACACATATTCATTGTGCCAACGCCAACTTTACCAATAAAATCAACGTCTCCAGGACCATTCAGCACGGTTGCAATCATTGCAGTACCGCCGTAAATGCGATCGTCCGAGAAATATTGCTGAAGCTTCTCAAAATGACCCCAACCGTTCATTGCAGCGAACACAACCTGATGATCCTTAAACAAATGCTTGCAACGCTCCAACATCTCCGCAAGCTGCATTTGCTTCATAAACACAATCCACACATCTGGATCGCCGTCATAATCTTCTGGAGTATACATATTGATTGGCACAAGATGGCGATTCTCGTGATCTCGGCTAACCATTACGCCGCCTTGCTGGCGAACCTTATTCACATTTTCATCCCAGGCATCAATGAAATCAACATGAATGCCAGCCGTTTCCTGCAACAAAACGCCATAGCGATACCCCATAGCTCCAGAACCGATCATTGCATATTTCATGTCACTCATATGACACCTCCATGTAGGCTTGTAAGTAAAGTGGTAGCCGCACATAAATTCATAAATTTTCATTTACATTGATTACGCGGAAGCAACCACGAATATAACAAAAAGCAGAAGACTGAATGAGTGAAAAACAATCAGTCAACTGCTCTTTGGTTTTTATAGCATATTACACAGTTTTTTGAGAATGTCAAAATTTTTCTAATTACATCTTTACAGCGTTTCTAATTAAAAAATTATTCAGTTTTATCGATGATTTTCGAAAAAATTACGCAATAAATGCACACACTGCGATTCGCAAACGGAGCCAAAAACTTGCGGATGGGAGCCAATATGAGGGTCTCGCAAAATATCCCAAACGGATCCACATGCGCCAAGTTTTGAATCCCATGCGCCAAAAACAACGCTACTAATATGCGTTTGTAAAATTGCGCCAGCGCACATTGGGCAAGGCTCCAAAGTAACAACAAGCGTGCAATCGCTAAGATTCCAAGACTTGCGCACCTCTGCTGCCTGCCTAATCGCAAGAATTTCTGCATGAGAAAGAGGATCCGCGTCTTTCTCGCGAAGATTAGAGCCACGGCCAATAATCACCCCAGAACCATCTACAACAACAGCGCCAACTGGAACTTCTCCACAATCGGCAGCAACTTGCGCAAGTCGCAGCGCCTCTTGCATTAGCGAAACATATTCGCGCGCGCGCAAAGTCACATTAACCCCGAAGAAATATTGTGCAAAGCAAACCAAGAGCGAATATCGCCAAGTTCTTCCATGTGAACTGCGTGGTCAAGGCCGCGGTAACGCTTCTCTTCCAGCCACGTATGCTCCTCAAGCCATGCTGCAGCCGCCGAAAATTCGTAAGGAGCAATAACAGCATCATCCAAGCCGTAGCCAAAGAAAACAGGCGTATTAAGATCCGCAAGAACGTCGTCGTTAAGAGAAATATCTTTAGCAATATTAGGAGCCACGAAGCCAGAAAGCGCAACGGATGCGCGATAGCGATCTGGATTAAGCCTAAGAACATGAATCGCAAGAGCCGCACCTTGCGAAAAACCAAATGGCACAACAGCGCGATCTTCGGGAACATTCGCCGCAACCCACTCATCAATCGCAGCAGCCGCAGCATACATATCTCGGTCTAAGTCATCTCCATTAGGCACAGCATCATGGAACCAACTGTAAGCGCCTTGAGCCAAGCGAAGTGGAGCACGCAAAGAAATCGCATCGTTATAAGGAGCCACAACGCGCATTAAGTCAAGCAAATCGTCCTCGTTTGAACCCCATCCGTGCAACAGCAAAAGAAGAGGCCTTGTGGCGTATGCAGCTGCTTCGCCTCGAGAATACTTAGCAACGCTTACATGCAAATCTTCGCCGAATCTGCCTGGAACAACACTAGATTCTCGGCCAGCATGAAGGCCATTCGATGCGCCATCAGCGCTATCTTCGCTGCCAAAATCGCCATTATTGGCGTTGCTGCCATTGCCGCCGCCATTACCACTACCAAAATCGCCGCCGCCAAAATCACTATTGTTAAAATCGCCGTTATCGAACTCGCTAGAGATCACACCGTTATGATTAGTCATAATTACAGCATACGGCACAGCTTTGGCATTTATAAACGCGCGAAGGCTACACTAAACTCGCAAACGCTGCATAAAAATTTAACCCCAGCCGCTTGGACTGGGGTCTAAATTTAAGGAAAAAATATGAATAAGCTTTCGTGAATTACCTTTTAAGTTTTTCACTAATATTATGAAAACACACAATCCTTAGCGCTTATAGTGCGTTAGCTGATAACTTGCTGAAAGTTTTCTACTTTTCCCCTGATTTTTCTTAAAAATCAAGACTAATCAAGACTAATCAAATCTTAATTAAGACTAATCTTCCAAATTTGCGCGATAGAAATTCTCGTAAGACCTAGACGGCGTTGGGCCGCGCTGACCTTGATAGTGAGATCCGTTAACAGAAGAACCGTAAGGATTTTCGCATGGAGAGCTTAGCTGGAAGAAGCACATTTGGCCAATCTTCATGCCTGGCCACAATTTAACTGGCAATGTACTAACGTTTGAAAGCTCCAAAGTAATGTGGCCTTCAAAACCTGGGTCAATAAAGCCAGCCGTGGAATGAGTTAAAATTCCAAGACGGCCAAGCGAGCTTTTACCTTCTAAGCGCGCAGCAATCGTTGAATCCAACTTCACATACTCCCAAGTGGAGCCAAGCGCAAACTCGCCAGGATGCAAAATCCAAGGCTCATCAGGCGCAACCGCAAATTGCTCAGTAAGCTCGCCTTGATTTTCTGCAGGATCCACGTATGTGTAAGCGTGATTATTGAACAAGCGGAAGAATCGGTCGAGCCGCACATCAATCGACGCAGGCTGCACCATTTGTGGGGTCCATGGAGTCAAATCAATATGACCCTCGTCATGAGCTTTGAGAATGTCGCGATCAGACAACAGCATAACGTCAAATCTCCTTGCGATAAAACTTCGTAAAACAAACACTTAAACACACTTATATGCCAAGTGTAGCGCGTGCCGCGGTCGAAAATATTAGGCAGATATTGCAACAGAAGATTCGCCTTTGCGCTTAGCAATAAATCGCAAAACGCACTTTCTTAACTCCGAAGCAATAAGCACAACCATTGAAAGCCCAAGGCACTCCACCCACTCCATAAAGTCGAGCGGAACTGTGCCAAACGGACCATTAAGGAATGGTATATAAATTACAGCAAGCTGCAACACTACGGAAACTGCGATTGCGCCCCAAAGCCAACGATTTGCAAACAAGCCAACAAACACGCTTTGCAAATGCGAGCGAGATGCAAGAGCATTAAGCATTTGAGCAAACACAAGAATAGTGAAGCCCATTGTGCGCGCATGAGTCATTTGGGCAGCATGAGTTAAAACAGTTGTGGAGCGGTCTGTAAACAATCCGCCAGCCAAATGCATATCCATGCCAATCAACGTTATAGCTGCCATAATCACGCCAATAAACACAATGTCTCCCCACATTGGCTTATCAATAACGCTATCCGTAAGTCTTCGCGGACGCCTATTCATAACGTCATCCGTTTGCGGATCAACACCCATTGCGAGCGCAGGAGCCGCGTCCGTAAGCAAATTAATCCACAAAAGCTGCGTTGCGAGCAAAGGCAAAGTCACGCCTACAGAGTTTGGCTGCGTAATTCCCAAAGCGCCAGCAAACACTACACCACCAAACACGGTGAACACTTCGCCAACGTTGGAGCTAAGCAAATATCTCAAGAATTTACGAATATTGTCGAAAATTCCGCGACCTTCGCGCACAGCTGCGACGATTGTAGAGAAGTTGTCATCTGCCAAAATCATCTTGGCGGATTCTTTAGTGACTTCCGTACCCGTAATGCCCATTGCAACGCCAATATCTGCCGACTTTACAGCAGGAGCATCGTTTACGCCATCGCCAGTCATAGCAACAATATTGCCTTGCCTTTGAAGCGAGGAAACAATCGCAAGCTTGTGTTCTGGAGCAACGCGCGCATACACGCTCACTTTGCTAATCGCATCGTCGAAAGCAATATTGTCATCGTCTCTAGAAAGCAACTCGTCAAGCTCATCGCCTGTAAGCGCATGCTCATCTTTTCCAATAATGCCAAGGTCGCGAGCGATTCGAGCGGCAGTAAGTGGATGATCGCCAGTAATCATAACAGTTCTGATTCCAGCACGATGCGCTTGAGCAACGCTATCTCGAACTTCGATTCTAGGAGGATCAATAATCGCAACCATGCCGTTCCAAATCAAATCAGATTCCAAAACATCGCTTTGCTCAGCAACATCTGCGATTTGGCCTGCAGCATTAGAAACCATGCCGTCAACTTTAGCTAAACTATCTACGCCAAGCGGCCTATACGCCATTGCAAGAGTGCGATACGCTTCGCCAGAGAGCTTTTCCACATTTGCAAGAATTTCTTCGCGGTCTCCTTCTGTAAGCGGACGAACAGCGCCAGCCACTGCGATTCGCGTGCAATAAGAAAGCAAAACATCTGGAGCGCCTTTAGCGCAAACAATAAGATTTCCAGAATCCGAGCCATCTTTAACAACAACAGACATGCGTTTGCGCTCAGAAGTAAATGGCACTTCCGCAACGCGACTAAGATGCGCGTAACGCTTGTCTGCCTTGGTTTTGCGCGCCGCAACAATAAGCGAGACCTCGGTAGGGTCGCCAACTGGCTGCCATGCGTCAGACGATTCATTATGATGCAAGTCGCCATCGTTTGCCAAGTACCCAGATCCGAGCGCACCAATCACCTCTGTAGCCAGCGCTGGAGGAACTGCCAAATCCGCATCTAAAGAATCAAGCAAAACCATTCGCCCTTCTGGTTTATACCCACTACCCGTAAGCTGCACTTGGCCACTAGGCGTTATAACACGCTCAACAGTCATCTCGTTTCGAGTTAAAGTACCAGTTTTGTCGGAGCAAATAACAGATGCGGAGCCAAGAGTTTCTACAGACGAAAGCTTTTTAACAACAGCATGATGCTTTACCATGCGCTGAACGCCCAAAGCAAGAACAACCGTTAAAATAGCAGCCAAGCCTTCTGGAACAGCAGCAACGGCAAGAGAAACGGAAAGAAGCAAAGAATCTATAACGTCTTCAATAGTGTGGAAGCCTTCAAGAGCCCACATAGACGCAAGCACAACGGCTGCAATAATACACACTGCGATTCCAAGAACCTTAGATACGCGAACCATCTCTTTCTCTAGAGGTGTAGCTTCTTCTTGCGCGCTAGAAAGCATATCTGCGATTTTTCCAACCTGAGTTTTCATGCCCGTAGACGTGACGATTGCGCGACCAGTGCCCTGCGTTACGGCAGTGCCATTAAACACCATGTTTGTGCGGTCTGCCAAAGACTTTAGTGAAGCTAGAGTTTCTGGACGCTTACTAACGGCAACCGATTCTCCCGTAAGGCTTGCTTCTGCAACGCGCAAAGAAGCGGCTGCAATAAGCCTTGCATCTGCAGAAACAGCATCGCCTTCGCCAAGAACCAAAATATCTCCAGGCACAACATCTGCCGTATCTATGCGCATAACTCGCCCATCTCTAAGAACAGACGTTTGCGGAGCGCTCATTTTTGCCAGCGCTTCAACTGCTTCTTGCGCACGCGATTCTTGAATATAGCCCAAAACTGCGTTTGCTATAAGAATCACGATTATAACTATTGAGTCAAACGGCAGAACTTCGCCGCCACTTTCGCCACCATGTTGTGCGCGCTCAACAAACCATGCGATTGCGGAAATAATAGTCGCCGCTATAAGCAAGTAAACAAGCGGATCCTTAAACTGTTCGAGGAATCTCTTCCACGCTGGTGTTTTAGGAGCACTAGCTAAAACGTTCGGGCCAAATTGCGCAAGCCTTTTAGACGCCTCATCGCTGCTTAAACCCGTAGAAACGTTTACATTAAGCGAATTTGCAACATTTTGCACGTCTTGCAATGACGGATCTTTGGATTGATCGCTTTGATCAACCATATTTTCCCCCTTGGGAGCGCCGCGGAGTAGTCAATAATCAAAATTTTTACGCAAAGTTGACTCAAAATCTTGATTATTGCGCGGTTGTGGATTATTGCAATAACAATAATTTGCAATAATTAAGTACCGTTCTATTATGCCACATAAAGCGCCAAATACTAATGCCTCGCTGATGCAGCACCAAAGCATCGCCAATGCCTCGGGGGCATGTGAAAATAAGAATATGGCTATGAAAAAAGGACCGACCAAGGGGTCGGGTGGAAAACATCGTAATGCATTGCGCGGCAAGGGTCCTACTCCTAAGGCAGAAGACCGCGTTTACCATAAGGCTTATTTCGCCAAAAAAGCTGCGATTAAGCGCACGTTTGCAGATCCGCGTTTGGCAGCTAGACGCAGAGTAGATAAGTTGGGCACAGATAGCGACGAGTTGGTAATCGGGCGAAATGCAGCTCTTGAAGCTTTGCGCGTAGGCGTTCCTAGCACGCAGCTTTATGTTGCAAATCGCATTGAGCACGACGATCGCACGCGCGAAATCGTTAAGCTTGCTGGCATGCAAGGCTTGCGACTTTTGGAGGCGGATCGCCTGGAGATGGATCGCATTGCTCACAGCACTAATCATCAGGGCATTATTTTAAAGGTGCAGCCTTATCAATACTATTCGCTGCAAGAGCTTGTTGATCGCGCAGAAAAGAAGGCTCGCGCTATGGAAGCAGCAGATTCTGCATCTGCACGCATTAACGCACGCCCATTGTTTATAGCTCTAGACGGCGTTACCGATCCGCAAAATCTTGGTGCTGTTATTCGATCCGCAGCCGCTTTTGGCGCAAATGGCGTAATTTTGCCAGAGCGCAGGAGCGCATCTGTTACAGCTGCAGCTTGGAAGGTTTCTGCAGGAGCCGCAGCGCACTTGCCTGTTGCTCGAGTTGTGAATTTAAACAAGGCGATTCAAGGTTTGCGCGAACGCGGATGGTACGCGATTGGCCTAGACGGCGGCGGAGATAAGCTTGTTGGCGAAACTGGCTTTGAAACCGATCCGCTTGTGGTAGTTCTTGGAAGCGAAGGCAAAGGCATGAGTCGCCTAACGCGCGAAGCTTGCGATGCTATTGCTGGAATCCCAATCTCTAGCGCTGTTGAATCGCTTAACGCATCCGTTGCTGCTGGAATCAGCTTGTATGCTGTTGCTAATGCGCGTAGGCTTGCCGCTTTAAACCAAAATTAGCAATTGTTTGCAATTAAGAGTATTGCGGATTTAAGAGTTAATGGTAATGCGGATTTTAAAGCTACGCAATTTACAAAGCTCACATAACGCGCGCACATTGGCACAGCTATTGGCTTTTGTTCTATACATTGCGATTATTGCAATCGTAATGTGTTTCCACGAACCTTGGTTTGACGAAGCTCAAAGCTGGCTGATTGCGCGCGATTCGCCAATCGCAAGCATTTTTAGCATTAGAACGCATTACGAAGGTCACCCTCCTTTTTGGAATCTTTTACTTGCAATTGCAGCCAAAAATGGCGTTCCATACGAGTTTGGAATTAAGGGAACTCAGCTGATTTGTGCAAGCTTACTTGGCGCGTGGCTTATTTTTAAATCGCCTTTTAAGCACACAAGTAGCCTTGTAACTTTTCTTATTCCGTTTACTTATTTTGTTTGCTTCCAGTACGGAGTTACATCGCGACCATACGCTTTGCTTTGCTTAAGCTTGCTAGTAGCGGCACATTACTGGAATAGCGCAGATTCTAAGACTTCTAGCGCTTGCAAACTTGCGATTAGTCTTATGTTTATGTGCCTGCTTAGCGTGTATGGAATCGCGTTTGCTGCAGGATTTACAATTGCTTGGATTTGGCGAGTTTTTAGCAAAAATATCAGCGAAGCCTGTAGCAAAGCATGTAACAAAACTCTTAATTTTAGTGCCATTTTTCACGCGATTAAAGCAACAATCTCATCAAATTTGGCGCGACTTATATCTTGGGGATTAATCGCCATTTTTGGCGTTGCAAACCTTGCTCTTGCATGGCCCGCAAAAAATGCGTTCGCCACTCGCGCAACTATTGATGGCAATTCAACAATCGCAAAATGCTTCGCTTTTATATTTGTAATGCCTTCCGAAAGCATGTTTACAAGCTTTTATGGCGATATTTCAATGCGAAGAATGCCTTTTGACTTTTTGCCAATTGCAATATGCACGCTGTTTAGCCTTGCGATTTGGGCATTTGCAATTAGAATCGCCAAGCGCAGAAAACTTCTTGCGGTTCTTGTAATCCCTTATCTCGTTCTTACAATCGTAGCTGTTCGCTATTTTACGCTTCACCACGCAGGTCTAATCTTTGTGTTTTTGCTTAGTGTGCTTTGGATAAGTCACATAAAAGAGCCGCTTAGCAGCAAAGATATTCCTGCGATTTTTGTTAAAATCGCCCCTACTAAATTCAGATTTATAAAAAACAAAGCTTTGAAAATCAACGTGCTAATTTCAATAATTCTTGCACCAAGCCTAATTTGGAACGCGTTTGCTTGCGTAAACGATATTCTGTTTGACTATTCGCCTTCTAGAGCTGTAGCGCAATACATATCTAGTAATCACTTGCAAAATAAGCGTTTTGTAGCATCTTGGCTCCATAATTACGAGCAGGTTGACGATAGTGGAAACGTTATTTCGCACGAAGAAGCCGACACTCACCAATATTCGTGGCTTTTAGTGGGCGCAAATCCTTATTTTTCTAAGAATCTTATAGACTGCGCTTACAAAAACAAGACTTTTATAACAAACGAAAGTTCTAGCGCAAAACAGCAAGAAAAAGAGTTGGCAGCGTGCGCTGCAAAAGGCGAGCCAGAGTTTTTTGTTAGCGAATCCAGCCAGCCGTGGTACTACTTCTTGGCATTAAACTACAACATTTCGCATTACAAAGCGCATGCTGTTTCCAACGTTAAAACGTCTTGGAAAGCTCTTGTTTGGGAAAGCACTGCCACTATTTACGAGCGCAAAGCACACATAAAATAGGCAAAAGCGGTTGTTTAGCAATCACTAAGCAGCCGATAAGCAACCACTAAATAATCGCTAAACAGCCGCTAAACAATCGCTACAGCAGCTCAATCTTTGGATGCTCGGCTCTAAACTCGTTTGTGTGCGAATCGCTAGCATACCCAAGCGCAAATCCAGTTAAAAGCTCCATGTTTTCTGGAACATCAAACTCCGCGTCTAGCGGATCTCGCCAAGTTGCCAAAACGCCAAGCGGGCAAGAGTCAACGCCTAAATCTTTAGCAGCAAGAAACAGCGTTTGCAACATAAGGCCAGCGTCCATTGCAGCAAACGGCATAAAGTCGCGTCTAGCTAAAACAAAGCCAATAACAGGCGCCCCAAAAGCCTCGAAATTTCTGCGCGTATGGGCGTTCCTGGCTGCAAAATCGTGCCTTTCGATTCCTAAATGCGAATATAACGCTAGACCGAGTTTAGCGCTTCGCTGCTTTAAGTCGCTAGGGTACGGCTTTGCAACAGGAACGTCGCCATTAGGCGCTGACTCTTGAGCAAACTGATCGCGCTCAGATTCACTCAAACTCTTATCTTTAGCTTTAAGCATTGCATTGCACTTATCTAAATAAGCTTTTACAATGTTGTCTTTTTTGCTGCCTTGCGCAATCGCAAGCGCATAAGCCCTTGTGTTACTCCAGCTTGGCGCAAGCGAAGCGGTGTGCAATATTGACTCTAAAACGTTTTGCTCAATCGGCTTGTTTAAAAAGTCGCGTGCAGAAAACCGCTCCGATGCAAGTTTGCCAAAATCTTTGTAAGTCATGGTATCAGTTTACCAGAAACCGAATGGGTCAAAAATGCCGCCGTCGTCGGAATCGTCGTCTCCGCCTCTAGGAAGCTGATCCAAAGGATCGTCGTCGTCATCCGAAGAATCGCCGCCGCTGCCCTTTTGGCTCTTATTCTGGGAAGAATCAGGCTTCTTGTTACCGCGCTTTCTTAGCGAGCGAGGGTCTTGGCGAGTTGCACCATTAACCGCAGCTTCTTCTTGGTTAAACTTAACAGTTAAGTTGACGGTTCCGTTTCCACGAACAACCGTTATTGTTGCTTTATCTCCCAAAGCGGTAGCGCGCACAAATCCAAGCAGCGAGTAGTTACTTGTAACAGACTTGCCATTAAACGCTACGATTGTATCTCCAGCACGCATTCCCGCCTTTGCAGCAGGAGCACCAGGCGTTACAGACGCCACTTGAGCGCCGCCACGCGTAATGTTATTTTGCGTTACATTTACGCTTTTAACCATGATTCCAAGAGCAACGTGCTTTACAGAACCGTTCTTAATAATCTCGTTTACTACGCGCTTAACAAGGTTAGAAGGAATAGCAAAGCCGATTCCAATAGAGCCTGCCGTGCCGCCTCGTGCAGAAGTTGCTGCAATAGACGAGTTAATACCAATCACTTTCCCAGAAGCGTCGAAAGTTGGGCCGCCAGAATTACCTGGATTAATTGCGGCATCAATTTGCACAGCATTTGTAACGATTTCCGAACGACTTTGATCGTCCATAACAGAAACTGGGCGATTAAGCGCAGAAACAATGCCTGTTGTAGCAGTATCGTCGTATCCAAGCGGATTTCCGATTGCCATTATTGGCTGGCCGACTGCGAGCGCGTCCGAATCCGCAAAATCAACTGGCTTTATGCTGCTAGGCAAACCGTCTACTTTAAGCACAGCCAAATCAGTTGTTTTATCTGTTCCAACAAGCTTAGCCTTGTAAATCTGGCCGTTAGAAAGCGTTACTTGAAGCTGTTGCATGCCAGCAATAACGTGGTTGTTTGTAACAACGTGACCCTGCTTGTCGATTATTGCACCCGAGCCTTTGCTCATGTTTTTGCTGTTGCGCGCCTGAATAGACACAACGCCGCCAGAAACGTTTTTAGCAACCGAGCGCCAATCGGGAGACTGACCGCCTTTTACTACGGCTGTTCCTTTTGAAGGACTTTGCGCACCCACATCTGCAAGTGTTCCCGCGCCTGGAATAGGAATCAAGCCTTGAGTAAGAACAAACGCCATTACAACAACGCACACAATTGCAGAAATAATGGACGACACAATTGCCACCATTATTGTTGAGTTTTCTTTATATTCCGCCTTAAACCCGCGCTTTTTATAAACCACATTTGGAGTTTGGCTTAGCATTTGGCCTGGCGCTTGATTTAGCGCTTGATTTGGCGCTTCAGCAGGCTGACTTTCCGCGCTATTATCCGCGCTATTGTCATCGATACTATCCACACTACTATCTGCGCTATTGTCATCGCTTAAATCGTAAGGATTGCCGAATCTAGTTCGCTTTTGCTCGCCATTTGTATTATATGGATCGCCATATGGCAAAAATGGGTTATCTAAACCGTTTCCGTATTCTGAATTTGCATAATCACGGCTATTTGCGCTATTCGCTACACTTGCACCATTCGCGCCAATTTGCTCTTGATTTTGCAACGATTCGACAGAATGATTAGAATCACAGCTATTTTTATTTGCATCACCATTATTTGCATCACTCGCGTCTACAGGGCCATACGCTCCGTATTCTGGAGCTGGTCTATAAATCTGCTCTGGCTCCACATGATTTTCCTGCGCGCTCGTTGGCTCCGATTGGCCTTGTGAAGCATTGCCATTATGCTCTTCACTAGAATCGTAGGCCTTAGAATCGTAAATATCGTCAGCCATTAATCCTCCTTAAATCTTTTACAAAGCATACTCTAATCTGATTACACAAATTCATACAAGCTAATATGCAATTAATGTGCAATTTTTACACAATTTTGCGCTTACAATACGAGTTAAACGTGCCGCTCTTAAAATTACCTGAATATTTAGTAGTATAAATGCCGTATAAATACCACATATAACCCATAAATTAGCTAACTATTTTTATAAAAATTATAAAAACACGTAAAATTTAACGAACGGCTGCTTGCGACTTTTCCGCGCGCAATGCCGCAACTTATGCGCGTATCGTCATGCCTTCTAATAGAGTAAAAGGTATGACTAATCTTATTGAACACCCACGCGGAGCAGAGCCTGGTAAGCCGGGAGATCGCAGCGAATTCTCGTTTACAACAAAAACACGTTTAGAAAATGCGGCAGACGGCAAGGGAAAAGATGGAGCCAGATACGGCCGCACTGGCGTGATTCGCACGCCTCATGGAGATATTTGCACGCCTGCGTTTGTGCCAGTTGCAACACAAGGTGCAATGAAGGCCGTGCTACCAGAATCAATCAAAGACTTGGGCGGCCAATGCATGCTTTCTAACGCATTCCACTTGTATGAGCGCCCTGGCGAAGACATTTTAGACGAAGCTGGCGGTCTTGCAAAGTTTATGAACTGGGATGGTCCAACTTTTACGGATTCTGGCGGATTCCAAGTGCTTTCGCTTGGAGCGGGATTCAAAAAGACGCTTGCAATGGACGTTACTGGCATGAAGTCCGACGACGTAATCGCAGCTGGCAAAGAGCGCATGGCATTCGTTGACGAAGATGGCGTTACTTTTAAGTCTCCTCTAAACGGCTCGATTCACCGATTCAGCGCAGAAATCTCAATGGGGATTCAGCACAAGCTTGGAGCGGATATTATGTTTGCTTTCGACGAGCTTACAACGCTTATGAACACTCGCCGCTACCAGGAGGAGTCTGTTGAGCGCACTTTCCGATGGGCTAAGCGTTGCGTTGAAGAACACAAGCGATTGACCGAGGCGCGATTAGGAAAGCCGTATCAGGCTTTGTATGGCGTTGTTCAAGGCGCAAATTACGAGGATTTGCGTAGGCGCGCGGCGCAGCAGATTGCTTCGCTCGACTTTGACGGCGTTGGAATTGGCGGAGCGATTGAAAAGCGCATTATTGGAGATACTTGCGCTTGGATTTGCGATGCTATGCCAGAAAATCGCCCTCGCCACGTGCTTGGAATCGCAGCAGTTGACGACATTTTTGCTTGCGTAGAAAACGGAGGCGATACGTTTGATTGCGTTGCCCCTGCGCGATGCGGCAGAAACGGCGCGATTTTTACCCGCCACGGACGCTACAACGTAAAGCGCGCGGAATTTAAGCACGACCAGGGGCCACTTGAAGCTGGCTGCGATTGCTACACTTGCACGCATTATTCGCGCATGTATGTTAGCCATTTGCTGCGCGCTAAAGAGATGAACGGATACACGCTTGCTACTATTCACAACGAGCGATTCTTTGTTAAACTTCTAGACGACATTCGCGCGTCGATTGACGGCGGTTACTTTGAAGAATTCAGAGATGAATCGTTAGCCCATTATTATGAGAATGGGTCTCGCGCGAATCGACTTGCATGAGCGCTTTGACTGAGCTTGAAATTGCATAACGCATTTCAAGCTCCTTCAAAGCGTGATTTGGCTCAAATGTAAAGTCCAGTGGACTTTACATGCCAAATCAGCCGAACGGCTACTAATAGCCGTGAGGAATAGCGTAGCGCGCGAATGCACTTCGATTCGCTGAGCCGCTCAAACGTAAAGTCCAGTGGACTTTACGTGCGGCGAAGACGCTCGCGCGCTTAGACCGCGCGAGCGAAACATCTCATTCAGGGCGAAAAATCTCGAATCTCTACCTTGCTGAGTGATGCCATTTGATCAAATTGCATAAACACACAAGTGTCAATATTTGCTAAAAGAGCGCAAATATGGTAGCTTTGTGGTTTGTATGCGAACGTGGCGGAATGGTAGACGCGCTGTCTTCAGGTGGCAGTGAGTGTATGCTCATGCGGGTTCAAGTCCCGCCGTTCGCACTCTTTAAGAACGTTGATTTTTCAACGTTCTTTCTTGTTTTATAGCATCATTTTGCAACGTAATGTGCAACAATTGTGCATTTGATTAAAAATATGTGATAGACTAAATAGTGAACGTCATAAGACGTCAGACGTGTTAAAACATAGCGGTTTTAATTTTTACGGTCATGGAGGACTAAAATGGAACGTCGTTCAACGAAGACGACGAGCCTTATTGAAGATATCGCGGATATCGAGGGTTCGACGCATACGCGATTTAGCCATGCCACAATAAAAATTACACCATCTAGCGAAATCAAAGAATATAGCGAAAACACATCGAGCATCAATCGTAAAGATAAAAACGATGGAATAAATCAGAACGAAGGAATAATAAGGTTCAAATTTGTAGCAAATACGGATTGTGATTTATTGCATATTAAGCCAGCACAAAAATCACCAGCAACCGCACTACAAGAGGACGCAACTCCAATAATAAAAATAAGTATTAAAGAAGATGCTCCACTACTTGTTGCGCAAAATCTTTTAGAAGATAGCGCCGACGCAAACGGTGCGAAAGAAATTGCGCTACACATGGAAGATGCGCTAGGCGCATGCGATGGGCGCGAACACGATTTTGCAATAACGTACGGCAGTTTTGGAAGCCGATTCTATTTAGACGGATACCAATGCTTTGCGAGCGCAACGAATCTTGGGCCGCAAAGAGTGAGCGAAAAAGCGGCCGAAGTGTGTGCAGCGCAGGCAGAATCTTCGCAAATCTACGACTTTTACTACTCAAACCACTTGCCAAATCCAGAAGAAATCGCAAATTCGGCCACACAGGCACAGCCAGACATATGGTTTGCAGGACCTACGATTTGCGCAAGAGACATAAAACGCGTATCTTGCAAGTCGAGCGGAACTTTGCACATTCAATTTAGATTGCGAGGCCCTGGCCAACACGGAGTGCTTTTTGCTGCTGGAACTGCTGGAACTGCTGGAACAAAAACTAATCTAGAATCTAGCGAAAAAATAAGCGTGTATGCAGGGCCAGAAGGCATAAAAATCACGCTAATCGACGACGAAACGTGCGTAAAAAGCGTAATCGAAGCAGCCGCAAGCGTGGACGACGGAGAATGGCACAACTTGATTATTCGCGCAAATCGCGGAGCAACCGACATTTACGTAGACGGATACAGCCAGTCGCACAACATAGGACAATTCTGGTTTGCAAACATACCAGAATTAGACGCCGTAAGCATTGGCGAAGACTTGCGCGGAGTGCGATTAATGGGCGAAGCTAGAACAGGCGGAATCTACTTTAGCGCACTAACCGAAGGCCAAATCCAAAGAATATCAAGAGTAAAGCCACTTGTAACAACTGCACTATTTGACACGGGATATGCGGGCTCTCGCAGCTACAGAATACCGTCGCTTGTAAAAACGCACATGGGAACGCTAATCGCAGGAGCAGACCAGCGAACTAGCGTTTCAAACGACGCTCCAAACCACATAAACTTTGTGATTCGCAGGTCTACAGACGGCGGAAAAACGTGGGATCCTTTGCAAACGGTGATCGACATGCCTGGCAAAAACCTTGGAAAGCTAGGCGCTAGCGCAATCGACTCCTGCCCTGTTTTAGACCCAGAAGGCAAAAGCGAAAGAATTAACGTATTAATCGACATTAATCCTGGCGGAATTGGGCTAACAAATTGCAAAACCGATGTAGGCGTAGACGAATGCGGAAGAATCAAGCTTATAGACCGCTTAGGCGGCAAGTACGCGGCGGCAATGGACGCAAGTGCGGCCGTAAAATTGCCATGCAATTCTAGCGAAAAAGAATGCGCAACAAAGTGGCTAGTTTTCCCAGACGGAAGTATAAAAAATAGCGATTTGAATGACGATTTGAATGACGATTCAAAAATCAACTCGCACAGTAACCAAACTTGCGACTGTTCCACGTGGAACATATGGAAATCGCCAGAAATTGCAAGCGAAAGTCAGCCATTATTTGCCGAAAAAACGTGTTATATAGCGCAAATCTATTCGGACGACGACGGCAAAACATGGAGCGCGCCACGCTTAATCGACCACATGGTTAAGGAGCCGTGGATGAGCTTTGCGGGAGTGTGCCCAGGGAACGGAATTGTTATTAGACAAAACGAGAAACATTACGGCAGAATACTCGTGCCATTCTATTGCAGCGGCCAAAGCAAATCGCACTATTCTTCGGGAGCACTTATTTCGGATGACGACGGCAAAACGTGGAGCCGAGGCAAAATGATTAACGAAGGGCGATTAATCAACGGAAAAATCGTAGACCCTGAAACAATACAAGACGACGATGCAACAAGCTCCGAAACCGTGTTTGTTGAACGCAAAAATGGCGATATTCTAGCATTCTTCCGCAATCAAAATCGTTCGGGATGCGTAGGCAAAGCCATTAGTCACGATTGTGGAGAAACGTGGAGCGAGCTGATTTTTGACACAAGCTTGCCCGAAATATTCAGCCAGCCGAGCGCAACCTGCTTTAGCAGCGAAAACGATGGAAACGCACAAAACGCCGACTGCATAGCGTTTGCAAACGCAAGCCAAATGATGCCATACCGCGGTCGCGGAGTTGTGCGATTTAGCTACGACGGCGGAAAAACATGGGCAAAAAGCGTGTGCATAAACCCGTTCCATCACGTTTATCAATGCCTTAGCTCTAGCAATAAACGAACTTTGCAACTAATGTGGGAAAGAGAGACTACTGGAATTTATATAACAACAATAGATTCCTCGCTTTGGCAGCAAGATAGTTTGCACACAGGTTTCAAAAACAAAGTACACACAAACAAAGTACACAAAAACAAAAAAATGGAAGATATAAAAGAGAGAAGACTCAAGCGAACTGAAAGGAGCCAAAATGGAAGAGACATTTAGCAGCCGCGAAGACGATGAGATGACAACACTAGACCGCTTATCGTTATTGCAAGCAAGCTCTAACTCCGCTCCAATCGCAGCAAGAAAGCGCTGCGATGAAACAATGGACGCAATCAGATCGCTTATTTTAAGAGAACGCTTGCAACCAAAAGACATGCTGCCAACTGAGCCAATGCTATGCAATTTGATTGGCGCATCAAGGTCATCAGTGCGCGAGGCGATTCGCAAGCTGGAAGCACTTAACATTGTGGAAGTTAAGCAAGGAAAAGGCATGTTTGTTGGCTCGCTATCTTTGGACCCAATGGTGGAAACACTCGCTTTTCGATCCTTAATCTCCATTAATAAGAATTTTGAAGACTTGAATAATGTTGTAGAAATGCGAAAATTCCTAGACCTTGGATGCGCGGATAAGGTGGTTGAGTCACTTAAGGGAACGCAGCATCCAGAGCTGGAAGCGCTTTCGGAAATAATGACTAAAGAAGCGCATGCTGGAAAAACGTTCTTGGAACAAGACATTGCTTTCCACACGGGCATTTTGCGCGCGGTAAACAATACGATTGCAGAGCAATTCGTGCGATGCTTGTGGCTTGTGCATATGGCTGTTTTGCCACAATTGGGGCTGGAAGTTTCGGACGAGCTTGAAAAAACCGCTAGAGCGCACGAGCTTATGCTAAAAACGGCTATTGCGGGAGACGCAGACGGATATAGGCAAGCTGTAAACGACCATTACGAGCCTATTCAGTCGATTTTGCTCAATAGACTGCAAAAGCACTAAATAAATGGAAGAACCGCTCCCTAACTAAACGAGAGCGGTTCTTTCATCTTCAATGGTGATGCCTGAGTACTACAGCATCACGATTAATCGCAACGATACGATTTACGTTACGAAATTTTATGGCCGTCGCACCAAACGTGCTCAACCGCCAAAGTTCCTGGATTAAGCAAAAGCAAATCGGCTGCATACCCCTTTTCAACTAAGCCCAAAGGAGCACTAGTTATAGCATTCGGCTTATCTACTCCAAGCGCGCGAGCAGGAACAATAGTCGCAGCAGCAATCGCCTCTGGCAATCCGATTCCAAGCTCTTTAACAGCGCGCTTAATAGCAACTTCTAGGATCAAAGTAGATCCCGCAATAGCGCCATTAGAAACAAGCCTTGCATGGCCGCCCGTAACAGTAACGTCTAAAGCGCCAAGCTTATAAGCGCCATCTGCGCATCCCGTTGCAGCCATAGCATCCGTTACAAACGCAATCCTTCCAACCGCTGCCTTAAACGCCATTCGCAAAACTGGGTTTTCAACGTGGAAGCCGTCGTTAATAAGCTCAATCGTTACGCGCGAATCCTCCAAGGCTGCAGGAATTGGGCCTGGCTTGCGGTGATGAATGCCGTTCATAGCGTTAAACATGTGAGTCATAAGCGTAGAGCCAGCGTTAAAAGCTGCGCGCGCTGTTTGATAATCCGCATCGCAATGCCCCACTGCTGGAATCACTCCAGCTTCTACAAAACGCTTAATAGCTTCCATGCCGTGCGCGCGCTCTGGAGCCAAAGTAATCTGGCGCAAAGTGCCATCCGCCGCCTCAAGCAGCGCCTCAACGCGCTCGGGAGTAGGGTCCACTAGGCAATTAGGGTCGTGCGCGCCTTTTCTAGAAAGCGCCAAGAACGGACCCTCCAAGTGAGACCCAAGCACATCTGGTCGCGTTTGCATAACACGCTTAACAGTACGCAAATTCTCTTGCATTACGTCGAGAGGATTTGTAATCAAGCTAAGAACTTGCCTAGTTGTTCCGTGAAGCATGTGATACGCGCGTGCAATGGCAATCCCTTCGGCGCCGTCGTCAAACGAATGCTCCCAGGCACCGTGGGCGTGCAAATCAATGTAGCCTGGCGCAGCAAAGCAGCCGCGCCCGTCTACAACACTTAAGTCAGATGCGCGCAATCCGCAAGCATTAATCGCAAGCGCAAGGTCTTCGTCTAAAATGCCAGTTTCTAGAATCACGCCATCTTTAACCAAAATCCAAGCGTTAGGAACAATTCCGCGCGCGTCTACAACACTCACGTTGCGCACTACAAAATTGCGTCCCTCACTTGATTTTAGTGAATCATCAATCTTATTTACGGCATCTAAATATGCATTTTTTGACATTTCACTCACCTACATTGTGCTTTTGAAGTTTGTGCTTTTGAATACGTTACTTAATTTTAGACTTGAGTATCAGATTCCCTGCCAAGATGGCTTATTTGCGTACACCCAGCGATAGTAGTCAGCAAGCTTAAGTTTGCTTGCTGCGTCTTCGTCTACAATCACAGTTGCGTGCGGATGCATTTGAAGCGCGGAAGCTGGGCATAGCGAGCTTACTCCGCCTTCTAACGTTGCTGCCACTGCGTCTGCCTTATTTGAGCCAAACGCAAGAAGAACAAGATGCTTAGCGCGCAAAATCGTTCCAATTCCTTGCGTTATGCAATGAGTTGGAACTTGGTTAATATCTCCGTCGAAGAATCTGCGATTATCTACGCGAGTCTGCTCGGTTAGTGTTTTAACGCGCGTTCCAGACGCAAGCGAAGAGCCTGGCTCATTGAATCCAACGTGGCCATCGGAGCCAATTCCCAAGATTTGCACGTCTATTCCACCAGCGGCCGCAATAGCAGCATCGTAGTCTGCTCCAGCGTGCGCGATCTTGCTGCCTTCGCTTAATGGAGCTCCGTTAAGAACATCTCCTGGAACGTGCACTAAATCTGGGTTTAGGCCGATTAAGTCTGTTACGGTTCTGCGAATTGTGCTGTGGTAAGACTGCTCGTGCTCTAATGGCAATCCAATGTATTCGTCAAGTGCAAATCCGCGCACGCGACTTACGTCAACATTATCTTCTTTAACAAGCTTTGCAAGATGCTCGTAGGCCTTTAATGGGCTAGATCCCGTAGCTAAGCCAAGCACTGCGTCTGGCTTGCGACTTATCAAATCTACAACTGCTTTTGCGTAAAGCTCGCCAGCTTCATCTTGATCTTTTACAATAATAACTTCTGCCATCTTTGCTTCTCCTTTAAAGCTTTAATTAGCATAATTAGCAATTTTTAAGCAACATTAATCAGTAATTATTAGCAATTATTAGCATTGCGGCATACGAATTAACGCACACCGCAACGCTATTTACTTACTATGCACCATCGGTAAAAGGCTATTAGATTATTTGATTTTTTACTTAAGACACACGCTTAAGACGTTACTTTGTGGAATCGCTCACTTCTTGCGGAGTCTTTGCCAAAGTCAAGCCAACTTCCTTAAGAACGCCAGCCACAGCTTCAACGTTTTCTCCCTTAAGTGGGCAAACTGGATCTGGCATCTGATTTGTGTCAAACACGCCGAGCAACGCCATTGCGGTCTTAAACGCTCCAACGCCAGCGCCAAAGCCAGCCACTCCGCTAGGAACAGTAACAATTCGCATCAAAGCAGCAAGCCAATCCTGCTCCTTCTTAACCGTTGCCCAATCGCCAGCCTGAGCAGCCTTCCACATGCGCACGTAACCAGTGGCCTCAACGTTTGCAAGTCCTGGAACAGAACCGTCTGCGCCAGCCATGTATGCGCCATCAACAACAACCTCTTGACCCGTAAGCAAAGTCAATGGGTGACCAGCCTTATTGTTGTCGTCTACAAGGAACCTGAACGACACGTCGTCGTTGGAAGAATCCTTAACGCCTGCAAGCACGCCATCTTTACCAAGCTTTACAAGCAAACCACCTGGAAGCTTTGTGTGCACGCAAACTGGAATATCGTAAGCAAACAGAGGCAAATCTGGAACAGCTTCGTGAATAAGACGGAAGTGGCGCTCAACTTCTGCCATGCCGCCGAGTGCGTAGAATGGCGCTGTTGCAACGATTGCAGATGCTCCAAGCTCCTTGGCTTCTTTTGCGTGCTCAATAACGCGGTTTGTTTCCGTATCGATGCAGCCAACCAGCACTGGCACGCGGCCGTCAACAATGCGCATTACGGTTTCAATGATTTCGCGGCGGCGCTTATCTGTGCTAAATGCCACTTCGCCAGAAGATCCAAGTGTAAACAGGCCATCTACGCCTGCCTCAATCATGCGGTTAAGTGAACGCTCAAAGCTAACAACGTCTACTTCGCCGTCTGCCGTTAATGGCGTAACTACTGGTGGAATAACACCGTGGAATTTTTCTGTCATGATTAAACTTCTTTCGTATTTTTTATTATTTATGACTTATTGATTTATGACTTATGACTTTAGATTTTGCAATTAATGGGCGGCCTGCATGGATTTACTGCAAGGTCTTAACAGACCGCCCGCGCATTCAAGCTAGCGACTAACGACTAACGACTAGCGCTTGCTCGCACTGCTCACACTACTTGCACTCTTCTTCCGTTGGGTGCAAAAGCGAAGGAGCTGCGCCCATCAAAATCTTTGTGTACGCATCCTGCGGATTGTTAATCACTTGGTGAGTTTCGCCGCGCTCAACAATCGTTCCGTGATTCATAACAACAACTTCGTCGGATATGTATCGGATTGTTTGAATATCGTGGCTAATAAACACCATTGAAAGATTCAGTTTCTTCTTTAAGTCGGAAAGAAGATTCAAAATCTGAGCACGCACAGAAACATCCAAAGCGGAAGTTGGCTCATCTGCGATTATTGCATCTGGATTAAGCGAAAGCGCACGAGCGATTGCCACGCGCTGACGCTGGCCGCCAGAAAGCTGACCTGGCAAAGCGCCAAGAACAGAATGAGGCAAACCAACCATTCGGATTAGCTCCTTGGCTCTAGCATCGCGCTCAGCTTTGCTTCCAATCTTGTGCACAACAAGCGGGTCAATCAACTGATCAATCACACTCATGCGCGCATTCAAAGCCATTGCTGGATCCTGGAACACAACGGAAACCACGCGTCCAATATCCATGCGCTCTTTTGCAGTTCTATGCGTAACGTCTTGACCTTTGAACAAAACCTTGCCGCTTGTTACTTGCTGAAGACCGCACATAATGTTTGCAGTAGTAGACTTTCCGCAACCAGATTCGCCAACAATACCAATCGTCTTGCCTGGCATAAGCTTAAGATTCACCTTGTTTACGGCCGTAATCTTGTTCTTATGGAATAAGCCAGATCCTGCTCGAGTAGTGAACACCACTTCGGCGTCGCGCAGCTCGATGATTGGAACATCGCCATTTTCGCTTTGAGTTTTGTTTGTTTCGTTAACATTCATGTTCATCGCACATCTCCTTTATCGGAGTTGGTCAAAATTGCGGAAGGCACATCCGATTCTGGCTCTGGAGGCGCAGCGTAGAAGTGCCACGTTCCTGGAATGCGCTTCATTACTGGGCGCACGTCAAGTCCTTGATCTGGATGAGAAGAACGCGGAGCAAATCGATCTCCCTTAGGGAAGTCGGATGGGCTTGGAACCGTTCCTGGAACCTGGTGCAATCTTGGAGCACCAGCCTCAATGGAAGTTACGGAGCCAAGCAAGCCGCGCGTGTACTCATGATGTGGATCGGTGAGGATTTCCTTAGTGGAGCCTTGCTCAACAACCTGGCCTGCGTACATTACGGTAATCGAGTGCGCAACCTTTGCAACAAGAGCCAAATCGTGGCTTACAAACACCATTGCGAATCCAAGCTTTTCGCGCAATTCGTTAAGAAGGTCAATTACCTGCTTTTGAACAGTAACGTCCAAAGCGGTTGTTGGCTCATCTGCGATTATCAACTTTGGATCTCGCGTAAGTGCCATTGCAATCAACACGCGCTGACGCTGGCCGCCAGAAAGCTCGTGCGGGTAGGATTCAAGCGTACGCTTTGGATCCAAGCCTACAAGCTCCAGCAACTCTTCGGCGCTACGAGTACCACCTCTAGAAGTTAGCTGCTTCATCTGCGCTTTAATAAGCATTGATGGGTTTAAGGAAGACAACGCGTCTTGGTAAACCATTGCAATCTCGTGACCGCGCAAAGCATTGTGCTCCTTTGGGCTAAGCTTTACAAGATCCTTGCCATTAAAGAGGATTTGTCCACTAATCTTAGCTTTTGGATCAAGCAAGCCCATAATCGCAAGCGAAGTGATTGACTTACCGCAACCAGATTCGCCAACCAAGCCCATTGTTTCGCCTGGGCGAACAGAGAAGCTCAAGTGATCCACAACGTTTACGCTGCCGTAGCGTGGGAACTGAATGCACAAGTCTTTAACCTCAATAACTGGAGGCTCCGTAGACGTTGGTTGCAAGCGATCCGTACGCTTTAACTCGGCCTCGCGAAGCTTTGCCAAAGACTCAACCAAAGCGTCGTGCTGCTCCTTGTAAGCTGCCACTGGGTCAGTAAGAATCCTGTCTTCCTTGCGAGCCGCATCCGCATCTGCAGCAGTCTTAGCTACTGGAGCGGTTGGAGCTGCAACCATTGCATCCGTAATTCCCTCAGAAAGAATGTTAAGGCACAAAACGGTAATCATGATTGCTAAGCCTGGGAACAGTGCCTGCCACCAGTATCCAAAGATAACGCCCGCTTTAGCAGAAGACAAAATGTTGCCCCATGTTGGAGTTGGCTCTGGAATACCAGCGTTGATAAAGCTAAGAGAAGCCTCGAACACGATTGCGTCTGCAACAGAAAGCGTTGTGAACACCATAACTGGAGCTGCAATATTACGCGTTACATGCTTGAGCAAAATCCAAGGTGCGCGAGCGCCAGAAACGATTACTGCACGCACGTAGTCTTTTCCATATTCGCTTATTATATTTGCTCGCACAATTCTTGCGATTTGTGGAACGTAAAGCACACCAATGGAAATGATGATACCAATCATGGATTGTCCAAGAATTGCAAGGCACACAGCCGCTAATGCGATTCCTGGGATAGACATTACTATATCAATCAATCGCATTATAAGCTCAGATATCCAAGTGCGGCTCACAGCTGCGATTGCGCCGATTATTGCGCCCATTACCAAAGCAAAGAGCACAGACGACAAGCCGATTACCAGCGAGTAGCGAGCGCCGTACATAACGCGCGAGAACACGTCTCTACCAAGGTTATCGGTGCCAAACCAGTGCGCTCCTGTTGGCGGCTGATAGTTTTGCGTAATCTTTACTGGGTCGCATGGCGCTAGGAATCGCGCGAATACTGCGCAGAACGCCAATATTGCAATCACAATAAGCGAGATCTTAGAGCCTAAGCTCATGCTCTTAAATCTGTTAAATTTGATGCCTGGCTTAGATGCGGCATCTACTACCTGACTTTTTCCAAATAGCATGTCACACCGTCCTAATTCTTGGGTTGATTAGCACGTAAAGCAAATCAACAATAATGTTTATAAAGATGAATGCGATTGCAACAACCAAAACAACGCCTTGCACAAGCATTGGCTGGTTGCCATTAATGCCGTCGAACATTGCGGTACCCATTCCTGGTAGTGCAAAAATAACTTCGATAACGATTGCACCACCCATAAGGTAACCAATCTTCATGCCAAGAGTTGTGATTGGTGTAATCAAAGCGTTGCGGAACACGTTCCTAGCAACAACCACGCTCTTTGGAATACCTGCGCCGATTGCGGTTCGCACATAATCCTTATCCAATTCTTCTACCATAGAGGTTCGTATGATTCGTGTAAGCTGACCTGCTACTGGAAGACCTAGTGCGAAGCAAGGCATTGCCATTCTTGCAATATACGCTTCTGGATCTTCAAAGAACGGCACAAAATCGCCAGATCCTGGGAGCCATGCGAGCTTGATTTGCAAGACGTAAATCAAAAGAACGCCAAGCCAGAAGGATGGAGTTGCGATTGCAATAATCGAAAGCACGCGAACCGTTTGGTCAACCCAAGTATCGCGGTAAAGCGCTGCAAAAACGCCAAAGATTACTGCAAAGACTATTGCGATTAACAAGCCAATGAAGGTTAGTTGCAAGGTGATTGGGAAGGCGTCCGCCACTCGCTGAGCTACGGAATCCTTGTTTACACCATAAACACCCATGTTTCCTTGGAAGAGTCCAACTATGTAGGACCCAAACTGCTCCCACCATGGCCTGTCGTAGCCCATTTCGTGGCGGAAGGCTGCCAGAGCTGCTGGAGACGAGTTTTCGCCTAATGCTGCAACTGCTGGATCGTATTTAGAAAATGACATAAGGAAGAATACGAGGAACGTAACACCGAATGCCATGAACGGCAGGGCGATTAGTCGCCTACCTAAAAGTCTAAGAAAATTACTCATAAGACATCCACACATCCATTGAAGAAAATTATTATTTTTGCATAACAAAACCGACCCATCTGCACAAAGGCGAGAAAGGTAAACAGTTGGGTCGGTTTTGCGGTTAGAGGTTAGGGAAAATGAAGTTTGTTACTTTGACTTGCACCTACTTTGTTAGCTTTGCTTTTACAAGGTTGATGCCAGTGGAGCCGATTGCATTCCACTCAGCCAATGCGCCCTTCTTTACAGCGGTCGTAGTCTTGCGGTGGAAGAGTGGGTACAGAGGCACTTCGTCGCTAATCAAATCGAAGCACTGGTTCCAATACTTCTGGCGTTCTGCTGGCTTGGATGCTTCAAGAGCTTCGTCCATAAGCTTGTGGAGCTTTGCGTATCCTTCGGAGCTCTTCCAGAATGTGCGCTGACGGGTCCAAGCGTTGTCGCCGTACCACCAACTCATAAGCAAGTCTGGGTCGTTGCCGAACACGGATGGATCGCCTGGAGCAAGAACCATGGAGTAGTTTGCGTCGTCGCGGTCGGTAATCTGTGGGTAAAGTGCAGAAGACTTCATGGACTTGATCTCTACATCCATACCAATCTCTGCAAGATCGTTCTTGATTTGTGGAGCAAGCTGAGTAATCCAAGTGTGGTCCGTTGTGTAAAGAGTGAACTTTAGTGGGCCATTTACGCCAGCTTCCTTAAGCAAGCTCTTTGCCTTAGCAATGTTCTTGGTGTAAACGTTCTTTGCCTTGTGGTAATTTGCGTAGTTCTTTGGCAAGAAGCTTGTTGCTGCCTCGCCCTGGCCGCTCATCTGATTTGTAATCAGCTTGTTTACGTCAATCGCGTAAAGAACTGCTTGGCGAACTCGCTTGTCATCGAATGGCTTCTGCTTTGTGTTGAACATAACGAATGGAAGAGTAAAGCCCTGTGCGGTCTTAAGCTCGGAACCAGACGCCTTCAAAGTGTTGAATGCCTGTGCTGGAACCATTTCCATTACGTCGGTCTTGCCGCCCTGCATTGCGGTTACACGAGCAGTATCGTCAACGGTTACATTCCAAACCATCTTCTTGGTCTGTGCCTTGTACTTGCCGTTGTAAAGATCGTTGCGCTCAAACTTTACTTGGTTATCTGTAATCGAAACGTACTTCCATGGGCCAGATCCGATTGGCATATTCTTAAGATCTGCATCAGACTTTGCAGATGGAACAATCTGAATCAAAGCAAGGCGCTGCTTGAACAGTGGGAACGCCTTCTTTAGCTTAAAGATTACGTGACGATTGTCTTTTGCTTCTACAGAGTCAATAAAGTCGAGCATAGAGATGTAAAGGCTGCCCTTTGCGGTTGTGCGCTTAAAGGAAGACACTACGTCTGCCGCTGTTACTTCCGTTCCGTCCGAGAACTTAGCAGCATCGCGAATTGTTACTTCGTATTCAGTATCGGAAATCTTCTTTGGCTCACCCTTTGCAAGAGCGTTGAAAACCTTAAAGTTGCTGTAATCAAGAGCGTAAAGTGGCTCTGTAACGTGCCAGTTTGCTGCCATTGGCAACGCGCCAGAGGTTGTAGACGGCGCAAAATCGCGGCTTGCGTATGCAACCTGTGCGGTAATCGTGTCTTTAACAGCAGTCTTTGCTTTTGCTGCCTTGTGGGATTTAGCTCCACCGCAGCCAGAAAGCATCATTAATGCGGCCACACCAGCGGCGATTGCCGCGGTTAGCTTCGAGTTAATTCGTGCCATATTTTCTCCTCACCATTGAGTTTGGGTTTTTTGCATTTCGTCTTCGAATGCGAAAACATATTAAATTATAGCGCGTGCGTTATTTTCACGTTACTTCAAACATAAGAGGTCTGATGTCTGATGTCAAGTTATGCGTGTGTCGAATTTGTGAAAATTTTGATTATTTTTTGAAGTACAAAAAATCAGAACAAAATCGCACATAATCGACACACATATAACCACTATTTTTATTTATTTGTTACTTACGCACGCTCGGCGAATCTGCGGAAGCTTGCGACTTTTCCTTAACGCACTCAACCGCATCCGCCTGCCAACTCGCCACCTACAACTTTGCTGCAAACCAGCGCGTAATCGACGTTGGGTGCGTAATCGCAGTTCCAACAACAGCAGCCCAAGCGCCCATTTGCATAACCTTATGCAACTGATCTGGAGTGTGAATACGCCCTTCGCAAATAATTGGATAATCTGGGAAAGCTTGCAAAATCTGGCCTAAAAGCTCAAAATCTGGGCCGTCCGTTTTTGGCCTTCCAGGCGAAGTGCCAGCCAAAGTGGTAGATATAATATCTGTTCCACAATCCGCCGCGCGCTTGGCATCATCGAAGTTGCCGCAATCGGCCATAACAACTATGCCTTCGTCGTGCAGCGCGCGAACAGTTTGCTCGTAAGTCAATCCATCTGGGCGTGGCCTATCGGTTGCGTCAATCGCAATAATATCTGCTCCGGCAGCAGCACAGCAGCGTGCATGGCGCAAAGTCGGAGTTATATAAACACCTTCGTGACCATCTTTCCAAATGCCGATTACAGGAACATCAACCTGCCCTTTAATCGCGGAAATATCCGACAACCCCTGGCATCTAATGCCAACAGCACCGCCTTCTACGGCCGCCATTGCCATTTGCGCCATTGTTTCTGGGTGTCTTAGCGGCTCTCCAGGGTATGCCTGGCAGCTAACGACTAAGCCGCCCTTGATTTTTTCAATCACAGGATTCATATAGATTCCTCCTTTTTTCAAATATGACTAAACTAAACAAAATTAAACGCAATCAAATGCGATTAAACGCGATTTGAGTGAACAGCAAAAGCCGCACCAATCAAAGGAGCAGATCCACCAAGCTTGCCCTTAACAATCGGCGTGCTTTTAATCAACGTTAATGCAGAATCTTCAAACCCAGCACGCATAGCATTCCACCAAATATCGCCAGCTTCTACAACAGACCCAGAAAGCACAATCACATCTGGATCTATAAGATTCGCCATTCCTGCAACGCACTGCCCCAAGGCCTTGCCGCTTCTAACAAGCGTTTCTTTAGCGTGCGCATCCTGCCCAGAATTCGCGCGCACACAAACCTCGTAGCCGTTTTTTGCAGGCTCGGTGCCTTGCGGAAGATTGCTGTTGTAAAGAGTGGCAAGTCCAGTTCCAGAGGCAACTGGCTCAATATGACCCGCATGCGCTCCGCAAGAGCAGTCAAAGCCAACTCCCAAATCACTAACAACGTGGCCAGCGTGTCCTGCAACTCCGTGCGCGCCCGTAAACAGTTTGCCGTTTACAATAATCGCGCCACCAATTCCAGTGCCTATGCCAACAGAGAACACAATCGATTTTCCGCGGCCTGCTCCGTATATCGCCTCTCCAAGGCCGTGACCACCAACATCGCCAATCATATAAACTGGCAAATCGGTTACGCGCTTAAATGCGTCGTAAATTCGCTGACCTCTCCAACCTGGCAAAATGTCTGTAGCTGCTACAATTTCGCCAGTTTTGCTATTTGGCACTCCTGCAGCTGCTATTCCAATTCCGCTGATTTTTTTGCCACTTTTCGCCGCATCTTCCAATATTTGCTTTGCGCGAGCTACTAGGCGATTCTTTATATCTTCTCCGCCTTTTGCAGCTTCGGTTGGCATAGAGCCATAGTCTTCTACTGTTGGAGACGCACAATCTGCGCTTTCTTTACCAACGCTAGACCCT
This sequence comes from Gardnerella sp. c17Ua_118, assembly GCF_055804255.1. Lineage (NCBI taxonomy): Bacteria > Bacillati > Actinomycetota > Actinomycetes > Bifidobacteriales > Bifidobacteriaceae > Gardnerella > Gardnerella sp. c17Ua_118. The sequence continues at coordinate 1,127,950 of NZ_JANUYT010000001.1, forward strand.
GAAGATTCTAAAGGCTCTGGCAAAGTCACCAATCCGTACGCGATTTTTGTTCCGCCTATGTCAAAAGCAAGATACATAGAGCGATAATCTTTTACTTCGTCCATAACAATTTCCGTTTTCTTTCTTGCGTTTGCGACCTTATTTTTACTGTTTACTCGACTTTACCTATTCACTCACCCTGCGCAGCGACCACAGCATCATGAATGCGCGCCAAATACCCCAAGCGCTCTTCAACGCTCGCGTCTTGCGGAACGCACACTTTTGCGCCCAAATAGTCGATTGCGTAATCGTCTTTTAGCGCCTCACGAGTGGTTTCTTGAATTTCTTTAGACGTCATTAACGAAGTCGGCTCATCTGGGTTCATTGGCAAGTGGCCATCAATCCACTCGTATCCGTATTGTGTTGCATCTGGACCAGCTCCCGAGAACATTAATCCTTGCAGAACGCCAGCCTGCCTTGCAGCTCGCACGTGCTCCACTGCCGCTTGAGCATTTCGCTCTTCTACAACGCTTCTTCCCCAGTTGACTGTGATTCCAACTCCAGCATCTTTTGCAATTTGAATCTCTTCTTCTAGAGGCAGGAATCCTTTTTCTGGATTTTGGCTTTCAATATATCTATCGCAATGCTCAATCACTAGCTTTGCTCCACACCAATCGAGCTGCGCGAGTTCTTCTAACGACTTTTTCATTGCATCCGCCTGAGCTAAACGAGTTGGCGCTGTGTGGATTTCTACATGAGATATATCGCAGCTATCTCTAATGTCTACAACGTTTGCGATTGCTTCGCGAATATCCTTAAAGAAAGCCAGCGCGCGATGCCTGCCTTCTTCACTTGGGCTTGCAAGTCCAAATTCTGGGTCTGGGTCAAAGTTTATGTGACGCATTGTTCCTGGAATTGCCGTAATCGTATTTGCATGCCAATGCGATGGTATTGCGCTTGCTAGCCACGCGCGATTTTTTGGATCTGCCAAATCTCCTGGGTATGGAATCTCCGTTCCGTCAATCCAGCTTTGCTTACCCAACAAATCGTAGTATTTTTCTTGATCCTCGCGAGTTTTTGGCAACGATGCGTATGCGCCTACAACAAATTTAGCTTTCAGCATGATATCCTCCTTGAAATCGTAGCTGATTTGTATTCTGATTTGTCTTTCGACTTATCTTTCGATTTGTCTTTTGATTCGTAGATTACACCAATATCACTACAATTCGTCAGACGTCTGATAAATCTTTGTACTTGCGACTAAATTGTTTTCAAACTAAAGCAGCTTTTGTAAAAACATTAAATTTGATAAATTTGTAAGGTTGAGTCAAATTTATTGAATTGCTCTCAATAAGACTTTCCAAATCGTCAAAATAAAACTGTATAAAGTAAGGATTGTGGTATGAGAAAGGTAAGTACTATTCGCACAATTAGTGGAATTGTATTAACTTTTGGATTGGTTTTTTCGTCACTGCTTGGAATTCCCGCGTTGACGTCAACAGCAATTGCAAGTGAGACATTGCCATCTACCACACCTCTTACCGCACAAACCGCTCACGACATTTCAACTGGCAGAATTCGCCTAGAAAATGGCCAAATTGACCAATTGTTGTATGGAAAGCCAGCTCTAGATCCAAATGAAGACAGCGATGGCGATGGACTTAAGAACAGCGAAGAGCTTTACACGTACACAAAAGATGGACGAACATACTACGGATACAAGTCACATCCTTTGATTAAAGACACTGATGGCGACGGATTAGACGACAAAGACGATAAAAATCCTCGCAGGTGGGATATTAGCCCTCGCGATATGGCTCTGTTTATGGAACTTGCGTATAGGGAGGATAATTACGTAAATAAAGTGCTTGACGACAAGCATGAGCTTACAGAGATTTACAAAGATCGCAACGAATATAAGCTTATGCATAACGAGCTTGCGCCATATTGGAAAGTAAAGAAAACATACCACGAGTCCGATGGCTTTGACGCTGTTCTTTTTGAAAATGTTAATCCTGAATACCCATTTATTGAGCAAAACGGCGTGCAAGTTCTTGGAATCCGCGGAACCCAAGGAGCAAAAGATGCAAGTCTGGACTTAAAGCTATTCTTTGGCGGCGAAATTAGCCAAGCAACCACTACAGAAAAACTTATGGATGAATTAAACAATAATCATCTAGTGAGCAATCTGTACGTTACTGGCCATTCTTTAGGCGGATATTTAACAGAACGTGCGCTTGTTTATGCTAAGCGGAAAAATTACGATTGGTTTACCAAAGCTTATACATTTAATGCTCCAAAAATTAAGGGAAGCGTTTTTAGGCCATCAATGAAGAAACGAGCCGAAGAACTAAACGAACTTACTAAAAAAGGTTACGCTGAGCATTATGCCACAAAGAAAGATACGCTTATAAGCTTTATTGGTCATGTTGATGGTGCAAAAATTATAGACACTGGAAACAATGGTCACAGCTCACGCAACTTCCTAGATAAAAAGATGGACAATCAGCTAGGATTTACCGTTGGAAACAGAAAACAGATTGATGGCACTGGAACTGTAAACCCAGGAGTTACAAAAGTTAAAGAAACTCCAAAGCCTGCAGAAGTAAAGCCTTACGAAGAAACTTACAAGCCAGAAGTTAAAGAAATTCTTCTTGCAAACAACGAGCCTTCACCAAGCGATTTTAAGGATGCTTTAGCAAACGCTAAGGATCTTCCCCAAGGAGCAACTTTTGAAGATGTTACAAATCGCGATTTAATTAACATCTCTAAAGCTGGAGACTATACAGGCAAGCTTAAGATAAAAATAAATGGCACTAAAACGATTGAAAAAGAATTTACTATACGCGTAGTAAATATGCCAGAAGTCACCGTTAAAAGCGATGCCAACCTTCGTTTTGAGCTAAATTCTACATTCCCTAACGATTTTGACGCTAAGAAATATCTTGATGGAGTACCTAGTAACGCTAAAGTTTCTTTGCTCAATACGCCAAATATGAACACTAAGGGCGTACAAGACATTACTGTAAAAGTAAGCTTTGTTAACGGCACTAAGCGAACGGTAAAGATTCCCGTAAAAATCTATGAAGCAACGCCTTGGGCAAATTTGACTCCAGCACAAGAGAGCATTCCGTGGACAGAACTAACTCCAGCAAAGAAATCAATACCGTGGACGGAGCTAACGCCAGCGAAAGAAGTAATCCCATGGATCAACCTAACTCCAGCAACGCCAGTAACGCCAACACCAGCACCACAACCAGAGCCTAATATTCCTACACCACCTCAACCTCAACCTCAACCAAATCCACAGCCACAACCAGAGCACCCACAGACTCCAGTTCCACCTACACCGCAACCAAATCCAGAGCCTGCAAACCCTACAAACAATACAACGCCGCAGACTCATCAAACTCATCAGCCAACCCCAAATGTGGAATCTCATGAGCCGCCTAGCGAGACTAATAGTCCACAAACTCCTAATGCTAACAATAACTCACCAAGCAAAAGCTTTGTGGAAATTAACAACAATACAGAATCGCTCACAAATCAGAAGCAGGCACCAGAATCAACAGAAGTGCCAGAAGCACCAAAGAGCATTGCTGATTTGCTGCCAGAATTAACCAACACTCTAACTGTTGGAAACAATAACATTGCTTATGCAGGAAAGAACAATCAGATTACTGTTTCTCTAAACACAACAGCAGAATTCATGCGTAAATTGCAACTAAACAAAGCAGTAAAAGCATACGCATACATTTATTCAAGCCCTAAGCTTCTTTATAGCGTAAATGGAACAAGGCATGTAACAGTTCGCATCAACAAACAGGGCAAAGCAATATTTGATGCGATTATTCCACAAGAATATAGCGGCAATCACACTATTGTTCTTATCGACGAAAATGGCAAGCAAGTTGCATGGACTAATGTGTTAGTAAAGAAAAACGAATCTTTGCAAAATAATTCTTCAAGTGGAATTGTTTCATCGCAAACACATAGTGCTATGTGTAAACAACAAGCTTCCTAATACTGGAATACAAGTGATTCCAGCTGTTTTTAGCACTGCATTAATACTGTTTGTTTGCACAATCATTACAGCTGCAAAAAAATCACATCTAACTAAATAGCTAATGCAAAAAACTAAATACTAAATACTAGATAAAGACCAGCTTGCAAACAACCAAGCTGGTCTTTATTTATTCACTCAAATGCATTGCATTCCCACAGCGCGCTTAATGGTATTGCCCACAGATTATCTGCCCACTGCATAATTTTTTGACCCATATAAACAACATATCCGCGCTTAAATTCAGGTTTTTTAGAAAGAGCTACAAGCCCCTTAAAATCGTTACGATTCACCATGCTAGAGCTTTTTACTTCCACTCCAACCAGATTCCCACGGAAGCTTAGCACAAGGTCAACTTCTTTAGGACTGCTACCAGTTTCACGCCAGTAGAAGCAATCTGGATGCGTTTTAGACCATTGCACAGCAGGCATAATCTGATTTACAACAAAGCTTTCTAGTAAGTTCCCATACGTAACGGGATCTTCCAAAGGATTATGACCCTTACTGATCATTGTTTGAACACTTAAAGACGTATCGACTGGGTGTATTTTTGCTCTAGTAAAAGTTTGACGATTTGGCGCAGTTTTTATATTCGGTAGATAATTTATTAAGAATCTACGCAAGAATACGCTAATGTAACGCTCAATGGTTCGCCTATCTAAAGCAAGATCTTGACCTATTGAACTCGTATTAAGAATCCCACCAGGCTCACATAGCAACTTATTAAGTATGCTAACAGCCATGCTTCTGTCTAATCGTTCTCCTGGAAGAATGGTATCTCCCAACACTGCAAGAATATCGTTTGAAACAAGCTTTTCTCTCTCCCAAGCCTCGTAAGAATCATATGATTGCTGATATTCTGGGAATCCTCCCGCAGCCATAATTTTATATACTTCTTCTCTGCTTATTTCTTTTTCATATTTAAGATTTGGATTACTTTCTATAAGACTATCTACAATATTTCTACTATTTTGAGTAATTTCACACTGCGTAAAAGGACTCATTGTAAAGTGCTGAGCACGTCTAGCAAGAGGATCTTGACCATCTAGTCCATTGCGATTTATAAGTGCACTACCTGTTAAAACATATTGAAGACTGTTCTCCGTTGAATCATCAACTATTTCCTTTATTGCAAGAGGCAAATTTGGCAGCCTTTGCGCTTCGTCAATAACAACTGGAGTATTAAGATTTTTTAACCAACTATATAAATCTGTTGAAGCGAGCGCAAACGTATTTTCATCCGCAAGACTCACGTATGAGAATCCTTTAGACACAAGCTGATGCTTTGACATCATAGTTTTTCCCACAGCTCTTGCGCCTTCAAGAATCACGACTTTTCGTTTTGATTGAAGAATAGAATCAGCAATTGGTCTAGGAAAATATGCGCTCATAAAAATAAGTGTACACAAAAACGTATTTTTTGTACATCCGATGTACAATTTTTTATACATCCAATGTACAAAAACTACGATTTACACATCTTTTGTCTAAATATCACACACAAAATTCATACCAAAATCAAGGCTTATAGCGTATCAAATGTACTTATTCTTTACTTGCAAAATCATTCTAAACAAAGATATCCCAATATTTAACGCAGCTTCACGTTACTGGTTTTATCAATCACTATTGTTCCGATAAATTAAATATGTTATTCCGCTACTGTTTATGTTATTCCGATAAAACGTTAAAATATAATAAAATGCAACAATGATTAAAGGTATTTTATGTACATAACAGTAAAGCAAGCTGCTGAAAAATGGGGCATATCAGATAGACGAGTAAGAATTCTATGCTCCGAAGGGAAAATTCCAGGAGCATATCAGGAAGGAAGATCCTGGAAAATACCATATGACGCATCAAAGCCAACCGACGGAAGATATAAAATTAGCGAATCGCTAATTCCAATCATAAAAACTAAATTAGAGACCCTTAAAACAAGAAGACCTCTAACTGAAGGAGAATTAGAAAGACTTAATGAAGAATTTCTAATAGAATATACATACAACTCAAACGCAATTGAGGGAAACACTTTAACACTGCGCGAAACAGACATGGTTCTTAGAGGACTTACTGTTGATCAAAAATCATTAAAAGAACATCTAGAAGTTATTGGCCACAAAGAAGCCTTTGATTATGTAAAGCAGCTTGTTAGCGAAAATAAGCAGATAAATGAAAAAGTTATAAAAGACATACATTATTTAGTTTTAGCCAACAAGAGAGAAGATAGAGGTGTTTATAGAAGAGTTCCCGTTCGAATTATGGGAGCTACACATGAGCCACCACAACCATATTTAATCGCTTCAAAAATGGAAGAATTATTGAAAAAATACAAAAACAGCGATGAAGATATTGTTACTAAACTTGCTCGTTTTCATATAGAATTCGAAAGCATTCATCCTTTTATTGATGGAAATGGAAGAGCAGGAAGACTGCTAGTCAATTTGGAGTTGATGAAAGCAGGGTACCCACCAATAGATATAAAATTTACTGATCGCTTGAAATATTATGAAGCTTTTGATGAGTATCACGCAAAACATAACGTGTCTGCCATGGCAAACATGTTTGCAAGATATTTAAATCAAAGACTTGATTTGTATTTGTCTATTTTAGAGTAGTGGCTATTTTTAATTAAAGCTACGCGCAATTGGCTTTACTGTTATTTTCTCAGATAGTTGACTGAACTATTAACAGCACTGTGGTCAAATCTCCGACTTGGTCACAGATTCTGCTTGGCCTATAACTCAAATGCATTGCGTTGCAACCGTGCGATTATAAAACTTGTATACACAAAAAACGTAGTTTTTGTACATCCAATGTACAATTTTTTATACATCCAATGTACAAAAACTACGATTTATGCATCTTTTGTCTAAATATCACACACACTTCAGATTGAAATCAACAAATCACAATCAAACCAAACACAACATATAACAAACACAACATATAACAAACATAGCCTTCTGAATCTTAATTAAACTCAGAAGGCTATTATTTTTAATAAACTGTTTAATCTAGTTATGCTACATAGCTATCTTTTTACTCTTAAAGATGGTTATAGCAGCAATACTTACAACAAGAACAGCAAGAACAATCAATGGCGCAGTGAAATAATTTGTGTAGAATTCACGCACATCAACATCTACGGAATTGATAGTCGCAGCATAAGAAATATACGACAATACGCCTAATACAACATCAACAATTGCATATACATATGCGTTTTTATACAATTCTTTAACTGACTTGCTGCTTTTAACCCAAAGCATTACAGACAAAACCAAGCCTATTAGCATTGATGCAACAGCAACAAGTGCAAACAACATATCTAACATAAAAACCTCCTGCCCAATTAAATCCTCTACCGTATCGGATTTAATACGATTTTAATTTAACTAAGATTTTCGTGTCAATATTAAAAAAAAAAATTATAGAATTTTGCACATTATTTTCACATTTAGCGTATTTTTAAGACATAAGAACAAGCCACAAACGTTGATATATCAACGTTTTCTACATGGAGCGGACAACGGGAATCGAACCCGCCTCTGAAGCTTGGGAAGCTTCCATTCTACCGATGAACTATGTCCGCATGCTCGGTTACTCCGCGATTAATCCTCCAAAATAATCTGCCTACAAACAAGCAAATAAGCGCTCAAGAATCAATCTAAAAAGCAAACCATCTAAGAATATCACGCTCCGCTAACTGCTACAACTCCGCCAGAAACACCTTTGCTGTATTCAACATTGTATTTAGCGCCATTCTTAAAACGAAACACGCTATCGCTATCATGCTCAATATGATCGATTTCTCCACGTGCATCTTCTTGCACAAGACTTTCCATCTTACTAGACATAAGCATTAAAGAGTCAACTCGCTTGTTAACATCTGGCGCCTAGAAAACAGCTTTAAAAGCTTGGAATCGTAGTTTGCAAACGGATTTACAATCATAAGTGAAGCAATAGCTTGCACTCCCGAATGCAAATCCATCTTATGCATCTTAACTCCGTAGGAAATTTTGTTTAGTGCAGAAGCTAAAGCCGCAGGGTCGCCAGTAAGCATACTTGCACTTCGATCTGCATCCAGCTCGCGCACTCTAGAAATCGCAAGCTTAACAAATAGAGAACCGAGCGGCACAAAAATGGCACTTAAAACCTTGCCAATAACTTTTAGTACAGGGCAACGCCTTTTAGCAGATTTTGCACACTCACTTCCCGAATACATAAGCACATACCCAAAATACGTAATAACTGTTGCGATTGCAGATGCAACCGTTGAATTCAAAATATCGTGATTGTAAACGTGAATAAGCTCGTGGCTTACAACACCACGCAACTCGCGCTCGTTTAGAATATTCAAAAGACCACGAGTGCAGCAAATTGTTGCGTGACGTTCGCTTCTACCAATTGCAAAAATATTCGGACTGTCCGTTGGAGCAACATAAAGGCGCGGCATAGGCTTTTCGATTTGCGCAGAAATCTCGCGAACAATGCCGTATAAAACAGGTTCTTCATTCTCGCTAATTTCGCTAGCACGCATAATGCGCGTGGAAACTTTTCCAGAAAGCCAATAAGCACATAAGCTTAAAATTATTGCAATAATTGCAAACCAAACCAGCATCGACAAACGCAATCCAGCAACAATCCACAGCAAAGCAGCAAATAGCCATATTAGAGAAAACAACACTACTGTTTTCAAATTGTTGCAATAGCGCATACCCATGTTGCCAAACATGATTTTGATTTTAATAATCGCAACTGTAATTTTGCTGAATGAAAACTGTGTATTTAATGTTTATGATTTAACACACTTAAAACAGGTGAATAAATGTTGAAAAGTGGCCACTTTCTGCGCAATTTGGCTACAGTTTAATGGCCACTAATCAATGTTTACTAATCAATATTTACTAATCAATGCGTACGCTCAATATAAACTATTGTTTAATTTCCGCTATATCCATAAGCATTTGTTTAGATACGACTTTTTTGCGAGCGCGATTTTCCGCTAATCCAGATTCCACCTCGAAAGCATCAATCCTCTTCCACCCTTCAAAATCAACCACTTTGACTCCTCTAGATTCAAGAAGATTTTCAATAGACTTAGGGTCTCTATCTGTTGCCAATCTGCCAGGAAGCGCAGGAATCTCAGGAAGCGCAGGAAGCGCGGTTTCACATTCTTCGGTCGAGCTTTTTGCCAAGTCTTCCAGCATATTTTCAACGACTTGCAAAGCATCCGACTTTGTAGAACCAATCAACCCGACTGGCCCTCGCTTAGCCCAACCAGTTGCATACAAGCGTGGGCAAACAACCCCATTTTGCGCAGAAGTTAAAATCCTGCCATCTCTGTTTGCAAGAAGTGCGCGAGAAGAATCGTAAGCAACTCCACTAACTTGCGCAGGCTTATATCCAATCGCATGGTAAACTGCCTGAACTGGATATTCTTCAAACTCACCAGTGCAAGTCATTTTGCCATCCGCGCTTGTAGCCGTGCGCTCTACTCGAATCGCACACACTCGCCCATCTTTGCCTAAAATCTCAACTGGATTTGCGTTAAAGTGAATAATGTAGCGCCTATTTGCAGTATTGCCCTCAAAGTCAACGTTTCCACCATCTTCCATATCTTCACTCAAATCGCGTATAGCAAAAAGCTCTTCTACCATTTGGCGAGTCAATTTGTCTTTTCCAGCAACATCAATTGTTTCGTCGTCCAGGTCAAAATCGCTTTCGTTTACAACTATTTGCACACCAGAAAGCTTTTCCATCTCACGCAATTCTTGCACGGAGAATTTAGCTTGAGCAACGCCTCGTCGAATAAACAAGTGAAGTGTTTTAGCCTGGTTTTTAAGTAAACCATTGTAAACGTCGTCGGAAATATCCGTGTGCTCTCTAAGATAATCAGCATCTCGCAAAAGCTCGCGCGCAACATCCATAGCAACGTTTCCGCCGCCAATAACAGCCACTTCGCTTGCATCAAGCGGCCACGTACGCTCGCTGGTAGGATATCCGTCGTACCATTCCACAAACTTTGCAGCGCCATACACGCCGTTCAACGATGCTCCTGGAATATTAAGCGGCTTATCTTCTACAGCGCCCGTAGCAAAAAGAATTGCGTCGTAGCGCGGCAATAAATCTTCTAGTGTAATATCTTTGCCAAATTCAACATTCGCATACAAGTGAATATTTGGATTATCAAGCGTTTTAGCTAATGCATCTGCAATAAATTTTATACTCGGATGGTCTGGAGCAACGCCATATCGAACCAGGCCAAATGGCACTGGCAACTTTTCAAATAAATCGATTCTAGCGGCCGTACCCAAGCCCATGCCGTCGCCTAGTTTTTTAAGCTGACGAAGAAAAATATCTGACGAGTAAATTCCAGCAGGCCCCGCGCCAATAACTGCGATTCGCAATTCGTGCGAATCCGCATTATAATTCGTTTCCATAAATTTTCCCATGTTGTTATTCAAATTTTGTTATTCAACTTTTGTTATGTTAAAACATTACATTTTGCGTGTTTCGAGCATTCTTAAGCCTAATCTTTTTGAAGATTTACATAATCGCTTCCTTAAATGCTCCACTACTTAGACTAGCGCCTTGATTCATTCAAGAAAAGAGCAAAGTGAATATTGTCACTTACGCACGTTTGCCTTTCAACGCTGTTAGCGCCCACAAAATTGACACAACATCAATCATCTCTTGCATCATAGCTCCAAGAACGGCAGGAATCAGCCCAAAAGCAGCCGCAATCATGCTTATAACAGCCAAACCAATTCCCAACATAACAGCTTGAATCATAACTCTCTTCGTGTGTTTTGCAACGCTTACAGCGTTTGCTACAGCATAAATGTTGTTGTTCATAATCACAACTTGCGCGCACTCCGAAGCTGCTGTATCCGTGCCATCTGTTAAAGCCACACCAATGTTTGCTGCAGCCAAAACTGGAGCATCATTTACGCCATCTCCAACCATCATTGTTACGCGCTTATCTTTTTTCTTATGCATAAAGCTGCTAAAGATGCCAAAACTGCCGCAATCTTCTTCGCTTTTGTAATCACTATAGTGCTGTTTTATGCACTCAAGTTTGTCTTGCGGTAGCAAATTAGCCTTTACTCGCTCAATCCCAACGCTTTTTGCTATTGTTTGAGCAGCTTGCAAGCCGTCTCCTGTAAGCATGCTTATTGAACGAATGCCAAGCTCCTTTAGTTTTTGAATCGTTGATTTTGCATTTTCTCTAGGCACGTCTTTTAGAACGATTCGACCAACAAGTTTGCCATCAAAAGAAACGTATGTTGCCATTTCGTCGGCAGCAAGTTTTTCAAAGTTGCTTTCTATTTTTGATATATTTTTTGCGTTTTCTATATTTTCTATATTTTCTACATTTGCATGTTTGGCTTTATCTTCGGCTGCTTGCGACTTTTCCGCGAGCTTGCCAGGGCACGCATTCAAAACGTAGCTTTTTCGCCCAACTCTAACGTTTATACCATCCACACTTGCGCATATACCTTGCCCAGCAGTTTCTTTAACACCGCTTATAACTGGATATTCGCGAACGCTTGGAAGTTGCGGAATAGCAGATGGATGCGCGTTTTGCCAAAGATCTGCTCCAGCTTTTGCAATTCCTCCTGCAAGAATGTGCTGCGAGTAGGTTTCCAAAACACCTGCAAACATTAGGATTCTATTTTGCAACCCACTATTTTCTTGATTTACGCCATCTTTGCCATCTGCGCTATCTGCGCTATCTTCGCCATCTTTATGATTCGCTAAATCCACTCTAACAACTTGAGGCTGCTTAACAGTAAGCGTTCCTGTTTTGTCGAAGAAAACATCACTTACACAACTTAATTGCTCTAAAACATCCTGACTTTTTACAACAATCCCAAGCTTTGCAAGCCTTCCCGTTCCTGCCATAAATGCCACTGGCACAGCGATTAATAGCGGGCAAGGCGTAGCTAGCACCAACACTTGCGCAAATCTTAAAGCCTGACCAGATGCAGCCCAAGCGCTAAATGCAATCACAAAAGAAATCACCGTAAAAGGCACGGAAAGCATATCCGCAAATCGAACCACAGCAGCCTTGGAACTTCTTGCAGATTCCACCAACTTCATGATTTTTTGATATTGCGAATTTTGCGATAACTTAGTTACGCGCATAATTAACACAACACCGCCATTTACGCACCCAGACAACACTTGCGCGCCAGCAAACACTTCACGCGGAAGCGACTCGCCATTTATTGCGCTTGTGTCTAAAACCGCAGAACCGCTTAAAAGCTGACCATCTACAGGAACCGTTTCTCCTGGAAGCACAACTATTACATTGCCAATTTTTAGATCTTCAACTGGAACTGTTTTGTATCTTTGCAATTGGCTAGAAGACTTTACATCTTGCAATATTGGGCATTCTTTAGAGTTATTGTTACATTTTTTACACGATTCACAACTAGTAAAATCTTTAGGTTCTTGCAATGCCTCTAGCGAAGATTCATCGCTTACTTTTCTAAAATGATTATGATCAAGCAGAGCACATTGCTCACAAGATTCACCGCACACTATTCCAGGAAGTGTCATTAAATGCGCGGTTTGAGGAGACGCATTTACTAAAAGCGACAGATTTTTTTGCGCTGCATCTTGCGCAAAGTCTTCGATTGCACCGCCTGTAAACACCATTACAACAATCAAATAACTTGCCCAAAATTCGCCTATACAAAGCGTTGCGAGCAATGCAACAAACGCAAGCAAGTCAATTCCAAGCGTGCCATGCGCCAAATCATCAATCATACTTAAAAGCGACTTAGCACATGTGTATAAAACTAAACATGTTATTATACTTTGCCCGATTGTAAGGCTTATTTGCGCATTAAAATCAACGTTTATTAGTGAAAATAGTTGATTTAACGTCTTGCTTATAGCTTTGCAAAAATCGAGTATAAAACTTAGATTGCTAGAATAAAACGCCGCAATAAACGGGAACAAAACTAAAACGATTACTAATTGAGGAGCACGACGGCAATACGCTAAAAGTTTACGCATACACTTTCCTTACGCTGATCAGGTTAACCGCGTTAAACGCTGCTAACACACGATTTCACGCCTTGTTAACCCATTGAGCAGCTATTTATAAGATTTATAACAGTAAGCCCAATACACGGCGTAAGAGGTTATATTGACTTAACAAATTTAGTTTACCAAAAGGCCTAGATGAGAAGCATTCTCATATAGCAAGACGCGCGCAAGCACAACAAACACCCCAAAACACAATACGGACCCCATGCATGAAAAAAGGGCTTCTAGCAAATGCTAGAAACCCTATTTGTGGAGCTAAGGAGACTCGAACTCCTGACCCTCTGCTTGCAAAGCAGATGCGCTACCAGCTGCGCCATAGCCCCATTGGAGAAAAAGAACAAGATGTTCAATTTCGTGGGCCCGGGAGGACTTGAACCTCCGACCTCATCCTTATCAGGGATGCGCTCTAACCACCTGAGCTACGGGCCCAACTTGTATGTTGAAAACATACAAGTAGTTAGATTAGCACATGAAACAAAAATGTCAAATAGCAAATCTAAGCGTGTCGCAAAATTATTCTACAAAATTACTCTAAATGACTGCGCATAAACCACTGGAACTTTTCAAGCTGCTGAACATGGTCTTGAATAATATTTGAGCTAACAATATCAAGATTATCAAGCTGTGCAATGGCATTTCTATCGTCCGCAATCATATCGTTGTAATACTCAATTAATGCTTGCAAATATTCTTTAGTGGATTTTCTGCCACTAAGAGAAAAACGCTTCCATGTGCGCGATGCAACAATATCGTCCGCGCGACCCGATGGCGAGCCTCCAAGCGTTGCAATTCGCTCAGCTGTCTCATCTGCTTGAGCCAAAACTTCACTAACTTGAGGGTCAAGCATTTCGTGAACTGCAATAAAGTCTGGGCCTGTAACATTCCAATGCGCATGCTTTAAGACTAAAGCAGCTTCCTGCTCGTGGCTTAAGCGATTTTGCAAAACCGCAATAGCTTTTTCGCTAGAAACTTCGTCTAAACCTGGCACAATATGCATTAAAGCCATAGTATCCTCCATTTTTTGTTTTTTATTAATTTTTGTTATTGATTTTGTTCAAATCTTTATTTTGCTCTGTTTTTCTAACTTCAATCGTAGCAATTCTACGACCATCCACTTCTGCAACAGTCATATCGTAGCCATCCGCATCATGCAAAACAGCGCCAACCTTACCCATCGAGCCTGTGCGAGCCAGAAAATACCCTGCAACCGTTTCGTAAGGGCCATCTTCCAATTCGATTCCAGTAACGTCTGCAAAGTCTTCAATCGTCATTCCGCCATCAACAGTAGCTACTCCGTTTACAAACGCTGTAGACTTGCTATCGCGGCTTAAATCCGACTCATCTGGCAAGTCGTACTCGTCTCGAATATCTCCAACAAGCTCCTCGGTCATGTCTTCAAGAGTTACAATGCCATCCGTTCCACCATACTCGTCAATAACAACCGCAAGATGAACCCCTCGCTTTCTAAGAAGCTCAAGACTTGGGAGCAACTTAGACGTTCCAGGAAGACTTATTCCCTCTCTAGTTACGTCTGCTACTGTTTTTGCGTTTGGATCTTTAACATCCAGCAAATCTCGAACGTGAACAAATCCAATAACATCATCAAAATCCTTGCCTGTTACTGGGTACCTAGAGTACGGAAGCTCGCGAATCTTTGCAGCAGCATCTTCTAGACTTAGTGAGCCATCCAAAAACTCAACGTCTGCACGAGGACGCATGACTTCTGCAACAATCGTCTCGGAAGCGTCAAAAACATCGTCTAAAATCGTGCGCTCATCTTGACTAAGTTTTTTATTGGAATTAACTAAAACGCGCAACTCTTCGTCGGAAACTTCACTTTCTTTTTCGTTTGGATCGAACCCAAGAAGGCGCACAAAACCGTTGGTATTCTTAGCAATCAACCATATTAGGGGCTTGCATATTTTAGAGAACACGTCTACTGCAGGAACAACAGTCCTTGCGATTTGCTCCGATCGCTGCATTGCGATTCTTTTTGGAACAAGCTCAGAAATTACGATTGAAAAATACGATATTATAAGCGTTAAAACAATAGTCGTAAGCGGGCCTGCTACATGTTTTGAAACACCCCAAGACTCCACTAATGGCACAACATGAGGTGCTATTGCAGATTCGCCAAAAGATGCCGAAAGAAAACCAGAAAGCGTAACTCCGATTTGAAGAGTGGAAAGAAAAGTGTTTGGATCGCGGGCGATTTTTGCTACGCGCGCTCCTCGCGCATCCTGAGCTTCCATGCGATCCAGCTGCGACGATCGCAAGTTAACAAGCGCAAGTTCGGTTGCTGCAAATATGGAACCAAACAAAAGGAACACAACAATGAGTGCAATGTTAAAACCCAACGACATACTTGCTATCTTAGTTGAATTTAGCTCATATAAAAAGTGCGTATAAAAGCAATGTTAATAATGTTGATAATATGCGGATAATATGCGGACAATAAACAAATACGCGCAATCAAGTTCTATAGAAATACCCCGAAGGCGCTTTATTCAAATCGCTAGCGGATTCAACTTTAAGAACAATTCCATCTTGCGAATAACCTTTTAGCCCAACTTTCCCAAGGGCTATTTTGGCTTTAACAACAACCCATTGATGATGCTCAAATCGCATATTTTTGGGCATTTGTGCAACAAAACCAAACGGGCTCATATCTAAAATGCAACAAGACATAAACTGTCTAGATATGCGAACTTGATCTTTAGAAAGCGTAGATTCTTTGCTTATAAACCCTTTTACAACAATCGTATAATCTTTGTATTTATCAAAATTATGGTCAATTTCGTTGTACCAATTGCCAAAATCATCGTCTGCAACAACAATTTTTTTATTAACTACATCTAATCCGCTTAAATTTTTTTTATTATTTTTACGATTAGACGCGATTGCTATTGCGCGACCAGAAGCATACTCGTCAAAACCTGCAGACTTTGCAAAACCGCTCGCAAGCGACGATTGAGACATTTGAAGTGGAATCAAAATAATAAGCATTGGCACTACAATTGAAACCATTATTTTTTTGCAATCTTTAGCATGTGCAGGGAAAAGTCCAAAAAGTGAGCAAATTCCCAAAACCAAAAGCAAAATCGCAGCAAAAATAAGATAAGCAAACGCGCGCGGAGTAGTCAAAATTGCATAAGATCCACTTAGAGCACTGTGCATTAAAGTTGCAGAAAAACAAAATAAACACAATGCTTGAATAATGCTTGCAAATGTTATTTTTTTAGACAATTTTGCAGAATTTGCGGAATTTGCGGAATTTATATCACTCACAGCATTACTCCCCACGCAAAATGAACAATAAGCGCAGCAAACAAACAGAACACAACAATCGTTGCAATTAAGCGCAAAACAAAGCTAGTTTTGCAATCTTCAACAAGCATAAGCGTATTTTTTATGTCTAGCATTGGCCCAAAAAGCAGAAAAACAATTACTGAACTCATTGGAAGCGAGGAGGCCAAAGAGCGCGCGATTACAGCGTCGGAACTGGAGCAAAGTGAGCTTGCATACGCTATTAACATCATTGCTGGAATTGCCACAAAAACAATTGTTGTATTAACCTTTGATGCAGGATCTGCACCAAGCCAAACGCGAATAATCGAAGCAACTATCGTTCCAAACAAAATTATTGGCATTAGTCGCATAAAATCTGAATAAATGTGATGTGCGTAAGTTTTCAAACTATTTTTAATACCAGACTTAAAGCTGGAAGAATTTTTATACGAAGAATGGCCACTTTGCGACTTATTGCAGCCGCCGCAATACGCACAATCCGCACAATCCGAACAATCAGCGCGAACTTTTTCCAATACATTTCGCCTTAAAACTTGCGACTTTACAGGAAAAATCACAAAGCTAACACCCACTAAAAGAGCCACACCAACACCCAAAGCCACTCGAGTTACAGCAACTGCTGGAACGTCCGCAAACGCGTACCAAGTAGCCCAAATAGAAACAGGATTTACCACTGGAACAGCGCACAAAAACGTTACAGCACAAGGCAATGGCAGCTTTCGCGCAACAAGACGAGAAAAAGTTGGAACAACAACACAATCGCAAACAGGAACGCACACACCTGCAAAAATCGCAGCCAAAAAGCCGTTTGCAATAGACTTTGGAGCGTGTTTTTCAATAAAATCTTCCGTAACCCATGTTTCTACAGCAGCGGAAACAAGAACACCAATTAGCGTAAAAGGAACAGCTTGCAAAAGCAAGCCAGAAACACCCCTAATAACAGTGTTTACAGGCAACCACGGGTTGCGCGCTTGCAAAGCTGGAAGCATTGCAATAATAAGAGCTACAAAAGGCACTCCTGCAATCAAAAAAAGATAGTTTGCAGAATTTGCTTGTTTTGCTTTACTTGCTTTTTCTACTTGGCTCGTTGTTTTTGCTTCGGTTTCTGTTTTTAGCATGACAACACTTCCACCAAGCCGTCACTCATTCGATACCTTGCTCCAACAAGCATCAAAGCGTCTTTGAAAACAGCTTCGCGAATTATTTGTGATTTTTCGCAAATTTCAGCCAAAATATTAGACACGTGAATACGTTCAATATCATCTGTATCTAAATTTTCCTCAACACCTGCGAGCGCAGCAGGCCCTAAAGAACGCAGTAATATTGACTCGCTCGACTCAATTGTTTCGCTTGTTTTATCTTCGCCGTATTCAGAAACCAGCTTTTGCACGTTCGGCAAAACAGCCTGTACAGCGCCGCAATGCTCATGCCCAAGCACAACCAACACTTTTACCCCCAAATCACTTACAGCGTATTCTAGCGAAGCTATTACGGCATCATCCAACACTTCTCCAGCTGTGCGAACAGAAAAAATATCGCCCAAACCAGCGTCGAATATAAATTCTGGAGCAACTCGCGAATCTGCGCACGAAAGCACAACAGCTCCAGGATGCTGACCGTCAATAAGTTTCATGCGCGATTCTGAATTTACGCCTGCATGATCTGAATTGCCGTCTGCAAATTTGCGATTCCCTGCAAGCATTGCGTTTAATACCGATGTAGCTAAAACTGAATCTTCATTAGCAAAATCTTCGCTGACTTCTTCTTGCATTATTACCTCCTACACTGGCATTGGCAATATTTTCAGTTGCTTAAAGTGTAAAATTTTTGACTTAAAATATATTGTATCTTTCGTAGTAAATAAGAATTTTGTTTAAGAATATAAGCCTATTATCAAAAAGGCTCCCGTATTGCAATTCGCAAATACGAGAGCCTTCTTGATTCAGTAATTTATTAAAATCATCCAGTGTTTTGCAAGCCTGCAGCAACACCAGAAACTGTGCAAAGAATCAAGTAAATAAACTCTGCTTGCTGGCTTTCGCTAAGCTCTTCTTTATCTACCTTGTTGCGCAACTTATGCAATGCAAGTGACTGAATTACAGAAAGCGCGTCCACGTAAGGCGAGCGCACGCGGATTGCCTGGCCAAGCACATGGCGATGTTGCAACGGCCACTTATCTCCAACAATTTGCAAAACCCACTTGCGCGTAAGTTGCATTTCCGAAAGCACCTTATCGCTCAAATCTTCGCGATCTCCAAGGCTTAGATACATGCAAGCAATGCGCTCATCCGTTTTAGCCAAAGACATCTCAATGTTGTCAATAAAAGTGCTGAAAAGTGGCCACTCTTCGTACGCTTTGCGCAAAGTTTGCAAGTCGCCAAACTTTTCGCAAGCTGTACCCAAGCCGTACCACGCTGCCAAGTTGATTCGAGCTTGTGCCCAAGAGAAAACCCACGGGATTGTGCGCAAATCATCCAAAGACTTTGCGCCAAGGCCTCGCTTTGCAGGGCGAGAGCCGATTGGAAGCAAACTAATCTCGCTAAGCGGAGTAACGGTTGAGAACCACGGCGTAAAGTCATCTGTTTGAAGCAAATCAATAAAACGATTATGCGCTGCAACATCAAGCTTTTGAGCCATATCCGCATACTTATGCGTCATCTCTGTGTTTGTTTTCTCAACGCTTGGAGCCGACTGAAGCAAAGTTGCTGCAGCAACAGATTCCAAGTGGCGAATCGCCAAAATTGGGTTACCATAGCGAGCAAAAATAACCTCGCCTTGCTCAGTAAGCTTAAATCGGCAGTTTACCGACCCAACTGGCTGAGCCAAAACAGCACGGTTTGCAGGGCCTCCGCCTCGTCCAACAGCACCACCGCGGCCGTGGAACAACGTTAGGTCAATATCGTGCTTTTTAGCCCACTGAGCAATGCGCTCTTGAGCAGAATGCAAAGCAAGCGTTGCAGAAGTAGGGCCAGCGTCTTTGGAAGAGTCGGAGTAGCCGAGCATAACTTCCATCTTTCGGCCAGTGGCCTTTAAGCGAGCTTGAACTTCTGGAATCTTAATGATTTCTTCCAGAACATTAACCGAATTTTGCAAGTCTTCAAGCTGCTCAAAAAGCGGGATTACATCGATTGTTGGCGCATCTTGTGGGTGAGCAAACGCAAGGCGATTAAGCTCAAACACATCGCGAACATGCTGAGCAGACTTTGCAAACGATATAATGTAGCGGCGAGCAGCGCGCATACCATTTCGCTTTTGAATAGCACCAAGCGCGCGGAAAGTGTCTAGAACTTCGCGAGTCATTGGCTGAAGAGATCCACGCTCACCATGCAAACCGTGTTCGCGAATATCTTCCAAAGCGCGAGAATGCACGAGCGAATGCTGACGGAACTCCATTTCCACCATGTGGAATCCAAATGTTTGCGCTTGCCAAATAAGATCTTGCAATGGACCATAAGCCGCGCGCGAATCGCCAGCAGCCGCAAGAGACCTTTGTACAATGTGCAAGTCTTCAATAAAATCTTCGCAAGAATGATACATTATGTCTGTATCTCGGCTAATTGTTCTGTGCAAACGATCTGCCATAACAAGCATAACGGCTCTATGCGGCTCGCTATTGGAAACGTCGGATGCGCTTTCCGTTAGCTGCTCGCTCATTTCTCGCTGGCGATTCCAAAGCTCCAAAAGCTCAACACTTGGAGGAGTTGTGCGCGTTTCCATTGTTAAGCATTTTCCAACTTCACGCGTACGCGCTTCTAGAGCAGCAAGAACGTGGTCGCTAAACTTTCTAGCAACTTGCCTGCTAACTTTTGCCGTAACATTTGGATTTCCGTCTCTATCGGAGCCAATCCAGCTTCCTGGGTGGAAGAACGCTGGGCAACGCGGCGGCACTAAGCCAGCCTTCTTACCTAGCAGCCAATCGTCAAATCTGCGATAAACCAGAGGAATTGTGTTGAACAAAGTGGCGTCAAAAATATCTAGAATCGTGTCTGCTTCTTCAACAGGAGTTGGCTTTTTAAGTGCGATTGGAGATGTACGCAGCAATGCGTCAATCTCGTTGTATAGCTTACGATAATTCTCGCGCTTATCCGATCCACCTAAAGTATTGTGCTTACTTAAAAGCTGCGATATTCTGCGGATTTTACCAGCTACAGCCTTGCGCCTAGCTTCTGTTGGGTGCGCAGTAAAAACTGGGTGGAACTCAAGCTTTGCAAGTAATTCCTTAGCTTGCGCAGGGCTCATTTCTGTAAGCAACTTGTGATATGCGCAAGTTAGCTCGTTCACTGGATCCACTGGATTAGAATCCTCAACATCGCATTCGCGCTGATGAAGCACAGAAACCCTGTAGTTTTCTTCGCAAAGATTTGCAAGATGGAAGTATGTAGCAAACGCGCGCGCAAGCAATTGCATATCTGGCAAATCCATGCCATTGATTTTTTCTACAGCCTTGCTTAATCCGTCGTCTTCTGTTTCTTGAGCATCAAGCATTTGATTAAAGTGTGCTGCACTTGCGTCTACAGCATTTAAGCGCACTTCGTCAAATACGGTTAATAATTTTTCATCAAATTCGCCTAAAACATCGCGCAGAATATGCAAGCACAAATCCATGTCTTGCTTAAGCGATGCTGGCAGTTCGCGCTCCTCGGGACCTTTTCGCCCTAAACCAGACGTTACAATCGTTGCGTCTGCTGGAGTTACCTGTTGATTTTGAGTTGTCATCAGACCTCCTTGTGCTAGTCATAAGGTTGCTTGGTCATTCGACTTCCACGGCTCCTCCGCGGTTATTTAGGTCAAAAGTTGCAAGCCCACAGCCTTTGTTTCCAGCGAGATTCCAAAATAATTGTGAACCGACCTTAGGACTGATTTTTTGTATAAATTTTTTATATAAATTTTTATAGGCAATGCAATGCGTATACTAAAAAATTGTGAGCATAGAAGAGAATAACGCGGATAGCAGCGATAGCAATAGCAGCAATAATAACGGCAGTAACAGCGATAGTAATAAGCCAAAAATACTTTCGACTGGCCATATTGTTGGAAAGCCTTCTGGCCGTTTTCAAACGCACGCGATTCCGCTAGATATGGAAGATGTTGAGCGCGATTGGGATAAACCAGTTACGCAAGCTGGAATTGCAGCAAAATCCAGCATTATTATTCGTGTTGGTGCTTTAGGTTTAGGCGCTGGAACTGGAAGCTACCGCGTTCGCGAGCTTATGCATAGGGTTGGCGAACCTATGGGCGTGAACGTTCGTGCAGACGTTAATCTAACAGATATTGAAGCTACTTGCACAGATAAGCACGAGCGAATTACAGAAGTTGTTGATTTGCCTACTACTGGCGTAAACACTGAGCGAATTTGGTTGCTCGAACATTTTGCAGACTGGTTTAACGTTAAACTTGGAAACGATTCCTTATACCATTCAAAAGCCACTGTTTCCAAGGAATTAGTGGATACTCTTCAAGCTAGCAGTAACGAGAACGCGATTGTTCAAACAGCTAAGCAGTCAGAGGAGAATGCTGCAAAAGTCGAAGAAAAAATGGCAATTCAAGAGGCGATTCGTAAAGAAAAACCTCGCGGAATTTTTGCGCTCCAGCCAGAAAAAACGTATGTTGAGCATTTTTCTCACGTTAAAAATGTCAAGAATGTTAAAAATGCTCAAAATAGCCAAAATAATTTGAATTCAGATCTTAAAAACAATTCTTCTACTTCCTCTAACGCAAATCCTGCTGGCGATTTTTCCGCGCCGCTTACAGTTCGTCAAGTTCACGACCGCTTAGACTTAATAAAAAACCGCAAACCTCTTTATAAACCTTGGTTTGCGGGCCTTGCCTCTGCAGTAGCATGCGCATCCTTCGCATTTTTGCTTGGCGGTGGCGCTTACGACATGCTTGGTGCTTTTATTGGCGCAGGAATAGGCCACTACGTTAGAAGACGCATGTTTATGCATCATCTAAACCAATTCGTTGTAACGTTTATTGCTGTTGCTGTTGGCGCTTTAAGTTGCATTGCTTCTTTGCGCATTATTGGTTGCTTTGACCCTTCTGCTTTGCATCACAATACGGCTTATATTGGCTCTGTTTTGTTTGTAATTCCAGGTTTTCCTCTTATTACAGGTGGCTTAGATATTGCTAAGATTGATTTTCCTTCTGGCATTCAGCGGCTTTGCTACACAATGGCGATTATTCTAATGGGCACTCTTGCTGGCTGGATGGTTGCAAGCCTTGTTCAGCTAGACCCTCAAGGCTTTACTCCGCTTGGCTTAAATCCTTGGCTTAATGCTGTTCTTAGAATGATTACAGCGTTTGCAGGCGTGTGGGGATTCTCCGTTCTGTTTAATTCTCCTCAACGAATGTGTTTTGTTGCTGGAATAATCGGAGCAATTACCGATACTTTGCGCTTAACAATGGCTGATTTTGGCGTAGCTGCAGAGATCGCAGCGTTTACTGGCGCTTTGCTTGCTGGTCTTTTGGCTTCCGCTTGGCGTGCAATTGTGCATAGAGGCTGGGCGCCGCAATACTTGGGATATCCGCGCATTGGTCTTACGGTTCCATCTATTGTGATTATGGTTCCTGGACTTTATATGTATCGCGCAATGTTCTATCTCGGTCAGTTTAATACTCTTCCTGCTTTAGACTGGACTTTCCGCGCGTTTATGGTGATTATTTGCTTGCCATTAGGGCTTGCAGTTGCGCGCGTTATAACAGATAAAAGCTGGCGATACGACATTTAGTCATAAGCTAATAAACATAAAACGCCCAGCTACTACTGGGCGTTTTATTTATGCGCGTTCTATTTGCATGCAATCAAAATATGCAATCAAGAAAGCTTTATCAAGCAAGAATTAATCAATACTTCATATTCATTGCTTCGCGTACTTGATCAAGTGTTTCTTGTGCAATCGCAGCAGCTCGCGCATTTCCATCATGCAAAATATCTCGAATTGAATCCATATCTTTGGCCAATTCCGCTCTACGCTGGCGGTGTGGAGCAAGGAAGTTGTTTACAGATTCAATAACGTACGCTTTTAGTGCTCCTGCGCCCGCGTTGCCGATTTCTTGCGCAATATCTTTTGGATCTCTGCCTGTAACCAAACCAGCAGTAGTCAAAAGCGCAGAAACTTGCGGACGAGCCACTGGGTCAAAAGTAATTGTGCGCTCAGAATCAGTTGGACTCTTCTTAATCAGCTTTGCTGTTTCTTCTGCACTTGCGCCAAGCATAATCGAGTTTCCGTAAGACTTGCTCATCTTGCGGCCGTCTAATCCTGGGATTTCTGGCGTATCCGAAAGAATTGCAGCTGGCTCTGGAAAAACAGGATTCTTCTTTGCGTATCTCTCATTAAATCTGCGAGCAATCGTGCGCGTAATCTCAATATGCGGCAAATTATCTTTGCCAATTGGCACAACATTTGCTTTGCAAAACAGAATATCGCAAGCTTGATGCACTGGGTATGTAAGCAAAAGTCCTGTTAAGGCATGACCAGAAGCTTCCATTTCGGCTTTAACAGTAGGATTTCTATGCAATTCGGCTTCTGTAACTAAAGACAAGAATGGCAGCATAAGCTGGTTTTCTGCAGGCACAGCGGAGTGCGTAAAAATCATGGTTTTCTTAGGGTCAATTCCAGCAGCCATGTAGTCAAGAACAAGGTTTAGCACGTTATCTTCTACGTGCTCAACAGTGTCTCTATCCGTAATCACCTGATAGTCTGCAATAATCACGTTTGTGTTTACGCCAAGATTTTGCATTGCGACACGCTCGCGAATCGAACCAAAGTAATGACCTAAGTGAAGTCTTCCTGTTGGCCTATCTCCCGTAAGCATTGTAAAGGAGCTAGGATTTGCTTTTAGCTTCTCAAGCGTTGCGTCTGAACGTTTTTGAGCTGCCACAAAGCTTGCGCTTATCTCGTTTCCAGCAGCTGTAACCTGTGCTTCTTCTGCCATTTCTAACTCCTTACACACGCAATTTTTCTTGCGATTTTTACGCCTAAAATATGGCTTTTATGGTAAAAGTTCACTCAGACAATATACTCTGTTGCGGCAAAGTGGTACGCTCTTGTGTGATGAATTGATTGTTTCGGTAAATTAGAGGGGGTCAGATGGGCCGCGGACGACAGAAGGCAAAGCAACAGAAAATTGCCCGTAAGCTCAAATACCTGACGACCGATACGGATTACGACGAGCTTGCTAAAGAGCTTAATACTCACGAGCCTGGTCAAGGATCCTTCGATCCGTTTGAATCTGATAGCTACAAGAATGAGGATTATCTAGATAATCAAGATGATTCCGAAAGCTTATCTGTAGAAGATGATTCTAAAGACACCAACACTAATGCTGGTAATGATAGTGTTGGTAGCTTGCATGATTCCGTTTCGAGTGGAGATGACGATTTAGACGACTACGCCGAGTGGGCTGCTCAGTCTGCCGCTCAGGCCGCTACTAAAGACAAGTCGTCTAGCAATTCTGGCGTTGTTCATCATCACATTCCTATGCCTATGCCTAGTTTTATGCATAAGAACAAGTAATTTTTGCACAAGAATTTGCACAAGAACGCTTAATTCTATATGTAGATAAGCATGTAGGCAAATACCCTTAGTTAGCATTAATTATTAAAAAGAGCTTTTGTAAGTTCGGGCAGCAAATTGCTTAAATCGTCTCGCTCTCCAACTGCGCTTATATTCCCAATTTGCTGCTCGTAATCCCATTTTGTTATTGCGCAAGAAAGTCGCAACCAAACATCTGGGTCAAGTTCTATAACATCTGGCGGTGTTAAATTATGCGGATCTGAATGTGGTCCTTCTAAGATTTTTACAGCTCCCCAAGGCGCCACTCTTACCTCTACAGCGCATCCTGGAGCTATATGCTCTAGCACATAAAGCGAGTATCTAACAGCCATTGCTTCATCGTTTACGCTAACGCCTATTTCGCTTGTGTTTATGCAGCACAAATCTTTTTTATTGTTCGTAGAATCTATTTTCATAGAATTTATATAAGATTTTGCACTATTTACCCACGTTTCAAACGATTTTTTAGCGCCACTTATATCCGCTTCTCGTATAACAGCCATATTTGAATTATCTCACGAATTGTCTAAGTATTATTTGCGATTTTAATGTTGTTTTATAAAAGTCATATTGTGAATAATTATTAATAAGGGTTTGGGGTTGTGATATCATCAACAATGAAAACGTGTGCATTGCCGCGTACCGTCTTGTTAAGTGCAATTTGGCGCGGCTACAACCAGCATAATCAAGGGTTGCTATTCGCACATTTTAGGTAAATATATTATTCACGGCACAAGGAGTCAAATATGACTAAACACGTCGCGCCTAAAGCCAAGACTACTGCGGCGGCATTTGCCAAAGAACTTCAAGAAAATCTGAAGTACACCCAGGGTGTCACCCCAGAACAGGCCACTACGGCTGATGTGTATGTTGCCGCTGCTACCGCTGTCCGTCGTCATTTGATGGACTCTTGGATGCAGACACAGCATGACATGATTAACGGAAACACAAAGGCTGTTGGCTATTTAAGCGCAGAGTTCTTAATGGGCAAGCAGCTTGAAAATGCTTTGCTTAACGCTGGCCTTACCGATCAGTTCAACAAGGCTGTTACAAAGCTTGGTTTTGAGCCAAAAGATGTTATCGATGCTGAGTATGAGCCAGGTTTAGGTAACGGCGGTTTGGGTCGTCTCGCAGCCTGCTTTATTGACTCGCTCGCCTCTATCGGCGTTCCAGCATTCGGCTACGGCATCCAATATCGTTACGGCATTTTTAAGCAGCGCTTCGACGAGCAGGGCAAGCAGGTAGAAACCCCTGATTACTGGCTTAGCAACGAAGAGCCATGGGGTCACGTTGACTACGGCAGAGATCAGCGCGTTAACTTCGGCGGCGAAGTTGTTGAAGAAAACGGCAAGCGCGTTTGGAAGCCAGCATGGGCTGTTCGCGCAGTACCAGTTGACTACATGGTTCCAGGCTACAACTCTGGTCGCGTAAACACTCTTCGCTTGTGGACTTCTAAATCTTACGACGAATTTGATTTGCTCACCTTCAACAAGTCTGAGTACTTGGATGCTGTTAAGCCACAGGTTGAAGCAGAAAACATTTCTAAGATTCTTTATCCAGAAGATTCCACTCCACAGGGCAAGGCTTTGCGTCTTGAGCAGCAATACTTCTTCGTAGCTGCTTCTATTCACGACGCTATTCGCGTGTTCTATCCTGGTCAAGATAAGCCAGATCTTACAACATTCCCAAGCAAGATCAACTTCCAGTTGAACGATACTCACCCAGTTATTGGTATTCCAGAGCTTATGCGCGTTCTTATGGACGAGTACGGCTACGATTGGAACACCGCTTGGGGCATTACTACCAAGACCTTCAACTACACTTGCCACACGCTTCTTCCAGAAGCTTTGGAAGTATGGCCAGCAAAGCTTATTGGCGAACTTTTGCCACGCCACCTTGAGATTATTCAGGGCATTAGCGAGCAGTTCCGCAACGAGCTTCGCAGCAAGGGCGTTTCCGAGGATCAGGTTGAGCGCATGCGCATCGCTACCGACGCCGACGAAAATGGCGAAGGTGCTGTAGTTCGCATGGCTTACTTGGCTACCTACGGCGGCTCTTACGTTAATGGCGTTGCCGAGCTTCACTCTGAGTTGTTGAAGGATGTTACATTAAAGGACTTCTCCAGCGTTTACCCAGATAAGTTCAAGAACGTTACTAACGGCGTAACTCCTCGTCGTTTCGTTCGCTTGAGCAACCCACGCATGTCTGCTCTTATTACTGAGGGCTTGGGCACCGACGCATGGCAGGGTGATTTGGAGCTTCTTGAAGGTTTGAAGCCATTGGCTGACGATCCATCCTTCGTTAAGAAGTTCGCTAAAGTCAAGCAGGAAAACAAGCTTGCCTTCGTTGATTTTGCAAAGCACAAGTATGGCTTTGAAATCAACCCAGACACTATGTTTAACACCATTGTTAAGCGTTTGCACGAGTACAAGCGCCAGTCCATGAAGATCCTCCAGGTTATCTCCACATACGCTGGAATCAAGAATGGCACAATCGACGTAGACAAGATGCTTCCACGCACCGTGTTCTTCGGCGCTAAGTCCGCTCCAGGCTATGCTATGGCAAAGCTTACTATTCAGCTCATCAACAATGTTGCTCGCGTTGTAAACAACGATCCAGCATGCAAGGGCAAGCTTGCAGTGTTCTTCCCAGAGAACTACAACATTGAACTTGCTATGAACTTGATTCCTGCAACCGATTTGGATGAGCAGATTTCTCAAGCTGGTAAGGAAGCTTCTGGCACTGGTAACATGAAGTTCGCTTTGAACGGTGCTTTGACTGTTGGTACTCTCGACGGTGCAAACGTTGAGATTCGTGAACGCGTTGGCGCTGAGAACTTCTTCCTCTTCGGCATGACTGTTGACGAGGTTGAGAAGCTCTACGCTGAAGGCTACGATCACGGCGGCTCCCGTAAGTACTACGAGTCTGATCCTCGCTTGAAGACAGCTGTAGACATGGTTGCTGACGGTACATTCTCCAACGGCGACAAGAGCGTGTATGAGCCACTCGTCAACGATTGGCTTACTCACGATTACTTCATGGCAATGGCTGACTTTAGCTCTTACATGGATATTCAAGCTCAAATTGAGGAAACTTACCGCGATCCTATGAAGTGGGCACGCATGGCTGTGTTGAACGTAGCCAACTCTGGTTACTTCTCTTCTGATCGCTCTATCGAAGATTATCTCGATCGCATTTGGCACACTGGCGCTCTTCCAACTGCCGAATAATTATGTAAAAGCATTTTAATATTGCTTTAATAAAAGCTGTGACTAGCGTTTGTTGGTCACAGCTTTTTTATTTATAAAAATGACTAAAAAACGACTATCAAAATAAAAATAAGGTGTGAAGCTATGCACTACGAGTGCAATACTTCACACCTTATATAGCTAAAGATTTGAGTATAAGAATTTTAATTCTAACTAAGCCTCAACTGCCTTAGCTGCTTCAGATTCTTCCTTATCTTCTTTTTCTGCGCCTATGTTAATTGGCGAAGAGCTGTTCTCCCATGGCTGCTCCCATGGATCGTAATCAGGATTATGCTGCTTGTAAACATACAATGCTGCAATACCTGCGAGCAGTGCTCCAAAGAGCAGTGCAAAGAACTTCCAACCGCCAGAGGACCTGTTCTCCATGATGGCTCCTTTCGTTAAGCTGACCTGCTCGTCCAAGTCAACGTTTGTATCGAGTTTACTCGTGTATTCACTATAATAGTGATTTTTTTTAACACTTGCATCTTTTTATTATATTTTTATGCACGAAACACCATAAATCTTACAAAACATTTTTAATGACCATTATGGTTGCTACTTATGTATGCAAATTTGTGTATGCAATTAGATAATGTTATTTTATGAACAATTTTGACATAAACACTATTGTTAAGCGCTTTAAAACTAATTGCAAAACCGCAACGTATTCAATTATCTACATTTGCGTGTTTGTGTGGATTATTGAGATGATTCTTCACACTTTTTTGCCAAGCGCATATCAACTATTTGTTGAAAATACTGCTTTTGCGCCATTTTTGATTACAAAAGCAAGCTGGACTTGGTTTACGTCTATGTTTGTTCACGCGCCAGAACTTACGCACATTCTTTTTAACATGATTTGCTTGTATTCGCTTGGCGTAGAGCTTGAGAGATTCTTTGGTAAATGGAAGTTCTTTTTCTTATACGCTATTAGTGGGCTTGGTGGATGCGTTGCAACTCTACTTTACTCAAAGCTTACACAAGACTGGGTGATTGCAGCTTATGGGGCTTCGGGAGCGATTATGGGTCTTATTGGCGCTCTTTTGGTTGCGCAATGGCGACTTGGCGAAAGTGTTAATGGAACTTTAATTTGGATTGGCCTAACGCTTGCAATGCCTCTTTTGGTTCAAAATATTGCTTGGCAAGCTCATATTGGTGGAATTGTTACTGGAATAGTTCTGTCTGCTTTACTTGGCACTAATAATCCTCTTCTTAAAAAAGCATCTTTTAATGAGCGATTTGCTGTTTACTCTTTACTAATACTTATTGTTCTTCTGGCAATAAGCGCATTCTGTTTGCAATAAATAGCGTTAAATTACACGCGTGTAGTTCTCCACAATTGTGGACATAAATGTGCATAACCTGGGTATAACATGGGTATATCTAAATAAGTTATCCACATTGTTATACACAATCGTTGATAACTCTGCATTTTTAGCCATGTTAACAAGTGTATAAAAGTTATCCACATTTTTGGAAAATTGTGACTTTCTCTAAACCTTAATCAAAAATAGAATTATGCAATCTAACAACATTCACACAAAACAACTACAAGATCAAAATCAGCAAACTATTGATTTTATTCTTCAAAATCAAAACACAAACCCAAAAGAAGCTGCACTAAAAGCGTCTAATAACCCAAACGTGAATGTTGCTTTTGCTGTTAATCAAATAAGCGGAAAGCAGATTGCAAAAACAAAACTGCCAATGTGGTATAAAAACAATCAAGTTATTTACCCATCACATATTTCTATGGAACAGTGCTCGTCGCAAGCAACCGCGCAATATAAAGCACGCATCGCAAATCGTCTTATAAAAAACAACAATATTGATAAGTGCAAAACAACTCTAATCGACTTAACTGGCGGATTTGGAGTAGATTGCGCAATTATGAGCCAAGAGTTTTGCAAAGCCATTTGCGTAGAAACTCAAGAAGAACTATCGGCCATAAGCCAGCACAATATGACTGTTATGCGCTTAAACAATGTTCAATGCGTAAACTCAACAAGCGTAGAAGTGCTAGAAAAAGTAGACTACGCAACGATTATTTATATTGACCCAGCAAGACGAGATAAAAGTGGAGCTAGAACGTACGCGATTAAAGATTGCACACCTAATGTTTTAGAGCTAAAACAACGCATGCTGCAAGTAGCAAAATTTGTGATTATTAAACTATCTCCAATGCTTGATTGGAGAAAAGCTGTTTGCGACTTTTGTGGAAACGTTAGTCAAGTACACATTGTTTCACACAATAACGAGTGCAAAGAGCTGCTTTTAGTATTAGACTCAAACATGCATTCGCATATTGAAGTTTATTGCGCAAACAACGATTCAGTAACCGTTTTTAACGCAAAATACAATCCAGACTTAAATAAAGTAGAAGAAGCGCAAGAGACGCAAGAATCGCAAGAATCACACATAAAAAGCGAGCAAAACTCAAATGATTCAATAAGAGATTGGAAAAACTGCGCTAAATATGCCTATGAGCCAAATTCTTCAATTATGAAGTCGGGATGTTTTAAGATTTTAAGCTCTAAATACAACGTGTTTCAAATCGCAAGCAACAGCCACGTTTTTATATCTTGCGAATATAAATCAGATTTTCCTGGAAACATTTGGAAAATAAATAATATTTGCAGCTTAAACAAAAAAGAAATCAGTAAAGCTCTTTCTAAAATAACTTACGCAAATATTGCAACATACAATTTTCCACTAAGCGTAAACGACTTAAAGAAAAGGCTTAAGTTAAAAGACGGTGGAAACACTAGGATTATTGCAACTACCGATTCTAAAAATAATCATGTTCTTATTTGTGCAAGCAAAGCGGAGTAATAAACACACAAAGCACGCATATAAAAATGGCTGCACGCTTATTACATGCAGCCAAAATCAAATATTATCTACAAGCTATATAAAGCTATCAAGCTATATACAAACTATCTCCAGCACATTGTCATTAAGAACCCAGCCATAACCAAGCATGCTGCAATCAAAAGATTAAACGCTCCAATTCCTGGAATTGGCAAAGCAGGATTCAAGTAATAAATAACAGCCCAGAACAAGCCAACAATCATAAGCGTGCAAAATAGTGGAACAAACCATCCAGCATTAGCTTTAGTGCCCTTAATGGACTCTTCAACTCTGCGAGTATTTTCTTCTTGACGCTTCATCATGCGCTGTATTTGCGGAGACAACGACTCTTTATCGGCAGTTGCGTTCAAAACAGCTTCAACCTGTTCCATAGGAACACCATACAAGTCTTCTTTAGAAGAGTTTTGAGATTCATCCACATCGGCAGATGAAGTGGTATTCAATTTATTCAATTCTTCGTCAGCCATAACAGTAACACTCCAATCAATCGGCTACACGCTATAATAATAGTTACACTCGAACGCAAGAAGAAGAATGGGTAATATGGCAAAACAAACAGGTAAACACGGCGCTAGAAAATCGCTGTTAGGAAGCGTTGCCGTTGCCCTAGCAATTTGTTTTACTGGTTACTTATTCGTTACTAATTTGCACATAAATCGTACTGCATTTGTAACTTCCGATACGGGGCAAATGGTGGAAAGAAATTCTCAAAGAGCAAAATCTTTGAGAGAAGAGGTTAAAGAGTTAGATTCTAAAGTTAATCTTCTAAACAAAACGTTAACAAGCAGCGCAAGCGGGTCTGATTCTTCCGACGATACTGGCGCAAGCACAATACTTCCAGCAATACAAGGACCAGGAATTACTGTAACGCTAAACGATTCGCCACTTTGGAAAACGGCCGTAAACGGGTCTGGAAGCTCCGCAAACATAAATGACTATGTAATTCACCAACAAGATATAGAAGCCGTTGTAAATGCCCTATGGAAAGGCGGAGCGGAGGCTATAACAATTCAGGGTCAAAGAATCTTGTTTAATTCAGCTGTTGTTTGTATTGGAAATGTGCTTATGTTGCAAGGCCATCAGTACTCGCCACCGTATAGAATATCTGCTATTGGTTCAATAGAAGACATGATAGAATCGTTGGATAATTCTCCAGCAATTCAAACATATAAAGACTATGTCAGTACTTTTGGACTGGGATGGAAAGTGGAAAAAAGGGGAAACTTAAAGTTCTTAGAGTCGTCTGCCCTGTTGCAGCCTCTAAGGTTTGCTTCGGTTCCAAAAGATGCCGATATTATTGGAAATATTCCCCAACACCATTCCACCAAACAATAAAGGAGTAAAATGAAGCGTTCTAACTACAAGCACGAACGTAGCGAAGCCAAAACAACAAAGGCTAGCGCACTTTGGACAATAGCTGGCGTTGTTGGAGAACTTCTTATAGCTTTTGCAGTTGTTTGCGCATTGTACATTGTCTGGCAAATGTGGTGGACGGGCGCTCAATCCGAGCATGTACAGTTTGAAACCAGAGAGGCTGTTTCGTGGAAGAATCCTGCTGCTGGTAAAAAAACCAAGATTGCTCTTCCTCAAGTAGACGATCCTCCTAAATTGCAAAAAGTAAAGTATGGAGAACTTGTTGCTCGAGTATACATTCCTAGGTTTGGCAATCAATGGGAGCGCAATATTGTTGAAGGCGTTAGCCTAGAAATATTAAATAGGCGAGGACTTGCACACTTCCCTAAAACAGAAATGCCAGGAGAAATTGGAAACTTGGCTATTAGTGGTCACCGAAATGGTTACGGTCAGCCTTTAGCAGACGTTGACCGATTCCAAAAGGGCGATCCTATTATTATTCGTACAAAAGATTATTGGTTCGTTTATAAGTACGTTACTCACAAGATTGTTAGACCAGATCAAAGTGAAGTTCTTGATCAAGACCCAATAAATCACAGCAAGAATCCTAAAAAGCGCATGATTACGCTTGTTACTTGTGAGCCAAAATATTCCACTCCTAAGTTCCGCTTTATTAGCTTTGGCGAGTTTGATTATTGGGCTAAGGTTTCCGAAGGTATTCCTAAAGAGCTTTCTACAGTA
Source organism: Gardnerella sp. c17Ua_118 (assembly GCF_055804255.1). Lineage (NCBI taxonomy): Bacteria > Bacillati > Actinomycetota > Actinomycetes > Bifidobacteriales > Bifidobacteriaceae > Gardnerella > Gardnerella sp. c17Ua_118. The sequence goes on from NZ_JANUYT010000001.1 coordinate 1,161,138, forward strand.
GATGCAAACGGTCAAGTTAAGTTTGTAAACAACGAGCAGCAGTCTTTGGCTTCTAAGCTCGATTCGCTTGTTCCAGTTATACTTATTGCTATAGTTGCGTACATTATTATCTTCGCTGCAGCAGCTATCGCTTGGCAATGGCCTCTAAGACGTCAAATCCGAGCTGGATTAAAACCAAAGCCAGAATTCAGCATTTTTGGCGGACTTATGCGATTGCAGCCTGGTATTTTGCCAATAAGATTAGTTCTTTGCGCACTAATCTACGTAACAGCAATTGCAATTCTTATGCAATGGATATATCCGTTTGCTTCGGCAACAATTCCATTCTTAAGAGAAATGTCTGCATACACAACAACGATTTATTAAATCGCTACTAATAAGCTAGGAATCTATTAGTTTACAGTTTACTTGTCTAATTAGTTTTCTAGCTTATTAGATTACAAACAGCTTATAAATCATTGGTTTGATAGCTTATTAAAATAGCTTATTAAAACACAAACTATTAATTAATCTTAGTAGCTTACAAGTTAAATAGCTTACAAGTTAAATACAAATGCCGCCTAGCACCGTTAAAACAACGGCAAGATAGGTGGCTTCTTGTTATTTATCACTATTGCTTGTTGTTGCAGAAGATGAGCCAGATGTTGAAGTTCTTCCAGGCTTTGTAGTGGTGTCTACAGAAGGCTGGGGAGTTTTTACAGTAAGCGTTATTGTAGAGCCTTTATCTATCTTAGACCCTTCCTTTTCCGACATACTATCAACAATATCGTCATCTGTAGCGGAGCCATCAGCAACAACCTTAAAGCCCTTTGCTTCTAGTATTTGCTTAGCTTGCTTTAACGTTGATGTTCCAAGAGCAACATGAGGAACTTCTACCTTAGGCTTTCCTTTAGAAACATACACAGTTATAGCGCTATGAGGTTTTACAGCAACTCCAGAAGACGGATTCATTTTAGTAACCATTCCTTCTGCAACAGTGTCGGATTCTTCTTCTACGGTATTAACAGTAAATCCAAGATTTTGCAATTCTCCAGCAACAATATCTTTGGACTGCCCAACCATTCCATCTGGAACCTTAGTTAAGCCAGAAGAAATGTACAAAGTTACCATTGAACCTTTATCGGCAAACGAATCTGCAACTGGGTCAGTTCTAGTAACGTGATTCTTTTTAACGTCTGTACTATCTTCCACTCTAACGTTAGAAATCTTAAATCCTGCGCGCTCAAGAGCTTTTCTAGCTGCTTCTTGCGATTTTCCAGTAACATCTGGAACCTTAGTTGATTGAGGACCAATAGAGAACCAAACGCTAACTCTAGACCCAGACGCAACCTTCTCTCCACCTTTAGGAGATTGCTTGGTAAAAGTACCTTCTGGCTTAGTAGACTTATCGTCTTCCAAAATATCTGGAATAAGACCAAGCGCGCGAAGTTTTTCTTTAGCAGCATCTTGAGTTGTAGTTTCGCTAAACGTTGGAACAACAATATCTCCAGCTAGCTTACTGCGATTTAGCATAAATAGAATTCCGCCAACAACAATCGCGCAAACAATCGCAGACACAACAGAAGCAATAACAATTCGCTTACTTCTTTTTGCCTGATTTGCAGCGCGCTGAGCGGCTCTTGTGTTGTAGCCCGTATTTGGATACGCATCAAACTGGCCTGTAATCGCGCCAAAACTTTGAGTAGAGGCAGTGTCTGCCGCTCCAATAGCTTGAGTTGCAGCATTCTGCTCTGCCTGCTTTCTTGCGCGCATATTAGCTAAATCGGTTAGCGGATTAAAAGCTGCTGCAACAGGAACACCGCCGTTCATAAACGCTAATATGTCGTTCTTAAATTCAGCAGCCGTTGCATACCTATTCTGCCTATCTTTTGCCATTGCTTTTGCGCAAATCTTATCCCACATTGAAGGAAGACCTGGAACAAGCGTACTTAGAGGAGTTGCAACTTCTGAAACATGCTGATATGCTATTGCAACTGCAGAATCGCCAGTAAAAGGCGGCCTTCCAGTTAGCATCTCGTATAAGACGCATCCTGCAGAATACAAGTCGGATCTCATATCCACCTGTTCTCCACGCGCCTGCTCTGGAGACAAATATTGCGCGGTTCCAACAACACCTTGCGATTGTGTCATTGTTGTTGCAGAATCGTCTAACGCTCTTGCGATTCCAAAATCCATAACCTTAACAATGCCCTGCTCGGAAATCATAATGTTTCCAGGCTTAATATCTCGGTGAATCACGCCCATTCTATGCGAATACTCCAAGGCATTCAAAACTCCAAGCATAACTTGTTCGGAATCTCTTTGACTTAAAGCACCATTCATCTTAAGAATATCGCGAAGCGTTTTTCCTTTAACGTATTCCATAACAAGATACGGCAAATGCTCTTCTACGCCATTGTCGTCTACAACAGACTCTTCTCCAGAATCATAGATATTCACTATGTTTGGATTATTCATTTGCGCAATAGAATGTGCTTCTCGGCGGAAACGAGACAAAAAGATTTCGTCATTTGCCAAATCAGAACGCATGATTTTAACAGCAACGGTACGACCCAAGCGCTTATCTTCTGCGACTCGCACTTCGGCCATTCCACCGCGGCCAATCAATTCACCTAATTGGTACCGTCCATTCGCTAATGAGGTAGGCATTGTGTTACTCATTGCTGCTCCTTGCGGTCGTTATTATTCAAAATGTTAATAATATTAACTTGTGTTTTTGGAACACTTCTAACGCTGCGTTTAATGCGCTGAGCATTGGAAGAATCTATTGTGTTTTTATTGTTAAACGCTGTTTGCTGATCCAAAAGTCTTCGTTCAATTTTTGCAAGCACTTTTGAAACAACAAGAGCATCTTTAGGTCTATCTTTTGGATTCTTAGAAAGCATTGACATTACAAACTGTCTTAATTGAAGGTCAACACTATCTGGAAGAGGTGGAACAGGGTCATTAACGTGTGCGGCTGCAATATCTACAGGCGTAGTTCCAGTAAATGGCCTATGTCCACAAAGTCCTTCGTATGCAACAACTCCAAGAGAATAAATATCGGACTGGGCAGTTGCTTGCTCTCCTTGAGCTTGCTCTGGGGAAATATATTGAGCTGTTCCAACAACCATTCCATCTTGAGTAATCTGTTCTTGGTCACTAGAGTACGAAACACCAAAATCTGTTATCTTTACGCTTCCCGTTTCGGAAACCATAATATTTGCTGGCTTAACGTCTCTATGAATAACACCGTGGGAATGCGCAACAAAAAGACCTCTTGCAGTTTGAATAAGTATAGGCAGCAATCGCGTTGGCTCAACAGTTTTTTCTTTATGATATAAGTCTGCTAAAGACTTACTAGGAACATACTCCATAATCAAAAAGCCAATGCCATCATGCTCGTAGTAGTCAAACAACGCTGCAATATTTGGGTGAGCAAGATTGGCTGAATTATGCGCTTCTGCTCTAAGTCTGCGTAATTTAGCTTCAACATTGCTTGTATCGGTTCTAAGCGCTTTAACGGCAACAATCCTGCCGAGCTGTATATCAAAGCCCTTCCAGACTTCCCCCATGCCTCCTTGTGCAAGTCTTCTATCTAGTCTGTATCGATGATGAACTAACTGTCCTTCAACAAGTTTCATTGCTTAAGCGCCTCCTTCATCACCTGTCTCATAATTGGCCCTGCTGTAAGCGTTCCATACGTACTAGCGTTGTGAATAACAACTGCTACAGCTATTTTAGGATCTTGTGCAGGAGCAAATCCAATACCCCACCCATTAATAGCTTGATTTCTAAACCCAATTTGTGCTGTTCCCGATTTTGCTGCAACAGCAACATTTGGCAAAGAAAGATTTTGATTACTTTTTACAACTACACTTTGCATCATAGCATTGAGTTTTGCAGCACTTTGTGCGCTTAAAGCTTGACTCATAACGGTAGGCGTTGTTTGAGAAATAACAGACAAGTCACTAGACCTTACGCAATCAACAAGCGTTGGCTTCATAAGTGTTCCATTATTTGCAATAGCAGCTGCAATCATAGCATTTTGAAGAGGAGTAACCCTAGCATCTCCCTGACCAATTGACTGAAGAGCAAGTTTATCTTGCGTAGGCTTTTGATTAAGCAAAGACGCAACAACCCTCATTGGGAATCCTGTTGAATCAGATCCGTCTAAAGTAAATGAGCTAAATAATCCAAACTTTTTAGCCTGCTTAACAATCGCATCTGCTCCTAAAGAAACTCCTAGTTGTGCAAATGCAGTATTTGAAGAATAAGCTAGAGCATCTTCAAAAGATATTTGACCATTCAATCCGCTAGCGCTTGGAACAACATTTGTAAGATGAGTTTGCGTTCCTGGAAGAGTGTACGAAGATCCAGCTGGAATCGAAGTATTTAAATCATATTTTCCAGTTTCTAGCGCAGTTGCCGCAACAACCGTTTTGAAAGTAGAACCAGGAGCATAAAGTTCAGATATTGAATGATTTAGCATTGGATTATATATGTTAGATATAAGATCCTTATATGCTCTGTTTACTAAAGAAACATTGTGAGATGCAAGAGAAGAAGGATCGTAGCTAGGCGTACTAACCATTGCTAGTATTCTTCCAGTTTTTGGCTCTATTGCAACTAAAGCGCCATTCTTGTCTTTTAGCAGATTGTATGCAAGAGTTTGAAGCTTAGTGTTAATAGATGTTTCTATAGAAGCACCTCTGTTTTCTGCTCCTGTAAATAGAGACTTAAACTTTTGAAGGAATAGCGCGTCGGATTCTCCACTTAAAAGCTGATTTCTAGAAGCCTCTATTCCTCTATCTGCTCTTTGACTTATTGAATAATAACCCGTTATTGGAGCATAAGCAGGGCCGTTAAAATATGACCTTTGATACACGAATGCATCTTTAGATGGATCTGATTTCGCTAAAACAGTTCCATCGGATGCAAGAATTGCTCCTCTTGGAGCGCCAAATTCGTGATATAGTGCGCGCCTATTTCTAGGATCAGAATTTAATTCGTTTGCTTTTATAGATGTTATATACGTGCTAGAAATACATAAAACAACAAACAACACAATTACTGCACTAAAAAGCTGCTTCAAACATTTATTCATAAGATTCACCCCCATCTTCTTTAAGATTAGAGGAGTTAAGATTAGAGGACTTATTTTCTCTTTGCTTAAGCTCTCTTTCCCTAAGAGCAGCTAAAGCTTCGTATTGGAAAGTATCAGACGATATAGCAGCCTCTGGCTTATTAGCAGCATTAGATATAACAATCAAAATAGATGCAAGCACATAGTTTGCAACTAGAGAAGAACCACCAGCTGCCATATAAGGCATTGTTAAGCCAGTAAGTGGAATAACAAGCGTGATTCCGCCAACAACAGTAAATACTTGGAACGCCATTGTAAAAACAAGACCAGATGCAAGAAGCTTTCCAAAACCGTCTTTAATCTTCATAGCAGTAATCATGCCCGACGCAATAATAATCATGTAAAGAATTAAGACTATAAACAAACCAGTTAATCCTAATTCTTCCCCAACCGAAGCGTAAATAAAATCGGAATTAGCAAGTGGCGTTAAAGAAGGATGACCTTGGCCTAATCCTGTTCCAGTTATACCTCCTGCAGCAAGGCCAAATAATCCAGTAACAATTTGAGCAGACCCACCTGGGAATCTGTTGTAAATAACTGGGTCGTATGGGTTAAGCCAAGCGTCAACTCTGTATTGAACGTGTGCAAAAAGCTTAACAGCAACTAAACATCCAATTATAAATGCTATAAAGCCTATTGCAAGCCAGCCTTTTCTTCCAGTTGCAACGTAAAGCATAGAAACAAACATTGCAAAGAACATTAATGATGTTCCTAAATCGTGTTGCACAACAAGCACACACATTGAAGCAGCCCAAACAAGCGCTATAGGACCCATATCTTTGAATCGTGGAAGATGAATTCCAAAAATCTTTGTTCCACCAACTGCAAGTCTGTCTCTATGATCAAACAAGTATGCTGCAAAGAAGAAAGCTAAGAATAGTTTTGCAAATTCTCCTGGCTGAATAGTGTGGTTTCCAAAGCCAATCCAAATTCTCGCTCCGCCAATTTCCTTACCGATTATTGGAAGCATTGGAGATAAAAGGAGAACAAGACCAATCACCATGCTAACGTACGAGAATCTTCTAAGAATCCTATAATCTTCTAGAACCATCACAAAAATTATGGATAATACAAGAGCAACACAAACCCAAATAAGCTGTTTCATAGCAACATTAGTGTTGTGCTGTTTATCTATTCTTGCAATCATAACAGTTCCAATAGCTGTAAGAAGAAGAATACAAGGGAGTATTACCTGACTAGAATAAGGCTTTTTTACAATCAAAACGCCCCACAAAACAAGGTATAACGCCGTTGTTAAAACAAGCATACCAACATAGTTTGCTGGAACGAATCCATCAATCCTTAGAAACATTTGTAAAAATGCTATTGAAGATATAATTACAGAAAACAGCAACAAAGATATTTGCTTAATGCGCATACTAAACATGTTCACGAGGTTTTACCTCCTGAATCATTGCTTGAATCTACAACTCCACTATTATTTCCGTCTTTATTATCTGAATTAGAAATAATACTTTTTGGCTTATTACCACGCTTCTCGCTTTCTCGAGCGCGCATTTCTCTTCCAATTAGCCTTGCATGACCTCTTGCTTCTTTAAGACTGCTAAAACTAATACCTTCATCAAGCTGATCTTGCCAAGACTTATCCAAATTCTTGACTTTAATATTTGTTTCTTCAATCTGGTGTGAAAGCTCTAATCCAAATATGTTAGTAGGAACACCTTGGTAAATAACTACTTTGCCGTTTCCCTTGCCAATGTAGTATTGCTTTTGAGTCCAAGAATAAACAAGATAAGCTCCACAAGCAACAATCGCACACACAACAAGCGTTGCAAAAGCAACACCTATTCTCATCCATCTTCTTCTAATTCTATTTGCTTTGTGTGCTTCTGCCTGTTCTCTTTTTACAGCACGCTGAACATCTGGATCCCTAGGATCTGTTGATATTCTACCGTTCTTCTTTTTTACAATAGGAATCTCGTTTGTGTCTGTAGATCTTAGCTCTTCTTCGTTTCTTAAATGCGAAGGCTGCACAAGACGAGTAGTTTCTACAATTTTCTCATCTTTTTCCGCCGATTTTGCGTCTGTTTGTATAAGAGCAGCAGCTCTTTGAGCAGGAGAATCCTTACCTTCACGCAATGGTGGCGTAGAAGAAACAGCCTTATTAACAATATCTGCTATAGACTCTAAATCTTTGCTTGCAGCACCGCCAATTAATGGAGTTTGGTGAGGCAAGTCAAAAGCATCTGCGTCTAGTGCCAAAGTTGCATCCGCTATAACAGCAGTCGCATTATCTGTGCTTCCTGCTTTAAGTGCCATAGAAACAAGTTTTTGAGCACACTCTTCTTGATTAGATACAGTGCTCATAACTTCTTGAATTGTGGAATCTTCTAACACTCCACACACACCATCCGAGCACAAAAGCCAACGATCAGAAGGGTGTGCCTGCCTAATAGCAATATCTGGCCTTGGGTCAATATCAAAATCACCTAAAACGCGCATAACAACATTTCGCTGCGGATGATTTCTTGCTTCTTCTGGCGTAATGTGACCCGTGTCTATTAAATGTTGAACGTAACTATGGTCGCAAGTCATTCTTATAAGATGATTATCTCGCAACAAGTACGCTCTAGAATCACCCAAATGTGCAAGAACCCAGTAACCATTTACAAGAGATACGGCTGTTACTGTTGTTCCCATTCCAGCAAGTCTGCGCTCTCTTTTGGCTTTGCCAACAATTGCGTCGTGAGCAGCCATAATCGAGGTTTCCATCATTGAAGAAACAGCTTTTACATCATTTGGCCTTGAATCTTGCTCAATGTGCGCTAAAGACCTAATTGCGATTGTAGAAGCAGTATCTCCTCCAGCATGACCGCCCATACCATCGCAAATAGCGGCCAATCTTTCTCCAGCAAACGCAGAATCTTGATTATTGCTTCTAACAGTACCAACGTCGCTAACAGCTGTTGAATACATAAACAACGCTTTGTCTATAAAATAGTCCTTATTTAAGTTTTGTTCTTCACTTTTTACAGCATTATTTACTGGATTATTATTTGTATCGCTGCTATTTGCAGACTCACTACTTACAACATTTGCAACGTCACTACTTGAAACGTTATTACTTGCAGAATCAACTTGATCTTGCTGCTTTTGATTACTTGTTTTATCTTCAATGTTTGAATCGAATTGCGCCATTTACTTACCTCAATTCAAACATTGTTGCTCCGATTCGCACAGGCTTGCGCGGAGGCAAAACAACAGGTTCATTAACTCTACTATGACCTATCATAGTTCCGTTAGTGCTACCTAAATCTTCAAGAACCCAAGAATTTACAGATTGATTAAAATACACGCGCGCGTGATGAGAAGAAACAAATTCGTCATTTAGAACAACTGTATTGTTTGCAGATCTTCCAAGAGTTACGCCAGAAGGTTCCAATGGGAATGACGAACCAGCTAAAGGACCATCAATAATAACAAGCAAAGTTGGCATTTCAGCTTGATTATTCTTCTCTAAATTAGCAGAAGCAATATTGTTATTTCTTAAAGATTCATCATTAGAAGGATTTGGTCTGCGATGAGACTTATTCTTCCAAGCTTTAGACTTTTTAGGACTAAAAATTTCAATATCTTTTCGTAAAGATCGAACAGCAAACCATACGAATACCCACAAAAGTACTAAAAAACTGTACTTAAGTATAGCAAAAGTCAACTCGGTTAATATCATGCGTGTACTCGTATCTCTTTACGTATTCGTCTACTACTCCTGATCTTGATCCGAAGCCCAATAAAGAATACGGGTGCGCCCAATAGTAATAGTGTTTCCATCTAATAGCGTTGCTGCTGGAGTTTGATGACCTTCAACATAAGTACCATTAGTGGATCCAAGATCCCTAGCAATAACACCATCTGGTGTAACGTCTATTCCAAGATGTCTACGAGAAATTCCAGGATCATCAATAACAATATCGCAACCAGAACCTCTGCCTAATATTGTGCGATCTTTTGTTAACAAATACCTATTCCCATTAATCTCCAGCATTGGATGATTTTCTGACTGCTCTTGCGTTGTTACAGGAACAGCGTTTCCTGGAACAGAATCAGAAGTTAAATTGAAATTACCTTTGGTAAGATCAGTATCTTCTTCAAAAATAACTGCAACTGGGCCAACAAAAGCATAATGCTGACTTTTTGCATATTGTGTAAGATTATCCGCAAGCTCATTTGCTAAAGCTTCACTACCAAGCTGATCAAAGTCTGGAGTACTAAGCTTAAAGTGATACTCATTTGGTGCAACCGTACGATCGCGATCAATTGGCATAGACTGGTTATCAATTTCTCGCTCTAATGCACTAGAAAGATCAACAGGTTGCAAGTCTTTAGACCCGAATTTTGCGAAGACTCCATTCATTGCACCTTCAACGCTCTTCTCAAGTCTGTCAAGCACGCTCATTGTAAACCCTTTCTACCTTTTCCTCATATTACTCGTCACCTCGTACGGTGTACAAATCACATCTAAATACCAAACATGCGTTTGCTAAATTTATTTACATACTTGTTTATATACTACATTTTTACAAAATTATGCAAAATAAACAAATAAAACTTATAAACCAATTTAATATTACAAGTTTATTATATATTTCTAAGTGTAATCTTTAATTATGAATCAAAAAAATAAGCTTTACGAATTTTTAGAAAAAATAAAGTTCTATATAACTAATAATAAGAAGTGTTCTACTGTTATACTTCTTGCGATTTTAGTTCCTTTAATTGGAAAACTTTTGCTTGTTAATAGTGCAGAAAGATCTTTTGAAGCAGGAATCGTAGCATTTTTCCACAACTATTCTCCGTCTTTTATAATGGCTCTTTCTAAATTGCTTGCAATAGTTTTTTCTACAAAATCATGCATTGTTATACTTTTTATTTTGGCTGTTATTTCTTATTTTATAAAACGAGATTGGCGCATAACTCTAATACAGCTTGCGACTTGCCTTTTGCCAATGATTTATATTTTTGCTGTTAAATTCATAGTTCATAGACCTAGGCCATTTATTGGTGTAAAAATTAAAGTTCCACCAGATCCAAGTTTTCCAAGCGGTCACACTGCAGCAGCAGTAGCTATTTGTTCAATGGCTCTTATGATTATTTATATTGCAAATAAGTCTTTCTTAAGGCTTGGATTAATCGTTAGCATTATTATTGTTGCTATTGTTGCAATTTCTAGACTTGTTGTTGCAGCACACTTCCCTAGTGATGTTTTAACTTCTGCAATAATGTACCCAATACTTGTTTTGTCTATTCTTAATCTATCTAAAAGTAATAGTTTTATTTACAACAAAATATTAAGAAAATTAAAATAATATAGATATCAAAATAGACATAAAATATTAAATACCAGAAGGGATTTTCTATGTTTAATGGTTTCAAAAAATTTATTGCACGAGGTAGTGTAATCGACATGGCGGTTGGTGTTGTTATGGGCAGCTCCGTAACTTCCGTTGTTACTTCGATTGTTAAAAACATTATTAATCCGCTTATAGCAATGATTTGTGGAAAGCCAGATCTTGATGGTGTTTTAACAATAACAATAAATGGTGCAACAATATCATTTGGTGCCGTTCTTGGATCAATCTTAAACTTCCTTATTGTTGCTGCAGCTGTTTATTTTTGCATTGTTCTTCCTATTAATAAGTTAAGGGAGATTGGTCTTCCTTTCTTACAATTTGAAAAAGAAAATAGTGATGAAGAAAAACGCAAAGATCGCGAAGAAAAAATGATTAAAATTTTGGAAGATATTCGAGATCTATCTTATAAAAAATAGTTTGTTTAATGATTTTTATAAATGATTTTTATAAAAACTAATCCCCACTAATCTACTTAAAGTTTAGTGGGGATTAATTTTATGAGATTAAATTATTAATTATAAGTGCTTTTGCTTTAGTCATCACCAAGAGTTAAGTGAATTCCACCAACTAATGATCCAACAACGTTATAAAGCAAAGATCCAATTGCAGATAATAATGTTGCAATAACTATTTCTACAACAGAAAAAATTATTACAGCACTTAAAACAGTTGGCAAAGAAAAAACGTCTGCAAGGTTAAAACCGTTGCTATTTAAGCCTGTTGATGAAACAATCTGTGTTACTTGATCAAAAACACCAATCATGTTTAGAAATAGCCAAACTAATCCCGCTGCAATAACTTGTATTATTCCGCCAGCAACACTTAGCAAAAATGTTACTTTTGCAACACTCCAAGCATCTACTCTAACTAGGGAAAGACTCATCCTTCTAGCTCTTGGTTGAGTAGATTTTCTAACGCTATACGCATTAGAAGAAGACGTAGCTGTTGCACCTACTGTTCTTGGAGAACTAGTATTAGATTCTCCACTAACTTTGCTATTGGATGCTTCAAAATCTTCACTCATCTAAGTTCCTTCCAATAGTTTTTTCTGATGATTCTTCATTTTGAGTTTCATCATCATCTCTTTCCTCGTTTCGAGCAATCGAGATGATTTCATCACCCTTATCTGGCTTTGCTAAAGTCACTCCTTGAGTGGTTCTACCTGTGCGCTTAACTTCGTTAACGTCGGAACGAATCACTTTACCAGACTTCATAATTGCCATTACTTGATCTGTTTCTTCAACAATCAAAGCACCAACCAAAGAACCGCGGCCTTCTGTAAGCTGTACCGCTTTAACACCGTAGCCGTTTCTTCCTTGCAAACGATACTCTTCAATAGCTGTACGCTTAGCAAATCCTTCGTTTGTAACAACAAGAAGATCTTTGCTTGTATCTACCGACACAACATCCATATCCAGCAATTCGTCGCCTTCTCTAAATCTCATGCCTTGAACGCCTGCAGTTTGACGGCCCATTGGTCGAAGTTGCTCATCATCTGCTCTAAACTTAAGGCTCATACCAAGTTTAGAAACAAGAATAATGTCATCTTCTGGGTTGCACAAAGCTGCACCAATCAGCTCGTCTGTTGGCTCCCCAGTTTCTTCGTTTGCCATTAGTCGAACAGCAATCAAGCCACCTTGTCGTGGAGAATCATATTCTTGCAAAGCAGTTTTCTTAACTTTTCCAGAACGAGTTGCCAAAACCAAATACTTTGCTACATCATAATTTTGAATTGACAATACCGCTTGAATTGTTTCTCCAGGAGTAAATTGAAGAAGATTTGCAACATGCTGACCTTTAGAATCTCTTGATCCTTCTGGAAGCTCATATGCTTTAATGCGGTAAACGCGTCCGCGATTAGTGAAGAACAAAAGCCAATTGTGAGTAGATGTTAAGAAGAAGTGATCTACAACATCATCTTCACGAAGCTTTGCGCCCTTAATACCCTTACCTCCACGGTGTTGTGCGCGATACTCGTCTGCTTTTGTACGCTTAATATAGCCTGCGCGAGTAACTGTTACAACAACGTTTTCTTCGGCAATAAGATCTTCAACGTTCATTTCTCCCGAGAATGGAAGAATCTTAGTTCTGCGCTCATCTCCATATTTTGCTACGATTTCGTCAAGCTCATCGCCAACAATCTTGCGCTGACGCTCTGGGCTTGCAAGAATATCGTTGTAATCTTCAATCTTGCGCATTAATTCTTCATGCTCGTCGAGAATCTTTTGACGTTCCAAAGCTGCGAGCCTACGAAGTTGCATTGCAAGAATAGCATCTGCTTGAACTTCATCAACATCAAGCAAATTCATCAAACCAGTGCGAGCTGTTTCAACATCTTTAGAAGATCTGATTAATGCAACAACTTCGTCAATCATATCCAAAGCTTTTAAGTAGCCTTGCAAAATATGATCTCGCTCTTCTGCCTCGCGCTTTAAGTAGCGTGTACGCCTATCAATAACTTCAAGCTGATGACTTACCCAATGACGAATAAACGCATCCAAGCTCAAAGTTCTAGGAACACCATCAACAAGCGCAAGCATGTTAGCGCCGAAAGTTTGCTGCAATTGCGAATGCTTATACAAGTTGTTCAAAACAACTTTTGGAACAGCATCTCGCTTAAGAACAAGAACCAAACGCTGACCAGTACGGCCAGACGTTTCATCGCGCATATCTGCAATGCCTTGAATCTTACCGTCTCGCACAGCTTCTCTAATAGAAGCAGCTAAATGATCAGGATTAACTTGGTATGGAAGCTCAGTAACAACCAAGCACATACGTCCCTTAATTTCCTCGGTATTAACAACAGCGCGCATTGTAATTAATCCGCGACCAGTGCGGTACGCTTGCTCAATTCCCTTGTGGCCTAAGATTGTTGCTCCAGTAGGAAAATCAGGCCCTTTAATTCGCTGAATTAATGCTTCTAGAAGCTCGGAATTACTGGCATCTGGGTGATCTAAAGCCCAATGTACGCCATCGGCAACCTCGCGCATATTGTGAGGTGGAATATTAGTTGCCATACCAACAGCAATACCTGCAGAACCATTAACTAAAAGATTTGGGAAACGAGATGGCAAAACTGTTGGCTCTTGAGTTTTTCCATCGTAGTTTGGCAAGAAATCAACAGTATCTTTGTCAATATCTCGAACCATTTCCATAGCAAGAGGCGCCATACGGCATTCTGTATAACGCATTGCTGCTGCAGGATCATCACCTGGGGATCCAAAGTTTCCTTGACCATCAACAAGCAAGTATCGCATTGACCAAGATTGAGCCATACGAACCAAAGTGTCGTAAATAGCAGAATCACCATGAGGGTGATACTTACCCATAACATCGCCAACAACACGAGAGCACTTGTTGTATCCGCGATCTGGCCTATATCCGCCATCGTACATTGCGTAAATAACGCGACGATGCACTGGCTTTAAGCCATCTCGAACATCTGGCAAAGCACGCTCAACAATAACAGAAAGTGCATAAGCAAGATAGGATTCGCGCATCTCTTGTTGCAAATCCATATGCTTTACGCGAGCACCCTTCATTAAGCCATAATCCGTATTATCTGCTTCTTGCGGGCTTTGTGGCTCCATTGAACCGTCAGGTAACTGATCTGGCTCTTCGCTATTATTAGCGGCATTTATTTCGTCTACCACTGTAATTCCTTTTTATTAGCTTTAAGTTTATTTGCTTTAATGCTTTTACTGACAATTTTTAACAATTTTTAAGCGTCAATAAATCTTGCATCGTGAGCATTACGTTGAATAAAGAGCCTACGAGGTTCCACTTCGTCTCCCATAAGCATTGAGAAAGTTTCATCAGCTCGAGCAGCATCTTCAATATGAATTTGCTTTAGGATTCTGTGCTCAGGGTCCATTGTTGTTTCCCACAATTCCTGATAGCTCATCTCACCCAAGCCCTTGTATCGCTGAATGCCTTCGCCTTTAGGAAGTTGTCTGCCTGCAGCTTTACCTTCTGCAAGAACTCTGTCTCGCTCTGCATCCGTATAAACAAAATCATGCGCACCCTTGCTCCACTTCAAGCGATAAAGAGGAGGCATTGCAACGTAAACGTAGCCTGCTGTAATCATTGGTCGCATATAGCGGAAGAACAGTGTTAAATTCAATGTAGCAATATGAGCACCATCAACATCAGCATCAGCCATAATAATGACTTTGTGATATCTAACTTTACTTAAGTCAAAATCTTCACCATAACCGCCACCAACAGCAGTGATTAAGGATTCAATAGTTTCCGACTTCATCATTCTGTCGATTGATGCGCGCTCAGTATTCAAAATCTTACCGCGCAATGGCAAAATTGCTTGCGTAATAGGATCTCGTCCTTGAATTGCGGAGCCACCTGCGGAATCACCCTCCACTATAAACAGCTCGCATTCTTCTGGATTATTAGACTGGCAATCCTTCAATTTATCTGGCATTCCAGCAGTTTCAAAGATTGACTTTCTACGAGTATTTTCGCGAGCTTTCTTAGCTGCAAGACGCGCACGCGATGCTTCAATTGCTTTTTGAATAATGTTCTTTGCTTCACTTGGATGAGCGTCGAACCAATCTCCAAGCTTTTCGGTCATAACTCGCTGAACAAAAGTCTTAGCTTCGGAATTACCAAGCTTTGTTTTAGTCTGACCTTCAAACTGTGGAGTTGTAAGCTTTACGGAAACAACTGCTGTTAAGCCTTCTCGAACATCGTCTCCAGAAAGATTAGTATCTTTTTCTTTTAATATGTTCTTTTCTCGAGCATAACGATTTACAAGAGATGTAAGCGCAGCACGGAATCCTTCTTCGTGAGTTCCACCTTCTGTAGTAGAAATCGTATTTGCAAAAGTATGCACCGCTTCCGAATATGCAACAGTCCATTGCATAGCGATTTCTGCAGAAATACCAATCTCAAGGTCTTCTGCCTCAAAATCAATAACATCTGGCTCTACTGGAACAGCTTTACGAGATTTAACTAAGTAATCAACGTAATCTTTAATTCCGTGATCATACTTGTAGCTAACGCTTTGATGCTTTTCTTCGCTAATTGATTCATTTTCTCCAGTGACTTCATCCCCTGCTTCATCGGGTTTACGCAAATCGGTTAGAGAAATCTTCAATCCCTTGTTAAGAAAAGCCATTTGCTGGAATCTAGATCGCAAAGTTTCAAAATCGTACGTAGTTGTTTCAAAAATTGCGCCATCTGGCCAGAACGTTACAGAAGTTCCCGTAGATTCACCATCTTCCATTGGCTGACCTTTTTTAAGAGGAGCCGTTGGATGCTGATCTACATACGTTTGAGTCCAATGGAATCCTTGACGACGAACTTCGATTTCTACACGCGTAGAAAGAGCATTAACAACAGATATGCCAACGCCGTGCAAGCCGCCAGAAACAGCGTATCCGCCGCCGCCAAACTTTCCGCCAGCGTGAAGCTTAGTCATAACTGTTTCAACACCAGAAACACCTTCGCCTGGTACTTCGTCAACTGGAATACCACGTCCATCGTCCACAACTTTTATTGCATTGTCTGGCAAAATTGTCACTTCAATGTGAGAAGCATAACCAGCCAAAGCTTCATCAACTGAATTATCTACAATCTCGTATACAAGATGATGCAATCCTCTAGGGCCAGTTGAACCAATATACATACCTGGCCTAATTCGAACTGCTTCCAATCCTTCTAGAACTCGAAGATCACTAGCATCATAATGTTCAGGAGAAAGTGAATCATCTAGCTGAGCATCATCTAGTTTATGTTCTTCAACAGAATTTTCCATTGAATTATCTTCAGTGTTTAACACTTTAGATCCCTTCCCGTATTACCTCATGCCAAGAGGCATTTACGAGGTCTATACACGCTAGAAAGCACAAAAAAGGGTCTTCTAGCGATTTAACTATATTACATAACATTCTACACATGCATAATGACCGCTCTTTATTAAGAGCCATTATTAGTGATTCTTAATATTAAACCTACTGTTTATTGATTTTTTGCCTGTTTTTTGCAAAGATGGGCCAACTATTTTGACTTCTTTAATATTAATATTCTTAGAATATTCAAATATTTTTTTCTCAAGCATAGGCTTGCAATAGCTAAGTTGCGTATACCAAACATTTGATTTTGTTCTAACAATTAAAACGCCATCTTTTATTTTGTCTATATAACAATTCAATGATGCGCTTTTTCCAACTATTTTCCACCAATCTTCGCGCATTTTTGCTATAGAAAGTTGCTCATTCCAATTGTTTTGATTAGCAAAATTTGCAAGTAAAGAATAAAGATTTTGTGGATCTCTACCAGGTTTTCCAAAACTTTCTAAAGCTTTATAAGCATTCTGCTCGTTAACTACCTTTTTTATTGCTTTCTTTTTAATAGGCGTAAAAATTAGTTCTGGAAGCTTTCTTGTATCTAATTTTAGTATTTTATTTACGGGAATTTTCATCTAATATCCCCTAAGTCAGTAGATTTATTTTGGTTATTTTCAATATAATCAACACTATTTTTACGACTATTAACAATATTTTCCAATAAAATTTTATGATTAATATCAATATTGTTTTCTAAAGATTTAGAATCATCTTCATTTTGATCTTTTGCTATTTTAGACACATCAATAATCGAGTTTTCTAACACACTTTTATCTTTTGGTATATCACTTAAAGACGCAACAGTAATAAAAACTTGATCTTGATTTTTTGCAAATTCTAAAATTTGTTTTCTTCTAAACTCGTCTAATTGTGCAAAAACATCATCTAAAATAACAATAGGTTTTTTCCCATTCTTTTTTTCTAATGACTTAAATAAAGCCATTTTTAACGCTAATGCAAGAGTCCAAGATTCACCGTTTGAAGCGAATTCTTTTGCATTATAATTATTAAGTAATATAGTAAAATCGTCTCGATGAGGCCCTATTAGATTGTATCCTCTTGCAACTTCTCCATTATAAATTCTTTGAAAATGCTCACTAATCGCAAGCCTAATAGAATTATCATTATTTTCTTCAAAATCGTTTTCGCTAAAATCAATCTCACTAAAAGAAGGATTATATTCGATTGAAGCAAAATTAGATGAGTTAGAAAGATGTTTAACAATATTTGAAAAAACATTATTAAGTAACTCTATTATTTGTTTGCGTAATTTTGTAAGAATTATTCCAGTTTCAATAAACTTAGCAGTCCATACTTCTAAATCAGAAACCGTATTGTAATTATTCATTGAATTTGGTGAATAATTATTAGATAAACTTTTTAATAGTGCAGAACGCTGCTTTGCAATATGATTATATTCTTGCAAAATAGGCAAATAGTTTGGTATTAATAATGCTCCAGCTTGATCAATAAAAGTTCTTCTAACAGTAGGATCTGAAACAATCAAATTTTGGTCTCTTGGAGTAAAAGAAACACAAGGAACTAAGCCAACTATATCTTTCATATATAGAGATTTTTTACCATTAATCCTTGCTCTATTAGCACCCTTTAGATTAATGCTTAGCTCAAATGTTGTTTCGTCTAAATCATTTGAACTATCTAAAGTATTGCTATTGAAAGTATTGTTAAAATCCTTAACATTTGCACGTATTGTAGCGCAATTATGATTTATCTCTATTAATGGCATTAAAGAAGATACTCTATGACTTGTTCCCGTTGAAATAACTTCTAACGATTCAACAATATTAGTTTTACCTAAACCGTTTGAACCTAATAGAATATTAATTTTTGGGGAAAAGTCGAATACACAACTACTCCACGAGCGAAAATGGTCTAATGCAAGCTTTGAAACATACATTTATTTGGCTACGTTATTCGTTTACATTTATTAGTTTTAAGGATGCATTGGAACAACAAGATATCTGTAATTCATGGATTCATCTCCATCTGCTTCTTGTTGACCGTTAAATTCAACAGGCTTAACAGCAGACGTGATTTTAGCGTGAATAAATGGCTCACTAATAGCGCTTAATCCTTCAATCAAGTAGTTAGGATTAAAAGCAACAATAATATCTTGACCATCCATATCTATGTCAATAATTTCTTTTGCTTTAGATTCACTGTCGTTTCCAGCACTTAGAGTGAGTTCATCTTCCGCAAAAGACATGTAGATTGGAGCATCTTTTTCTGCAACAATAGCAACGCGTTTAATTGCGTTAATAAGCATTTGTCGATTAATAATTGCGTGAATAGGATACTCGTCAACAAAAAGACGATCTACAGAAGGAAATTCTCCATCAATAAGTTGAGAAGTGCTAACTCTTCCAGAATTTTCAAATCCTAGAATAGAAGGTTCTTGCTCGTTTAAGTTAATAACAACATTTTGATGTTCGTCAACAGAGCGCGAAATATCTTTAAGAATGCTTCCCTTAATAAGAGTTGAAGTATTTATATCGCTATGTTCTGGAGTCCACTTAAAAGTGGAACGAGCAAGACGATATCTGTCAGTAGCTGTAAAAGTAACAGTATCGTCTTCAAAATGAGCATGAATTCCTGTTAGAACTGGCCTATCTTCTTCTCTAGAAACTGCTACAGAAGCCTGATTTACAGCCTGAACAAAAGTAGGAGCATCTACTTGACCAAGTTTTGAAGGAATTTCTGGTAAATCTGGATATTCTCCTTCTGGCATAAGTTGCAAAGTAAATGTTGACTTTCCAGAAGTAATTGTAAGAGTTGTTTCGTTAGAAGATAAATATGTTTTTTCTGCTGGCAAAGATTTTGTTATATCTGCAAGTAGTCTGCCTAAAACGAGCACACTCCCTGCTTCATCTACACCCGCATCAACGTGATGACGACTAGAAAGTTGATAGTTAAATGCGCAAAGCTGCAAAGTTCCGTCTTTTGCTTCTAGCTTTAAGCCAGCAAGAATAGGATTTGCTGGACGATTATCTATAACGCGAGTAGTCCAAGATAGTGCGTCTGCAAAAGAAGCGGAATTAACTTCAACTTTCATATTTCCTCATTTCAGTAAAACTGTGTTTATTCTATCTCATTGGCTAATGAAAATCTAATTTAGAAATAAGTGCTAAGCGTTAATAAAAAATATTATTATTATTCAAAAATAAAGTAATAATAGTAATAAGCAATGTGGAAATGTTAACATCTGACTAGAAAAGCTTTGTTAAAGCCATTATCCACATAAGAAAAATGTGGATAACCTATGGGCAATTGTGTGCAAAAAGAGTCGAGTTATCCACATTCAAAGCTATTTTTTCATTAATCCACATTTTGAGCGGCTTTATAAACAGTTTATTCACTTTTTTAACGGCGTTTTCCACCACTTATCCGCAGGGTTTAACCACATTTGTGACTAACTATGTGGATAACTTTTTTTATTTTAATTAACAGAGTTGTATAGATTTGTGTAAAACTACTTTTTATTCGTAGGATTTTGCTTTAATCGAACAGTTAATTCCATAACATAGTTATAGATTTCCTGCTTTTCTTGCATCTCTCCGCTAATGCGCGTATAAGCATGCATAACAGTCGTGTGATCGCGGCCGCCAAAGACTTCGCCAATATCAACAAGACTCATACTTGTCATTTCTCTAGCTAAATACATTGCAATTTGACGTGCCAAAGCAACATTCTTAGTTCTAGATCTGCCAACAATCTCGTCAAAAGTCATATGGAAGTACTTAGCAACTTGACCAATAATATCTGTTGGACGAATTTCAATATCGGAAGCAAAGAAGTCTTGTAAAGCTTGTTCTGCCAAGGCTTTGCTCACAGGTTGATTACTTAAAGATGCAACGGCTGTAACTCTAGTTAAAGCACCTTCAAGCTCACGGATATTCTCTGTAAAACGCTCCGCAATAAGGTCTAGAACATCGCTAGGGACGTTAGAATTATTCATTAATGCCATCATTCTTAGAATGGCTATTCGGGTTTCTAAATCAGGCGGCTTAATATCAACAGTTAAGCCAGACTCAAATCTAGAAATAAGTCTTGATTCAAATCCTCTAAGATTTTTAGGAGCAACATCAGAAGCAATAACAATTCTTTTACTTGCTTGATAAAGAGCATTAAAAGTATGGAAGAATTGTTCCAGAGTTGCTTCTTTTCCTCCCAAAAACTGAATGTCATCGATTAAAAGAACATCAACTTCGCGGAAGCGCCTATTAAAATTAGCGATTTGACCCTGATTTTGACTTGTGTTTTGTAAAGCCTCAATAAATTCGTTAGTAAATTCCTCGCTTGTAATATAACGAACCTTAAGTGAAGAATCCTTAACAAGAGCATAATTGCCAATAGCATTAAGCAAATGTGTTTTACCTAAACCAGATCCGCCGTAAATACATAAAGGATTAAAGTCTTTTCCAGAGCCTTCTGCAACAGCTAAAGCAACTGTGCGCGCAAAACGATTAGAATCTCCAGGAACAAAAGTATCAAAAGTTGCGCAAGTATTTAAGTGAGTAACGGGATCCCTTTTTATTGAAGAAGGAATTTTTGCTTGCGGATTATTAATACCAGAATTAATACCAGAAACATCTAAACCAGTGTTTTGCATGGTATTTAAGCCGGTTGCGTAGTCAAAATCTTTTTGAATAGGAGTATTGCTAGATGAACCAACATTTTCAACGCTATTAGTGTTTACAAGATTGTTAGTATTTTCAACAGATTGTGCGCCAAAATTTGATTTTACGTTCTCTAAAGAGTTGCTTTTAGAAGAAGATAAGTCTGAATTAACGTTTGTATTTTCTTCTAAAGATGTTGAAAATACTCGGGAAGTCTCGTTTACATTTTGATTAAGATTGCTTAAATCGGAAGTGCTGTTAGTGGCATTGATGTTAGCGGCTGCACTGTTAGTTGAAGTATTGTTATTTTCTGATTGAGAAACAATCTTAAATGCTGGAAACATATCTTTTCCAGTACAAATTTTTAATGATGTAAGAAGAGCTGAACTAAGCTCATTTTGCAAAGCTTGCTGTGTTTCTATATTAGAGACGCAAAGAACAATAGTAGTTCCAAAAATCGATTCAGGTTTTACGCTTTCAAACCAGCTTTTATCGCGGTTGCTTAAAAGGGCATTATGACGCAATACTGCAAGGGTATTTGACCACACAATAGTGGCTTGCGCATTTGGATCGCTAAAAGAATCCGTCATGCTACACCCCCATAAACTTGCAGAAACATTTATTCGATTCTTTACGCTTAGACAAAACAGATATGCAAAACAGAGATACATATCCATTCGCGCGCGTAAAGAGTGCTAGTAGAATATGTTTACTCCGACCCTAAGAAGTTATCCACAGCCTCGCGTGTTGAAAATACTTAATTGTGAATAACATGTGTGTAATTTGTGGATAAGATAAAAGCTTTTAATCCACATTTTTCAAGACTTTTACAAGTTGTTTGATTTAGTGAAAATGGTACAGAAAATTTTACGGTGTTGAAAAATTTGACTTATTAAAGCGTACTTATAAACACGTTTAATCAAAAGTTTTTTGACTATTGGTGAGGGGTAATAGTAATTTAGTATAGCTTGACTCATACGGAGCCGTGCTTTTGCATGGCTAAATACAGGAGCGTTAGTTATGAAGAGGACATTCCAGCCTAACAACCGTCGTCGTCACATGAAGCACGGCTTCCGCGTTCGCATGCGTACGCGTGCTGGCCGCGCAGTGATTAATCGTCGTCGCGCCAAGGGCCGTAAGACACTATCTGCCTGAGATGGGGCGCGTCGTAAAGCATGGATAGGCTGAAAAGCCATCGCGATTTTGTTGCGGTGCTCAAAAAACGACGCAAGGTGTGTTCACGGGATATCGTCGCGCATTACAACATGCGTGGCGGTATAGCCGTGTTAAACGCGCTTAACGAAGGCGAAAAAACAAGTCTGAATCAGATTGCCACGGGTCGTGATGGTAATACACCCGCGGCATTTTGTGGTACCTTAAATCAGCCTCAACAAAATGAAGCTGACTTAAGGCTAGGGCTTGCTGTATCTAAAAGCGTAGGAAAAGCTGTTATTAGAAATAAAGTAAAAAGACGCTTTAGAGTAATAGCAAAACAGCATCAATCGTTACTTCCAAATGGTTGTGACGTAGTTCTAAGAGCTAAATCTACTGCTGCTAGTGCATCGTTTGAATCATTAAATGAGCAGGTTAAAAAGATTTTTGAGAAAATAACCAAAATTGTTCAAAATCAAAGCCAGCAAATAGCGCAAGAAGAACACCAAGAATGCCAACTAAATCAACCATCAGAATCGTTGAAAATCGGCGAAAACAACAATAAGTTGGTTTAAGGAATAGTGATACAGCTATGAATAGCAGAAAAAGTGTTGTAGCGAATTTGATTATAAAAGCGATTCGCTGGTATCAACGCGCGATTTCTGCTAATAGACCAGCTTGCTGCCGATACTACCCAACTTGCTCAAGATACGCTATTGAAGCAATTAGCCGCTATGGAGCGTTTAAGGGCGGTATCCTAGCTGCTTTGCGACTATTGCGCTGTAGACCATGGACCAGCTGCAGTATTGACGATGTACCACGCAAATATTCAATTTTTTATCGTTGCGCTTGGTCCAAAGCGCATGAAGAGCCACGGTTAACTCCCTTGGCTGATCAAGACAAGGAAAACTAATGTTTAATCAAGACCACTTTTTACTTGATAATGGAATTTGGGGATGGTTCTATAAAATCCTTACGCCAGTTGAGTGGCTTATGACTCAAGTAATGGCGCTTTTCCACAAGCTATTTGTTCTTATTGGAATGAATGAAATTGGATTCTCCTGGGTTCTTTCAATCGTCTTTCTTGTGCTTGTTGTGCACGCGTGCATATTCCCTGCCTTTATAAAAAGCATTAAAGGTATGCGCAATATGCAAGCGATCGCTCCTAAAATGAAGAAAATTCAGCAAAAGTATAAGGGTAAAAACGATTCTGCTAGCAAAGAAGCCATGCAGCGAGAAATGATGAAGCTGTATCAGGAGAATAACGCAAATCCTGCTGGAAGCTGCCTGCCAATGATGATTCAAGGCCCAGCATTTATGAGTATTTGGTATACGCTTTCTGTGATTCCGTTCATTGCTCGTGGAAAGCATGCTTCTTTGGGTGCTTTTGATGTTACTACAGCACAGCAATTCGTTAAAACGCATGTGTTTGGTGTTGGTGTTTCCGACACGTTTATGACGGTTCAAGCAGGCGGAAAAGTTGTTATTGTAATCTTTGTTATATTGATGTGTGCTGCAATGTGGTACATGCAATTTAACAATATTCGTAAGAATCTTCCGCCAGAATCGAAGCAGGGTTCCCAGTACACAATGCAAAAACTTATGATGTGGGGATTCCCATTAATCTATGTTTTCTCTGCATTTGCTCTTCCATTTGCAATGCTTGTTTATTGGCTTGTAAACAACATTATTAATATGCTTCGCTCTATTTGGCAGGTGTATGCCTTCCCAACCCCAGGATCTCCTGCAGCAGAGGAAAAAGAAAAGCGCGATTACAAAAAAGAATCCGAGCGCCGAAAGCGCGAAGGTTTGCCTTCTATTGAAGAAGAAAAGCTTCAACAGGCTCGAGAAGAAGCTAAGCGCAGAGAATCCGAAGGGTTCCAACGTAAGCAGCCTAATCGCAAGCGAAAAACAAGTAAATAATGTAAAAACAAGGTAAATGTGAATTTATTTATTAGATTTATTAAAATTATTAAAATAATTTATAAATTTGGATTTATCTTCAGTTAAACTGTACACAGAATTGTGATTCTTGACATTTATTGAAATTAAGGAGTATGTAAATGGCACAAGACGAGACCAGGAGCATTGACCAGCTCAATGAGGAAGCTGATATAGCTGCCGATTACTTAGAAGGACTTTTAGATATTGCTGATTACGAAGGTGATATTGAAATGGGAGTTCGCAACAATAGACCAATGATTCAAATTGTTGCAGACGACGATTCAGATATTAAGCATTTGATTGGTAGAGATGGAGAGGTTGTTGATGCTTTGCAACAATTGAGCCGTCTAGCTATTCAGCAAAAAACTGGTGAAAGATCGCACTTAATTGTAGACGTTGATGGGTTCCTTAAGCGTAAGCGTCAACATTTGCGAGATATTGCGTTGGATGCTGTTGATGAAGTTCGCGAAACTGGCGATTCTGTTGATTTGAAGCCAATGAATTCGTTTGAGCGTAAAGTTATTCACGATACAGTTAGAGAAGAAGGCTTAAGGTCTAGGTCTCATGGAGAAGAACCACACCGCTACGTTACTGTTTATATGCCTGCAAGCGCCATTGAAGACGATGATTTAGATGAAGATGTGGATGTAGACATGGATGATGTAGACGTAGAGTTGGACGAAGAATATACAGAGTAGCAATTAGCTTAAATAAAAAGTAACACAATAGAACAAAAATGTTTTATTGTGTTACTTTTTGTTTGAGGGGCTGATTTGCGGAAAAGATTTTAGATATGGAACAGGCTGACAATTTACAAAACAATGTAGATGAAAACAATGTAGATGAATTAGACAACTCCCCTTTGTTGAGTGAAGTTTTGGGCAATGCTCTTGATAAATGCAAGATGTTTCACGTGAAACTTAAGAAAGAGGGATTAGTTCGCGGCCTTGTTGGTCCTAGAGATATGAATATTCTTTGGGAAAGGCATATTCTAAATTCTGCTGCGGTTGTTCCATTTGTTAAAAAAGCAGTTGAAAAGTCAAGTAAGAAATCTATTGCAGACGTTGGAAGTGGCGGAGGTTTTCCAGGAATTGTTGTAGCTGCGTGTTTGCCTGATTGCAAAGTAACATTAATTGAGCCAATGGAAAGACGAGTTCTTTGGTTAAAAGAATGCGTAGAGGTTATGAGCCTAAAAAATGTTACAGTTTTTCATGGAAGATCAGACGAAGTTATTGCTAAAGTTAAGTCTCACGAAATTCCAGCCTTTGACGTAGTTACATGTAGAGCTGTTGCACCTATGACAAAATTGGCTGGATGGACCATTCCACTATTAGGCAAGAATGGCCAACTAATCGCGTTAAAAGGAAAGTCTGCACAAGCGGAGATTGATAAAGCTGAAAAGATGATTAAAAAAGTAAAAGGGTTAAATCCTAGAGTAGTTGATGCCCCTGTTGCTAAAGGCCTTCAATCAACAAGTGTTGTAATAATTGATAAAGGCTGATTTATAAAGGCTGATTTAAGTTTTGTGATTTAGTTCTGTACTTTTATGCGCAATTATTTTGTTGCGTTAACTTTCATTGAATGTTTCACGTGAAACTGAATAAAAATGTTATATGTTTCACGTGAAACTGTGTGTTTTTATAATATTTTTGTAGTATTTTCTGCAATTTTTATGGTGTTTTATGTCCATAGAAGAAAGGAAACTTGAAAATACTACGGTTAAATTGGTTAAGTTTGGTAATTTCCCATAGGTGGGCGGGTGGTGTGAATGGTGGAATCAGCAGAAGATACAATTAAACGTATTTTTGGGGATTCTGGATCTTCCTTGGGCAGTGAGTTGGCAGATATAACCAGTCGCTTTCACGCCATTGATGGCGTTGTGTTCCCTAAGCCGAAGACTACACGTTTTATTGCGGTTGCGAATCAAAAAGGCGGAGTTGGAAAAACCAGTTCCGCTGTGAATTTGTCGGCAGCAATGGCTGTTGGCGGCTCGAAAGTTTTATTAATTGATATGGATCCGCAAGGTAATGCTTCTACGGCAATGAATATACCACATTCTTCCGCAGATCCTTCTATTTATGATGTTATTGAAGGAAGAAAGACCATTGCTGATGTTAAACAAGAGTGCCCAGATATTGCAGGGCTAGATGTTGTTCCAGCTTCGATCGAGTTAAGTGGTGCTGAATTAGAAGTTGCTCAAATGGAAGATAGGAATAATCTTCTTAAGAATGCAATTGATGAGTTTTTAAGCTCTAGCAGCGAACATTACGATTACGTTTTTATTGATTGCCCACCTTCTCTTGGTCTTTTAGTAATTAATGCAATGTGTGCTGTGCACGAGATGCTAATTCCGATTCAAGCAGAATACTATGCGCTCGAAGGATTGGGTCAGTTGATTAGAACAATTGGTTTGGTTCAAAAGCACTATAATCCTGCGCTTGTTGTTTCTACAATGCTTGTAACAATGTTTGATAAGCGAACTCTTCTTGGTAGGGAAGTTTTTCAAGAAGTTAAAAATCATTATCCAAATATTGTTCTTAATACCACTATTCCGCGAACTGTTAAGATTCCAGAAGCGCCAAGTTTTAATCAAAGTGTTATAACCTACGATCCGCATGGAACAGGTGCTGTGTCTTATAGAGAAGCTGCATTTGAGATAGCTAATAAGTCTGATGTAATTTTGTCTGTTATTGATTCAAAAAGAGAGGGTAATTAGTGATGAGTGCAAGTAAATCGCGTTTGGGGAAAGGATTGGGAGCATTATTCCCTGCACTTCCTGGAGAAGATAGTTTAGATGAGTTTGCTAACAAAAAGATTGAAGATGTTTCACATGAAACATTAGAGAGTAATGACACTTCGAGCACTGTTTCACGTGAAACAGACAGTAAAATCGTAGATAAAAATACGCAAAAAAATGTTTCACGTGAAACCAAAATCTTCGCTAAGATATCTACTAAAGTACCAAGTGTAGATAACGCAATTTCCCCGCATTTAAGCCAAAAATTGGGGGAAAATACTTCCGTTTCACGTGAAACAGTGCCGTCAATCGCTAGCAAAAACAAGCATTCGGCAAAGCGAACTTCTATGCCGTCAATTGATGACGTTACAAGGCCAATTGACTTTTTCTTTGGTGATTCTGCTTCTAAGTCATTTGTTTCTTCAAAGCAAAAGAACGAAGATAATGATAAAAATAAAGTTGTAGAAAAAATATCGCAAGATAAACAAACAAGCCAAACGCAAGAGCTAAAGCCTATTGAAGGTGGGTATTTAGAGTATTTAGATCCAAGTGATATTATTCCTAATGCTCATCAGCCACGTACAATTTTTGATGAAGAAGAACTTCAAGAATTATCTGCTTCAATCAAAGAGGTTGGAGTTTTGCAGCCGATTGTTGTGCGAAAAATTAAGGATGTAAGTAAAGATGATTTACACAATGCTCATTATGAGTTAATAATGGGCGAGCGAAGGTGGAGAGCAACGCAATTAGCAGGTCTTAAAAAGATTCCAGCGATTGTTAGAACCACTTCGGATGAAAACATGCTTAGGGATGCGCTTTTGGAGAATTTGCACAGAGTTGCATTAAATCCGCTAGAAGAAGCTGCAGCTTATGCTCAAATGATTGATGATTTTGGACTTACGCAAATTCAGCTTTCTAAGTCCGTTTCTAAGTCTCGTCCGCAAATCGCAAACACCTTGCGACTTTTGAATTTGCCAGCCAGTGTGCAAAAGCATATTGCGTCGGGAGTGCTTTCTGCAGGTCACGCTCGTGCTCTTCTTGCATTAGCTTCTACAGAAGAAATGGAAGCTCTTGCAAAGCGCATTATTGCAGAAGGTTTATCGGTTCGCAGTACGGAAGAAATTGTTTCGATTAAAGTAGACAATGGAGACGATTCTTCTAGAAGAACTAGAGTTAAAAGAAACAACAAGTGGGTGTCTTCTCCAATTAGAAAGCAGCTTGAAGATAGATTCTCCACAAAAGTGGCCATTAAGGGAAGTGAAAATCACGGAAGAATCGAAATAGTATTTTCTTCTCCAGAAGAACTGCATCGAATAGTCAATATTTTAGTAGATAAAAAAGATTAATAATAAACCCCCAATAAGCTGTTAATACAACTATTGGGGGTTATTGTTTCACGTGGAACAAAAAATTATTGTTCGTTCAAATCAGTTAAATCGTTCAAATAGGCTTGTGCATCAAGGGCCGCGCGGCAGCCCATGCCAGCAGCAGATATTGCTTGCCTATATACGCTATCTACAACATCGCCAGCAGCAAAAACGCCAGGAACTGAAGTTTTAGTAGATGCTCCTTGCACAGCAATAGTACCGTCTTCATTAAGATCTAAAGCACCATCTAAGAAACTTGTAGATGGGGAGTGTCCAATAGCAACAAAAATGCCGCTTGCCTCAATATTTTGAGTCTCGCCGGTTTTAATATTCTTAACAGTTACAGATTGTGCATCTCCATCCACGCCGTTTACAGAGCAAACAACAGAATCTAAAACAAAATTGATTTTGCTGTTTTTGCGCGCGCGGTCAACCATAATCTTAGATGCGCGGAATGAATCACGCCTATGAATAAGCGTTACGCAAGAGCCAAAACGAGTTAAGAAAAGCGCTTCTTCGAAAGCAGAATCACCGCCGCCTACAACAACAATAGGCTTTTCCCTAAAGAAGAATCCGTCACAAGTTGCACAATAAGAAACACCGCGGCCCGAGTACTCCTGCTCTCCTGGAACACCTAATTTGCGCACTTGTGAGCCCGTAGAAACGATTACAGCCTTAGATGTATAAGTTACACCATCATCTGTTGTAACCGCTTTTAAATCGCCATTAAAATCTACAGAAATAACATCGTTAAGCAAGATTTGTGCTCCGAATTTTTCTGCCTGTTTTTGCATTGCTTCCATTAGGTCTGGGCCTAAAATGCCGTCTGCAAATCCTGGATAATTTTCCACTTCGGTAGTGTTCATAAGCTGCCCGCCAGGTGTTAGCGCTCCAGCAATAACTAGAGGGCTGTAGCCGGCGCGCGCTAAATACAAAGCAGAAGTGTACCCAGCAGGACCAGAGCCAATAATAATTACGTTTTTTTGTACAGTTTTCATAAAATATTCCTAATATTTCTAACAGTTTTAATATTTTTTAGTAAATTCTAACGTAGTTTATGTATAGCACATTCATTGGTATAGACCCTTGTGGAACCCACAAGATAAAGTCTTGCGCTGTTATAGGCTTTTTGAACTTTACATCTGTTACTCCGCTAGCGTCAAAAGTAAAGTCTGCAACTTTTTCTCCAGCGCTAGGATCGTTCTTGGAATTTGCAATCAAATATCCATGCCCGCCCGAAGAACGAATCGAAACAACAAATCTGTATGCTTCTTGAGGCTGAGTTAAGTGCATGTAATAGCCGTAGCCGCGTTGATTGCCCGTATCTTCCAAGAATTGCTGAATATCTATAGGGTAAGGCGTGTTGTTAGTAGGCATTTTAGGCTTTGGTACTTGCTTTACTTTCTTGCGTCTATTTTGTTTCTTATGCTTGTTTTTAAGGCTTTTATTATCCTTATTGCTCTTATTCTTTTCGCCAGCCTTCTTTTCGTCAGACTTACTCGTATTGTTCTTATTTGGTTGCTTTTCTTTAGACGAATCGCTTTTATCTTCCGAAAGAACACCTTGGCTTCCAAAAGGCACATTTTCAACACTTTGCGAATCCCAAGAATTAGATTTTGCAAAGTTTGATGGCGCTTCGTGAGAGTTAAAAAGACTATGCAAAGATATTGCAAAAACAACAACTACCAGCAATGCAACAACGCCAATAGCTAAGACTTTTGTAGAAAGTCCTCCAAAAATCTTAGCATCCGCAATATCTACATTGTTTTGACCAGAAGATTTCTTTGCTTTTAAGTCGTCTTGATGCTCGTTAGGCTGGAAGCTAGGAGGCATGGATGAGTGAGACAATAATCCAGTATTTTGGCTGCTATAATCGCCATATTCCTCGTTTTCTAGCTCCTCTTCTCGCAACGCTCTAGCGGATTCTTCGCCAGGAGCAACAAAACGCCCATTGCTGTCTACAACAGGCACTCTTCCTGTTGATTCGGCTTCTAATGGCAAGATTTGCGGCTTAGAAAGCAACTCCGTGTGCCTTGTGTTACTGCTTAGAAGGTCTTCAAAGTCGAATCTTCTAGGCATTAGTGGCGAAGATAAGTCATCTTTTTGTGAATAATCGTTTCCAGAAGTTAGCGAGTCTAAAGCGTTTAACGCGCTTTTATTGCCATTTTCTTTTGCGTACGAGTCGTTTGTAGAATCATTGCCAATGTTTGTATTCTTGCTATTCTCGTTATTTTTATTATTTTTATTTTCGCCAACCTTATTCTCTTCGCTTGCTTGCGATTTATCGGTTGAATAGCCAGGGAAACTTGTGTATGTTGAAGACAAATTGTGGAAAATTGAATCATCGGCGTCTAGCTCAGTTGGAGCTAAAATATTCGCCATTTCTGCTGCAGCAATATCGTGGAAGTCGTAGTCTGTTCCAGTTGAATCGGACTCTGGTAAAGAATCAAGTTTTTTCTCAGAATTATCACCATTTCTTTTTAGCAAAGCGCTCAATGCACCAATGGTTTTGCTTGCATTTTTAAGACCAGTATTTTTAGCGTTTTTGCCAAACTTGTTAGGCTTTTCGTCTTCATTTTTTATTGATAAATCACTTGAATCTAAAATACCAATAGATTCTTGACTTGATAATTGGTTTTCAAGCAAATCTTCGTTCTTAGATAATCCTTCTGGAAAATCAATAAGATCTTCGTCTTTGCAAGGTAAAAGTAGTGCTTTTTGAATAGAAGATTCGCTTGCATTATTGTTAAGAATAATATCTTTTTCGCTAAGCTTTTTAACAGGAGTATATGTGCCTAAAAGTGCCAGAAGCTCCCCAATAGATGCCATTGGAATAATGCTTGAATCCTTAGCAGAAGAAAGGCCTCTTTTGCAAATCATAACAAATTCGCCAGGAACGCCGTCTGCAAGTCTAGAAACGTTAAAAACTGTGTTATTTTGCGTGTATCCTGTACGCGTAAGAAGAGCATATAAAAGTGCAGAAAGCTGATGTGTTGCAATGTTTTCTACACTTTGTGGCAAGTTGTTAGACTGTTCTTCGCTTTTGTCTTGATTTTCGCTTTCGTTTTGCGAATCCTGCGCGTCTTGCTTATTTTTAGTATTCGGCTTATCTTGTTTGTTTTTTTGCGAATCTTGCTTTGAATATTCAACAGTAACGTCTTTTAGTAGAGGGCTTATTGGCGCGCAAGCTAGCTCTACTCCATTATTTGTGATTCTTACTGTGTTTGTTGAAATAGCATAATGAGTTATTCCAGATGCAAGAAGTTTGCTAAGTGCATTTGCTGCTTCGGCAACAATAGAGCGTATAGCTTCGTAGCTAAGTGTAGAGCTATGTGATTTTATGTAGTCGTCTACAGTTATTCCAGAATCCAACTCAGTTATAATAATAGCAACATCATCTATGTTATGAATTTTTAGAACTGGCGTAAATTTGCGGATTCTAGATAGTGCAAGAGTAGAAGATATTGTGTTTACTTCGGGAAGGAATCTACGGTCGCGCACAATAAAGAGCTGGCAATCTCTAGCAAGTATGCGGTCGCTAGCTTTCCATACTTGAACGCCTGCTTCTTCTCGCAAAGGTGATATTAGAGCATAGCGATTAAGTATAATATCTCCCAACTGAGGTTTCATCTACTCCCCGGCTTCCTACATGAGTAATGAATATGCGTAAATAATAAATCCCATCAATTATTGTAATTGCAGAATTTAGTAAAACGCTCCTTATTTTGCAATTATTGTTGTTTAATTATTTTGATTTAATTATTGCTCACTGTGTTGATTTATTTTTATCGACTTTTATTGCGACGATTTATTGTTGACTATTGTGGCCTTTTATTGCACATTATGCACTGTTTTTGCCTATTTTTGAACGAACAACGCGAGACGAATTATTTTTGTTGCCATTGTTGCTGCTGCTTTCGCTGCTGTTTTCGCTGCTGTTTTTGGCATTACTTTTTACATTACTTTTAACAGCATTTGCACGCTCAAGATTTAGCAAGAACGACCATTTTACGCCGATTTTTTTAAGAATTGGATTAATAATAATCGCCAATTCGCTTGTTCTTAAAAGCAAAAGAGTAGATACGTAAACGATTACAAGAATAATAGTTATAATTGCGCAAACAAAAATCGCAAGCAACCATCGATTAACACCACGAAGCTTTGGTGAATCTAAAGAAATCCACTTGTAAATAAATTCTCTAGTCAAAATTCCAACAACAATAGAAACAATCGAAGCCGCAATCACCTTTATGTGAGTAACAATAAGCTGCTTATCGTCTAAATTATTGTTAAAACGAGACCTAATCATTTTAACAAGCGCAGGGAAAGTAAGAATGTAGCTAAATGATGCAGCTGCTGCTAAAGCGCTAACCCAGTAGTTTGGTGGAAGGAACTTTATGCAAGAAAACACAATAACAAGCTCTACGCAAAGTTGCGCTGCACAAAACATAAATGGATGCTTTCCGTCTTCAAAAGCGTAGAATGTGCGTTGAATAATCAAATAGGCGCTAGATAGTGGCAAGCCAATCGAAAGCATCATAAGCGGATCCGCCATTAAGTATGCTTCTTTTATGCTAATTGAAGGCAAAAGAGCCAAAGAGATAGGCATTGGAATAACAATAAAAGCAACGCTAAAGAAGCACATTAAAATGCTAACGCTTCTAATGCAGGAGCTTAAATCTGCGCGAACTGTAGATAAATCGTGTTGTGCAATCGACTTGGAGATCTTTGGAAAAACAGCGGTTGCAACCGATACAGCTATAAGCGAATATGGCAGAATAAACATTGTGTATGCGTTTTGAAAAGTGGCGTTTCCTGCAACATCAAATTGGCTTAATCCCAATGTTTCTTCGGCTATAGAAGGTGCGCTTGTTGTTATGTGAGTTGTAGCCATTGTAGAAAGCTGACTAACAGCCACTATTGCAAAACTCCAAGCTGCAACAGGTCCCATAGAGCGCAAGCCAATGCCACTAATGCCAAAACTTGGCTTATACTTTAATCCGATTTTTTTAAGAGGAATAAACAAAACAAGTGCTTGAGCTGCAACGCCTAAAGTCCAAAAGCCTGCAGTTAAAAGCATTGTAGTGTTGTTCCAAAAATGCGCAGGCTGTCTACTTGCCTTTCCAAAAATCGCAATAAACACGCCAAATCCCGTGCAACTAACAATGTTTGCAGCAACCGAGCTCCAAGCATACATTGCAAATTTGCCTTTAGCAGCCAGAACTTGGCCGAGTACGGTATAAAGGCCGTAGAAGAATATTTGAGGCATACACCATAGCGTAAAAGCGTTTGTAAGTGCAATCATTGCTGGGTTTGATCCAACGTAAAGCCATGTTAAAACAGGTGTGGCAATCGCCATTAAAGCGGTTACGCCTAAAAGCAGAATAATAGCAAATGTTATTAGCTTATTTAGCCTATTTTTTGCATCTTGTTTTTCTAGAGTCTTAACGATTTGTGGAACAAGAACAGCGTTGAAAATTCCGCCAGAAACAAGCGTATAAATAAGCTGAGGAATCATAGACCCAGCCTGGTAAGCATTTGCTGCCAAACCAGTTGTGCCAAGGGCTGCGGCGAGCAAAATTGTTCTAATCTGGCCAGTTATTCTGGAAGCAGCCGTGCCGCTTGCCATTATAATCGAGTTGCGGCCTACTGAATTCATTCGTCTGGATCCTTTTTACGATTAAACTGCCTGAAAAGCCCAAAAGCTCCAAGTGCAAAAGCAAATATTATAATAATCGTACCGCTTTTATCGCTGATTTGCAGCGTGCTTGTGATTGCCGTCTCTTTAGTGCTACTAAAAACGTTGTGGTTTCTATCTTCTAGAGCAAAAGTGGCTTTAACTTTGCTAGATGTTGTAGATCTAAGTGGCAAAATCACCTGGGATTCGCTATTTGCTGCGATTTTAACTGGTGTTTTTCTTCTAGTTACTATTTCCATAGAATTGGTATACGCAGTTAAATATACGCTAATCGGGTATGGGTTTGTGTTGCTGATTGTAATCGGCATGGTTGCTGTTTCGCTTACAAGAGTAACGTCTTTTGGAGGAATAATATTGATTCCAGAAATGAGCATTTTAGCCAAATCGTGAGTGCCATTTTTGGTTTGTATCTGCGATTCGCTAGCGCTACTGTTTGATTGGCTAGCGCTATTTAACGTATTATCTAGCTCTCTTTGAGCCATTGCGTCAAAAAGTTTAATAAGATTTTCGCTCCAGATTTTGCTGTTTTGATTAATTTTTAACTTTGCGTTTTGTTTTGCAAGAGACTGAGCATCTGACTCGCATGTTTTATGGTTATTAAGCTCATTTTGATCAAGAATGCTGTTTATAAATTGGTTTACTAGCATTCTATCGGAAGCTAATTGGCTAATCTTAGATTTGCTTGCGATTAATGATTTTCCTTCGATTGCACTCGCCTTAGGAACTGGGCTATATCCAAGGTGCTCTTTAGTAATCGCTTTTGAGTGTGTTAAAGAATTTATATCTAGAAGACTAATCCAAGGCGATTTTTCTAGAATGCTTACAACTGATTCGATTAAAGGTATAGAAGAATCTGGGCTAAACGTTAGTAGCAAATGCCTAGGCATATAAGGCTGTTCCATCTGGTAGAAGGCGCTTTGTGCTGCAAGTCTGTTTAGAAGTCCTGCGCTAGTAGTTTCTGCTGCCGATTGAGCGCTCGTAAAATGTCCATTTATTAATTCGTTAAGCGTTTCTTGGCAAGAAAGCACTTTTACGCTTCCCGAAGATGTTTGAACCTCGTAAACACCATTTTTTACGGCAAAACGGTTTGCTAGAGGGTCGAATCCGCTAGTGGCCACTACTGTTTTGTATCCGTTTGCGGCAGCCTTCTCTAGTGCGCGTAGAGTCCATTTTTCGCCTGTTTGAAAAGCGTAGGAATCAAGATTTAGCGGCTTTGTTGTTGAATTTTCTAATATAGATGATTTTTTACTCCAAGAATCTAAACCAATTCCAGCTAGTTTATAAGAAACACGATTTTCAGATTCCGCATACCTGCTTATGTTAAAACCGTTATTTTGCATAAATACGGAAGGCGTAAATGTTGGTTCACTAAATTTAAGAGTGTTTGGGTCTGCTATTGTTTGCAACTTTGGATGCTTTTGAACAAGATTTATCAAAGAAGTAATGCGCTTAATACTGCTTTTACTAAGTCTGATTTTTCTGTTAGTTGCAGAACTTGTTGTGGAACCTGCTGTAGAACCTGCTGTAGAACCTGCTAAATCTTCTTGCGATTCACTAATGGCGCTAATAGAAGGAGAAATATTGTGCTTGCTAATGTTAAAACGCCAATCGGAAGATTTTGCGATTATTGGCATTAGTAAAGTCACATTAATTGGCGGAGTTTGAACGTTTTTAATGCCAATATTTGCTCGAGTTACAAACGATTTAACAGAATAATAATGCTTAAAATCTAAAGAAGAATACGTTATTGAAACAGGTTTTGGACCCCAATAAATAATGTTTGAAAGATTTTGACTGTTTGCATCAACGTCAATTTGCGCACTATAGGATTTTCCGCTTGCAAGCGCTGGAACACTAACTTCGCCTATTAGTTGAGGCGTTGGAATCCTAGACTCGGCTTGGCTCCATTTTTGCAAGTCGGTTCTAGACATAAAAGTGTACCAAGGGTTAAAAGTGACTTGAATTTTGCCTTCTGGAAAATCTTTAGAACTGTTATTTTTAAGCAGAAGATTAATGTGGTATCCGCTTTTATCTGTAAGAATCGAAGTTGACTTTACGATTTTTAGCGAGATTCCTTTGAATTTTGTGTTATACAAAGAGTAGGAGCTTAAGGAAGACTGATTAGCATACGCGACTTTTGGTGCGAAGAAAAATGGGAAAGTCGCAAGCAAGAGTGCCATTAGAACTGTGGTTACGCAAAGTCTTAAAAACGCGTTTTTTTGCGACTTACGCAACTGGTTTTTTGAAAAATCAATCACATTAATCACGTTAGTAACGTTAATCACGGTTTTGCCGCCTATTCGCCTTTTTAGCATACATCCATGCTATTTTTCGTTCGTTTGGGTAGCTTAAAATGTCGTTAAGGTTCTTAAAATCAACCCAAATCGCGTCTTCTGCTTCGTGATCTGGGTCTCCCAGAACAGATAATTCGCCGCTAACATACTTAAGCGCAAAGTGGTGAACAAGTTTATGCACACGCTGGCTTGTTCCAGTAAACCAGTAGTCGATAGTTGCAATTGAATCAACAACTTCGCCAAGAATACCCGTTTCTTCGCGAATCTCTCTAACTGCTGTTTGTTGCGGTGTTTCGCCTTTTTCAATATGGCCTTTTGGCAAGCACCATTCCATGTGTCCACTTCGCGAATGCCGTGCTATAACCGCGACACGCCCAAGAGAGTCAAAAACTAATCCTCCAGCGGAATATTCTCGAACAATAGGCAAATCCTGTGCGTCTAGAGAAGCAAAAGTTTTAGGGCCGTCATTAACTCTTCTTTGAGGCATTAATGCAGGAGAAGGGGCATTAATAGAAGATATTTGCTGCCTGGATTCCGTTATATTAACATGAATGTTTTCAACAGTGTAGCTGCCTGAAAAGCCCGAAATATCAACAAAAATCGACTCCTCTTCTTCGGCCTGTTGTGGATGAATTTTGCTTTTCATTCTAGCAACATCAAGAGGAGTGACTCGAATGCTTGGAGTGTTTTGGGTATGATTATCCGAGGCTCTGGCGAGCATGCGTCTTAAGTCTTTCGGAGTAACCATACACTCCACCTTACTCAATCCGCTGTGCATTGGGGTAACGGTATGCTGGAATGTAGTTTGATTTTTGCTGAAAGGGTGTTTTTAAGCGTGTCTGTGAACTTTGAAGTTTGGCCAGAAGCCATAGAGTTGGGTAAATTATTTGCCGATCACAATTACGAGTTGGCGCTTGTTGGCGGCCCTGTGCGAGACATGCTTTTGCATAGAGTTTCGCACGATCTTGACTTTTGCACATCTGCTAAGCCAGAAGAGTTTGAGCCACTTCTTAGGTCTTGGGGTCATGACGGTTTTTGGGACATGGGTCGAAAGTTTGGCACGCTTGGAGCTTTGAAGCGCAGAAAAGACGGAACCGAAGTAAAAGTAGAGATAACAACTTACAGATGCGATGCTTATAATCCAGATTCCAGAAAGCCAGAAGTAAAATATGGCGATACTTTGGAAGGTGATCTTTCTAGACGCGATTTTACTGTAAACGCAATGGCTTTGCGCGTGCCAAGTCTAGAATTTGTGGATCCATTTGGCGGAGCAAGCGACTTATCTAAAGGTATTTTGCGAACTCCGGTAGACCCACGTCAATCTTTTGACGACGATCCTTTAAGAATGATGCGTGCTGTTCGCTTTGTTGCTCAACTTGGTTTCACTATTGAAGCAAGCACGGCTGAGGCCATTTTGAGCATGGTTTCTAGATTAGATATTGTTTCTGCGGAGCGCGTTCGTGACGAAATAACAAAGATGCTTCTTTCGGCAAATCCGCGCGCTGGAATTGAAGCAATGGTTGATTCTGGTATTGCAGATAGGGTTTTGCCAGAAATTCCTGCTTTGCGCTTAGAAATTGATGAGCATCACAGGCATAAGGATGTTTTCGAGCACACAATGATGGTTCTTGAGCGCGCAATAGCGCTTGAAACAGATGACGAAGGTGCTGTTCCTGGGCCTGATTTGACTTTGCGACTTGCGGCTCTTTTGCACGATATTGGCAAGCCGCGTACTAGAAAGTTTGAAGACGGCGGAAAAGTTAGCTTCCATCATCACGATATTGTTGGAGCTAAAATGACTCGAAAACGCATGAAAGCTTTGCATTTTGACCATCATATTATTGACGATGTAAGCGAGCTTGTGAATTTGCATTTGCGATTCCATGGCTACGTAGATGAGCCTTGGACGGATTCTGCAGTTAGAAGGTATGTTAAGGATTCTGGCCACTTGTACGAGCGGCTAAATCGCTTAACTCGCGCAGACGCTACTACACAAAACAGGCGCAAGTCGCTTATGTTTGAGCATGCTATGGACGAGATGGAAGATCGCGTACGCGAATTAAAAAAGCAGGAAGATTTTAACGCAATTCGTCCAGACTTGGATGGCAATGAAATCATGAATCTTCTTGGCCTAGAGCCTGGCCCGATTGTTGGGAAGGCATACAAGCACATGTTGGAATACAGACTAGATAATGGTCCTGTAGAGCACAGTGTTGCTGTTGAAGAGCTTAAAAAATGGTACGAAAGTCAAAGCTGAATAAAGCGAATCACGCAAAGCGTCTATATAAGCGTCTATACAAGCTAGAATACTACTGAATAGGCTTGTGGTTTGCA
Organism: Gardnerella sp. c17Ua_118; assembly: GCF_055804255.1. Lineage (NCBI taxonomy): Bacteria > Bacillati > Actinomycetota > Actinomycetes > Bifidobacteriales > Bifidobacteriaceae > Gardnerella > Gardnerella sp. c17Ua_118. The sequence goes on from NZ_JANUYT010000001.1 coordinate 1,199,662, forward strand.
GCTTTTGGAAGATTCTTAATTGTGTTATACGCTGCGCAGCCTCTAATCTCGTTAATCGTAGCTCCAGCAGCAGGAACGTCGGTTTTAGGACGAAGATTGCTAAAAGTGGTTCCTAAAACAACGTCAATAAGCTTATCTTGACGGTCGTCCATGCGCAAAATAGCGTCCTTAAAATTGGCAACTAGTGTATAAGCTTCGTTAATCGACTGTTTTCCAAAATAGATTGTTGTGCGCTTAACGCGTGTTTCGCTATTTCCAACTTCGATTAAGTTAAAACCGCGATTTCTAAGGCCTTCCCCGACTGCTCGCGCGAATCCGCGGAATTTTGTTCCATTTAGAACGCGTATAGAAACAGCACGATTATCTATATAAGATGCTTTATTTTCGTCTTTGTTTTTTATAGCACAAGGCGCTTGAACGCCGTAATTTGGGTCTACTTCTGGAGTTCTAGGAGCAGCGATTCCAAAAAGATGAGATTGCACAATAAGAGCTAGAACAAAGGCAATTGCAACTCCGATTGCAACAGACGATAGCACAAATCGTTTTCTTTGATACATGAACTCTCTTCGGGCTAGTCGCTCGTCGTAAAACTGCGTCATGCTAACTTCCGATCTGTACTGTGTGCTTGTATTGTGTACCTGTATTGTGCGCGTTGTGCGTGCATATGCGTATGCATAAGTGTTAGCTATTTTACTTACTATGCATGACGGCGTTTATAAGCGTATTTTAACTGTTAAAAGCTTTAGACAGAGCTAAAAATTCGTCGCAAGTTAAAGTTTCGCCTCGTCTTGTTGAATCAATCTTAGAAAGTTCGTAGGCTTCTTTAGGAACAATGCCTTTTAGTGCTGCGTTTAGCGTTTTTCTTCTCTGCTGGAATGCTGCATCAATAATCTTAAACACTTTTTCTTTTTCTTGCTCGCTGCCTTTTGGATTATTGTTTCTCTTAAAGTACACTAGCGCGGAGTCAACGTTTGGAGCAGGCCAAAATACGTTTCTGCCAATCAAACCAGCTTTTTGAGCAGTACCGTACCACGCCAACTTTACGCTTGGAGTGCCATACGTTTTATTGCCAGGCTGCGCGCATAAGCGATCTGCAACTTCTTTTTGAACCATTACAAGAAAGCTTGTAAGATTATCGAATTTTTCTAAAAGAGTAAGAATAATCGGTGTTGCAACGTTGTATGGAAGATTTGCAACAAGCGTAAAGTGCGCCGCTTTTGCTAAATCGGGAACGTCTTGAGCGTTTACCTCTAACGCGTCTTTAAGAATCACATTAAACCGTTCTAAAGCATTAGGCATAAATTCTTCAACGGTTCTTGGCAAACGCTTAGCAAGATGCGGATCTATTTCTACAGCAGTAAGATTTGCGCCCGCTTGAAGAATCGCAAGTGTAAGCGAGCCAAGACCAGGGCCTACTTCCATAACAAAATCGTTTGAATTAATTTTTGACGCAGCAACGATTTTTTTAACTGTTCCTGGGTCAATAACAAAATTTTGACCAAACTTTTTTGTAGGTGTAATGCCCTCTTGTGCTGCGATTGCGCGAATATCTACTGCTCCAAGAAGACGGCCTTGTTGATTTTCAATATTATCTTTCGTCAATTTAATACCATCCAAACTTTAATACCATCCAACTTCTTGTGAATGCTTCCATGCTTCGCTAGGATTTCCGTATTTACTTCTAATGTAACTAAGGCCCCACGTTATTTGTATTGACGCGTCTTCGTGCCAGTTTGCTCCCGCGCTCGCCATTTTATCTGCTGGAAGTGATTGCGGAATTCCGTACGCGCCAGAGCTTTTATTTTCTGCGTTCCAACGCCAATTCGATTCTTTTGTCCACAATTTAACAAGATCTTCCCACATTGCGCCAGTCCAACCAAGTTGTGCGCATGCTGCTTGAGCGTAAAGTTTTGCTTGTTCGGGCGTTGCGTGAACCATGCCATTTGGGTTATCTGCGGGTGCGGGAGTTGGTGTTGGGGCAGGTGTTTGTTTTATAGCTTGTGAAGTTTCAGCAGTTTGCTTAGAATTTTGCTGATTGTTGTTATTATTTTGTTGAATGTTTTGATTTTGCGCGCCCTGTTGTGTGCTCTGGTTTTGAGTATTTTGTTGATTCGTGTTTGTTTTTTGCGATTGAGTTTGATTATTTGGTTTCTTGTTTTCTTCTTGTTTATTGATTCGTTTGCTTGGCTTAGACTCGTTTTGTGTTCTAGGAGTAGACTTTGCGCCAATTGCAACAATTTGATCAATCGACGGCTTAACAATTGACTGCTTTATTAGCGTTGCACTTTGAGCTTTGCCATCCACATAAGTCACGTTATACAAATCTATGCGCTCGCCATTTACGCCAGCTTGTTTAATAACACTAGCTCCTATTGCAAGACTTGGGTCGATTATGTTTACAGTGCTAAATGGAATAACAACGTTTCTAGATTCTTTTCCATGCGTTACTCTAAGAATGCGAAGCAATGTTTTTCCGTTTTCTTCGCTAACAGTTACTTGGTCTTCTTTTCCTAAGACTATTCCTAAAGAATCAAGAATGGAGCTTGCTGGCAGTGTTCCGTCTGGAACAACTCTTGTTTTGTTATCGCAAATAACTGTGACTGGTCCTTTTTTGTTTATAGAAAGTCCACCAGTAAGCTTGTTATAAATGTTTTGCAAATTAACAGTTATTTTTGCAGCATGATCTGCGTTTGCTTGGAAGAATCCGATTAATTGGTCAATGCTTGTTGCAACAGTCCAAAATGGTATTGTTACACCGTCTACTGTAATGGATGTTTGATAAGCGCTTCTAACGGTAACAGTTGCGCGATCTGCTAGTACGTCTCCCGAAGTACTAATAACTTGGTCGTGTGTTTTAACTGGTACTTTTTGTTCTTGTAGAAGTCTTTGTGTAGTAGATGCATAAGTTGTTACTACTTTAGTTTTGCCATTTATGATTAAAGCAATAGATTTACGCGCAGAAAGTGCAAAAATCCCAGTGCTAGAAATAACAAGAGCTAGAACGCATATAAAAACGCGTAGTCTTCTCATTATTACAAACCGCTGAGGCGTCCATCTGCGTGCCATTCAACCTCACTTTCAATGCAAAACTGAATTTTAATTATAGCAATGATTACAATCAGCCAAAAATAAGACTATAAGCATATGATCTAACTCATTAAAAATGCGTTAAGAAGAATCAGTCTTAAATTATAAAATTATAAAACTATAAAACTATAAAAGGTAAAGGGGGGCAGGAGAGAAGGGGATTTGTCCTGCCCCCATGAGGAGGAGCTGGTTGGGGGACGCTCCATCCTCATGCTCGGAAACCCTGAGTTGGGGGAAGGTTCCCGAGAACTTACTCAAGCGAAGTAATCAGCATAAAGTATTTTTGTAAGCTTTACGATTCATCATAAAATAAATCTATTTATAATTTATTATCTTATTATTGTTATTGTAAATTTACTAAAAACTTTTTATATGCTTATGGCTCATAATATGCATACAAGTGGATTTTTATAATTTAGACCGTTTTTGTTATGCAAAACGCCTATAAAATGGAGCCTCCTGCCGGGATCGAACCGGCGACCTGCCGCTTACAAGGCGGCCGCTCTGGCCATCTGAGCTAAGGAGGCGAGTTCTTGCACGCTAGTTAAAAATCTTCGCGAGCAAAACATTGATTAGTGTATCAGCACCCGTTGCCAAGTGCAACTTTTGGAACCAACACACTAATCAACAAGAACTAGTCAAGAGGATTTGGCTGATCTTTATCTGTTACCTTTGGCATAACACCTTCAACTCCAACCTTAGACTTGTCTAATCCAATAGACTTAAGAATTGCATCTGGAGTACTAAGCTTATTCTTACTAACCGCAACCATATCTAGCAACTTTCCGTTGATAGTGGTTGTTGGCGTTGTCATAGCTCCCTTATTCGCTCCACTAACATTCCACAAAGCCTTGCGATTTGGTGTATCGGCATTAATAGCGTTTTGCCAATCAAGATAATTTCTGTTGAATGCTTTGTTTGCCACTTCTTCGCTAACGCCAGCGTTTATGGCTTGCTCAATCAGCTTTTTGTTGCTAACAGGCTTGTAGTCGTCGCCTTCTTCTGGCTGGAAGTCTTCTGCAAAAATGTTGTTAATAAATTGAAGTAAGTGCGAAGGATTGTCGTCGTTAGAAGAAATGTATGCGATTGCGCCAGTTACGCGTGTTGAATAGTGGTCGCTAGAAATTCGATCCAAGAACGACATTGGGTGAATCTCAAGGTTGATTTGGCCGGCTTTCATCATTGCAATAAGCATTTGATCGGAATCGCGATTAAAATTACCGCATCCTGGGCACAGAGGATCGGCATAAACCGCTATAGTCGGAGCGTTTGGAGCCGTTGTGTTATAGCCGCTTTTACTAATTAAAATTCCGCCTTGTTCGTTTGCGTACTTAGGCTTTTGATTAGTCGTAAGATTTTTAACAGCTCGTCTTGCTTGTTGAGCTTGCTCGACATTCTTTTGATTTTGCGCATTAGTGGCGTTAAGAGCTGTAATTCCAATTGCTGCAATCATGCCAATTAAAATGACAACAACAACAATTCCAACGATTGTTTGTTGGCGTAATTCTTTAGCTTTGCGCGCTTGAAGATTTTGATTTGATTGATTTTGCGCGCTTTTGCTACTGTTAGGCATGCCTATCCTTCCCCTGATTTTTACAAATAACATACATAAGTAAATTAATCTAAAAGAATAGTTTAGATTACGGTATCAACGGGCTTAATCGCCATCGGTTGCTTGCGATTTTCCCGCGCCGCAAATGGCCCCTGCTCCAACGGCGAATATTTTAGTTTTACCTAATATAAAAGAAATAATCCATCCTGCAATAAATCCAATAATGTATCCAATTGAAGTTGGCGAACAAATATCTGGAGTGTATGTTGGTAAAATCACGCTAATTGACCAAACTTGAACTTTGATTAATTGGCTAGATGCGTGGATTAAAATTGGGTACACGTATGCTCCAATAACTCCTGCTATTGCAAGAGTTATGACTTTTTTAATCGAGTATGCTATTGCTTTAATAAAATGCCACGGTATGCTAGCGATTCTTATGAATACGTCTTTTCCGCCAACGGATTCGTTAGCGCATTTTCTGCGTACGCTTGAGCAAACATTGTATCCGATTGTTGCTGTAATTAGCATAAAAATAAGATTTGCTGCAAGCGCATCTATTGGAGAAATCGCAGCTAGTAAGCTTGCAAGAGTAAGGAATATAGCCGACGCCACTCGCCCACGAAATAAGTATTTATTTACGTTTGGATGCGGATTTTCGTCTGGATTAGGCAGCACAGCAATTTCGGGCGCTTGTTCTGGATCGTTTGCGACTTGTTCCGTCTCTGCAACTTGTTCTGGGTTGTGCGCGTAGACTTTGGTAATAGATGTGCTAGTGGCGTCTAGCAAAGATGTTGGCGCGGAATCTATTAAATCCGATTCTGTAGAGTGTAACAAAGTTGTATTGTCAACATTCTTAGAAACCCACATTTTTCTAGGGTTTTCTGGAAGTTTTTTTGTTTGAAAAGTCGTGTTAAAATCGTGAGTTTTGGCATTATTAGGTACAGTTTCTCCACTAAAGCTGTTCTCAAAAGGGTAGCTTGAATCCTGCCAGTCTGTAGGGTTCATGGCATCTTGGAAAATTGCGTTTTCAAGCTGTTCTGGAGTGCATCGCTCGCTTCTTTTAGGATTCAATGCGCTTTTGAACGCTTGCATTGTTCTTATTGGAAGGCCATTAAGATTTGCGTTCCCAGATGCTGCTCTTTCTAAAACTGCCATTATTGGCTTGGTTCCAAAAACAGGCTTTCCTGTTGCTGCAAAAGCTAAAACGGCAGCTACGCTCCACCAATCTGTAAGTTCGCTCGATTCTCCACCTTCAATGATTTCTGGAGCAATAAATCCTGGGGTTCCCATTACAAGGCCAGTTCGCGTAACATGCGACTCGCCCTGCCCCATAGATATTCCAAAATCAACTAAAACAGGGCCAGTAGTGGAAATCATTATGTTTGTAGGCTTAATATCTCGGTGAATTATGCCCGCGCTATGAACTGCTTTTACAGCGTCGATTAGTTTGTGTGCAAGTCGTTCTAAATCACCACCAACGTATGGGCCGTTAATTGCAACGTCTTCTTTAAGATTGTGGCCGTCAATAAGTTCTGTGACTATAAAAGCGATTGAAGCATCAAGCTCCATGTCTACTATTGAGCACACGCCTTCGTGGTGTATTTTTTGCAAAGCTAGCGCCTCGCGCCTAAGTCTAAGTCTTGCTTGCTCTTGCGGATTGCTAACTTCTGCAGATTCCAAATCATCGTCTTGGTTTTCTAGCATTGATGCGCGCAAAATCTTCATTGCGTAAAAATGGCCACCGTCGTCTTTTACTCGCCAAACGGAGCCCATAGCGCCTCCGCCCAGTCGCTCAATCAGCGTGTATCCGCCAACATTTTGGCCAGAGCGCAAGTCAAACATGCTCACATCTTCCATAATGCATTATGTTAGTGTGCAGCTATGCCAATTTGTTTTTTAACACTAAACACGCGATTTTATAAACAAATGTTTATATATCTACTGTAAAAGTAATCGTGTTTATAAGCCTTTGTTTATGAGTGATTTTTATACTCGACACGCCGAAGTGTTAGAAAATACTGTAATTTTGCTGTTTTTACTGAATAAACATGATATATTGAATCATGGCTCAACGAAGAGAACCTTCAATGAACCATGTAAGTAAATGTGGACGATTGACGCCGCCGATGTAGGACTTGGGGTCTTTAGTGCACACCCTTCACAACGGATCGTTCGGCACGTACCTGCCGATGAAAGGAAAATATCATGGCAGAAGTTGTATTTGATCATGTAACTCGAATCTACCCAGGCAACGATAAGCCTTCGGTTGATGATTTGAACATGACTATTAAGGATGGCGAGTTCCTTGTACTCGTTGGTCCATCTGGTTGCGGTAAGTCCACAACGCTACGAATGTTGGCTGGCTTGGAAGAGGTTAACAAAGGTCGCATTCTTATTGGTGGTCAAGACGTTACTACAATGCAGCCAAAAGATCGCGATATCGCAATGGTGTTCCAGAACTACGCATTGTATCCACATATGACTGTTGCAGATAACATGGGCTTTGCTCTTAAGATTGCAGGCGTAAACAAGGAAGAAATCCGCAAGCGCGTTGAAAAAGCTGCTGAAGTTTTGGATTTGACTGAGTACTTGGATCGTAAGCCAAAGGCTTTGTCTGGTGGTCAGCGTCAGCGTGTTGCAATGGGTCGCGCAATTGTTCGTGAACCAAAAGTCTTCCTTATGGATGAGCCTCTTTCCAACCTTGATGCAAAGCTTCGCGTACAGACTCGTACGCAGATTGCAGCATTGCAGCGTCAGCTCGGCGTTACTACTCTTTACGTAACGCACGATCAGACCGAGGCTTTGACAATGGGCGACCGCATTGCCGTTATTAAGCTTGGCATTTTGCAGCAGGTTGGTGCTCCAACCGAGCTTTATGACCGCCCAGCAAACGTGTTTGTTGCAGGCTTCATTGGTTCCCCATCTATGAATATTAACCAGCATCCAGTGGTTGATGGCAAGGCTCAAATTGGCGAGGATTCCATCACTCTTCCAGCAGAAGCTGTTGATAAGCTTACCGAGGAAGATAAGGGTCAGATTATTGTTGGCTTCCGTCCAGAAGATGCAAGCTTGGCAACTTCCGACGATCCAAATGCCTTCTCCTTGAAGGTTGTAAACGTGGAAGATCTTGGCTCCGACGGTTACATCTACGGAAACATCATCACCGATGGATCTCCAGAAGAAGCATCTACAATGATGAGCGACCAGAACAAGCTCACAACGATTCGCGTGAACCCACGTGCGCTTCCAAAGGTTGGTGACGTTGTAAAGATTAAGATTGATCCATCCAAGATGCACCTGTTTGCACCTTCTACAGAGTTGCGTTTGAACTAGCGTTTTCTTGGGCACTTGATTCTTGTTTTGAGTGCCCAAGATTTCTGTATAAGGGTATGGCGGGGTTCGCTAGGCGAGCCCCGTTTTCGCATGATTTAGCTTATTTTAATCTGTAGTTGTATTTGCATTTATTCACATTTGGTGATTATTTGGTTATTAGCGTTCATCTTTACAGGTAGACTAGATTTTATGGAATGGAACGAAACTCCTTTAATGGATCCGCGTGCTGCGCAAGCAACATCGGTTTCTGCTCTTAGCGAGACCGTATCTTCTGCGGAACCGCCAGCGTTGAAGATTACTGCTGCAAGCTCTAATCCTCAAATGTTTATGCTTCCTTGGGAGCTGCCGCTTTCTCAATGGCCTACAAATCTTTTTGTTAACCTTCCTCGAGGCATATCTAGGCACGTTGTGCGTTTTGTGCACGTAGGCGACGAAGTGTACGCAATGAAGGAGATTACTCGTCAAGTCGCGGAGCGCGAATATGAGCTTTTAAGACGTTTGCGCAAGCTGGAACTTCCAACAGTTAAGCCTATAGCGGTTGTTGCTGGTAGAAAAGATAAGAATGGTGAGCCGCTTGAAGCAATGCTTGTTACTCGTCATCTTAAATTCTCACTGCCTTATCGAGCACTATTTGCTAGAACTTTGCGACCAGATACTGCGGAGCGTTTAATTGATGCGCTTGCTGTGCTTATGGTTCGCTTGCATCTTTCGGGATTCTATTGGGGAGATGTTTCGCTTTCTAACGTTCTGTTCTTGCGAGATGCCGACGCATTTACTGCGTTTTTGGTGGACGCGGAAACTGGCGATTTGCACGGAAGCCTTACCGAAGGCCAGCGCGAATACGATATTGATTTAGCTCGCACAAATATAATCGGCGAATTAATGGATTTGAGTTCTGGCCAGCTTTTGCCTGGAGAAGTTGACGAAATTAGCATTGGAAACAGGCTTGTAGACAGATACCATTCGCTTTGGAGCACGCTTACAGACGTAGATAAGTTTAGCCCAGACGAAATGTGGCGTATTGAGCGCCGCGTGAATCGTCTTAACGAGCTTGGATTTGATGTAGACGAGCTTGAGATGAAGACTTCCGAAGATGGGCGAAGAGTTTTGGTTAGACCGCGAGTTGTGGACGCTGGATACGCTTCTAGAAAGCTTTTGCGTTTGACTGGCTTAGACGTGCAAGAAAATCAAGCGCGTAGGCTTCTTAACGATTTAGACGCGTATCGCACTTCTACATGGCGTCAAGGCGAAGAGCTGGAGATTGTTGCTACAGACTGGATGCGCGAAGTGTTTGAGCCTACAGTTCGCATGATTCCGCCTGAGTTTAGATCGCAAATTCAGCCTGCGCAGTTCTTCCACGAAGTTTTGGATCATCGTTGGTTTATGGCGGAACGCGTTGGGCATGATGTTTCTATGCAAGACGCTGTAACAAGCTATATTAAGAACGTTTTGCCACAATACAAGATGGATAAGCGCGTTTTGGCTGCGATTAATGCGGATGCGGATTCTGGCGTTGTAGACGACGAGTACACATATTCTACGCCTGTGCCTGCAGCTGCTCCTGCCGCTGCAGCGAGTGATGACGATGACGAGTACGATCAAGACGCAAGTGTTTGGGCAAGCTGAGCTTTTTGTGAGCTTTTTGTGAGCTTTTTTGTTTTGCTAGCGTTTTAAGAGATTCCTTACTTTACACCTGTTTTGCATCTGCTTTACTTTTGTTTAGTGAAGTGTGGAATTATTCTCTCTGAAATGTGGAATAATTCGTATTTATTTTAGGAATTTTGTTAATTTCTTTTGTGAATGGTGATAGAATTTTCTTGTTAGTTGTCAATGATTGCCAACTAATCATAGTTATTTATCAATTAATCAAGGGAGATTATTATGTTAAAAGGTGTAGATTCTATAATTCCTCCAGCATTGCTGAAGGTTCTTTGCGAAATGGGCCATGGAGATGTTTTAGTATTGGCCGATGGAAATTTTCCAACTGAGTCTGTAGGAAAAGACGCTATAGTTGTACGCTGCGATGGTCATGGAACTTCGGAATTGCTAACTGCAATCTTAAAGTTGATGCCACTCGATCAATACACCGATAAGCCAGCTACACTTATGGAAGTTGTTCCAGGAGACCCTTGCGAAACTCCAATTTGGAAAGAATATGAAGATATTATTGCTAAATACGATAAACGTGGAGCAAGCACTTTAGGAACTCTTGAAAGATTTGCGTTCTACGATGAGGCAAAGAAGGCATATTGTGTTGTTGCCACGGGTGAGCGTGCTCAATACGCTAACATTATGCTGCGTAAGGGCGTGGTGTTTGCTGGAGAGTAGCGTAAATAGGTAAATAAGTTTATATTTATATGCTATTTATCTGTTATTTGCTTGTTATCTGTTTGTAGAGATATAGAAATCTAAGTGTTATAGCATAAAAGCACTGCGTTTAACAAGATGATTTGGAATTTAAGAACCATCTGCTACGTGCAGTGCTTATTTTGTGCCCCCTGTGGGACTCGAACCCACAACCCAAGACTTAAAAGGACTCTGCTCTGCCAATTGAGCTAAAGGGGCAACAAATGCTTAGTATACTACATTTTGTAGACTAATCCAACTTCTTTGATGTTGGCGTGTTAATTTGCAAGTTGTCCTAGTTGCATAAGCTTATCTTTGATTTGACTTGCGGATGGCTCAACCATAAAGCTGCCGTCGCTAAAAGTCACAACAGGAATATGCTTCTGACCGCTAATCTCAATAGCTTTTTGAGCAGCTCCGTCTTCGGACTCAATATTGTGCCAAGTAAAAGCAACATTAAACTGGTTAAGAGCGGACTTTGCGCGAATGCAATCGCCACACCAATCGGCTCCGTAAACATCGACTAATGGCAGATTCTCCATAAACTATTACCCCAATTCAGTTTGATTGTAAAGTGGCCATTAAAGTGGCAATTAAAGTGGTTTGCAAATGTATTATAAATTTTCACTCATAATGGTCTGTAAAATCATTGTATTAGAACACTAATATTTGTGTAATTTTTGCGAATAATCAACAATTTTAACTAAAATTTGAGCAAATTCCCTTTAATGTGTCCCTTTAATTTCATAGGCTTATTATATGAACATGGTTATGGACTTAAATTTGATTATATGGTTTACTGTTGGCGCAGTTATTTTAGCTGTTGCTTTAGTGGCGGTAGCTGTTGTTTTGCGAATTATTGGAAAATCGCATGGCCCAGTAATACCTACTAGCAAAGAAGACCCATTGTCTAGTGGCGCTGAAAATAATAGCGATTTTAGCGCGCAATTGCCAGAAAATGCAACGTCTAGAATGGCTAGGCTTAGAGGCAAGCTTGCGAATAGTCAAAATCCTTTTGGACGCGCGCTTTTTAACATTTTAAGCAAAGATAATATTAGTGAAGACGATTGGCAAGATGTAGAAGATACGCTTTTAATGGCGGATGTTGGCGCGCAAGCAAGCGAAGAGTTGGTTGAGTCGCTTAAAAAAGACGCTAGGATTTCTGCTGCTGCCAGCGCACAAGAGGTTCGTGAAACATTGCGCGCGAAACTTCTGGATGTTGTTGGCAGCAAAACCGATAGAAGTCTAAAAGCAGATTTGCAAGATGCAAATAAGCCAAGCGTAATCATGATGGTTGGCGTAAATGGCACTGGAAAAACCACTACTGCTGGCAAGCTTGCGCGACTAATGGTTTCTAAAAATCGTTCTGTAATTCTTGCTGCTGCCGATACTTTCCGCGCGGCTGCTGCCGATCAGCTTGAAACTTGGGCAAATGCTGCAGGCGTTAAAGTTGTTCGTAGTCAAAAAGATGGCGCAGATCCTGCTTCCGTGGCTTTTGATGGCGCTACAGCTGCCAAAGAAGAAAACGCAGACGTTTTGATTGTAGACACGGCTGGAAGGTTGCAAAATAAGGCAAATCTTATGGAAGAGCTTGGCAAAATCCGCCGCGTAATCGAAAAAACTGTTCCTGTAGACGAAGTGCTTTTAGTTCTTGATGCTACAACTGGCCAAAATGGAATGGCTCAAGCAAAAGTCTTTGCTCAAGCTATTGGAATTACGGGCGTTGTGCTAACAAAGTTAGACGGTTCCGCAAAGGGTGGAATTGTGATTTCTGTTCAACGCGAGCTTGGAGTTCCTGTAAAGCTTGTTGGGCTAGGGGAAGGTCCAGATGACCTTGCTCCGTTTGACCCAGAAAGTTTTGTAGACGGCATTTTGGCTTGAGTTGCTTTTGGTTTTAGTCGCATTTTAGATTAGGTAATTTTGCTTTAGTAACTTTTAGCTTGAGTTGATTAGAATATAAATTAAATTGCAACCACCGATGGTTGCGTTTGTGAGGTGAAAAATGACCGCAATAGATCCGCAATGGGCGTTACTAGCTGCCGCATTAGTGTTTATAATTACTCCAGGAATCGCACTGTTTTATGGTGGCCGTGAGCGCGCAACATCAATGGTTAACATGATGATGCTTTCTGCTGGTGCAATTGCGGTAACAACCATAGTTTGGACGCTTTGGGGCTGGTCAATGGCCTTTGCTGGCAAAGACATGATTGGCGGCGTTGTTGGCGACCCTGTAAGCGGATTGCTGCTACGTGATTCAATGGTGGCAGATCACGGCATTTTTACTTCGATGGATGCAAACACTGGCCTTGCTGGCGGAATTCCAGCGGCATTTAGACTTGCGTGCGCGGTTGTTGCTGTGGCTCTTATAACTGGCGCGCTTGCTGGTCGTGTGCGCTACGCGATTTGGCTAATATTCGTAGCTGTTTGGGTAACTCTTGTGTTTGCGCCTCTTGCGCACATGGTTTGTGGAGGCGGTCTGCTTTCGCCAAATGGCGCTATATCTCAGGCTCTTGGAATCCAGGTTCACGATTTTGCAGGCGGATCTTTGCTGCACGTAGCTGCGGCTGTTTCGGCTTTAGCAATTGTGCTTATTATTGGCGGTCATGCTCATTTTCCTCTTAAGAATTTTGTTTTGCATACCAAGTCTTTTGCGACTTTGGGTGGCGCAAATTCGGAGCACAAGGGCAATTTAGTTCGCGCACTTTTGATGGAAGTCGCAAAGTCTAATAAGACTAATGATTCTGCTGCTTCTAGCGATGATTCTAAAGCTAAGGGCGATTCTTCTTTAGAAAACTCTAGCGAGCTTGCGGTTAATGGCCATTTTTCCAATGTTTCTGCACGAGCTCCGCACAATGTTCCATTTGTTGTTCTTGGAATTTTCATCATTTGGTTTGGATGGCTTGGCTTAATGATTGGATCTTCTGTAGGTCTTCCAGGAGTTGCTGGATATGCATGGGTTAGCTCAACTATTACAGCGTCTGCGTCTATGCTTGCTTGGGGCGTTACGGAACGCTTGCGCTCGGGGTGCTTTAGTGCTGTTGGTGCAGCTAGTGGAATCATGGCTGGTTTGGCTGCTAGTGCTGCCGCTGCAGACGTTATAGCGCCTTTGTGGGCGGTTGTATTGGGTGCGATTGTTGGAGTTGTTACATGCCTTGCTACGCATTCTAAGACTTTTACTCGCTACGATGGTGCGCTACACGTTGTAAGCGTAAATGGCATTGCTGCGTTTATTGGCATTCTAGCTGTTGGATTGTTTGCGGATGCAAGCGGATTGCTTTCCACTGGCGATTGGCATCAGCTAATTGCGCAAATATGCCTTCTGGCAATCACCATTCTTTATTCTGGAGCCGTTAGCGCGTTGCTTGCGTTTGGATTAGAGAAGCTTTTTGGTTGGAGAATATCGGAAGCTAAAGAGCGTAAGGGTGTTGATTTAGCGGATCAAGGTGAGCGCGCTTATGATTTTTCTGGCATTGCTCAAGAAAAATCTGCGATCGACGCTGAAGATAAGACGCAAATGTGACACACTCGGATTGCGCAATGTGGATAAAACTTTCAGTTATCCACATTTTAGGCGTGTTGCTGTGTATATCTATAAAAGTTATCCACAAATGGGGGATAACTTTGTGGATATCCTGCGGATAACTTTTTTGAAATCATATTCAGTTTGCAATTCAAAAAGTTTTATGATAGCGATTGCATAATTCAAGATAAATGATTCAATTACCAAAAAGGCATGAAAAGGCGTTAAATAGGCCATTATTATGAGCGATCAGAGTGAAAATGTTAACAAAAAAGACCTATTGAAACATATATTTTCTCTAGCTATTCCTACATTTGGCCAGCTTATTGCAGAGCCAGCGTTTGTTTTAGTAGACACTGCAATAGTTGGGCATTTAGGCAAAATGCAACTTGCAGGGCTTTCAATAGGCTCAACCGTGCTTTTAACAACAACGGGGCTATGCCTGTTTTTGGCGTACAACACCACAAGCCAAGTTGCAAGGCTACTGGGTGCTGGCAAAAATCGCCAAGGGCTAAGCGTTGGAATGGATGGATTGTGGCTTGCGCTTGGGCTTGGAGTTGTTTTAACGCTTGCTTTAATGCTGTTTGCGCGTCCGCTTTGTCAAAGCTTTGGTGCAAGTGGCGAAACGCTTAAAAACGCGATTATTTACACTCAAACTGTTATGCCTGGATTGTCCGCAATGTTGCTAATTTACGCTGCAAATGGCATTTTTAGAGGACTTAGCAAAGTAAAAATCACGCTTTTTGCTGCAATAAGTGGAGCTGTACTAAACGCTATTTTAGATATTCTATTTGTGTTTGGAATGAACCTTGGCATTGCCGGGTCTGGAATAGCAACGATGATAGCGCAATGGTATATGGGCATTGTTTTAACGCTACCAGCGATTTTTTGGGCAGCTCGAGAAAAAGCACGTTTGCGTCCACAAGCGCGTAACATACTTAAAAGCGCTGGAAGTGGCGTTCCGCTGTTTATACGCACATTGGCATTACGCGCGTGCATGGTGGCAACTGTTGCAGCTGCTGCGCGACTTGGAACGAACACTTTAGCTGCATATCAAGTTGCAAATTCTTGCTGGAATTTTGTTATGAACATATTAGACGCTATAGGAATTGCAGCTCAAACGATAGTCGCCTCCGCGCTTGGAGCTGGATTATTAAAACGCGCTAATGTAATCACAAAAGTTTGCGCGCAAGTAGGAGCATTAAGTAGCGTAATCGTTGGAATTCTAATGATATTTGCAGGATGGTTATGCTCTCCGCTGTTTAGTCCAAATGCAGAAGTGCAACTTTTGGTTTCAATCGGAATGACGATTCTTGGAATTTTCTTGCCTCTATCTGGATTTATGTGGGCTTTAGACGGAGTGTTAATCGGGGCTGGAGATCACAAGTATTTAGCCAAATCGTGCTCAATTACAGCAGTTGTGCATCTTATTGTAATTAGCGCGGTTTGTGTGGCAAATGTGGCTCTTTTTGCGGGAGATATTACTAAAACAATATCGCTGTGGGTTGCTCTTAACGCTGTGTATATTGGCGGACGCGCGCTTGGAAATTCGCTTAGAGTTAAAACGGATGATTGGATGAAGTGCGCAAATCTGTGATTTGTTAGGTTGATTTTTAAGTTGATTTGTGACTTGTGATTTGTGACTTGTTACTTTTAAGTTGATTTGTAAAATCGCAAAGCATTTAACTTACGATTTGTGTTAGTTTATATAAACTTTTGTTTGCGTGCTCCGTGCAGACGTTTATACTCGATTTTATGGCAGATAATGATATGTGGCAGTCAAATCGAAAAGACTCAAACCGATTAAACAGCGCTAACGCTAATGTTAGCTTGTTTGACAAGGTTCCACCTCACGACGAAGACGCAGAAATGGCCGTTTTGGGCGGAATGCTAATGAGCAAAGATGCTATTGGCGAAGTTTCGCAAATCCTAGAAACGGCAGACTTTTATATTCCAAAGCATCAAACAATTTACGACGCGATTATAAGCCTGTTTTCTGGGTCGCAACCAGTAGACGTTGTTTTAGTTGCAAACGAGCTTCTAAAAGACGAAAACTTAGAGAAAATTGGCGGAGCAGATTACTTGCATAGCCTTGTAGCATGCGTTCCTACAGCTGCGAACGCGCTATATTACGCGGATATTGTGCACAAAAATGCGATTTTGCGAAACGTGATTGCTGCTGGAACAAAGATTGCGCAAATGGGGTATTCGGCTACGGGAGATCAAGCAGAAGATGTTGTGAACCTTGCGCAATCCGAAGTTTATGAGATGAGCTCTGGCAAAGTTCATCAAGATTATTCCGCTATTGGTCCAGTTGTGCAAGACGCTCTCGAACAGTTAGACAAGTTGCAAAGCAACGAGATTGAAAAAGGTGTTCCAACAGGATTTAGAGATATTGACGACATGACGCAAGGCTTGCAACCAGGGCAAATGGTAGTCGTAGCTGGTAGGCCTGCAATGGGAAAGTCAACTCTTGGAATCGACTTCGCTCGTTCTGCAGCGTTGCATCACAATATGACAACAATCGTGTTCTCGCTAGAAATGAACAAATTGGAGCTTGCTCAAAGAATAATCGCAGCCGAAACGGATATTCCAATGACGGCAATGCATCGCGGAACTGCAGAAGACATTACAACAGATAGGTGGACTAAGCTAAACGCGTTTTGGTCAAAAATGAAAGACGCTCCGCTTTTTATAGACGATAGTCCAAATATGAGTCTTATGGAAATTCGCGCAAAATGCAGGCGACTAAAGCAAACGAACGACTTAAAGCTAGTTGTAATCGACTATTTGCAGCTTATGACTTCTGGAAAGAAAGTTGAATCTAGGCAGCAAGAGGTCTCCGAGTTTTCGCGTGCGTTAAAGCTGCTTGCAAAAGAGCTAGAAGTGCCAGTTGTTGCATTAAGCCAGCTAAACCGAGGGCCAGAAATGCGAAACGATAAAAAGCCTCAGCTTTCGGATTTGCGCGAATCGGGATCTATTGAGCAAGACGCAGACGTTGTGTTTCTTGTGCATAGGCCTGATTTTTACAACAAAGAAGATCGCCCTGGCGAAGCAGACATTATTATGGCAAAGCATCGCAATGGTCCTACAGAAACGTTTAATCTAGCTTTTCTTGGAGCAACGTCTAAGTTTAAAGATATGCCGCAAGGATACCAGCCGCAATCATATGCGCAAGGGAACGATGCTGTTGGAGGCTATGATGGCCATGCTGCTTGATGCTTTTATGCCTGCTGTAGGAAAGCTGGTTCGCGCGGTTTCTAGAGCGTTGCGCCACGGTGGAAGCGCCTTACCAGGCAAAGTTGTAGAAACACTAGACCGTGGGTTTTTAGCTAGAACGCTAGGGAGTTTGCCTTACGGAGTTGTGCTAATTTCGGGAACTAATGGCAAAACTACTACGACTCGCATGGTTGCGTCTATGCTCAGAGATGCTGGATTGCGCGTGTTTACAAATCCTACGGGATCGAATTTTACGCGCGGAGTCGTGGCGTCGCTTGTGCAAGAAATGCCTGTTTTTGGCACAAAGTTAGATGCGGATATAGCTGTTTTAGAGCTTGATGAAGCTTATGCTGTGCATTTTGTAAATCAAATAAAGCCGCGCTATTCGCTTCTTCTAAACGTTATGCGAGATCAGTTAGATAGATTTGGCGAGATTGACACTACAGCTAAATTGCTGAGTAATGTTGCGCACGCGACTAAGCGAGTAGTTGTGTTAAATCGCGAAGATCCGCGAATTTCCGCGCTTTCTAAAGACGTTTTGTCGCCTTGCAAAGTAAAGTATTTTGGTTTGGATGATTCGTTAAGAAGCATGTTCCCAACCGACGACGATTTGCATAGTGATTTGTATGGCGATTTGGCTGGCGATTTGGATGGCGATTCGCGTAGTGATTCGCATGATGATTCGCGCAATCTTCCGCATGCAGATGTTGTTTTGGCAAAAGTTGATGGCAATAAAGCTGATTTTTTGATTGATGGTCATAGAAAAACTACGAGCGTTAAGTTGCGAGGCGTGTATAACGTTTTTAATGCTGCTGCTGCGTCTACGATTGTGCGCGCTATTTTGGCGGATGCTGCTAAAAAAGATGCAACGCTCGCAAAATTCAACGACGATGCGCTTATGGATGCGATTTCTCGCGTAACGCCAGCATTTGGGCGAGGTGAAGTAATCGAAGTTAACGGCGCTCCTGTGGAGCTTGTTCTAGTGAAAAATCCTATTGGATTTAGACTTGCGCTCGCTTCTTGTAAGCCTGCAAATCATGACACAATGATTGCAATTTGCGACGAATACGCGGACGGTCGAGACATGAGCTGGCTGTGGGACGTTGATTTTACGAGCCTTAGCAGCACTGGAGTCGCTTGCGTTTCTGGCACACGCGCGTGGGATATGGCTTTGCGTTTGCAATACGACAAAGTTGCTTCTAGAAACGTGAACACTGATTTAGAAGAAGACGTTAAAGCCTTTGTAAATGGCGATTTTAGTAGCGATGATAAAAATGCAAAACGCATATATTGCACATACACTGCAATGCTTCGCGTGCGAGCTACATTGGGGCAAATCGCAAGCGTTAAAGACGTTGGAGTTGGAAAGTAAAGAAAGTAGTCGTAATGAATAATATGAGTGATATTAATGATATTAGTCAAGCGAACGCTACTAATAAAGCCGAAAATCGCGTATTAGACATTGTGTCGCTGTACCCGAAAGACATGAATATTTACGGCGACTATGGCAATGTGCTTACGATTATGCGTAGAGCGGAATTGTACGGTTACAAGCCTGTGCTTAACGAGTACAATGTTGGTGATGCTTGGCCAAAGCGAGTAGATATGATTCTTGGCGGAGGTGGCCAAGATCATGGTCAAAGTAGAGTTACAGATGATTTATTTGCACGCGCAGACGCGATTCGTGATCTTGCAAAAAATGGCGTTCCAATGCTTATGATTTGCGGGCTTTACCAGCTTTTTGGAGAATACTTTGAGACTATTGAAGGCCAGAAGCTTAAAGGCATAGGCATACTCGGCGAGCATACGGTTGGTCAAGACGTGCGCATGATTGGGAATCTTGTTGAGCATAGCGCCGATTTTGGAGATATTGTGGGATACGAGAATCATTCCGGGCGCACAAGTTTGCAGAGTGGTACGCAGCCACTAGGCTCGGTTGACGGCGAAAATTGCGGAAATAACGGTGAAGATCACACGGAAGGCGCTCGCAAGTACAACGTTATTGGCACTTATATGCACGGTTCGGTTTTGCCAAAAAATCCGCGTTTGTCTGACTTTTTAATTCGCACAGCTGCGCAAAATCGTTATGGAGAATTTGCGCCAAAGCAAAGTGACGCTCAGCGCGCAGAGCTTGCTAAATTAGACGAATTAGCAGATCGCGCTCGCCAAGTGGCCGTAACTCGTCCGCGGTAAATTAACATAGGCATATGCGCGATTTAGTAAAAATTTGATTGATTATTTTATTTTATGCGCATAGTGTGTATAATCTTTTTATGAGATACAAAGAGATTGAAAAACGTCTTAAGAAGGACGGCTGGATACTTTTTGCACAGCGTGGAAGTCATTGTCAATTCGTACATAAAACTAAAACAGGTAAAGTCACAGTGCCTAAACATCCAGGTGATATTAACCCATCTGTTGTTAAGTCAATTTGGCGTCAGGCGGGAATTAGTGAAGCAAAGGTGAAATGATGAAATTAGCGTATCCTGTTATTCTTACTCCATACGAAGATAATAGTGGGGGTTTTGTTGCAGAAGTCCCTGATTTGCCAGGGTGTGTAACTGGCGGTAGTAATCTTGCAGAGGCTCTGATTATGGCAGAAGATGCAGCAAGTGGATGGGTTCTTACAGAACTCGAAAGTGGTAAGACTGCGCCAAAAGCTAGTGATATTAGTGATATTGTTGTAGAAAATCCTAATTCAAAGTTGTCTATGGTTGCGCTTGATATGGATTCCTATGCTGCAAAATACGGTTCTCAGGCAGTTCGTAAAAATGTTACTGTTCCAGCTTGGCTTGACACTTGGGCACAAAAAGCTGGCATCAGCTACAGTGGGGCTTTGCGCGATGCTTTAGAGGCTTTATATGCTAAAGGAGCTGTGAATAAAGCTTAGTTGTATTATTAGCTATATTATCTGATTTGTTATGCAATATTGCACAATCAATTAATACAAAAGCCTGCTGAAGCTTGCAAAGTGTTGCAAATCAGTAGGCTATTTAAATGTAGAACTGATGAGTATATGATTACATAGCCGCTGTGTATATTTGACAACTGGTATTTATTGTGATAAAATAATGAGAAGGGATTTTATATAATAATGGAGTTATATATGAAAAACAAAGTTGTCTTGCATTATACATTTATAGCTGCGCTATTTTCTATTATTTTAATATTGTCATTTGCTAATGTTGCTCAAGCTGAATCATCTGACTATAAATCAGAGACTTATGTAGATTTTCCCAAAAAGCAGCATAAGACAAAATTTCAGAGTATGTATTTTTCTTTACTAGATACTTATGAAAATCCAGAGTTAGTAAAAAAGTTCTATATTTCAAAATATTTTACAGAATTACAAAGAATACAGAGCGAAGCTATGCTTCCTTCTCTTAGTGAAGAAACAGCTACTATTTACAAAAATTCTCTTTTTAATTCCTCGCATAAAGATAACAATAATGTAACAAAAATATTGCAATTTCTAGATATATATGAGAATAAATATGAAAATAATCAGATTCTATCAGAATTGCATAAATTAGAGTTAAAAGTATTAAAAAATGAACTAACACAAAAGGAAGCTATTAATATTGCAAAATTGTGGCTTCCATCAAAGCAGGAGGTTACACCTCGCAAACCTTTACTTACTGAGAGAAATTCAGGCATAAATCTTGAAGCGGCCAGAGCATATGCGCGAGAATGGGCGTGGAAAATAAATCCAAAATATGGTGAAGAAAAAAGTAAGTTAATATTTCCGGCAGATTGCACAAATTTCGCTTCGCAAATTCTATATGCTGGTGGTATTGGTATGGATAAGCATAATGATGTATTTAAAGGGTGGTGGTGGAAAGCTAGAGGAGATCGTTCGGTTTCTTGGATTAATGCCAATGTTTTTAAAAATTATATGGGGTATGGATTTAGTACAAGTTATTGGGGAATGTTAGTAGATAATGTTAGGGATGGAGATTTTATTGGTGTTGATGAAAGTAATGATGGTACTGTCGATCACATAGGGTTTGTATTCCTAAAAAGCAACGGTAGATTGCGTATAGCTCAACACACTGAAAATTATTTAGATTGGGATAAGAATTGGTATTCATTCAATGGTGAAGGAGCTTATTATCGTGTTCGTCGTTAAATATTGGAAAGAATGGTTTTTACCATTATCTTTTGTATTCTTAGCAGTTTTATTGCTTATTAAAATGCCAGGAAAGTATCCAGCAGATTTTGATTTAAGTCTTTTGGGTGTTGTGTTAGTTTCAATTATTTCACCAATAATTCAAATGATTGTTGGGTTGTGTAATAGAGGATTAATTCGTAAGAAAATATTAATTATTATTGATAGCATATTAATACTTGCTGGCTTTATTGAAATATTCTTTGGCCAATTTATTATTGTACATGTTTTGAATCGTGGAATGGTCAAGTACACAATGGATCGTGGACCGCAAGTTAATGTTGCTACTGTTGCAGCTGCATCTATCGTAGTTGTCTCAATGGTATTATGGAGTATTCACGAACTGGAATTTAATAGTAATAAAATTAAACGAATATGAGACCGACAAATAATTAAAGATGTAAATACAAAAGCCTGCTGAAGCTTGCAAAGTGTTGCAAATCAGCAGGCTATTTTGTAGTTTTATTTCTAGCTTTTGATTCTAGTTTTCGTTTGATTTAGCTGGTGATTATTAGTCAATCAAGCCGTACAAACGATCGCCAGCGTCGCCAAGACCTGGAACAATATAAGCTTTGTCGTTCAAATGCTCATCTACAGCGCAAACAACAACCTTAAAGTCAATAGAAGGATCAATCTCCTTCTCAATGCGCTCCAAGCCTTCTGGCGCTGCCAAAATGTTAATAGCAGTAACATCTTTAGCGCCGCGCTCTGCCAAATAATGCGTAGCAGCAATAAGAGTGCCACCAGTAGCAAGCATTGGGTCAAGAAGGAAGCATTGACGACCAGTCAAATCTTCTGGTAAACGGTTAGCATAAGTGACGATGTCGAGAGTTTGCTCGTCTCGCTTCATGCCAAGGAATCCAACCTCAGCGGTTGGAAGAAGGCGAGTCATGCCGTCGAGCATACCAAGACCAGCGCGCAAAACAGGCACAACCATTGGGCGTGGTCGGTTCAAATGCTTGCCAGTCATCTTGCAAATAGGAGTTTCAATCTCGCGATCGCTAACTTCCAAGTTGCGTGTTGCTTCGTATGCTTCGAGAGTTACCAATTCGGAAACTAACTCGCGGAAAATATTAGATGGTGTATTCTTATCTCGCAAAACGGTGAGCTTGTGGTCCACCAGCGGATGATGTAAAACATGAAGATCCATACCTTCTAGATTAGTGCAAGCATTGCACGTTAAGCTAGCGGCGTGCCGTGATTATTTAGAAAAAATATAAACAATTGTTAATGAAGGTTGAATTTTGTGAATTGTTGGAGAATTTAAAACATCTTAAAAACGCTGACTTGTGAAAGCGCCTGTCGGCGCAAACGCCGCTCGCAGCGGCAAAAAATGGAGCCCGGGGCTTAAGCACAAGCCAGCGTCACTTCCTGAGTATACATGCTTTTAGATTTCAGCGCGCCGCGAATAATCTAATCAAGCTTGCCTGCTTGCCATAATTTTGCGCCGCTAGCAAAGTCTAAAGAAAGCGCGTGCATGTTTGCGCAAGTGTGTAAAACGTTGGCAATTTTTTGCGCGCTGCTGCTTTCAGAATTTTGCGTCTGGCCTAGTCTTTTTGCGTACGTGCGCATTCCGCGCGAAATAATCGCGCTAAACGCAGAAGCGCGATATAGCGCAACAGCAAAATCGCCAGTAAACGCGCCAGAAAGAATCGAGTCTGCAAGTCGCGCAATATCTTCTTTTGTAGGAGACTCGTCAACTCCAGTAATCGCCGAAGCGCTAGTGGCCTCTGGCTCGCCAATGCGCCAATATGCAGCATAAGAGTCGCCATTCTTGCGTAGTGATGTTCTAAGCAAATACAGTCTCCAAAGCATTCCAGGAAGCGATTGTGCCTCTGCTTTACTCCACAAATCCGCAATAATCTCAATGCCTTCGTTTTCTACCAAGTTAAGCACGCGCGCAACAATCTCGGGAGTTTGCGTTTTATGAACGCGGTTCAGCAAGACGGCTGCGGAAGTGTGGCTAATCTCGCTTACGATTTGTGGGTCTGTGCCGCCTTCGATTTGCGCGAGCATAGCTGGATCCATTTGCGCTGGCCTACTAGGGCGATTTGCGCCGATTGGACTTGGCATAAACGCAGATCTACTCGAGTGAATTGAGCCAGATTTTGAATTTAGATTAGTAGACAATTGGCAAAACCTTTTCTATGTTTACGATTTTAGGGCCTTTTTCGGTGCTTATAATATGCAAAACTACAGCACTTCCTGTAGGCATGTATGGGGATTTTTGACTAAGTATGCGTTTATTTGCTTTTGGCTTAGAAATATCCCTTAAATGCGCAAAAAACGTTCCAATAATTGGGCGATGCAAGCACATAACTGTTGTTGTTTCTGATTTTGTTTCTGATTTTGTTTCTGATTTTTCTGTTGCTGTGTTGCCATCGCTAGCTGCATTTATAAGATTTTTTATTTCACTTACTAGCACGTTTAGAGTTGATTTTGGATTTTTCTCGTGAAAATCTTCTGTAAGCTCCGCCACTTTTTCTATATTGATTGAAGAGTTTTTTGCAAAAGCGTCTACAGTTTCCAAGCATCGCTTCCAAGGAGACGAAACAATTTTGTTTGGAGCATAGCAAGCAAGCTCGCGACCAAGCGCGTAGGAGGCAGCGGAACCAAGAGGAGTGATTGGGCGAGTTGCTTCGCTTCCTTGCCAAGCTTTTCGCGATTCCGCTTTTCCGTGACGCACAAGAATCAGCGTTTTATAATTTGCTTGCCCAGACTTGATTCGCTCAAGGAATGCGTCTAAAACAAGTTGATCACTATCGTGCGTAAGCTTTTTGCGCGCGTCTTCGGGCGTAAGCCAAATAACATTGCCAATTTCTGTAGGTTTTGCTGGTTTTATTGGGCCAAATGCTGGAAGTCGCTTTATTGCATCGCCTTCGCTGATTTCGCGCATCATCCAATAGTGAATTCGCTTGATTACTTCTGGCTGATCGTTATTTTGCGAGCCGTTTTTTGTGCTGCTTTTTATGCCGTTTTTTGCAGACGATTTTTTGCCTTCGTTTTCGAGTGGATACTCGATTTGCGCAATATGTGGTCCAAGTGTAACTGCGTAGCCAGTCTCTTCGCCAACTTCGCGCACAGCAGTGTGACGATGCGATTCATTGGCTTCGTTCTTGCCTTTTGGCCAGCTCCAATCGTTGTATTTTGGGCGGTAAACAAGGCAAAGTTCTATGTTGCTTTCGTTTAACACTTGATTACAAGCGTTGGATTCGCTGCCAACATTACCGAAATCTTTATTTGGATTTGTGATGTTCGGATTGCTTGACTTGCTTTCTTTGCTAGCAGTTTTGCGCAAGCGGTAGATAATACCGCCAGCTGCTTCAACATATCTCTTCGCTACTGTTGCACTCATATTCACTATTTTAGCGTTTTTCTTTTGTAACTTTTAGTTGTGCTTTAATGTTTTATATTTTGTACGCAGGCATGACTGGCATAAACGTGCGTAGCAAAAGTGTTGTTATTGTTTGCTAATCTTCCAAATATCCTAAAACTGGCAAATTATTGCGTAAAAAATATCCTAAAACTGGCAAATAATTACTCAAAAAACATCCCAAAACTGGCAAATAATGCTATAATCGTTGTAATATCAACATTAAAAAGAGTAAGCCATGAAACGACTAGCATTACAAAAATTAATCGCCTGGAATAGTAAACCAAATCGCAAGCCACTAATAATATGGGGTGCGCGTCAGGTTGGCAAAACGTATCTAGTAAAAGATCTATTTGCAGAAAAGTATTATAAAAATAGCTATATTTACATCGATCTTAAAAAAGAAGATGAGGTTCGTAACTTTTGCGAAAGCACAGCAAACGCAGAAAAAATTATAGAATACTTGTCTTTGCGATTTTCCAAGGCTATAGATGAAGGTACTTTGCTGATTTTTGACGAGATCCAAGAATGCCCAAATATTATTTCGTCGCTTAAATATTTTTGCCAAGATTTTAGAAAAATTCACGTAATTGCAACGGGTTCAATGGTGCGAATCAAATTGCATCGCGAAGCTCACAAGCAAAATTCGTCTAAATCAGCAGTTGGTCAATTCCTCTTTCCAGTAGGCAAAATTGACCAGATAACAATCTATCCAATGACTTTTGGTGAGTTCCTACTAAACAATAACAGTCTTTTATATTCTAAGGTGCGTGAAGCTTATGATTCTAAGCAAGCGCTTTCTGCCGAAATACATAATCTTGCGTTAAGCGAGGTGTATAAATATTTGCTGATTGGAGGTATGCCAGAAGCAGTAGAAGCATATATTGAACGTAAAGATTTACTAGAATCGCGTGAGATTTTGCGCTCGCTTTATGACAATTATCTTGCAGATATGGAGTTGTATCAAGCAAGTAGCGAATCGATTTTAAGATCTCGACTTTTATTTGAGAATATTTTTAGAGAGCTTAACAAGGAATCAAAAAACTTTTCAGCTGGTCTTATTAAAAAAGATAGTAGAACTAGAGATTTTGCTACGTCCATTCAGTGGCTGCTTATGACCCATATTGTTAATCAGTCATTCCAACTCAAAGAGCATATAACCATGCCGCTTATGCAAGAGAACGAAAGTAATTTCCGACTATTTTTGTGCGATATTGGCATGTTCTCGTATCAAAGTGCCATAAATGCAGCATCTTTTATTTCAAACGAAAGAGACAATACTCTATCTGGAATTTTCTTTGAGAATTACGTTGCGAATGAACTTAGTGCAAATGGTTTAAATCTGTTTTATTGGCGTGGAAAATCGGATTCGGAATTGGAATTTATAGTTGAATCAAATAACAAGCTTTTTCCGATTGATGTTAAAAAAGGCAGAGGAACTCTTAATTCTTTAAATAAGTTTGCAATGCACAACAAGTTTGAGTTTGCAATAAAAGTTTCTAAAAATAATTATGGCTATGATGCAAATCAGAAAATCGCGACTATGCCATTTTATTTTATGACGTTTGTTGCTGGCGATTTGGCTGCTGGAACGCTTGAGATTTAGTGACTGTGACTGTATGACGTGACTGTGTGGATGCGGACTGTGTGGATGTGTGGATGCGTAACTGTGTGGATGCGCTAGGATAGCGATTCGTGAGTATGCCTAAAAAAGTCGCAGCTCGTTTGAATCAGCACCGCGCATATCGTCATAATCCAAAATAAGGCAAGTAAATCCTCTATCTTGCGCAAGAACGCGTGCTTGTGGACTAATCGTTTGCGCTGCAAAAATTCCGCGAACGGGCTTAAGAAGTGGGTCGCGGTTTAGCAACTCGCAATATCGCGTAAGCTGCTCAACGCCGTCAATGCCGCCATTTCGCTTGATCTCAATAGCAACGTGAACGCCGTTAGAATCCTTAGCCATAATATCCACTGGTCCAATCGCAGTAGGGTATTCGCGGCGAACAAGCTTTGCGCCTTTGCCAATGCGTTCAATTTGCTCTGCTAAGTAATGCTGTAAATGCTCTTCCACGCCGTCTTTAACAAGACCTGGGTCTTCGCCTAAATCGTAGGAAGAATCGCTATAAACGTGTTGCAAAACTATGCGAAGTATGTCGTTGCCCTTTTTTGCTGCGATTTTTAGAACAGTTCCATTTGCAAAAACAGATTCGGCATTAGACACGGTATTAGATTCTTCGCTAGATTCATTAGATTCGCTATCTAATTCAGATTCGCCAGATTCGCCAGATTCACTATCAGATTCTTCAGAATCGCCAGAATCCTTCTCAACGTGCATCGTGCACGGAGCAACCATCCAATTTAGTGGTTTATAAGAGCCAATCTCCGAAAAAATAAGCACGCTTCCGTCTTCTTTAATAAGCAAAACGCGCTTAGCTGTTGGAAGACTTGCGTTAAGCCTACCCGTGTATTTTGCACTACAATCCGCAACAATAATTCGCACACAAAAAGCGTAGCATAAATCGCGTAACTATCTGCACAAAAACTATCTACCCAAAACTTCCGCTAAATCGCGTAACTATCTGCACAAAGCTTCCGCTAAATCGCGATTTTGCCAGCGCTGATGCAACGCGCAATAGCCTCCAAAAAGCAAGAGCCAAATAAGGCCGCCAATCGCAGATCCGCGAGTGTCTTCGCTAATAAACAGCGTTATGTACACAAACACAAAGAATGCAATCGTTAGCGAATTAAGCAACTTATAGTGCGGCATAACAAATCCGTCTGGCATAAAATCAGCCGAAGCGCGGTACTTTCTGTGCGTAACCATAATCAAGATGTAAATCATGATTATTACTGCCGAAGACGCAGAAGCAAACACAATAAACGCGCCATGCACTCCAGGAATCGAGTTAATAATCGGCGAGAAAAGGATTAGTGCAGCAGAAAAAATGATTGCTCGCGCAGGAACCTTAGTGCGCGAAACTTTGCGCAAATGCGAAAGAACAGGAGAATTAGATTCTAACGCAATTTGATACATGTGTCTTCCTGCAGAATAAAGCAGCGAATTAAGCGCAGAAGACGCTGCCGTAATAACAACAAAGAACACAAGCGCCGAAGCCCAATGAAGCCCCGCATAGTGGAAAACCATAATAAACGGAGACATATAAACGCCTTTAGAATCGGTAGCTTTAAATTGTTGCCAAGGAACAATCAGCATGATTGAAGCAAGCGCTCCCACGTAGAAAATCAAGATTCGCATAATGATTTCATTAATCGCCTTTGGCAAAACTTGGCGAGGATTCTTGGTTTCCGATACTGTAACGCCTACAAACTCAATAAGCTGGTATGCGTAGAACACCATTTGGAAGCTCATCAAAAATGCCAGCCATCCATTTGGCATAAGCGAGAAGTTGTTGAAAATATTGTCAAAGCCTGCGTGACCTGCAGGATTTGCAACGCCACTAATCTCCGTTGCAGGGTAATGGTAGCCAATAATAACCATAACTGCAGCAGTTACAATAAGAGCCACAATCAGCGTGATTTTAATCATTGAGAACCAAAACTCTGTTTCTCCAAACAGCTTTACAGCAACCAGATTTATGCACACTAAAGCAGCCAAAAACGCTACTTCTATAAGCCATTTCCAGCTGCTAACGTCTATGCCAAAAGTTTGGAAGAAAGTAACGCAATACGTGCTAACTGCTGTAATCTCACTCATTCCAATAAGCACAAGTACTATCCAATACGACCATCCTGCAAAATCGCCCCAGCCTTTACCTAAATATCGTGTAATAAAGCTAATAAAAGTGTGCTGGTTTGGGTCTTTATACATGAGTTCGCCAATGCCACGCATAAGCAAAAACATGATTAGGCCAACAATTATGTACACAAACATAATGCTTGGGCCTGTAAGACTAATGGATTTGCCCGAGCCTAAGAATAGGCCAGTGCCGATTGTTCCACCTATAGCAATGAATTGAACGTGTCTTTTTGTAAGGCTGCGCTCCATCTTGTTAGTGTGACCATTGTTAGTTTGGTCAATATCACTCATTGCTATAACTCCATTCTTTTAGACGTGAGCTTTCAATTTTATAGGAACCCTTAAATATTGGATTATTTATATTATTTGAATTATTGTTAAACATTTTTTAACGCATATAGGATTATTCCACACTTTTAAGCGAACTTACAGGGTCAATGCGGTCCAATGCGGGATTGGTTGACCATTGAACAATCAAAGCAAAGATTAGCGTTGCAAAGCCAGCAATCGCATAGCTTAGCCAAGATACCTCGACTTCAAAATACAGTGCTGGCATTCGCAAGGCGTTTGTTAGCAAGCCAGCAACTAGTCTTCCTAGTGGTAAACCAACTAGAATACCAATTAAAGTAAGAGTAAGCATCTCCTTATGCACGTAAGCGTGAACTTCTCTACGGTAGAATCCAAGAACTTTTAGCGTTGCCATCTCTCGCGAGCGCTCCGAAATATTTGTGCTTGCTAACGTGAATAGCACGGCTAATGCTAAGCCAGCAGCCAAAGTTACTATAAGCGCTACAACAGCATTCATTAAATCGAAGCTAAACGAATGTTTCATGCGCGTAATGCTCATAACAGCTAGAATGCCGCTTCTGTTTGCAAATTGATCTGCGTAACGCATTTTTGCGTCATCATCTCCGCGAAGGCGCATCATTAGTGCATTATTCTTAACATTTTTCCCATCTTTAAAACCGAATATTCTTTCATAGCAACGAGAAGTCATATAAATGTTTGAACCAATAAGATTACGCACAATTGCGCGCAACTTCACTTTTGCACGCTTAAAACTTGAGTTGGTTATTGTAATGTAGTCTCCACTCGAAATGCCCAGCGATGATGATGCGCTTTGTGAAAGAAGCGGACCCGAGTCATCAAGCGAAATATTTTGCAAATTATTGTTAACATCTTGAAGGCGAATCATTTTAGACAACGTTGCCGAATCTTTAACAACTACGATTTGCACGCTTTCGGAATCTTCAACGCTGCTATTATGTGATTTGCTATTAGATTTGCTGTTAGATTTACTATTAGATTTACCATTAGAATTACCATTATTCGCATTGCTTTTTGCGATTTCTCCAGAGCTAATGTAGGCAGGCAAAATGGCATCAACAAGATTGTTGGATTTATCTTTTTGCACGCTTTTCTTCATATTCTGGAATGCATCTGGAGTAGAAATAGAAATCATATCGTAGTGATAAATTCCGTCATATTGGCGTATTCCAAGAGTTGCTACAGTATCGTTTAACGCTAAAGCACATACGATTAATGCCGTGCAACCAGCTACGCCACCAATCGTCATAAATAATCTGCTTTTAAAACGAGCTAGATTTCTTATAGATACTTTGTTTAGGAAGCTTAGACGATTCCAAATAAAAGGTAATCGTTCAAGAATCACGCGTGCTCCAGCTTTTGGAGATTTTGGACGCAATAATGCCGCTGGAACTTGCCTTGTCTCCCTCCAGCTTACGATTATTGTGCATATTGCAACTGGTATTACAAACGCGAGCACACAAAGCGAGCCGTAAAGCCAGTCGTATCGCAAAACAACTCCAGGAACTGTGTACAATCCGCGCAAAATCTTAAGTAGTAAAGATGGAATCGCTAAGAATCCTAGAATATCGCCTATTCCACCACCTATAAAGCATGCAAAAATCGCAAAGAAAGCGTGCCTTGTTATTGCTGCGCAACGACCATACCCTAAGCTTAAGTACGTTCCAATTAGCCCTCGCTCTTCTTCTACCATTCTTGCCATGGATGTAAGGCTCATCATCATTGCTACTACAAGAAAAAGCACTGGGAAGGCATATCCAAGTGACTGAATTGAGGCAACATCAGAACGCAAGCGAGTATAGCTCCCGTTTGATATGCGAGTAGTAATATACCATTTTGCTTTAGGAACATTCTTTTTTACTTCTGTCTTAATTTTTGCGTAAATTTGCGCACGAGCCTTAGCTAAAACCGAGTTGGGAGCGTTTTTAAGCATTGGCATGTTGGCTATAGTTTGATCTACTTTTTGATTAGTTTGGTCTTCTATAACTTGATTTGTACGCGCTTCTTCGCAATCATTTTGCACGCCATTTTTAATTTGGTTTGAAGCATTTGCCACAATTGCGCGATACTTTTGTGAAAAATCGTTAACTCGTTGAGTCTCATCTAGGCGCACAGAAATAGACGTGTATGGAAGATTATTTGTGTTTTCAGTAATCGCAGAGGTAAAAATTGGGTAGCGAGATATTACAGAATTGCGGAAAGCTTTTGATTGATACCCTTTTGGATTGTCTAAATCGTTTATGTCTAGCACGCTTCCTGTGATTAGAAGCTTATATTTTTGATTTTGATTCGGTTGATTAGACGAATTATTTTGATTATTTTGATTAGCATGATTAGCGTTCTGTTGCATACTCAAAAACAGTGTGCTACCAACGCGCAACCCACTATCGTGCAAAAATCGCTCAGTTACTACAGCTTGACGATTATTTGTTGGCATATTGCCACTAAGCAAATGTACTCGATTTAGCTTTTTAGAATCGTGATTATATTGCACAACGTTCATTGCATAAGATGAGTCGGCATTATTTGAAGGATGAGCAGTAGCTTTAAAAGACTTTTCTGCCTCTGCTTCACTAACAAATGGCAATTTTTTGATTGATTTAACATCGTTTTTAGTCAATCCAAGAGTGGAAACGATTTGTAAATCGTAAGCTTTGAGCTTAGAGTAAGTGTCATCTGCTCCAAGAAGCATATCGTTGCATCCTGCATAAATGCCAGTCATAACAGCAACACCAAGCATTGCTATAACTGCTAGTATGCAAAAGCGACGCCATTCGTGAATCCACATTCTTACAGCGCTAATAAAAACTATTGGCAAAATAGAGTGTGTGCGCTTATTGCGAATCGCAATTTTGCGCTTGATTTTCTTAGATTTTACAGTCTCAATACTCACTACAAATCACCACTCTACAAATCACCACTCAATATCTGCAATTGCCGTAGGATTTTCTTGCACTGTTTCGCTTATAACTTTTCCAGAATGGAATCTCACAACCTTATGAGCCATAGGAGCAAGTGCAGCATTATGTGTAATAATAAGAACCGTCATTCCTTCTTTTTGGCAAATATCTTGCAATAATTGCAAAACAGCTTTTCCAGTTTCGTAATCTAACGCACCCGTAGGCTCATCGCATAAAAGCAACTTAGGTTTTTTAGCAAGTGCGCGTGCAATAGAAACTCGCTGCTGTTCGCCTCCAGAAAGTTGTGCTGGAAAATTATTAAGTCTTTTTTCCAAACCTACGTCAATAAGCGTTTGTGCTGGATCAAAATGATCTGAGCAAATTTGTGAAGCAAGCTCCACATTTTCTAATGCAGTCAAGTTTGGAACAAGATTATAGAATTGAAAAACAAAGCCAATATCTTCTCTTCGATACTTTACTAATCCGCGGCCATTTAACTTTGTAATATTTAAATCACCAACAGTTACACTACCGCTTGTTGCTGTATCCATGCCACCTAAAATATTCAATGCTGTAGTTTTACCTGCACCCGAAGCGCCTAATATTACGGTGAGTTTACCGCGTTCGGCAGTAAAACTAGCATCATTTAGCGCGCGCACAACACTTGAGCCAGATGGATACTCTTTTACAACATGATCAAAAGTTATGTACGCCACAATACTCCTTGCTTACTGACTACTTAATTGTGCTTTCGCTATTAATGTTTAATTTTAATTTATTCGGTTAATATTTAATTCTATTTATTGGAATAGTGATACGCCACGCCTTGCTGTGCAATATGCGTTTCCAAGCCAAGTGTGCCTTGAATTTGGCCAAACAGCGCCAAGACGTGCGGCTCCTTGACTTATCCAAATACTTGGAACCCTTCCATCGGAGCTTTTTGAGCCTAAAAGATTAAAGCCATTTTTGCTTTCAAGCCAATCAGGATGCTGCGTTGCAATCGCTAATCCTTCTTCTAAAGTTAAAGGAAGGCGCTCGTCGGAGTCTATAAGCTTTCTGGCAACATCTGGCTCACGATTCAAATACGATGTGCCCGTATGCGGGTCAATCGCAAGGTAAAATGGTCCTTCTGGAGGCTCAAAACCATCTTGAGGCAAGAAACTAGCTATATCTCGAGGTGGCATTGTTGTAAAACCGGCCATTCTCTCAATGCTAGTTCTAGAAATCAAGGATTCTGGCGAAACCAGCTCGCGAGTAGGCACAAGAAGAATGTTTGTTCCCAAATCGCTTTGCTCAAGCGCGCGAATAAGTGGCAATGCTAAAGCGCGGAACGCCGCTGCACTCATATCTGCAACATCTGGGTAGCCAAGGGCAACAATGCGGTCAAGCTGCTTTTGTATTTCTTGCGAAGCAATAGACATAGTTATATTTTACGTAAAATTTTCTACAATCGCGAGTGCGACTTGGCTTTATTAATACGCAAATCCGCGCTTTTTAGCTACGATTTCCGCCAATTGCACAGCGTTAAGAGCAGCGCCCTTGCGAAGATTGTCGTTTGTAATAAACATTGCTAATCCGTGTTTTCCATCAACCGCTTGATCTTGGCGAATGCGGCCAACGTAGCTTGCAGACTTTCCTGCAGCAAGTTGCGGAGTAGGAATATCGTCTAGTGCAACGCCGGGGGCTGATTTTAGCACTTCGCGAGCCATATATGGAGTTACATCGTGCTCAAATTCGGCATTAATGCTCATTCCGTGACCCGTAAAAACGCCCACGCGCACGCATGTGCAACTCGCTGCAAGCTTTGGCAAGTGCAAAATCTTACGACTTTCGTTGCGAAGCTTTTGCTCCTCGTCGGTTTCTTGCGATCCGTCATCAACAATCGCGCCAATAAATGGCACAACGTTGAATGCGATTGTGCGCGCAACTTTTGTTGGTTTCGGAAAATCAATCGCATCTCCATCAAACACAAGCTTATCTGCGCCCTGATCTAAAGCCGCTTGCGCTTCGTTCATAAGTTGCAACGCGCCAGCTCTGCCAGCTCCCGAAACCGCCTGGTAAGAAGATACAATAAGTCGTTTTAAGCCAAAAGCGTCAGAAAGTGGTTTTAGAACAGGCATGCACGCCATTGTTGTGCAATTTGGATTAGCAACAATCCCACGCGGAATATCGTTCAAATCTTGCGGATTTACTTCTGCAACTACAAGAGGCACATCGTTATGCATACGCCATTGAGAAGAGTTGTCGATTACTATTGCGCCAGCATCCGCAAATCGCGGCGCCCACACTTTGGATGTTCCGCCGCCTGCAGAGAAAATCGCAATGTCAATTCCGCTTAAATCTGCTTTTTCTACGTCTTCTACAACAACATCTTTGCCGCGATAGTTCAAAACGGTTCCAGCAGAGTGCGCGGAAGCCAAAAATCGCAAGTTTTTAATTGGAAAATCGCGCTCGTCTAATACGCGGCGCATAACCATTCCAACTTGGCCAGTGGCACCTAAAACCGCAAGGTTTACGCCTGTGTTGCTTATAATTGCCATTTTGTCTCCCTTATTTTGCGATTTTGCGCGATCAGCGCCCGCTTCCTCCATAAACAACAGCTTCGACTTTGCTTGCGTCCAATCCGTAAGCCGTGTGAAGTGCGCGAACCGCCTCGTCGAGCTGCTTTACTGGAACAATCGCCGCAATGCGAATCTCGGATGTAGAAATCATAAGAATATTAATTCCGTGATTGCTTAGCGCTGTAAAGAAGGTGGCTGCAAGACCAGAATAAGTTTTCATTCCAACGCCAACAACTGCGACTTTTCCAACAGAAGGGTCCACATCCATAGACGTAAATTGCAATTCTCCGCGCGCGCCCTGCAAAACCTTGCAAACGGCGTCCAAAGCCGAGCTTGGAGCTGTAAGAGATATGTCTGCCGTCTCGGTAGATGCGCTTGCCTGAGCAATCATGTCTATGTTAACGTTTGCTGTAGCAAGAGTCGTAAACACTTTTGCTGCGTTTCCAGGCTTGTCTGGCACGCCTCTAAGAGTAATCATGGACTCGCTTCTATCGTGTGCAACGCCAGAAATTACAGGAGTTTCTGGTCCTAAGTCT
Source organism: Gardnerella sp. c17Ua_118 (assembly GCF_055804255.1). Classification (NCBI taxonomy): domain Bacteria; kingdom Bacillati; phylum Actinomycetota; class Actinomycetes; order Bifidobacteriales; family Bifidobacteriaceae; genus Gardnerella; species Gardnerella sp. c17Ua_118. The sequence goes on from NZ_JANUYT010000001.1 coordinate 1,234,344, forward strand.
GGGAATAAATCGCCCATTGTGGAGCGAATATCTACATTTGTCATTTTATTTGCTATTGTATTTGCCATTTTTGCCGCCTTCTGTCTATTGCTTCTGCTTATTTACTGTGTCTTACGTTTCGTCTTATTTTGTGTGTTTTATTTTGTGTTTTATTTTTGTGTATTATGCCTATATTTTTAATAAATAATTAGCTTAGATTTGGCAGACTTTTTGGATCTACGCCATTAGGAACAACCAAAGTGCCATTTCTGTGAGAAAACGAGCTGCGAACATGCAATGGCATACTAAATCGTTGTGCATATTCAACGCATCGCAAAGCCAAAACGCGCGATCCACAAGACGACATCTCTAGCATTGAATCGTAGTCAATAACGGGGATTCGCTTTGCTGTTGGAACAATTCTAGGGTCTGCTGTAAAAACGCCATCAACGTCTGTGTAAATCTCGCAAATATCTGCGCCCAAAGCTACAGCCAGCGCCACTGCAGAAGTATCTGAGCCGCCTCGGCCAAGCGTTGTGTCGTCGCCAATTTCGCTGATTCCTTGGAATCCTGCAACAATAGCAACACTGCCTTTTTTAAGCGCGTGTTGAACGCGATCTGGCTTAACAGCGCGAATATGCGCCGCTCCAAATTGCGCGTCTGTCATAAAACCAGCTTGCGACCCTGTAAAAGAGTATGCGTGCGAGCCTTGCGCGTGAATCGCCATTGCCAGAAGGCTCATAGAAATGCGCTCGCCTGCAGTCATAAGCATATCCATCTCTCTGGCAGGCGGATGTGCGTTTACACTCATTGCTTGGTCAATAAGATTGTCTGTTGTATCTCCCATAGCCGAAACAACAACCGCAACGTCGTTTCCAGCAGCTTTTGTGTCGAGAATCCTTTTTGCTACGCGCTGAATTGCGTCCGTGTCTTCTACAGACGAACCGCCGTATTTCTGCACTATAAGAGCCACTTTAACCCCTTATGTTCAGCTGTTATGCTTCTAAAGCACGCGCGTTAGAAGAACTAATCTAAAATCAGACTACAAAATCAGATTACCAAGCGTGCTCTATTTATTTTTATTTTTATTTTGCAATATATTAGTGGCGTGAATTTTGGCGAGCGGCTGCTTGCGATTTTTCCGCGTGCAATCTCTAAACATCTTGCCTTCCTGCAAACGCGCGCCCAAGAGTCACTTCGTCTGCATACTCAAGGTCTCCACCAACTGGCAATCCGCTTGCAAGCCTAGTCACCTTTATATCAAGCGGCTCAAGCAGTCGTGCTAAATACGTAACTGTTGCTTCGCCTTCTATATTTGGATCTAGCGCTAAAATAACCTCTTTTATTTGCGCGTCTTTTAAGCGCTCAAGTAGTTGCGTTATTTTTAAGTCTGCAGGTCCCACGTTTGCCATTGGATTAATCGCTCCGCCTAAAACGTGGTAAACGCCTGCGTACTCGTGCGTGCGCTCAATGCTCATAATGTCTTTTGGCTCTTCTACAACGCATATTTTTGTGTGATCTCTTCTAGGGTCTAAGCAAACAACGCAAGGGCTTTGTTCGCACACGTTACCGCAAATTTCGCAAAATCGCACGTTTTCTTTTAAGTCGTTAATCGAGTTGATTAGTTCTTGCGCTTGCGCGTTAGAAGACGAAAGTATGTAAAATGCAATTCGTTGTGCGCCTTTTGGGCCGATTCCAGGAAGGCTAGAAAATGCGTCTATAACTCTGCCGATTGCGCCTTCGTACGATGACACATTATGCATTTATTCCTCTTGCTTTCTTTTACGAGCACGCGCGTTTTTAGGATTATTTGGGTCGCTTGCGCCGAATTCTTTTACAGATTTGACTTCAAACATTTTTTCCAAGTCGTCTATGCTCAAATTTGTAGCGGATTCTAAAGACTCGTCTTGCATTGAGCATTCGTCTTCTTGAGCGCCATTTATGCCCTCTGCAGAATGAGTTTGTGCTTGCGACGGAGCTTGTTCTTGCAATGATTCTTGCGATTGATAAGCTTCTTGCGTTTCTTGCACGTTTTGCGCACTGTTAAATGGCTTTATTGCTTGCTTTTCTTGCTGACTATGCAGTGCTTGCGATTGCTGAGTTTTATCTTGCGACTGCGTTTTATTTTGCGCTCGCGCAGGTGCAATTGCGTCTCCCATTGGAGCGGAAGCCATACTAGCCCAAGCGTCATCTTGTGATGCGTCTAAATGATCATCTAAAGGGTTATCTAAATGATCATCTAAAGAATTATCTAAAGGGTTATCACCGCCTAAAGGGCTATCAGCATTTAACTCGCTTTTCTCGCTTGTGTTTTTGCCAAATCCTTTTACAATTCCAGCTTTGCGCATAAGTAATTCGCGCTTAACTTGCGCAAGCTTTTGCGGATCCATTTTTGCTACAGACTCAACTTTTTGTCCATTTTCCGCAACAGAATCAGGCGCGATTGAAACATCTTTACCAAAAACGTCTTTTACTTTGCTCATAACAACAACTGGCACTTTTTTGCCATCGTAAGGAGCAGTCGTGCAAAGAGCAAGAGCAAAAGCATGCTGACTTATAGGCTCATCAAATGTTAAAACAAGCTTTCTTTTTAGCGGATTGCTTTCGTCTAATCTAACTTTTGGAACGTGATTTCTTTCTACGTATTCGCGAACATCGCTTGGAAGACTTTTAACAAGATTGTTCCAAGCTTCGTCAACGTCTAAAATTTGAGGCGCGCTTGTAGTTGCGCTTGCATTTGCATTTGTGCTAGCGTTTGCGTTTTCTGGCTGTTCTGGCCACTTTGCAACTGTTTCTGCAGTTTCAATCGTATTTGTAATAACAGATTTTTGAGTGTTTTGCGCATTGTTTTGCATTATGCTTGCAGACTCGGTTGCGTTTGTAAACCCAGCTGCATTTGCATTTTTAGTTGCATCGGCCGAGCCAATAAAATGCTTTACGTTCGCTTTTGGCGCTTCAACATTTTTTGCATAAACTTGTGTTTGAATGTTTTCGCTCGAATCCGTTCTAGTGCAAAGTAAGCGTGCAACAAGAATTTCAAGATTCATTCTAGGCGAAACAGCATTTGCCATTCCCGAAAAAGCATTATTTACGATTTCTGCCATTTTAGACAAGCTTCGCAAAGTGAGCTGACTTGATTGACGTTGCAAAACTTGCATGTCTTCTGGCGATAAATCCCCAAGCAAGTTTTTAGCACTATCTACTCCAGCAGAAGCTAATAGTAACAAATCGCGCAAGCGACCAAGTAAATCTTCTACAAACTTGCGACTATCGAAGCCTCCAACAATAACCTTTTGCACAGTTTCGTAAAGTTTTGCTCCGTCTTTTTCAATAAGAGCGTCAACAACATCTCCGATTAAGTTAGAAGGCGTAAATCCAAGAAGAGCAACCGCAGAATCTAGCGATATAACGCCATCTACGGAGCCAATCATCAATTGATCTAGCACAGAAAGCGTGTCTCGCATGGAGCCGCCACCTGCACGCATGGCAAGTCGAAGAACGCCTTTTTGTGCTTTAATGCCTTCTTTTTGGCAAATACTCTCTAAATACGGCCCCATTACTTCTGGCGGAACAAGCCTAAACGGGTAGTGGTGAGTTCTGGAGCGAATTGTTCCAATCACCTTATCTGGCTCAGTTGTAGCAAAAATAAACATAACGTGCTCAGGCGGCTCTTCCACAATCTTAAGCAAAGCGTTAAAGCCTTGAGGAGTTACCATATGAGCTTCGTCTAAAATAAAAATCTTATATCTATCTCTTGCTGGTGCGAATCCTGCGCGCTCGCGTAATTCTCTAGCGTCGTCAACGCCGTTGTGGCTTGCTGCGTCTATTTCTACAACATCTATAGAACCTGGGCCGCCTGTTGCAAGATCTTTACAGCTTTGGCATTTTCCGCACGGCTTAGAAGTTGGCCCTTGTTCACAATTAATGCATCGCGCTAAAATTCGTGCCGAACTTGTTTTTCCACATCCGCGCGGTCCAGAAAACAGATACGCGTGCGTAATTTTGCCTTGATCAAGTGCTCTAATAAGCGGAATCGTAACCTGATTTTGACCAATAACACCTTCAAAAGTGTCTGGTCTATATCTTCGATACAACGCAAGTGCCATAACTATAACCTACCGCCAACTAGATATTAACTTGAATCCGCTTACTGTTTAAGCAAATCATCTGTTCCATTTTAATCATCTAAGTACTAACATGCTAACGATGCGCACTCTACTACATGCTACATTATGGTTCACTCGCTACAATCCACTAAACCCGCTTTAGCGCTTACGGTTATTCTAGAGGCCATTGGAACGTGTAAAGGAACGCTTAATTTTAGCGATATGTCGTTATCTTTTTCCACACAAGACTCGATTTTTGCATTGTTTGCTGTAGCTGTGTTTTGCGCGATTTTGCAAGCGTCTCCGTTCATGTTCTGTATAGCAACCGCTCCCGATATTGCCGATGCATTTGCTAACGCATATGCGCGATGTTTTGAAACAAGAATCGTTCCAATAACCGCACAAAGAACCAGAATAGAGCAGATTGCGGTTACTAATCCTATGCCAAGCATAGTTCCAGATCCGCAATCCGCTCCGTGTAAATGTTTAGCTTTTAAGCATTGCGTTATTAATCGCTTAGCTCTTTTTTGATTCATATTAAAACCTGACTAATGCGCGCTTCTACTTGCATTGGCAAAATCTTCAGCGGGTCTGGCACAACCGGGCAACTAACAACAATATCTGCCATATTTCCAACATATTCGACTTTTACAGAACTATTTTTTCCAGATACTTTATGCACTATATTTTGAGCTTCTTTAGAATCGTGTGTAGATGCAATGTAGTAGGCAACTTGGCCTGCTGCATCGTTGCAATTCATTGTATTTACTACTGATTTGCCTAAAAAAATTAACACTATAGCAAGAATCGCAACTGTAGGTAGAATAATCGCAAATTCTGCGGTTACTGCACCTGAATCTTTAACATCTTTAACATCTTTAACATCTTTAACATCTTTAGTGAATTTAGTGCTTTTAGTGTGCTTGTAACTATTTATGCTCGTATTTTTTGCATTCCTTTTGTTGAAAATATTCAAAAACGTATAATTCTTCATTTTTCTCATTTCTTTCGCATTAGTGAATCTCCATTATTAGTGTTTATGCTTAGTTCTTTAGCATTCGTTTAATCTTGTTTTAATCTTGTTTAATCTGAATCTTGTTTAATCTCATCGAATCTTGTTAAATATCAACAAGAGCTTCATAATGTTTCACGCAATGTTTCACGCAGTGCTTAACAACTTATATTCTTCTTTACATTAGCTAACGTGCAAAGCTCTTTTAACAAGTTCGCCAATAGCTTTGTGCACAGCATCCGACTTAGCAATAGCAATAAGAACTGTTGCAAAAGCTGTAGCAGCTATAAGAACAACCGCATATTCTGCAGTAACCGCTCCTTCGTCTAGTTTCTTTAGACTGTTATTCAAGCGGTTTTGCATACTATTGCACGCCTGTTCTGCTTTAATCAATCCTTTGTTTGCGTTTGTTGTAAACTCGCAACAAAGTTTTGAAAATGCTTTAGCAATTGTTTTCATGTTACTTACCTTCCTTTCTTTTATTTATTGTTTATTTTTTATTTATGTACCCAGTTTGGATACAAATTTTTTAAGTGCCATTTTTAAGACTTTTATATGCGACTTTTTATATAAAATCGTTTTCACTGCGATTTTTCACTGCGATTTGCAGCTAGTGCATAAATGATGCAACTGTTGGCAAAATGCCAACAAAAATAAACGCTGGCAAAAAGCACAATCCAACTGGCAAAAGAAGTCGCACAGAAAGTTTCGAACTTTCTTTTTTTGCAACATTCTTCATTGATTGCTCGTAGTTTTGCAAAACGGCGTTAAGTACTGGTACGGGGGAGCTTCCGTAAATCCAAGATTCACGCAAAGAATTTTTTAGCCATGTGCTTAAAATCAAAGATGCGCAAGCGTTCTTATCTTTTTTACTAAAGCAAACATGTGGCTCGCTCCAAGCTTCTCTCCAAGTGCTGCCAGAGATAAGCGCTTTAGAAACGCGACTTAGCCAAATTCCTTTTGATGCAGGCAAAGAACAACCGACTACGTCTAGTGCTCTAGTTATTGCAACACCACTTTTTAGTGCAACTATTATCATTTGCAAACCAAGAATCGGATCTATATCGCTTAGTATGTTTTGTCTAAAGTCGTAAGTGTTTTGCATAAAAACGCTCGGCTTAACAGCGCGCTCATAGAGTGAGCTAGATGCCATTTGCTTAGAAAAAAGTTTGCACAAAATAATTATGTATGCAACTAAAATAAGCCAAATAATAATTGCTCTTAGCATTTATCCTCCTTTACTGCATTAAGTTTTGACTAAAATACTTCTTTGATTACTTCGTAGATTATTTTTGATTGCGTTTTAATTGCCATTAAAAGAAGCGGATTGCATTGCGTTTCTAGAATTTTTAAGAATGCGCGCAACCCAAATAACTCCAACCGCGTAAAATGCCATTCCAACGCTTAAAAGCGTATATCCTTTGTAGCTAGTAAAAATCATTAGTATTGGGTTTGCTCCTAAAAGCTGACCAGTTAAAAGAGACAAAAATGGCAGTGCAATAAGCAACTTAATAGTGGCTTTTGGCATTGCAAAAACTTCCGCGCTTAAATCATCAACCCTTTTGTTTGCATAATAAGAATCCGCAACAGATTGAACGCAATCTGCCATTGGGCAGCCAATCGAATTACTTAATTTGTATACACTCATAAGAGATTGCGCTATTTTACGAATGTCTTTTTGTTTTTTGGCATTTTTATAATTTTTTGTATTCTTTGTATTCTTCGCGTTTTTGAAAGAGCTATCTAAACTAGACGTGATTGTGCTTTCGCTTAGTCTAGAATCAAACCACTGTAATATGGATTCTGCATTTATTTGCTTGTTGTATGCTTTGCGCGCATTGCCATTAGCATTGCAATCTGAGCATACGCCAATAATTGACTCAAACGAAGCTCCCGATTTTAATGATGCAACAAGAGATGCTAGCGACTCTTCAATACTCATGTTAAATCCTTTGTTAGCTTTTATTTTGCTTGTTAGTTTGCTTGTTATTTTGCTTGTTAGTTTGCCTTATTTTTGCCCGTTTTGCTTTTTGCTTGTTAAGCTCTTAAAACTATTTGCGAATTTAGTGGCAAATGCCATTTAGACGAAAACTCTTTCCATGCTAAAGTGGCCTCTATTTGCGTGTCTTTAACTCTTAAAACAGGAACGCCTTCTAGTGCGCCAGAATCATTAGATCTTAAAACTCCAAGCTCCTTTACAACGCGTATCCCGTTTACGCGCTCAACGTGAATAACAACGTCGAATGCGTCTGCAGCAAGAGCGCAAAGTGCCATTGGCTCCAGCCCTGCGAGCAGACCAAGTGCCATTAATCGCGCTGGAACTTTTTGTACTTTATCTGCGTGCAAAGTCGTCATTCCGCCTTTGTGTCCGCATGTAAAAACGCGCAATAAATCAGCGATTTCTTTGCCTCTGCATTCTCCTAAAATGATTCTGTCTGGTCGCATTCGCAAAGTGGCTTTTACAAGCTCTTGTAAATCAATGCATCCTGCGCCTTCAACGTTTGCTTCTCTTGTTGCTAAAGAAACGTAATCGTTAGAAACACAGCCCAATTCCCTAGTTTCTTCAACAGTAACTATTCTGTCTTTTGGATTACAAGAAGCTAATAGAGCCTTCATAAGTGTTGTTTTTCCCGAACCCGTGCTACCTGTAATCAAAATATTTGCGCGACTCTCAACAAGCAAATAAAGAATCCTAGATAGCTCAATTGGAAACATGCCTTTGCTGCTAAGTTCCGTTAAACAGTAGTGCTTTAGCGCAGGGAAGCGAATCGAAATGGCAGCTCCGCTCAAAACTATTGGTGCAATAAGCGCGTGAATTCGCACACCAAGTGGACTAGAAGCGTCTGCAATTGGGCATGCGTCGTCTAATCGTTTACCCAATTGAGCACAAAGCCAGACGGCATATTCGCGCAAAACACTGGGATTATCAAACGGGATTCTTGGATTGTATTCATTAAGCCCAAGTCCAAAGTCTGCCCAAACTCTTCCCTCGTCTGTAACAACAATATCCGTTACATTTGGATTATCTGCAATATCTTGCAAAATTCCAAAATCAATATCTTGTAAAGCCATGCCTACCACCAACTATTTTTGAAAATCTGCCAAACGCATAAGAAGAATCACCTTGCGTGCTAGATGCCATTAAACCCGATTTGCGCGAGTCGCCAAGCAGCCATATGGTGATTTTTTCTACCGCACTTTGCGCGCATTTTGGTATGCTTCTAATCCCATACCCACCAATTATGTCTTCGTACATCTTAGAATCGTGACCAATTGGGCCTTCTACATTGCAAAGTAAATAATCACAAGCTTCTGTAATCTCTACTGGGCAAAATCTGTTAGAAAGTCCGCGTGGATTTAAGCCTGCAACAATATAAGTTAGATTTTCCGCGTAATTTTTATGATCCAACTCTAGGTTTTGCAAATGCGCTCGCAATCGAGCTAAACCTAAAACGCTAAGCTCCGATGCAAAAATTGTTGGAACATTCGCTAGAGTTGGAAGACTTTGTAAAAGCCTTCTTGCCGAAAATCCAGATCCAATATCTACAATCACAACGTCGCAAGCTTTAGCAAGACCTCTAATTGCGGCCTCAATAACCCATGGCTTAGGCTCCTGATTTTTCCAAGGTGAGTAGGCCAGAATATCCACATTGTTCCAATGCAAAAGCTCGCAACGCAAAACGTAACCGTCTAGTCTTCCTAAAGGAGCTTGAACCTCTTGCAATCTTCTGCCTTCGTCTTGCTCCAATCCAAGTAGAACATCTAAACCGCCATTAGAAATATCTGCATCGATTAAAGCTACAACGTATTTTTTACTAGCAATATTGCTTGCAAGAAGTGCAAGAGTAGTGCTTAAGCCAATTCCGCTATTTGCTGCAGAACCAATTACAACATTTTTTGGAAAAGGCTTTAGCGAGTAGTTCAAGCTTCCAGTAGTTTTTTGAGCAACACTATTATTGCGATCGTCTTGAAGAACACGATTGCTTATAACGCCAAAATCTTTGTTAAACGTAGGATTTTCAGCCAGTTCACAACTGCGATTAAAAGATGCAATAACAGTTGAGTCGTTAACATTATTAGACTGATTAATGGCGTTTTTAAGCGCGCTCGCTTGCGGAGGGTATGTGTTAAGTACCCTAGCGGCGCACGAAGGCGCATCGTAATTATCAATACTCATATTGCTCATGCAGCTATTGAATCGCATACAAAATAAATAAGCAATACTTTTGTAAGAATGTGGTTAAAGGCTCAATAAACGTTGCAAATCCGCCAAAAAGTTATCCACATTGCTGTTTTAGCGTATTTTTGTATAAGCGTATAAGCATATTAGCGCACGAGTTTTGGATTGGAAGCCATGTACCTTTCCAGAAGTTCGCCATAGATTGGCTTAGTGTGCAAAATATCGGATACAAGAAGCGCAATAAAAGCAGATGCAGCAACTGGAAGAGTGTGAATCATTGTTCCCGACATTTCTACAGTTAGCAAAATCGAAGTGAGCGGAGCTTTTACAGAAGCCGAAAGCGTGCCAGCCATAACACAAACTGTAAAAATTGGCATTAGCTTTGCGTCAATGCCAAGAATCGGAATGCTTATTATTGTGCGAGAAGCAACGCCGCCTGCAAGTGCTCCAACAGCAAGAATTGGCATAAAAATTCCGCCAGGCGCTCCGCATCCAAAACTTGTAGAAGTAAATAGCATTTTTGCAACAAACAGAATACACAAAAGCGCTATGCTTGCTTTTCCATATTCAGAGAGCTTAACAAGATTCGATCCTCCGCCAAGAACATCTGGCAAATATAAGCCAACAGGAATCGCGATTAAGCATGCTATAGATACAGGAGCCCACTTTGGCAAATATTTATACATCGTTTGCAATCCAAGTAAGGATCTATTCATTAAAGAGCCAATAAGTCCCGCAAAAATGCCAAGCGGAATCAGCCAAAAATGAAGCGTCATTGGCAAGTCTGGAATCTTTCCAAAGTCTAAAACAGGCCGAAGTCCAAAGCATGTTTGAGACACAAAGTCCGCGCAAATAGATGCAGCAGCAGCTCCCATAAGAACTGTAGAAGACAATCCGTGTTGAACTTCTTCCATAGCAAACATAAGCCCAGAAAGTGGAGCGCTAAATGCTGCAGATAAGCCAGCTGCAGCTCCAGCGGTTACAACATAGTGTTCTTGCGTATCGTTTTTATTGCCTTTTCTAAAAATGCGAGACATCATTTGCGCGCCGCAAGCTCCGATTTGAATCGAAGGGCCTTCGCGCCCAAGAGATAAGCCAAATAGCGAACCCAACAATCCGCCTACAAATCGAACAGGCAAAATAGTGTTCCAACACATTTTTAGACCGCGCTGAACGTATCCAACAACTTGTGGAATGCCGCTTCCAGACGCCATGCTTTCTTTGCGACTCATCCAGCCAATAAAGAATCCAGCAACAATCGCAAAAGCTACGCACGGCACAATCCAAAGCATGTTTTGCAATATTCGCACATACATCCATCGCGCAAAATCGGTTCCGTACTCAATCCCAAGTCTATAAGTTGCTACAAGCGCTCCCGAAACAAGGCCAACAACTACGCCTGCAAGAACCATCTTCCATCTAAGATGCTTAAGTGTTTTAAGAATGCGATCCGAAAAGTCGCGCAAAAAGTCGCGTATAAAACCGCCTACGTTCTTTAAAGTCACAATAAACCTATTCTTAAATCAAATCGCAAACAAATACACAAAGCATTTTAACATTTTAATAACACAATAAACGTTAATTAATAAAATACATTAATTAATAAATAAAATACGTCAATTAATAAAATTAAAAACTAAGACTTTAGAAGTAAAAACATTACAAAACACGGTCCAGCGTATGCAATAAATGCGCACAAGAATGGCACTATTAGTTCGCTAATAAAAAGACATAGTCCAAGCTTGATTTTCTTTAGCTTAAACAGGCTTACGACTTCTAAGATTGCGGTTGAAAACGTTGAAAATCCACCTAAAAATCCCAATGCGCACGTGTAGATAATAGTCGAAGCAAAAGTTAAATCGTATATAATCGAAGAACTTAAAAATACAACTAAGCCCATTATAAAAGACGCAAAAGCGTTGATTAGCAAAGTCGCGATTGGAAAATCATGGTTATAAACGCGCCCGATTGCGTCAGATATTGCGCAACGAAGAACGGCGCCAAGTCCCGCAAAAACAAGAGGCAGCCAAAAAAGAACGTATGCGTAAGACATCATTTTGCACCGCCCCTGTTAGCGTCTATTTTATTGATGGCGTTTGCATCACCAGCATTTTTTACGCTGCCATTGCCTTTAAAAGCAAAAATTTTATCTCCAATTAGACTCCCAACAAGCACTGCTAAAACGCCAAGAACCATAGACAACGCCATAATGGCAATTACTTCTACAATGTTCATTGCAGTAAATGCGGAATGCGCGCCCTCAAAGGCAAAAGTAGACATTGTTGAAAGTCCGCCGCAAAATCCTGTGCAAAAGCCGTATTTTATTAAGTCTTTATTTTTGCTGCGCAATCTATTTGCTACAAGCGAACTTACTAAAGCAAGAATAAAACATGCTAAAACGTTAGATAAAAGAGTTGCAAAAGTAAAGCGGCTAAAAAGCATAGAATATCCCGAATCCCAATGCATGCCGTACGTAAAAACGCCTATTTCACTACGCACAAAAGCGCCAAGCAATCCGCCAATAAAAACAACAAAATAGATTTTTAATCCAAGTGTTTTATGCTGGCGCTTTTTAGGCAAGTCTGGGCGATTTTTTCTCGGAACACTCATATTTTTAGCCGCCTTAAATCGCATTTAATATGTATTTAGTCAACTATTTAGTCAGCATTAATAGCCACTAATCAATCAGCGAATGAACGCTAATAATGTGATCGCGCTGAGGGCCAGTGCCAATTGCAGAAATGCGGCATCTGGAAAGCTCTTCCAAGCGCTTTACGTAGCTTTGAGTGTTTGCAGGCAAGTCTTCAAACTTGTGCACTTTAGAGATATCTTCGCTCCAGCCTGGAAGCATCTCGTAAATTGGCTTAGCGCTAGCAAACAAAGACTGATCTACTGGCATCTCGTCTACGCGCTCAACGCTTCCGTCAGTTAAAGTTACATCGTAAGCTACGCAAACTGGAATCTCTTTTAAGCCAGTCAAAACATCTAGCTTTGTAAGAACAATATCAGTTAGGCCATTTACGCGAGTTGCATAGCGGCTAACAACAGAGTCAAACCATCCGCATCGGCGAGGGCGACCAGTAGTTACGCCATATTCGTGACCCTGCTCGCGCAGCCAATCGCCGCTTTCGTCCAAAAGCTCTGTAGGGAATGGGCCTTCGCCAACGCGCGTAATATAAGCCTTAGCAACACCGATTACGCGATTAATGCGAGTAGGACCAACGCCCGTACCCGTGCAAGCGCCTCCAGCTGTAGGATTAGAAGACGTTACAAATGGGTATGTTCCGTGGTCAACGTCTAGCATAGTTGCCTGGCCGCCTTCAAAAAGCACGGTTTTACCATTTTCCATTGCCTGGTTTAGCACAAGCGAAGTGTCGGCAACGTATGGCTTTAAGCGCTTTCCAAGTTCTACGAGCTGGCTTGTAACGGCATCAATATCAATTGGGTGCTGGTTGTAGAGCTTAACAAGCATTTGATTCTTTTGATGCAAGCTGGCTTCTACTTTATCTCGCAAATGATCCGCGTTAAACAAATCGTGTACGCGAATTCCAACGCGATTAATCTTATCGGCATAAGTCGGTCCAATTCCGCGACCCGTTGTGCCAATCTTGTGCTTTCCAAGGAATCGCTCTGTAACTTTATCGATTACGCGATGATAAGGCGTAATAACATGCGCAGACTCGCTAACAAGCAACCTCGAGCAATCAACACCACGTGATTCTAGCGCGTCAATCTCTTCAAAAAGAACCTCTGGGTCTATAACAACTCCGTTTCCAATAACAGGAGTTACATTTGGGCTGATTATGCCGCTAGGAAGTAAGTGCAATGCGTAAGATTCGTTTCCTACAACAACAGTGTGGCCAGCATTATTGCCGCCATTAAAACGCGCAACAATATCTACCTTAGAACCAATTAAATCAGTTGCTTTACCTTTGCCTTCGTCACCCCATTGAGCGCCAATAAGCACAATTCCAGGCATGCCGCACCTCCATTTTTTGGGCTAACATTGCCCAAATAAACACAATTCCTACGTGTCAAGATTAGCGCAAAGCCAATACCGAATAATGCCAAATAATGCTGATGCGAGTTAGTTTGCTTGAGCAAATCGAAGCTAGACGCAAGCAATACGAGTACTATCGCGATCAACTCCTAACCTTTAAGTGTGCCTAATGTAGTTATGCACAATTTATGTAAAGCAAACTATAAAAGCGTATTTAGTATTAGAATTTATATAAATTACATTCCTAGTGAGACTCGCCGAAGAGATTGAAGATTGAGGAGGTAAGAAATGTCTGCTAAACTTGCCAGTAATAGCAGCCCCCTAAGCCTACTAACAGTGCTCAAACCTGGGGGTTCTTCTTGTTTTTCAGCTGATTCAAAGCCTCCAAAATCTATTGACGATATGATTCAACTCATGAAAACTCGAGAATTAGTAGTTACAGATGAAAATAATTTTAAAAGTATGCTATATAACTGCAACTACTATAGATTATCTGGGTATTTTCGAGTGTTTCAAGTCGATCCTTCTTCTGGCAATAATCAGTTTAAGCCAGGTAGTAAAGATGTTGATTTTCTTGTGCCGTACAAAATGGATGAAGAATTGCGAACAATTATTCTTAAAGGTACCGCACAAGTAGAGTTAACATTAAGATCTAGATTTGCATATCACGTTGCAAACTCTGGAGGAGCATATACATACCTCAATTCAGATTCATATATTAAAAAGTCTAATATAAGCATAAATAATCTTTTATCTAATATGAATAAATGGCTGGAAAAATCTAACGAAGTTTGTATAAAACATTATAAGAGTAAGAAACAACCTATACCAATATGGGCTGCTGTTGAAGCTTTTCCATTTGATACTATTTCACGAATGATTTCTTTGTATAAAGATACTAATGTGTTGCGAAAACTTTTTGATTCAATGGGGTTAAAAACAGAAATTCGTAAATCTTCTGAATCAATCCATTCAATAGTGTACTTGCGTAATTTGTGTTCTCATCATTGTAGGTTATGGTATAAGGAAACTGTAATATCGACTCCTTCAATTCGTGATGTTAAAAATTCTTCTTTATTAAACGGTTATACAGATAAATCTATTGCTGCAGCATTAGTAAATTTAATGTATTTAGTATCAAAAATAGAAAACAATCATAATTATGAGACTGAAATAAAAGAATTTCTGAATAAAAATGAAGAATATAAAAATGGAATATTTAACCATTTACATTGGAGATAATTTAAATTTGTAGAATATGCAATGCGTTATGCGAGTAAGCAAGAAAGCTGGGTTATAGACACATTTGGACTATAACCCTAATATTTGCGATTACACTATTTTAGAGCTTTTCCAGCAGAGCCTAGCTGCACGCATGCTTCAACAACACGCTGAGCCATTGCTTTTTCTGCTTCTTTGCCCCAAGACCTTGGGTCGTAAAGCTTCTTTGCGCCAACTTCGCCGTCGATTTTAAGAACGGAATCGTAGTTGTGGAACATGTGGTCGGCGATTGCGCGCGTAAAAGCGTATTGCGTATCTGTGTCAATATTCATTTTTACAACGCCATATTTTACAGCTTGCGCAATTTCTTCGGCTGTAGAGCCAGACCCGCCATGGAACACTAGCAAGAATGGTTTTGTTGGCACGCCAAACTTGCGATTACACAAATCAAGCTTGTACTTGTTGTATACAGCGCTTTGAATATTGTCTAGTAATTGCGGCCTAAGCTTAACGACGCCTGGCTTGTAAGCTCCATGAACGTTTCCAAACGTAAAAGCGGCCATGTATTTTGCGCGGTCCTCTAAACCTAATCGCTCAACAACGCGCATAGCATCTTGGGGAGTGGAGTACAGCTTTTCGTCAATATCTGCTCTGTGGCCGTCTTCTTCGCCGCCAACTGCGCCAATTTCAATCTCTAAAATCGTGCGTGCTTTTGCAGACTCTTCCAGTAATTCTTCTGCAATGTCTAGATTGTGCTCAAGCTTAACTGTGGAGCCATCCCACATATGCGACTGAAAAATCGGCTCTTTGCCATTTGCAACTTGATCTGCTTCATAAGCTAAAAGTGGCCTAATCCAATCGTCTAAATAGGCTTCTGCACAATGATCTGTGTGCAATGCAACCGTAATGTTTGGGTATTGTGCAGCAACTTGATGCGCGAATTGCGCAAATGCGATTGATCCAACAACGCGATTATTTACGCACTGGCCAGAAAAATATGCGGATCCGCCAACAGACACTTGAATAATGCCGTCGCTTTGTGCTTCGGCAAATCCTTGTAGTGCTGCGTTTAAGGTCTGTGTGCTAGTAACGTTAATCGCAGGGTAGGCGTATCCACCTTTGCTGGCTGCATCAAGCATTTGTGCGTAACGTTCAACGGTTGCAATAGTCATATTTTTATTATGACTCTAAGCGCGCATATTTTTTATATTTTACTATATTTTTTACTATTTTTGATTAAATTTGTATTTATTTTTGACTATTTTTGATTTCTTGATGGCGTTTTTTTGCCGCCGCTACTACAAAATGTAGATACTCTAGCGCGATTTCTTCTTTTAATCCAGATTCTTCAGCAATTTTTTTAAGTCGATTCGCCTGGCGATTTTCCCTAGACTTATCTTCTGTAGCAAGATTTGCGCGAGCTTTTATTTCTCCGACTTTTTCCGTAACTTTAAAGCGCTCTGCTAGAAGTGAAACAATTGCATTGTCAATATTGTCAATCGACTGACGCAGCGCAAAAATCTCATTCATTGAATCGTTGCAATCGTTGCAATCACTATAATCGTTGCAATCGTTGCAATGCGATTCATCAAAATGTTCGCGCGCGTCAATCGACTCTTTAGAAAAGTTGAACATGCTATTTTTAGTCAAAATAAGTTTGCAAAACCATTGTTGTTTCTGTGCTAACTGGAACAACACGATGAATTGTGTTGATTAGTTCTTCTAGCTTGCTAGGAGTTGCAACGCGAACAACAAGCATAAAGCTTGGGCTTCCAGTAATCGAATAGCACGCTTCAATGCCGTCAATGTCTTTCAACTTGGTTGGAACGGAAGCTTCTTGCTCAAAATCAAGAGGCGTAACCGCCACGAATGCGCTTACTGGCAAGCCTCTGCGCTCGTAGTCAATCAAAGCGCGATATCCAGTTATGATTCCTTTGCGCTCGAGCTTTTGAACTCTGGATTGCACAGCGGAAACAGACAGTCCAGAAGCTTTAGCTAGCTTGGTTAATGTTGCACGGCCATCGTGCTCAAGAATATCTACAATAATTGCATCCGTAGAATCTATCGGAGCAACTGTGCTCGCGCTGGTTTCTAAGCCAGAAGGAATATTATTTTCAATCCTATGAGAGTTTCCCGTCATGCGATCTCCATCCTCATATAGCGCCACCAAAATCTTTGTTTTGCTTCTTCGACTTTAGCTGCGCCCCCTGCAGTCTCTTCAATCGTATCGTATTTTTTAATGAAAAAGAACAAAATTAGATAAAAAATCACGGTTTTTCACATTATTTAACACATGTTTACATATATAAACTTTTGACCATTCCATTTTTTGTATGTTTTTGTATGTTTTATGTATGAGATTATTAAAAATGCCTCCCGATTATTAAATCAAGAGGCATTTAATTTAGATTTTTATTTTATATGTAAATTTTACGCGAAAACTTTATGCGATTGCGCCTGTTCCGCCATTTGTGGAATTGTTGGCTTGCTGAACAATAGCCGCAAGAAAATCGCGATTAGAAGCGGTCTTCTTTAAGCGCGGAACCAAAGTCTGATAAGCCTGTTCTGGCTCCAGTCCGCCGAACAATCGCCTCAAGCGATAAATAATCGGCAACTCTTGAGCAGGAGTAATCAACTCTTCGCGGCGCGTGCCAGAAGAATTAATGTCTACAGCTGGGAACAGTCGCTTATCTGCCAAATCGCGGCTCAAACGAAGCTCCATGTTTCCAGTGCCCTTAAACTCTTCGAAAATAACTTCATCCATCTTTGAACCAGTTTCCACCAAAGCAGAAGAAATAATAGTCAAAGAGCCGCCATTTTCAATGTTTCGTGCTGCGCCAAAGAACTTCTTAGGAGGGTAAAGTGCTTGAGCGTCCACGCCGCCAGAAAGAATACGGCCAGAAGCAGGAGCAGCAATATTGTATGCGCGAGCAAGGCGAGTCATGGAATCAAGAAGAACAACAACATCTTGGCCAAGCTCTACAAGCCTCTTAGCGCGCTCAATCGCAAGCTCTGCAACAGTAGTGTGGTCTGATGCTGGGCGGTCGAATGTAGAAGAAATAACCTCGCCCTGAACTGTGCGCTCCATGTCGGTAACTTCTTCTGGGCGTTCGTCTACAAGAACAACCATCAAATGTACTTCTGGATTGTTAACAGCAATTGCGTTAGCAATATTTTGCAAAGTGATTGTTTTACCAGCCTTAGGAGGCGAAACAATCAAACCACGCTGACCCTTGCCAATAGGTGCCACAAGATCAATGATTCTGCCAAGCATGCGATTTGGCGTAGTCTCTTGCTTTAAGCGTTCATTCGGATACAAAGGTGTGAGCTTAGCAAATTGTGGGCGATTTTGAGACTCTTCTACGCTCATGCCGTTAATGCTGTCAACGCTTTGCAAAGGAACGAACTTTTGACGCTGATTCCTGCGATCTCCCTCGCGAGGAGCGCGAATAGAGCCTTGAACCGCATCTCCCTTGCGTAAGCCGTACTTTTTGATTTGGCTCATAGAAACATAAACGTCATTTGGGCCAGGCAAATAGCCAGAAGTACGCACAAATGCGTAAGATTCAAGCACATCTACAATGCCAGCAACTGGAACAAGCTCTTCTTTTGGCTCTTCGCGACGTGGAGCTTGCTCGTGAATCTCGTGCTCTTCGCGAATCTCGGAGCGTTCCGCACGTTCAGTACGTTCCGCTTTAGAATCGTAGTCGTCTCTAGTGCGTCGCGTTCTGCGCTGGAATCTATCAGATCTTTCTGCTTTAGAAGTGTAATCATTTTCTTCGCTAGAGCGAGTAGACATACGCATTCTGCGCGATTCCGAGTTGCGGTTAGCGTTTGGAGCAGAAGACTTTTCGCTTGGCAAAGTGGCAAGAATCTGATCTAAATTAGCATCCACTTCGTCTGTTTTAGCAAAATTACTACCATTATTTTGCTCAGCGTTTACGCTTGCATTTGTACGAGCGTTATCTTCTCTCGTAACATTTGCAGAGCCTTCTTTGCGATATCGATGAGTCTGATTTTCGCGCGCAAAATTGCGATTACGCGTCCCACTATTTGCATCGCTTGAATCAGAAGAATCATTAAAATCGCGATTCGTGTCAATGCTCGAGCGGAGTTCAAAAGAAGATGAATTGTTTTGCGTTTCGTCGTCGCTTTGAGAAACACGATTTATTCGTAAAGTGCTTTTAGGAACATGAACGCTAACACCAGCTGGAGCATCCCCACCATTGCGCGCAGCAGTTAGCGTAGCAACCAAATCTGGCTTGCGCATTGTAGACGTACCGCGTAGACCCATTTGCTTCGCAAGATCCTTAAGCTCCGAAAGCTTCATATCATCAAGATTTTGGCTTGTTGCCACAGTTATGCCTTTCCCTAACTCCAAGATAGATTGCTTGGAGCTTTACGTGGAAGATTACGGAAAATCCGTTGTGAATATAACGACAAACACATATCAATGTGTATTAGTCGCTGATAAATGTATGCTACTACACTCGTAAGACTCACAACAACACGCGCGGCAGGGTATGCACTATATGTGCGATATACGCGAATACGCTACAGACGCTACTTCTTTTCGTGATACGATTTTTCGGTATTAACAGACCAAACGTTATCTTTAGACTTCTTACCACTATTGATGTTTTGAACAGCTTCGATAGCAGTTGCCATTGAGTGATCCTGGTTATTGTAGCGATGCTGGCCATTTCTACCAACACAATACAAGTTGCCAAAACCGTCTAAGTACTTAACAAGATCAGGCATTTGAGCGTAAGTATCAAAGTAAGCAGGGTAGGCCTTTGGAACGCGTTCGCGATGAGCATCTAAAACGTCGTCTTCGCTGTCAATAACTTGCATGCGAATCAACTCGTCAATTGCGTTTTTGCGAGCTTCTTCGTCGCTCATATTCCAAAAATCGTCGCCTTCGCTGCAGAAGTATTCAAGGCCAATCCAAACGGTATTATCAACATCTTTAACGAGGTAAGGGCTCCAGTTGTTAAAGATTTGCAAGCGTCCGACCTTGTAGCCAGGGTCTTGAACGTAAATCCAGCAATCTGGCACAATAGGAGGGTTGCCAAGCGTTGGAATATCTGTAGTGTTGCGCAAACGCATGCGCTTAACAAGCAAGCCAACAGTTACAAAATCGCGGTAAGGCAAGCCTGCTGCAACTTTTTGCAAGTCTTGTGGAACTTCTGCATTTGCATCGCCATTCGCGCCTTGCTCAATAGATGCAACCAAATCTTTAATTGGCATAGACGAAATAAACTGATCTGCACGAAGCTCACTGCGTTCGCCATTTTGATTTTCAACAACAACACTGCAAATCTTGCCATCCGCTTGCTTTACGGCAACAACTTTAGATCCTGTTAAAACAGTGGCTCCATTTTCGCGGCAGCGGCGTTCAACGGTCTCCCAAAGCTGACCTGGACCAAGCTTAGGATACCAAAATTCTTCAATTAAAGAAGTCTCAACTTCTTTCTGACTTGCATTATTCTTAGGCATAAGCTTAGAAATAGCGTTCTTCAAAACTTCAACAATGCTCAAGCCTTTAACGCGCTGAGCGCCCCAATCGGCAGAAATCTGGCTTGGATGCCTTCCCCAAAGCTTCTCGGTGTAGCCCTCAAAGAACATGGAATACAACTTTTTGCCAAAGCGATTAATGTAGAAGTTTTCGAGGTTTGTTTCTGGCAACTTGTGAATCATGGACCAAAGGTAGCTAAAACCAACCTTCATTGTTAGCACAAAGCCCATAGATCGCAAGGTGGATGCCGAAAGAGAAATAGGGTAGTCGAAGAAATGATGATTCCAGAAGATTCTAGAAACACGATGACGCTTAAGCATAACTTCATCTTCGACTTCCGGGTCTGGGCCTCCAGCCTCTAAATCGTGATGCCTGCCAAGCTTCTTATCGTCGTAAGAAGGAGCGCCCTGAAGAGGCAACATATCTCGCCACCATTGCATAATGCGATCGTCTTTAGAGAAGAATCGGTGTCCGCCAATATCCATGCGGTTTCCGTTGTATTTTACGGTGCGAGAAATGCCACCAAACTCGCTGGTTGCCTCAAGAACAGTCACATCGTAGCGGCTAGAGCCGCCATCTTTTACAAGCTCCCAAGCTGCCGTCAACCCTGCCGGACCGCCACCAATAATCACTACAGATTGTTTCTGGGATTGTGTATCAGCCAATTTTCCTCCATAACTAAAAACCGCTTTATAAAGTCAAAAACGCAAAATTGCAAGCACGTATTTATACTGAAATCTAAATATAAGCTTTACTATTATACTCTTATCACGCGATAGATTCTGGAATATCAATATCTGTTTTTTGTACTTCTTCCACATTTACGTCTTTAAACGTAACAATACGAACGTTTTTTACAAATCGCGAAGGTCGGTAAACATCCCACACCCAAGCGTCTGTTAATTGCACGTCAAAGTACACGTCTTGACCTGCGGAGCGCACGTTAAAATCAACCTTATTTGCCAAGTAAAATCGGCGCTCTGTTTCTACAACGTACGTAAAAAGCTTAATAACGTCACGATATTCCTTGTATAACGCAAGTTCGGCGTCTGTTTCGTAATTGTCGAGGTCTTCGGCGCTCATTGCTTCCCTTCCGTTGGCGTGATTGGCGTATTTGATGTAGCTTTATTCGCTGCGTCGTCTTCTTGAGCACGCTTGCGGCCTCGTCCTATAATACGCCACCATGCGCGCTTAGAGGAATTATCCGTGTGCTTAACACTATGCTCGGCCTTATCGGCCGTTAACGACTTGCGCGAATCGCCATTTTTAACTGGGATTGCAATCGAATGTTCGTGCGCGCTTAAAGCTTCGCAAACGCCAGGATTATCTTCAATAACGTGTAGTCCAAAAGCGTCTAGCGAGCGAATTGCATCGTACTCGTCTACAAGAGTGTCCATTACTACAAAATCTTGATATTTTTGGCTTTGAGAATCCCACAAAGCGTCGCGAGATGTTCCAGTTTTCATAAAGCCAAGCGACTGATATACCGAAAGTGAGCGCGCGTTTGCTGCAGGAACACCAACCCAAATCCTGTGTAAAGCAAGCCCCACCTCGCTTGGCGCAAAACCGTAAGTCATAACTCTAGGCATTGCATCCCTAGAATACCCACGACCCCTATAGTCGCGTCCTAGAATCACCTGGATCCTAGCGGATTTAGACCAACCGTCAATGTCAATTAAAAATATCATTCCAATAATATTGCCATTAGCGTTTTCGGAGTCATCAATAAAATCTGGCACAATTGACCATGCGATTGTTGGGCGCGATTGAGCGTCGCCAGCGGCGGCATACTGATTAGATTTTGCCTCATTGATTCCAGCCGAAGACCATTGCACAGAACGATTTACCCAAGCACGAACCATAGCGCGCTCCGATTGCGAATCTTTGCCTGTTATAACGGCTGCTCCATCAAAAGCGTGCAATGCGTCCATTTGCGCCAAATCTTCGATTGTTGCTGGCCTAAGACGCGCCATTTCGCCGCGGATTGGTGGAATCGTAATATTTTCTGGCAACTCGCGGTGGCTTGTAGAATCAGCATTGAATCCTTGCATATTCACCTTTTTCGTACAATCGACTTACGTGTTACAAAGCTTACAAAAAGCACTACAAAAGCAGTAAAAACAGCGTTATAAAATCGCACTTTTTGCACCCTATACAATGCTATAAAATACAAAGTTAAAACGCAAAGTATAAAGCGCAAAAAGTGCAAAGTAAAAGCTAATCTAAACTAGCCTTTGATTTTTGCCATTACAATCTTAGTAACGGCCTTAGCGTCTGCCTGACCTTTAGTCGCACGCATAACGGCGCCAATAATCGCGCCCATCGGCTTCATATTTCCAGACTTAAGCTTTTCGGCAACCTCTGGGTCTGCTGCAAGAGCAGCGTCAACAGCGGCTTCCAAAGCGCCATCGTCGTTCATAACCTTAAATCCGTGCTTCTTAACAACTTCATCAGGCTTACCCTCGCCAGCCAAAACGCATGCAACAGTTTGCTTAGCAAGCTTATCGTTAAGATTGCCGCTTGCAATTAGCTTTTCAACTTCAGCCACATCTTGCGGAGTAATAGGCAATTCTTCCAAAGTTACGCCACGAGTGTTTGCTTCGCGAGCAAGCTCACCAAGCCACCACTTTTTAGCACCAGCAGCACTTGCACCAGCCTTAACGGTTTCTTCAACCAAATCAAGAGCATCCGCGTTAAGAATATCGCGCATTTCAAGATCGCTAATACCCCATTCGCTTTGCAAGCGGTTGCGGCGCTCGCGAGGCATTTCCGGCATCTCGGCCTTCATGCGCTCAATATGCTCTTTAGTAATGTGAAGCATAACCAAATCAGGATCTGGGAAGTAGCGATAATCGTCGGCGTCGGACTTTACGCGGCCGCCAGCAGTAGTCTGAGTTGCCTCATCCCAGTGACGTGTCTCTTGCAAAATCTCGCCGCCTTCGCTCAAAATAGCAGCCTGACGACGAATCTCGTATTGCAGCGTCTTTTCAATTCCACGGAATGTGTTCACATTCTTAGTTTCAGAACGCGTACCGAATGGATCGGTTGGCTTTCTGCGAAGCGAAACGTTTACGTCTGCGCGCATATTGCCCTGCTCCATGCGAGCGTGGGAGATGTTGAGAGCGCGAACAATATCGCGAATAGCGCGCATGTATGCGCCTGCGATTTCTGGAGCGCGGCTGCCAGCACCTTCGATTGGCTTAGTTACAATCTCAATCAAAGGCACGCCTGCGCGATTGTAGTCAACCAGAGAATGATTTGCGCCTTCGATTCGGCCATCTGCGCCGCCAACGTGAGTGTTCTTGCCAGCGTCATCCTCAATGTGAGCGCGCTCAATCGGAACGCGGAACACAGTGCCATCTTCCAGCTCAACATCCAAGTAGCCGTTGCCATTAGTAGGCTTATCGTACTGGGAAATCTGGTAATCGCGAGGCATATCTGGGTAGAAGTAGTTTTTACGAGCGAACTGGCTCCACTCGGCAATCTCGCAATGCAACGCTAAGCCAAGCTTAATCGCGTAATCAACTGCAGTCTTGTTTACAACTGGCAAAGAGCCTGGCAAACCAAGGCTTACAGGTGTTAGCTGAGTGTTTGGTTCGCCGCCAAAAGATACTTCCGCTGGGCAGAACAGCTTTGTGCGCGTGCTAAGCTCAACGTGAGTTTCCAAGCCGAAAACTGGGTCAAATTGCTCCACAGCATCGGCGTATTTCATAAGTTTTTCAGCCATGAGAATCCTTCTTACTTAAGCTTTATTTCACTTTACTTAGCCAATGAATCGAGCCAACCAGCTTTAAGCGACTTCCAGATTGGGCCGCTCCACTTTTCTTCGAGCGCTGCTTCCAACGCTGCTGCAGGCTTGTACATCTTTTCATCATGGCATTGCGGAGCAATAATCTGAATGCCAACAGGCAAGCCATCATCGCTCAAGCCAGCTGGGAGGCTCAAAGCTGGAACGCCAGCCATGTTTGCAGGAATCGTAGCAATATCGTTCATGTACATGGAGAGTGGATCGTTCATCTTCTCGCCAAACTTAAATGCCGTTGTAGGGCTTGTTGGAGAGACTAGAACATCTACCTTATTAAACGCTTCTTCAAAATCGCGAATAATAAGCGTACGAACCTTTTGTGCAGAGCCATACCAAGCGTCGTAGTAGCCAGCGGAAAGTGCGTAGGTGCCGAGAATAATACGGCGCTTTACTTCGTCGCCAAAGCCAGCTTCGCGAGTTGCAGCCATCATGTTTGCAGCAGTTTGAGGCTTATCTGCTGGTGGCATTACGCGCAAACCGTAGCGCATTCCGTCGTAGCGAGCCAAGTTGGAGCTAACTTCGGAAGGCATGATTATGTAGTATGCAGATAGCGAGTAAGGGAAGTGAGGGCAGGAGACTTCTGTTACTTCTGCGCCCATATCTTTAAGCAATTGCACAGCCTCATTAAAGCGTGCTTCAACGCCTGGCTGGAAGCCTTCGCCGCTAAGCTCCTTAACAAGACCAACCTTTACGCCCTTCAAATCACGGCGAGCACCCTCGCGCGCAGCCTGAGCCATTGGAGGAACAGGAGCAGGAATCGAAGTTGAATCGCGTTTATCGTTGCCGCCAATGATTTCTTGCAAAAGTGCAGAGTCAAGAACGGTACGAGAAACAGGGCCAATCTGGTCAAGCGAGCTTGCCATGGCGATTGCGCCAAAACGGCTAACTCCGCCGTAAGTTGGCTTTGCGCCGACTGTACCAGTTAAAGCGCCTGGCTGGCGAATGGAGCCACCAGTATCTGTACCCAAAGCAATAGGAGCCTCAAATGCAGCAACAGCAGCTGCAGAACCGCCGCCAGAACCGCCAGGAACGCGCTCGGTATCCCAAGGATTGCAAGTGGTTTGGTAAGCGGAATGCTCGGTAGAAGAACCTTGAGCAAACTCATCCAAATTAGTCTTGCCAAGAATTGGCATGCCAGCTGCCTTGAGCTTTTCAATAACAGTAGCGTCGTAAGGTGGAACCCAGCCTTCAAGAATCTTAGAGGCTGCAGTAGTAGGAATGCCCTTAGTAACAATCATGTCTTTAATGGCAATTGGAACGCCTGCAAGCTCAGGTAAGCCTTCGGCTTCGCCATTAGCATTCTTTTTATCAAAGGCATCTGCTTGTTCAAGTGCAACATCTGCAGAAACATGCAAGAATGCTTTGATTTCTGGTTCGGCTGCTTCGATTACTGCCAAGTGAGCTTCAACAAGCTCGCGGCTAGAAGCTTCTTTAGCTTTTACAGCTTTTGCCATATCGGCAGCAGAAAGCTTTACTAAATCTTGAGTATTAGTCATGTTTATTCCTCCCCCAAAATTCGAGGTGCTACAAACATGCCAGACTCACTTCTAGGAGCGCCAGAAAGCGCTTCTTCTTGAGTCAATGGCGTAGCAGGCTCGTCTGGGCGCAAATACGCTTCAAGAGGTACTGGATTTGCAGTAGGTGGCACATCTTCACCAGCAACTTCCTGCACTTTGTTAATAGATTCTGCAATGACGTTTAATTCGCCTTGCAAGCGACTGATTTCTTCGTCGCTAAGCGCAATCTGGGATAGAACGCCCAGATGCTCAATTTCTTCGCGTGTGAATGTTGGCATAACCTCAACTATATGTGTGATGCGTGACCTTTGCTATAGCAAAAATTATGCAAAAAGGGCTTTATCTTGTAGTCAGTTACGAGATAAAGCCCTTATTATTTTTGCAAAATATTATTTGCAGAATATTTTAATATTTTAGATATCGCGGTGCTTTTCAACAACGTGGCCAATTGCATACATGACTACGCCCCAAGCGAGAACCACCAAGCCTGATTGCCACCATGTGAAAATATATGCGTTTGGTGGAAGCTGTGCACCCGCATTAGGGGAGCCGCCCAAGAATTTCCCCACCGCTGTGGCTGGCAAAAGCTGTATAAGTATTGAATTCCACTTCGCGAAATTGCTTGCAAACATAATAATGCTAAGAACACTAGGCAAAATCACCACGGCTCCAATAACGCACATAATTCCGCCAGCAGTTGACTTGCAAATCATGCCAAAACCGTACGCCATTGCTGCTACAACAACCATAATTGCAGGAGATCCAAGAAACAGCGTAAGAGGCAATTTCCACGCGTTGCTTCCAGATAATCCAGAAGTGCTGTCTCCTATAAAAGCTAATTCTGCAGCAGCTAACGAAACTGCCATTGCAATAAGTTGAACCACAAAAACGTAGATTGCAACAGCAATAAACTTAGCCGTAAAAAACATACCCCTTCTAGGTACAGCAGTAAGAGAAGCCTGAATCGAAGTTGTAGAATGCTCCGCGGTTACAGCGAGCACTGCAAAAATCGACAAAACAATCAAAAATACAGAAGCAAAACTAATAACTAAGTGGAAAATGCTATCTTGAGATGCAATAAGGCTGCCTTTATTGCTCGGCCCAACAGTAATTGCAGCGCTTGATCTACCTTGATTTGCTCCATTCTTAATGTCAACTTTAGACATTGCTTTTTGCACAATCGCGATAATAAAGCTGAAAACTACTGGCAAAACAATAGCTAATGCCATGCACCACCAAGTGGACGCAAGTCCACGCAACTTAACAATCTCAGATTTAAGCGTGTGCATAAATGTAAGGCGCAAGTGCTGAGCGTTCATGCTGCGACCTGTTTTATACGCGTTAGACTGATGTGCGTTAGATTCAGAAGATTGCACTTGTTGATTTGCTACTTGCTCACTCATTTTGCA
Source organism: Gardnerella sp. c17Ua_118 (assembly GCF_055804255.1). Lineage (NCBI taxonomy): Bacteria > Bacillati > Actinomycetota > Actinomycetes > Bifidobacteriales > Bifidobacteriaceae > Gardnerella > Gardnerella sp. c17Ua_118. The sequence continues at coordinate 1,261,091 of NZ_JANUYT010000001.1, forward strand.
CTCTCCTTATTGTTAGATTGCTCTACGTTTTGTTCACTCGGCTTCGAGCCGCTGCTAGGAACAGCCTTCGTTACATACTGCTCTTGACCGTGTGTAAGAGCCAAATATGCTTCCTCAAGTGACGCGTGCTCGTAATTAAGCTGATATACCAAAATTTGATTATCCGCAATTTCGCGAGCAAGCTGATTAAGCTCACATCCTGTTATTCTAAAAAGTTCGCCTTCTTGAACGTCTTGAGGCGTGCGATTATCTGGCAAAATCTTGCATTCAGGATTATTTTGAGCAAGCACAGACTGTAGTTTTTCGCCTTCTGGAGTTACAAGTCTCACAGCGTGCTGCGAATGCGCGTCAACAAAATCTTGAACCGTTGTGCGCTCCAAAATTTCGCCATGCGCAATAATCACAAGATTATCTGCAGTAAGCGCAACTTCGCTCATTAAGTGCGAGCTAAGTAGTATTGCACGGCCTTCGCTTGCGTAATACTTGCACAATTCGCGAACCCACTTAACACCTTCTGGATCTAAGCCGTTAATTGGCTCGTCCAAAATAAGATTGTGAGGGTCTGCTAAAAGTGCCGCAGCAATAGAAAGACGCTGACTCATACCGAGCGAGAAGGATCCCGCTTTGCGGGTTTTAACACTTGATAATCCAGTAATATCAATCACTTCGTCAACGCGCTTTTTTGATATTCCATGAGTTAAAGCCAATGAATACAGGTGATTGTAAGCCGTACGGCCCCTGTGAGCAGACTTTGCGTCAAGAACTGCTCCAACTTCCGTCATTGGAGAGGCAATTTTTGCGTAAGGTTTGCCGTCAATAAGAGAAGTACCACTATTGGCATGAATAAGATTTAACGCGCAACGCATGGTGGTAGATTTACCAGCGCCGTTAGGGCCCAAAAAGCCAGTGACTTTACCGTCTTCGGCAATAAAAGAAACGTCGTTAAGCGCTGTTTTTTCGCCAAAACGTTTTGTAATATGTTGAAATTCTAACATAAATTAACAATATCACAAATAAAAAAAAATACACCTAAAATGTAAGTGTTTATGAGTACAGGCTGCTGCGTTTTGATTAATATTTTTGTTGAGATTTTGCTGCTGAAATTTTAATTACGATTTTAATTAATATTCAGCAATTTGGTGCTGCATGCTGCGCAATCCACGCGTGCATGGAAACAGCCGCAGCGGCTCCTGCGTTTAGCGAGCGAACAGAGCCAAATTGCGAAATATAAACAACGTCATCCGCCATTTCTAGCGCTTTTTTAGAAAGACCCGGACCTTCTGCACCAAAAAGCATAAGGCAACGTTTAGGGAACTTGTAGTTTTCCATAGCAACAGCGCCTGGAATAATATCGAGCGCTATAACGCGAGCGTTTTTAGCGTCTTGTTCCTGCGTATTTGCGATTTTTTCGGCTTCTTTATTGCCTTCTGCTTGTGCTTTCAGCAAAAGTTGATGCGCTTCTTCTGCTTCTTTAAGCATATCTTCGCGCCAATTAGTCACTAGAGTTTCAATCGTTGGGCAGCACTCAACGTATTGGTAAAGCTCAGTCATTAACGAGCCTTTGCGATTCCATTTATGAGGCCCTACGATATACACTTTTTTCGCAGTAAATGCGTTTGCAGTGCGAACCATAGAGCCTATGTTGAAATCGTGAGTCCAATTTTCTACAGCTACTTCAAACTCATGACGGCCTTTAGAATCGAGATCCGCTTTTATGGCTTCTACTTTCCAGTATCGGTAGCGGTCTAGGACGTTACGCTGGTCGCCTTCGTCTAGTAATTCAGTGCTAAACCGCGCATCATAATTTGGCGATTCTGGATTATCTGGACGAGGCTCACCTGGATGCTCTTCTTCCCACGGGCCAACTCCTATAGGTCGGAATTCTGGCTCATCGGAAGCTTTTGCAGCCAAAGTAATTGGATTCGGTTCGTGCATGTATAAGTTTTGCTCCGTTAATACTTTTGCTTAGTATTGGCATCTAGTCTTTGCAACTAGTCTTGGCAGCCGTCAGTTGCGCAATCTCCTGTGCAACCTGACTTGCAGTGACCGCCACAGCAGTTATCCTCGCAGCATGGCTCAGTGCAACCATCATGAGCACAATCACCAGTGCACTCTACCTTGCAATGGCCACCGCAGCAGTTATCTTCACAGCATGGCTCAGTGCAACCATCATGAGCACAATCACCCGTGCATTTAACCTCACAATGACCACCACAGCAATGATCGTTGCAGCAATCTTCGTGATCTGCATCTGCACGTAATTCTTCTTCACCGAAAGCTTGAACAAATGCCATTTTAGTACTCTCCTCACTTATTGGATTTACTAATTGAAGATGCCTTGTGCCTTGTTCGTCGGCGTCAACACCACCAATTAATGCAACTATAGCAAGAATTTGCGCGCCTTGCTGATGAACAATGCCAAAATCAAGACTTAATTCATTTCCGTGTCGTAAAGTCACAAGCGAAGAAGTTTGAACATACGATTTTTCAGAAAGCCAAGAATCAAGCAACAGCACTCGCTTGCCTTTAACAGACGGACCTTTTGTTGCAGGGAAAACAAAATCCATAACAAAGCCGTCGAGTGCAATTCCTTTACGTTCTGCAGCATGAATAAGAGCAAAAACCATTGGAACAGCAGCAGCAGTTAACGCACCAACAGCGTCAACATCGCGCTCTAACGAATACCCAGCTTTCTCAATTGCATCAAAAAGAACATCACCAACTAGCTTAGAGCCGCGCTGAGCAAATGTAACAGAAAACAGTTCGCTAAATGGTTTCGCACTCATATCCGAACAAAGCATGCGTTTAAGTTCCGCGCGTTCCTCTTGTAATTCTGCCATTTTTGCACTCCTTAGCGTCAAAGTTCTTCAATTTTTGATGCTTTAATGTTTTTATGCTTAACGATCTTCTACTGATACTTCTGGAGCGCTCAGCTCTTTAACATCAGCTTTATCAGAATCTATAAGATCTATTGAAGCAATAACTTTACTTTGGTCTAACTTCTGAAGTTTACGCGCTGTTACCAACACTCTAGACTCAAGCGAAGAAGCAAACTTATTGTAAGCTGCAACTGTTCTTGCCAAAGATACGCCAAGTTTTGAAGCATTTTCTCCAAGAACCGCAAAGCGATCGTACAATTCTCTAGATAAATCGAAAAGTTCTTTTGCATCATCTGTAAGACTTTGCTGCTGCCATGCGTACGCAACAGACTTAAGCACAGCCCACAAAGTAACTGGTGAAGTAAGTGCTACTTTTTGCGCAAAAGCATCATCCATAAGCGTTGGATCCGCTTCAAGAGCCGCCTGAAGCAACGCTTCGTTTGGAATAAATGCAACTACAAAATCTGGCGCTGTTTCAAAAGCCTGCCAATATGCTTTAGCTCCTAATGCTCTAACGTGCTCTCGCAAAGCCTTAGCGTGCGCTTTTAGAAGCTCACTTCTTCTAGCTAATTCTTCGTCGCTTGCGTTATCTGGGATTTCGCAAGCGCGCTGATAATCCGCATACGGAACTTTTGCATCAACTGGAATTGTTTTGCCTCCTGGCAGATGCACAACCATATCTGGCCTCTGCTGTTCGCCATTTACTCCCGTTACAACAACTTGCGTATCAAAATCAACATGCTCAAGCAAACCTGCAGATTCCACAATATTCTTTAGTTGAGCCTCGCCCCAAGCTCCGCGAACCTTATTATTTCGCAATGCTGCAGAAAGCGAACTTGTTTCGCGGTCAAGCCTTGCTTGCTGATCGCTTAAGCCTTTAAGCTGAGTGTTCAGCGCACCCATTTCTTGCTTACGCCCTTCTTCAATCTGCGAAACTTTATTCTTCAAAGCTTCGAGATTGTCTTTTACTGGAGCAAGCGCTTCCAAGACTTTGCCTTGCTCTTTCAAAGTTTTCTCACGATTTAACCGTTCGCGTTCTTCTCGCTCTGTGCGCAATTGCTCTTCGCGATTTACTCGCAATTGCTCTGCTTGCTGCGCTTTTAACAACTCAGACTCAACAAATTTCAATCGCTCAGCAAGCTGCTCTGCTTGCGTGCGATATCGTATAGCCTGATTGCCATTTTCTTGCGCTTGAGCGCGCGCTTGCTCGTACTGCGAGCGCAATTCGTTAAATTCGCGTTGACTTACGCCATTAACGCCTTGCGTTCCATAGTTGCGCTTAACAATAGCCAGCACAACAATGGCGGTTATTACAACAGCAACCACCATTAAAACAAACATCACAATACTATCGAACATACGTTCTATTAAACACTACTGGTTTGACTTTTGAAACAAAACTAGACACGCGCATTATTGCATAGAAAAATAAGCGTTATGCAACAAAAATAGCGCGCTGTCTACTGGAAAATAATCCAATAAACAGCACGCTTTGTTTTATTTGGCTACATTAAATAATGCATATATTACGCAATCTTGAGAGTTACATGGTCGTCGTTCTCTGCACAATCCGCAACTACGTGAGCGCCATCATGCACCTTGCCAGAAAGCAGCAATCGCGCAAGCTGATCGCCAATTTCCGTTTGAACCAGTCTACGCAACGGACGAGCGCCGTAAACTGGATCATAGCCATGCTCCGCAAGCCAAGCGCGAGCAGAGTCATTCACATCCAAGCTAATGCGGCGATCACTCAAGCGTGCAGCCACTTGACAAACTTGAATATCCACAATTCCACTAAGCTCTTCGCGGCTCAACGGATGGAACATAACAAGCTCATCCAAACGGTTGATGAACTCTGGCTTAAACTCAGCGTGAACAGCGTTCATAACAGCCTTGCGTTTAGCAGCATCGTCCAAGCCTTCTTGCACAAGGAATTGCGAACCCAAGTTTGATGTCATAATCAAAATCGTATTCGTAAAATCAACCGTTCTACCCTGACCGTCAGTCAAACGACCATCGTCCAAAACCTGCAACAAAACGTCGAATACTTCTGGATGCGCCTTCTCAACTTCGTCAAAAAGCACTACAGAATACGGACGCCTACGCACAGCTTCAGTAAGCTGGCCGCCTTCCTCGTAGCCAATGTATCCAGGAGCAGCACCGATTAGACGAGAAACGGAGGCCTTTTCCATGTACTCGCTCATATCAATGCGAACTATTGCGCGCTCGTCGTCAAACAAAAAGTCAGCAAGAGCCTTTGCAAGCTCCGTCTTACCAACGCCAGTAGGGCCCAAGAACAAGAAGGAACCGGTTGGGCGATTCGGGTCTGCAATTCCAGCACGGCTTCTGCGCACAGCATTCGCTATAGCCTGAATTGCTTCACTTTGACCAACCACACGCTTAGAAAGCTCCTTTTCCATGTTGAGTAGCTTCTCATTTTCGCCTTGCATCAAGCGGCCAACAGGAATGCCAGTCCATTCGCTAACGACTCCAGCAATAGAATCGGCATCAACCTGGTCTGGAACCATCGGCTCTTTCGCTTCACTCTTAGCATTAGCAGCCTCGGACTCCGCTTCTTCCAATGCTTTTTGAATGCTTGGGATTTCGCCATACAAAATACGGCTTGCTTGTTCCAAGTTGCCTTCGCGCGTGAATTTGTCGGCTTCTACGCGCTTAGCGTCGAGTTGCGCTCGCAAATCACCAACCTTATTGTGACCGGCCTTTTCCGCATCCCAACGCGCCTTCAAACCAGCAAGCTTTTCGCGCGAGTTTGCCAATTCTTCTTGCAACTTTTCTAAGCGTTCGCGCGCAGCAGCATCTTCCGCCTTCTTTAATTGCATTTCTTCCATTTCAAGACGCGTAACTTTGCGCTGCAATTCGTCGATTTCTTCTGGCTGAGAATCAAGTTCCATACGCAAGTGAGCTGCCGCTTCATCCACCAAATCAATCGCCTTATCTGGAAGCTGTCTGCCAGTAATATAGCGGTTTGAAAGCGTTGCTGCAGCTACGATTGCATCGTCACTAATCGTCACCTTATGATGCGCTTCGTAACGTTGCTTAAGTCCGCGCAAAATCGTCACCGTATCTTCAACAGATGGCTCGCCAACGAATACTTGCTGGAATCTGCGCTCAAGAGCGGAATCCTTTTCAATATGCTCGCGATACTCGTTAAGCGTAGTTGCACCAACCAAGCGCAGCTCACCTCGCGCAAGCATTGGCTTAAGCATATTGCCAGCATCCATTGAGCCTTCTGCAGATCCTGCTCCAACAACAGTGTGAATCTCGTCAATAAACGTAATAATTTGACCGTCTGATTGTTGAATTTCCTTCAACACTGCCTTTAAGCGTTCCTCAAACTCGCCGCGATACTTCGAACCTGCAACCATCGAAGCCAAGTCGAGACTGATAAGACGCTTGTTTTGCAAAGTTGTAGGCACATCCCCTGCAACGATTCGCTGAGCCAATCCTTCTACAACTGCCGTTTTGCCAACGCCCGGCTCGCCAATTAGCACAGGATTGTTCTTCGTGCGGCGAGAAAGAATCTGAATCACGCGACGAATTTCCTGATCTCGCCCAATCACAGGGTCAAGCTTTCCCTCGCGAGCGCGCGCAGTCATATCAACAGAATATTTTTCAAGCGCTTTGTAGTTGCCTTCCGCGTCTGGGCTTGTAACTTTCGCACCACCGCGTACAGTTGGCACAGCCTTGCGCAACGCATCTGCAGAAACATTGTGCTTTTTGAAAATATCCGCAACAGCATTCGGCGCGCTTGCAACCATGCCAACAAGCATGTGCTCCGTAGAAACGTATTCGTCTCCCATTGCGCGCATCTCTTTTTCTGCCTGGCTTAGCGCAGCCAAAAGCTGACGACTTGCATCTGGCTTAGTCGTAGTTGAGCCAGTAGATGAAGGCAATGCCACTAATGCATTGCGAATTTCAGCACCGATTTGTTGCGCGTCCGCCCCCGCCTGAGCAATAAGCGCGCGTACCACTCCATGCTCTTGGCGAAGTAAGGCATCTGCCAAATGTAACGTATCAACTTGCGCATTGCCAGCTGCCGCCGCGCTTTGCACAGCATCGCTTAATGCATCTTGCGCTAAGGTTGTAAACTTTTGTTCCATATTTACCCCCATTTGCACCGCTATTCTGCGGATTTTAGGTGATTTGCGTGCGATTTTTGCAATTACACTCAAACCACATTCTGTCAATTTCTAAAACTTGAGTCTACTACACTCAAGTTTTGTTTTCAAGATGTTTGTGGCGTTTCCTTATACAACGGTTGCTTGCGACTTTTCCTAAGTATTTTTCTAAGTATTTTCCTAAGTATCAAATATGTCGTAATCTTAAAAATATGAGAATTGCACGTTTTTCCTATAATGAAGTTCCTCAATACGCTTTCGTTCAAAAAGATGAAGCAGACGGCAAGGATTATTTAGTAGCTCTAGAAGGCCATCCACTAAGCCCTCAAGGAGTTAAACCAACAGGTAAGCGCTACGAGTTAGACGCCGACGGCGTGCGTCTGCTTGCACCAGTGATTCCTTCAAAAGTCTACGGATTGGCAAAAAACTACGATACGCGTTCTGCCGAAGAGCGCGCATCTTCTGCTGCGGCCGCGTCGCATACGGCTGCAGACATGGTGATTTTTACAAAGCCGAGCACATCTGTAATAGGACCTGACGATCCGATTGTTATTCCTGCTTTTTCAAACGATATGAATTTTGAGCCAGAAGTGGCTGTTGTTATGAGCAAAATCGCCAAAAATGTGTCGGCAGTTGCTGCAATGGACTACGTTTTTGGCTTTACATGTGTAAACGACGTAACTTTGCGCGATTGCGCAGGTAGCGACCCAATGTTTACGCGCGCAAAGGGCTTCGACACTTCTTGCCCACTTGGTCCATGGATTACAACCGAGCTAAATTGGCGCGATTCCCATATATCCTTTACGCTTAATGGCAAAGATGTGCCAGAGGCGAGCGGCACTACAGCACGATTGATTCATAGCATTCCACAGCAAATCGCTGCAATTTCAAGCTTCTCAACGCTTCTTCCAGGAGATGTTATTTTGACTGGAACGCCGTATCCTGCAGGAACTTTGCACGCTGGCGACGAAGCGATTGTGCACGTAGATGGCATTGGTTCGCTTCGCAATGTGATTATGCATGCGTAACTAAAATCATCAATTTGACTTAAAACTTTGACTTAATACTACACAAATGCGCGCGGGCCAAAGATTGCCGAACCGATTCGAACCATCGTCGAACCTTCGGCAATCGCCCACGCAAAATCGCCGGACATTCCCATTGAAAGCTCTAATTTTGCAGAGTTTCCATCATGATCTTGCGCTAGTTGTTCACTCACGCAATCTCTAATTTCTCGCAATTTTGCGAAACCACTTCTCACTATTTTTTCATCATTCACGCGCGCTCCAAGCGTCATTAATCCGCGCAAATTAAGCGATGGCAAACTAGATATAGCGAGTGCTTCGTCAATCGCACGTTCTGGAGCGCACCCAGATTTCGTAGCTTCTCTCGAAACGTTCACTTCCAGCATAACGTTTGTGCAAAGTCCCAAATTTTGCGCGCGAGCAGATATTTTTTGTGCAAGATCAATGCCATCAACCGACTGAATCCCATTTGCAAGCGGCAAAACTTTGTTTATTTTATTGCTTTGCAGCTGACCAATTAAGTAGAGCGGAATTTCGCCGTTTACACCAACGCTTAAGCCTTCTTTAGCAGCTTCCTTGCGTAAAATCTCGGCTTTTGCAACAATTTCTTGCGGTCGATTTTCCCCAATTACGCGCACTCCAGCTTTAAGCGCCGCCATAATCTCGCCAACATCTCGCGTTTTAGTTGCAGCAAGCAGCGTAACAGACCCAGCTTTGCGCCCGTAACGCGATTCGGCTTGAGCAATGGTGTCTTGCACGATGTGCACGCCGTCGGCAATTTGACGCGTACGAACACAATCAACCTCAGTATTCGCTAAATCTTTTTGCGTCATATATGCCATTTATTGCCCCAATCTATCAGTCTAAATACATAGTTTAGTCGAGGAAGGGCACGGATTTGTCGGCTAGGTTTGCGCGAACAGAATCCCACGGCGTGTCAAAGTTTTCAAACAACGCAAGCGCATCGTTTGCGCTCATATCTACAGGCTGATTTTGACCAGGATTCCTGTATCCCAAAAGATACATGCAATAGCCAATCATGCGCTCGGCACTCCAGCCAGATTCACGAAGCGCACCAACGTCTAGCGAGTGCTTACTTTTTGCGAGTCGCTCGCCTTGAGCGTTATCAATTAGTGGCAAATGCGCAAATCGTGGCTGCACATAATGCACGCCATGAGCCGCAAAAAATCCCGATTTTTCTAACAGCTCACCAATCCAAATTTGAAGCGCCGCCGAACGCAGCAAGTCGCGTCCGCGCACAATATCATTTACTCCGCTCAAAACATCGTCAACAACAACAGCAAGCTGATAAGAAAAAACGCCATCCGCGCGGCGAATCACCATATCTCCCAAATCGCGATTAATGTTAAACGATTGCGCGCCAAAAATCGCGTCTATAAAACTCACATTTGCTTGCGGCGAATCAGCCGATGGAACAGCAAGTCGCAAAGAATGTTGCTGATTATTTTGCAAACGCTTTTCGATTTGCGCCAAGCCTTCCGCGTTTTTGCGAAGATTTCTGCACGTACCCGGGTAGCGTATAAAGCCGTCGCCTTCTTGCGGCGCTGCAATTGCGCGAATATCGGAACGCGAGCAAAAACAAGGGTAAATCAGAGAATTTCCGTCGTCGTCTTGCAAAGATTCTAGCGCCTCAAGAGCTTCTTGGTAGATTTCAGTGCGCTCATGCTGATAAGTCGGCTCTCCAACCCAATCAAGACCAGCCCAATGCAAATCGTCAATAACTCGCGCGCTGGCATCCTTCGGCATTCGCGCAATATCAAGATCTTCCAGACGCAAAATCATGCTTCCACCTTGCGACTTTGCAGAAAGCCAAGCAGCCAACATTGCTACCATATTGCCAATATGCATGCGCCCAGAAGGAGTGGGGGCAAAACGTCCAATTGCAATAGTTGACTTCGAAAACATTATTCCGTCTTTCTTAATACCTTTAATACCTTTTTTAATAAGCACAAGCTTGCAAAACATAAACTTGTAAAATAAGAAGCGCGTAACGCATTCATACTAGCATTACGCGCTTCTTACAACCGCAATTAACCGTAATTAATCGCAATCAACCGCAATCAATAACAGTTAAAAACAACCGTTTTACGCAAATAGCGACTTAAACATAAGTACGCCCAAAATTGCGCCAGCAATAGGAGCAACCACTGGAATCCACGCCTCACCCCAGCGAGAAGAACCCTTGTGTGGAATTGGCAAAATGGCGTGAAGTAAGCGCGGCATAAGGTCTCGAGCAGGATTCAAAGCAGGACCAGTAGGACCGCCCATAGAAGTCACCAATCCCCAAACAACAAAGCCAACTACGATTGAAGCGCCAGCCAAATTCTTCTCTCCCCAAGGAGAAGTTAGGCAGCAAAGAGCTGCCAAAACAAGCACGAGCGTGCCAAAGAATTCGTTTAGGAAGTAGTTAAGCTTGTTATTGTAAGCATCCGTAGTGCAGAAAGTGCCAAGAATCGCCTCTGGCTCTTCTGTCTCGTTGTAATGTGGCAAATAAGTTACGTATACAATAAGCTGACCGACCAATGCACCCAAAAGCTGAGCCACAATATAAGGTGCAACATTTTGCCAAGGGAACATGCCATTTACGGCTTGTGCAATTGTCATAGCAGGATTTATGTGTGCGCCAGAAATTCCGCAAAACATGAGCACTGGGAACATAACGCCAAAACCATAGCCCATAGCAATGTTTAACCAGCCTGCGTGATGACCTTTAGTGTTTTTAAGTTCAACATTGGCAACAGCTCCATTGCCAAAAATCATAAGAATGGCAGTTCCAATAAACTCGGCTGCCAACATTACTGTAAATGAATGTTGCATGGTCCTTCGATCCTTCTTAATTGTTTTGCTGCTACATAATAAATCATTTTCAAAGAAGCTAAGAAAATGAATTTCAACAATATTGTTTCAGCAATTGTTCTTTGATAGTTTCCCCTAAGAGCCAGACAGTGTGAGGAGCATGGTGCGTGCATGCGTGTAGTGGGAGACTTAGCAGACGGCGGCGAACTAAAATCCACATCAAAAGAGGCTCACCACCTTGGCGAGCCTCTTGTTTACAAAAACAATCTTGCGGATTCATCTGCACAACATCCTCGTTGCAACGGTAAAAGTCTTAAGTATCCGTCCAACGTAATTGGAATCTAACATCCATACATTTTTGTGGGTTACCGCTCTTTTAATTTGTTCTTGTGATTATTATTATCACAACTTTTTACTCAAGAGTAAAGTGCAAAATTGCTTTTGTTAACATATTGTAATTAGTGTTCATTCGCACATAAAAAATAGATGGTTTTGCATCATTTTGTGAACATGCAATGGTTGTCATGTTCAAATGCGTTCACATATTGAAGATATCGGCGTGTCGAGCACTCGCAGCCGCCGACACTCAGTCGCGCACATCCCTTACAGCGCATACAATTACGGAGTATGGTACAAATTTTTGACGCTCCCTCAAAGGCGATTCTGCGCGGACAAATTGCAGAGCACATCGCCGAAGACGAAAAGGCAGAAAAGCGTGAAGCTCGTGAGGGTGAGCTACCGTTGCCAAAAGATCGCTTCTTTGACCGCGAGCTTAGCTGGTTAAAGTTCAATCGTCGCGTGCTTGAGCTAGCGCAAAATACTGATTTACCACTTCTTGAACGCGCTAATTTTGCAGCCATCTTTGCGTCCAACCTAGACGAGTTCTTTATGGTTCGAGTTGCGGGATTAAAGCGTAGAATCGACTCGGGAATCGCAGTAACCGCAGCAAGTGGGCTTAGTCCACGTCAACAATTGCGCGCAATTAGCGAGGTTACGCATCGTCGTCAAGATGAGCATGCGCATTATGTTATTGACCACATTTTGCCAGAACTTGCTAAGCAGCGCATTGTTATGCTCAGTTGGGATAAGCTTACGCAATCCGAAAAAGATAGGCTTTCAGACTATTATCGCAAGCAGGTTTTCCCAGTATTGACGCCACTTGCAGTGGATCCTGCTCACCCGTTCCCATATATTTCTGGCAAGTCAATCAACTTGGCTGTTATTGTAGAAAATCCAAATTCTGGAAAGTCGCATTTTGCTCGCGTAAAGATTCCAGATAATTTGAATCGTCTTGTTCCAGTTGATGATTTAACAGACGAAGAAGGCCGCGAAGAGCGCTACGGATTCATTACTATGGAAAAGTTGATTGCAGCGCATTTGGAATCGCTTTTCCCAGGCATGATTATTAAGGAAGCTCGCTCATTCCGCGTTACGCGTAACGAAGATATTGACGTTGAGGAAGACGATGCAGAAAACTTGCTCAACGCTATGGAAAAGGAGCTTTTGCGCCGCAGGTTCGGACCGCCTATTCGTCTTGAGATTTCCGACGAAGCTAGCCCATTCTTATCGCAGCTGCTGGCTAATCAATTGCGCGTAAGCCCAGAAGAAGTCTATCGTTTGCCTTCGCCGCTAGATATGACGGTTCTTTTTGAATTGCAAGCGTTGGATCGCCCAGATTTGAAGTATCGTCCGTTTATTCCTACTACAAATCGTCAGATTGCAGAAGTGGAAACTAGCCACGCGCAAGATATTTTCGCTTCGATTCGTGAGCACGACATTTTGTTGCATCATCCTTACGATTCGTTCTCTACGTCTGTTCAAGCGTTCTTGGCGCAGGCGGCGGCGGATCCAAAGGTGCTTGCAATTAAGCAAACGCTGTACCGCACGTCTAGTAATTCGCCGATTATCGACGCTCTCGTAGACGCGGCTCACGCTGGCAAGCAGGTTCTTGCGCTGGTGGAGATTAAGGCGCGATTCGACGAAGATGCCAACATTGCTTGGGCACGTAAGCTTGAGCGTGCAGGCGTTCACGTTGTTTACGGCATTGTTGGATTGAAGACGCATTGCAAGCTTTCGCTTGTGGTTCGCCAAGAAGCCGAAGGATTGCGACGCTATTGCCACGTTGGAACTGGCAACTACAATCCTAAGACGGCTCGCCTTTACACAGATTTGGGCTTGCTTACTTGCGATCCTGTAGTTGGTCAAGATTTGACTCGCTTGTTTAATCAGCTTTCGGGTTATGCTCCAAAGTCTAGCTTCCATCGCTTGCTTGTAGCTCCTCGCACAGTTCGAACTGGCATTATTGAGCGAATCCGCAGGGAAGAGGCGGCGGCTCTTGCTGGAAAAGAAGCGTGGATTAAGATTAAAGTCAATTCTGTTGTTGACGAAAAGACGATTGACGCTTTGTATCGTGCGGCTCAAGCTGGCGTAAAGATTGACATTGTGGAGCGTGGAATTTGCTCGCTAAAGCCTGGCATTGAAGGCTTGAGCGAGAATATTCGCGTTCGCTCTATTCTTGGCAGATTCCTTGAGCACAGCCGAATCTACGCTTTTGCTAATTCTTGCGGTCCGCAAATTGGCGACGGCCCTGCAAGCGGACCAGAAGTGTGGATTGGCTCGGCAGATCTAATGCACCGCAACCTTGATAGGCGCGTTGAAACGCTGGTTCGCATAAGCGCCCCAGACCAGGTGGAAGCGTTGATTCAGTACATTGACTTGCAAATGGCGGATTCAACGGTTTCTTGGTGGATGGATGGCGACGGCACTTACACGTTGCATTCTCGCGATGCAGAAGGCAGGCCATTGGTAGATAGCCAGGAATACTTGATTCGCACGCATACGCGTAAGCCGCGCGGTGTTAATTAGCTTACGATTAGCCAAAAGCCAGGGCATTTAGCTCTGGCTTTTTTGCTTCTACTGCCTTCGCGCTTTGCCCAAGATTTGTTACATTTGTCTCGGCGGTGAGACGTTTGTAACGCTGGCGGTTTCCCGACTTTGTACCAAATTTGGCAAATAGTTCGCGCGTTACAGCGCGCTCACGTCTTCGCCGCGCGTAAAGTCCACTGGACTTTACGTTTGAGCGGCTCAGCGCTCTATTCCTCACGGCTATTAGTAGCCGTTCGGCTGATTTGGCGCATAAAGTCCACTGGACTTTATGCCTTAAGCCAAATCACGCTTTGAAGGAGCTTGAAATGCGTTATGCAATTTTCAAGCTCAGTCAAAGCGCTTTTCGCGCTACGCTCAAAGCGCTCAGGCAGGTCGTGTCGTTCGCGCGTTACAGCGCGCTCACGTCTTCGCTTGCGTTGAAAGCACACCGTGCTTTCAACTTTGAGCAAGCTCAGCGCTCCGAATTACCTTTTCGCGCTACGCTCTAAGCGAAAAGGCAGGTCGGAGCGCGTACAAAAATGCCGCGCAAGATTTATTCAAGCGCGGCATAACATTAATCGCAGTTTAATCGCAAGTTAACTTGCAACTGAATTCGCAACTAATCACGAAGCGTAGAGAATATCTACAACAAAGTAAAGCGTTGAATTTGCAGGAATCGTTACGTTTCCTTTTGCGTCCTTCTTGTCTTCTTTGCCATATCCATCTTCTGGCGGAATTACCAAAAGAACTTGTGATCCAACTTTCTTTCCAGCTAAGCCTTTAGTCCATCCTGGAATAACTTGACCAGCCAGCGAGAAGTCTGCAGGAGTGCCGCGCTTCCATGATGAGTCAAATTGGTACAATTTTCCGTCTTTGTCTGTAGTCCATCCAGTGTAGTGAGCGGTTACTGTGCTTTTTTCGGTAACCACTTTGCCGTTGCCCTCAATCAAAGTTTGAGAAATTAGCTTTCCATTTGGCACGTAGTTATTCTTATCTAATGACGGTGCGCCAGACTTATCAAGAGTTACCTTCGGCAGATTTTGCGGAATATCTTTGACCTTGTTGCCTGTTGCGCGATCAAGAGTTTTCATTGCAGAAACAAGAGTTAACACCATTACGTACGCGTCTTGCTTAGTTTGTGGATTTGCAGGAATTCCAAACGCAATCGTGGAATTAATCTTCCTGCCCTTAAGCAGCGTGTAGTAAGACTTGCTAGTAACACCCTTTTTAACAACAATTGAGCAGTCTGGCTTTCCTTGCTTCCATGTGTTCATAAGCTCTTTGCCGCTTTTAGCGTTGTATACAATGCCATTAGCGCATACGCGACTATTTTCTGGGATTTTAGTGCCATTTCCATCTTGCAAAATGGCGTAAGAATTTGGCTTAACATCTATAGGTGCTGTTAACTCAACCTTTGGCTGCTTTCCTAAAGCTCCGCTAGCCTTAACGCCACTTAAAACGCTCATTCCAGCTGCGTTTGCTTCGCTACTTGCTGCGCCATTGCTTGACTCGCTGTTTGCGCTACAAGATGCTAATCCAAAGCACATGGCAATTGCGCTCGCAGTACAAATTACTCGAGTTATAACTGATTTAGTCAAATTTAATTTGGTTTTTGTCATAAGTTTAAGACTATAACTTGCATGTGATTTTGGTGTGATTTAACTAGCGATTTGTGTGCGATTTTAGTGTGATTTAACTAGCGATTTTAGCGCGATTTAAGAGCGATTTAGTCGCAATTCCAGCGTGATTTATTGCGCAAAACATCAAACCTTATAAAAGATTAGTAAAGATTGTAGAATAGATAGCAGTGGATAAAATATAACGAATTTAGAATTACGTTAATAAGTTTGTGCGCGTGCGGGGTGCCTAATTGGCGGCGTGCCAAGCTTAAGAAAGAGGTTTGATGCAACGTCCTACAAAACGAGCTAGGTTTATGCGAGGAGTAGTGGCCCCAATTTTTGGCCTTCTTGCTGCTCTTAGTATTGTTCTTGGTGTGCTTAACGCAACTGTTTGGAAGCCAAGCTCTATTGTTTCGGCGCATGCAAACGTGTATGGGTCTAGATACATTGTTACAGATCCAGGCGTTTTGAATCTTGTTGACTATAGAGTAAAGATTAGCGTTGCGGCACTAAATAGTCGCAAGCCGATTTGCGTTGCAGTTGGCTTAGCTAAAGATGTTCGTGGATGGACTAAGGGTTATTCCGTTCAGCGAATAACGGGCCTTAATAACTGGAGTAGTCTTTCTACCGATGTTATGAAGGCAGACGATAATGCGCGTGTAGATAGCGCAAAAACGGCCGATTCTAAGGTTTCTAAAGACGTTTCTAAAGATGCTTCTAAAGACGTTGATTTTAAGGATTCCGATTTATGGACTAACGCCACTTGCCAAATGGGTTTGGCAAAGTTGTTTGTAAATGCTGCCGACTTTGAGCAAGTGGGGAATGCGGCGGATTTAGCGTTAAAGCAGGAGTCGCAAGAGCAAAATAGTGCGCAAAGCAATGCTCAAAATGGCGCGCAATCGCAGACTTCTCATCAAAAATTGTCGTCGGAGTTGCAATCAAAAATTGCACGCAGGGTTCTTATAATCGATCTTGGTAAGAATTCTCCCGAAGCTTTTGTTGAATTGCGTTGGCGCAGGCATAATCTTCCTGATTTTGCTACTCCTATGTATTTTGTAGGAGCGTTGTTTATTTTGCTATGTGGCCTTTCGGCTTCTGTGTTTGCAATGGCTCCGCATCGCAGGCGAAACAAGCGACTTGTTGCAAGCAGAACGGGATTGATTAGTGTTGAAAACAATAGCCAAGAAGAAGTTAAGTTCTCGGAGGCTTTGGCTGGAACAATAGCTGGCGTTTTTGGTAGCAATAAAGACAAAAAGTCTAAGCATAAAGTGGGCTCTGGTGCGCATGCGCGTCACGGAGTTCACGCAAGAACGCGTACAACAAAGTCGCAAGCCGCTGGAGATTCTTCTATAAGCGTAAAGTCTGGTCTAAATTCTTCCCCTACTGCGGCTTTAGACGAAACAACTGTTATTTCTAAAGATGATTTGCAAGCTTATTTTGCAAGGCTTGCGAGCGAGTCGGGTTCTGATTTTAAGGGCGATTTTGCAGCAGGGAATAATTCTGCAGGGAATAACGTTGCAGGGAATAACGCTGCGGAGAATAATGCAGCGGAGTCTTTCGACTTGTCTAGCGCGAATCAGTCGGAGCAATCGAAGGATTTGCATGAATCTGCGGAATCTAGCGAATCTAGCGAATTTAGAAATTCGGGAATTGCAGGGAAGTCTGGAAAATCACAAAAATCACAAGGCGCATCTAAATCACAAACTGGGTTTGCAAAAAAGCGCTACAAGAAGGAATCGTATAAGGATCGCAAGAATCGCAACGATTGCAAAGAAAATTTTGCTGACGACTCCAAGAAGACCAATCGCGGTGAACATAAAAATCGAGATGGCATAATGGATGCAGAGTATCGTAAAGACAACGATAATCGTAAGCGCGATAATCGCATTGGCGAAAATCTTGGCAAATCGTCGGAGGCTGGCGATTCGAGTAGCGCAAAGCCTGGTGAAGCAAGGCGCAAGTCGCGCAACCAGTTTAACCAGCGTGACAACAGAAGCCAAAATCGTGGCAAAAATCGCAAGTATAAAGGCTCAGAGAATCGCACGAGTGGCTATGCAAGTGGCGGAAATACCAACGGCAACAAGGTCAGCAATAACGCCAGCAATAATGCCAATCGTGGTGCAAATGGCTCTAATAATGCTAGCCATCAAAATGGCAGCCGCCAAAACGGTCCTCAAAATGGTTCCCAAAGTGGCTCCTCAAAACCTTCAAAAAACCGCAAAAAGTAACGTATTTTGGAAAGTGTGACTATGTTTTATGCGCATAAAATCAAGCACTACGCGCGTTTTGCGTGTGCTTCGGTAATTGCTTCGGCAATGTGCCTTACGCTTTGCGCTTGCGAAGGCCAAGTTCCTAAGGCTGCAGAAGGCTCTAGCGTTAAAGAGCTTCCAGACGTAACTCCAATCAAAGA
This sequence comes from Gardnerella sp. c17Ua_118, assembly GCF_055804255.1. NCBI lineage: Bacteria > Bacillati > Actinomycetota > Actinomycetes > Bifidobacteriales > Bifidobacteriaceae > Gardnerella > Gardnerella sp. c17Ua_118. Next base: position 1,278,845 of record NZ_JANUYT010000001.1, read on the forward strand.
AAAAGATATACGTTTAAGAGTTTTGCGCTCTTTAGAAAAAGCTAACGAAGAGAAAAACGCAAGTAATCTTGCGGAATACATGAGTGGCCCTTCGGCTCTTGTGCGCGCAAGTGAGCTGGCGATTGCTGCAAAAACGGGCAAGCTAGATGCAAAAACCACTATTCCGCGTGAAGTTGCTCAAACAATTGTGCCAACAAACGCAAGTTGGCCGCGCGATTTAATGACAATTACCACAACAACAAAAGACCAGCAGTCTAAACGTTTGTTGGTGATTCGCCAAGATAGCGCGCGCTCAAATTACAAGCTTTGGGCTGTTGCAAGGCTTTTCCCTGGTGTGCATTTGCCAAAATTCCCAGTTCCTTCAATCGGAGCTTCTATGGGCAAAGCTAATGATTCGGGGCTTGTTATGTCTCCACACGCGGCTGTTACAGCGTATGCGGATGTTTTGCAAAGGGGAGAATCGAGCAAGTTTGCAAAGTATTTTGCTAATGATTATTTGCGATCAAAACTAAGCGAGCTTTCTAAAACAGTTCAAGCTGGAATGGAGCGAAATAAGGGATCTCAAGAACAAGTTTTTACTCCTGTAACAAACCAGATTAGCGTTATGCGCGCAAGCGATGGGAGTGATTTGGTTATTGCTCGCATTGATTCAGTTTGGACTAGAAAAGCTGGAGAAGGCCGCGAATCTAGGCCAGCTTCCGACGAAGAAAAAGCGTTATTTGGGGATTCTAAAGCTACTTCTACAATGCGCGTAACTTATGTGAACGTTGTTGCTATGGTTGTACCTCCTGCTGGCTCGGATGCAAAGATTATTCCTGTTGGGGCGGAGCGTCAGCCTATAAAGGTAGAGGCGTTGTAGAAGCGCCTTAGGCTTTCTGTAATGCGTTTAACGTTTTAGAGATATCTGTAAAGCAATATAAGCAAAAGAGGAAATATGGTTGATTCACAATCTATGGGTATGAACCCAGGCGGATTTTCGCTTGCTGGTGCAGTAGACCTAGAAGGCGTAAAGCGCAAGGCGGAGGCTCTTGCAAAGCGCGAAGCTGCCGAAAAATCTGGCAAACCGCAGTCTAAAATTCCACTTGCAGGCGGATACGTGATTGATGTTAACGATCAAACTTTCCAAGCAATGGTTCAAACTTCCGTAAGTTTTCCAATTATTTTGCTTGTTTGGCAAAAAAGTGACGAAACTTCTTACGACTTAGCGCAAAAACTTGCGGATTCCGTTAGTGCCTTAGATGGCAGAATGCAACTTGCGCGAATTGATGCGGATGAAAGCCCATCGATTGCTCAAGCTTTGCGCGCGCAGCAGCTTCCAGCTGTATATGGATTGGTTGGGGGCAGGCCAATGCCTATTTGCCAAGGATTGCCTAGCGAAGATGAGTTGAATCAGATTTGTAGTGCCATTTTGCCGCAATTAGTTAAGGTTGCAGAAAAGTCTGGTGTTGCTGGAACGGCTCCTTATATTGATTCGGCAGATTCTGGCGTAGATGATAATGCGGCGGATTCTGGCGATTCTGCGGATTCTGGCGATTCATCCAGCATTCCCCCTGAACACAAAATTGCACACGATGCAGCTATGAATGGCGATTATGCTCTTGCTGCGCGCGAGTATGAAAAAGTATTGCAAGATAATCCGAATGATTCTTTGGCGTCTCGTGAGCGTGCAAAGGCTTTGCTTCTTAGCAGAAATACGAATACAAATGTGGAGGCTGTGCGCAAGGCTGCTGGCGATAATCCTGGCGATGTTTCCGCTCAGCTTGCTGTAGCAGATGTAGATATGATTGATGGCCACATTGATGATGCTTTTGGCAGGCTTCTTGATTTTCTTGCTTCTCACAAAGATTGCGCAGAGGTGATTAAAGACCGCATGCTTGAGTATTTTGCAATGCTTCCTGCTGGCGATGAGCGCTTGAATCGCGCTCGCCGCCGCCTAGCGATTCTCCTTTATTAATACATCAGATATCTTGTATTACTTGAGTAATTTTTTGGTAATACCTCGGTGATAATCTAGTATCAATAGTCTTCGGCTTATGCGAGGTGTTTGTGAATGAGGGTTTATATATTGCCGCGCGTTCATAAGAGGCATCCAGAACTCACTGATGAAGATGTTCTTACAGCATTTCATAGTGTAATGATTGATGCACGCAGAGATAATGAAACCTGGGTATGTATTGGTCTTGATTCTCGTGGTAGAAATGTTGAGATTGTATACAAGCAGATTGGTGAAGATGTGTTGATATATCACGCAATGACTCCGCCAACTAAAAAGATTAAAATTGAGTTAGCTAAAAGAAGGTATTGAAAATGAACGAAGAGAGTCTACTAAGAAAATTTGGAATGACATCCGAGCAAATTGACAAGGATGTTGAGATTTTGGAAGATGAGAACCAAGATGATGGAGTAATAGGACCTGTATATTATGGGCTACATATGGCCTCTGCACAAGATGAACCTTTAGTTAGTATGACAATAAAACTACCTAAAGCGCAGCTTGAAAGCATAACAAAAGCTTCGAAAAGTTACCATATAAGCAGAAGTGAATATGTTCGCAGAAAGCTTGCAGGAGCTGTTAGTTAGTAAAAGAAAAGCCAAGATTCGCATTCGTGAGAAATATGCGATTCCTGGCTTTCTAGTAGCGGGGCATGGATTTGAACCATGGACCTCTGGGTTATGAGCCCAGCGAGCTACCGAGCTGCTCCACCCCGCGTCGGCTACTTTTAGCAGCTCTATCTACGATAGGGGCAAATTTGGATTTGTCAAGTCTTCGGCGTGTTTCTCGCATAATTTTATCGCGCAAGCAGTTTAATTTTAAACAAATGTGGAGTATAATAAACAAGTGACTAAAGCGAGTTATTAAGAATTTGCGTACTTGATATAATCGCAACACTCGTTAATAATCAGCAATATAACTCAAATATAACTCAAATGTACAAACTAAGAGTATAATCAGCTTTTTAGAGATATATTTTCGTTTCGCACATATGTCAACGAATGAATTTACAGGATTTACGGTTTTACAAACTAGCTTGTGAATAACTTTATACTTAATGCAACTGTATTGTAAAAGAGTCCTACAAGGAGGCACGAATGAGTGGAGCTATCGAAGTTTTAGCGAAAGCTGCGCATATAAATGTTGCGGCGTTGCTAGCTTCAGCAAAGCCAGAGATGCCAAGCATTAATGACTTTTTGCCGCCAGAGATTTTATTCCAAGGCACACCTTTTGCCATGAATCGAATTATTATGGTGCGTCTTATTATGGCCGTAATCGTTATGATTATTTTTGGCATTGGAGCAGCCCGCGCAAAAGTGGTTCCAGGAAGATTCCAAAGCGTGCTAGAAATTCTAATGGACTTTGTGCGATTTAACATTGTGTACGAAATGATTGGCGAAGAGCGCGGAAAGCGTTATGTGCCAATGATTACAACCCTTTTTATAACAATATTCTTCTTTAATCTTTGCTCAGTTATTCCAGGCTTAAATATGGCTGCAACCGCAACTATTACAGGGCCATTAGTGTTTGCTCTTTGGGTTGTGTGCCAATACTTAATCACTGGAATTAGAGAAAAAGGATTCTTAACGTTCTTCCGCGAATCCTTGTTCCCAGCAGGAGTGCCATGGCCGATTTACTTTATTCTTACGCCATTGCAGCTGCTGGAATTATTGATTGTGCGACCACTTTCGCTTACAATCCGTTTGTTTGCGAATATGATTGCTGGCCATTTGCTGGTGGCCACTTGCCTAGTATTCACCAACTTCTTTGTGGTGGATTCCAGCAATAAACTCCTTGCCTTAGGCGGTGCATTATGGCTGCTTGGTGGCATTCTGTTTACAGTATTCGAAATAATAGTCGCAGGCTTGCAGGCGTTTATTTTTACAGTTCTTGCATCTGTGTATATTTCGGAAAGTTACCCCGAGAAAGAAGAAAAATCTGCTGTTGCTGTTGCATAGATAGTTAAAACTAATTAAAGCAAACAAATAAATCAGGTTTAATAATCTTAGGGTTTATAACTGGTTACTGTTCCTAAAGAAAGGAAACCAATGAATAGTATCATCGCTCTCGCAGGATTGACGGGCAACCTTAGCATTCTCGGCTTTGCCGTTGCTACTCTTTCCCCTGCTATCGGAATGGCAATGGTTGTATCCAAGGCTATGGAATCCACTGCACGTCAGCCAGAAGTCGGCAACCGTATTCAGTTGTTCATGTTTATTGGCTTGGCATTCATCGAGGTTCTGGGCTTGCTCGGATTCGTTGCCTACATTATGGGAAGCTGAACCGAACGAAACAACTCGTTCCAACGCATACAAGTGTTGAAAGAATAGAAAGGACAAGCCATGGCATATGCAGCCGAAACTAATAAACTGGCGTTGTTCTTGCCGGAGCCTTACGACGTTATATGGTCGCTGGTTATTTTAGTTGTTCTTGCAGCGTTTTTCTACAAGTTCGTTATGCCTAAATTCCAGGCAATTCTTGATGAGCGCGCAGAAAAAATCGAAGGCGGAATGTCTAAAGCAGCCAACGTGCAGCGTGAAGCTGATGAGCTAAAGAGCCAGATGGAAGAAGAACTCGCCCAAGCTCAAGCAGATGCTGCGAAGACTCGCGAACAGGCTCGTGCACAAGCTTCCAAGATTGTTGATGAAGCAAGACAGCGTGCAGAGAAAGATGCTGCGAAGATTATTAGTGAAGCTCAGCATTCCATTGAAGCTCAGCATAAGCACGCCATGACTAGCCTCCAAGGAGAAGTCTCGGTACTCGCTGCGGCGTTAGCTGGAAAGATTCTTGCTTCTAAGCTAGATGACGATACCGTAGGCTCCAAAATCATTGATCATGTGATTGATGAAGTAGGAGACGTTAAGGATTCGGCGCAAAACAAGTAGTCAAAGCAAGCTTTCACTAAGTCTTAAGTTTTATGTCTTAGTGTTGCTAATGCTACTTAGTTTTGCATAAATGAGGAGGTACGGATGCCAGAAAAGGCATCGCGAGTAAGCGAAAACTTATCGCGTTCTTCGCTTGCGCAAGCCATTTCAGACGCTCATGACGAAGCTCAGCGCATATCTGATGAGCTTTCAACAATGATGGATACGATCGAAAAGTATCCAGAGCTTTCTGATGCCATTACCGATCCAAATAGGTCTTCGGAAGATAAGTCTCGCTTAATCGACGAGCTTATTGGAGGTAAGGCGCATCCCGTTGTTTTGCGCATTATGCACTACCTGGTGGGAACTTGGCACGGTGGCGCAGAAAGTGGCAAGACGGGCAGCTTTGGCGGCGCATGGTCTGGTTTTGAGCGCGAAGCAGGCGAAACTTTGGTTACTGTTACAACCGCTCAGCCTCTTACGGATAAGCAAATCAAGCGTTTGATTGAGATTTACAGCAATAAGTTGGGTCATCGTGCGTACATAAACCCAATCGTAGATCCAAACGTGCTTGGTGGAATGCGTATACGTATTGGCGATCAAGTAACAGACCGCACAATGTTAATGCAGCTTAAGCAGCTGCAGCGTTCTGCGCGCAATGGCGCTTGGACACAGGCAGTGAAGTAATAAATTAAGGAGAATTATGGCGGAACTATCTATTGATCCCGCCCTTATACGCAAGGCACTTGACGGGTTTGTTGACTCGTACAAGCCAGCAGACATGCCAACGCAAGAAGTTGGATATGTTGTTACGGCTGGTGACGGCATTGCGCACGTAGCTGGATTGACTGGCTGCATGGCAAACGAGCTGCTCACCTTTGAGAACGACACCTTGGGCCTAGCGTTTAACCTTGATGCTCACGAAATCGGCGTGGTTATTCTAGGCGATTTTACGGGCATTGAAGAAGGGCAGGAAGTTTACCGCACTGGCGAAGTGTTATCTGTGCCAGTGGGAGACGCCTATCTTGGTCGTACAGTAGACCCATTGGGTAATCCAATTGATGGTCTTGGTGCGATTGAGTGCAAGGAGCGTCGTATTCTTGAAGCCCAGGCTCCAGACGTGATTCATCGTCACCCTGTGGACGAGCCTTTGTCTACTGGCTTAAAGGCCATTGACGCAATGACGCCAATCGGCCGCGGTCAGCGTCAGCTGATTATTGGCGATCGTCAAACTGGTAAAACAGCAATCGCAATCGATACGATTATTAACCAGCGCACAAACTGGGAAAGCGGAGATCCAAAGAAGCAAGTTCGTTGCATTTACGTAGCAATCGGACAAAAGGGTTCAACAATCGCTGCTGTACGTCAAAGCCTCGAAGAAGCAGGCGCTATGAAGTACACAACAATCGTTGCAAGCCCAGCTTCGGATTCTGCAGGTTTTAAGTACATTGCTCCATACACTGGTTCTGCAATTGGACAGCATTGGATGTACAACGGCAAGCATGTTTTGATTGTTTTCGACGACTTGTCTAAGCAAGCAGAAGCATATCGTTCGATTTCTTTGCTTCTTCGTCGCCCACCTGGGCGTGAAGCGTACCCAGGCGACGTGTTCTATCTTCACTCTCGTCTGCTAGAAAGATGCGCAAAGCTTTCCGACGATATGGGCGGCGGCTCAATGACTGGCTTGCCAATTATTGAGACCAAGGCAAACGATGTTTCTGCATACATTCCAACCAACGTGATTTCTATCACCGATGGTCAGATCTTCTTGCAGTCCGATTTGTTCAACGCGGGTCAGCGCCCAGCAGTCGATGTTGGTATTTCCGTGTCTCGTGTTGGTGGTGCTGCTCAGGCTAAGGCTTTGAAGAAGGTCTCTGGCATGCTTAAGATTTCGTTGGCTCGTTACAAGTCTTTGGAATCTTTTGCAATGTTTGCTTCCGATTTGGATGCAGCTTCCAAGGCTCAGCTCACTCGTGGCGCTCGCTTAACCGAGTTGCTTAAGCAGAAGCAGTTCTCGCCTCGTTCCATGGAGCAAGAGGTTGTTTCCGTGTGGGCTGGTACTCATGGAAAGTTAGACGACATTCCTGTAAAAGACGTGCTTCGCTTTGAAAGCGAGATGTTGGATTATCTCGATAAAGGAACCGACATTTTGCAGGTGATTCGCGATACCGAGGACTTTACAAAAGAGACAGAAGCAAAGCTTGATGCAGCAATCGAAGATTTCCGTAAGTCATTTAAGACTTCTGCAGGAAAGCCTTTGATTGTTAAGGATTCTTTGCCTCCTGCTGAAAATCCTGCTCCTGTTGAGAAGGAAAAGCTTGTTGCAAAGCCAAAGTCGGATGGTCGCGATTCAAGCAATAACGAGTCTGAGGGGAAGTAGCGTATGTCTTCCCAACTTGCATTGAAATCGAGAATTATTTCCACACAGTCTTTGGGTAAAATCTTTAAGGCTCAGGAAATGATTGCGTCTTCGCATATTGCAAAAGCGCGAGATATTGCGCTTAATGCTAAGCCATACAGCGACGCAATTTTCGATGCCGTGCAGGCGTTGGTAGCTCATCACGAAGCAAACATTAAGCATCCAATCTTTGGAAAAGAGCGTGCGGGCAATCGCGTAGCCGTGCTGGCGTTGACTTCCGACCGCGGAATGGCGGGCGCGTTTACGTCTTCGATTATTCGAGAAACCGAGGCTCTGCTTACAAAGCTAGATGCCGAAGGAAAGCACGCAGAGTTGTACGTGTATGGTCGCCGAGGTGCAACCTATTACAAGTATCGTAATCGCGACGTTGCAGGCACTTGGGAAGGGTCTACGGATCATCCTGATGTAACAATCGCAGAGCGAATCTCCGATACTTTAATGGACGCGTACATGACTCCCGAAGAAGATGGCGGTGTTAGCGAGCTTTACATTGTGTTCACTGAGTTTATAAACATGGTGAGGCAAAAGGTTCGTACGCTACGCATGCTTCCAGTTGAGCTGGTTCCGTTAAAAGACGGCGAAGAGTTTGCTATGCATAGGCCTGACTACGAGGCGGCTTCTGGCCCTTCTGCTTCGCTTTCGTCTACGGGTGCGGTTTCGGCGCGTGAAGAAGCTGTTAGTCGCAGCAATCCAGATGCTGTGGAATATTGCTTTGAGCCTAGCCCAGACGAGGTTTTGGATGCGGTTTTGCCAAAGTATATTCAGTCGCGTATTCACGAATGCTTGCTTACATCTGCCGCTTCCGAAACAGCTAGTAGGCAAAATGCTATGCACACGGCTACAGACAACGCCCGCAATTTGGTGGATGATTTAACGAGAAAGCTTAATGCTTCTCGCCAGGCTTCCATTACACAAGAACTTACCGAGATTATCGGCAGCGCTGATGCGCTGAATAATGAGGAGGAATAGGAGCATATGGCTGAAAATCAGACCACAGCACCTCCAGAAGATGCAAAGGAAAGCGACCCAACGGCTGGCCGCGTAACCCGTGTTCAGGGTTCCGTGATTGACGTTGAGTTCCCAGTTGGCTATCTTCCAGATATTTACAATGCTCTCAAGGTTGATATCAACACCGTTGGAAACACGGAGGGAGATACCGTCCACGAGATTACATTGGAAGTTGAGCAGCACCTTGGTGATTCAACTGTGCGAGCAGTGGCGCTTAAGCCTACGGACGGTTTGGTTCGCGGCGCTTTAGTTAGGGACACTGGCGGCCCAATTTCTGTGCCTGTTGGAGATGTTACAAAAGGTCACGTTTTTGACGTTACTGGCAATATTTTGAACGCTAAGCCAGGCGAGAATATTGAGGTGACTGAGCGTTGGCCAATCCACCGCAATCCACCTGCTTTCGATCAGCTTGAGTCTAAGACTCAAATGTTTGAAACGGGCATTAAGGTTATAGATTTGCTTACGCCTTACGTTCAGGGCGGAAAGATTGGTCTGTTCGGCGGCGCAGGCGTTGGTAAAACCGTGTTGATTCAGGAGATGATTCAGCGCGTTGCACAGAATCACGGCGGCGTGTCTGTGTTTGCTGGTGTTGGCGAACGTACTCGTGAGGGTAACGATTTGATTGGCGAAATGGCTGAGGCTGGCGTTTTGGAGAAGACGGCGCTTGTCTTTGGTCAGATGGATGAGCCTCCTGGGACTCGTCTTCGCGTGCCTCTTACCGCTTTGACTATGGCTGAATACTTCCGCGATGTGCAGAATCAGGATGTGTTGCTGTTTATCGACAACATCTTCCGCTTTACTCAGGCTGGTTCCGAGGTTTCTACGTTGCTTGGTCGTATGCCTTCTGCAGTTGGTTATCAGCCAAACTTGGCAGACGAGATGGGTGCGTTGCAGGAGCGTATTACTTCTACGCGCGGCCATTCTATTACGTCGCTTCAGGCTATTTACGTGCCTGCAGATGATTACACCGATCCTGCACCTGCAACAACGTTTACGCACTTGGATGCAACTACCGAGCTTTCGCGAGACATTGCAGCTAAGGGTATTTACCCAGCTGTGGATCCTTTGGCTTCTACTTCTAGAATTTTGGATCCTCGTTATGTTGGCCAGGCTCACTACGATTGCGCTAACCGCGTAAAGGCCATTTTGCAGCGTAATAAGGAGCTTCAAGACATCATCGCTTTGATTGGTATTGATGAGCTTGGTGAAGAAGATAAGACCACTGTGAGCCGCGCTCGTAAGATTGAGCAGTTCCTTGGTCAGAACTTCTACGTGGCCGAAAAGTTTACTGGCCGCCCAGGTTCTTATGTTCCAGCAGACGAGACGATTGAAGCGTTTACGCGCATTTGCGATGGCGTTTACGACGAGATCCCTGAGCAGGCGTTCTCTGGCATTGGTGGCATTGACGATCTTGAGCGTCGTTGGCACGATATGCAGCAAGAGTTTGGTGCGTGATTATGGCAGAAAAGCAAGTGAAAACGCTGCACGTTAGTGTGGTTGCAGCCAGGCATCCTGTTTGGGAAGGCGATGCTAAGTTTGTTGTTATTCCTTCTGTGAATGGCACAATGGGTGTTCTTCCTGGGCATGATGCTGTGCTTGCGTTGATTGATCACGGATTTGTAAAGGTTGACGATTTGCAAGGCGTTCGTCACGTTTTTAAGGTGACTGACGGCTTTTATTCCGTTGACAACGATCACATTACGATTGCTGTTGAGCATAGTTGCAATGTTGATAAAGACGGCAACGTTTTGCCTAATGCAAAAGTTATTTAGCCTGACTCTTACGGTTTTATAAGGCCTAAGTTTCATATATTGCAGGAGTTTGCGATTATTTATCGCGACTCCTGCTTTTGTTTTATCTGTTTTATCTGTTTTAGCGTTTGATCTGTTTTATTTCTGTTTCATCCCTGTTTATCTGTTATGGAAAGGTTATAACAATACATTAGGGGGGTAGGGTATCTGCATACTTTGTAATGATTTAATTTAAGCCTAAATTGAATCACTTATTGTGCTGTTTTAGCAAATAGGCTCTTCGCACGATGATTCGTGATGAGAGGAAAGGAAAAGTATGTTAAGTAAAAAAGCGATTGCCGCATTTGCAGCGGTAGCGACTTTTGTTTCGGGAATTGCGTTTGCAATGCCAGCGTTGGCTAATAGCGCGACTACAGTTCAAACGAATAGCGGTGGAGAATCTGCTAAGCATCCTTCTGTAGCGAAGCTCGAAAACCGTGTAAAAAACTCTGGTCTTCTTAAAAGTGAAATTGCTGAGCTTTTAGATTATGTTAGCAAGAATGCTTCAAAGGTTACTGGTCATGGTGACGGTAATGCTAGTGTTGTTAAGCATGTAGATGACACGATTGTTAAATATCGTGCTAGGCATCTCGACGTTATTGGTTTGCATGATCTTGCTAAGCAGATGCGTGAAGCTGGTGACTTCACGTCGGCGAAGAAAATTTTCTACGGTAGTAAAGATAAGCGCGATAATGCTCAAAGCGCATACGTTAATGGTAAAGCTGCTTTAGTTAAAAAAGCTAAAGATGAGGGTCTTACTTTAGTTGCTAACAAGATTAAAGAGTCTAATTACAGTTCTTTAGCTTCTTTGGAAAATTTGCTTAACGAAGCAGAGAAGTATGCTAAGGAAGACTTAATTAAGCAAGCAAAAGCTAAAGGTTTCAACTTTACTGCTACGCTTATGAGCAAAGCTGCGACTTTTAGTGGCGCTCGTGCTTTATTTAACGAAGCTCAAAAAACAATTACAGATAGTGCAATTAAAGGCATTGTAGACCTAGGGACATCAGAGGAAGATTTTCTTAAGGCTTTAAAAGCAAGTGGTAAAAGTGCTACGCCTTCCCAGATTGAATTCTTTAGAAAAGAATTGCAAAAGCGTCGCGATGGCCAAGAAAAATCTTATACTAATGCCGTTGAATTAGCTCAGCTAGTTAACACGGGAATGTTTACTGCTACTGGTGATGAAAAGACTGCTGTTGCAAAGTTCCTTGGAGTTGTAAATAGTTTTGGCAATAAGACTTTTGCTGACTTTACTACTGCTGAAGCAAATCAAGCTGGTGCTGCTGCCGTAGAATTTAATAATAAGATTTCTGTAAATCTTAAGAACGCTATTAAAAACTATAAGGTAGAAAAGGAAGATCTAGCTAAGCAAGCAGATGATCAAGGTTTCCACTTTATAGCTAATTTGATTCGTAACTCTAAGAAGTCTAGATTGGTTGCTTTAGAGAATCTTCTTGCGGAAGCTAAGAAGAGCAAGAATAGTGCGCGTGAAAAGAATCCAGGAGCTTCTGGTGATGTTCTCCCAGATAAGTCGGAAGATAAGTCTGGTGATAAGCCTGCAGAAAAAGCTCCATCTGCTCCATCTGTTTCCGATTCCAATGCTACTCAAGATTCTTCCACTAAGACTGAGTCTTCTGAGAAGACAGCTCAAGCTAAAGCCGTAGTTCCTGCGGCTCCTAAGAGTGTTAATGATCTTAAGCCAGAATTAAAAGGTACGCTAAAGGTTGGATTCAACAACAGTGTTGTTGCAGGTTCTGTGAACAAGGTTTTTGTGAACGTTAGCAACAAGGCGTTCCTTGATCGCTTGCATAGCGAGGGTTCTGTTAAGGCTTACGCGTTTATGTATTCCACTCCTAAGCTTTTGCGTAGCGTGGATGGTAGTGATTTTGTGACTGTTAAGCTTGGCGCTGATGGTGTTCCTTATTTTGATGCGCAATTCCCTGCTGGTTATTCTGGTAAGCATACTGTTGTTCTTGTGGATGAGCAGGGTAATCAGCTTGCTTGGACGGATATTACTGTTGCAAATAGTACGTCTGGCCAGGGTGATGGTAAGGGTGTTTTGCCTGTTACTGGTGCTGCTGGCGTTTTAGTGGCTTTTGCTGCTTTGATGTTTGCGGCTTCTGGTGCAGTGTTGCGTAAGGTGCGTAGCTAATTAATATTACTGCTACGTGTTAGCGCTAGTGTTTTAGGGCTTTCGCGTGTGTTCGCTTGCTTGTTTTCTTTCTTGCTTGCGTTCACACTCGAAGGCCCTTTTGTATTCTGTTTATTGCGTTCTGTTTATTATGTTTTGCGGCTTATGTGAATATCGTTTCACTTCGCAAAATTAAAAAATTTTCAAATTTGCGAAGTGGGATTTGCTCAGCGTTAAAGTGTGTGTATTTATCTACTTACTTATTCTTCCTGCTTTTCGTGTTCTTTCTTATACTTGAATCATTAAAGAAAAAATAAATAGTTTTATTAATTATTTGAATTATTTTTTGTGGATGGGGGTTTCATGTTAAAGACAGAACAACTTATAGATAAACTAAAAAATAAGGGTGTCACTTTTCAAGAATGTACAGTTGAGGATGCTATTTCATTTTTGAATGAGCATAATTATTATGTTAAAGTTACTGCCTACAAAGCCAATTTTCATAAGCATAATGGTAAATATGTGGGTCTTGATTTTATGGCTCTAAAAGATTTATCTATTATTGATATGTATTTAAGGCGTTGGATAATTGGCGCAAGTCTTAATGTGGAACATTCTTTAAAAGTTAATATATTAAAAAATATACAAGAAAAAATATTGATGAATTCAGTATAGTAAGTGAATATATCGCAGAGTATCCACGCATTACAACAGAGCTTGATAATAGACGTTCTACTGCGTATGTGAAGAATATATTGGGTAAATATACTCACCCTAATTATCCTATATATGTTTTTCTAGAAGTGATTCCATTTGGAGAATTTGTTAATTTTTACAAGTATTATTGTTCAAAGTATCAATACTGTGGATTTAATTGTACATTGCTGGATAGCATAAGAAGTATACGAAATGCTGCAGCTCATAGCAATTGTGTTATTCATGATTTAACGAATAAAGATGGTTTTTATAATAGTTATTTAGCTTCTAGACTTGTTGAATTATTGCCTGATGTAAGAAAAAGGACTATTCAAAATCGGTTGAAAAATAACTGTGTGCAAGATTTTATTTCGCTGCTTATTGCTGTAGATGATGTTATAAAGAGTGAGGATTTGAAGGATCATTGTTTGCAGGAAATCAAGGAATTGTTTGACGGTAGGATGATTAGTAATAAGGACTTGTATAAGTCATCTACATCACTGCAACAGATGTATGCTTTTTGTAAAGAGATTGTATATAATGTACAGCCATCATAGTAATTTATTAAATACGACTTGAAAACGGAAGTTTTGCGGGCGATGCATTTATGCGTCGCCCGATTTTTTTTTCTGCTTACCCAAAAATTTTCAACCTTGCGAAGTGGTATTTGCTCAGCATTAAAGCGTGTAAATCATGTTACGCCGAAACGAGTGGTGTTATGTTGCCGATGCTGGATTCGTCAAATCGCAAAATGTCGTAGTCTCGTTGAAGATTGAGCCAAAAATCTGGGGTAGTTCTAAAAGCTTTAGATAGCTTGTATGCCATTGCTACACTGATTTCGCGTCTGCCGTTTAAAATTTCTCCAATAGCTGTTTGCGATGTGCCGATAGTGTGAGCAAGCTTGTATGAGCTTATTTTAAGAGGTTCCATAAATTCTTCGCGCAAGATTTCGCCTGGAGTGCTCAAATAGTTATCTGTGGTAGTCGTCGAAGTAGACATCGTAAGCTTCTTTCGTATTATCGTTCCATTTGAAGATTAGTCTGTACTGTTTATTTACTCTTATGCTCCAATACCCAAGTAAATTGCCTTTGAGTGGCTCAAGTTGATTCCCTGGTGGCGCTTTAAGGTCTTGTAAATTGTATGCAGCCTTTAGTATCTGTAGCTTTCTCTTTAGGATTTTTTCTAATCCTGTTGGATAACCTTTGGGGTATGATCCGCCGTATAGGTAATCATTAAGTTCCTTTTCTCTGGTTTCCATAAAACTATGGTAATGCATTGCGTTACTAACGTCAAGCGTTAGTGTTGCTTGAATAGTGGACACGTGATGTTGCCAATGCTTCCGATGTTTCTATAGTGCGTTTTTGCGAAAATGTAGGTATAGATGAGTATTTTTTGCGTGCTATGCCTTCATTTTGCCAAAATGTAGGTATAGAATGCGACTTCCTGTAAACCATGACGACATTTTGCTGTTTTGTGGCTTTTTTGGAGGGGGGGGGGTATTGTTGTGGTTTTTTATGATTGATAAAGTGTTTGATGTTGGGAGTGAGGCAAGCGATGTTTAGGAACGTTGTGGCGATTGAGCGCGCACTTGGCACGGGGATTATTATCTCTAGCAGCGTGCCGATTTCGCAGCGCGTGCAGAAGCGGATTCGCGATTTTATTGAAGAGTATGAATCGGTGCTTTCGCGCTTTCGTGCGGATTCGCTTGTTTCGCGCATGGCTCGTGCGGAGCATGGCGGCGAGTTTGAGTTTCCAGCATGGGCTGGGCCACTCTTTGCACTTTATAGCGAGTTTTACGATGCCACTCGCGGTGCTTTCGACGCGTGCATCGGCGGGGATCTGCTTGCGCTTGGCTACAATAATTCTGTGCAATTCGTTCCAGAGTCGGCATCTAGCGCGAGTGATGATAGTGACAGTTGGTCTAACTATCGCCGCGCTCTTCCAGTTACGTGGTCGGATATTTCGCAAGATAGCGGCAGTGCAACGCTTTGCACAAATCAGCCAGTGCAGCTTGATTTTGGTGCAGCTGGAAAGGGCTATTTTGTAGATCTCGTAACACAGATTATTAAAGAGGAGCTTGGTAGTGATTCGCCTGCGGATAGCGATTCGCATGCGGATTTTGATTTTCTTGTAAACGCTGGCGGAGATATGCGCGCTTGTTTTAGCGAAGAGAATGATCAAATAAAAGTGGCTCTGGAAAATCCGTTTGACACAACTCAAGCAGTTGGAGTGGCATCAATCGCAAGCGGAGCGTTGTGTGCATCGTCTAGTGCAAGAAAGCGTTGGAAAGTAAAAGAAGCAAGTTGCTTAGGCAAAGATGCAAGTGGCTTTGAGTCTAATTTAATTGCGACTCACTTGATTAATGCGCTTGACGGCATTCCTGCTTTCGATTTATGCGCCAGCTGGGTTTATATTCCTGCTAAAACTTGCGATTTTCCAACAGCTTACGCCGATGCGCTCGCAACGGCATTGTTTGTATCGCAAGAAAGCGATTTGCAAAAAATCGTGCAAACTACCAGTGCTGAGTTTGCTGTAATCTCGCCAAATCATGCGCTTCGCAAAACGCGTGCATTCCCAGTGCACTTTTTTGCCGAATGATGCTGAGTAATGCGGACTAATGCTGAATAATGCCAACTAATGCCCAATAATGACTATGCGAGCTATCTTGCTTGCAAGAATCGAAGCTAGGCTAAGCGATGCGAGTGGCGTTGCTGTTGATTGTGCGCGTTTACAGTAGAATATTAAAGAACGCGTATTTAGTTTATTTAATTATTGCGTTTATTTATATATTGCGCATACGCTTGCACGAATTGCGCGAATTGCACGAATAGGGAGCAGTAAAATGGACACTCGCAAAGAAGAAGAACGCGCGGAATTGCATCGCACGATTTGGAAGATTGCCGACGATTTGCGAGGTTCCGTTGATGGTTGGGACTTCAAAGCATACGTATTGTGCACTATGTTTTATCGCTATATTTCCGAGAATTTATGCGATTACATCAATAAAAACGAGCATGAATCTGAAGGCGGCGATCCAGACTTTGATTATGCAAAAATAAGCGATGAAGATGCCGAGCCTCTTCGCAGTGAGATGATTTCTGCTAAAGGCTTCTTTATACTTCCTAGCGAGCTGTTTTGCAATGTGCTTAAGAATGCTCCTCAAGATAGCAATCTAAACGAAACGTTGAGCCGCGTGTTCCGCAATATTGAAGCTTCTTCTCAAGGAACTGATTCGTCTGACGATTTTAAGGGATTATTCTCCGATTACGATGTGAATAATATTAAGCTTGCAGATACTGTTGAAGGCAGAAATAAGCGTTTTGTTAGGTTATTGCAAGTTATTAGTGAGATGAAGCTTGGTAGTGTAAACAACAACGTGATTGAGGCTTTTGGTGATGCTTACGAGTATTTAATGGGCTTGTACGCTTCTAACGCTGGCAAGTCTGGTGGCGAATACTTTACGCCTGCAGAAGTTTCAATGCTGCTCACGCGCCTTGGAACCATTGGAAAATCAAGCATTTCAGACGTATATGACCCCGCATGCGGTTCTGGCTCGCTTCTTTTAAAAGCCAAAAAAGTGCTAGGCATTGAAAACATTAATGGCGGTTTTTACGGTCAAGAAAAGAACGTTACTAGCTACAACTTGTGCCGCATGAACATGTTTTTGCACGATGTGAATTTTGATAAGTTTACTATTACGTGCGGCGATACTCTTATAAAGCCGAAAAACGAGGATAATAAAAAGTTTGAGCTAGTTGTTTCTAATCCGCCTTATTCTACGAGTTGGGAGGGGGATTCTAATCCGTTGATGATTAACGATCCTCGTTTTGCTCCAGCTGGTGTGCTTGCTCCAAAAAGCAAGGCAGACATGGCGTTTGTGTTGCACTGCTTGGCGTATTTGGCGGAAAACGGTGCTGCTGCTATTGTTTGCTTCCCTGGGATTATGTACCGCGGCGGAGCCGAGCAAAAGATTCGCCAATATTTAGTTGAGCATAATGCTGTTGATTGCGTGATTCAACTTCCGAGCAACTTATTCTTTGGCACTTCGATTGCTACGTGCATTATGGTTTTGCGCAAAAACAAGCGGAATGATACTTCTATATTGTTTGTTGATGCGAGCCGAGAGTTTGTAAAGTCAACGAATAGTAACAAGCTTTCGGACGAGAACATTGAGCAGATTGTTAAGTGGTACACTGCTAGGCAAGATGTGGAGCACATTGCGCACGTAGCGTCTTTGGAAGAAGTGGAATCCAATAAATACAATCTTTCCGTCTCCACTTATGTTGAAGCGGAAGATACTCGCGAGAAGATTGATATTGCGGAGCTTAATGCGCAATTGCAAACTATTTGCGCTCGTGAGCAAGAGTTACGCGAGCAAATTGAGAAGATTGTAAGCGAGATTGAAGCTGGCAGCGTTAACTTTGATAATAGCGAGGTGGCTCAATGACTAGCAAACTTGAGGAATTAATCGCTGAGCTTTGCCCGAATGGTGTGGAGTATAAGGCACTAAGTGATGTGTCTGATATGAAGCGCGGCACGACTGTTACAAAAAAGAGTGTTAATCCTGGTGATATTCCTGTGATTTCTGGCGGTCGCGAACCAGCTTATTATTGTGATATTTCTAATAGGAACGGCGAAACTATCACTGTTGCTGGCAGTGGTGCAGGTGCTGGATTTGTGCAATATTGGGATAAACCTATTTTTGTTTGCGATGCTTTTTCTGTTAAGGGTGTAAATGATTTAACATTAACTAAGTTTTTGTATTATGTTTTGCTTAGTAAGCAGGAAGCTATTTATGCTACGAAAAAAGGCGGCGGCGTACCACATGTGCATATTTCAAGCATAAAAGATTTTGAAATCCCAGTTCCGCCGCTTGAGGTTCAAGCGGAGATTGTGCGGATTTTAGACACGTTCACAGAGCTTACAGCAGAGCTTACAGCAGAGCTTACAGACCGTAAAAAGCAATACGAGTATTATCGCGATACCTTGCTCACTTTTAACGATAATAATCCTCTACACTCGCTTATCTCGCGCTACTGCCCAAACGGTGTGGAGTATAAAAAACTCGGTGATATTGCTTTTATTTCAACTGGCAGTAAATTAAGTGATATTCAAGAATCACCTTCTTTGTATGAATATATTAATGCTGGAACTACTAATTCTGGATATTCATTAGATTGGAATTGTGATGGGGATGTGGTGACAACGCCTTCTAGAGGTCAAGGTGGTATTGGTTATGTTGGGTATCAAAAAAATAAGTTTTGGCTTGGACCTTTATGTTATAAAATCGCTGGAAATGCTGACTTTGTATTAAATAAATATCTGTATTATTGCTTGTCAAATAATTCGTATGCAATATTGTCTCTTAAGAAAGATGGCGGAGTTCCTGCAATTAACAAGTCTGACTTGGAGGAGTTAGTTCTCCCCATCCCGCCTCTAGAAGTACAGAATCAAATCGTACAAATTCTGGATCGCTTTGACGCATTGTGCAATGATCTAACTCAAGGCTTGC
This sequence comes from Gardnerella sp. c17Ua_118, assembly GCF_055804255.1. Taxonomy (NCBI): domain Bacteria; kingdom Bacillati; phylum Actinomycetota; class Actinomycetes; order Bifidobacteriales; family Bifidobacteriaceae; genus Gardnerella; species Gardnerella sp. c17Ua_118. The sequence goes on from NZ_JANUYT010000001.1 coordinate 1,297,255, forward strand.
CTGCAGAAATCGAAGCTAGACGCAAGCAATACGAGTATTATCGAGATCAACTCCTAACCTTCAAGCGTGCGTAATTAAAAATTCGAGTGTGAGTAGATAAGAAGGAAGCAAAATGAAAATCGTGTTAGAGAATCAAGATAGCACTGTAATGTCTACATTTACGCCGAGCGCGCGCAATAACGGCAACTATCAAAGCGAAGCGCAACTCGAAGAAGAGTTCATTAACATTTTGCAATCCCAAGGCTACGAGTATGCTCACATTCACAACGAGAAAGATCTTATAGCAAATCTTCGCGTGCAAATCGAAAAGCTCAACGACTACCATTTTTCAAATGATGAGTGGGAAAGATTTTTCAAAGAAAATATTGCAAACAGCACTGACGATATAGTTAAGAAAACAGATACTATTCAGCGAGATAACGTTAAAATACTCAAAAAAGATGACGGCACAGATAAGAACATTACTATTATTGACAAAGAAAATATTCACAAGAATATTGTGCAAGTAATCAACCAGTATGCTGTTAACGCAAACGATAGTGCAAACAATAATGCAAACGATAATGATGCAAATGGCCCTGCTCGTAGCAATCGTTACGATGTGACTGTTTTAGTAAACGGCTTGCCAATGGTTCACATTGAGCTAAAGCGCAGAGGTGTGCCTATTAGAGAAGCGTTCAATCAAATTAACCGTTATGCTCGTGACTCATTTTGGGCTGGAAGCGGACTATTTGGATACGTGCAAATTTTCGTAATCTCAAACGGCACTGAAACAAAGTATTACTCCAACTCAACTCGCAATAATGCTTACAACGAGCAGAAAAGCAAAGGATCTAGCAACACAACAACAAGTAACAGTTTTGAATTTACAAACTATTGGTCCGATGCTCAAAACACTATAATCTCCGACTTATGCGATTTTGCTAGAACATTCTTTGCAAAGCACGTAATTCTTAACATTCTTACAAAATATTGCGTTTTTAATGCAGACAAATGCTTGATGGTAATGCGACCATACCAGATTACTGCAGCAGAAAACATAGTGAATCGCGTAAAATACATGTTTGCTAATGCGAGCAAAACGCCAGCATCAGAGCGTCAAAAGGGCGGCTATATTTGGCATACTACTGGATCTGGCAAAACGCTAACTAGCTTCAAAACATCGCAGCTAGTAAAAGCGTTAAAAGACGCAGAAGGCAAGAATCTTGTTGACAAAGTTTTGTTTGTTGTAGACCGTAAAGATCTTGACTATCAAACAATGAGAGAATACGACAGGTTTGAAAAAGGAGCCGCAAATAGTAACACTTCAACATCTGTGCTTACAAAACAGCTAGAAGACAATACGGAAGAATGCAGGCTTATTATAACCACTATTCAAAAGCTTAGTAGGTTTATAAGCAACAACCCAAGCCATGAAATTTACAAAAAGCGCATAGTGTTTATTTTTGACGAATGCCACAGAAGTCAGTTTGGAGGCATGCATGCAGATATTGTAAAACACTTTAAAAATGCTCTGCTTTTTGGGTTTACTGGCACGCCAATTTTTGAAGCGAACGCTGCTGGCTCCGACGCTGCGCATATTTCTACAACCGAGCAAACCTTTGGACCGTGCTTGCACACGTACACAATCATTAACGCGATTAACGATAAAAATGTGTTGCCATTCCGCGTGGAATACGTTGCTACTGTAAAAACGTCGAGCGAGCTGGAAAAAGCAACCGACGAATTGGTTAAAGATATTAATCGATCAGATGTAATTAAGCACCCGGAGCGCGTGCATAATGTTGTTCAATACATTATTGAGCATTTTACTCAAAAAACGTATCGCAACGAGAAAACTTACAAATACAAGCGCATTATTAACGTTAAAGAACTTGCTGCAGATAAGCATAATACTTTAGATGCTAAAAAATCTTCTGAAGCAGTTGACGTAAACGGATTTAATTCAATCTTTGCTGTTGCAGACATTCCTCTTGCAAAAGCGTATTACAACGAGTTCAAAAAGCAGCAGCAAAATCTGCCTCCAAGCGAACGCTTAAAAGTAGCAACTATTTTTAGCTATGCAGTAAACGAGGGTGAGTCAGATTCTTCGGCGTACGCCAACGGCATGGGTTCTCTTGGAGAAGAAAATTCAGAAAGCACGGCAAATCTAGACGCAAATTCGCAAGAATTCTTGGAAAGTGCAATAAAAGACTATAACGAAATGTTTAATACTGCGTATGATGCGTCAAATAACAAATTCCAAAACTATTACAAAGACGTTTCAATTCGCATGAAAAATAAGGAAATTGACGTTTTGATTGTAGTCAACATGTTTCTAACTGGTTTTGATGCAACAACTTTGAACACGCTTTGGGTAGATAAAAATCTTCGCATGCATGGGCTTATTCAAGCGTTTTCGCGCACAAATCGAATCTTAAACTCCGTTAAAACATTCGGAAACATTGTGTGCTTTAGGGATTTGAGTTATAGAGTTGACGAAGCGGTAGCTCTTTTTGGAGATAAAGATGCGCAAGGTATTGTGCTATGCCCTACGTTTGAGCAGATTTATAACGGTTATATTGATGCTAAAGGAATTGAGCGTTGTGGATACAGCGATTTAGTAAATGAGCTTATGGAAAAGTATCCGCTGCAAGGATTCAACATTGTTGGAGAAGAGAATCAGAAAAAGTTTATATCGCTTTTTGGTAATATACTGCGATTGCGTAATATGCTGAAAGCTTTCGATCAATTTGAAGGCAACGAAATAATCAAAGAGCGCGATATGCAAGATTACTTGGGGCATTACCAGGATTTGCATGAAGAGTGGAAGCGCAAAGAGCAAAAAGGCGAGATTGCAGACATTACGGATGACGTTGTGTTTGAGATGGAGCTTGTGCGCCAAGTAGAAGTAAATATTGACTACATTTTGATGTTAGTAGAACATTACCATAGCAAGCATTGTAAAGATAAAAATGTTCTTGCTTCTATTAGGGTGGCGGTTGACTCTAGCCCGCAGTTGCGTAGTAAAAAGAAGCTTATTGAAGGGTTTATTGCGCAGCTTAACGAGAATGAGCTTGGGAATCTTGTGGATTCTGAAGGTAACATTACCGTTTACGATTCTAACGGCAACAAGTTGAGCATTGTTGATTGCTGGAGCGAGTATGTTGAGAAAAAGTATAATCATGATTTGGCGCAACTCGTGCAAAGCGAAGGATTAAACGATGCTTTGACTCGCAAGTTTATGGAGAAATCTTTTAGCGCTGGCGAAGTGAGTGAGCTTGGTACAGATATTAATGATTTAATGCCTAGAATGAGCAGATTTGGCGCTGCGGCTAAGGCGCGCGCTGAGAAGAAAAGTCGCATTGTAGAAAGTATGAGAAACATGTTTAATGAGTTTGTTGGGCTTATTGGCTTTTCTCAATATGATTCGCAAAAAGATTGATAATTATCGTTATCAATATCATTTTTGTAATATTTGCGAGTTTTTTGCTCTGAACTATATCAATCTACTTGATATATCGATATTATGTTGATGGGGTTACTTGCGAGGCGACTTCAAATATAACAAAACAGAACAACCGCGTAGAAATCGCCAAAAAATTTGAACGATTAAAACTGAAGACTAAAAACTGAAGCTAAAACTTAAAGATAAAAGCTGCAGATAAAACTAAAAAATAGGACGAAAATAAAAGAAGTTGGGTGCGCTCGATGGGGATTAGAGCCAAAGGAGATATGGAGACATTATGCACGCGTGTGCAAAAGCGCGCCAAAAAGCACGGCAAGTGTATGCATTTTTACTTGCTATATGCGTTTTTGTAAGTTGCGCAATAGGGTTTGCTGGGTTTGCTGGGTTTGCTGGGTTTGCTGGTGTTGCTGGGCTTGCTGGACTAATCGCAGCTCCAACGCCTGCTTATGCTACGGATGCCAATAAAACATACAACACTTGGTCGGAAGTTTCTTTAGCTATTAAAGATCAGCTAGAACAAGGCAAAAGCGAGTATGCAAACGCAAATATGGCAGGAGCAGCAACCAGGTTTCAAGCTGCATACAACTCTGTTTATGTAGCTTCAAACATGATTACAGTTGTGCGAGATGCGATTAGTCAGAATAAAGTCCAATCGCAAAGTGACCAATTCCAACAGTTACAAACGCTGGTATATCAACAAAATCAGGCCGCGCAAATTAGTGAAGTTGTATCTGCTCTAGAAGCAGACGTTGCGCAAACCGCATCTCAATTAGACTCAAACGCAAATCTAGATAAGCCGAATGTTTATGCATCCAAATTGCGTGCGCAAATCGCAAAAGAACGCAAAAAGCTCGATGCTGCAAAAAAGAAGAATCTTGGACGAAACGGCAGAACTTGGAGTCAAGTAGCGCGAGAAATGAACGTTATACTCGACAAATCTGCATCAACGTATAAAGCAGCAAAAGCAAATAAGCAAGAAGTTGCAAAAGCTGTTGATTTAGTGAACGAAGCCTATTACCAGTATTACGAAAAGCTCGGTTTCGAGAAGAACGTTATGAACGCAATAAGCGGAAGCCGAGTAAGCACTGTTGAATATCAATTCAAAGAGTGCAGGCAAGCTATGAACAATGGCAAATCATTTGCGCAAACAAAAAAGCTGTTTACAGATCTTAAGTCAATGCTTATTGAAGATGCATCTAAGCTAGACGGCGGTGCGGCGGCTAATGCCAATGTGTTTATGCAATTTATAACAAGCTCCTTTGGTCAGGCTTTTATAATTTTGCTTCGCGAAGGGTTGGAAGCTCTGCTAGTTGTTGCTGCAATAATCGCGTATCTTATTAAATCTGGGCACAAGAGCATGGTTAAGTACATTTACATGGGTCTTGTTGCTGGAATTGCGGCATCGCTTGTTGTTGCTGCGCTATTTGGATTGTTATTCAATGGCTCTGGACCGCAGCAAGAGATTACGGAAGGCGTTGTGGCGCTGTTTGCAATGCTTATGCTGCTGTACACAAGTAATTGGATGATTTCAAGATCTTCTGTGCAAGCTTGGAACGAGTATATTCGCAACCAAACAACGGCAGCCGTTTCTAAAGGCAGCCTGATTTCTCTAGCGTTGCTAAGCTTCCTAGCAGTGTTTCGCGAAGGTGCAGAAACCGTAATCTTCTACCAAGCGATTTTTGCTGTATCAAGCGGAGCTGACTCCATGATTTGGGGCGGATTCGTGGCTGCAGCTGCTGTTCTAGTTGTAATCTTCTTACTGATTCGCTTTGCGTCTGTGCGCATACCGATTCGCCCATTCTTTGCAGGAACAAGCGCGCTTATGTGCATTTTAGTGGTGATTTTTGCTGGCGGAGGTGTGCATGCGCTTATAGAGGGCGATGCGCTCGCTGGCGCGTATATTCAAGGCTTGCCAACTAACGATTGGCTTGGATTCTATCCGTACGTTGAAACGATTTCGGCGCAAGTCGTAGCTGCAATCGTAGTTGTTGCGCTGTTGTGTGTGAGTTTTGTGCGCGCGCGAAAATCGCAAGCAACCGTTGGCAACAGTTAACGGATAAGTCAAAACTAAAAATCAAAACTAAAAATCAAGCAATAATAAACAATAACTAATAGAAAAGGTTAGATATGAAGAATAAAAAGATGATGGCAATTGCAGCCTTAGCGCTGGCAGGAATGCTAACACTCACTGGTTGCGGTGCAAACGGAAACGCGGCAAAATCTGCTGCTAAGACACAAGCATCCGAGCAAAAGGCTGACGATAAGGGCGGAGACAAGGGCTTTGAAGAGGTTCCAGTTGGACCTCACCAAGACCAGAACATTGGCCCGCTTACGATTGGCGCTGTGTACTTCCAGCCAGTCGACATGGTTCCAGCAGGCATGGGCTTAAAGGCAAGCGAGGCAAGCTTCCACCTTGAGGCAGATATTCACGCAAACAAGAAAGGTGCACAGCTTGGCTACGGAAAGGGCGAGTTTATTCCAGATTTGACTGTGAATTATCAAATTATTGATAAGGCGAGCGGCGACGCTGTTGTAAAGGGCACGTTTATGCAAATGAACGCTTCCGACGGCCCACACTACGGTGCAAATGTTAAGCTCGATAAGGCTGGAAACTACAAGTTAGTGCTTTCTGTTGAATCGCCAGAAAAGAAGGGCTGGATGCTTCACGTAGATCCTGCTACGGGCGTGACTGGCCGATTCTGGACTGAGCCAATTACCGCTACATTCGACGATTGGAAGTACACTCCACGTCAGTGGTAATTTTGCCAGTGGAATGCATGAGTAATGCATAAATAGTGCAAAATGGCGCATAAATAAAAAACAAAAATAGATAACAAATAACACATAAACAGCAAAGGAGGGAACATGCTCAGGCTGTTCGTTACAGTACTTCCAGGGCTGCTCCCTCTTGCGCTGCTTACAATGGGATTAAGCGCAACGCTAAGCGTTGGCGAGGGACGAGATAAGCCAATCAGCTGCCGCTGGCGACTTTTTGGTTTGATTTTTGGAACAGTTGCGGCTCTTGTTTTTGCATTTTTGCGCGCAAGCGTGGTGATTAATCAGCGCAATTTTGTGAATCTTCCAGCGCTTTGCATTGCTGTTCCGCTAGATATTGCAACAATCGCCTGTGTTGGCGCGTCTGGCAAAACGGTTGCAAAATGGCGCAAAAATCCGCTGCCCTTGCATATAAGTAATGCAATTGGCGCGCTTTGCCTAGCGTTTACAGTGTTTTACGCGCTCCCAGACGTGATTTTGCAGCTTACGATTTTCGTTGACTCCAGCACGCCTCCGTTTACTTCCGATATGCTTCTTCGCGCGCTAGGATTTATTCTTGGCGCGGCTGCTGCGATTTGCATAAGTCTTATGGTGCGATCTTTGCGCACAACCGCGAGTATTGGCGCCTTTAAAATCGCAATTATTCTAAGCTTAATAATTTTGCTAATTCAGCATTTAACATCCCTGCTGCAAATTATGCAAGGAAGTATTTTGCTGTATATAGACGATTTTTCGTTTAGCATTCTTGTTTGGCTTATAAACAACGCTCCGCTTATGATTATTGCGCAAATTTGCGTGTTTTTGATTCCTGCATTCGCTTCTCTTGTAATTGGTTTTAAGACGCCTGTAGATGGAGAAAATCCTGCACAAATCCGCGCAAAGCGAGCGTTTAAGCGCAAGTCTAGAAGGTCCGCGCTTGCGGCGCTAATGGCTGCAATCGTAGTAATACTTACGCTTACTGCTGGCGTGTCTCTTATGAATATTAAGCCAACGCTTACGCCGCCAGAACCGTACGAGCTGCATGATGGCGTAGCAACAATCAACTTTGTGCAAATTAGCGATGGCCACTTGCATAGATTCCAATACAAAGCTAAAGATGGCACTGTTATGCGCTTTATAATCATCAAGAAAAATGGTGGAGCGTATGGTGTGGGCTTGGATGCTTGCGAAAATTGCGGAGACGCAGGTTACTACGAAAAAGACGGCAAGATAATATGCCGAAAATGCGATGTTGCTATAAACTTGGCGACTATTGGTTTTAAGGGCGGATGCAACCCGATTCCATTCCCATACAAGGCTGGTGGCGGCAAAATTACCATTCACACAGCCGATTTAGACGTGCTTAGCTCGCACTTTAAGTAGGAGTGCTTGCAAATGTTTATGATTCGAATGGTTGCGCGATCTCTTGCTAGGCAGATTAAAAAGCGAGTTCTTATAGCGATTGTTGTGTGCTTGAGTGCGTGTGTAAGCGTTGCAATGCTTAGCGTTGTTTACGACGTTGGAGACAAAATTAACGCGGAGCTTAGCTCTTACGGATCCAATATTATTGTTCAGCCTAAGTCGAATGCTGTTGTGAACGACTTGTATGCGTCTCGCACAAAGTCGGACTATAGTAATTCGCAAACTTCTCAAACTTCTCAAACTTTGGCGGATGCGGAAAGCGAAGAATCTACCGCTTTTTTGAAGGAATCGGATGCTGCAAAAATTAAAATGATTTTTTGGGCGTTTAACATAACGAATTTTGCGCCAAAACTAACGATTTATGCAAATCTTAAAGCAAGTTCTTCTGTCGAATCTGCTAATTCTTCTTCTGCTAAATCCACTAATTCCGCTAAATCTGCTAATTCAGTAGTTCCGATTGTTGGCACGTGGTTTAATCGCAAGCTTGCGCTCGCTTCTGGAGAGACAACAGTTGTTGGCGTGCAAGGAATGCGGTCTTGGTGGAAGATGCTTGAAGGCAGATTCCCGCGCGATTTTAAGCGCGAGGCCGCTGTTGGCACAAATCTTGCTAAAAGTCATAATTTAAAAGTTGGTCAGCTAATAAAACTAACTCGTTCTGGCAGGCAAATCTCACTTAAAATTGTTGGCATCTACGATTCTGGAGATAGTGACAATAACGCGATTTACGCGGATTCCAGCCAGGCACAACGCCTTTCAAACAAGCCAAATATGGTTGAGGCGATTGAAGTTAAAGCATTGACTACGCCAGAAAACGATTTAGCGCGTAAAGCGGCGAAGAATCCAGCGGCTCTTAGCCAAGAAGAGTGGGAGACGTGGTATTGCACAGCTTACCCAAGCTCGATTACTTACCAAATTGAAGAAGTGATTCCAGGAGCTGTTGCAAAGCAAGTGCGGCAAGTTTCGGCTATGCAAGGCAGCGTGCTTAACAAAACGCGCGCTGTGATGGTGCTTATGACGGCGCTTAGCTTGGTTGCGGCAGCTGTTGCGGTTGCGAATCTTATGGCGGCTGCGATTTCGGAGCGCTCGGGGGAGCTTGCGCTGCTCAAGGCGCTGGGTGCGCGCGATGGCGCTGTTGCGCGGCTAATGCTTATGGAAACAGCGGTTATTGCGTGCGTTGGTGCGCTTATTGGTATGATTGCAGGCTTTGGCGTTGCGCAAGTGATTGGATTTAGCGTGTTTGGTTCTGCGATTTCGCTTCGACCAATGGTGTTTGTGCTGGTGTTTGTGCTTCTTGCGATTACTGTTCTTGCTGCTGCTGGCTCTTCTATTCGCTCTATTTTGCATGTGCGTCCTGCGGAGGTGCTTCATGGGCGTTAAATCTGGTTCGGGTATGACTTCTAATAGCGCAATGTTTGCGACTATGCTTTTTGGCGCGGTTTTTCGCCGAAAGTCGCGTGCGCTTATGGCAGTAGTTGCCACTCTTGTTGGTGCTGCTACGCTGTTTTGCTTGGCTGCAATCTGCATTGTTGTTCCTCAACAAATGAGTGACGAAATGCGCACGTACGGAGCGAATATTATTGTGACGCCGCTTGCAGGCGAGTGGAAAAATGGCATTGATCGCGCAATGGTTTTGCATACTAACGACATGGTTCTTGCAAAAGGTGCTATGCGATCTGCTACCTACCGTTATGAAAATGTGCGCATTAATGCGGCTCCGTACGTGCTTGCTGGAGTGGATGTTTCCGATGTTAAGTCGCTTAATAAGCATTGGAACGTGGACGGCGCTTGGCCTAGCAGTGGCAACGTTATGGTTGGGCGAGATGTTGCTTCGGCTATGGGATTGAAGATTGGTTCGCGCATTGCAATCGCGTATCGCGCTGGCGATAATTCCTCGGATTCGCACAAGCCCGCGCAAAAGTTGGAAGGTAAGTCGCAAGGTAATCAAGCAGAAAATCAAGCAGATAATCAAGCAGATAAATCTTCCTCAAAAAAGCTTGTTGAAGGCAGAGTTTCCACAGATATTATGGATACTCACGGCACAACTTTCCGCGTTTGCGGCATTTTAGATACGGGAGACGCCGAAGATTCCATGCTTTACGCAACTAACGCGGATTTGCGTGTGCTTACAGGCGTTAAGCGCGGTGCGGACGTGATCGCTTACTCGTCTTCTGCGCCGAACGTAGATGCTGTTGTGCGCAGCATTAACGATATGACTTCTATGCGTGTTCGTGCGCAACAAGTTACTAAAGTTACAGCGGCAGATACTGGCATTATTGCTATGCTTCGCAGCCTATTTTGGATTGTTTCGCTGGTTGTTCTTGCATTGATGATGGTTGGCGTAAGCACTACGATTTCTTCGATTGTGCAACAGCGCCGAAATGAGATTGGCTTGCGCAAAGCTTTGGGTGCGAGCGCTAAAAGCATTGGCATTGAGTTCACTGCAGAATCTGGGCTTTATGGTTTTATTGGCGGAATCGCTGGTACGGCAGTGGGGTATGGATTTGCGCGATTGCTTGCGTCAATGGTGTTTGCGCGAGATTTGAGCGTGAATTGGTGGCTGGTGGCGTTTTCTATTGTGTTTAGCGTTGCAGCGTCTTGCGTTGCTGCGTTGCCGCCTGTTTTGCGCGCTTCAAAAATCGACCCTGCGATTGTGCTTCGAGAAGAATAGCTTTTATAGTGATTTTAGAATGTTTTTAGAATGTTTAGTTAAGGATTTTTAAGGATTTGATATGGCAGATAATGTAGAAAATAGGCAGGAAAATACAGATTCAAAGCCAGAAATGCTGTTGACTTTGGACCATGTTTCCAAGATTTACGGCTCTCTTCGCGCTGTTGACGATTTGTCGCTTACTGTGCCGCAAGGCGAGTGGCTTTCGATTGTTGGCTCGAGCGGCTCTGGCAAAACTACGCTAATGAACATTATTGGGTGCATGGATTCGCCGTCTAAAGGCTCCGTTGCTTTGCAAGGCCGCAAACTCGAGGATTTGAACGCGGGTCAGCTTGCAGACGTTCGTAAAAACGTAATCGGTCTTGTGTTTCAAAAGTTTTATCTTGTGCCACATTTAACAGCCGTAGAAAACGTGATGGTTGCGCAATATTATCATTCAGTTGTAGATGAATCGCAAGCAATGGAAGCCTTGGAACGCGTGGGATTAAAGGACCGCGCACATCATTTACCAAGTCAGCTTTCTGGTGGTGAGCAGCAGCGCGTGTGTGTTGCGCGTGCTCTTATTAACTGCCCGAAGTTGCTTCTTGCGGATGAGCCGACTGGTAATTTGGACGAAAAGAATGAGCAGATTGTACTCGACTTATTTAAGCAGCTTCATTCCCAAGGCACTACGATTATTGTTGTAACGCACGATTCTTTGGTAGCTCAATGCGCGGATCGTGAAATTATGCTCAACCACGGTGTGCTTGTTGGGGAGCGCTGGAATAATGAGGAGGCGCGCAAAGCGTACGAGGTGATTGGTGGCAAGCCTGCGTTTACGAGTGCGCATGTTGATGAAAGCGTTGCGCAATCTTTGCAAAATCATGAGCCTACTAAGTCGCCTAAATTAGCGAATTTAGATGATTAGTTTTTAGATGATTAGTTGTGCATAGTTTTAATTTAAGATTTAAAGGCGATGATTTATGATTTTAGACAATATGTTTCACAATGTTTCACGCTGCGACAATTTGCGTGATGATTTGAAGTCTAAAAAAATTGCAAAAACGGTTGCTGCGATTGCGGTTTTGGCTAGTTCAAGTGCGCTTCTTGCGTCTTGCGGTGAGCCAAGTGCCGTTCCAATGAATGATGAGTTTGCAGGAAACTCTGGTCAAAGCGAAAACGATAGTGGCAATGCTTCGAAGTCTTACGATTCTGGCGCTCAGCAATCGCACGCTTCTGCGCAAAGTGAGGATTCACAAAATCAGCAAAATCAGCAAAATCAGCAAAATTCGCCTAAAACAGACACTGGCAATTACAAAGATGGCGATTACAAAATCAAAGCTAAGTATGGGCCAGTTGCAGAAGATAGCATTGACGTGAATTTAAGCGTTGCAAATGGAAATATTAGCAGTGTGCAAATAACGTCTCACCCGTTTACGCCAATCTCCAAAAAACACATGAGCGCTTTTAGTGAGGCTATTCCAGGAAAAATCGTTGGAAAACCGTTAAAAGATTTGCATATTTCGGTTGTTGCTGGAGCAAGTTGGACTAGTGATGCCTTCAATAAAGCGCTTGACGTTGCTCGTCAAGAGGCTTCAATCGTATCCGCGCAATAATTTACAGCAACCTTAATTTTTAATATACCGTGATTAATATAACCGTGATTATATTGTTGAATATTCGTCTGTAATTAATAGGGGCTAGTGCTGCAGTTGCTTCAGTACTAACCCCTATTATTGTTTATTTATTTTATGCGCTTTAATTTTGCGATTACTACAGCAAGTCCGAATGCTGCAATCGCAGAAAAGGCAGTCAGTAATATTTCGCTTCCTGTTTTTGGAAGTTGGTTATTCTCGTTTTTGTGCTTTTCTACGATTTTATTATTTGGATTTTCTTTTGGTAGTGGCGCAGGTTTTGGCCACGGTGTTGGTTCCGGTTCTGGTGTCGGCTCCGGATCAGGCGTTGGCTCCGGTGTTGGTGGAGTCGGTGGAGTTGGTGGATCATATTCTACGGTGAGAGAAATACCATTAGCACCTGCTGCTGCGTCAGAGTTTTTCCCTTCGCTTGTTTGTGAGCCATTCCAAGTAAAGTCAAATAATTTCGTTGTTTCATTAAATGTTGCAGCTGCGTGGAATGAGCCCGATACGGTTCCAACGATTGTAGCTTTTCCGGAGAAATCTTGGTTTATCTTTATTCCCGGAATAGTGATTTTCATTGTGTCGCCAAGATTTGTTTGTACTGCTGCCTTCAATGCTGCATACGTTGTAATGCCAGATTTCAAATTAATAGTAACTGTTACAGTCTTGCCTTTAACTTTCACATTCTGGATAGCAAAAGTATCTGAGAACCCATCGAGCTTAAGCGTATTTTTTGTGATATTTTTAGGCAGTGTTAAACCGTCTGGAATAGTAAATGTAGCCGTGAAAGAAGATGTCATATCGCTGAGAGCAATATTGCTATAATTTTCCTCTTTCACTGTTTTAAAAGTATTTTCTATCGCTTTCATTTGGTCTTTCACTACTGAAGCTGTGATTGTGCCAGTGAAATCAATAGTTTGTCCTGGTGTAACTTTGTATGCTGTAGTTGCTGTGTTATCGCCAGTTAATAAATCTGCTGGAAGATCAAGAGTCTCCGGTTGTATCTGTTCGACGTTTGAATCAAGCTCCCACTTAAGGTAGAAGGTAAGATCATCGTTCACTTGTGATTTGTCATTAATGTCAGCTTTTTCTGTTCCATCCTTGTCTTTGAACCAGTAGCAGTAATCTGTGCTATACACATAGCCAAAGAATGAGTTTTCTTTTTTCTCATTTATTAAATGATAATATTTGCGCGTGGCAAGATTCGTATAATTTGCATCTGAATCGGAACTTGCTTTGCCGCTAATGCCAGGAGTGTCTATGCTGACACTTTTATCCAAGCTTTTAATAAGATTGATTAGCGTCCTGTTTTCGCTAAATTTTGCTGTTTTCTTCACAACAGCAACATCTCCGCCATCTTCATCTTTAATCTCAAATACTTTTGTATTCGTCTTAAAGATACTGTTATTGGAGAAAGTTCCGCCATTCGCAGAGAATTTTACTGTAAATTCTTTTTCTTCCCAATTAGCATATAAGTCAATTAAGTTTTCACTCTGCGATATAGAAATATTGCTACCTGCTTTTACAGTCTTGCCTTTGCCGTTTTCCTCGGTAGTCCAACCTTTGAAGACCATTCCCTTTCGAGCGAATTTTGCATTATTCTTAATAACTTCATCGAATGAAAGAACTTTGCTGGTGCGTTTTGGACTAGTTTCACTAACAAGGTATGTTGCATCATCTTGAGCGCAATTATGGTAGCGAACAGCATAAGATGAGGGATCTTTTTCCCACTTTGCGTACACTGTTGTGTCGCTTTTAATTATCATTTTTTCAGTAAATTTTTGCTCGCTATTCTGAGCGTTCTTGCAGAACCACCCGAGGAACTTATATCCAGGAGCAATTGGATTTGCTGGTACTTCAGTACTTCCTCCTGCAACTGTTTTTGCAAAGTTTAATGCGTAACCTCGTACGGCAAGGGATTCTTTTGCTTTAGTTGAAAAGTCAGAGAATATAGCTTCTTTAGCTTTTTTAGAATCCTCAGCATTTGTATCATTGAGCTCGAATGTCACTTTTGCTGCTGGAACCCATACGTGCTTTTTGTTATCTTTAGAAGCTTTTTTAACTGAGTATATGTAGGCATTTCCATTTTTGTTAATTGGTTTTATCTCATTTACAGAACTATCAGCAAGAGTAAAGAGACTTAGCCTTTCATTACCGTTTTCTTTACCGTTTACAGGAACAGTGCTTCCCCTGTTGTTGTGATAATCAGGAGCATATGTAACCATGTGCGAGCCTCCAGTAACAACATAGCTATTTCCTGTTCCAGCTCCACCATCTGCATTTTTGATTGCCGGGCTATCTATTAAGCAGTCTTCTCTAAGTTCAATAGATCCGTTTTCCTGAGCTCCAAAAAGCGCTCCACTATTTTTTCCATTGCCTTTGATTGTAGAATCGGAGATAATTACTTTTCCGGTATTTACATTTAAGCCGCCGGCGCCACCATTATTAAATTCAAGAGTAGAGTTGGTAACAGTTAATTTTCCGTTTGATATTCCAACGGAAATGCCTGCTGTAGATCCTGCATTCGCAACAATTCGTGAATTATTGGTAACAGTTGAGTCGCCTTGAATTGTTAAACCAGTTGGGTGCCTCCAACCAATTTTATTAATCACAAACTCCGAATTATCCATGTTTAATTTGTTTACGTAGTATGACATTCCAAAGCCTGCTACAGTAAGTGAAGAATTCTTCAAAGTTAAATCTCTTGCATCAAACCATGTGCGAATTTGTGATTTAACGTTAATAGTAGCGTTTTCGAAAGTAATACCATCAGCATAAAAATTTGTATCATAGTTGTCGTCAGCGGTAATTGTTAATTTATCTTTGCTTGTACCTTTTATTGTTCCCGCAAGGTAGATTCCGTGACTGTCTTCTACTCCGTTATCTTTGAAATTGTATGTGCCGTCCGTAATAAGAGAGCCTTCTTCTGCTGTAAGTGCTACCTTAAATGCAGTCATTTTCAATTCGCCGTCACCGCGAAGTGTGGAACCAGATTTCAGCGTGATTCCATCGTTGGCATTATTCGAGCCTGTTATTGTGGCGCCGGATTTATCGATAGAAAGTGTAATGCCTTGTGGAATTTCTATAGGTGCATTAAGTGAAAAATTGCCTTTAATGTTGATATTTGCAGGTTTTTGTGTGGCTTTTTCAAGAGCTTTTTGAATAGTTTTTAATGGCTTACTTTCAGATCCATCGTTGGAATCTAATCCGTTTGTGCCATCTACAACAAGTTGTGTTTTTGGAGCTGGGTTAGTTACGGTTACTTCTGCTGATGGGGGAGTAATAGCTAATGCACTTATTGGACATACAGAAAGTAGTGACATTGCTGCAATGATAGTTGAAGTAGTAAGTATGCGCATGCTTTTATATTTATTATTTCTTCTCATTGCTAGCTCCATATTATCTGCTGAAGTTTGGCATTAGTTAATGCATTGTATTAGTACAATCTCTACACTATACCCGTAGAAGGTAAAAGTATACTCGTATTTGTATTAAACACAATAGCTCATAAATATTTACATAATCTAATTTACGGAATGATAGTTATTGATGCTCGTAATAGTAAGCAAAATAAGCAACTTGATGATTTCCATTTTGACCTGCTTAATAATCATGACTCACATCGAGCTGATTATAACAATTTAATTGAAGGATTATTTATAGCAGCTTCGCATCACAGCGTAGGTGTACAGTTTGCAGATTTAGTTGCAGGAGCAGTTTATAGAAAATGCTCTAAAAGAGATTCAACTTTTTATAATATGATAAGAAATAACGTTCGTAGAAATAGTCAAGGTAAGGCGGAAGGATTCGGAGTAGTCGCCGTGCCTAATGGTAGCTGCATTATTGAAAATTGAAATAATAAAAATAGACGCCGTGTTGAAGATTAACCTCAAACCTGCAATATGGCGCAGTCACGGCGTAACGAAGTTATATCATAAATTGCTTATTGTTTGCAATATTGCGTTTTAGTACCATATCTACCTTAATCTTTGACTTCAAGAATAGTGCCTTCGTCGCGAATCATCGCCGCTGCCATAGCTCCAGTTGCTGCCATAAATGGAATAATCGCATTTCTGTATTCGTTCATGAACTGTGCAAAATCATGATTCCAAGATATAAGCGCAACGTACAAAAGAAGGAATTCGATTGCTGTAAATATTGCCCACTTAAGAATCCAAATAAGCGTTTTTTTAATAAGTTTTATAGAGTCCTTGCTCATGAGTTGTTTCCCTTCCAATTTGCTGTTTTGTTTGTGAGCATTGTAGCTAATTCATGTACATTGCTTATCGTTCGTATGCATTTTGTATTTCTAGTATAAATGCTGCAAGTCTTCGAGAAATACTATGTACTCAGAACTTAGTACTCAAGATTGCACGGAAAATGTTTGTAATTAGACTTAAAGCAACGCACAAATATATTGAAAATATGTGTTGCGAATATAAGTTGTGAATATATTACAAATACAAGGAGATACAAACATGAGTAGCGCAAATATTGGTAGTGTAAGCATGAGTGATTTTGGCATAAACTCTTGGCAGCCAGAAGATAACGTAAACAAAATAGGAAAAGTTTGCGAAAATAGCATTAATCAAATTCAAAAGCAGGAAGATAACTTTGCGGAAAATAGTAGCGAAGAGCTTTCGCAAGATGAAATTGATGAATTAGCTAAGCAATTAGAAGAATTCTTTACAAAATATATTGTGCTAGAAAATGGCTCTTTTGTTGTAAAAGAGGATGCTATTATTGCAGACGGTTATGGCGATCACATAGAATATTTTCGCAATGCTGCAAAAGGATTAAATCTTTCAATGGAAGATCAGCAATAAGCTTAAATCCTTAAAGTCTTAAATCTTTAAAAATCGCTTTCATCAATAGGGTGACCTTGTGGGCGCTTTATTACTCGCCACAAAATCACCAATGTTAAAACGCCGTTTGCAATTCCGTAGTAATAAATCCAAGGAACGTGAATAAGCCCACAAATAAAGCATGAAATAATATTTATTAAATTATTTGAGTAATTGTTGAGTATTTGCTTATTTTGTGATTCGACTTTTTTGCGTTCTTGCTCAAGCGTAATTATGTAATCTTTGTTGTTCTCTGTATTCTCAACATCACTACTTATGCTGTTAGCGCCATCGCCATCAATCTTAGATATATTATTTTCTATATACGCATTTTTTTCTTTAATAACGCTTTTACGCAAGAAAAAATATGCATAAGAATACAATGCAACAGAAAGAAGTCCTAGAACAAGCCACAAAACGAAAAAGTCAAAGCTACGCATAAAAGCAGCTGTTGAGGCAAGCGCCATCGCAGCTACTTCTGCGGAGTGTAATACTACTAATCGTTTTGTCATATAATCCTGCTGCAATCATTATTGAATATGAATTTCAACGCAACCAAAAGTCACATATTGTTACTTATTATAACCAAATTTGACTTACGTGCATTACTTGTAATCATTTATTACTACACAATTTGCCCTACTTTGCGCGCGTTTATAAAGTAGAATATAAGAAAAGTAGCGTGTGATTGCAAGAAAGCCATTATGCCAAAAACGTATGCAATAGTAGATAACGACCCATTAGTTTTAGCGGTTATGCGAAACGTGCTCAGCAAGCTTTTGCCAAGCGAGTACGTGTGCAAATGGTGCGTAAAATCAGGCGTGCAAGCTTTGAAATATTGCCAAGTAACAAAAACCACTCCGGATTATATTTTGATAGATATGTCAATGAAAGACATGTCTGGAGTAGAGGTAATACGCGCAATTCGTGAACAAAACAACAGCATTGTTTTAATTGGCATGACTTCGTACGATTGTAGATCCTACGCTTCGATGGTTTCGCAAGTTGGTGGGCAAGCTATGGTTGCTAAAGACAATTTCAAAGGACTAGCAGAAGCTTTGCAATATTGCGATAATCAGCACGTGTATGGCTGCCGTTGCGTTAAGAATGTTGCTTACGATTTTGCTACTCCGCAAGAATCTTTTATTAGACTTTCTAAATCAAGGTCGCGCAGCGTTTTGCCGCCTCAAGAACTAAAAATCATGGATTTGCTTGCTAAAGGCTACACAACAAATCAGATTGCGGCTCAACTTGGTCTTATGCCAAACACTATTAACACGCATATTCATAGGATTTACAAAAAATTGCACGTTTCTAACCGCGTGCAAGCAATATCCGCATTTGCTGCAATGCAAAATCGTGAGCAAGCTAGCAATCTGCAATATGCTTATGATTCGACGCAAAATCACCCGAATCCTTCTCAAGAAACGGATAGCGCATGTTAATGAAAACATTTTCGCGTGTTATTGAGTTGGTTAAAAGCTGGAAAATTCAGCGAACTTTATTCATAATATTGGCGATTCTTGTAGTGTCAATGGATGTGCAATCTTGCAATACAGCTTGGTTGTGGCGCAACCCATTACAATCTGCGTGCCAATACATTTGGATGTTTGCAACTTTTCTTATGATTGCTTTTCCGCGTCAAATATCCCTCGTAACTCCGATTTTATATTGCGTAACGTTAGCAGTACCAGGCGTAAATGCAACCTGCGTGTTTTTTGCGCTGCTCGCTAGCATGCTTGTTGCAGGCTTTTATGATTCGTGGAAGTATTTGCTTTGTGCGTACATAGTTTCGCTGAATATTATGTACTTTGCAAAAATGGCGTACATTCCGCTTACTTTCCCTTGTTTTATTCTTATTTCCATGATTTGCGGTTACGCTTTGCGCAAGTATTTGAACATGTTGGAAGAAAATAATCGCGCAAAAATGGATATTGTGCGCAGTGAGTTCCAGTCTTATATTGCTTCTGTTGCATTGCAATTGCACGACGATGTGAACAATGAGATTACGGATATTACATTGCTTGCGACTGATGCTTTGTATGCCGAGAAAAGTGATCATACAAAAGAGTCGCTAGAGCAGATTGTTGAGCATTCTCGTAATGCGCTTTCTAAAACGCGACTTGTTATTAATCTACTTGAGCAAGCTGAGCATAAGTATGATGATTCTTTAGATTCAAATATTGCTAGTATTGCTAGCACGCAGTTCGTTTATGGTTCTAATGGTAATGATTGCATGACTTTGGCTGATTTCTTATGCAATATTCGCGCGCGCTTACAGGCTGAACGTAAGATTTGTGAGCAGCTTGGGTACTATGGCTCTCTAACAGTAAATGATGAAAGTTCGGTAAGTAACGATTTTGCTGCATCTGCAATAGTTGATGCCGAAAAAGTCAATGTGCTATTCGCATGTGCAGCGAGCTGCTTACTAATATTCGCAAGCATTGCAATACTAGCGTTGATTTTTCTATGAATGTTACGGTTGATGAGCGCGAATGCAAAATAATGTGTATGAATTCGATTTCGACGTTGAATAAGTTTGGTGAAAGGCTTGTTTTTGGCAAAGGGCTACTATTCCACAAAAAATCTGTGGAACGTTTAGGTGGATCTTTAAGCGCGCAAAAAGATGACGACACTTGGCTGGTCAATGTTGTTATTCCACTAAACTAGCATCACTCAAATCATGCGTTATCGTGGCAAAAATCGCAAAATTCGCAAAAACTGCCACGATAACGTGTATAACATAGCAACGAAACAGCATTCTGCATTGCAAATTAACCGCCTACTTGCATCTGCCATGCAGCAGACACGTCCAAATACTCGATTAACGCGCAAGAAAGCACAATAAGTATCTTGCACAATGGCTATTTCTCTACATGAAGCGGAACGTGTACATTAATAATCCACGAATCGCCATCTTCAATAACTTTAAAAGTTCCACCAACGCGTTCCGCAAGCATCTTATGAAAACGCAGTCCATATCCTAATTGCAAGTTAGCAAGAATACCGCGTTGCGCACTATTTATACACGTAATATGACATTCATGGTCATTAAGCATTACATTCATGGCGTATTCTTTAGGCTTTGCAGCATGCTTTTTTACGTTCGCAAGCAGTTCTCGGCAAATATACTCAATTTGAGCACATTCTTCAAAAGGCAAATGCGTTGATTTCGAATCTTCAGCAGCTAAATCACTATTCAAGTCAATGGAACCAATATAGCCAAGCTTCTCAAATGACTTTTGCTCACCATCAAATAAAACGCGTAATCCTGTACAAAAATCTTCATAACATGTAGTCGATTGCATAACATCGCCAGTGCTTGCAGTTGTAGCATTGTCAAGAAGAGAAATGATATTACGTGCTCTATGAACAGTTGTAGTAGCACGTTGAAGAATCTCTCGCGAATTTTCATGCTCTTGGTCATGAGTCGTTTGAGGTTCAATAGATTGTTGAGCCATCATCATAATGCTGGAAAGTTCATTAGTTACTTCATCGTGCATGCGAATTGCGGCAATAGTGGCATATTTTTGAAAAACGTTGTAACGCTGTGCAAATAACTGTTCCTGCTGTTGGTGAATAGTAGAAATATAGTATTTTACGATTGCGCTAGAAATAAGAACGATAAGAAGCCACCACGCTAACACATGAGCGTTTTGAAAATCGCAGATAATAAAGAACCATGAAGATACTCCGCAAGAAGAAAGCACAGTGTACCAAGGCTGAGTGATTACAGCAATTGCCAAACAGATCAATATGGTAAGCATCATAGATGAGTAGTTGATATTTGGCGCAATAATTACCAACGGCATCCAAATGAGCACAATAAAAGATGCTTTACGAGGCCATATTGCAATGCACAAGCATATTACAATCCATACTATTTCAACTGTAATTGCATGCCAATTAGAATAGTAATGAAGATTATTATAAGAACAAATTTCAAGAATCAAAGTACAACTTATGATTACACCAATTCCAATTTTCTGCCAGGCATCATGCGGCAAAAAATTGATCATACGCGTTAATAATTTCATAACTACCTACTTTTACACGTTAATTTCTTACACGTTATATGTCATGCGAATACTTTGCGAGCGCAGCAAGCGCCTGCATTCGACTTCGGACTTGAAGTTTTCCATAAATACGCCGTAAATGCGTGTTTACTGTTGAAACTTTCACATTAAGCTGATCTGCAATCTCTTTCGTAGAATACCCCTGTTTGCACAAGCGCATAATTTCCGATTCTTGAGGAGACAAAACTGAAGTCTTCGGAAGTTGAGAAATCATATTGAATGATTCTTGCGGAGTGTGAAAATAGTCAATATATTGTGGCAATTCTGGACAACCGTAGCTTGTTGCGCGCGATTGGATGGCTGCAACTACGTCTGCTAAATTATCTTTATGCACTAGCGCTTGACCACCCGACTTAGCAACTTGCAATACGTATTCATCTAGCATGTAGGAAGTAATGCCAATTAAAACAATATTGCTATTGCGCTCGCGAATTGCTTTAATTACATCAACACCACTCATTTCTCTCATTGACATATCTACTAAAAGTACGTCAGGAGTATTTTCTGTAACGCAACGATGAATAGCTTGTTTTGCAGAAGAACACATCCATGCACAAACAAAGTTTTCAGGCAAACGACTTTTCAGAAGAAGTTGCATATATCGCAATACAAGCGTGTCGTTATCAACAATTGCGTAAGTAGTGTTCATACAATATATTGTATCTTGTTTTGGAATCCACTTATCAAGAGATGTGCGATTGTATTGTTTTTCTCAAATTATCAAGATTGTACACATTAAAGTGCCATACGCTAGCACTTTCCGTTGGCACACTCCATTCTTCGGTTTTACCATTCGCAGTAAAACGAATTATTTGAGTTGTTGGCTTATTTATAACTTCAAAATTAGTGAGTTGATTCCACGCAATACGACGAAGATACTTATCGTCTAATTTAGCTAGATTACCCGAGCCTAAAATTACATTCGGATTAACAACAATAAACTCATTATTAGTGGCAGCAATAATACGCGCAGCAACGCCTTGCTCTACATAGAATAATTTAGGTAACAAAAATAGTTTGATTAAATCTTTCCACCAAGGGTCGTATTTCATTGTAAATACATACGTCTTATCAACTGAAAGATTGTGATCTTTAAAATACTTGACGATATCTTCTTCTCGTATACCGCGCAAAGGATTAGTCATAATAAGCACCTCCTTGTGATTCTTGTTTTGTAAATTATCAACATACTAACGTGCAGATTTTATCTACACAAATAGGCGTACCTATTTTTAACGATAGTGCTTTTAGAAAACTTTTAAAAAACTTTTACTATTAGCAGTTTGTATGTTCCTAACAATCAACATTTAAGAATATTTCCGTTTTGGAACTATTTTTAAATATCCGCGTACTTACCGAGTTATCGTGGCAGTTTTTGCAATTTTTGTAATTTCTGCCATGACAACGTTCGATTGCCTTGCTTATATTGCAAAATAATATAATTTAGATTATTATAATTATGATTATAATAATCTAAATTATAATAACTTGAGCGCAGATTCAGCAGCTATAAGATGCGCTGAAAAATATTGCAATTATTGACGTAACGGCAGGTGGAATATGGTTTTTGTTGGCAGACAAGACGAGTTACAAGTACTGGAAAAACTGTATGAAAACAGCAAACACTCGTTCCAGATGGCAATAGTTTATGGCCGAAGACGAATAGGAAAAACTTCGCTTATTTCACAATTTTGTAAAAATAAGCGCGCAATACTTTTTACTGCTCGCGAACAAACTAATATTGAGAATTTACGTGATTTCTCGCGCGTTGTGTATGATTTCTTCAATCTTCCACCAACTACAGGATCGTTTAATAATTGGAACAACGCTCTAGATTTTGTTGCGCAACAATCTAACAACGCAAATCAAAGCGCTTCTCAATCTCCACTTATTCTAGTTTTCGACGAATTTCCATACGCAGCTCAAGCAGATAAATCCTTAGCGTCAACATTCCAAGTCGCAATAGATCATAAATTTAAGAATGCTAACATGACTCTTATTTTGTGCGGCAGCAACGAAGGATTCATGGAAAGTGAAGTGCTTGGCAAAAAGAGTCCACTTTACGGAAGACGTACCGCACAGATTCACCTGCAGCCATTCAACCTTTTTGAAGCAGCTGAGCTTATGCCAAATAATGCTACTTGGGAAGATAAAATCAACTATTTTGCATCCCTTGGAGGAACGCCATACTATATTGAACAGTTAGATAATAACTCTTCGTTTGCGGAAAATCTTGAGCAATTATGCTTTAACATTTCGGGAATTTTGTACGCTGAACCAGACATGCTTATGCGCCAGGAATTGCGCGATCCTTCAACATACAATAGTGTGCTAAATGCTCTTGCAACGGGATGCAATACTCCGACTTTGATATCTGATCGTATTGTATTGCCAGCTACATCGGTGAACGTGTATTTGAAAACATTAGAAGGCCTTGGATT
This sequence comes from Gardnerella sp. c17Ua_118, assembly GCF_055804255.1. Taxonomy (NCBI): domain Bacteria; kingdom Bacillati; phylum Actinomycetota; class Actinomycetes; order Bifidobacteriales; family Bifidobacteriaceae; genus Gardnerella; species Gardnerella sp. c17Ua_118. Next base: position 1,320,524 of record NZ_JANUYT010000001.1, read on the forward strand.
AATTGAAAGAAATATTCCATTCGGCATGAATCCACTTCATTGCAAAAAAGGATTATGGCAGATTTGTGACCCATTTTTTGCGTATTGGTATAGGTTTGTAGCACCTAATAAAGGATTGATCGAACGCGGACTTTCACACGCTGCCGCAAGTAGCGTTCTTGGTGGCGAACATGAAGTGTTTAGCACTTTTGTAGGTCAACAGTTTGAGAAAATGTGCGAACAGTGGATCGTGCGCCAATGCAAAATCGGCAGAATGGACTTTTTGCCAACTAAGTTAGGTAAATGGTGGGGTGCGGACCCTATTGCTCGTGAGCAAACCGATATTGATATTGTTGCAGAAGATGATATTAACAAGCAGCTTCTTATTGCAGAATGTAAGTGGCGTAATAATCTTAACGAAGCTGAAGCGGTGAGCAAGTTGTTGCAGCGAGCAACTTTAGTTGAGAATGCAAAAAATCGCGATTATAAGAAAATATTTATGTTGTTTACAAAGTATCCAACTTCTTACAATCCTCGTCATGCCAAAACAAGCATCAACTTTGTTGACGCACAAACAATGTTTTTTAACTGATTACGAGACAATAGTTACGTACTATATCGCGCAGCCGAAATCACGCGCTATCGTGGTAAAAATTGCAAAAATCACAAAAACTGCCACGATAACTTGTGATTTAGTAATAATTGTGTGTACAATGGTGCTACTTTGGTATTACGTTGGGTGCTGTAGGTCTGTTATAATAAAGCAAAACATGAATAACAAATTTATGATTTTGAGCTTAAAGGAAACGATATGACTTCTACAAAAACAGCGAGAACAGGCAGATTAAGTGTAAGAGTTAACCCAGAAATACGAGATAGCGCATCGCAAGTTCTTGAACATTATGGTCTTGATATGAGTTCAGCAGTCAACCTATTTTTGTATCAGATTGTAAATACGCAACGTTTCCCATTTTCACTTGAAAGTTCTCCATGCGAGCACGCTATTGATGAAGCTATGAAAGAAAAACCAATAGCTGCAGGCACTGTAGACGATTTTGCTGAGCTGATGCGCAATGCCTAAACCGCCATTTTATAGTCCAATCTATCTGCGAGATGTTAAGAAATATAAGCAGAAGCATTACGATATTGAGCAAGTAATCAATATTGTAAGACTTATTTGCAATGGTGCAGATTCTCGCGAGCTTGCAACTTATAGAGATCATATTCTTAAAGGCTCATATAAAGGCGTGCATGAATTGCATGTTTCTGCAGATGTTCTACTGTTGTATCAAGTTAAAGAAGATTGCATTATATTTCTACGCTTAGGATCTCATGATGACTTATTCTAACTAGCAAAAATTGCAAAATTAGCAAAAACTGCCAAGATAACTCAGTAAGTACGCGGATATTTAAGAATATTTACAAAATGTAAATATTCTTAAATAATTAAATAAAAAAAAAGAGGTTGCTTATGAAAAGTACATAAGCAACCTGATTAATTAACTAATTAACGAAGCAATGAAACAACTAAGTGACTAGAAATCCCAATCGTCGTCGTCAGTTTCAACAGACTTGCCCATAATATAGCTGGAACCAGAGCCAGAGAAGAAGTCGTGATTTTCGTCGGCAGCAGGAGAAAGAGCTGCGAGAATTTCTGGGCTTACGTGAGTTTCTTCTTCGCTGTACTTAGCAGGGTAGCCAAGGTTCATCAAAGCCTTGTTAGCGTTATAACGCACGAAGTCAAAAACGTCATCGTGGAAGTCAAATCCTTCATAAATCTGACCAGAATACTCAACTTCCAAATCGTACAAAGTGTCGAGCAAGTTCATAGTGAACTTTTCAAGATTCTTCTTATCGTTCTCGCTTCTAAGCTCCAAGCCGCGCTGGAACTTGTAGCCAGAATAGTAGCCGTGAATTGCCTTATCGCGCAAAATCAAGCGAATCATGTCGGCAGTGTTCATCATCTTACCGCGAGAAGCAAAGTAAAGTGGAAGGTAGAATCCCGCGTAAAGAAGTAGCGAAGAAAGCATAGTCGCTGCTATCTTGCGCTTAAGCGGATCTTCACTCTCGTACTCACAAAGCACGGTGGTAACGCGCTGCTGCAAAACGTCGTTGCCAACAGCCCAACGATAAGCTTCGTCAATCTCTTCGCTAGAGCAAAGAGTAGAGAAAATAGAGGAGTAGGAGCGCGCGTGAATTGACTGCATAAAAGCAATATTCGTGTAAATAGCCTGCTCGTGCTCCGTGCGAGCGTGCTCAATCTGGCAAAGCTCGCCAATAGTTGCCTGGCTGGTATCAAGCAAAGTCAAGCCCGTAAAAACGCGAGTAGTGGTCTTGCGCTCAAGATCGGTGAGGGAACGCCAAGAAGGAATATCATTGCTCAGCGGAACTTTTTCTGGAAGCCAGAAGTTAGCAATAAGACGATTCCAAACGTCCAAATCCTTGTCGTCAATAATATTGTTCCAATTAACTGGGCGCACGCGCGAACCGTGATGATAGCGATACTGAGCTGGTGTGATAGAAGCTGCCATCATAGCATCGTCTGCGATTACGCGGTTCGTGCCGAAAGGCTTATCGAGGCTACTTCTAAGCTCGGTTGGGTCGAGTTCTGTCATAATTACTCCTGATTCTGTGTTTACGTTTTATAAAATTTTTAAGTTTTTGATTTAATTTGCGAAAGATTTACAACCATAAGGTTTACAGCGTGCAGCTTACGCAACCCTCGATTTCTGTACCTTCCAAAGCCTTCTGGCGAATACGAATGTAGTAAAGAGTCTTAATGCCCTTACGCCACGCGTAAATCTGAGCTTTGTTCAAATCGCGAGTAGTCGTAGTGTCTGGGAAGAACAAAGTAAGAGACAATCCCTGATCCACATGCTGAGTTGCCTCCGCGTAAGTGTCAATAATTGCCTTCCATCCAATCTCGTATGCATCCTTAAAGTACTGCATATTGTCATTCGTCATGTATGCAGCAGGATAGTAGACGCGACCAACTTTGCCCTCTTTGCGAATCTCAATGCGAGAAGCAATCGGGTGAATCGAACTCGTGGAATGATTGATGTACGAGATTGAGCCAGTTGGAGGAACAGCTTGCAAATACTCGTTGTAAATGCCGTCGCGCAAAATCTCGTCGCGCAAAGCTTCCCAGTCCGAAACGGTTGGAATTGCAACGTTAAAACGAGCAAACAAATCGCGAACCTTTTGAGTTCTAGGCTCAAGAGAACGGCTGCCATCTGTATACTTATCGAAGTAGTTTCCTTGGCCTGCAGGCTTAGCGTAGGCGCTCATCTTAAAGCTTGCAAAAGCAGTTCCGCGCTCTACAGCCAAAGCGTGAGAAGCCTTATAAGCGTGGTAGGCAACCGTCATAAAGTACATGTCTGTAAAGTCAAGAGCTTCCTCGCTTCCGTACTGCATATGCTCGCGAGCAAGGAAACCGTGCAAATTCATTTGACCCAAGCCAATAGCGTGGCCTTCCGCGTTTCCGCGACGAATCGAAGGCACAGAATCAATCGAAGTGTGCTCCGAGACAGAAGTGAGTGCGCGCACAGCCAAATCAACGCTTGCACCCAAATCGCCGTCCATTGCCTTAGCAATATTAAGAGAGCCAAGATTGCAAGAAATATCGCGGCCAACGTGACTATAAGACAAGTCGGCGTTATATGTACTTGCTTCTTGAGTTTGCAAAATCTCGGAGCACAAGTTGCTCATAGTAATGCGACCCTCAATAGGATTTGTGCGATTTACAGTATCTTCAAACAAAATGTAAGGGTAGCCGGATTCAAACTGAATCTCTGCAAGAGTCATAAAGAATTCGCGAGCGTCGATGTATTTCTTGTGAATGCGAGGATTTGCAACCATCTCATCGTAATGCTCGGTAACGGAGATGTCTGCAAAAGGCTTTCCGTACTCGCGCTCAACGTCGTAAGGGCTAAACAAAGCCATCTTTTCCTTACGCTTAGCGAGCTCAAAAGTAATATCTGGAATTACAACGCCCAAAGAAAGCGACTTAATACGAATCTTCTCGTCTGCGTTCTCTCGCTTAGTATCGAGGAAACGCATAATATCTGGGTGATGCGCGCTAATATACACAGCTCCAGCGCCTTGACGCGCGCCAAGCTGATTAGCGTAAGAGAATGAATCTTCCAAAAGCTTCATAACAGGCACAACGCCACTCGACTGATTCTCAATGCGCTTAATAGGAGCGCCAAGTTCGCGCAAATTCGTAAGCAGAAGAGCCACGCCGCCGCCGCGCTTAGAAAGTTGCAAAGCAGAATTAATTCCGCGCGCAATAGACTCCATGTTGTCTTCCAAACGCACAAGGAAGCAGCTCACAGCTTCGCCGCGCTGAGCTTTGCCAAGATTCAAGAACGTTGGGGTTGCTGGCTGGAAACGGCCTGCAAGCATCTCGTCCAAATAGTTAAGCGCTGCTTTTTCGTCACCATCTGCAAGTTCCAAAGCGACTGCAGCTGCGCGCTGAGCGAAGTTTTCCAAATACTTCTTTCCGTCAAAAGTCTTCAAAGCGTAAGAAGTGTAGAACTTAAAAGCACCCAAGAATGTACCGAAAGTGTGGTGAGCGGCTTCTGCGTGCTCATAGAACTTATCTAGAAACTCGTCGCTATATTTGTGGAAAACGTTGCCGTTGTAGTAGTAATTGTCAATCAAATAGTTCAAGCGCTCGCGAGTGGAAGCAAACTTCATGCTGTGTTCTTGCACGTAACCCGAAACATAAAGCTTTTCTGCTTCCTGATCTTTATCAAACTGAATGCCTTTTTCTGGGTCAAAAAGACCGAGCATAGCGTTAAGAACATGGTAGTCGCGGCTGTTGCGAATGCGTTCGGCAGTTGTGCTGCTGCTGGCAGTGATGGCGTCGTCAGCGTGATCAAGATTAAGCGAAGTAGATTCGCTCATCGGATCCGTGCTATTCATGGGTTTTATTCCTTTCCTCGTGCGTTGTTTTTGCTTTTCAAACGCTGGTTGTTTTTGTTTATATGCTGTATTTGTTGTTTTTGTTTATTTCGTTTCTTCTGCTTCTTTTAATTGCCTTAAAAATCTTGGTATTCCTTGCGCTACTTTTTCTATGTCTTCTTGAGTTCCCGTAAGTTCAAACGAGTACATATTTGGAATCGCGCATTTTCCTGCGATTTGACCGCCTGCAGCGCAATATGCGTCTCCAAAATTCGTGTTTCCAGAAGATATTACGCCGCGAATAAACGAACGATTTTCGCGATTGTTTAGGAATTTGCGCACTTGCATTGGTATTGCTTTCTTAATATTTCCGCCGCCGTAAGTTGGCACAATCAAAACGTATGGTTCGCGCACGTGCAATTCTGGCTCTTTTGGTCGAAGCGGTATGCGATACACGTTCACATTGTTGCTTGGAAAATCGCAATTTTTTACGAATCGTAGTGTATTTTCGGAGACGGAAGAAAAATAGACTACAGCTCCGATTGATTCGCCTTGTGCGCGCGCTTCTGGCTCGCTTGGTTGTGACATATTTTCTTGATCACACATTTTTATGCTTCTTAATTGCTTTGATTATTTTGACTGCTTTGCATATTTTGATTGTTGATTTTTGACTGCTTTAATCGTTTTGATTGTTGTTTTCTAATTGACTTGCGATTTGTGCAATCAAATCTGGACGATATCCGCTCCAAGATGAGTTTGGAGTAATCACCACTGGCGCTTGGCGATATCCTGCAGCGCGCAACTGGTCTAAAGTAGAAGGGCTTTGAGTTAAGTCTACTGTTTCAAAATTCACGCCTAGCTTAGTGAATTGACGCTTTGTGGCATCGCACTGTGGGCAATGTGGCTTGGTGAAAACTGTAATAGTCACGGTTCGTCTCCCTTCGTTATGTGGTGTTTAAGTTTTTGCTTTATGATTATTTAATTTCGTGCTTTTTGGCACGATTTAACAGTCTACTACCACTTAACACTATTTGTAGTGGCGTGTTGTATAGATAATCCCTATATCTAGTGTCTCCAAATTTGAGCCAGCACGCGTGTCTATAAGATTTAAGCGGTATTTATGCTTTCTAAATAGCGATGAATAAAAGTAAAAATGTAATCTTTATCACAAAATTGCCACTATTGCGATAGTGCAAAATTTACGTGTGAGCGCAACAAAAACGCTTGTGCATATAAAACGATAAACTTAAAAAAGTGTGTTTTGATTGGTTAAGTGTTAAAGATAAAACAATCATAAAATAATAAAACGGTTATAAATATTACTGTTATAAATATTAAAAGATAGAGGTGCAAAATGGCGGAAACTCAAGCTAGAGCAAATATTGGTGTTGTTGGCTTGGCAGCTATGGGATCGAATTTGGCGCGAAATCTTGCGCATCACGGCAATACAGTTGCTGTTTATAATCGTCATTATTCGCGCACAGAAACGTTGATGAATCAGCACGGCAGCGAAGGCGATTTTGTGCCTGCAAAAACCGTTGAAGAGTTTGTGGCTTCGCTTAAGCGTCCGCGCACAGCAATTATTATGGTAAAAGCTGGTGCCCCTACAGACGCTGTTATTGAAGAGCTTGCAAATGCTATGGAGCCAGGAGATATTATCGTTGACGGCGGAAACTCCTACTTTGAAGACACGATTCGCCGAGAGAAAAACATTCGCGCGCGCGGTCTTCACTACGTTGGTTGTGGTGTTTCTGGCGGAGAAGAAGGTGCTTTGCGCGGCCCTTCGATGATGCCTGGTGGAACGGAGGAATCTTGGAAGACGCTCGGCCCTATCTTAAAGTCGATTGCGGCTGTTGCAGAAGGCGAGCCTTGCGTAACGCATATTGGCACCGATGGTGCTGGTCACTTTGTAAAAATGGTTCACAACGGCATTGAGTACTCCGATATGCAACTTATTGCCGAAAGCTACGATTTAATGCTTCGCGGTTTGGGCATGAAGTCCGAAGACATTGCAGATGTGTTTAGCGAGTGGAACAAGGGCGAGCTTGATTCTTATTTGATTGAGATTACTGCGGATGTGCTTCGCCAGAAAGACGCTAAGACTGGTAAGCCTTTGGTTGAGATGATGGTGGATCACGCTGGAATGAAGGGCACGGGTACTTGGACTGTGCAATCTGCGCTTTCGCTTGGAATCCCTGTAACGGGTATTGCAGAAGCTGTGTTCGCTCGCGGACTTTCAAGCCAAGTTGTTTTGCGTGAAGCTGCAGAAAACCAGGGATTGACTGGCCCAGATATGCATTTTGATTTGAACGATTCTGAGCGTAAGGCATTTATTGAGGATATTCGCCAAGCTTTGTACGCTTCTAAGATTGTTTCTTATGCGCAAGGCTTTGACGAGATTGCTGCTGCTGCAATTGAGCATGATTGGAAGATTGACCAGGCTGCTGTTGCTCGCATTTGGCGCGGCGGATGCATTATTCGTGCTCAGTTTTTGAACCGCGTTTCCGAGGCTTTTGAATCTGGGCAGGCAAGTGTTTCCTTGCTTTTTGCGCCGTACTTTAAGGATGCTATTGAAAAGTCGCAAGCTGCTTGGCGACGTGTTATTGCGCGTGCAGTTGAGCATGGCGTGCCTGTTCCAGCATTCTCTAGCTTGCTTGCATACTACGATGCCTTGCGTTCTAAGCGTTTGCCAGCATCACTCATTCAAGCTCAGCGCGATTTCTTCGGCGCGCACACATACGGGCGCATTGACGAGCCAGGCGTATTCCACACTTTGTGGGCAGAGCCTAATCGCCCAGAAGTAAAGCAAGATTAAAACTAATATAATATAAAAATAATTCTTGCGTAAGCGTCGCATGTATAGGTTTTGCATGCGACGCCTTGTTTTTACAACACAGAAGCCATGTAGTACGGTAAGTAAAGCAGTTTACCTTCGCGCTTAATTTCTCCATGGTGAAGCACGATTCCTTCGCTGCTGGTTTTACTAAAAGCTTCCATAAAGTTTGTTATTGACTTCACACTTTTACTACTACCAGATTTCACTTCTACTGGAATAATCTTGTTGCTTTTGCGCAAGAGAAAATCTATTTCCATTACTGTCTTTTTGGTATCGATACTTGTTTTTTTGTAAAAATACGCGTTGTGTCCATTTGCTTTTAGACACTGTGAGACAATATTTTCTATTATCATTCCTTCATTAACATGTAGTTTGTCTAGCAGAATTGCCTTATAAAGTTCATTTTCTAAGTAAGGTCTATCTTTGTATGCTAATGAAGTTAACAGTCCTGTATCCATCATGTAGCATTTGAAGGAAGGGTTGATAGTAGATAGATTCAAAGCTACACTTGGGTCTTCAACGCTGTTTGCAATATTTATTATCATTGCTTCTTCTAGCCAACGTATTGGATCCCTATATTCTTTAATACGCGCGTTGGAATCTACGTGGGATAGCACGTAACGCTTGTCGTGTTTGGAAAGCTCTGCAGGAACTCTATCGAAAAAATTAGTTACGTAAGTAGGGTTCTCTTCTTCCTGATCTTGCATATCTTGCTTATAAAGATTGATTATTTGCTGTTTAGCAAAATCAACCTTCGCAAAATCTTTTGTATCAACGTATGCTTGAACAGCTTGTGGCATTCCACCAACCAGCATGTATTCTCTGAAAGATTTCATTATGCTCTGGTGCATACTGCCCATAGGTTTGAGTGATTCAAAGTGACCTTTAATAGTAGGGAAAATCAGGTCGTTATCGTTCGCTGATAAGTATTCTTCATAATCAAGTGGCAGTACTTCTAATGTGTACTCTTCTGAAGGTATGAGAATATCCTTGCTTTTCTTTGTAATAGAAGCAAGCGATCCTGTTTCAATGTAATCGTAACGACCATCTTCAAGTAGAGTTTTTATTGCTTGCCGTGCTTGTGGGAATAATTGTATTTCATCAAGTATTATAAGAGATTCTCGCTTATAAAGTCTGGTATTGTAAGCTAACTGTATCGTGTTAAATAGAGTATCTAAATCTCTTAGACTGTTTATAAAAAGCTGCTTAATATCTTCTTCGGTTTGATCGAAACGAATCAGAATATAAGACTTGTATTCTTCTTTTCCAAGCTTTTCTGCTAACGTTGTTTTACCGACTCGTCTTGCTCCCTTAAGAAAAAGCGCATAATTTGGTGCATATTCATGCTTCCATTTCAGCATTTCTTTGTATATCTTTCTATCAAACATGTGGGTTTTGCGCTCTTTCTTGGAATATAAATTTGTGCTTGATTTGTTCAATTGTTGCAGAGTGTAGTTTTCCTTGATATTTCAATGGTTTTATAAAGATTTTCCCAAATGCGCCATGTTTTGTCAAGCAGATTTTCCCAAATGCGCTATGTTTTTAGGGGCTGTTTTTCCCAAATGCGCTATGTTTTGAAAGCCATATTTTCGCAAATGCGACATCTAGGCTATGTTTATTCAATTTTTAGTTGATTGAATATTATGCATATTATTGGATTGCAGCGCGCAAAGTTTCGGCAGTAGTTAGCCATGCGATTTCTTCAGTTCCGTTAGCAAAAGACGCAGGATAATCTGGGTTATTGTTGCCAGAAAGCGCGTTCATTAAAGCTTTTCCTTTTTGCTCGCCAGCAGTTAAGAACCAAGTGCGGCGGCTATGAGCCAGCACGGGAACGCTAAGCGTTAATCGCATTGGCGGCTGCTTAGGGGAGTGATTCACGCCTAAAACTATGCGATCGCGATTATGAATTTGCGGCAATCCTGGGAAAAGTGAAGCTATATGCGCGTCTGGTCCCATGCCAAGAATCGCCAAATCAAACACTGGCTCTTTGCCAAGTAAGCCTATAATTTCTTCTTCGTATTCGCGTGCAGCAGCGTCTAAAATAGCGTCATTTTCAGCGTCGCTGGCTTTTGCAATTTCCTCCGCATTACGCTCATCTGCAGGCATTTCGTGAATATGAGACTCCTGCAAAACTTTGTGATCGCTAAGTATGTTAAGAAGCAACTCGCGAGCCTTGCGTGCATTACGATCTTCGCTGTTATAAGCTACAAAACGCTCATCTGCCCACCAAATATGCACATTAGACCAGTCGATTGCTGGAAGCAATGGGTTGCTAGCTAACATTTGAAACATGCGAATCGAATCTGTTCCACCTGTTAGCAAAAGATGGAATGGCTTATTAAGATTTTCAACATTGTTTTGCCATTGCATAATCAAAGTCACAAGTTTTTGCGCAGCAACAGCAGCTAAAATATCTTGATTGTCGTAGCCGTACACTGTTGCGTTATGCGCAAATCTAAAATCTTTAGCCATAATGAATCCTTTTATTATTTTTACTTGTTGTATTAGAGTTCGTTATCTTGCAAGTTCGTTACTCTGCATTGTGCAACAATTTGCGTGAATAAGCTGCGCATAAATCTCGTCTGGGTCAATTCTGCGTAATTCTTCACTTAAGCAGTCTTGCAAAGAACGAATCGGCATAGAAATCGGCTGAGAAGCTTGCCCAGGAAGACTTATTATTGCTTGACTACTGCCAGAAGGTCGCGTTAAAGAAAGCTCGCCATCTTGCCTCTTAAGACTTACTTCTGTAATTGCATGCGAGCTTGAATCTTCAACAATTTCTACAGGAACATTAAGTGAGATTTTTAGCCATTGCGCAAGCAAATGCAACGGAACGTAATGCTTAGGGCCGCTAACTTTAACGCTAAGAATCGGTAAGTGCGGCGGCTGATCAAGCATAGAAGCCAGCATTGCGCGCCAAGACGTAATGCGCGTCCAAGAAAGATCCACGTCTTTAGAGGACCAATTTTTGCGCAGATTTTGTACAGTTTCAAGAGTGTTGCTGGCCCGTTGAGCGTCTGTAATTCTGCTGCTTGCCATAGCTCCAAGCAAGTCGTTAGCAGGATTTTCGGGTGCGTTTGTAGGCCACCATGCAACAATCGGCGCGTCTGGAACAAGCAGAGGAATAACAAGCGTATCTGGGTGGCGAACAAGGTCATTATGTGGATAGAGAATAATGATTTCGCCTGCGCCAGCATCTGCTCCAAATCGCACTTGAGCGTCTAAGTTTGGCGTTTCTTCTTCTTGATTTTGATCTTCTTGATTTTGATTATGCAAACTTGGATTAGCGCTTTGCCAATCGCGAACAATCGCAATAACTCTGCAAGGATGCTCGCGACTAGCTGCATTTGCTGCGCCCAGTGCGTTTTCAAGCTCTTTAAGAGTGGTGTCAATAAGAAGAGTGAGCACGCGGCCACTTGCGGATTCGCCTCGTTCTTCGTGAAGCTCGTCGATTTTTGCAGATATTTTAGATGTGTTTGTGTTAGGAAGATTAATAATCATGGCAGCCTCCAATGGCGATTATTACGAGCAAGCATAGCGTCAGCTTCCGCTGGTCCCCAAGTTCCAGCACGGTATGGTTGCGGACGCGTGTTAAGCGAAGCCCAAAAATCTTCAATCGGATCCAAAATCTTCCAACTTAAATCAACTTCTTGCGTTGTTGGGAAGAGTGGCGGCTCGCCAAGTAAAACGTCTAAAATAAGGCGTTCGTATGCTTCTGGAGAGTTTTCTGTAAAAGACCTTCCATAGCTAAAGTCCATAGAAACATCGCGAACTTCCATAGACGTTCCGCCTGGCACTTTTGCGCCAAATCGCATTGTTACGCCTTCGTCTGGCTGAACGCGAATCACAATAGCATTGTTTCCAAGTTCGCGCACAGCAGTAGTCTCAAAAGGCAAGTGTGGGGCGCGCTTAAAAATCACAGCAATCTCTGTAACTCGCTTACCTAAGCGTTTGCCAGTTCGCAAGTAGAATGGCACTCCAGCCCATCGGCGAGTGTCTACGTCTAATCGCACAGCAGCGTATGTTTCTGTAGTGCTATCTGGGCTAATTCCTTGTTCTTGCAAATATCCAATAGCCTTATATGACCCCTGCCAGCCTTCTGCGTATTGGCCTCTTGCAGTGTTTGCAGCTAAATCTTTAGGCAATCGTATAGCCGACAAGACCTTAGTTTTTTCTGCTGTTAAATCGCCAGCGCTAAAGCTTACAGGCTCTTCCATAGCAGTGAGTGCCATTAGTTGCAACAAGTGGTTTTGAATAACATCTCGAGCAGCGCCAATGCCATCGTAATATCCAGCTCTGCCACCTATGCCAATATCTTCTGCCATAGTGATTTGTACGTGGTCAACATAATTAGCATTCCAAATTGGCTCGTACATTGCGTTTGCAAAGCGCAAAGCAAGCAGATTTTGCACAGTTTCTTTGCCTAAATAGTGGTCTATGCGGAACACGGAATTAGGGTCAAAAACCTCGGAAACTACGCGATCCAGCTCTTGTGCGCTTGCTAAATCGTGACCAAAAGGTTTTTCGATTATCACTCGTCTCCATGCGTTTTCGGAGGAGTGCGAAAGCCCAGATGCAGCCAATTGTTGTGCTACAACAGGGAAGCTGGATGGTGGAACAGACATGTAGAACGCGTGATTTCCGCGAGTTCCGCGATCTCTGTCTAACTCGCTTACGGTTTTGCTTAATCGCTCGAAAGCGCTTGCGTCGTCGAATGTTCCGCGAACAAACCGTATGCCTTTTGCAAGATTAATCCAAGTGGATTCGCAAAATGGCGTGCGGCAATGTTGTTGAATATTTTCTCGCACAAAGTTTACAAAATGCTCATCTGTCCAGTCGCGTCTGGCGAATCCCGTAAGGCCAAAGCCAGGTGGCAAAAGTCCGCGATTTGCTAAATCGTATACGGCTGGCATTAGCTTTTTTCTAGCTAAATCGCCCGTGATTCCAAATATAACAAGGCTGCACGGGCCTGCGATTTTGGCTAGTCGCAAGTCGCGCGGGTCTCGCAGAGGATTCTTCCATTCTGCAATCGAATCGCCCTTATTGCTTTGGGAAAATGGGGTTATTAACTCACTCATATGTACCATCGTAATATTTTGACGTGATTTGGGCGGTTTGTTTTGCTATGCGCAAGTCATCCGCCGCACACGGCTAGTCGTATCATTCGTGCGTATTGTGGCCCGCCAATAGGCGTTAAGTGTATTCCGTCGTCTGTTAGAAACTCGCTATGGCCTGCGCTCGTGCCATTCCAGTCAATGATTCCAACGTTCTTGCGCTTTGATGCAAATGCGCGCAATTTTGCGTTCGTCTCGTCTTGCCAAGGTTGAGGCACGCGAGTTGTTACAAAGTACACGGGCTTTCCGCCAGTAATATTCACCATGTTTTGTAAAACTGACTCGTCTCTAGGCGGCCCGTTGGTTCCAAGTTCGTAGATTACAACGCTTCCAGGGTGTTTTTCGGCTATGTCTTTTTGGTAGTCTTCGGCTCCGTGGAAAATCTGCCTGCTAACTTTTCCGTCAATCCAAGCGTTTGGTAGAGCTTTTATAAGGTACGGTTTTGCGCCTTCGGTTACGGAGTCTCCAACCATTGTTATGTCTGCCGTGCAAACGTCTTGTTTTGAGTCAATTTTCCAAGGTTTTGTGTTTATGTTTGCTGGCACTTTTTCTGCGATTGGGTTTAGAACTCTATGCGCGCTTGGCTTTGTTGGAAGCGTTTGTTTTGTTATATTTTGGCGCTTTCCGCCCACTTTTCTTTTTTGATTTTGATTTGATTTGTTGTTTGACTTTGTGTTTGTCTTGTTGTTTGAGTTATTGTTTGACTTTGAGCTTTGGCCTGACTCTGGCTTTTGCTTGCCATTTTGCGAATGAGTTTTATTGTTTTGTTCTTGACTCGTTAGTTCTGGTCTTAATTGTATTGCTCGCGCCTGCGCAATGCTGTTCCAGTTTAATGGCGCAGCAATTAGTACTATGCACGCTATTGCGCACACAGTAGTTGCAACTCTTCGTAGAACAAATGGAAGTCGAATGTTTTTGCTTTTAACGCTTAAAGTATCGCTAGAAAGATCAAGGTTTTTATTTTCATCTATAGAATCATCTATAGGATTATCTTTTGAATCATCCATCGAATTATCTTTTGCATTCTCTGATTTTGTGTTAACACTAAAAGTCATATATTTACTTGCAAATGGCATTTCAAAAATTCTGTAAAATACTTCACCTGCAGCAACAACAATCACGCATTGCAAAATCTGCTCAAATAGCGTTATATGCGTTGTTCTAGTTGCAGGATTTAAGACTTCGAGTATAGGAAAATGAACAAGATAAATCACAAAAGATCTCTTGCCTAAGTAGCTTAACACGCTAGTGCCAAGTATCTTTGCGCAAATGTTGTTTTTTAGCATGCAAGCGTGCATTAAAATTGCGCAAACTATTGCAAAAAGTGCATAACCGCCGTACACAATCCACGTTTTTAGTCCGTCTTGTTTAATAAAGCAGAATAAAATAAATGCTAGTGCAGCAAATCCTACAATGGATTCTAAAATTGGCTGTCTGCCTTTGTTTTTGCCATTTTGCGAATCGTTTTCTTGGTTTTCAATTTGTTCTTTTTCGCTTTTGCTTCCAACAATGTAGCGGCACGCGTCTGAGATGATTTTTATAGCAGATTTTCCACTAAACCACGTGCAATACATTGCTAGAATCGCGCCGATTAAGAATTCACATGCGCGTGTATCTAAAGCGTAGTACACGCGTGCAATGGTTTGCCCTTCTCCATAAAGAATTGTTATTGCAATGTTTGTAAGCGCAGACACAATCGCAAGCGTTGCTGTAACAAGCATTCGCACGAACTTTGATTTAACTATTTTAAGAATTGCGCATAGAATAATAGGCCAGCAAATAAACATTTGCATAATAAGGCCTAAGTACCACAAATGCTTAATAGGAGAAGGCAGCCCCGATTGCTCAAAATACGAGACTTTTCGCAAAACATACGCCATGTTGCTGCTAAATGTTGCTCCGCTTAGAGCATCTGATTGCAACTTTGTTAAAAGGCTTGGCGAAAACAGCCACATAAGTGGTGCGCTTAGTGCAATAATGCCCAGCGTAGAAGGCCATATTCGTTTTATGCGTTTAAGCAAGTACTTAAAGTAGGCAATAAGTTTTGATTTTTTCTTCTGGCTTTCTTGGTTGCCATCTAAATGCGAATTTTTATTGTTATTCTCGCTGAACATTTTTAGCAAAGATACGGTGCTAAAGTATCCTGCCATAACAAGAAACATTGTTACGCCTAAAAAGCCGCCGTTGAATACAATTGGACGCAAGTGGAACGCTACAATTCCAATAATTGCGATCGCGCGCATGCCGTCTATTGCAGCGTTGCGTTTGTTTGCAGCGTTTGTTGCGTTGTTCAATTCTGTCATCTTGCCTACAACTTAATACGTGTTTGTTGTGTTTGTTGTGTTTTTGTATTCAGTTTTGTATTCAGTTTTACAAGTGTTTATGTTCGATTTTTCCCATTAGTATCGCGCCAAAACGTAGTCATATTATCTATGTATTAAGACACTAAAGACGCCTATAGCGTGTCTTAGGTTTTCCTTGATTTTTAGCATATTTTTGCGTAATTAACGAGAGTTTTTTTAATGTGAGCTAAAATATTTTTCAAATGTTTTACTGTTTTTATTAATATTTTTTATTAATATTTTTCATATTTTTCTTTGTGTTTTTCTCATTGGTTAGTCGCCATTTTTCTGTGTTTATCTAAATCGCGCATTATTGCGCTTTGCTTCGATTTGCTTGTGCATATATCGTAAAGCGTATTGCGCACTATTTTTCACATGTCGCAAATATATTACACAAATATGTCTCGCATATATTCCGCATATAGTCTGTATATCTAACTGGTTCTGAATTGCTATCGTGCGCGTAGTGTTTTATATACTCTTTGCTGCGCGCTAAAGTTAGATTGAACAGTCTAAGTTAGATGTACAAACGTTAGATTGATAAACAAATGCTTAAACGTACTAATGTACTTAAGCATTAAGTTTTACGTTAAGGAGTAAAAATGGCAGAAACATTTAACGTTGTGGTAGAGATTCCACGCGGCTCTAAGAATAAGTACGAAGTTGATCACGAAACTGGTCGCGTATTTTTGGATCGTACTCTATTCACTGCAATGGGCTATCCAGATGATTACGGCTACATTGATGGCACTTTGGGCGAAGATGGCGATCCGCTTGACGCTCTTGTTATGATTCCAAATTCCGTATTCCCTGGTTGCGTTGTTGAATGCCGCGCTGTTGGTTTGTACCACATGGTTGACGAAGCTGGCGGAGATGACAAGGTTTTGTGCGTGCCAGCAGATGTTCGCTTTGACGATATTAAAGATATTGATGACGTTAACGAGTATCACAAGGCAGAAATCAAGCACTTCTTTGAGCAATACAAGGCTTTGGAGCCAGGCAAGGAAGTTCTTCCTGGAGACTTCTGGGCTGGAGTTGAGCAAGCAGAGAAGGAAATCGTTGCAGCTCGCAAGCGTTTGGAAGAAAGCGAAAAGTAGTTCTTGCGATTAGTCGCAAAGCTTCCGAACGTTTTAACAACGTATCTATTAGTGTCTAACGCATTTTATGTGTTAGACACTTTTTAATATCTTTAATATCTTAATAAGTAATTGCTATCTATAAAACATTGCTATCTATAAAACATATTGCGTGAAACAACGCGTGAAACAACCAGCATTAACTTTAATCGCTTATGCTACAAGCAACATTGCCAATCCAGCTCCGTAAACAACCATTCCGCACATCATAATTGGAATCAAAGCTGTTCCAATTTGCGGAAAAACTGTTCCAGCATTGTATTGCGCGTCTTTAATCCAAAGGTGAGAAAGGCCAGCCAAAACAATCACAACAAACAATCCAAGAATTGCCACTAACACGCCAAGTTCCAATACGCGCACAGAAAAAGTGAATTTAATAATTGACGGCAAGAAAAGCCATCCAGGCAAGGCTGCGCATGCAATACTTGCAGTAAGGCAATGAGATAGGTTTCGTACAAGATTAGACCTATCTTCTCTAAACATTTGTCTAGCAAAGCTAACAAATGTTGCTGCAACAAGAATTAGCGCAAAGTTTACTGCCCATCGCTCGTATGGTCTAATAGCAGCAACAAATTTGTGAATACTAACTTCTGATTCGCCATCAATCACGCTGCTTGGCAGCCATCCTTTTAAGGCCAACGTTGCGCACCACATAGACGCTACTGATGCAAGAAAAGGAATAGCTTTATCGGCTGTGGAGCCTTTGAGTGGCCAAAAAGTTATTAAAGCAAGAAGAATAAGAATGCAAACCGTTAAAACTGCTTTTGTTGTTGCAAATGGAAGCATTGCAGCAGATGCTAAAAGAACTATAGCAACAAATTGAGTTACAACAATCGTAATGTGATCATACATTTTGTTGCGCTGAATAGTGTTGCTCATTGTACGCTCCTATCGCGTTTACGCAGTATTCAATCTGTGTATTCAATCCGTGTATTTAATTTGTTAATCATGTATTTACATCATTTTATATGCAAGCGTACACTTGCGCTTTTTGATTCTTCTTAAGCATGGATTACAATTCTTTTTTATAACAGCTTGATTTTGAATTTTAATTCAATTCTATGCGCTATGGAGGTGTCAATATGACGGATATTACATTGATGACCTCTTGTGCCGCGCCTGCAAAAGTTTTGCCATCGTTAACGCTTCTTTCGCATCGCGTGCGCGTAGTGCCAATGGAACCTTCTAGCATGCTTAAAATGCCCGAAGATACAATTCTTCTTGTTGATGCTAGAGAAGATTTATCTTTAGCAAAATCGCTGTGTTCTCTTGTGCGCGCGTCTAATTTAACAATGTCTATTATTCTAATTCTTACAGAGGGCGGTTTTACAGTTGTAAACCCATCTTGGGGCGTTAACGACGTTATGTTAACAACCGCTTCTCCTGCAGAAGTAGAAGGAAGATTGCGCTTAGCTGCTAAAAAAGTTGTATCTGCAGATTCTGCTCATGGCTCTACTGTTGCCGATTCCACAAGCGTTGAAGTTAACAGCAACGGTCAAATGTGCTCTGGAGACTTAGTTGTAGATACGCAAAGTTACACAGTTAGCTTGCACGGAAAGCCTATCGATTTAGCGTATAAAGAATTTGAGCTGCTTAAGTATTTTGTTCAGCATCCTCGTAGAGTTTTTACGCGTGCACATTTGCTTCAAGAGGTTTGGGGCTACGATTACTATGGCGGAACGCGAACTGTAGACGTTCATATTCGTAGGCTTCGCGCAAAGTTGGGCGTTGAATATGAGCATGTTATTGTAACAGTTAGAAACGTTGGATATCGTTTCGACCCATTAGAAGCTCAAGTTGACGAAGTTGAAAATGACGATTATGCACAAAACGCTAATCGCGAGGATTCTGGCGATTCGCGTGACGAGGATTCAAGCGTTTCCAACGATTTAGACTAGGCTTATATTGGCTACAAATAACACGAATAAAATAAATAACACAATAGATAACACAAATAAAATCAATGCGGTAAATGTGATAAATAAAAACAAAATGCGCGAAGAATACAGGATTTTATGCGAAGAAATCCCAAATCCAAAATGTGCGCTAAATTTTACGAACCCATTTGAGCTTTTAATCGCAACTGTTCTTAGCGCGCAAACAACAGATAAGCGCGTAAATCTTGTTACGCGTAAGCTTTTTAAGGCATACCCAACGCCAGTTGATTTAGCAAAAGCGCAAATATGCAACGTGCAAGAAATAATTCATTCGCTTGGCTTTTATAGAGTAAAATCGCAACATATTATTGAGCTTTCGCAAAAACTTGTTAAAGATTTTAATGGCGTTGTTCCAAATAATATGGCAGATCTTACAAAGTTGCCAGGCGTAGGAAGAAAAACAGCAAACGTTGTTTTAGGAAACGCTTTTAATATTCCAGGATTTCCAGTAGATACGCATGTTATGCGCGTTACGTCAAGACTTGGCTGGGTGAGTGACTCTAGCGCTAAGGCTAAAGATGCAGCGAAAATCGAGCGAGAAGTCACAGCTTGTTTTGCGCCAGAAGAATGGACGAATCTTTCGCATCGTCTTATTTTGCACGGAAGAATGTTTTGCACTGCTAGAAACCCGCGCTGTGGCGATTGTCCTCTTAGGTTTTTATGCCCTTCTGTTAGATTGTAGAAAATAAATTTGCACAAGATTAATGGCGTCTAGTAAATTTTTTAGAATATTTTTAGGATATTTTTAGACTATTTTGTGTATAAATTCGGCAATCAAATTCAAACGGTGATATAAACTTTTAATCATGCCTGAATTTGAAAGATACTCATCTGCTTCGCATGTGCGTAGTGCAAGATATGCGCATAGAACTAGACGAAGCGCTAAACCATGGGTTGTATTTATTGTTTTAATCGGCATTCTATCTGCAATAATTTGGGGCGGATGGCGGTTTATAGGCGGAAGATCTTTAATACCTACAAACATCTTTCCAGCGACAAGTTCAACTTTAACAATAGGATTACGCACGGCTCCAGCTTCGCTAGATATTAGAACAGACGATAGTGATTCCTTACAACAGGCACTTTTGGAGAACGTTTACGAAACACTTGTAAAACGAGACGAAAACAATGTTTTACACCCAGGGCTTGCGCAATCTTGGAGCGTTTCGAACGATGGATTGAATTATAAATTTAGGCTCCGCAGCGGAATTAAGTTTGCTAACGGAGACCCAATGGACTCAAGTTCCGTTCTTAAATCGCTTCAGCAAGGCATTACAAAGAATTATCCTGGCTACGAAAAGCTAACAAACATAACAAGCGTTTCTAACTCTGGGCCTAGCGTTCTAAACATAACTCTTAAAACTCCAGACCCACTTTTGCCAAGGCGATTAGCTGGAAGAGCTGGAATTGTTTACAACACAAACATTTTTGTTAACTACGCTTCCGACGCTATTGGAACGGGCCCGTTTACAGTAAAGGGATATAACAAGGGTGGGGATCTCGTTCTTGCTAGAAACAACAATTATTGGGCGGGACAAGCTGGATGCCAAAGCATAACGCTTAAGTATTTTAACGATGACACGTCTTTAGCAAACGCTGTTAAAGATGGCAGCGTGCAAATGGCAATTCCATTAGACGGAAATGAAAACAAGCGAATGGCTACAATGCCAAACACTAAGCTGGTAAAGGGAAAAAGCACAAGATTAAGAATGTTTGCTTTTAACACGGGAATGTCATCTATGTTCTGCGATCAGCAAATTCGTAGAGCTGCAAGACACGTGATTGAGCCAAATGTTATCCTTGCTTCCGATCCTTTTGGAGGCCAGCTTGTTGGTGGCCCAATCGACCCTATGTCTCCTGGGTATGAAGATTTTAGTAATACGTATCCTCACGACGTTCAAAAAGCTTACGGTATGTACCACTACTTTGTTGCAGGATATTTGCGCGGAATCACAATGCTTGTTCCAACTGGAATGGCTAGTGTTTGCGATCAAATGGCAAAAAACTTAAGCTATGCAGGTGGATTCCCAGTAAAACTAGAAGAATTAGACCAAAGTGTAATCGATCAGCGAATACGCGAAGGCAAATACGACTTAGCTCTTACTTGGACTAATCACACTTTGGATTCTGGAATGTATGCAGACACTAAGTCTAACTACTTGTTCCAAGATCACGCTTCGCAAAAGTATTTTGCAGACGCAATGAAGTCTACAAGTCCGCAAGAGTACGAAGAAAACATTAAAAAGTACGCTAAAGAATTGTGCGATTACGCGGTTTCGGGATGGTTGTACGCAAGGAATAGCGTTGTTGTTGCAAAGAATAATGTTAGTGGATACCCTACTAACATGACCGATCAGCTGCTTCCTTTGCATGATGTGACTGTTAAATAGTGCTGGCTTAGTGAGTTCTTAGTGCTCTGTTATAGTGCGATGTCTCAGTGAGTTTCTAATATTCAGTTCATGAGTGAACAGGATAACACAGTAAAACACGCACATTTAACACCATTGCCTAATAAGGTTGGTGTTGATGGTCTTGAAGACAAATGGCGTAGTAATTGGGATGAAGCTAAGACTTACGAATTCCACAATTCTCGCGACCGTAAGGCCGTGTATTCAATCGATACGCCGCCTCCAACAGTTAGTGGCCACTTGCACGTTGGTCACGTATTTTCTTACACGCATACGGATGTGATTGCGCGATATAAGCGCATGCAAGGCTTTGACGTGTTCTACCCAATGGGTTGGGACGATAACGGCTTGCCAACAGAGCGCCGCGTGCAAAACTATTACGGCGTGCGCGTAGATACTTCGCTTAAATATGATTCTGATTTTAAGCCTCCATTTGAAGGCACAGAAGGCAAGAAAATTGAGGCAAAAGATCAGGTTCCTGTAAGCAGGCAAAACTTTATTGAGCTTTGCGAGCGCTTGACTTCTCAAGATGAGAAGCTTTTTGAAGCATTGTGGCGCAGGCTCGGTCTTTCTGTAGACTGGTCGCAAACTTATCACACGATTGGCGAGCAGCCTCGCAGAGTTGCGCAAAAAGCATTCTTGCGCAATCTTGCTCGCGGAGAAGCCTACCAAAAGGATGCTCCAGGCTTGTGGGATGTTACATTCCAGACTGCAGTTGCCCAGGCAGAGCTTGAAGCGCGCGAATACCCTGGTTTCTATCATAAGATTGCTTTCCGCTTTGAAGATGGTACGCCAATTTATATTGAGACTACGCGCCCAGAATTGCTTGCTGCTTGCACGTCTTTGATTGCACACCCAGACGATGAGCGTTACAAGAAGTACTTTGGCAAAGAAGTTTACTCGCCGCTGTTTAAGGTGAAAGTGCCGATTTTGGCGCATCCTGCAGCTCAAATGGACAAGGGTGCTGGCATTGCAATGTGCTGCACTTTTGGTGATGTAACAGACGTTGAGTGGTGGCGCGATTTGAGTTTGCCAACTCGACCAATCATTCAGCGAAACGGCCGCATTGTAATGACTACTCCTGATTGGATTACGGATGAATCCGGTCGCGAAATGTTCGAGAAAATTGCCGGCAAAACCACGTTCTCTGCTCGCAAGGAAGTTGTTGAAGCTTTGCAAGCAGCTGGAGATATGGAAGGCGATCCAAAGCCAACAAAGCGTATGACGAATTTCTACGAAAAGGGCGATAAACCTTTGGAAATCGTCACTTCTCGTCAATGGTACTTAAAGAACGGCGGCACGGACGAAAAGTTGAACGCTGAGCTTATTGAGCGCGGCAAGGAGCTTAACTTCCACCCAGACTTTATGCGCGTGCGCTACGAGAATTGGGTTCATGGCTTGAATGGCGACTGGCTTATTTCTCGCCAACGCTTCTTTGGTGTACCATTCCCACTTTGGTATCCAGTAAACGAAAATGGGGAAGTGGATTACGCGCATCCTTTGACTCCTAGCGAAGACCGTTTGCCAATCGACCCAACTATTGACGTGCCAGAAGGATTCGACGAATCTCAGCGAGATCAGCCAAACGGCTTTACTGCTGAGCAAGACATTATGGATACTTGGGCTACATCTTCCTTAACTCCACAAATTGTGACTCGTTGGGAAGAGCCAGGTGAGGAAAATCAAGCTTTGTTTAAGGCTACTTTCCCAATGGATTTGCGTCCACAAGGCCAGGATATTATTCGTACTTGGCTGTTTAGTACGGTTGATCGCGCGCATCTTGAAAACGGCTGCTTGCCTTGGAAGCATGCTGCGCTTTCTGGCTGGATTCTAGACCCAGACCACAAGAAGATGTCTAAATCTAAGGGCAACGTTGTTGTGCCAAATAAGCCAATCGAAGAGTTTGGTGCGGATGCTGTGCGTTACTGGGCAACTTCTGCAAAGCTTGGTTTGGATGCAACTTACGACGAAGGTCAGATGAAGATTGGCCGTCGCCTTGCGATTAAGCTTTTGAACGCTACTAAGTTTGCGCTCGCGATTGGTCGCGAAGATGAGGAACATCAGGTTCTTGAGTCTGCCAGCGCGGATTGGGATTTTGCAGATGTTACGGAAGTTTTGGATCGCTCTGTTATGGCAAAGCTTGCATCCGTTATTCGTACAGCAACTGATGCGCTTGAATCTTATGAGCATTCTAAGGCTTTGGAAGCAATCGAAACCTTCTTCTGGGAATTCTGCGACGATTACATTGAGCTTGCAAAGAATCGTGCTTATGGAACTGCGGAATCCACTGGACGCACTCCAAGTGAATCTGCTGTAAAGTCTGCTCGCACAACTCTTGGTCTTGCACTCGACGCTTTGGCTCGCTTGCTTGCTCCTTACTTGCCTTACGCTACGGAAGAAGTGTGGAGCTGGATGCATGATGGCGAAGGTTCTGTGCATCGCGCAAGCTGGCCATGCGCTAAGGCGTATGAGGCTGCTGCAAACGGTGTTTCTGCAGACACTTTGGCTTACGCGGGCGAGGCTTTGGCTACTTTGCGCAAGATTAAGTCTGAGGCAAAAGTTTCTATGAAGACTCCTATTTTGCAAGTTACTTTGAATGTAGCGCAAAACGCTTATAAGGCTGTTGAGGAGACTTTGGGAGACGTTGCGGAAGCGGGACGCGTTACTGGAGAAGTAAAGCTTAACGCTGTTAAGGCTGCGGATGCTGGAGATTCTTCTGATTCTGATTCTGAATCTGAATCTGCGGAATCTGATGCAGCTAATGTAAACGTTTCTGTTGCTCAAAGCGAACTCGGTGAAGCTCCTGCAAAAAAGAAGTAATTGCCAGTAATTGCAAATAGTTAATCGCAAAACAAAAGCGCTGGAAGTCAACCTTCGACCCCAGCGCTTTTTTGTATTTAATAACTAAGCATCGCGCGGTAACGCTAGACTGTAAACCATGAATCCAGAAAGCTTAAGTGAATTAATCGAAAAAATTGCTAAAGATTTAGTAGCAAGTGGTAAAGCTGGCAATCTAACAGAAGATTTGATTCCTGCTGCCGAAAAACTTGCAGTTATGAGGCCAAAAGATCGCGCGCACGGCGATTGGGCAACGAACGTTGCTATGCAGCTCGCTAAAAAAGCTGGTATGAAGCCTCACGATTTAGCTGAACTTTTTGCCGAGCGTTTGCAAGAAGCAGAAGGTATTTCGCTCGTAGAAGTTGCAGGCCCTGGCTTTATTAACATAACGCTTGATTCCGCGTCTGCAGCGGCAGTTGTAGACGAGGTCTTAAATCAGGGTGCTGATTTTGGCAAGAATACGCATTTGAGCGGCAAAACTTTGAATCTTGAGTTTGTTTCCGCAAATCCAACTGGCCCAATCCACATTGGTGGCACACGCTGGGCAGCAGTTGGCGATTCTATGGCTCGAGTTTTGGAAGCGAACGGCGCAAAAGTTGTGCGCGAATACTACTTCAACGATCACGGTGAGCAAATCAACCGTTTTGCAAAGTCTTTAGTTGCTGCAGCTCACGGCGAAGAAACGCCTGCAGACGGCTACAAAGGCGCGTATATTAACGAAATCGCGGACGCTGTTATAAAAGAAGCGAATGCGGACGGCGTTGACGTTCTTTCTTTGCCACGAATTGATCTTGGAAAAGATGAAGAAGGTTTGCCACTTGGCGAAGGTGATTCCGAGCAGCGAGAAGAGTTCCGCAAGCGCGCAGTGCCAATGATGTTTGCGGAAATTCGCAAGTCAATGCGTGATTTTCGTGTTGGTTTTGACGTGTGGTTCCACGAAAACAGCCTGTATGAAGATGGCGAAGTTGAGCGCGCTATTTCGGACTTGCGTGAGCGTGGAGATATTTTTGAAAAAGATGGCGCAACTTGGTTTGAATCCACTAAGCATGGCGACGATAAAGATCGCGTAATTATTAAGTCTGACGGCAATTACGCTTACTTTGCTGCAGATATTGCGTACTATCGTAACAAACGTCATCGCGAACAGAATCCTGCAGACGTAGCAATCTACATGCTTGGCGCGGATCATCACGGCTATATTGGCAGAATGATGGCAATGTGCGCGGCTTTTGGAGATAAGCCAGGCGAAAACATGCAGATTCTTATTGGCCAGATGGTAAATGTTATGAAGGATGGCAAGCCTGTGCGCATGAGCAAGCGCGCTGGAAACGTTATTACGATTGACGATTTAGTTGATGCAATTGGCGTTGACGCTTCGCGCTACTCTCTTGCTCGCACAGATTACAACACAAGCGTTGATATTGATTTGGATTTGCTTGCTTCCCACAGCAACGATAATCCTGTGTACTATGTGCAATATGCTCACGCGCGCAGTTGCAATGTGGCTCGTAACGCGGCAGACGCTGGAATTAGTGCAGATGGAGCCGATTTAAGCTTGCTTAATACTGAGGCAGACGGCGAAGTGTTGGCTGCTTTGGCGCAATGGCCTGCGGCTCTGGCGCAAGCTGGCGATTTGCGCGCTCCGCACCGCGTTGCGCATTATCTTGAGGATTTGGCCGCAAGCTACCACAAGTGGTACAACCTTGAGCGCGTAGTGCCAATGGAGTTGAGCGACCCAGAAAATCGCTTGCCAGAGGCAGAGCGTGAGGCTATTCGCATTGCAAAGTGCCCAGAGCCAGCACGTGCTGCAGCTCGACTTAAGCTTAACGCTGCTGTGCGCACAGTAATCGCCTCTGGCCTTGATTTGCTTGGTGTTTCTGCTCCAGACAAGATGTGATTTAGCGCATTTGCTATTATTGCGCATTTGCTTTTTATTTAGGACGCTAGCTTTTATGTTGGCGTCCTTTTATTTTGATTAGGAGACACGCGCGAAATTGCAAATTTTTGTCTATTAAGTACATGCGATTTATTAATATACCCCCTAATATTATTTTTCGGTTTCAGTTTTGTTATTCAATGCGTTAAATAATATGCTTAAACAATTTTCACCATATAGGAGGTGTAAGCATGAGCGTCACAACACAAAGTGTCAGCACAGACAGTGCCCCGAAAAAAAGGAACTTGACAATTATTGAATCCGCATACGTGGCGGTCATGTTGTTTGGCATGTTCTTTGGCGCTGGAAACCTTATTTTCCCAGTATTCCTTGGTGCTAACGCGGGAAACAATTCTGCTCCTGCAGCATTAGGCTTTATTGTTACTGGCGTTGGTTTGCCATTGTTAGGCGTTACGGCTCTTGCAATGAGTCGCGCAAACGGTCTTTTTGAACTTTCAAGCAAAGCTAGTAAAAAATACGGCATGTTCTTTACATGCGTTCTTTATTTAACAATTGGCCCGTTCTTTGCAATTCCGCGATGCGCAACAACTTCATACACTGTTGGCTTGGAGCGAATTATTCCGCAAGACGGAAATGGGCAATTGTACTTGTTCTTGTTCTCTGTAGTGTTCTTTGCGCTCGCGTTCTTCTTTGCTATGAAACCAAGCGGCATACTAACGTGGGTTGGTAAAGTTCTTACGCCAATCTTCCTTGTGTTCCTAGCGGTTTTGGTATTTACTGCACTATTTTCCCCTATAAGCGGTGCTTCTTCAGATGCTGCTCCTATGGGAAATTACGTTAATAAGTCATTCTTTACGGGATTCTTAGATGGCTACAACACAATGGATGCTTTAGCTAGCTTGGCATTTGGAATTGTGGTTGTTAGCACCATTCGCCAGTTTGGTGTAAAAGATCCTAAAGATGTGGCAGTAAATACTGCTCGCTCTGGATTCTTTAGCTGCTTGCTAATGGCTTTGATTTACGTTGCGATTGTTGTTGTTGGTGTGCGTAGCCGTGCTCTGTTCCCACCTGCGGAAAATGGTGGCGTAACTTTGGCACAAGTTGCACGCTACCATCTTGGAAATGCTGGCTTATTCGTGCTTGCTGCAACAGTAACGCTTGCCTGCTTAAAGACTGCGGTTGGATTAATCGTAAGCTGCTCGGAAACCTTCTCTAAGTTATTCCCTAAGGGTCCTAGCTACCGTGTTTGGGCTGTATTGATTACGCTTGTTTCGTTTGGTCTTGCAAACTTTGGATTGAGCGCAATCATCGAATACGCGGTTCCAGTATTGATGTTCTTGTATCCACTGTCAATCGTATTGATTCTTTTGGCTTTGTGTGGTCGACTTTTTGGAAATTCCAAGGTCGTGTATGCTTGGACACTTGGTTTTACTGGTGTTGCAGCTGTATTTGACTTTTTGAATAGTTTGCCAACAGCTTTGCGCAACGCATTGCATATGAACGATATGTTGATTGTTGCTCAAAACTGGTTGCCGTTCTCGGAATTTGGAATGGCTTGGGTTTGCCCTGCTGTTGTTGGATTTGTTGTTGGCTATGTTCGCATGGTTATATGTGACAACAAAGGTATGGAAGAAGTGGCTCGCGTAGCTGCTGGCCCAGATCTTGAAGGCAGCGTTGCTAGTAGTGATGACTATTCTTCAAGCAGCTCTGAGTTTGACGAGTCGGATGCGTTAGCTGTATCTGCTGAGTCTACTGTTGACGAGCCTAATTTTGGCAATCGATCCTAGTGACTATTGGTATTGTGTAAAAGCGCATAACATATAAGAAAAAATTCAGTTGTCGACATTTTGTCGACAACTGAATTACATCGTCTGACGGGAAAAATATGAGACAGACGCCGCTGATATGCAAGGAATTTTGCGCATTATCCAATCAATACCATCTTCAAAAGCTGGATTATTAAATCAAAAGCCTACGGCACGTTTTCACGTGCTGTAGGCTTTGTCTTTAAGTTATTTGATGGCGATTTTTGTATAAAACTTGCGACTAGAAGTTGCCGCCGTTCCAACCCCAGTCAGTTGTTGCAGTGTAGCGAATATAAGTGCGATCCTGTGGAATTCCAAGCTCGCGATTCAAAGCTGCCATAATCTGCTCTGTCAACTTTTCCCAAGTCGAGCCTGGAACGCTAGAACCAAACACGTTCACTTCAACGTAAGCTGCAGGTTTAGTATTATCTCCTGCAAAATAAATTGGCATGTTGTCTTCAAATGGGCACATAAGCCAATGTTCGCTTTTGCCTGGAACTGCGCTAATCGCCTTGCCGTACGCTGCTTTTAAGGCATCGCGCTGAGCAGGTGTAGTGCTTACAGAAACGTGAGTGTGAATAACTGGCATAATCGCTCCTTTGCTAAATTTTATAAATTTGCTAAGTTTTATAAACTTGTGTTACGCAACTTGTGTTACGCAATAATAAACTTGCGCTACGCAATAATTATAGTGAATTGTTAACCTCCGCGTGTTTAATTGAATGTATGAAAAAACTTATTGAACAGGTTGTTAAATTTGGAATCGTAGGCATCATTGCGCTGATTATTGACGTAGCGTTGCTAAATCTGCTTCTTCTTGTGCATCTTAATAACGTTGTTGCTGGAACAATATCTTTTATAATCTCACTTATTTTTAACTACATTGCCAGCATGAAGTACGTGTTTAAGCACCGCGAAGACATGGCTCGTTGGATGGAATTGCTAATTTTTGTTATTTCTGCAGTTATTGGTTTGCTTATTAACGATGCGATTATTTGGCTTAGCACGCTTGGAATGGTTGAAGCTTTGCGTGGTACTGCGATTTACATGCTTCGCACAAACATTGGCAAGCTTATTGCAACAGTTGTTGTAGCTGTGTGGAATTTTGTTATTAGAAAGTGGCTTTTAGACGACACAAAGTCGCAAAAACCTGATTATGATGCCGCTAAAGATAATACTTTTGCTCACAAGTTGGGCGAGTGGTCGTTAAGCCACACTCCAAAAGGCTGGAAGTAGGTTTGGAAGTAGGTTTATAAAATATGCAAGCTACGACTATTCATTTTGTGCGCCACGGGGAAGTGGAAAATCCAAATCACGTGCTTTACGAGAGATTGCCAGGATTCCATCTTTCTGCGCGAGGCGTGCGAATGGCAAGAGCTACTGCGCAATATATTGCGACTGTTCCGCAAATGCGTGGGATTAGCGCGATTTACTCGTCTCCTTTAGAGCGCACGCAAGAAACAGCGCAACAAATCGCAAGCGCTTTGCAAATCGGCCCGATTATTTTAGACAAACGTCTAATCGAAGCAGAAAACAATTTTCGAGGAAAAAGAATCGGCTACGGCGAAGGCGCTTTGTGGAAAAACAACAATTGGAAGCTTGTATCTAACTTGTGGAAGCCAAGTTGGGGAGAATCCTACAAAAGCATTGCTGCGCGCGTTGGCGATTTTGCGCGCGAGCAAGTGAAAAATCACCCAGGAGAGCAAATCGTAGCTGTAACGCACGAATCGCCAATATGGTCTTATCGTCATTTGCTAGAAACGGGTCACGCGGAGCACAATATGCTTTTGCGCAAAACGGCCTTGGCGTCGATTACTTCGATTACGTTCGATTGCGCAAATATGAATGTGCTTTCCATCACATATGTGGATCCTGCGGCGCGTGTGCAATAGAACGTGTGGAATAATAAGCAATAGACTTTAAAATATGCATAAAAGATGCGTAGAAACTGTTTTTTACAGCTAATGCGAAGGAGCGTTATTATGGGTGATTCTGTAGAAAAGCTGGATTCAAAAGCTTTAGATTTGCTTGAGTCTGCTGCAAAGTCGGCCGCGGATTTGACTAAATTGTGGCCTTTAAGCGAGGCTCGCCATTTAGATAATGACGCAAAATATGCGGAAAACCTGGAAGTTAGGGCGATTCGCGCTATTGCACGAATTATTACGGATTTAGACGTTACTGTTCCAGATGCAGAGTTTGTGTATGAAGGTGCAGACGAAATTCCAGGACGCCCGCAAGAGATAGTTGACGCGCTTTTGGCTGCTGCAAGCGCTTACGATGATATGGATTTATGCTACGACCCAGACTATAGCGAAGCGCAAGAAGAGCTAGAAAACAACACGAATGATGTTAACGCTATTTTTAGCAAGCTTGAATCCAATCTTTCTAACGATGTTAACGCAATCAACGGTGCTGCGGATTCTTTAAGTGTTGCTGGTAATTGGAGTGTTGAGAGCTTGCAAGATGCGTTTAGATGCGCAAAACAAGAGTGTGATTTTTGCGGACTTAATTCTGTAGAATCGCAAAAAATTACTGCAATACTGTTTATTCTTAAAAGTCTTATTGAAAAAACAAGCAACATTTACGAAACTTTGCCTATATTCCTATATATTAACGAAGTGTGTGAGTGTGCTGGAATTCCTCGAATGATGTTTAAGGATAATCAGTGGCGTGAGCTTGTTGATTGCGTAAAAAGTGGCGATGGTGGCGAAAATAGCGAAACTGGTATGAGCGCGCTGGTTGAATTTGCGGCCCCATTGCTTGAGCGTGAATGGTCAAAGCATAAGGAAGACGTTCTTTGGGATCCAGAAGTTGCTAAGAAGCTTGCAAAAGAAGAAGACGATAGAAAGTCTCGCGAAGCTCTTGCTGCTAAGTTTGCGCATGTGGAAGGTAATAAGGAATCAACGCAAGCTCTTGACTAGATTGGCACGTCCGTAACGCGCGGCACAATGGAACCTATGACTGATACAGAGGAAACTCAAGAAGTTGCTAATAATGCAACAAAATCCACAAAGCCTGAACTTCCAAAGAATGTTCGCGTGCGTTTTTGCCCTTCGCCAACTGGTACGCCTCACGTAGGTATGGTTCGTACCGCTCTGTTTAACTGGGCGGAGGCTCGCCACACGCATGGCAAGTTGCTTTTCCGCATTGAAGACACGGACAACGAGCGAGATAGCGAGGAAAGCTATCAGCAGATTATTGAGGCTCTTCGTTGGCTCAATATTGATTGGGACGAGGGCATTGATGTTGGCGGAGAAAATGGCCCATACCGCCAGTCTCAACGTATGGAGATTTATAAAGACGTAGCGAAAAAGCTTTTTGAAGCAGGATACGCTTATGAATCCTTCTCTACTCCAGAAGAGATTAAAGAGCGCAATATTGCTGCAGGTCGACCAGCTGAGTTTGGCTATGATGGCTACGATCGCAACCTTACTGAGGAGCAGAAGCAAGCTTTCCGCGATGAAGGTCGCAAGCCTGCGCTTCGCTTAAAGATGCCAAATGAAGACATTACTTTTAATGATTTGATTCGTGGCGAAATCACTTTTAAGGCGGGTTCTGTTCCTGATTATGTGATTGTTCGACCAAATGGCGATCCGCTTTACACGCTTACAAACCCTGTTGACGATGCATTGATGGATGTAAACGTGGTTTTGCGTGGCGAAGATATTCTTAGCTCCACACCTCGTCAGATTGTGCTTTACCGCTATTTGATGGAGATGGGTATTGCTAAGGAAACTCCGCTTTACGGCCACATGCCTTATGTTATGGGCGAAGGTAAGAAGAAGCTTTCTAAGAGAGACCCTGAGTCTAACTTGTTCTTGCATAGAGATAACGGCTTTATTCCAGAAGGCTTGTTGAACTACTTGGCTTTGCTTGGATGGTCGATTGCGCCTGATCGCGATGTGTTCTCTATGGACGAGATGATTGAAAAGTTCGATGTGCGCGACGTTAAAGCAAACCCTGCACACTTCGACTTAGACAAAGCAATTTCCATTAACGCTGAGCATATTCGTATGCTTGAGCCTCAAGATTTTTTGAATCGTTCTGTGCCTTACTTGCATAAGGATGGCGTAGTTAGTGCGGACAATTGGGATGCGTTGACTAGTCGCGAGCGCGGGGTGCTTAGCGCTGCCGCTCCTCTTGTTCAGCCTCGCGTGCGATTGCTTGGTGAAGTTGCTGGCATGGTTTCTAGCCTGTTAAGCGAAGATGGCTACATTGAGCCAGATGATGATGCTCGTAAGCAGCTTAAGGAATCTGCTGGCGATGTGCTCGATGCGGCTATTGCTGCTTTGCAAAGTGTTGATGAGTCTGATTGGCATACAGATTCTTTGCACGAGCTTTTGAACAAGAAGCTTGTTGAGGAAGCTGGTTACAAGCCGCGATTGGCGTTTGGCCCTGTGCGAGTGGCTCTTTCTGGCCGCCGCGTTTCTCCGCCACTGTTTGAGTCCATGGAAATCGTGGGCAAAGACGTGACTTTGGCTCGTTTAGCTGGATTGCGTGAGCATTTGTAAAAATGATTAAGCTTTAACACGATTTGCCCCCAATGCTTGTTGATTTTGTTTGCTTGGGGGCATTTTTGTAGCTGATTTATGGTCGATTTGGATGTAGCGCGACACGCCGCTAGTTGCATATACTTGCGTTATGTTGTAAAGTCGACATTTGTTGCGTCTAGAGGCGTAGCAAATAAATTAAGCCCCCGTCGTCTAGCGGCCTAGGACTACGCCCTCTCACGGCGCCAACACCGGTTCAAATCCGGTCGGGGGTACAAAGACGGAACGGTTCCAAGAGCCGCGAAGCCTGCCAATTGGGGTATGGTGTAATTGGCAACACAGGTGATTCTGGTTCATCCATTCTTGGTTCGAGTCCAGGTACCCCAGCGAATAGCTCTCGTAATCGCGGGGGCTTTTTTTGTTCGCGAATCGACTTGCATGGGCGCTTTGACTGAGCTTGAAATTGCATAATGCATTTCAAGCTCCTTCAAAGCGTGATTTGGCTCAAATGTAAAGTCCAGTGGACTTTACATGCCAAATCAGCCGAGCGGCTACTAATAGCCGTGAGGAATAGCGTAGCGTGCGAATGCAATTCGGAGCGCTGAGCTTGCTCAAGGTTGAAAGCACGGTGTGCTTTCAACGCAAGCGAGGACGTTCGCGCGCTTAGACCGCGTGCGAGTCGACGATTTCGAGCTGCATAATGCGTGAGAAATCACCTCGACTCGCTGAGCCGCTCAAGGCAGAAGCACTGCTTCTGCGCGGCGAGGACGTTCGCGCAACTAATCCGCGCGAACGATGTGACGGGTTTTGTACCAAATTTGGCCTAAATCACGTACAAAGTGCGTCAATTGGTTTCTGTTTTGCTGCTTACGCGCCTCTTGTGCGAATATTCATCAGCTTAGCTTTACACACTTTTTGGCCTATAACCCTACGAAAATCCCACTCAAATCCCACGCAAAACAAAACCCCGAGTGATTGGCTCGGGGTTTGAAAGAAGAGAAGAAGAGAGGTTCAGTTATTAGTTCTAAATCACTGATTATTGTGATTTATTCCGTCTATGCTTTATATCTAACCACTCTTTTCTTAATGCGAATAGGTTATTAGCTTAAAGTTATCTTAAAATATTGTAAAAAAACGCTATTTTTGCGGCGTTTTGCGGCCTTCTGCCGTGTTTTTCTGTGTTTTTCCGTGTTTTGTTGATACGCCAGATGCTGTGCCGTATGCTTGAACTATGTTAGAAATTGCAGAATCTGATAAAAGCGACTCTAAGATTTTGGAAAGTAGTCTAAACGGGCAGGCGACTTCTCCAAACGCTAAGTCGTCAAGTTTTGCTAAGTCATCTAATGTGTCTAAGTCATCTAATGCATATGATTCGTCAAAGCTACCAACATCCGTCTCTGCAAGATTAGGTAAGTTGCAATTTCATCTTTCGGGAAAATTCCGTGTTTTACAGTTTGCAGATGTTCAAGATGCGCCAAAAATCAGCAAAGACACGATTAAGCTTATAGAGTCTGCTTGCGATGCAGTTAGGCCAGATATTGTGATTTTTAGTGGCAATCAAATTGCAGGATATGCTAAAGATTTTGCGAACACATTTGTGCGAAGACGCTGGGATGAGTCGCAAGATAACCGTGGAGTAGGTGCGCGTGGAGTAGATGCGCGCAAGTCGCATGAAAAAGATTTGCAAAATACGCGCAAAAAAGTCTTAGATCATATTAAATGCATGGTAAAGCCTTTAGAAGAACGCTCAATTCCTTGGGCGCTAACGTACGGGAATCACGATTTTCAGTGCGGATTAAGCAACGCGGAGCTGGATTCTTTGTATCAAGAGTTTTCGGGATGCTTGAATCGCCAGCAAACCGATGGAGAATTTTCTAGCGGATCCGCCATGTCTCTTCCAAAAAGCATTTTGCCAAATCAAATCATATTTCCTTGTAAAGCAGGAACATTCGCTTTGCCTGTTATGGACGTAAATCAAGAAAAAGTCGTATTTTCTATTGTTCTTGTAGATTCTGGCGATTACGAAAAGCGCGGCGGCTACGGAAGTCCTTCTAGCAAGGCACTTGACTTTTTAGCGGATTTGCCAAACTTTTTGCCGCCAAAATTCTGCGTTTTTCAGCATTTTCCGCTTCCGCAATACTACGATTTACTGCGCGAAGTTGCTAAAGATTGCGCTGCTAAAGAAAACGCTATCGAAGGATATAGGCGTTTTGCTGGAAAATACTACGCTTTAGACGATAATTGCGTTTTGCCAGATGGGTATCTTGGAGAAGGCGTGAGCTGCCCAGATAAAGACAGTGGGGAATACAATATTTTGCAAAAGATTGGTGCTTTTGCTTTTTGCGCAGGGCACGATCACAGAAACGCGTTTGCGGGCAGGTGCAAGGATTCTGGCATGCTTCTAATGGCCACTGCAACGTGCGGTTTTGCATCTTATGGGCCAGTGGCTTCTAAATGCGGAGCAAGGCTTCTTGAGTTCGACATTCGTCACCCTTACGAGCCTAGAACGCAAATGCTGGAATTTGGCGATTTAGTTGGCAAAGCATCGTCTAAAAAAGCGTACACATATGGATTAAACGCGGATTGTAGCCACGATTTGCCAGAAGTCGATTTATTGCAAAAGCCTTCACTTTTTGCAAGGATTTTAAGAAGATGGCGGTCTATAGTTGCAAAATAGCACGCGATTATTGTGCGATTGCAACGTCGTTTACATGCGATTGGCACGCGTATCGGTATTATAGTTATTAGTTTTAGTTGCAAACGAAAGAGGTAAATGTGTCTGCGCAAAACACGGCTGAACATAACGAAAGTGGCATCGACGCTGCAGACGTTTTACATGTAGAAGGTGGCAAGCCGCTTAACGGAACGATTAAAGTTCGTGGCGCAAAAAACTTTGTTAGCAAGGCGATGGTTGCAGCGCTGCTTGCTCCTGGAAAATCCGTGTTAAAAAATGTTCCAGAGATTAGAGATGTTCACGTTGTTTCGGATTTGCTTCGATTGCACGGTGTAAATGTAAGCGTTGATGGTGCTGCAGGCGTTGTTAGCATTGACGCAAGCAATGTTCAACTTGCAGACGTTGCCGACGTAGACACGTTATCGGGGTCTTCTCGCATTCCGATTCTGTTTTCTGGCCCGCTTCTTCACAGGCTTGGCGAGGCTTTTATTCCAGCGCTTGGTGGGTGCAATATTGGTGGGCGTCCTATAGACTTCCATCTTGAAACTTTGCGCAAGCTCGGCGCAAATGTAAATAAAGACCACGAAGACGGTATTCACATTACTGCTCCAAACGGTTTGCACGGAACTAAAATCCATCTTCCTTACCCTTCGGTTGGTGCCACTGAGCAAACTCTTCTTGCTGCTGTTCTTGCAGAAGGAAAAACGGAGCTTTCGGGTGCAGCAATCGAGCCAGAGATTATGGATTTGGTGGCTGTTTTGCAAAAAATGGGCGCAATCATCTCTGTAGACGTTGATCGCACATTTAGGATTGAGGGCGTTGATAAGCTTCAAGGTTACAATCACACTGCTTTAACAGATAGGATTGAGGCGGCATCTTGGGCTTCGGCGGCGCTTGCGACTCACGGAGATGTGTTTATTAAAGGCGCAACTCAGCCAGAAATGATGACGTTCTTAAACGTGTTCCGCAAAGTTGGCGGCCAATTTGACGTTGCAGATAACGGTATTCGATTCTGGCATCCAGGTGGAGACTTGCATCCAGTTGCTATTGAAACTGACGTTCACCCTGGTTTTATGACAGATTGGCAGCAGCCGCTTGTTGTTGCTTTAACGCAAGCTAAAGGCTTGAGCATTGTGCATGAAACAGTGTATGAGAATCGTTTTGGCTTCACGAAGCCGCTTGTGCAAATGGGCGCAATGATTCAGCTGTATCGCGAGTGCTTAGGTTCGCTTCCTTGCCGATTCCAGCAGCGCAATTACAAGCATTCTGCTGTGATTTTTGGGCCAACGCCTCTTACTGGTCAAGATATTGATGTTCCAGATTTGCGTGGCGGTTTTAGTCATCTTATTGCCGCTCTTACAGCTAAGGGGCCATCTAACGTTAAGGGCATTTCGCTTATTGACCGCGGTTATGCTGACTTTAGAGGCAAGCTCACTGCTCTTGGCGCAGACATTGATTAGTGTGATTAATGCTAGCAACTATAACAACGCAAGCAACGATAGCAATGTGGATAACTTTTCCCTTATTTTTCTAGGGCTTTTATGGCTTTGGTACACATTTTCCATTAAGTCTTTTCTTTGCATGAATTAGTGCATAGAGTTTAGCGCACAGGATTATTATCGGTTTGATTTTATGAAAGTGCGGTAAATATGGTTTGTGTAGGTGGAAAATATCAGCTTTTGGGAAAGCTTGGTTCGGGCGGAACTTCTAGCGTTTATCTTGCTGTAGACAATGTTTTACACAAAAAATGGGCTGTTAAAGAAACGTCTGATGAGCATCTAGATAGTGATAAAAAAGCTTTGATTTTGCAATCGCTTCGAGCAGAAGTCGAGGTTTTGAATCATTGCAATCATCCTTGTATTCCTAGAATCGTTGATTTTTTTGAGGAAAATGGCAGAGCGTACGCAGTTCGCGACTATGTTGAGGGAAGTTCGCTAAAAACGATTATTACGCAAAGCGGAGTTATTGCTCCTAGTCAGGTATGCGCTTTAGGAATCCAGCTATGCGAATTATTGCAATATCTTCACTCGTTAAATCCAGCTGTTGTTTATTGCGACTTAAAGCCTTCTAACGTTATGATTTCTAATGATTCTAGTGTGCATCTAATTGATTTTGGCTCTGCATTAGAGCTTAAAGGCGAAGATGGTGTTTTGGTGCAACCAAGTCGATTTAAGCAAGATGCGCGTTTTGCAACATGTGGATTTGCAGCTCCCGAGCTTTTTGAGCAGGATGCTAAAATCGGCGTTTTTACAGACGTTTATGCGCTTGGAGCAACGTTGTTTTACGCGCTTACGGGTACATGCTATTGCGAGAGTTCCAATCATTCCGATTCCTCTTTAAGTTTTAACAATTCCGATTTTTCTAGTTTTTCTAGTAATCAGACTTTAGATTTTAAGGATTCTAATAAATCTCATCCGCTTACTAACTTCGATTTGAGCTGCGACGATTGCGATAGTGGTGTGCGCTATGTGTTAATGCGCGCATTGGCGCATAATCCAAAGGACCGATACGAAGATTGTGCGGAGTTTTCTCAAGCGTTAAAAGATTGTTTAGAAGATTTAGAATTTGGCGAAAAAGTTGAGTCAAATATGGGAGAATCTGGTCTTGTTTTGCGCAATAAAGAACGTGCGAGAGGTGCGCAAACTCGCAAAAAATATGATGCAAGTCGTAGCAGCCATGCTCTCTCGCGATTGCGCGTAGAAAGTGGTAATCAAAATATTGGCAAAAGACACAAGAAAAATGGTGTTAAAAATGGTGTTAAAAATGGCAAGAAAAATATTTTTAAGATTGTTTGTTGCGCCTTAATGGCATTTATTGGATGTATTGTTTTTGCATTTGCTTGTAAATCCGTAATAACAAACGCAAGTAGAGCAAAAGTAAGCGAACTGCGCTCATATGTAAAAAGCGGCAATATCCCTACAAAAAACAAGAACGCTAGCAACATAACAAGCAGTGTACAAGAATATAAAAAGTACATGTCTAAGGCTGCAAAATCAACAGATTCTAAGCAAATTGTTGAATATGTTAACAAAGCTATGTCTTTACAAGTAAAGCTTTTTAATGCAAATGTTCAGCCTATATCCATTCAGCCAGCGTTGCGACTTTTAGTAAACCAGATTGAAGATTTTCGATGGAGTGCAAGCGAAAGAGAAGATTTTACGTCGTTTGTTAATAAGTACAAGTCGGATCTTAAAAAATCCGAAGATTGGTATGAATTATGCTTATCTGTTGGAAAAGCGTATTGGTATTACGGTGTTAAAGATAAAGAAGAATCAAGTAGTGCGAATAGAAAGGAACGTATTGAACAGTCTGCAAAGTGGTTTGAAGAGGCGCTAAAGGGTGTTAAGGCAAAGGATTATGAGTCAGCGTTAATGTATTCCACGCTTGGCAAAGGCTACTTAGATCTTACAAACTATTCACAAGCTAAGCCAAAGCCTAAAGTGCGAGAGTATGCTGGAAAGTTGCGCGCTTTTGTTGAAAATGCAAAGAAAAACGAAAATGAGATTGTAAAAATAGATGCAAGTGAGATTGTGTTTGAGTCCCTGAACTCTTGGAGTGCGCAATTTAAGGCAGATGGCGTAAATCAAGATATTGTTGAAAAGATTTTTGACGATGCGTTGGATTTAGCGCGGTCTTTGAAGTCGCAAAATAAAAACGTTGATAACAGAGTTAAGAGCATAATGAGCCAGGCAGATCCGCTAATCGATTCGATTGAAAACGCATTCGATAACAGCGGTGCTTAGGATTTGCAAAGAAAAAGCCCACTGCGGTGGAATGAATGCAGTGGGCTTAGTGGAGCTAATGGTAATCGAAACCACGACCTCTTCGATGCGAACGAAGCGCTCTACCAACTGAGCTATAGCCCCAATGTTTTACACAACTCTGCACACTGTACTACAAAATGCGTAAAAGTACAACGCTAGAAGTGATGGAGTGTTGTAAAACACGATTAATTTTGCTTAAGTTATTTTGCTTAAGTTATTTTGTTAAGCTAATTCTGGTGCGCTTCGTTTTCTAAGCGTTTTTTGGCTTTGTTGGCAGCGTGAGCTTTGTAAAGCCCAATAAAAGTTGGAACAAGAGAAATAAGCAAAATCGCCACTATAACAAGCTCAAAATTCTTTTGAACAAAAGGAATATTGCCAAAGAAGTAGCCGAGAAGAGTAAAAAGCGATGACCACACTATTCCGCCAAGAACAGAAAAAGGAGTAAAACGAGTCCAGCGCATGCCAGAAATGCCAGAAATAAATGGCATAAATGTGCGTATAAATGGGAAGAATCTGCCTAAGAACACGGCAATTGGTCCCCACTTATCAATCATTTGCTCTGTTTTAGCAATGCGTTCTGGTGTTAAGGCCTTAACTTTGCCTGATTCAACGATTCGCCTGCCAAAAAAGTGGCCAATAAAGTAGTTGCATTGGTCACCAATAATGGGCGCAATCCAAACAACGGCGAGCAAAATCGCAAGTGGAAGCGAGCTTTTACCTGTTTGTGCATCTGGTGCTGCAAAGAATCCAGCAGCAAAAAGCAAGGAATCGCCAGGCAAGAATGGGAAGAACACAACGCCTGTTTCAATAAAGATGATTAGAAAAATCAATCCTAGTGCGGGTGCAGTTCCCATAGCAATCCAGCCAGCTATAGCAGAGCGCGGATCTTTAAGAAGGTTAAGAATAAAATGAATAAAACCCATGTGTGTACCTAAATCTGTTTGTGATTGCGCATTTTGTTGCAATCGCGTGGAGTATCATTATATTGCACGCTTTAGATAGGGGAATGTGGCTGGTAAGGTATTCACTAAGATTTGCCGTTACTAGATTTGTTGTAACAAATTTAATCTAGTCTAATCAGCACTAAGAGTTTAGCACGTTAAAGGAGAGTGCAAGAGATGGATCAGCGTAAAGCAAACGCTAATGCTGCTAATGCTAACGCAGATGAAACCCTTGAGTCGCCTGGCGAATTGGAGTCGGAGCTTTCTATAGCAGATATCTCCAAGCGCCACTCAAATCCTAAGCGTTGGGTGCTTTATTTTGCGATTCTTCTTGTAGCGGTTGTTGTTCCTTATTGGGCAGGTAGAACTTTGGCAGTTCAACACACTGCTTGGGTTGTTAAGAATTTTTCTGGATTATCTGCGCAGGGAGTTGTGTTTATTGCTTGGGTTACAACAGTTGCAACCGCTACAGCTTTGGCAATGGCGCTAATTGAGTCTAGTAGATGGCTTTGGCGATTCTTGCTTGTTGTTTTTCTAACGATTGAACAATTTATTAGCGGATTATGCTTGTTGCGCTTAAGTTTTTGGTATTCAACATACGTTGTTTATGGGTCAGCAAGTGGACTTGCAAATGCTGCAAATCTTGGAATAATCTCTGCTGGATTTGGCGTTGCTGTTTATGCGATTTTATTTGTTGGATTGCTTGTAATGGTTCCTAAAAAGTCGCGATTAAACGTTTTGACTTGCAGCTGGGCTTCGTTAATAATGTTTTACGCTATTGAAGTTCTTGCGATTCTTGTTGTGATTTTTGGT
Source organism: Gardnerella sp. c17Ua_118 (assembly GCF_055804255.1). Classification (NCBI taxonomy): domain Bacteria; kingdom Bacillati; phylum Actinomycetota; class Actinomycetes; order Bifidobacteriales; family Bifidobacteriaceae; genus Gardnerella; species Gardnerella sp. c17Ua_118. Next base: position 1,360,403 of record NZ_JANUYT010000001.1, read on the forward strand.
GGATTTATTACTGCTATGTAGGCTTTATAAGCTTGTTTGGGCATAGTTGTAACATTGAAACTCGGCGTGTAACGCCCGCGGATTTGCAAGCGCTGTATTAAAGGATGCGGCACCGCGCAGTAACTACATAAGGAGGACGCCGTGGCATTAACGGCTGAAGATAAGAAGAACATTATCAACGAATACGCAACGCACGAGGGTGACACGGGTTCCCCAGAGGTTCAGGTTGCTTTGCTCAGCAAGCGCATCTCCGACCTTACCGATCACTTGAAGGAACACAAGCATGATCACCACTCTCGTCGTGGTATGATGCTCATGATTGGTGACCGTCGTCGTCTTCTTGATTACTTGAAGCGCGTAGACATTAATCGCTATCGTTCTTTGATTGATCGACTCGGATTGCGTCGATAAGTCTTTTTGCCCGAGCGTAAGCTCGGGCTTTTGTATTTATGCATCTGTATTTATGCGTATTGTTTATGCAATTCTAGTGAATTTAGTGTGTTTGAAGTAGAATTAAAAAGCTTGATTAAATGGCTGAATTTGAGGTTTGAAGATTTAAGTTTGAAGATTTAAGATTAACGATTTAGATTCTAAGCTAAATAATTTAAGAATAATTGATTTAAGGTTAAATGATTTAGTATTTAAGCGATTTAAGATTTAAGATTTAAGCGATTTAGTTTTAGCAAGTTCTTAAGTTTGCAGGATTTATAACTGAAGAATAAAGCATAATTGAATATGGATGATTGAAGTAACCGAAACAAAAAACTACGAAATGTTGGTTATGCATTTTGCAAAGATTCGCGCGGATGTTAGGTAAAGGTAACAAAAAAGCGAGTCTGCCAATGACGACGCATGTTGGTTGATTAGGTAAGTTAAGAAAAGGAGGAACCCGTGGAGGGTCCCGAAATTAAGGCTGTAGAAGCCGTTATTGATAATGGTTCATTTGGAAAGCGTACGCTACGCTTTGAAACTGGTCGCCTCGCTCAGCAGGCTGACGGTGCTGTTGCCGCATACTTGGATGATGATTCCATGATTTTGTCGACGACGACTGCAGGATCTAGTCCAAAAGAAAACTACGATTTCTTCCCACTGACTGTGGATGTGGAAGAAAAAATGTACGCTGCTGGTAAGATTCCAGGATCTTTCTTCCGCAGAGAAGGACGCCCGTCAAATGAGGCAACGCTTGCGTGCCGTATTATTGACCGCCCATTGCGCCCGCTTTTCCCACACACTTTGCGTAACGAAGTGCAAGTTGTAGAAACGATTTTGGCAATTAATCCAGATGATGCTTACGACGTTATTGCTTTGAACGCTGCATCTGCTTCTACTATGATTTCTGGTTTGCCATTTGAAGGTCCAGTTTCTGGTGTGCGTTTGGCTTTGATTGATGGCCAGTGGGTTGCATTCCCTCGTTGGAGTGAGCGTGAGCGTGCTGTATTTGAGATTGTTGTTGCTGGTCGCGTTATTGAAAATGGCGATGTTGCGATTGCAATGATTGAAGCTGGCGCTGGTAAGAATGCTTGGAATTTGATTTATAATGAGGGTCAAATTAAGCCAGATGAGGAAGTTGTAGCTGGAGGCTTAGAAGCCGCAAAGCCGTTCATTAAGGTTATTTGCGAAGCGCAAAATGAGTTGAAGCGAATTGCGTCTAAGGAAACCAAGGAATTCCAGCTGTTCCCAGAGTATACGGATGAGCTTTATGCAAGAATCGATGAGATTGCTCATGCTGATTTGAACGAGGCTCTTTCTATTGCAGAAAAGCTTCCACGCCAAGACCGCATTGCGGAAATTAAAGAAGGCGTGCGCGAGGCGATTGCGCAAGAGTTTACTGATATGGACGAAGCCGAGAAAGAAAAGGAACTCGGCAATGCGTTCAAGGAGTTGCAGCGCCAGATTGTTCGTCGTCGTATTTTGACGGAAGATTACCGTATTGACGGCCGCGGCTTGCGCGATATTCGTACGCTTAGTGCAGAAGTTGATATTGTTCCTCGCGTTCATGGTTCTGCGCTCTTCCAGCGCGGCGAAACCCAGATTTTGGGCGTAACTACTTTGAACATGCTTAAGATGGAGCAGCAAGTGGATGCGCTTTCTGGCCCACAAACCAAGCGCTACATGCACAACTACGAGATGCCTCCATACTCCACTGGCGAAACGGGTCGCGTTGGTTCTCCAAAGCGCCGCGAGATTGGTCATGGTGCTTTGGCAGAGAAGGCTTTGGTGCCAGTTTTGCCAAGTCGCGAAGAGTTCCCATATGCTATTCGTCAAGTATCGGAAGCTATTGGTTCCAACGGTTCTACGTCTATGGGCTCCGTGTGCGCTTCTACGCTTTCTTTGCTCGCTGCTGGCGTTCCTTTGAAGGCTCCAGTTGCTGGCATTGCTATGGGCTTGGTTTCCGGAGACGTTGATGGCAAGCACATCTTTAAGACTTTGACCGATATTCTTGGCGCAGAAGATGCGTTTGGAGATATGGACTTTAAGGTTGCTGGTACGTCTGAATTTATTACTGCTTTGCAGCTTGATACTAAGCTTGATGGCATTCCAGCAGACATTTTGGCTGCTGCTTTGCAACAGGCTCACGAGGCGCGCACGACTATTCTTGAAGTGATTAACGAGTGCATTGATTGCCCAGCAGATATGAGCCCATTTGCTCCACGCATTATTACAACTACGATTCCGGTAGATAAGATTGGTGAAGTGATTGGCCCTAAGGGCAAGATGATTAACCAGATTCAAGAAGAAACTGGTGCAGAGATTGCTATTGAAGATGATGGTACTGTGTACATCTCTTCCGAAGGCGGCGAAGCTGCTCAGAAGGCAAAGGAAATCATCGATTCTATTGCAAATCCGCGCATTCCAAAGGCTGGTGAGACTTTTACTGGCAAGGTTGTTAAGACTACGAGCTTTGGTGCTTTCGTAAACTTGACTCCTGGAAGCGACGGCTTGTTGCATATTTCCCAGATTCGTAATCTTGCTAACGGTGAGCGCATTGACACTGTTGAAGATGTGCTTAAAGAGGGAGATACCGTAGAAGTAATCGTGCAAAGCGTAGATGAGCGCGGTAAGATTTCTTTGGCAATTCCAGGTTTTGAAAATCAAGAGTCTTCGGCGCCAGCGCCTCGTGAAAATCGTGGTCGTGGATCTCGCGAAGATCGTGAAGATAGGGATGATCGCAGAAGTGACAGTAGGCGTGCTCCACGCGACGATAGGGATGATAGAGGAGATAGAGGAGATAGGGACGAGCGTCCTCGCCGCCGTAGCGTTCGCGATGATCGCGATTCGCGCTATGACGATAGGGAAAATCGTTCTGATCGTTCCAGCCGTTACGATGAACGCTCTTCTAGAAGGGATGATCGCAGAAGCGATCGCTACGATAACAACGATTATGACGAGCGTCCTCGCCGCCGTAGCGTTCGCGACGATCGCTATGACGACCGAGATGATAGCTCAAGCGAGCGCGCAGAGCGTTCCGATCGTTCCGACGACCGCGCAGAGCGTCCTCGTCGCGGATCGGATCGCAGAGTGAGCGACCGCAATTTGCGCTACGCTGCAGACGACGATCACTACGATGAGTACCGCGCTGCTCGCGAGGAGCGCTCTGAGCGCCCTCGTCGCAGAATCCGCCGCGATTTTGACCCATTTGACGAGGATTAATCGCAAGATAAAGACGCAAGCGCATAAGCGCCTAGTCATATAAAATAAAAAATCTAAATGCCTTCAAGTTGCTTTTTGCGCTTGGGGGCATTTTGAAACATTTGAAGTATTTGAACAGGAGCAAAATGGCCATGAATCGCACTATAGGATCGTTTAACACTACAGCTATCGGCTTTGGTGAGATGCCATTAACGATTGAAAACAATCTTGGACACAGTATGGGCATTGAAACAATCCATGCGGCTCTAAACGCTGGATGCACGCATATAGATACGGCATGGGCGTATTATTGCTCGGGCGGCGAGGAGCAAACTGGCGAAAAGCTTGTGCGCGAGGCATTGGATAGCTGGAATGGAGACAAGTCTTCGATTCTTGTTGCAACAAAAGTCGGTCACTTCCGCAACTTTACAGATGGCAAGCCAACGTGGGGTAAAGATGGAAAGCCAGAGCATTTAATTGCGCACGCTAAAGAGTCTGCAATGGCTCTTGGCGTAGATACGATTGATTTGCTTTACTTCCACAGGCCAGATCCAGAAGTTCCATACAACGAGTCGATTGAAGCAATGCAACAGCTGCTTGATGAGGGAGTCGCGCGAGAAATCGGCATTTCTAACGCATCTGTTGAGCAGATTGACATTGCGCGTGAGATTTTGGGAGAAAATCTTGTTGCTGTTCAAAATCAGTATTCTCCAGTGCATCTAGAAAACGAAGACACGTTGCAATATTGCAAGAAGCTTGGAATTGCGTTTGTTTGCTGGAGTCCGCTTGGAGGGTTCCGTCACCCGTACGACGAGCATCTTTTTGACCCATTCCGCAAAGTTGCAAATGATCACAACGTTAGCTATCAACAGGTTGTTTTGGCTTGGGAGCTTGCTAAGGGAAACAATGTTTTTGTTATTCCAGGCGCGCATAGGCCAGCTACGATTTTAGATAGCTTAAAGGCTGCAGATTTGCAATTAAGCGATGAAGAATTAGCTTATTTGGGTTAGTTTAATTTTGATTAACTTTTACATAAAATAAGTTGTTACATCAAATAAGACAAAACGAATAAGACAAAACGAATAAGACAAAACGAATAAGACAAAACGAATAAGACAAAACGAATAAGACAAAACGAATAAGACAAAACGAAAGCGAATAATATGCAAGAAACTAGCGTAGCAGGAATGCCACTTGCGCATGAAGACGAAGATGGCTTGCCAATTCCAGTGACAATTCCAGTGCCACTTGGAGCACGCGCTCATGCTGTTTTTACAACGCGATTAGGTGGAATTTCCGAAGGTGCGTTTGCTTCGCTTAATTTAGGAGGCAAAGCTGGCGATGATGCTAAATCTGTGTTTAGCAACCGTTGCGCTTTGCAACGCGCGCTTAAATCTGACTTGTGCCTTGTTAGCCAAGTTCACGGAAATAGTGTTTTTGATGCAGATTCAATAGTTGATTCGTGGAATACTCCGTATGGATTTGATGCTACAGGTTTTGCAGATTCACACGCTAAAATCGAAGCGGACGCGCAAGTTTCAACTGCTTGCTCGCTTGCTTTAGGAATGTTTGCTGCAGATTGCTTGCCAGTTTTGCTTGCAGATAGTGAATCTGGCGTAATTGCTGCAGCGCATTGTGGCAGAAAAGGCTTAATGGCTGGCGTGCTTGATTCTGTTATTGAAGCAATGTGCGAAAAGGGAGCCGAACGCTCGAATATAACAGCTGTTTTAGGGCCATGCATTTGTGGTGATTGCTACGAAGTTGGCGAAGAAATCGCGCGCGACTTTGAACGCCGATACCCACAAACTGTAACGCAAACGCGTTTTGGTGGACTTGGAATTGATATTGCAGAAGCTGCTCGCATTGATTTAGCGCTTGCAGGAGTTGCAAACATTGTCGACGCTTTGCCGCGTGTTACTGCTGCCACACAATATTTGGCTAAAGATGAAGAGTTGCAAACGATTTGTAAGGTAGACGGCGAAGGCGAAGCGCTGGAAAGTCGCCTTAAGGCGTTGCAAAACCCAATGTGTACGCTGGAAAATCCATTATGGTATTCTCACAGGCGCGCTGGTCTTGCAGGAAAATCTCACGAAGGACGATTGCTTGCGCTTGTAGTTAAAGACAAGTAAAAGCTATTGTTAGAAAGCTATAGAAAGCTATTGTTATGAATCAAATTAACGTAGTGATTTCTGGGTTTGGGCCATACGAGGATTTAAGCATAAATCCTTCGCACGAAGTGCCGCTAGTTCTTGAACACGCCAAAAATGGCGATTTGCTTGCGGATTTTGATCTTCCAGAAGATGTTAGCGTAAAAATCACGTCTGTAATGTTGCCAATCAGCTTTGCAAATGCTTGGCCGCATCTTTTAGAAACGATTAACGCGCAAGACGCGGATATTGTAATTGCAACAGGCGTAAAGCACGCGGCTCGTGGAGTGCAACTAGAACGATGCGCTACAAACATAATGGATGCAAATAAGCCAGACGTAGATAACCACACTCCTCAAAGCGTATCAATCGTTGAAAATGGGCCTGCTGCGTACTGGACTAGGCTGCCGCTAAGAATGATTCTAAACGATTTTGCTCATAGTGGGATTGCGTCTACGCTAAGCTCGGATGCAGGAACATATGTTTGCAATTCGCTGTTTTATAGATTGCTAGATTGGGCGTCGAATAATTCTAAAAAGCGCATAATCGCAGGGTCTGTAAGTTTTCCGCCAGTGGTTGCGTTGCATGATGCACGCCACGGGCTGCCATTAGACGCGCAAATAAAAGCTGGAAAAAGCATAATTTGCGAAGCTGTAAATTACTATATGAAACCTTCGTCTTCGGGAATATTGCTCAAGTAATTCGCGCGACACGCTCGAGTGTTTTAGCAACTAAAGTGATAGCGTTATTGCTGATGGAGTGTGCACGATAAGTAGAGTCGTGCGGGGGTTTGTGAAAGGAATAAACATGGTGCCAGATCGTTTCCCAACTGCTTTGCGAGGGTACGACAAAGATAAAGTCAACGAAGCCTTTACCAACTATGAGCGCACAATATCGCGGTTGCGTGAACAAGTGCGATCTAGTGACGAGTCAATTTTGCAATTGCAAGCACAATTGCAAGAAGAAAAAAATAATGTAAAACGTGCAAAAAGCGGAAATACTTTTGCATCTTTGGGCGCAAATGCGCAACAATTACTTGCTTCGGCAGAGCAAACTAGTGCGCAATTAATTGAGCGTGCAAAGCAAGACGCTGCGTCTATTAAAAAGACGGCTCAAGCTCAGGCAGGAACTTTACTGAATAATGCAAAATTAGACGCGGAACATTTGCTTCAAGAAGCGCAAACTAAGGCAGATACGCTGCTTTCTACGGCAAGCAATAAGGCAAATCAGATGACAAGCGCTGCGAAAGAGGATTCAGAGCGTTTGCGCGAAACAACGAGTAAAGATGTTAATGCACAAAAAGATGCTGCAACGCTAGAAATCAACAATGCGCGTGAAGAGCACACGAAGCGAATGGCATCCGAAAAATCCGAGCAAGAACGCGCAATTGCACAGCTAAAGGCGGATGCAGCGCAAAAAATCGCGGAACAAAGGTCGGCTGCAAACGCGGAAATCGCACATGCTAAAGCAGAAACGAATGATCAAATTGAATCGGCTTTAGCAGAAGCAAATAAGAAGCTTGCAGATATGCAAGAGCGCGCAACAAAGATGATGGCGGATGCTCAGCGCAAGGCTGGAGAAATCACGGATGCTGCAGCTGCAAAAGCCCAAGAGATTGCAGACGAAGCGCAAGTTGAGCGCACGCGTACTCTTAGCCAAGTTAGTGCAGAAGTTGAGCAAATTAGAAACGATATTGCCGCTCAGCAAGAAGAGGCCACAAAAAAGGTGAACGAGCTTATTTCTGGTCTAAAAGAGCGTGAGCGTGCTGCGCAAGAAGAGGCGGATGCGCTTGTTGCGCGAGCGAAAACAGTGCATCAAGATGCGGATGATTATGCTGCTCAAGCGCATAAGGATGCGGATGCTCAGGCTGCGCAAATCGTTCGCAAAGCTATGCAAGATGCTACGGCTCAGGTGGAAGAGCGTAGGGCTGCGGCTCAGAAGGAGCTGGACGGCATGACGGCGCGCTTAACGCAGTTGCAGCATAGGGAAGCGCAAATCACGCAGCGCGTTACTGAGCTTAGGTCGCTTTTTGCAAACGCGTTCTCGGGATTTGACTTTGGAGATGCTGCTTCTGGACAGGGGCATTCTGGCGATTCTGCAGGTGATGTTGCTTCGGAGCGTAGAGATGCGGATGCTCAAAAGCAGGCTAGAAAAGATGCACAAGCTCAAGTTGAAGAGGCAATTGCGCAGGAGTCGTGAGTTCAAGAGTCGTGAATTTCTGGCGTAGATGCGCGCGGCGTGATTTGGATGCGTGATTTGCGCGGAAAAATCGCAAGCAGACGCAAGATTTGCGAAAAAAGCTAAAATAAACTATAAAAAATAAACATAAAACAAGAAAAACAAGAAAGGTTATACAGTGACTGAGATCTGTGAATTAAGTGCCGAAGCTTTGCAAGGTTTGCGTGACGATTTTGACGCAAATCCATTGAATCGTTTGGCAATGAACGGCGTTACGGCTGCAGGAATCGAAAAAGTGGCGCGAAATTACGACCGCGCTCGCTTGCTGCAGCGCCGATTCTCAACGGTTGTGGATAATGGCGACGCAAGGCATCAAGATCATTCTGGTCGCTGCTGGCTATTTAGCTCTTTGAATGTTGCGCGATTTGTTGCTAAAAAATCGCTTAAAGTTAAAGATTTTGAGTTTTCGCAAAATTACGCAATGTACTTCGACAAGCTTGAGCGAATCAACTACTTCTTAAAGGATGTTGCGGCTCTTGTTCGCTCTGGAGAGCCTTCCGATTCTCGTTTATTGCAGCATTTGCTCAGTGACGTTATGGGTGACGGCGGTCAGTGGACTATGGCTATGAACGTCTACAAGAAGTATGGTGCTGTTCCTAAGGATTTGTATCCAGAAACCGAGTCTTCTAAAGACACTGGCGATATGAATACTCAGCTTAAAAAGCTTTTGCACACGGCTGTGGCTCATATGTATGCCAACGCTGCCGACATTGACAATATTATTGAGACGACTATGGCTGCGGGTCATAGGATTCTTACAATCCACTTGGGTGAGCCGCCAAAGAGCTTCGATTGGGAGTGGACAGACGAGGACGGAAAGTTCCATCGCGATGGCGAAATTACGCCAGTTGAGTTTTGGAAGAAGTACGTTACTGCTGGTTTGGAAGACTATGTTTGCTTGGTGGACGATCCACGTGCGGAGCATCCAAAGGGCAAGAAGATTGCGATTGAGCATTTGGGCAATGTTGCTGGCGGAGATGCTACGGAATATTTGAACGTGCCAAACCAGTTTATGAAGGATTGCGTGCGTAAGATTCTTGTTGAGCAGGGTATTCCAGTTTGGTTTGGTGCGGATTGCCACCCTATGATGGATCGCGATAATGGCGCGTGGGCTACGGATTTGTTTGAGTACGATCGCGTTTATGGCGTTGATTTTGATTTGAACAAGGAGCAGCGAGTGCGTTTTGCTGATTCGGCTATGAATCATGCTATGGCGTTTGCTGGAGTTGATGTTGCGGATGACGGCACGACTACTCGCCGCTGGCGTGTTGAGAACTCTTGGGGGCCAGAGATTGCCGACAAGGGTTACTTTACTATGAGCGACGATTGGTTTACTGAGTACGTGTACGAGGTTGCTGTGCCTAAGGCTCTTTTGCCAGAAGAATATAAGAAAGCACTAGAAGAACCAGCAATTGTTTTACCGGCGTGGGACCCAATGGGCGCGCTCGCCTAGGCTAATTTCACTAGGAAATTAGCCTACTCGAGCGCGCCCGAGCTTGCTCAGGTTGAAAGTCCAGTGGACTTTCAACGCAAGCGAGGACATTCGCGCGCGTAGACCGCGCGAATGCAGTGGCTTAGCTTAAGCGCATTGGGCGCTTAAGCTACTCCAAAGCGCCCGAGCCGCTTAAGGCAGAAGCATTGCTTCTGCGCACGCGCTTTGACTGATGACTTTGCGAAGTACCCCTATAAAGCATTGCAATTGCTTCTGCGCTGCGAAGACGTTAGCGCGCTTAGACCGCGCTAACGACAGGATCTGCCTTTTTCGCTTAGAGCGTAACGCACAAAGGCAGGTCGGAGCGACTACATAAACTTGTAGTGCTTTTGTAATTACGTCAAACGCTTCCACATTTAGCGCAGCTTATTTTATAGGATGGTGACAAATGGAATCTACGCCTGATCAGCGCATTTCAAGCGCAGTCAAGCAAGCTGTTGAAAACGGCATGAATCCGCTTGACTCGTCTAAATTCGAGCGCTGGGAAGACCAGGTTGGCGTAGATCGCATAATCAACCGTCGCGTGTTGGAGTTGGAGCCGCTTCCCACTCCTGCTCAAGTTCTTGGCGAGTTGCCACTTTCTCCGTATGCGCAAGATATTGTTGCCGAGTCACGCGATGAGATTCGCGGATGCCTTAACGGAGACGACGACCGCTTGCTTGTAATCGTTGGACCTTGCTCGGTTCACGACCCCGCTGCGGCTCTTGACTACGCGTCTCGTTTGGCTGATTTGCGCGCAAAGCTCGAAGGCGAGCTTTTGATTGTTATGCGCGTTTACTTTGAAAAGCCGCGCACAACAGTTGGCTGGAAGGGCTTGATTAACGACCCAGATATTGACGGCACGCACGATATTCACAAGGGTTTGCTTTTGGCGCGTCGCACGCTTCTTGGCGTTTTGGACGCTGGTTTGGCTGCAGCAACCGAGTTTTTGGAGCCGACTAGCCCGCAGTTTATTGCGGATGCGGTTAGCTGGGGGGCGATTGGCGCGCGCAACACGGAATCGCAGATTCACCGCCAGCTTGCTAGTGGTCTTTCTATGCCAGTTGGATTTAAGAACGCTACAGATGGCTCTGTTACTGCCGCCGTCAATGGCTGCCTAGCTGCTAGCCAGCATCACACTTTCTTTGGAATTGACCATCTTGGACGCGCTTGCGCTGTACAAACGCTTGGAAACCCTGATTGTCATGTTGTTTTGCGCGGCTCTAGCAAGGGGCCAAACTACGATGCATCTTCTGTTGCAGCTGCCGTTGCTTCAGTTCGATTGAGGCTTGGAGCGAATTGCGTAGCGTCTAATGGCGTTGTAATCGACTGCTCGCACGGGAATTCTGGCAAAGATGAACATCGCCAGATTCAAGTTGTGCAAGATATTGCGGATCGTTTTGCGCACGGCGAAAAGGGCATTAAAGGCGTTATGATGGAAAGCTTCTTGCAAGGCGGAAACCAAGATCCTGCACCTTTGAGCGAGCTTGAATACGGAAAGTCGATTACGGATCGATGCATTTCTTGGGAAGATACTGCGCGATTGCTTAACACTCTTGCACAGTCTGTTTCTTCTCACAGACTTAAGTCTTGATTTTGCCGATTTTGTTGCTTTAATCGGCGTGTCGAGCTACAAAAAGCGGAAAATTGTTCACGCGCTTAGACCGCGCTAACGGCGCGACACGCCGTGTTTTTTTTTAGTTACAAACTATTACAATAAATCCTCAAATAGTCAGCATTTTTGAACAAAGGAGTGCAAAATGTGTGAATCGCCAGCCACAAATCGCAACAGTCTTCCTAAAGATAAAGATGGCGCTTTAAGCCGCGCTCTTCCAATTGCACGATATGCGATTTTTGCGCTTTTGCTTGCTGGCGCATTTCTTCTGGCGTTTGCGTGGTATCGCGGCACTCACAGCAAAGGCTACACAGTTGTTGCCTGTTCCGCACTATGGTTTAGCGTTATTGTTCCGTTTATTACGTTGATTGTGCTTTGCGTTTTTGTGCGCGGATGGCGTCTTGTTGTTGGCTCTACGATTTGCGTTTTGCTAATAGCGTCTTTCTTTGGGTTTATTGCGCTTCAAAATCAAATCATGGAGTTTTTGAATGTTCCAGCTACAAATCCTTGGTTTGAATTCACGTGCAGTGCTTTGCTAAAAATTGCAACCGCGTCTTTTGTTATTATGTGTTGTGTAAGCGTATTTTTGATTAGACGCAATGCAACGCGCGAGATTAAATACAACGCGCGTGATTAAATGCAACACATAAGATTAAGACTAAAGGATGATTTGACGAATGCCTAAGTTTACAAAAATTGCCATTATTGGCGCTATGGAAGAAGAAGTTGTGCACATTGCCGCTTCTCTTAGCAATGTTAAGCATAATAAGGCAGCCAGCTTAGATGTATCTTGTGGCGTGCTTGAATGCGAAGATGGCGGAAAAATCGAAGTGGCTGCAACGGTTGGCGGAATGGGACTTGTAAATGCCGCTGCAACTGCACAGTATTTAATTGATACGTACAAGCCGCAGGCCGTAATCTTTTCGGGAATTGCGGGAAATCTTAATAAAAATTTGCATACAAATGATGTTGTTCTTGGAAAAACATTAAGATATTTAGACACCGACATGCGCATGATTAATCAGTGGAAGCCGTTTACAAACGAATATCATTCAGATGATTATCTTCTTAAAACTGCAGACAGCGTTTTAACAAAGATGGGCATTAACCACATTTTGGGAACAATCGCATCTGGCGGATATTTTGTAGACACGCCCGAAAAAGTGGCGGAAGTTATTGAGGCGACTCAAGCGGATGCTGTAGAAATGGAAGGCGCTGCGATTCTTCACGTTGCTGCAAGAAACGACGTTCCAGCGCTAGTTGTGCGCGCAATGAGCGACAATGCAGACACAAAATACGAGGAGTTTCACACTTTCGACATATCCGAATACGCGGATACTGCTGCAAAAATGACGGTAAATATTGTTAGGAATTTGTAGAGTTCAACACGCCGATGTGGTCGCCGACGCGCAGCATCGCCAAACAAAAGGCGAGTAGCGCTAAATGCCGCCATTTTCTGAGTGCAATCAGATTTTGGCGGCAAGGTTTTTACCCCCCTCTTAATATTGGCATCGTTAATAGAAGAAAAAGGTAATAAGAAATAAAAGATGCCAGTTTTGAACATTAGTTTAATTAATTTAAGAGGAAAATTTGCAGTAGGTTATACGAGAAACGCAGATTGGCTGGCATAATGGCAATTCTTCTTGAAAGGAATGAAGAATATGCGTAAAAATGCAGTAAAAAATGCAGTAAAAAATAATGCAGTAGAAAATCGATCAATCAAATTAAACACAAAGTGGAATATGCGCGCGATTGCAGCAGGATTGTTAGCATCAGCAACTTTAGTAAGCTTTGCGGCTTGTGGCGACAATATTCCTGCAAGCAGTTCGCAACCGTCCGCAAATTCTTCCGCAAAAATCGTAGGAAACTTCCAAGGCTCGGGTGCGTCTTCCCAGCAGGTTGCTGTAGAAGCGTGGATTGCAGGATTCCAATCCAAAAATCCTGGCGCAAAAATAGCATATAATCCAACTGGCTCAGGCGCAGGAGTTACAACATTTATGACGGGTGCAACAGCTTGGGCTGGATCCGATAAATCGCTAAGCGGCGACGAAGTTGAAAAATCAAAGTCGGTTTGTGCTAATGGCACTACGGCTTTCGACGTTCCAGTATACGTTTCTCCAATCGCAGTAATCTTTAATCTAAAAGGCGTTTCGGATGCTGGAAAACACATAAATATGGACGCTTCTACAATCGCAAAAATCTTCGACGGCAAGATTACGCGTTGGAATGATGATGCTATTAAATCGCAAAATCCAAAGCTAAAGCTTCCAGATAAGCCGATTACAGTTGTTCACAGGTCCGATAAGTCTGGCACAACGCAGAACTTCTTAAGCTACATAAAAGATGTTGCTCCAAGCGATTGGGCGTACGATCTTAGCGAAAATTGGCCAAATAGCGTAGGCCAGGGCGCAAAAGGCACGTCTGGCGTTGTTTCCACAATTCGCATGGCAGACGGAGCGATTGGATACGCGGACTTCTCGCAAGTTGGAAAGCTTGGAACTGTTGCAGTAAAAGTGGGAGATTCTTACAACCAGATTAGCCCAGAAGGTGGCTCTATAACCGTTAACGATTCAAAGGTTGACGAAGATGCTGCAGCAAAATCAAAGCACCGCGTTGTTGTTAAAATAAACCACAAAACAGAAGAAAAAGGTGCTTATCCGATTGTGCTAGTTTCTTACGATATTGTGTGCGGTGCTTACAAAGATGCTGCAACAGCGCGATTCGCAAAGTCGTGGCTTAGCTACGTTACTAGCAAAGATGGTCAGGCTGCGGCTCAAGGTGCTGCTGGAACTGCGCCTTTGCCAGAAAAGCTTATGGGCAGGATTAACAAGTCGATTCAGTCGATTCAGTCGATTGGCAAGTAAAAATAGCATTTTGCAAAGATTTTAGAGTAGTCAATATATTGCTGCTGATAGCATTTATATAATGACTACAAAAGGAGCATGAGTGAGTTCTAAACAAAGAACTGAAATCAGTAAGGACGCGAACAAAAGCGGCCATTTTGCCGACCGCGTGTTCAAAAACGTGGCTCTTTTATGCGGATTGCTGATTTTAATGGTGCTTACAGCTGTGGCGCTGTTCTTGCTGTTTCAAGCGTGGCCGATTCTAGGCGCAAACAAAAGCCAAGTAAGTCAAGTATTTTTGGACTTTACTGGCGGCAAAGCGCACGATTTTCTTAGCTACGTAGCTCCGATGGTTTTTGGAACTGTTCTTATGTCTGCGCTCGCTCTGCTCTTTGCATTCTTTGTTTCGATTGGAATCGCGCTGTTTATAAGCCACTATGCTCCGCAAAAAATCGTGCCACTTTTAAGCGGTGTTGTTGATTTGCTTGCTGCAATTCCGTCCGTAATCTACGGTCTTTGGGGCGGATTGGTGCTCGTGCCATCTATATACCCGTTCTGGAAGTTTATTTCGCACATCTTTGGCTGGATTCCGCTTTTTGCAGGCCCTGCGGCAAGTCCTTCGCGTAGCGCTGCAACCGTTAGTATTGTTCTTGCTGTTATGATTTTGCCGATTATAACTTCTATGGCGCGAGACATTTTCCAGCAAGCTCCGCGATTGCAACAAGAAGGCGCACTTGCGCTTGGTGCCACAAAGTGGGAGATGATAAAGCTAGCGGTTTTGCCGTTTGCAAAGTCGGGAATTGTTTCCGCATCTATGCTTGGTCTTGGTCGCGCTTTGGGCGAAACAATGGCAGTTCTTATGATTTTGTCTCCAGGATTCACCTTTAAATTCAACATTTTGCAAGCTTCGCAAAACCAAACAATTGCAGCAAACATAGCAGCGCAATACCCAGAAGCCAACGGATTGGGCGTTAGTGCGCTTATTGCTACAGGTTTGGTGCTGTTTGTTATTTCATTCGCTGTAAACCTTATTGCTCGCAAAATCACGGGAAAGGCGAGTGCATGATGCAAAATTCGCAATCATTACAAGCTGGGGTTGTTGAGGTTAATCAGACTATTGAAGATAGCTGTGAATCCCCAAAAATCGACTTTAACAAGTTCCGCCCAACGCGCTCTAGAATCGCAAGTCGCAAGCGAAAAGACGCGTTTATGCGCGTTCTAATCTTCCTGTCTTTTATAGTTGCACTAATTCCGCTTCTTTCTTTGCTTTTAACGACTATTGTAAATGGCATTAAGCGATTAAACCTTGACTTTTTAACGCATAATATGACTTATGTTGTTGGCGGCGCTGCTACTGGTACGGGCGGCTACGGTGGTATTTTGCACGCCATTATTGGAACGTTGGAGATTACGCTTGGAGCAATGGCAATTTCGATTCCGATTGGAATTATGTGCTCCGTGTATTTGATTGAGTACGCGCGAGGCAGCCGCTTAGCTAGGGTGATTAATCTTGTTGTAGACGTTATGAGCGGAATTCCTTCGATTGTGGCTGGCTTGTTTGCGTTTTCTAGCTTTACGATTTTTGTAGGACCTGGAACAATCAATGGTTTTGAAGGGTCGGTTGCGCTTTCGCTGCTTATGCTGCCAACTGTTGTTAAGTCATGTCAAGAAATGTTAAAAATTGTGCCGAACGATCTGCGTGAAGCGGCGCTTGCTCTAGGCGTTACAAAGCAGCGCATGATTACAAAAATCGTATTGCGAACCGCGTTGCCTGGCATTGTTTCTGGCTGTATTCTTGCGGTTGCGCGCGTGGTTGGAGAGACGGCTCCGCTTTTAATGGCAGCTGGGTTTATTGCATCCACGAATTTCAATCTTTTTGACGGGCAAATGACTACTTTGCCAGTGTACGTTTACCAGGAATATTCCAAGCTTTCGGCGAATTGCCCAGCTAACGCGCTATCTTCGTGCGTTACTACGATTCCGATGGAGCGCGCGTGGGCGGCGGCGCTTGCTTTGATTGTGGTTGTTTTGCTGCTGAATATTATTGGGCGAGTTGTAGCGCGCGTGTTCTCAGTAAAGGCGAAATAGAGCGAAGTAAATCAAGGTAAATCAAAGTAAAGCGAAGTAATGCAAAGTAAAGCGAAGGATTTTAGAAAGTGAGGCGCAAATGGGTCAGCGCATTGATGTTAAGCATTTGAACATTTACTATGGTGATTTTCTAGCAGTAGAAGACGTTAACATAAGCATTGAGCCAAATAAGGTTACGGCTTTTATAGGGCCTTCGGGATGTGGAAAATCAACGGTTTTGCGCACTCTAGACCGCATGCACGAGATTACTCCAGGCGCTCGCGTAGAAGGTCAAGTGTTGCTTGAAGGCCGCGATTTGTATGGCAAAGATGTGGACCCTGTGGCCGTTCGCCGAGATGTTGGAATGGTGTTCCAGCGCCCAAATCCTTTCCCAACAATGTCTATTCGAGAAAACGTTCTTGCAGGAGTTCGCTTAAACAATCGCCATATTTCAAAGCAAGACGCCGACGACCTAGTTGAGTGGGCTTTGCGTGGCGCGAATTTGTGGAACGAGGTTAAAGATAGACTCGATAAGCCAGGAATCGGGCTTTCTGGCGGCCAGCAGCAACGACTTTGTATTGCGCGAGCCGTGGCTGTGCATCCGCAAGTGCTTCTTATGGACGAGCCGTGCTCTGCTCTTGACCCTATCTCTACTCTTGCTGTAGAAGATTTGATTAACGAACTTAAGCGCGATTACACGATTGTGATTGTAACGCACAACATGCAACAGGCGGCGCGCGTTGCCGACTACACTGCGTTCTTTAACCTTAAGGCGGTTGGAAAACCAGGGCATCTTGAGTATTTTGCAGATACCACCACTATGTTCAACAATCCGCGCAATGCGGAGGCGGAGCGCTACATTTCTGGCCGCTTTGGGTGATTTTTGCATTCGTGCGATCCACTACACGTTTTCTTTGCATGGTTCTTTACATGATTTTCTTTGGTCAGCACGTGCGCGTAAGGTCGAACCTGTTCGGTTGTTCAAAGTTCTATAAGTCGTTTCTAATTCTCGCGAGTTTTCTAGCGTGTTTATTCGGCTTGTGCTTTGCGCGCCGAGCGAGTCGCAGTAACCTCTGCGTGAATGCCCAAATGTAATTGCGTCCGCGATTGCTCAAGTGCTATCGCCACGCTTTTTATGGTCTTTTGCGCTGTAAAACCAAGGAACAGAGAGTTTATGGAAAAGTTCTTCCATCTCAAAGAAAACGGCACGAATGTATCAACGGAGATCACTGCAGGTCTCACTACATTCTTTGCAATGTCGTACATTATTGTTGTAAACCCAATGATTTTAAGCCAAACTGGCATGCCTAAGGGTGGCGTTTTCCTCGCTACAATCATCGCAGCAATTATTGGCACGCTTGTTATGGGCTTGTTTGCTAACGTGCCTTACGCTCAAGCTGCTGGCATGGGTCTTAACGCATTCTTCACATACACAGTGTGCTTTGGCTTGCATTTTACGTGGCAAGAAGCCATGTGTATGGTGTTCTTGTGCGGTTTAATTAACATTATTATTACCGTTACTAAGATTCGTAAGATGATTATTCGTGCCATCCCAACTTCGTTGCAACACGCGATTGGTGGTGGCATTGGTTTATTCGTTGCATACGTTGGTATGATGAGCGTTGGCTTAATCACCTTTACTTCCAAAGATCCTGCAGCCGCCGCTAAGAGTAAGCCAACCGCTGCTATTCCAGGTCTTGCGGTTATGAACAATCCTATTTTGTGGCTATTCCTTATTGGACTTGTTTTGGCTATTGTTCTTACTGTTCTTAAGGTTCGCGCAAGCTTGCTTATTACGATTATTGTAACCTCTTTGATTGGTATTCCGCTTGGCTTAACTTCGCTAAATAATGCCGTTTCTGTTACGGATGCTTTTGCCCAGCTTCCAACCACCTTTGGTGCTATTTTTGGCCCGCAAGGTTTCCCTGCTCTCTTCTCTAATCCAGCACGCATTCCGCTTGTTTTGGTAACTATTTTCGCCTTCTCTATGTCGGATACTTTCGACACTTTGGGAACGTTTATTGGAACAGGCCGCAGAACTGGCATTTTCTCGGAGGCAGATGAGAAGGCTTTGGAAAACGGCTCTGGCTTTAGCTCCAAGATGGATCGTGCGCTGTTTGCTGATTCGATTGCAACTTCGGTTGGCGCAATTTGCGGTACTTCTAACACAACTACTTACGTTGAGTCTGCTGCTGGTATTGGTGCTGGTGGCCGCACTGGTTTGACTTCTGTAGTTGTTTCCGTGTGCTTTGCGCTTTCGATTGTTCTTGCGCCATTTGCTAGCGCTGTTCCTGCTGCTGCTACGGCTGGCGTGCTTGTAGTTGTAGGCTGCATGATGGCAAGCTCGTTAAAGGAGATTGCTTGGGACGATATTTCCGAAGCTATTCCTGCGTTCTTCGCTGCCGTGTTTATGGCGTTCTCTTACTCGATTTCTTACGGCATTGCTGCTGGATTCATCATGTACTGCTTAGTTATGACTTGCAAGAAGCGTGCTAAAGACGTTCATCCAATGCTTTGGATTGTTTCGCTTTTGTTCATTCTTGACTTTGTTGCTAACGCAGTTTTGTAAATCGAATAGTTAGATATTAGTTAAGTTAGATATTAGTTAGATATTAATTTAATTAATTATTTTAAGAGCGTATTTGATGCGTACGGTTGCTTGCGATTTTTCCGCGTGAGTTTGTGATAAGTCGCCAGCAACCGCGCGTGTTGAGTACGCTCTTAAATAATCCTAAATAAAAATAAATTATAAAGTTTGCGAAAAAATATTGACATTGTCGCGCGTGGGTATTAAACTTGCCCAACGTAAACCACAGACCGTTGGTGGAGTCGCAAGATTCCTGAAAATGATGTGTCATGCCAGCACAGGTTGAGCAGTGATTGTTGCGATTTATTTGCGATTTTTCACAAACTTTTTAACACTATGTGTTTTTTGGATGCTCTGCCGTGCGCAGGGCTTTTTTGATATGTTATTTCCATTCCAGCGGCCAATTTAGGAAGGAACGCCATGAAGAGGCTCGAAAAGGAAGCGGTAGTTGCAGAGCTTACGGATTTGTTCCGTAACGCCGACGCTGTCTACCTTACCGAGTACCGCGGGCTTACAGTTCCGCAGATTTCTTCTCTGCGCGAAAAGCTAGGCCGCGATACTTCCTACTCTGTGGCTAAGAATACGCTTGCTCGCATTGCCGCTAAGGAAGCGGGCATTGAAGGTCTTGATGAGCTTCTTGCTGGCCCAACTGCAATCACCTTTGTAAAGGGTGATTTCATTGAGGCTGCTAAGACCTTGCGTGATTTTGCCAAAGAGAATAAGACCCTCGTCATTAAGGGCGGTTTCGCAGATGGAACCGTTTACGATGCCGAAGGCGCCAAGCAGCTGGCAGACCTCAAGTCTCGCCCAGAATTGCTTTCCGAGATGGCTGGCGCGCTCAAGGGCACCATGTCCAAGGCCGCCTACCTGTTCAACGCTTTGCCAACCAAGGCAGTGCGTACTATCGACGCTTTGCGCGAGAAGCAGGAAAAGGCCGCTTGATTCCCTTGCAGCTTGCTGCATGAGACCAAAAAATAATAAAAATGTTATGGCTCTAAGGCACAAGGTGTGTCTGGCCAAGTAAGAAAGGAAGCCATTATGGCTAAGCTCACTAGCGAAGAGCTTCTTGAAGCTTTCGGTGAAATGACCCTCGTCGAGCTTTCTGAGTTCGTCAAGGCCTTTGAAGAGAAGTTCGATGTTGAGGCTGCTGCTCCTGTAGCTGCTGTTGCTGCTGCTCCAGCCGCTGCTGCTGGCGCTGCTGAGGAAGAGAAGGACGAGTTTGACGTTGTCCTCGCTTCTGCAGGCGCTCAGAAGGTTGCCGTCATCAAGGCTGTTAAGGCTTTGACTGGCCTCGGCTTGAAGGAAGCTAAGGACATTGTTGACAATGCTCCAAAGCCAGTCCTCGAGAAGGCTAAGAAGGAAGATGCCGACAAGGCTAAGGCTGCTCTTGAAGAAGCCGGCGCAACTGTTGAACTTAAGTAGTTCTAGGCTCTTTTGTTAACGCGAGCGGCTGGTTGCTAGCGTGATTTGTTAATGCGCTAGTCGCGAATGCGTTTTGAATGCGGCAAGGTTTTTGTGGTTATCACGAATTCCTTGCCGCTTTTCGCTTCGACCTGCTTTTTCGCTTAAAGCGTAGCGCGAAAAAGCAATTCGGAGCGCTGAGCCGCTCAAACGTAAAGTCCAGTGGACTTTACGTGCGGCGAAGACGTTAGCGCGCTTAGACCGCGCTAACGACAAAAACACCAAAATTCAGTACAATCACACTACATCTTGTGTCACCAAATCGTCGCGGCAAAGTGGCATAATAGGAAAGCTTGTGACTGGAGGAGTAATCCGCTAGCACAGCACAGCAATATAAGTTGCGGGAGGATCCTTAAAACGGCTTAATATCAACGTTTTAGGGCGCCGATTTAACCGCTTCAAAAGAAAGAAGAACCATATTATGGCTCCAAAAAAGAAAGTCTCTGCGCTTATTAAGCTCGAGATTCAGGCTGGTAAAGCAAATCCAGCCCCACCACTGGGTCCTGCATTAGGCTCCCACGGCGTAAACATCATGGACTTCTGCAAGGCCTATAACGACCAGACGAAGGACAAGATGGGTCAGATCGTTCCAGTAGAAATTACTGTTTACGAAGATCGTTCCTTTACATTTATTCTTAAGACTCCACCAGCTGCTGCTTTGTTGCTTAAGGCTGCTGGCATTCCTAAGGGCACCGAGAACCCATTGACCCACAAGGTTGGTTCTGTAACCAAGGCTCAGGTGCGCGAAATCGCCGAAATCAAGATGCCAGATCTTTCTGCACGAGATGTTGAAGCTGGTATGAAGATTATCGCGGGCACTGCTCGCTCGATGGGTATTACCGTTACCGACTGAAAGTGAGTGGAAAAAATGGTGAAGCGTTCTAAGAAGTATCGTGAAGCGGCTGAGAAGATCGACCGCAACAACCTTTACACCCCAGCTGAGGCTATTGCTTTGCTTAAGAGTATGCCAAAGCACGCTTTCGACGAGTCTGCTGAGGCTGTTATGCGCCTTAATGTGGATCCTCGCAAGGCGGATCAGTTGGTTCGTGGCGTTGTGAACTTGCCTAATGGCACTGGTAAAACCGCTAAGGTTTTGGTGTTTGCTCGTGGCCCAAAGGCTACTGAGGCTCAAGAAGCTGGCGCAGACATTGTTGGCGATGACGAGCTTATCGAGAAGGTTGCCGGTGGCTTCCTTGACTTCGATGCCGTTGTTGCAACCCCAGACATGATGGGCAAGGTTGGTCGCCTTGGTCGTGTGCTTGGTCCTCGTAGCTTGATGCCAAATCCTAAGACTGGCACCGTTACAATGGATGTTGCAAAGGCTGTTGCCGATATTAAGGGTGGTAAGATTGAGTTCCGCGTTGATCGTCAGGGCAATCTTTCCTTCCTGTTTGGCAAGCTTTCCTTCGACGATAAGGCTCTTGAAGAGAACTTCAAGGCTGTTGCCGATGAGATTCGCCGCTTGAAGCCTACAACCATCAAGGGTCGTTACATCACTAAGGTAACGATTACCTCTACAATGGCTCCTGGCGTTCCAGTGGATATTGCAAGCATTGCTGCGTGATTTTTAGCTAAGCATAGCTGAGTAATTTTATTAGCGCTGAAAATAGTGTGTTCTTTTATAGAGCACGTTGTTTTCGGCGCTTTTGTTTTTATATTCTTTTTCAAACAGCGTCACCAAGCAAGGTAGAGATTCGAGATTTTTCGCACTGAATGAGATGTTTCGTTCGCGCGGTCTAAGCGCGCGAACGTCTTCGCCGCGCGTAAAGTCCACTGGACTTTACGCTTAAGCGGCTCAGCGCTCCGAAGTGCCTTCGCACGCTACGCTCTAAGTGCTCAGGCAGGTCGTCGCGCAGAATCGCGGATGCGCCCAATCGTAATCGCAGTTTGTAAAACGTACGCCTCTCTAGGGTCAGTGGCGTCCCAGCCTGTTGTTTGCGCAACTTTGCGCAAGCGGTATCGTATTGTGTTTGGATGCACGTTAAGATTGTGCGAAGTTTGATCCAGTGCGCCGCCAAATCGCAAGAAAGCGTCGACTGTTTGCAAAGTCGGGTCGTCTGGGTTGTACGGCGCCAAGCTTTGATACACCTTAGTGTATAAGGTTTCTACGGCGGTTTCATCACCTATAAGTGCGCGCTCTGGAAGAACGTCGTCGCAGCGGATTATTTGCGGCAAATGCGTTACAGACGGCGCAACGGCAAGCGCTGCAAGTGTTGCTGTGATTTCTTTGCATATTTTTTGCGCGCCGACTACAACTTCGCTTATGCAAACGGGTTTTCCCGACTTTGCAAACACTTCGCACATCTTGTTTAATGCTGTTGGATTTGGGTTTTCTCTTAGCGCAAGAATGATTATGTGCGAAGGCGCTGCATCTTTGCGCGAGACGCTTTCTTGCGATTTTCCGCCGATTTTCCACGTTTTTGCACGCGCGCTAATGGCGTCTAGCTGCACGCTGTCAACTATCGCATCGTATGCGCCGCATGCGCCGAGTTGCGTCCATATTGCGCGTCTTAAAGAGTCTGTGTTGTTTTGCGCAATGTGCGCGCCTGCGTTTTGCGGTGTTGGATTTGGGTTGTCGTCGTTTGAGTTCGATTCCGTTTTATACGTGCCTGCAATCGCCACGAATCGCGTATTTTCTTGCCATTGCAAGAGGTGCATTAGCGCGCTTACGCGACTATCTGCAATGCCGTTCATAAGGCACGTTCCGATTAGCGCGTGCAATCGCAAGCGAGTTGCCGCGTCAAAAATTTTGCCGTCTCGAATGTCAAAAATTCCGAGTGCATCTTCGCTTTTTGGAGCGCATGGCATTGGCGTAAAGCTTGGTGTGGAACTTGGTGTAAAGCCTTGTGCGCTAGATTCTTCGGCAGATTCGCACGCCTCGCTGCGTGCGTTATCTGGATTTACGCCTGTAAGAATTGTAAGAAAGTCAGCGTTTTCGTCCATTCACTCCCTCAATTCTTGTGCGAATCCTCGTGTGTATTGTTGTGCGAATCCTCGCTCGTACTATCATGCACCAAATCGCAATTTATTTTATCACTTTGACGGCATGTATTACGGCATGAGCTGCAAACGCTATCCCTTACAAACATTAGAACCGTAAAGAAGAACACAAACGCAATCGGCAGCATGTGTCGCTCAAAATTGTTTGCAGGAGCCAACACCATTACGCCCATTAAAAGCGCAAGAGGCGCGTGCAAAACCAGCGTTTTCCACCTGCGCAATGTTATTTCGGCAACGCCAATAAGCAACGTTGCAACAACATACAAGTTTCCGTGAATAATCCACCCAAGAATCGGCGTATTGCTCCATGCTTCCACGCTGCTCGATACAGCGCCACGCCACTCGGGCAGCCAGTAGCGAATCCACTCAGAATTCTTTATATTCTCGGTGTTTACGTAGTATTCGGGGCCAACATAAGGCACGTCTAGAATGTCGAAGTAGCCGTACGACTTTGCTAGCAGCGCATCCGTTGCAACAATCGGGCTGTGTGTAATCATAAGCAACCATGCGTGATTAAACTTTTTCATGTTGTCTTTTGTAATATAACGCCAACGGTAGCTCACTTTTTTAGACTGCAAGCCAGAAGATTTTACAGGGTCCGCGTCTTGAGGAGTGTACGCTTCTGCAGTTTGACTAAGATTGAAAATTGGCGATATTGCGCGCTTTGCTGCATGCGGTATGCTTTTGGGGTCTAGCTTTGCGATTCTGGCGATTTGCTGAAGCTGCACTCCGCGGCTTTCGATTGGATCACCATTTATAATAGCGCCGCTAGAAATCGCAAGCATAATCGCGCCGTGTATAAGAATTGTTGGTAGCAGAATGCACAAAACCCATATTTTCCAACGTTTTCTGCTAGATATAATCATCAACACAAATTGAATTGCAAGAATGTACCACGCGTATTTTGCAGCAATCAGCATAATGCACACGCTGATTATCAACTCGACGACTGTGTGTGCGGCTGGCTTTTGCTTGAAATCAAGGCAATTAAGCTCGTACATTATTCCAAACCACCACACAAATGCAAACGCAAACAGCGGCGATTTTGTAAGCGAAATTGTTGAAAATACTACGAGTGGGCTGAATAAAAATGTGATTATTACGGCGGCGCGCAAGGCGATTGGTGTTGTTTGGATTGATGCTGTTGCACATGGCGCGTGTCCAGCTTGCGATTCGCCTGTTTTAGCACTAGCCCACGGTGTGTTTAAGAATCGGTTTGCGGTTGCAGCGCAACAAAATGCCGCGAGCACAAATTGCATAACGGCAAGTAACACGATTCCTGCGTCGTTCGACTCTGTAAAATAGCGCGATATTGCGGCTGTAGCGCCGTAAATGAGCGTTAAAACAATGTTGTGCTGGTCGCTTAAGTACGTTGGTTTTGCGGGCCAAAGGTAGTGCGCCGTAGGGTAAATGTCTGCTGGAACAAAGCTAAAGAAGCCAATGTATGGCTGTTTTAGGCCAGTTACTTGATTCCACGCCCAGCTGTATTCGCGGATTTGCGAGCAAATGTCGGCTCCGTATGCGGCGAGCAGCGTTACGGGCGCCCACAGCCAGCCGATAATCAGTGTTAGAAAAATGTTTCGTTTGCGGCAGGTTGAGTGGTAAAAACACCACTTTAGGGCGCGTTTTGCGTTAAAAAATGCGGCGCGTAGGGTTGTGGCGATTTTTAATTTCGATTGTTTTGTTTTTGATTTTTCTGGCGATAATTCTGCTTGCGATAATTCTGGCGATAATTCTGCTTGCGATAATTCTGGCGATGATTCTGCGCGCATAAATCTTACGATTTTTGGCATAACTCCGTTTTTGCCAAAATAAATAAGAACCCTCAAAATCGCGTAATATGCGCAAAATGCGATTATAAAAATCAGCGCATTTAGCCAATTAAAATCTGTTAAAGATCCTTGTGCGCGGTAGATTACGCCCAGACTTGTGCAGGTTGCAAGAAAGATACATGTAAAAACGATTAGCGAGTTTGCGGCGATTTTGCTTGCCGCGTTTATGCTCGTGTTAATGCGTTTCATGTTCCACCTAATGCTTGTGTTTTGTTTGGTCTGTGTTTTTCTTGCACTCTAATTATACCCGCTATACTTCGCTCCAACCTGCCTTCGCGCAAACTCTGGAAAAGTTGACGGTGTTTGTACCAAATTTGGCTTAAATCGCGTACAAAGTCGGGAAAATAACTCCGCATTTTGTACCATATTTGACCTAATTCACGTACAAAATGCGGGAAAGCTGACGGGTTCTGTATTGAGTTTACGGTGTGTTGCGCGCGGATCGCACTTGATATTTTCATAAGGGGGGGGGGGTATATTATTAAAGGCTTATGATAAGTGCCCATTTACTGGCCGTAGTTAGCAGATGATTATTTAATCTGTAAGTTTTGCATTTTGATTTGCAAGCTTAGTAAATACGCGGAGAGGGAGGTGTGCCGATGCGTAATTTACATTGCAGTGGCCATTTCCTTCGATTATTGCGCTCAATTTGCGCTAAAACAGCGTGCGCTCGCCGCGCGATTGTTGCGCTTTTTGTTGTTGTTGCTACTATTATTGCCACTTTTATGATTATGCCATCTGCCTCTATGGGCGCTAGCCAGCAGGGCGAGCCTAAACAGGCGCAAACTCAAACCGAAAAGCCTGAGAATAAGACTGCGGAAACTGCTGGAGCGCCTGCAAAAAACGGATCCGCTGCACAAGGCGATGCTGCTGCAAAGGGCGATGCTGAAGAATCTAAGACTGAAGAATCTAAGACTGTAGACCCTAACAATTCGCAAACTCCTTCCAAGCAAGGCGGCTCTAATGCGGACCACGCCCAAAACGTTGACTCAACGAAGAAGCAGCAAAACAGTGATGTAGAAGGCGTAAACAAGAGCCTTAATAAAGACACTGCCGCTGCTAAAGACGCTGAAAAATCCGCTAAAAAAGATGAGGCTGCAAATAAATTGCGTCTGCAAAAGCGTGAGCTGGGCAACACTCGCGCTGCCGCTGGCAAAGTTGAGCTTCCAGCAGAGTGCATAGACAAAGGGAAAAATACCTTATCTTCATGTTATAAGATTGAATACTATAATGGTCGGTCTATTGTTAAAAGTAATAATCCTATTGAAGTAAAACGTGGTAGTGATATAACTATTACTCCAGAATTCAAATTCAGGTTTGGTAAAAAACAAAAAACCACTGTGCCAGAAAACGTGTGGTTTACGTTGGAAAAAGATGGTGAAGATCCTGTACCAAGTTGGGCGAATTTTGAAAAAGATAGTGGTGCCACTAAAGTTCAGGATACTGAAAATCAAAAAGATTTTAGCGGTTCTGTTACGTTGCGCCCAGGCAAATGGGATCGAGGTAGTCATAAATTCAAAATTGGCATATACCACCCTGCTGATATAAAAGGTAAAAAAATTTATGTAAATGTAAAAATTGCCAGATCTGTTAGTGGTGATTTAACACTTAATGTTTACAATCATGAGGATTCTGATTCAACGCGTTCAGAAATAAACGATAAAACTGGAATAACTTTTGAATCAGGCGAAGATGGCAAATATAGCGAAATTACACCTATCTTTATTGATTCTCAATTCAAAAAAGAGCCTGGTTTTATTTATCATCATATGATTTGCCATAAAGATGGTAGTGATGGTAGTGGTGATTCTAATGAAAATTACACGGTAGATAAAGTTAACGGCTTGAGCTTAAGCGCTAAAAATAGCAACTCAGGCATACAGACTCAGTTCAAGCATGTGGAAAATAATAAGCCTTCAACTGGTGCAGATGCTTACGCTGTGTATGAAAAAGGGGATGACAGTATTACTGAGCGTTCCCAAAGCTGGATTACTGGCAAGCCGCAGGCACAAAGTGATGGAACTTTTGAGTGCAAAGTGTTTGCTGTTAAGGATACTAAGTTAATTCACATCAGGAATCAATACGTACCTAAGGAAGTAAAAGATTCTTCGGTGTCAGACGAATTCAGCAGTAAAATTAAAGATAAAAAATCTATTGCGCAATTGTTTGCTAATCCAGAAAGCAATATGGTTGATAGTAGTTTGTGGACTAATAGCAACGATATTACAAAAACCATCGACTGGGATTATAAGACCATTAAGATTGTTTTTAAGTCGAAGAAAAAGAAGCAGCTTGAGGTTAAAGATGGAGATCTTAAGCTGAACGTGTATCCGTTTAAGAGCAATAATTCTGGCTCTGGTGGCGCTTCTTCGGCGTTGGCGGATGGTGACACTGTTTCTGTTATGAAGGGAATAGAGCTTAAGCCGTTTATTGAAGCTACGTCTAAGGCGGATTCCACAAAACAAATTAAGCTTAAAATGTTGTGCTCGAAGGGTGAGAAGCCGCAAAAAACTAACGCATGCGCTGCAGGCGGCGCAAGTAACGCATCCAAAACAGGCGCTGCAGATTTTGAGTATACAAAATGGGTAGATCCAAGCAACCTTGGCTTTAGTTTCCCAGATGACAAGGCTCAAAAACCATGTACTTCAAACGAAGGCGAGCAGTCTTGCACGCCTGATGGATCCACTACCAAGTTTGCTGCTAGAACTAACGCAAGCGCTACGTTTATGTCAACGGAAGATGGCTATTACAGGTGCGTTGTGTATGCGCTTAAGCCAGATGCGCTTACTAAATTCAATGCAGTTACTACAGCAACGCCAGACACATTATCCACTGCCTTTGCGGGTCTAAAAGCCGACAAAGACTATGCGCAATCAGCCGTTTACATTCACGTGACCAAAGATTTTACTTTGCCGCAGACGGGCGGTCAGAATTGGAACTTGCAGCTGGGCGCTGTAGCTGCCGTTATGGTGAGCGTGCTCGCTGCTGGATTTGTTATAAGTCAAAGTGAAGCATGCAGAAAGCTGCTTTACGAAAGGCGGCGATGCTAATGTGAAAGCTGCCTACGTAATCAAGTTGTGCGCGCGTATTAGTGCAGTGCGCGTAGCAAAAATAAAAACATAATTAGATTAACTAAACCAAGATATTTCAACAAGATATTCCAGGTAGTCAAAAAACAAAACAAACACACAAACACAAACAAGTATCGAGTAAGTACGTAAACAAGTGCTAAATCGGTACTCAAACAAACACACAGTAACAAACACAAAAACAAAACAACTTAACTCAACTGCTTTTAGAAGCATAGAGTAAAGGAGATAATATGAATAAACTAACAAAAAAGTGCGTTGCGGCGATTGCGTCGCTCGCGATGGCTGGCACGCTGTGCGTTGCTGGCGCTGTGACTATGGCCAGCGTTGCGTGGGGTGTTCCACATCCTGGGGTGCCCCAACCACATGCCGATAACTCTCCGTGGGGTACGAAACAAGATAAAACAGGTACATTAACGATTAACAAGTTTAAGTACGCAGATACTGTAGATGGCGAGGGTCACCACAAGGGCGCTGCTCTTACTGGCGCAACGTTTACTCTTAAAAAGGTTACCAAGATTGATAACGTTGATCTTAAATACGATGAGTTTAGCACTTGGTCCAAGATTGCTGGCATAGTCGGTGCGCTGAATCGTGGTGATGAGGCTAGCGCAAATCTTACATTTGACGATAATACAAGTCCTACGTCTACTGTAAGTGAAAACGTTACAACTTTCTCAAAACTCCCAGAGGGCTTGTACAAGGTTGTTGAAACGCCTCCTGCAGGCTATGGTGCTGCGGATATGACCGAGTTCTACATAACAATGCCTTTGATTGAGACGAAGGTTGAGAATGGCGCTACGACCACCACTTACAACTGGAATCCAACAATCAACCCAAAGAACAAGGATATTTCTAAGACGTTTACCAAGAAGCTAGACGACGGTAAAGATCACAACTCTGTTCTTGCAAAAGATAAGACGCTTTACTACACGATTAGCGCTTCTGTAAACCGTACCAAGTCTGGCACTTTGAGCGCAGATGATCTTAATGGATTTGCTGTGTTTGATGATTTTCCTACTGCTGCATTTGCGTCACCAACGGATGCCAGCAGCGCTGTTGAGTCTGTGAAGATTGGCGATGGTGATAGTGCTACTGAACTAACTAAGAATACTGACTACAACGTTTCTATCGTGAAAGCTAGCTCTGAAGCCGACGGCAAGAATCTTAAATCTGGTCGAAATCGCATCTTAGTTAAGTTCACCGACGCTGGTTTGAAGAAAATTGCTGAAAAGCTGAATGACGTTACCAACGGCCAAGACCCTAAGGTAAACGTTGCTATTAAGCTCGATCTTAGTGATACTTACCAGAACGGTAATGCTCCTACCGACACAACTTCAACAGAGCAAAACGGCAAGAACGAAGTCGTAAATAAGTCTGGTTACTTCCAAGCAAGTCCTAAGGGCACACCAGATGCAAATAAGCCAGACCCAATCGTGTCTGGCGATGATGACGGCGGTACTTCTAAAGTCAAGTATGGCTGGTTCGACGTGTTCAAGTACGATGCTGCAGACGAAGACAAGCAAACCAAGACTGGCCTTAAGGGTGCTGAGTTCAGACTTTTCAACACTGAAGAGAAAGCGAACGCTTGCGCTAAGAAACTTGTTGATGCAAGTAAGACTGCAGATGATGTCACCGAATGCAGCGCTGCTTCTTCTACGTTTAAGGGCGAAGAGGCTACAACTCAAGAAACTACTGGTAAATTGAAGGCGGCTGTTAAGGTTCAAGCTGGCACAAACATTTACCTTGTTGAGGTTAAAGCTCCAAATGACTACATGCGCTTGCCAGAAGTTAAGGCTGTGAATGTAGAAGAAGGCAAGCTCAAGATTGTTGACTTCTCTAACACAAAGAAGAACACATTTGGTACATGGTTCAACCTTCCTGCAACTGGTGCTACTGGCGTGATTATTTTCGCGCTTGCTGGCATGGGCTTGATTGCAGCTAGCGTGTTCCTCTACATGCGCAATCGCAAGGAAGAGGAGCAGGCAAAAGCCTGATGCGCTTAGATAACCAGCGTTGATTAAACGTTCGGTTTAGCGTTAAAAAGATTTAGGCACTTTGTACCAGAAGACACGCCGCAGCGTTTGAAACAAAATGCATTGAGTATTTTGTTTCTACGCTGGCGTGTCCTGGTACAAAGTGCTCTAATCTTTTTGCCCGCTATGCAGATTGCGCAAATACGCCAAACTAGGTAGAGATTCGAGATTTTTCGCCGCTATCGAGGCGTATCGTTAGCGCGGTCTAAGCGCGCTAACGTCTTCGCCACGCAGAAGCAGTGCTTCTGCCTTGAGTGGCTCAGCGAATCGAAGTGCATTCGCGCGCCACGCTTTAAGCGCTCATGCAAGTCGATTCGCATTGGAGGAGGAATGAAGGCTAAGAAAAAGAAAAGCCCTTTGCGTCGAGCGCTAGAGCCAGTGGTCTTGGCAGTCGCCGCAATCCTATGTTTTACGTACCCAGTGGCATCTACTCTTTGGAACAATCATGCTTCGAAGCAGCTTTCTGCAATTTACGACAAGCTTAGTCGCGAGCAGCCTAAAGATGCGCGTGCAATTAGCTTAGAAAAGGCTCGCCGCTATAACGCGCATCGCAGCGCGATTTTTACGGCGGATCCGTATAACGGAACGGAAGATTTTAAGAAAACGCCCGAGTATAAAAAGTACAGTAGCGTGCTGGATGAGCCAATGGGCATTATGGGAATCGTAAAAATCCCAAAGATTGGCGTTAAGCTGCCGATTTATCACGGCAGTTCGCAGGATGTTTTAGCGTACGGAGCTGGTCACTTGTATGGCACGGATTTGCCAGTAGGCGGCAAAAACAGGCATTCGGTTATTACGGCGCACACGGGCTTGCCACATGCCACTATGTTTGACGACTTAATTTATCTTAAAAAAGGCGATTTTTTCTATTTGGATATTCAAGGCGAAACCTTAAGATACAAGGTGTTTCGCATTAGCGTTGTAGAACCTAACGACATCAGCTTGTTGCAGCGAGAAAAAGGGCGCGATTTGGTTACTTTGCTTACTTGCACGCCGTACGGTGTGAACTCGCAAAGGCTGCTGGTAACGGGGTATCGCGTGCTGCCAGATCTTGTTAAGGCGCCAGACGACAAGTTGCAGTGGCCGCTTTGGATGACGCTGTTTGTTATTGCGCTTGTTGGGTGCGCGGTGATTCTTGCGACTATGGTTGTTGCAGATGCTAAAAGAAAGCGCGGAAAGCTTGATTTACACGCTAAGCATTTATCGATTCTTGCTTAAATCTGCTTTATTTTCCGCTTTTTGTACCATATTTGACCCAAATCACGTACAAAAAGCGGAAATAGTCGACGCATTTTGTACCATATTTTACCCAAATCACGTACATTTTCGGGAAAGATTGCGCAATCGCCATTAGCGCAATATACACAAAGCATGACACAATAGTGTGTAGTGTGTTTTTTGAAGGGAGCAGGTTCCGTGAGTGTTCAACAAACCTTGCAGCGCTGGATGATTACGGTAGGTGGAGTGGAGCAGGCACGCGTTGGTGCGGGTCGGTCTGTAGAAATTGGCAGGAAGCCTATACGCCCTTTGCGTGAAGATGGTTTTATGCGTGTAGACGTTGTAGACAATAAGCGCTCTATGTCTAAAAGGCACGCGCTTTTTATTGTTGATGCGAGCGGCGCGGCTACTATTCGCGATTTAAACTCTACAAACGGAACTTACTTGGTTAGCGAAAGCGGTGATTTGCTGCGACTAGACCCAGGCGGTGATTTTCACATGCCAGACAGCATTGTTCGCATGCAATTTGGCGACGTTCCAGTTGATTTTGTGCGCATTGAAGAAAAAGCGCCGCAAGGAAGCGATGCGAGTGCGCAGCCAGTGCGCGATTTATTCTCTTATGCTCCAGATAATGATATTAAGGAGCCAGATGCGGCGGATTTGTCGGTAGATGATATTCTTGACATTCGCGCTGGTGAGCCAACGGGCGTGTTTCATGCGCAGTCGGTTTCTAGGCCTGATTTGGTTTGGGATAGTCAAAAGCGGCTTAATGATGCTGCTGCTGCAGATGATCTTGGTAGTGCTTCGGCGGCGGATGCTGGTGCTGATTCGGATGATAATTCAACTTCGGCTGCGACTTCTGCTGTAACTGCCGCTGAGTCTTCAAGTGTTGAGCCTTCAAGCGTTGCGGATGTTGCAAATGTTGCGGATGGTGCAAGCGTTCTAGATGTTGCAAGCGTTGTAGAAAGCGTTGCAGAGCAAATTAAGCCTGTTATTGCAGGTCAAGTTGTTTTGCCTGTTGTTAGAGATGAGTTTGCTTCCCCTGTGGAACCGCGCAATTTATTTGACGATGCTGCTAATAATGATGCTGTAAACACTGATGCTGCTAGCGATTCGTATAATAATGATTTGTCGAATAGCGATTTGTCGAATAGCAACTATGCAACAAATAGTCAAAATGTAGAATCTCAAGCGGATTCTAAAGAAGATTATAAAGAGGATTTGCAAGCAAGCGTTCAATCAGATCTGCAAGATGTTGCTCAAGATCAAAGTGTTGCTCAAAATTATGCCCAAGAAGAAGTGCAATACAATGATTCTGCAGATGCTGTTAATAGCGTTAATGATGCAAACGATGTAAGTGATGCAAGCGCTACCATAGCAAACGATTCCGCACAATTTACACCAGCTTTTGAGCCAGGATCTGTGTTTGAAAAAGTCTCAAATGGCGAATTTAGCGCTCGCAAAGAAGTTGTTTCCGCTGGAGGATTTACATCGGAAGAAGCGCAAAAAACAGACGATTTTGCTGAGCAATTTGAAATGGCAAAGTACCAAGAGTTGCTGCCATTCTTGGCAATGAACACAAATTTGTACGACGATTTGTACGCGTGGCTTTCGGCTCAAGGGAATGCAGACGTGGATCAAGCGTTGGCGCAAAATAGCGGATACAGCGCGTATCGCAATGCAATCGGCTTGTAAACAAGGGAGTTGAGTAGTATGAGCGATAATCAAAATGACTTTATGCACAGCCAGCAAGGCAAGGCAAGTCAGTTAAGCCAGCAAAATCAGCAAAATCTTTCAGATAAGCCAGATAAGCCAGATAAGCCAGGCCAGGCTGCGCCTAGCCAATCTGCACAATCTTTGCGCGCCGAGAAACTCGAGCGCATGAACAAATGGCATGAAAAATACAAGTCGCAGCTTGCTCCTTCTCCGCTAGAAGACATAACAAAACTTTGTGCGCAACTAGAGTTAACTCACGCGCATCCTTCGGGAATCGCCCAGCTTTTTGCCAGTGGAAAGGCCGCTCTTCAAGCGCTTTTCCGCGATTCGGGAATGCTGCGCGCGGCAGGTAGAAGGCTAGACAGAGTTTTTGAAGACAGAGACAACAAGGCGCACGAAAATGGCGTTTCGGAGCTTTCGCTTGTTGTTGGAGTTGCGTCTTGGAGCGGAAATCATGTGCCAGTTTTAACATACCCAGTACGCGTTTTGCGAGAAGCTGGAAAAGACGAGACGGCTGCAACGATTTACTTTTCGGGAAACGTTCGCCTAAACCACGCTCTTGTTCTTAGATTGCAAGAAAGAGGCGTACACCTTAGCGAAGAAGCGCTTTTTGATGGCTCAAACTACCAGAGCGGCACGCCAGAAACATCCGCAGTTTTTGACGCGATTTGTGCTGCTGCGCAAAGAGTCTTCCCAGATTTCGACATTGAGCGAGATATTGTGCTCGGTTGTTTTACGGACTCGGGATCTAGATTCTTAGCAGAAAGCGGCCAGATTTTGCGCGCGCTTAAGCTGGGGAACGTTGGAAATACAATGATTGACGCGATTGCGGGAGATGATATTGCCGTTGAATCGCTGGGTGCAAAAGCTACTTCCGACTATTCTCCACTAGATGCAGACCCACACTACGAATACGAAGTTGGCGACGTTAGTAACGCTGTGCGATACGCTGCAGGAATGGCGGCAAATGGCGCTTCTTTGGCAATAGACGCAGACGCTGGATGCGATTCCGCTTTAATCGCAGCTGCAATTTCTTCGCGCTGCGTTCTTGCAGGAAAGTCCGTTTTGTACGTTCCAAACGTTATGGAGCAGCAGCGCCGATTCCGCCACGCTCTTAGCGCAAACGAGATTTCTTCTCTTTCTCTAGACGTTTCGGATTCGCATCTTGCAAAGCACGTTGATGCGCAGCTTATAGCGGCAGTTGGGTCTCGCCAAAGCGTTGCTTCTAGCCGATTTGAGCAAGTTTGCGACGAGCTTGTTGGTGTTAAAACGCGATTAAACCGCTACTTGGGAGATTTGCACGGAGTAAACGAGCGATGGGGTGTCTCCGCTTATCAGACTATGCAAAATCTTGCAGGAATCGCCATGCTGCCTACTCATCCTTGCACGCATGTTCGTCTTAGTGTAGATGCTGCGCGCTCGCTTTCTGGTCATTTAGACGAGTGGGCGCAAAAGCTGCACGAGGCAGATTCTCTTGGTGAATTTACTACTAATGCCGAAGATACGCCGTGGTTTGGTGCTTCGCTGTTTAGCGAGAACGAGGCTGTAACAGTGTATCAGCGCGTTGTAGACGTTCTTACAAAGCTTTTGCCAGCCGCGCGCGAGCACGTTAAGTCAACTGTGCAAAATTGCGGTTTCCCTATTCCTTCTACGGCGCGAGAATGGGGTAGGCAGGTTACGGTTCTAAAGAATCTTCGCCGCGTTTTAGACGTTTTCCAGCCAGATATTTTTGAGCGCGATCTTAACGCAATGATTGAAGCGAGCAAGCCGAAGGCTGTTCGCAAGCGCGAAGGCACACCAATGGGCTTTTGGGAGCGCAGGCATCATATTAAAGAAGCGCGCAGCCTTTTGCGTGTTGGTGCAAAGGTAGACGATCTTCACGAAGCGTTAAAGATTGTTGCCGCGCAAGCTGCGCAATGGCGTACTTTTGTGCCTCATGGCGGTTGGCCAGTATTGCCTCCTAAGCTAGACGAAATCGTTAGCACGCAGGAGCTTTTAGATCGTAATCTTGTAGCGCTTAACGCTGTGCTTTCCACAACGCGACTTGGTGCAGACCTTGAAAACATTGAGTTTACTAAGCTTGACGAGCGCTTACAAGCTTTGCACGATAGTCGCGAATCCTTAGATACGCTACCAGGTAGGTGTGTTATTGAGCGTGAATTGCGCGGCGTTGGTTTAGAAGATCTTGTTTGCGACTTGCGTAGGCGTAAAGTTACGGGCCAGGCCTTAGATGGCGAGCTTCATCTAGCTTGGTGGACTACCGTTTTTGAAGATATTGTTAATTCTTCCGAGATTATATCTAATCAAGACGGTTCCGCGTTGCAAGACGCTTCTGATCGTTTTGTTCAAGTAGACACAGAGCATGTGCGTTCTGTAGGACCAATGGTTCAGCAAGAAGCACTTAAAAAGCTTTGCGACTTGCTTTTTGCGCGTTCTCAAGAGGCAAATCAGCTTCACACTGCTCTTGCAAGCAATGGTTCGGGTGTAACTTTTGCTAAGTTGATGAACTCTTACCCAGATTTGCTGCTTGCTGCTAAGCCGATTCTGGTTGCAATGCCGTCTACTTTAACTATGATGACTGAGTTTAAGCCGATTGTAGACGTTGTAATCATTGATTCTGCAGAGCATATTAACAACATTGAGCTGCTTAGCATTCTTGCGCGCGCACGCCAAGCCGTTGTTATTGCGCACAAGCAAACTGTTAGCTCGCAAAGCGTAAGTGACCTTATTAGTGTTTTGCCTACTATTTGCGTTAAGTCGCGAGCAACCAGGCGATCCACGTATCTTGCTGATTTCCTTGAAAATCATGGCTACGGATTGCTTAGACACGATGTTCCTGTAGAAAAAATGCAAGGCAAGGTTAAGCTTCATCAAGTAGAAGCCGCTGGCGTTCCAGTTATGGCAACGGGTCT
Source organism: Gardnerella sp. c17Ua_118 (assembly GCF_055804255.1). NCBI lineage: Bacteria > Bacillati > Actinomycetota > Actinomycetes > Bifidobacteriales > Bifidobacteriaceae > Gardnerella > Gardnerella sp. c17Ua_118. The sequence goes on from NZ_JANUYT010000001.1 coordinate 1,396,265, forward strand.
TATTGAAAGCAGCCAGCGCGAGATTGATGAAGTTGTGTCTTTGATTAAGCAGCGCGCTAAGACTTTTAGCATTGTTCCTTCTAGCTACGTGCTTGCAGTTGTGACTCTTACAAGCGTGTTTAGAAACAGGCTTGGTGCGGAGCTTAAGGCGTTGGCTGTTAAAGACGAAAATATGGGTAGATTCCTTAGGCATGTTCGACTTGTAAGCGTAAATGAGGCTGTTGGAGCAGCTGCAACGGATGTTATTCTTTCGCTTTGCTATGCAAAAACTTCTCATGGCAGACTTTTGCAACAATTTGGCGTTTTGGAAGAAGAAGGCGGAAAGTCCATGCTTCTTGACTCCTTGGCTTTGGCTCGCAGAAATCTGGACATTGTTTGCGCATTTAAGTCTAGCGATATGGAAGATGATCGTTTGCATCAAGACGGACCTAAGCTTCTTAAGGATTTGCTTATTTGGGCAGAGGCTTTGGGCGATAATCCAGTAGATGCAGTAGATGCAGCGGCTGCTGGCGATTCTAGCGATGCTGGAGATGCTGGAGACGAGGGTAGCGAGGTCGAGCCTACTAAATCGCAAGCTGCTGGCGATTTTTCCGCAAACGGCTTTAGCAACGTTTTGTTTGCTGATCTGGCAGAACGAATTCGCTCTCGCGGCCTTAATGTTGCAGTGAACTACGGTTTTAGTGAAGATCATAGCATTCCTCTTGTTGTTGGCTTGCCAAATAAGCCGTTTGCTTTGGCTGTTCTAACAGACGATGCGCGTTTTATGAGCATTGAGTCCACTCGTGAGCGCAATCGCGTACTAGCTCAAGATTTGGAATATCTTGGCTGGTCGGTTATGAACGTTTGGAGCGTTGGAGCATTCGTTAATCCCGAAAAAGAAGTTGAGCGGATTGTTTCTAGAATTGGCGAGCTTTATAAAAGCGGCGAGCAGCAATGAGTGAATACAACGCTAATCGCAGGTGTTCTAGGGGTCATTCGCGCGTGGTTCGTAAAGGTTCGGAGCTTTTCGACGCGGATGGCGTAAAACAAGAGCCAGGTGATGCTCAAACGATTGAGCAGCGCGCAAAAGACGACGATAATCGTATTCTTGGCGAGCTTCCTCCGCATTGGGCGGTTTTTAGCGAACGAGGTAGATAAACTTTGCATAGTTGCTGGCATGCGTTTATTTATTGCTTGCTAGTTTTGTACAGCTATTACCGCAAGGTTTGGAATAATCGCTTGCGTGTTTATGATTTGCAACGCGTTTTCTGCTGGCATTGCTAGCAGTGCGCTTTGTGCAGAATTGTTTACGTTAACAACGATTACGTTGTGAACAAGCGAAACGTTTTTGTCTTGCAAAGTAATGTTATCGGAAAAACTGGCGTCGCTAGATGTTTCTATTTGTGTTGGATTTGTTGAATGGTTGGCTGTATTTAAGCTGTTTGGAACTTTGCTAAACGCTATAGAAATAACGTCTCCTGGCGCAAGGCTGGCGCTACTGCTTGCAAGATTAACCGAAATCGTTGTAAAGCCAGGCGGAATTTTTGTTTGCTTTGTAACTTGATTGCTAAAAATCGGCGTTCCGTATTTAATGTTGCACGCAGCAATAATAGCGTTTTTAGAGGAATTGTTTATAGAAGTTTGGTTAAGAACATTGTTAAAAACGCTGCTTTTAGGCACGTTAACGTAATGCAGGTCACTTTGTTTAATCACGCTGCCTTTTGCTATGTTTCTAATGGCTACTGGCACGCTTTGAGTAGCTTGAAACGTTGAAATAAGGTGTATTGAAAACAATGTTGCAACACTTATAAAAAATATTGAAAGCATGTTTAAGGTTTGCGCCCTTTTTCTGCGCTTTATAAGCTCTACTGGCATTTTGTTTTCTGCTTTGTAGCCAACTGTTTTTAGTAAAAATGATGTACTCATATAAGCATCATTTATCACGCGTAGCGCTTTTGCAAGCTTTTTTGTGCAATGTGGTTAAAGGCTAGCTTAGATGGGGATTTTACAAGGATTTTACGCACATATAAACATTTTTGATGAATCTTAATAGTCACTTATACACATATTCACATAAATGGCCATTTTTGATTGGTGTTAATCCACATATCAACATAAGTGATTACTAACATACGCACACATGCGTAGCAAAATAAACGCCACTTACGCACATAAGCACATAAGTGGCGTTATAAAGTTTCAATTTATTCACATGCACACATAAGTAGCGTCATATTTTTTCACTTATGCACATATGCACAAATTTTAATGGGTTATTTGCACGTTACTTATCGGTGCGATAAAATCCGCTACCTTTAAAGCTGATTGGTGGTGCGCTAAAAACCTTACGAACTTCTTGCTTTCCGCACTTTGGGCACACGGTAATTGGCTCATCTTCAAACGATTGATGTTGTGAAAAATCATATCCGCATTGCTTGCAACGGTAATGATAAGTAGGCAACGGTTCCTCCAATCTATAATTCCATCACATATCCTAGCTCATAATATCGCCTCGTTAAAGCTGTTAATCGCTAATCGTAAACGCTTTTTCGTTTGTAAAATTTTGCGAAACAATCGCAAAAAATCCGACACGCCGACTTATTTTTAGCCTTTACATCCTTAATGCACTTTATATTTGTACGTATGGGTTATGAATCGGTGAGCGCGTTAACAGTATTGATCATCATCGTAGCCTTAATGTTTGGTTGGTTGCCTAAACGCACTGAAAACAGCATGAAGTCAATGCTGGAACACAGCGAAGATAGGTATTCACCTTCGTTGCACATTGTGGATTATAGCAGTGATTCGCTTTTCCACGCGTGTAGCGGCACGATGGCGAAAGGGGTTGGCATGCAGCCGTCGAAGATGCAAGCGAATACAAAGCCTAATAATGGCAAGTCCAGTCGCAATAGCGTGAATGCTAATAAACATAAGTGCGCTAAGCAGTTTAATGGTGTTTTTACGCCTGAACATGTTGCTCGTATTCGCGCGCTTCGCCGTGCAGCAATCCGCCGTCGCCGTGCGTTGGTGCTTTCTCTAACGTTTTTAACTCTTGTTGTGTTTGTTGCTGGTCTTTCTGGCCTTTATAGTGCGTGGTTTGCAATCCTTCCTCTTGCTGCTGTTTGCACTATTCTCTACTTTGGTTCTATGGCTGCTAAGCAAGCGCGTAAGTGGGAAGCAAAAGTTGCTTTGTATAACAAGCGTTCTGCAGCTTTTAATGATTCTGTTGTGGAGCCAATTTTTGACGCTGCCGTAAACTCAGTTGTTGAGCATGTTGAGAATTCAGACAATTCCAGCAATCCAGACAACACAGAGACTTCAGTTATGCAACAACGAGATATAAGCATGGCTTTAGCAGGAGCAAATAGGCAAGAGGCGGCAAAAAGCGCGGTTGCTGGCGATTTTTCCGCTGCTAATGATGCGCGCTCGCAAGTCGATATCTCCAACTCTAACCAAGATCTTATATCGTTCTCGTTTGGCGATGATTCCAGCGATTGCAAAATAAACGCCAATGATCCGCAAAGCTTAGAAATAAAGTCTACAAAGCAAGTTACTAAAGCGATTGCAGCAGGCGATTCAAACGAATTGGCGGCGGCTTTCGATTCAAGCAATCCAAACTCCGCGAGCGATTCAACCGAAGTTACTGTAGAACCTCCAGTTAGCACGGAAGATTCGCTTGGTAAAGCCGATTTAAGGGATGTTTTGGCTCGCCGCGCTGCTTAAAGTTTGTAAAAATTTTCTAAAATTTTAGCACTCTAGTTGGTAGAGTGCTAAAAACGCGCTATTATAAGGTTCAGTGCTCGATAGTTTTGACGTGATCGTCAGCCTCGTCAACATTATTCGCGCAAAGGTTACATTTCTCTAGAAAGAGGTACCGAAGTGTCGATTAAGCTCACACCTTTGGAAGATAAGATTATTGTTAAGCAAGCTCAAGCAGAAACTCAAACTGCTTCTGGCTTGTACATTCCAGATAATGCTAAGGAAAAGCCACAGCAGGGAGAGGTTTTGGCTGTTGGCCCAGGCCGCAGAGACGATAAGGGCGAGCGCATTCCTATGGATGTTAAGCCTGGAGACAAGATTCTTTACTCCAAGTATGGTGGCACAGAAGTTCATTACGAAGGCGAAGATTACTTAATCGTTTCGTCTCGTGACGTTCTTGCAATCCTTGGCTGATTTTATTACTCGCTTGGTTAATTAACTTGTATTAGTCAAGTAATAAAAGCTATTTATATAAAGCTATTTAGCGCTGAAAATGACGGTTTACCGCTGTTTTCAGCGTTTTTGTTTAATTTGTATAGCTTTGTTTATTTTGTATAGCTTTGTTTAATTTACTTATTTTGTCTAATTTTTCTTAATTTGTTTAAGACGCGACTATTATAAAATCATGGATTACAAACATCGCAGTATTTTAGATACTTTGCCAAATTATAAGCAAGGTAAACCAGCGCCCGCATTAGATGGCATTCGCGCATATAAGATTTCTAGCAACGAAAACCCATTTGAGCCGTTAGAAAGCGTGAAAAGCGCCATTTCTAGCCGTGCGCTTGGGGTTATTAATCGTTATCCAAACATGCGCGGAACAGAAGTCGTAGAAGAGTTAGCTAAAAAGTTTAACGTTACTCCAGATGAGGTTGTTCTTGGATGCGGCTCTACAGAGGTTATTACGCAACTTGTAAATCTTGTTGCAGGCCCTGGAGACGAAGTCATATACCCGTGGAGAAGCTTTGAAGCGTACCCGATTATTGTTACAGGTGCTGGCGCTACAAGCGTTAAAATCCCTAATCGCGCAGATGGGTCGCACGATGTAGACGCAATGATTGATGCGATTAATGAGCGCACGCGTCTTGTTATTTTGAACAATCCAAACAATCCTACATCTGCATCGCTTTCAGACGAGGAAGCTAGACGAGTGCTGGATGCTGTTCCAAGCAATGTTTTGGTGCTTATTGACGAAGCTTACGTGCAATTTAACAACGCAAAGGGTACGGCGGATGGCATGCAACTTTACCGCGAATATCCAAACGTTGTTGTTGCACAAACATTCTCTAAGGCTTACGGTTTGGCTGGTTTGCGTATTGGATACGCTATTGCTGCTGCAGATGTTGTAGAAGGCATGCGAAAAGTGGCTGTTCCGTTTGGTGTAAGCCAAATTGCACAAGTGGCTGCTCTTGCGTCTTTGGAGAATGAAGCGCTTGTAGAAATGCGAAATCGCGTAGATGCGCTTGTTAAGGAGCGTGCGCGCGTTGTAAGCGGTTTGCGTGAGCAAGGGTGGAATGTTGCCGAACCATACGCAAACTTCTTCTGGATGCCGTTTGGTGAAGATACAGAGCGAGCTAATCAACGTTTTGTTGATGCAGGTCTTTCTGTGCGCGCGTTTGCTGGAGAAGGTATTCGCATTACGATTGCGGAGACTGAGGCAAATGATCGCGTGCTTAAAGTGTGCGAGTCTTTAAAGAAAGATGGTTTTTCGCTTAAATAATTGCTTAATAATCGCTAAATAATTGCTTAAATGGCATATAAATAGCGGATAAATAGCATATAAATAATCGCATTTTTTAGATGCATTTAGATGTGATTTTTGCTTTCGGCGTGTCTTGAACTTGCATTAGTCGCGCGTTCGTGGCAAAATAACAAAGTTGCCGTTTGGAGATGTTCTTCTCCGCGCGGTTACGTTGGCGGGTTACCAGAGCGGCCAAATGGGACTGACTGTAAATCAGTTGCTTCGTGCTTCAGTGGTTCAAATCCACTACCCGCCACGCCTCGATAGCTCAGTGGTAGAGCACTTCCTTGGTAAGGAAGAGGTCGTGAGTCCGATTCTCACTCGAGGCTCTCTGGCGGGGTAGCTCAGCTGGCTAGAGCGTACGACTCATAATCGTAAGGTCAAGAGTTCGAGTCTCTTCCTCGCTACAATGGCCAGCAGGAGTTGGTCAACATACAATATTCTAGAGGTGAACAAAATGGCAAGTAAGAGCGTAGACATCCGTCCAGGCATTACGCTTGCATGCACGGAGTGCAAGGAGCGTAATTACATCACGACGAAGAATCGTCGTAATACGCCTGATCGCCTTGAGTTGAGCAAGTTCTGCCCACGCTGCGGCAAGCACACTCTCCATCGCGAGACTCGCTAAAAGCGTGAACTTCGGCGAAGTTTTATAGCTTTATTACCCCGCGTTTTGCGGGGTTTTTTGTTATTTATTGCTGTTAGGATTAGTCGTATGAGTATGCAATCATCCTTATTGGAATCTGATAATCCAACTTTTGCAAATCTTACAACAATCGGCGTTGGAGGCTCTATTGCTCGTTTTGTAGAGCCTACTAGCAGAGTGGCTGTTATTGAAGCTGTAGAAGATGCAGATTGCGCAGGATTGCCTCTTTGCGTTATTGGCGGCGGATCTAACATGCTTGTAAGCGATGAACCGTTTAACGGAGTAGTTGTGCGTGATGCTCGGCGTGAGATTTGCGTTTTAGATGAGGCAGCTCCTGGCATAGATGGTGTTGATAAAACTAGCGGAGATTTTTTGGTTCACGTTAGTGCAGAGGCTGGCTGCAATTGGGATGATTTTGTGTCTCACACTATTGAGCTTGGATTGCAAGGCGTAGAAGCGCTATCTGGGATTCCTGGAACCGTTGGAGCGTCTGTTGTACAAAACATTGGCGCATACGGTGCAGAAGTGGCGCAAAGCGTTGAATCTGTAGAGGTTTGGGATCGTAAAGATAAAACCACTTTTTATATGAATCTTGCAGATCTTAAATTTGGCTACCGCACTTCTGTTCTCAAAAAAAGCATGTATAAGGCGCCTGGTGTTGCTGCTGACTGCTTCTTCCCAACGCCTAGATACGTTGTTTTGTCTGTTACTTTTTGCTTAAAGCATTCAAAAACAGGTGTTGTGGCTCATTCGCAGCTTGCTCACGCGCTTGGCGTACAAGTTGGAGATAGGATGGAAACATCTAAGATTCGTCGCGAAGTTCTGCGCGTTAGAGCGTCTAAGGGCATGCTTGAAGATGCTATGCGCTACGCAAATAAGTGGATGTGCTACGCAAAAAGCGAAAATGGTGTTGAGTATTCGATTAGGCTTCAAAATGAAGACTATTCTGCTGGAGATTTGTTAGAAGGCGATTCTAAGTATGCTGATCGCCATAGTTGCGGAAGCTTCTTTATGAACCCGATTTTGACTAAAGCTCAAGCAGATTTGCTGCCAGAAGACGCTCCGCGCTTTGACGCCACTTTGCCAGATGGCTCTAAAGGAGTTAAGACTTCTGCAGCTTGGCTTATTGACCATGCTGGATTCCACAAGGGATTTAGACTTACGCAAAGTGATGGCGAAAAGAGTAAAGCTGGATTATCTTCTTTACACACTTTGGCGTTGACTAATCGCAGTTGTGCAAAATGCAAGGATATTGTTGATTTGGCGCGCAAAATCATAGATGGTGTTTACGATTCGTTTGGTGTAAAACTTGTTCCAGAACCTGTTTTAATCGGCGTTAGTGCGGATTGTTAAGACAATTGTTAACACAAATTTAGCATAATTTAACATAATAAATTGCGATTTGTGTTGTGATTTTCCGCTAGACAAAGTACTATGCTCTTTTAATATCGTAAAAATTATTGTTTGATGACGATTAATGCGAGTTGAACCGTATTTTTTGCGATTTATAACATATATACCCTTATATGGAATGTTTTAGACGTAGTTTTAGAGAAGGTTGGATTATGCAAATATGGAGAAAAAAGTCTGTTGAACAGACTATTGCAGAAACAATGGATGGTGATCGCCATCTTAAGCGTACATTAAATGCTTGGGATCTTGCTGTTATGGGCGTAGCAGTTGCTGTTGGCGCTGGAATCTTCTCTGTTGGCGCTCAAGCAGCTGCATTCCATGCGGGACCTGCGGTGATTATTAGCTTTATTATTGCTGGAATCGTTTGCGGAACGGCTGCAATGTGCTACGCGGAGTTTGCTTCGATGATTCCTGTTGCAGGATCTGCATACACCTTTACGTATACAACAGTCGGCGAGCTTGTTGCTTGGATTATTGGCTGGGATATGATTCTGGAAATGCTTATGGCAGGATCTGTTATAGCCAAATATTGGGGCGTTTATCTTAACGATTTAATGCACTTGTTTGGTCTTAACGTATCTACTTCGGTAAATATTGGCGGTTTTACTTTTGATCTTGCTCCAGTAGTTATTGTTGCGTTCTTTACGATTATGCTTGTTGTTGGAACAAAGCTTTCTGCTCGTTTTGACGGTGCTTTAACAATCTTGAAGATTGGTATTGTTCTGTTTGTTGTTGTTGTTGGATTCTTCTACATTAAGGCGTCTAACTTCACTCCATTTGTTCCACCTGCAACAGACGTTGCTAGCGTTAAGGGTATTCACGTTTCTGGCACTATGAGCCAGCCGCTCTGGCAGTGGATTACTGGCATGCAGCCAGCTGTTTACGGCGTTACGGGTATTCTTTCTGGCGCAGCACTTGTATTCTTTGCATTCATTGGATTCGACGTTGTTGCAACTACGGCAGAAGAAACTAAAGACCCACACAAGAACATTCCTAGGGGCATTGGTCTTGGTCTTTTGATTGTGACTGTTCTTTACATTCTTGTTGCTGTTGTTACAACTGGTATGATCTCTTACAAGGATTTGGCTAAGCAAGACGCTCCTTCGCTTTCTACGAGCTTTGAGCTTGTAGGCGCAACTTGGGCTGCTAAGATTATTTCCCTTGGAATTGTAATCGGCTTAACAACTGTTGTTATGGTTCTTCTTTTGGGCCTTACACGTATTGTGTTTGCTGTTAGCCGCGATGGTTTGCTTCCACGTAGCTTCTCTAAGGTTAGCAAGCGCGGAATTCCTGCACGTATTCAGATTGTTTCTGGCATTGTTGTGGCAATAATCGCTTCTACGTTAGATATTGGAATTCTTTCCGACATGGTGAATATTGGTACGCTTTCTGCGTTCTTGCTTGTTTCTGCAGGCGTTCCGATTATGCGTATGCGTAGGCCTGATTTGCATCGATCCTTTATGGTTCCTTGGAATCCAGTTCTGCCTATTTTTGCCGCGCTTTCTACATTCTGGCTTATGCTAAATCTTTCTGTGCTTACATGGATTCGTTTTGCAATCTGGCTTGCAATCGGCTTTACTGTGTACTTTGGCTATTCCTACCGCAATTCTTTGCTTGGAAGGCAAATTCGTAAAGCTAAGAAGCTTGGCGTTCCAGTAGAAACCTTGTTTGCACAAGATGCTGCTGCAGCCGAAAAAGTTGCGGAAGGCGAGTCGGAAGACCAAGCGCGAGCTGAAGCTGCTCAAGAGGCGGCCGTTGGGTCTGCTCAAGAATCTGCTCAATAGGCTTTGCCTTTGAGATGTTGATTTGATTGTATTGAGTCGGTATGCGATTGCGTATGCCGACTCAATGCGTTTTGCACTCGTAATGTGAACTATAATAGAAGAGTTAGTTTATTTTTGAGTGTGAAAGGGTGCGTTTGTTATGCCTTACGTTATTGCAGAGCCATGCGTTGACGTTAAAGATAAAGCGTGTGTTGACGAGTGCCCTGTTGATTGCATTTACGAAGGCGATCGCACGCTTTACATAAACCCTAACGAATGCGTTGATTGTGGCGCATGCGAGCCTGCATGCCCAGTAGAAGCCATCTTTTACGAAGACGATGTTCCAGAAGAGTGGGAATGGTATAAAGACGCTGCTGTGGAATACTTTAACAAACTTGGCGATTTAGGCGGAGCGCAAGAAGCTGGCCCATCTGGCTGGGATGAAGATCGCGTAGCTGCTCTTCCTAAAAAAGATGCTTAAATGCCCATTTGAGCAGCATCTTTACCATACTTTTTTCTTACTGCATCTAATACGTGTTCTGCGTGACTTATTCTTGCATGCGTATTTTTTATTGCGTTTTGCGCAATTTCTGTTGAATTTTTACGCATACCACTTATGGTGTTTTCTCTTTCGTTCTCTTCTAAGATGTCGCTAATCGTAGGCTGAACAAGCGCTTTGCTTTTATCTACAAGATTGCTTACGCTAATGCCAGCAAGCCTAACGGAGCTTAGTAAACAAACATGACTTCCGCCTAATTTGTGGTCATGAACCGTTGGATTTACTGATTCTAGTAAATCGCAAGCGTGCTTATAAATCTCTGTAGCGCAATCGGTTACATTCCTTAATGTTTTGCATCTTGTTGCATAGTGCAAATCGCTGAATCGCAATTTTAGCGTTACCGTTTTTGCCATTGTGTTGCGATTGCGTAATTCTTGTGCCACTTCGTTGCAGCAGTGCCTGATCAGGTTTTTCACTGCTGCAATATCCGTGGTGTCTTTATCAAGAGTGCTTTCTGTACCAATGGATTTTTCTGGAACGTGGGGCGTTACTTGCCGTGTGTCAATTCCGCGCGAAGTGTTATAAAGCATTCGCGCAAGAACTTTAGACCCAGCAACTCGTTTCAAAGTCTTCTCATCTACACCTCTAAGCATCTCAATGCTGTTTATTCCCCACGTAGCTAGTTTTTTAGCAAGCGCAGGTCCAATTCCTGGTATTGCTCGTAATGGCATTATTGAAACAAAGTCGGCATTGCGATTTTGGGGGATAATCAACATTCCATTTGGCTTTGCGTTCGTTGACGCCATTTTTGCGATCAGCTTATTTGATGCAATCCCCACAGAGCAAGTGATGTGAAACTTGCGCGCGACTTCGCTTCTTATCCACTCGCCTATGGCGATGGGCGTTTTCCAGCGTAATAACGCTGAGCTAACGTCCATATAACACTCGTCTACAGAAACCTGTTCAACTTTATCTGTGATCTTTGAAAAGACCTCCTTAAAAATCCTAGATGAAATGGAAACGTAATATGGCATATCTACCGACAAGAAAATGCCATTAGGGCACAATCTTCGTGCTTGCGCTGTAGGCATAGCGGAATTCACGCCATACTTACGTGCTTCGTAGCTGGCTGCCGAAACTACGGAGCGCGAGCCTGTACCAATAATCACAGGTTTGCCAAGTAACCTAGGATTACGCGCCGCCTCGAGTGATGCATAAAATGCATCCATATCGATATGAAGTATTGTGCAGCCAGACGCATTGCGCCCCCAATCGCGTTTAGCTGCATTAACTCGCGGTGCTGTGCTCATGAATTTATAGTAGAACAAACGTTCGATTTTGTGCAATAGCGTGTCGCAATAAGTTTACGAAAAATAAGTGTAAAATACGCAAAATAACTACTGGCAAATATAACTACTGCCGTGTAGGGTATGCTTTATGAAACAAATCATAGTAAACGCGCTAAATCGCATGCCTGTTTTGCTAATCGTTGTTGCAGAAGCTGCAACGGTCTATCTAGCAACGTCTATAGCAAAAGTCGCGTTTAGCCAGCTCGATCCGCTATATTCTGTGTGGTATCGCGTTGGGTTTATGTCTTTGTTTTTGCTTGCTTGGAGAAGACCTTTTTCGCGTAAAAAGCGCGCTCGCAACTCTCTTCCTAAAACGTTAAAAGAATGGGCAATTGTTGTTGCTGTAGGCATTTCTGTTGTTCTTATGAACACAATGTTTTATTTAGCTATTAGTTGCATGGCTGTGGGGGTGGCTGTAACTATTGAGTTTGTAGGGCCTTTAATGGTTGCTGTTATAACTGGTAAAACATGGCGTGAGCGCGTTGGTATTGTTATTGCGGCTTGCGGAATTGTGCTTCTTGCAAGCGCGTCTATGCATTCTAACGAAAGTCCGCATTTTCTTGTTGGATTAGTGGCAATTCTTATTGGCGGATCAATGTGGGGAATGTACATTGTATCTGGGCGTATGCTTGCAAGAGGTTCTAATGCAATTGACAGAGTTAGTATAGCTATTTTAATTGGTTGGCTTTTGCAGTCGAGTGTTCTTGGAATCCCTGCAATTTTGCATGTTGTGCATCCTAAATCGAGTGCAACTTGGGCTGCTCAGCCTTATGGATCTTTGAAACTTCTTGGATTAATGGTTGTTATTGCGATTTGCGCGTCTTTTATTCCAACTCTTTTAGACCAGGTTTTGCTAAAGCGTGTATCTTCGGCAAGATATTCAGTTATGCAAGCGCTTTACCCTGCGATTGCGGCGCTTGTTGGCATGGGATTTGGTGAAATGCCAACGTTGATTGATGTTTGCGGAATGGCTTTAGTTATGTTGGCTGTTGTGATTACATTTTCGGGAGATCACAATCCCGCATAAATACTGTTGCGCGTTATATAAGCTTCTTTTGTGCGTTTGGTGTGTCGCTTAAGCATTGTGCACGTCCTCAAGAGGTGATATAGTTTGAACCTGTTGCTATCTTGAATAGTTACAAAGTGGAGTCATGCCTGAGTGGCCGATAGGGGCACCCTGCTAAGGTGTTAGTCGCGTAAGCGGCTCGAGAGTTCGAATCTCTCTGACTCCGCGGTTTAGCTCTAAATCGTTGAAAAATCAGCGGTTTAGAGCTTTTTGTTTTGATTTTTGGCCTATAACCCATAATCCGATTCACTGTATTCCCTGTATTCCCACTTAATCGTTGCAAATCGCCAGCAGCCGCCGTAATTGTGTGTAATTGTGCACAATTGTGTATAACAATGTGGATAACTACCCTCTAAAATAGCCTTTAACCACATTGAAAGTTTTTTATTTACAGATTGAAATTCCTAAATCATAGTTAGAGCATGAGCGAATTTTTCGTTCATCGTGGCTAGCAAAAACGTTTGTCACGTTAGAGAAAACAACGTTTTAAGGAGTTGATATGGGAAAACATGGATGTAAAGGGATTCCAATCTTTTTACGCAATAAGCGCACGCGAATGTTCTCTTTACTGACAGCGTTGCTGGCGACTATTGCAATTGTTGTTGGTAATGGCGCAATAAATGCTGCTTCTGCGGATATTTTTGCTCAATACTATACGTATAGTGATGCCTGTTCAAAAGTGAGTCCGAGCAGAAAAATTGTAAAAAAAGATGATGATGGTAATTACGTATTTTGCATTAATACGGGATCAACTGTAAAAGCTGATTCCGATTGGAGAGATATTCCGCTTGATGTTAACAATATTAATGAAATCACAGCAAGAATAGCTAAGTCTGCTATTGAAAATGATTTTACATCCCGAATGGAGGCTGCAGCATATTTAATTCATGAACATTATGATGAAGATAAACGCGGGTGGGAAGAAGCGAAGCGTAGGGGATTTGATGGTGCGTCTAACTTAAAGGAAGATGCAGAAAAACTATGGAACGAAGTAACCCAAAAAACGCCTAAGGGTATGGGATTCAAAATACTTGACCCTTATGCTACCTACTATGCAAGGAGTGGAAGGGTAGTTATTGATACACAGGGTGTTGATGAAAGAAATGTTACATATGACAGCGAAAATACAAAATTTAAAGTTACTGCAGTAGGCGATAAGTTGCGTTTTATAAAAGATAAGAAACAGGTTAAAGAGGTTAAAGATCACATTGGATCTTATAGTACGTTGTATGGAATTGATTGGGTTGCAACAGGAGAAGGTGAAGCAGAAATTAAGGGTGAATACTACATTCCATATTTGCAAAGAAAAGATATAGGGAATGGAGCAGCTTTAATACGAGTAGCAAAAGATGAAAAAGTCAAAGAATTTACAAATGTATTAACAGAGAGAGCGCACAGAAAGTTCCAGCCCTCGCTTTCTTCTAAGTCGACTGTAAAAGAGTTGAAAGTAGGCGATTCTGTAGAAGATACTGTTACTTCGTCGCTAAAGAATCCTACTGAAGGTGAGTGGGTAAGTGGTAAAGACGTTCGTGCTCGCGGATACTACTTTGTTGGTTCTTATAACGATATTATGAAAAAACGCGAAAATAAAAAAGACAAAGTAGAAGAGTATATAAAGGAACTACGAGAAGATAAGAATATTCGTCAAGTTGCTGCAGCTGATGTTTATTTTTCGGGAGAAAATCAAGAGGTTAAGGCGGTTGCGCACGAAGCAAAAGGTGACTTATCTAAAGATGAACTTGCTAGCGCAAAAGTTTATAAAGTGAACAAAGACGATGCAGGATTATTTGGAACGTGGGTTTGGTTTATTGATCCCGGAAATCAAAAAGACGACGTTCGAGAGTTTATTCCAGGAAAGTTTGTTGAAGAATTTGGAAACGTAAATTCAACAGTTTCGCATAAGGCAAAAATATCGATTGAACATGTTAAGAATCTAAAAAACAAAGATACAAATGACGTTTCGGATGCGATAGTTGTTAGTGGTGTTCCAAAAGACTACGGAAAATTTGATGGAAATACCGATTATGGGTTTAGTAAAGATGCAAAGATGAACATTCGTCTTTGGTGGGTTGGAAACAAAGATGGTTCAATGAGCAACGAAAATATGGTAAAGCTTGTTTCCAGCTCTGTAGAAGAACCTAAAGAAGACGAAAATCATAAGAAAATAGATTCATGGGATGTTCCATTGCGTAATGGAACTTACACGCTTGGGAACGGCAAGATAATTCTTACTCATAACGAGTCTAATGGCAAAGAAGCTGGCAAAGAATCTGGCAAAGATAGCGATAGTGAAGATAACAAGGGCAGTGAAGATAACAAAGAGAACAGAAGTGCTGAGAATAAAAAAGAAAAGTTTGAAAAAGTTGGAGATATGATCGATCTTTTAGACGGCAATACGGCTAAAAGTGGAATGTATGTTTTTGTTTATGAATTCCCAGGTTCTTCTAGAGCGCAAGAGTTTAAGACGTCGTTTAATAACGAAGATAGTAGAAGCTTCTTTGATAGAAATAAGCCTGTTACTGTGACTGTTAATAAGGCGGAGAATGCTGGTGCGAAGGGTGAGCCTGGTAAGGGTGAGCCTGGAAAAGAGCAGTCTGGTAATGCGAATCCTGTGAAGAGTGAGCCTGGTGTGCAAAAGCCTGGTGGTTCTAGTGAAGATCCTGGTAAGCAAGATCCTGGTAAGCAGGATAATCCTGGAGGTTCTAGCGAAAAGCCTAGTAAACAAGATCCAGATAAGAGCGAGCCTGCTGGTAGTGGAAATGTTACGGGTAGTGAAGTTGATCCAAAGACGTCTTCTAGTGGTGGCGTTGTAGATAATATTATTTCAAAGCAGAATCCGCAGAATCCGCAGAATCCGCAAGGTTCTGGTAAGCAAGATAATCCAGGTAAGCAAAATCTGAGTAAACAAGAGCCTGGAAAACAAGATAATCCTGTAAAAGATCAGCCTGGTGTGCAAAAGCCAGGTGATTCTAACGAAAAGCCTAGCGGTTTGCAGCCTGGCGGAACGCAGAATAATGGCAGCGCAAGTAGCAGCCAAAATGGTGGTGCAAGCGATGTTAAGAATGGTAGCCAAAGTGGAGAGTCATCGGGTGAGCCTGCTGGTAGTGGAAATGTTACGGGTAGTGAAGTTGATCCAAAGACGTCTTCTAGTGGTGGCGTTGTAGATAATATTATTTCAAAGCAGAATCCGCAGAATCCGCAGAATCCGCAGAATCCTCAGAATCCGCAAGGTTCTGGTGTGCAAGCTGGCAATAATAATCAGTCTGGTACCACACAGAGTTCTGGGAAAAACGATCCTGGTAAGCAAGATCCTGGTAAGCAAGATCCTGGTAAGCAGGATAATCCTGGAGGTTCTAGCGAGCAGCCTGGTGGTACACAAGGTTCTAGTGCGCAGAATGAAGTTGCTGGCACACAGTCTGGCAGAGCGCAAGTTGGCAACAATGCGCAATCTGGTGTAAACGCTGGAGCGAATAATAATACGCTCGGTGCGCAAGTAGATGCTGGAACCAATAATACAGTTCATCAAAATGCAGATGCGACTGGCGATAGTAATCCTAAGAGTAATCCTAAGAGTAATGCTAATAACGATAAAATTAATGAAAAAAACAATAAAAAAGATGATCAAAGTAATGTTAAGACGGATTCTCAGCATAAATCTGAGCATATTGCAAGTAAGGAAGATAGCAAGGAAGGTAAATATACAGCTACTAAATCAGGTACTATTCAGAGAGGTGATTCTAAGAAGGTTGATACTTACCAAAGTGCTACTCAGCAGGGAGATTCTAAACAGGGAGATTCTCAGTATGGAGGTAATCAACAAGTAAGCGACTCTAATGTAGAGCAGAATTCGCAGTCAAATAATCAATATGCAAGTGGAACAAAGAATTCAAAACGACGCCATGCTCGTCTAGGTGCTAATGTTGGGCATCTAGTAACAACTGGCGTAAAAGTTGAAACAACATTAATGTTCTCTCTGGCTATATTGCTTATTGCAGGATCTGTGATTTTGGCAAAACGCGTAAGTTACATTGCATAAAATCTCTCATAAAATATTTGATTCATATGTGCATAAATTTGTAAAACATGTATGTTGAGATATATTAATTGGGATATATTTAAAACAGATAAGAATAGTTGCGTTGTATAATATGCATAATTTATTCTATAAACATAGCTTTTTGGCGCTTATAGTTTTGCGTACTATACAACGCACAATTATTATGTAAATAGTATATAAAAGCACTGTTTTCAAATGAGGTTTTTTTATGAGTGACTACAACATAGATAAAGAAAAGATGTTGGTTCGCTTGCATAGAGTATGTGGGCAAGTTCACGCTGTTGAAAATATGGTTGAAAAAGGGGAAGACTACAACAACATTCTTATGCAACTTTCTGCATCTACGGCAGCTCTTAGGGCAGTTGCGCTTATAGTTGCTCATCAAGAAATATCAAAGGCATTAGAAGAAGCGCAAGACGCTGGAAATAAAAAGGTTACAGATAAGAAAGTTGCAGAGCTTGTAGACGTTGTAGATCACTTAATGCGTTACGATAAGTCGTGATTTGTGATTCTAGCGGTTGCATATAATCTTTTTGTAGCTTTAAGACTGTTTGAATTGAAAACGATTTGAATGTCGAATATCGAATAATATTAAATATCGAATATGAAGAATATGCGAACCGTAACTGATTTATGTGAGAATCCTGCGCACTTTGCTTTTGTGGAAAAGAAGTCAGAGTTTATTTCGGACGCGTGCCACATTTCTAGTGCTGAAGAAGCGCTTGAGTTTGTAGAGTCAATTAGGATGATTCACCCCAAAGCAAGGCACGTTGCGTACGCTGCGATTTACGCAGATAAAAATGGCAGATTGTGCGAGCGTATGAGCGATGACGGCGAGCCATCTGGAACTGCAGGCAAACCAATTTTAGATGTTATTAGGTCTTCTAATGTTGTAGACGCAGTTGTAACAGTTACGCGTTATTTTGGTGGGATTTTGCTTGGCTCTGGTGGATTAATACGAGCGTATTCTGCTGCGGCTGCAGGTGCTGTTAAGTCTAGTAAAATAGCGGATATTGTAGAGTGTAATTGTTTTTCTTGCAAAGTTGAGTACGCGCATTTAAGAATGTTTAAGCATTTATTATTAAAAAACAATGCGGAAGTTATAAGTGAAGAATACGGCGTTTCTATTGAATTAAAAGTATGTGTGCCACGTGAAGAGTCAGATAGATTCCTTGAAGCAGTAAAAAATACGTTTTCTGGAGTAATAATTCCAGATTTTTGCGGTGTTTGCACTAGAATTTGCTGATTTTTATTTTTAGTGATTCTTGTTTGGCACTTGTTTGATTCTTGGTTTTAAGATTTGTGTTGCAAAGCTGATAGATTAGATAAGTGACTAAGCAAAGGTTGGTGAGTCTCTTATGAATGATGCGCAAAAGCTTAATGGCGTTGAGAAAAACGAAGATTTAGGCAATAGTGCAAGCCATGATTTATCTAATGAGTCTAATGAATCTAATAATTCCAATGCTTCATACGAGCCATTAACCGCTGTTTACGAGCATTTAAGGCATTCCAGTGATTCTAAAGAATTGCATGAATTTGCTATAAAAGAGTTGCCAGATAGGTCGGATCAGGCAGGATTTTCTAGAGCGACTGCACTTTTGGAAGCTGTAGCAGGCAATTCAAATACTCCAGAAGAAGATCGCGTTCGATTAGCAACAGTAATGCCATTTCCGAATATCTTGGTTAAGCTTTCTCAAGACGAATCAAGTAATGTTCGTTTAGCTGTTGCAAAGAACGAAAATGCTAAGAATTGGCTAGTTGGAAGGCTTACTAAAGATTCTTGCGCGCAAGTTAGAGATGCTGCTTTGTGTAATCCGCGAACATCTTGGAAAATGCGATTAGAAGGTGCGCAGACAAATGGTGTTAGCGCAAAAACGTTGGATTACTTGGCTTCTCTTGGTGCAAGCGAAGAAAGTGACGATTCTCCTGTGCTCTCTGCAATGGTAAGAAGAGCAGTGGCTCTTAATCCTGGTGTGTCGCAGCCAACTTTGATTGCTTTGTCTAAAGATAAGGACTCGGATGTCTCGCTTGCTGCGTCAGAAGTCTTGAATAAGTATTAAATATAAAAATAAGTCTTGAGTATAAAAGTAAAATGAATAATAATTGCATACGTTTGCATTAAAACCCCACAAATAGACTACGATGGAAACTATGAACACTAAAAATGAAGAAACAGTGCAACCAACAAGTCCGTTAAGGCGATTGGCTGAACTAATGGGCGTTCGTTCCAAATTCGTTGGATCGGATGGCGTAGAGCATCAAATCGCCGATAGCGTGCTTGTAAAAGTATTGCAATCACTATGCGTAGAAGCTCAAAACGATAAACAAATCGAAGAAGCAACTCAAAAAATCCTTAATGAGCGTCACACTCGCTTAGTTGCTCCAACAGTTTTGCACACTGTTGGTAAAGAAAGCGAAGTAAGCGTAAACACTGGGATTTTGGAGTATCCTACAGCAACACTTATTTTGGAAGATGGCAGTGAATACAAGGGTGATTTGCAAATTTCTCCTTCTAAAAACGATGTTGCAATTCCCGTAGACGGAAAGTTTGTAGCAACGTCTTTGCTTAAGATTCCTGCAGACGTTCCAATGGGCTATCATACTTTGCGCGTTAGTGTTGCCGACCGCGTAGAAGAGGCCACTCTTATTAGCGCGCCAGAAAGCATTGATACTATTGAGAAACTAGAAAAAGATGGCAAGCAAATTTGGGGTTGGATGGCTCAGCTTTATTCAATCCGCTCCTCTAAGTCTTGGGGAGTTGGCGATTATGCAGATCTGGCGGATTTGCTTGTTAAAGCTAAAGAAAAGTCGGGAGCGGACTTTGTTCTTATAAATCCGCTTCATGCTGGAGAGCCAGTTGCTCCGTTAACGCCTTCGCCATATTTGCCTGTTGCTAGGTCTATGGTAAACGTCACTTATATTCGCCCAGAAAGCATTCCAGAATATAATCTTCTTAGCGAGCAAGATCGCAAAAGCGTTGACGATTTGCATAATCAAGTAGAGCCGCTTAATAATGATGTGCAAATTATTGATCGAGACGCAATGTGGCGCGTAAAAATGCACGCTTTGTGGATTATTTTTAAGTCGGGCATGTCAGATAAGCGCGCGCAAAAGTTTGAAGCATTTAAGAAAGATATGGGAGACACGCTTGAATCCTACGCAACTTGGTGCCTTTGCTACGACAAGTGGGGTGCGCCTAATGGCGATGACTGCTGGGAGAAGCATCTTACTAAAGATTCCGATGAGATTAGCGCTTTAGCAAAGCAATTCCCAGACACGCTAGAGTTTTATCGTTGGCTTGAGTGGGTTGCGTTCGGCCAGTTGCACGACGCGCAAATGGCAGCTAAAAAAGCAGGAATGCGCATTGGAATTATGTCGGATATGGCTGTTGGCGTGCATCCTGCAGGCTCCGAAGTTTGGTGGAATCCAGAGCGATTCGCCAATGGCGCTTGCGTTGGTGCGCCTCCTGATTATTTCAATCAGCAAGGTCAAAACTGGTCTCAGCCTCCGCTTAATCCATTTGAGCTTGAGCGCACAGGTTTTAAGACATACAGAGATATGGTTCATGGCATGTTTGCTTCCGCTGGAGCTGTGCGAATTGACCATATTCTTGGGCTTTTCCGCCTTTGGTGGATTCCAGAAGGATCTACTCCAGTAGACGGAGCTTACGTTTACTACGATGCAAACGTTATGCTTGGCATTCTTGCGATTGAAGCCACGCGCGCAAATGGCGTTGTAGTTGGAGAAGACCTTGGCGTTGTGCCAGCTGAAGCTCTAGAAGTTTTGGCTAAGAATAAGGTTCTTGGATGCACGGTTGAGTGGTTTGAACAGAGGGATGGCGCATTCCGCGAGCCTAAGAAGTGGCGCGAAATGACGCTTGCTTCTGTAAATACTCACGATTTGCCACCTGCTGCAGGATACTTAAACTACGAGCACGTTAATATTCGCGAGCGTTTGAATCTTCTTTCGGGCTCCGTAGAAGAGTTCCGCGCTGATGCTGTTAAAGAGCATAATGCAATGCTTAAGATGCTTGTTTCTGGCGGATTCTTAAGCGAAAGTGCGCTAGAAGACGAGTCGCAGCATGAGCAAGAGATTGTAGAAGCGTTGTATAAAGCGCTTAAAGCTGCGCCTTCTAAGTTGCTTGCTGCGTCGATTGTTGACGCCACTGGCGAGCGTAGAGCACAAAATCAGCCTGGAACTAACGACGAATATCCAAATTGGCGTATTCCTTTGGCAGATGCCGATTGCAATCCCGTTCTTTTGGATGATTTGTTTGACTTGCCTAGAGTTAAGTCTTTAGCGCAAATCATGAATAAATAGAGGTATATGCGTGATTAATTGCGGGCTGCAGCGTTTGTTTTTGACTTGCGAGCGTTGTAGTCCGCATTTGCATAACGTTGTAGTATGCGTTGTAGTCCGCGTTGTATGTAAAATAGAAGTTTGCAAATAGTCGTCATGTGGCGATATACTTGCAGATTGTTGTGTTTCCCTAAGGGGTCCTTCAAAGCGCTTTTCCCACTCGCCATCGAGGACTTTCAGGGAGCCCACGGATTATGAGTAGAGTATCTTCTATAAACCAAGAAGATATAAAGCTCGAAACACAATAGAGAAAAGGTACGATTGTGAAGACTTTCACACCGAAACCAGCAGATTTAACTCATGACTGGTACATTATCGACGCCACTGATGTGGTGCTTGGTCGCTTGGCTTCCCAGGTAGCTATTTTGCTTCGTGGCAAGAATAAGCCAACGTATGCTCCTCACGCCGATTCTGGCAATCACGTTATTATTATTAACGCAGATAAGATTGCTTTGACTGGCAATAAGTTGAGCAAGGAATTGTATTCCCACTCTGGCCGTCCAGGCGGACTTCGCCGCGATAGCTATGCTGAGCTTTTGGAGAAGAATCCAAAGCGCATCATTGTTTCCGCTGTTAGGGGAATGCTTCCAAAGAATCGTCTTGCTAAGGTTCAGCTTGATCGCCTTCGTGTGTTCACTGGCGCTGAGCATCCTCATATTTCGCAAAAGCCACAGGTCTTCGAGATCTCTCAGGTTAGCCAGCAGGCTAAGTGAATCGTAAGGAGAATATGATTATGGTAGATAACAACAACTCCGCGGTTCTTGAGAACGAAGAAGAACTGACTAGCTACACCACCGAAACCAACGCTGGTGCAGGCACTGGTACTTCCGCTATCGCTCCAGGCTATGGCACTGGTCGTCGTAAGGAAGCCGTTGCTCGCGTTCGCTTGGTTCCAGGTTCTGGTAAGTGGACTATTAATGGCCGCACTCTTGAGGAATACTTCCCATCTCGCTTATTGCAGCGTGAAGTTAATTCCCCAATCGTGCTTCTAAAGCTTGAAGGTAAGTTCGACGTTGTCGTTTTGGTAGACGGCGGCGGCACCACTGGTCAGGCTGGCGCAATTCGCTTGGGCGTTGCCCGCGCTTTGAACGCTATTGACCGCGATGCAAACCGTGCTTCCTTGAAGAAGGCTGGCTTCTTGACCCGCGACGCTCGCGTTGTGGAACGCAAGAAGGCTGGTTTGCACAAGGCACGTCGTGCACCTCAGTTCTCGAAGCGTTAAGCTGCGAAGAATTACAACTTCAATGGCTCCCGGCTTATGCTGGGAGCCATTTTTTGTTCATGTGTAATCGAGAATTAAGTTAAATGTTATTAATCGTTTGTAAGTAACATCTAAATCTAACATTCTAGAAAATTTTTCAGCAAATCGCACATAAATCATTACAAATAAGAACAAATAACGAACATTAGGGGATAAACCTCGCTCATAAATAGCGCAACTCGCTGCAAACTCAAAATAGTACAGTAATCCAAGTAAATTGTGAAATGTATCACATACCAGCATTATGATGCGTCTTTCATAGAAGATTATGCATGTAAAT
Organism: Gardnerella sp. c17Ua_118; assembly: GCF_055804255.1. Classification (NCBI taxonomy): domain Bacteria; kingdom Bacillati; phylum Actinomycetota; class Actinomycetes; order Bifidobacteriales; family Bifidobacteriaceae; genus Gardnerella; species Gardnerella sp. c17Ua_118. The sequence goes on from NZ_JANUYT010000001.1 coordinate 1,418,437, forward strand.
GTTGATGTGCCAAAAGCGTAGAAGTACGTAAGGAATCTAAAGATCAAGGAGGACCAAATGGCGCAAGCGCAAGAAACAGCGCAAGAAAATGTGCTCGATGAAAAAGAGCAAGCGGCATTAGTTGCAAAGCAAGAAGTTGACGAGTTAGCTAAAAAAGCAAAAGTCGCTTTAGATGAATTTGAAAAGTTAAATCAAACTCAAGTAGACCGAATCGTAGCAAAAGCATCGATTGCAGCTCTAAACAAGCATTTAGTCTTAGCAAAAATGGCTGTTGAAGAAACAGGCAGAGGATTAGTCGAAGATAAAGCTACAAAAAACATCTTTGCGTGCGAACATATTACGCATTATCTTGCAGGCCAGCGCACAGTAGGCATTATTAGAGAAGACGACGTTCTTGGAATCGACGAAATCGCTGAGCCAGTTGGCATTGTAGCAGGTGTTACACCAGTCACAAATCCAACGTCTACAGCCATTTTTAAGTCGCTAATCGCACTGAAAACTCGTTGCCCAATTATTTTTGGCTTCCACCCATTTGCCCAAAAGTGCTCTGCGGAGGCGGCAAGAATTGTGCGCGATGCTGCAATAGAAGCAGGAGCGCCAGAAAATTGCATTCAGTGGATTGAGCATCCATCAATCGAAGCTACGGGAGCTTTAATGAAGCACCCAGATGTTGCAACAATTCTTGCAACGGGTGGTCCTGGAATGGTTAAAGCTGCTTATTCTTCGGGTAAGCCAGCATTGGGCGTTGGTGCAGGAAACGCTCCAGCATATGTTGATGCAGACGTAGATGTTGAGCGCGCTGCAAACGATTTAGTGCTTTCAAAGCATTTTGACTACGGCATGATTTGTGCAACAGAGCAGGCGATTATTGCACATAAAGACGTGTATGATCCTTTGAAGCTCGAATTAAAGCGCCGTAAAGCTTACTTTGTAAACGAAGAAGAAAAAGCAAAGCTTGAGCAATACATGTTTGGTTGCACGTCTTATAGTGGCCAAACTCCAAAGCTTAATTCTGTTGTTCCTGGAAAGTCTCCTCAATTTATTGCTCAACAGGCTGGATTTGAGATTCCAGAAGATGCTGTGATTCTTATTGCTGAGTGCAAAGAAGTTGGCGAGATGGAGCCTCTAACAATGGAAAAGTTGGCTCCTGTTCACGCTTTACTGCGCGCAGATAACAAGGAACAAGGCTTTGAAATGTGCGAGAAGATGCTTGTGCACGGAGCTGGTCATACTGCTGTGATTCACACCAATAATCAGCAGCTTGCTCGTGAATATGGCAGCCGCATGCATGCTTGCCGAATCATTTGGAACTCCCCAGGATCTTTGGGTGGCGTTGGAGACATCTACAACGCAATCGCGCCTTCTTTAACTTTGGGATGCGGTTCTTATGGTGGAAACTCTGTTTCTGGAAACGTTCAAGCGGTAAATCTTATTAATATAAAGCGCATAGCGCGAAGGAATAACAATATGCAATGGTTCAAGATTCCGGCCAAAACGTATTTTGAGCCGAATGCTGTTCGCTATTTGCGAGACATGTATGGCATTGAGCGCGCAGTTATTGTGTGCGATAAAGTGATGGAACAGCTTGGCATTATAGACAAGGTGATTGATCAGCTTCGTGCTAGAGACAATCGCGTAACGTTTAGGATTATTGACTACGTTGAGCCAGAGCCAAGCGTTGAAACTGTTGAGCGCGGCGCGGAAATGATGCGCGAAGAGTTCCAGCCAGACACGATTATTGCTGTTGGCGGCGGATCTCCTATGGATGCTGCAAAAATTATGTGGCTTCTTTACGAGCATCCAGAAATTTCCTTCGCTGATTTGCGCGAAAAGTTCTTCGATATTAGAAAGCGCGCGTTTAAGATTCCGCCTCTTGGCAAAAAAGCTTGCTTGATTTGCGTACCAACGTCTTCTGGAACAGGATCGGAAGTTACTCCGTTTGCTGTTATTACAGACCATAAGACTGGCTATAAGTACCCGATTACGGATTACGCGATTACGCCTTCGGTTGCAATCGTGGATCCAGTTTTGGCGCGTACGCAGCCTAGAAAGCTTGCTTGCGATTCTGGTTTTGACGCTTTGACGCACTCTATGGAAGCTTTTGCTTCTGTTTATGCTAACGACTTTACGGACGCAATGGCATTGCATGCAGCAAAGTTGATTTGGGAGAATCTTAACGATTCTGTGAACGCTAATGACCCTGAGCGCAAGATTCAAGCTCAAGAGAAGATGCATAATGCAGCTACGATGGCTGGAATGGCGTTTGGCTCGGCGTTCCTTGGAATGTGCCACGCAATGGCACATACAATCGGGGCTTTGTGCCACGTTGCGCACGGCCACACAAATGCGATTTTGCTTCCATATGTAATTCGCTACAATGGTCAAATTCCACAAGAGCCTACAAGCTGGCCAAAGTACAATCGCTATATCGCTCCAGAGCGCTACCAGCAGCTTGCTAAGAATCTTGGTGTAAATCCTGGTAAAACTCCTCAAGAGGGCGTAGAGAATTTGGCGCGCGCTGTTGAAAATTATAGGGATAATCTTCTTAGCATGGATGCTTCGTTTAAGGCGTGCGGTGTGGACGAAGAATACTACTGGTCTTTGTTGGATCAGATTGGTATGCGTGCTTACGAAGATCAGTGCGCTCCTGCAAATCCGCGTATTCCTCAAATCGAAGATATGAAGGATATTGCGATTGCAGCGTATTATGGTGTCTCTCAAGAAGAAGGACATCGTATGCGCCTACAGCGCGAATCGAAGTAGAATTTAAGTAAAATTTATTGCATGATTATTTGAGTGGTTATCTAAGTGATTATCTAGGTAATTATTGAATGATTATTGCATATTTAGTTACAAATGGCAGAGGCTGCACTAGCTGTAGTTTCTGCCATTTTTCGTTGGAAAATAGCCGACACGCCCGATTTTTGTTAATCCAAGGTTGATGGTTTAATTACTTAGTTGCCTGTTTTTAAGGCTCGCATATTGTAATTCAAAAAAGCGAGCGCAGAAACAGAAATCGCAGTTTTTTGTTGATTTTTGTAGGCTGCGCACTGATGTGGAATGGCCTTTAGTGTCTATTCTCCCGGTGCCCTTTGATACAGGTTGGTAAACAGTAAACGAATCGCTAGAAAGGGCGGACGGCAATGGCGGGACAGAAAATCCGCATCAGGCTTAAGTCCTATGACCATGAGGTCATCGACCAATCGGCGAAGAAAATCGTCGAGACGGTGACGAACGCGGGCGCCACAGTAGTGGGTCCGGTTCCTCTGCCGACCGAGAAGAACGTGTTTGTTGTTATCCGTTCTCCTCATAAATATAAGGATTCTCGCGAGCATTTCGAGATGCGCACTCATAAGCGCCTCATTGACATCGTTGATCCAACGCCAAAGGCTGTGGATTCTTTGATGCACATTGACCTGCCTGCGGATGTAAATATCGAGATTAAGCTGTAGGAAGGGGGGTAAATAATGTCGCAAAATAAGAATCGCACTGCTTTGCTCGGCCGTAAGCTGGGCATGAGCCAGGTTTGGGATGAAAACGGCCTTTTTGTCCCCGTAACTCTGGTTGAGGTTGCTACCAACGTAGTTACCGCTGTTAAGACCGAAGAAACTGACGGTTATTGCGCCGTACAGCTCGGTTATGGCCAGATTGATCCTACCAAGGTTACCAAGCCATTGGCTGGTCACTTTGCAAAGGCTGGCGTGACTCCTCGTCGTCACCTCGCTGAGGTGCGCACTGAAAATGCAGCAGATTACAAGCCAGGTCAGGAATTGACCGCTGAAGTATTTGCTGAAGGTGCAGAAGTTGACGTAACGGGTACTACAAAGGGTAAAGGCTTTGCTGGCACAATCAAGCGTTGGGGCTTCAAGTCTTACCGTCGTACTCACGGCTCGCACAAGAATGAACGTCGTCCAGGTTCTGTGGGCGCATGTGCAACTCCAAGCCGCATTTTGAAGGGCAAGCGTATGGCTGGTCGCATGGGTCATGTGACTTCTACTGCGCTCAACCTCACAATCGTTTCTTCGGATGTTGAGAACGGTATTTTAGCTATCAAGGGTGCTATTCCAGGACCTAAGGGTGCTATCGTTCTAGTCCGTTCGGCAGTGAAGGGAGCCTGATTTAAATGGCAAACGTAACTCTGAACGTAACTGACACCAAGGGTAATGCAAACGGTACTGTTGAAGCTCCTGCCGAGATTTTCGGCATCTCCAACGAAGACGTTTTGGCTCACGGCCCATTGGTTCATCAGGTCGTTATTGCTCAGCTTGCTGCTGCTCGCCAGGGTACTCACGCGGTTAAGAATCGCGCTAACGTATCTGGTGGCGGTAAGAAGCCATGGAAGCAAAAGGGCACTGGTCGTGCTCGTCAAGGCTCCATTCGTGCTCCACAGTGGGTACATGGTGGCGTTGTACACGGTCCAGTTCCTCGCAAGTACGATCAGCGTACTCCAAAGAAGATGAAGGCAGCTGCTCTTCGTTATGCTCTTTCGGATCGTGCAAATGCTGGTCGCATTGCAATTGTGGACTTTGGCATTAAGGATGTTCCATCCACAAAGGCAGCTGTTGCAGCACTTACACCAGTAACTAAGGATCAGTTCACCACTGTTGTTCTCTCTCGCGAGAACATCAACGAGTGGATGTCTGTTCGTAACATTCCTACGGTGCATGTGATCTTCGCTGATCAGCTCAACACCTACGATGTCATCACCGCTCAGTACGTCGTCTTCTCCAAGGAAGGTTTCGAAGCCTTCGTTGCAGCTAAGACCGAGCCTGAAGTTAAGGAGGCCTGATTCAAATGGTCGCAGTCCATAACCCAGCACATGACATCATCTTAAAGCCAGTTGTTTCTGAAAAAAGCTATGCAGCTTCCGATCGTGGCCAGTACACCTTCGTCGTAGCTCCAAACGCTAACAAGGTTCAGATCAAGCAGGCTATCGAAGAAATCTTCAAAGTCAAGGTAACGAATGTTAACACCTTGAATCGCGCTGGCAAGCTCAAGCGCTCTCGCACCGGCTTCGGTCGTCGTGTGAATCAAAAGCGCGCTATTGTCACCGTGGCACAAGGCCAGACAATCGATATCTTTGGTAACTGAAGGCTAGCCGAGAAAAGTAAAGGAATACTATATTATGGCTATCCGCGTTTATAAGCCTACGACTGCAGGACGTCGTAACGCTTCGGTTTCGGACTTCTCCGAGATTACGCGTTCTACTCCTGAAAAGTCGTTGGTACGCAAACTCAGCAAAACTGGCGGTCGTAACTCTTACGGTCGCATGACTTCCCGCCATCGCGGCGGCGGACACAAGCGTCAGTATCGTCTCATCGATTTTAAGCGTTGGGACAAGGATGGCGTGCCAGCAAAGGTCGCTCATATTGAGTATGACCCTAATCGTTCCGCTCGCATCGCATTGTTGCATTATGCAGATGGTGAGAAGCGCTACATTATCGCTCCTGAAGGCATTTCCCAGGGAGATGTTATTGAGACTGGCGCCCAGGCTGATATTAAGCCAGGCAACAACTTGCCTCTTAAGAACATCCCAACTGGTACCGTGGTTCACGCAATCGAGCTTCGTCCACTTGGTGGCGCAAAGATTGCACGCTCCGCAGGTGCTGCCGTTCAGCTCGTAGCTAAGGATGGTGCTTACGCTCAGTTGCGTATGCCATCTGGCGAAATTCGTAACGTGGACGCTCGTTGCCGCGCTACAATCGGCGAGGTTGGCAACTCCGACCACGCTAATATCGAGCTTGGTAAGGCAGGTCGTGCTCGTTGGCTTGGTCGCAGGCCAATCACCCGAGGCGAATCTATGAACCCTGTTGATCACCCTCATGGTGGTCGTACCCGTGGTGGTAAACCACCTGTTTCTCCATGGGGCAAGGGCGAGGTTCGTACCCGCCGTCCGAAGAAGGCTTCGAACAAGATGATTGTTCGTCGTCGTCCGAATGGTAAGAACCGCAAGTAAGGGAGTGTCGAACAGATGACTCGTAGCATCAAGAAGGGCCCTTTCGTCGACGCCCACTTACAGAAGAAAGTCGATGAACAAAACGACAAGGGCACGCATAACGTCATCAAGACGTGGTCGCGTCGTTCGATGATCACTCCTGATTTCATTGGACACACCTTTGCCGTACACGATGGCCGCAAGCATGTGCCGGTATTCGTTACCGAAGCAATGGTTGGTCATAAGCTCGGTGAATTCGCCCCAACCAAGACCTTCAAGGGTCATGTGAAGGACGACAAGAAAGCACGCCGCTAAAGGAGAGTTAGGACACATGGAAGCTAAAGCAATCGCTCGTCACGTACGTGTGACGCCGCGCAAGGCTCGCCGCATGGTCGACCTCATCCGAGGCAAGCGTGCAAGCGAAGCTATTACCATTTTGAAGTTTGCTCCTCAAGACGCATCGTTGCCGGTGCGCAAGGTTCTTGAAAGCGCGATCGCTAATGCTCGCGTTAAGGCTGAGAAAGCTGGAGAACCATTCCGCGAGCAAAACTTGGTCATCAAGGAAACTTATGTGGATGAGGGTGTAACGCTTAAGCGTTTCCGCGCTCGTGCACAGGGTCGCGCTGCGCGCATTAACAAGCGCACAAGCCATATCACTGTTATCGTCTCGCTTAAGGAAGGGGATCGCTAAAGATGGGTCAGAAGATCAATCCTTTCGGCTATCGCCTGGGCATTACCGAGAATCATCGCTCTAGGTGGTTCTCCGATTCTACTAAAGCCGGCGAGCGTTACCGTGACTTCGTCCTTGAGGATGACAAGATTCGCAAGGAAATGAGCCATGACCTCGAACGTGCAGGCGTATCCCGCATTGTTATCGAGCGTACCCGTGACCGCGTTCGTGTGGATATTCACACCGCTCGTCCAGGTATTATTATCGGTCGTCGTGGCGCAGAAGCCGAGCGTGTTCGTGCAAAGCTTGAGAAGCTCACTGGTAAGCAAGTACAGCTCAACATCTTTGAAGTAAAGAACGCTGCACTTGACGCTCAATTAGTTGCTCAGGGAATTGCGGAACAGTTGACTAACCGCGTTACATTCCGTCGTGCTATGCGTAAGGCACAGCAAGACGCAATGCGTGCAGGTGCCAAGGGTATCCGTATTAAGCTCTCTGGTCGCCTTGGTGGCGCCGAAATGAGCCGTTCTGAGTTCTACCGCGAAGGTCGCGTTCCACTGCAGACCTTGCGCGCCCTTATTGATTACGGCTTCTTTGAGGCCAAGACCACTTACGGCCGTATTGGCGTAAAGGTTTGGATTTACAAGGGCGATATGACTGAGCGTGAGTTTGAAGAGCAGCAGGCTCAGCAGGGTAAGCGTGAAGGTCGCCGTGGCGATCGTCGTCCACGTCGTGGAGCACGCTCTGCCAATCAGCAGAAGGCTACCGAGGCACAGGCTGAAAAGCCAGCCGAGGCTGTAGCTGCTGAAGCTCCTGCCGCAACGGAAACGAAGGAGTGAGCAGATGCTTATCCCAAAAAGGACTAAATATCGCAAGCAGCACCGTCCTACCCGTAGCGGCATGTCTAAGGGTGGAACCGCTATCGCTTTCGGCGATTTCGGTATTCAGGCGCTGGCTCCGGCGTACATCACTAACCGTCAGATCGAGGCAGCCCGTATCGCAATGACCCGCTATATTAAGCGTGGTGGTCGCGTGTGGATTACGGTTTTCCCTGATCGTCCATTAACCAAGCACCCGCTTGGTGCACGAATGGGTTCCGGTAAAGGTGCTCCAGAATTCTGGATTGCCAACATTCACCCAGGTCGTGTAATGTTCGAGATCGGTGGTGTTTCTGAGGACGTCGCTCGCGAGGCTTTGCGCCGCGCTATCGACAAGCTCCCAATGAAATGCCGTGTTATTGCGCGTGAAGGCGGTGACATCTGATGCCAGTCGGAACTGCAGACTACACCATCAAGAATTTAAACGAGAAGACTAATGCTGAAATCGAAGGCTTCTTAAAGAAGTCTAAGGAAGAGCTTTTTAACTTGCGCTTCCAGGCAGCAACTAGTCAACTTGAAAACAGCGCTCGCCTCAAGGCGGTCAAGCACGACATAGCCAGGATGTATACTATCCTGCGTGAGCGTGAACTCGGCATCAGCCAAGAGCCTGGCGCCACTGAGGTCAAGGAGAAGTAAGCATGGCTGAGAACCAAGAGCGCAACTTCCGCAAGGTTCGTCGCGGCTACGTCGTGTCCGAGGCCATGGACAAGACGATTGCCGTGGAGCTGGAGCAGCGTTCGACACACCCACTTTACGGTAAAGTCGTCCGCTCCACCCGCAAGGTCAAGGCCCATGATGAACACAATGAGGCGCATATTGGCGACCTCGTGAGTATTATGGAAACTCGGCCTTTGAGCAAGACCAAGCGTTGGCGTCTCGACTCGATTATCGAGCGCGCCAAGTAAACAAGTTCAGCAAGGCTCCGCGCTTCACCTGTGCTGCTTATTTGAGCGGTACGGGTGAGCGGGGAGAACCAGCTCGACTAAGGAGAATCAATGATTCAGCAGGAAACGCGGCTTCATGTCGCCGACAACACGGGTGCTAAGGAATTACTTGCCATCCGCGTGCTCGGTGGATCGAAGCGACGCTATGCCGGCATCGGCGACATTATCGTCGCCTCCGTTAAGGATGCTATTCCTGGCGGGTCGGTCAAGAAAGGCGACGTAGTTAAGGCTGTCGTCGTCCGTACTGTCAAGGAACATCGTCGTGTTGATGGTTCCTATATTAAGTTCGACGAGAACGCCGCTGTTATTCTCGGCTCCGGCCGTGAACCAAAGGGCACTCGTATCTTTGGACCAGTCGGTCGTGAATTGCGCGATAAGCGCTTCATGAAGATTGTGTCCCTCGCCCCGGAGGTGATCTGAGATGGTAGCCAAGATTAAGTCCGGCGACCAGGTAAAGGTTATCCGCGGCAAGGATCGCGGTAAGGAAGGCAAAGTACTTCGTGTACTCGCCGAAGACCGTTTGATCGTCGAGGGTGTTCAGGTTGTTAAGAAGCATGTGCGTGCTACCCAGCAGGGTCAGCAGGCAGGCATCGTCTCTGTTGAGGCTCCAATTCACCGTTCTAACGTTATGGTGATTGACCCAGAGACAAAGCAGCCAACCCGCGTGGGCGTGATTGTTAAGCAAGAAGCTCGCGACGGCAAAGTAAAGACCGTGCGCGTGCGTGTAGCTAAGAAGTCCGGAAAGGAGCTGGCATGACCGATACTACAGTTGAGGCGCCGGCAACTCCGCGCTTAAAGCAGCAATACAATGATCAAATCGTTCCAGCTTTGGAAAAGGAATTTGGCCACACTAATCCTATGCAGGTGGCTCGTTTGCAGAAGGTCGTCGTCTCTATGGGCGTTGGTGCTGCAGCTCGCGATTCCAAGCTCATCGAAGGTGCGATTAAGGATCTCACTTTGATCACTGGTCAGAAGCCAAAGGTTACTAAGGCTAAGAAGTCTGTTGCGCAGTTCCATTTGCGCGAAGGCCAGGCTATTGGCGCTTACGTAACTCTTCGTGGCGATCGTATGTGGGAATTCTTGGATCGTTTGCTCACTCTGGCTTTGCCACGTATCCGCGATTTCCGTGGTATTAATGGCAACCAGTTCGACGGTCAGGGTAATTACAACTTCGGTCTTACGGAGCAATCAATGTTCCACGAGATTGATCCTGATTCGATTGATCATCAGCGTGGTATGGACATCACCGTGGTGACCACCACCAAGGACGATGTGGAAGCGAAGTCGCTACTTAAGCACCTCGGTTTCCCATTCAAGGAGAACTGATATGGCAAAAACCGCTCTGAAAAACAAGGCGGCCGCTAAGCCGAAGTTCAAGGTGCGCGCTTATACGCGTTGCCAGGTTTGTGGTCGTCCTCACTCCGTGTATCGCAAGTTCGGTCTGTGCCGTGTATGCCTTCGTGAAAAGGCACATCGCGGTGAGTTGCCGGGTGTTACGAAGTCCAGTTGGTAAATATCGACGCTGAAGGTCCACTGCTTTATAAATAACAAACAGGCGGTGGAAACCACGGCGAGAAAGGGCGTTAGCCCAACATGACAATGACAGATCCTATCGCAGACATGTTGACACGTCTGCGTAATGCGAGCGCGGCAAAGCACGATATCGTGGAAATGCCGTACTCCAAATTCAAGGCGAATATCGCCGAGATTCTTAAGCGCGAAGGCTACATTAAAGACTTTGCTGCTAAAGAAGCTAAGGTTGGACAGACTTTGGAAGTTACGTTAAAGTACGGCTCCAATGGTCATCGTTCCATCCAGGGCATTAAGCGCATCTCTAAGCCAGGCTTGCGTCGTTACGCAAAGTCTGATTCTTTGCCTATGCCTCTTGGCGGTCTCGGTATCGCTATTATCTCGACCAGCTCGGGATTGTTGACTCAGAAGGAATGCCTCGATCGAGGCATTGGCGGCGAAATCGTCGCCTACGTATGGTGAGAAAGGAGAGCTGAAAATGGCATCGCATATTGGTAAGCTCCCCGTCGACATTCCTGCAGGCGTGGAAGTTAAGATTGAAGGTCAGTCCTTTAGCGCTAAGGGTGCTAAGGGCTCTGATTCCTATGTAATTCCAGAAGGTATTACCGCTGAAGTTGCTGATGGCAAGATCGTTTTGACCCCAGTTGACGATTTGCGTCCAACTCGTGCAAAGCACGGCTTGGCTCGCGCAATCGTGGCGTCTATGGTTAAGGGTGTGCACGAAGGCTACGCCAAGACTCTAGACATTGTTGGAACTGGTTATCGTGCTGTAATGAAGGGCAAGGGCATTGAGTTCTCGCTCGGCTATTCGCACACTATTACCGTTCAGCCACCTGAGGGCATTGAGTTTGAATTGCCAAACGCAAATCAGGTAATCGTCAAGGGTACTGACAAGCAGGCCGTTGGTCAGGCTGCCGCTAACATTCGCAAGCTTCGTGCTCCAGAACCTTATAAGGGCAAGGGCATTAAGTACAGCGATGAGCGTATTTTGCGCAAGGCTGGAAAGGCTGGTAAGTGATATGAGCGTTAAGATTTTCGGTAAGGGTACCAAAGTCGCACGTTTGCGTCGTCACGCCCGCCTTCGTAAGCGCATCTCTGGCACTCCAGAGCGCCCACGTTTGGTAGTTTCTCGTTCTAACCGTCACATGGTTGCTCAGATTGTGGATGACACTAAGGGTCTTACCCTTGTAAGCGCTTCCACCTTGACTTCTGACTTCGCTGGTTTTACTGGTACGAAGACTGAAGCTGCTACCAAGGTTGGCGAGTTAATCGCAGCCAAGGCGAAGGAAGCGGGAATCACCGCTGTTATCTTCGATCGTGGCGGTAATAAGTATCATGGTCGCGTCGCAGCCGTAGCTGAAGGCGCCCGTCAGGGAGGTCTAGCACTGTGAGCGATAACGAAAAGGAAACCCAAGTGGCTGAAGAAACTCAGAACACTCAGGCATCCGCTGAGGAGCGTACCGACGATCGTCGTTCCCGTCGTTCTAAGGGCGAAGGTAAGCGTAGCGAACGTCGTAGCCGTCGTGAAGAAAACCGCGGCGAAGAGCTTTTGGATCGCGTAGTTACTATTAACCGTGTTTCCAAGACCCACAAGGGTGGCCGTACCTTTAGCTTTGCAGCACTTGTTGTTGTTGGCGACGGTAAGGGCACTGTTGGTGTTGGTTACGGTAAGTCTCGCGAAGTTCCAGCAGCTATCGCTAAGGGTCAGCTTGACGCTAAGAAGCATATGTTTACTGTTCCACGCATTCGTGGTACCGTGACTCACCCTGTGTTGGGTCACGATGCTGCTGGTACAGTTTTGCTTCGTCCAGCTGCTCCAGGTACTGGTGTAATCGCTGGTGGCGCTGTGCGTGCTGTTATGGAGTGCGCTGGCATTACCGATATCCTCACCAAGTCCATGGGCTCCGCAACCGCTGTTAACGTGGTTCGCGCTACTGTGGATGCTTTGAAGAAGCTTGAAGAGCCAGAAGAAATTTGCGCTCGTCGTGGACTTTCCCTCGAGGAAGTTGCACCAGACGCATTGCTTCGTGAGCGCGCTGCTGGCATTGCCGAAGCACGCAAGGCTCGTGAAGAAGCTCAGGCTGCTAAGGCTGCCCAGGCAAAGGATGGTGAGTGATGGCTAACTTAAAGATCACTCTGGTGCACGGTTTGGTTCATTCCACCGAGCGTCAGCGCGCTAACGTTAAGACTCTTGGCCTTCACAAGATTGGTCAAAGCGTTGTTCGCGAGGACAATTCAGTCAATCGTGGCTTGGTTATGGCCGTTCGCCACTTGCTGAGCGTTGAGGAGGTTGACTGATTATGGCTAATGAAGAACCAATGTTGCACATGCACACGTTGCGTCCAGCTCCAGGAGCTAAGAAGGATCGCATCCGCGTGGGTCGTGGTGAAGGCTCTAAGGGTAAGACTTCGGGTCGTGGAGACAAAGGTACAAAGAAGCGTTACCAAGTTCGTCCAGGCTTTGAAGGCGGCCAGCTTCCACTTTACATGCGCTTGCCTAAGCTTCGTGGCTTTAAGAGCCCATTCAAGAAGGAGTTCCAGGTTGTTAATGTTGCAGCCCTTGCAGAACTCTTCCCAAAGGGTGGCGAAGTCACTGTTGCTGATTTGGTAGTTAAGGGCGCTGTGCGTGATGGTTACCCAGTTAAGGTTTTGGGCGATGGCGATCTTAAGGTTGCTTTGACTCTTAAGGGAGTTAAGGCTTCTGCATCCGCTAAAGCCAAGATCGAAGCTGCTGGTGGCTCTGTTAGCGAAGAGTAGTAATAAGTAGTAATACTTAAGCTAGTAATGCTAATTAACGCAGTGATTTAACTGTTTAATAATCCCCCTAGTTTGCACTGGGGGGATTATTTTATTGCAAAACTCACTCAATTATTGTTTCAGTATGTACCGTGATATAAACTATTGCCTCAGAGTTTGTTTTTTTACTGGTGCGCCTAGATCGTAGCGCAAAAAAGGGAGGAAGACCCAGGTGAAAACGTTAATCCAGGCCTTCAAGACGAAGGAGTTGAGGAATAAGATCCTCTTCGTCTTCGCAATGATTATTATCTACCGAATCGGCTCATTTATTCCGATTCCTGGAGTTGACTACAAAGTTATTCGAGCTTGCACCGCTAAGCTGGCTTCTTCTAGCGAGAACTTTATTGGGTTGGTGAATCTGTTCTCTGGCGGTTCTCTTTTGCAGCTTTCGATTTTTGCATTAGGCGTTATGCCATACATTACGGCGTCCATTGTTATTCAGTTGCTTAGAGTTGTGATTCCACGCTTTGAGGCTCTTCACAAAGAAGGTCAGTCTGGAGAAACGAAACTTACTCAGTACACCCGTTACTTAACCATCGGTTTGGCTGTTTTGCAATCAACTACCATTTTGGTTACGGCTCGTTCTGGCGCGCTATTTAACTATCAATGCGGCCAGGTTATTCCAGACGGTTCTATGTGGAGCCTTATTGTAATGGTCTTAATCATGACTGGTGGCACTGGCCTCATAATGTGGATGGCAGAGCTTATTACAGATAAGGGTATTGGCCAGGGTATGTCTGTATTAATCTTTATGTCTATTTGCTCTGGATTCCTTCCAAAGTTGTGGGAAATCGGTTGGGGTACGAATGGCCTTAATGGAGATTGGACTAAGTTCTCCATTGTTGCTGGCGTTTTCCTTGTGATTCTTATTTTCGTTGACTTTGTGGAGCTTGCTCAGCGTAGAATCCCTGTTCAGTACACGCGTCGAATGATTGGCCGCAAAATGTACGGCGGCTCTTCCACATACTTGCCTCTTAAGGTGAATATGAGTGGCGTTATTCCACCAATCTTTGCGTCTTCGATTCTTGCTATTCCAACACTTCTTGCTCAATTTGGAGATAGTCGTAAGGATTGGGTGCGTTGGATTAATGCCAATTTAGCAAACTCTACTTCTGTTTGGTACATAGCGTTGTACACCGTTATGATCGTGTTCTTCTGCTTCTTCTACACCGAGATTACTTTTAATCCAGATGAGACTGCAGACAACATGAAGGAATACGGCGGATTTATTCCTGGTATTCGCGCTGGTAGCGCTACAAGCCGTTATCTTAGCTACGTTATGAATAGGCTTAACACAGTTGGTGCTATTTACTTGCTGTTTGTGGCTTTGATTCCAACGGTTTTGATTATGTCTTTGCATCTTAATATGAAGCTTCCATTTGGTGGTACAACAATTCTGATTATTGCTGGTGTTGGCTTGGATACTTTGCGTCAAGCTAAGGCTCAAACTGAGCAATTCCAGTATGCTGGATTCCTGTTTGATCACAGCAATAATAAGCAGGTTGCTAAGTAGTATTTCAGATAGGTTTTGTTTAATATTTGTATTGGATTTGCATTGGCATAAAACTAGGAGATTAATATGCGATTGTTAATTATGGGTCCGCAAGGAGTAGGTAAAGGCACTCAAGCCGCTTTGCTTGCAGAGCATTACAATATTCCTGCTATTTCTACTGGCGACATTTTCCGTTATAACTTAAAGAATAAAACGGAACTTGGCAAGAAGGTTCAAGGTTATCTCGATAAGGGAGAGCTTGTTCCAGATGAATTGACAAATAGCATTGTTAAAGATCGTCTTGCTCAAGATGATGCAAAGAATGGCTGGATTCTAGATGGCTATCCTCGCAACGCTTCTCAAGTTCAGGCTCTTGATCGCATGTTGGAAGAGCTTGGTACTCCACTAGATCATGTTGTTGCTTTAGAGGCGGAGCGTGAGGTTTTGCTTGAGCGCATGCAAAAGCGTGCTGTAGAGCAGGGTCGTTCCGACGATACTCCAGAAGTTATTGCTAAGCGTTTGGAAACTTACGAGAAGGAAACAGCTCCTTTGCTGGATATTTATGAAAGCCGCGGTCAGCTTGTTGAAGTTGATGGCGTTGGAGATATTGCCGAAATCAACAATCGCATAGTTGAATCCTTGGTATGAGATTTATTTAAGATTTAGATTTTCTCATATTTGTAATGCGCCCTTGCGACACGCCGAGTGTTGTATTGGGCGCATTTACTGTATCATAGAAGATTGGCGTGTCTTCGGATGCGCAAAGTAGTATATCCAAGGAACGGAACGAGGCTCATGGCAAAAGACGGTGTGATTGAAGTCGAAGGCACGGTAGTAGAAGCACTACCTAACGCGATGTTTCGCGTTCAGCTTGAGAACGAGCACATTGTACTGGCTACGATTTCGGGAAAAATGCGTAAGAATTACATTCGCATTCTTCCGCAAGATCGTGTTGTGCTGGAGATGAGTCCTTACGATTTGAACCGCGGACGTATTACGTACCGTTATAAGTAAAGGTACAAGCAAAGGAAAACCATGAAGGTCAGCCCTAGCGTGAAGAGGATCTGCGAAAACTGCCGCGTGATCCGCCGTCACGGTCGCGTCATGGTGATTTGCATCAACCCACGTCATAAGCAGCGTCAGGGCTGAGTGGATCTCCACCGCGAATATAAAGGAATAAGGCGCTAAGTCGCAGCTTAAGCTGAACCCTGGGTGCGCAGGCCCAGGCCGCAAATAATCGATATTATTGCGGGAGACTTGGTGCACGACCTGCGTAATAGTAAAGGAATTACAATGGCACGTCTTGCCGGAGTAGATATTCCCAATGAGAAGCGCATTGAGATTGCCCTCACCTATATTTTTGGTGTAGGTCGTACTCGCGCTAAGGAAACGCTTGCCGCGACCGGTGTTAATCCGGATACCCGCGTCAAGGATCTTACGGATGAACAGTTAATCACTTTGCGTGATTATCTTGAGGCCAACTATAAGATTGAAGGCGATTTGCGTCGTGAAATCGACGCCGACATCCGTCGTAAGATTCAGATCAACTGCTATCAAGGCCAGCGTCATCGCAAGGGTCTTCCTGTGCGTGGTCAGCGTACTAAGACTAATGCTCGTACTCGTAAGGGTCCAAAGCGTACTGTCGCCGGGAAGAAGAAGGCCACCCGATAGTCGGTGGTCGGCTCTAGGCCACGAGTTAATTCTCATCGCCTAGACATACCAACTAATTCGTCATAGGAAACGAGGGTCAATGGCAGCTGCAAAGCAAGCCTCGCGCAAGCCGCGTCGCCGGGACCGCAAGTCGGTACCGGTTGGGCAGGCGCATATTAAATCAACATTCAATAACACGATTATTTCCATCACCGATCCATCGGGTGCAGTCCTCTCTTGGGCTTCTGGTGGCGATGTCGGCTTTAAGGGTTCCCGTAAGTCGACTCCTTACGCTGCAGGTATGGCCGCTGAGTCTGCTGCTCGTAAGGCAATGGAACATGGCCTTAAAAAGGTCGACGTGTTTGTTAAGGGTCCAGGTTCCGGTCGCGAAACCGCTATCCGTTCCCTTCAGTCCGCGGGTCTTGAGGTCGGTTCTATTACCGACGTCACCCCACAAGCGCATAACGGCGTTCGCCCACCAAAGCGTCGCCGCGTCTGAGCACTCTTACGAATCCATCCATCCAACCCGCTTATGGGCGGCGAGTGCACCACCGACCAGAAGCTGAAAGGATACAAAAGTGCTTATCGCACAGCGTCCAACACTTACCGAGGAATCACTGAATCCCCAGCGTTCTCGCTTTACTATTGAGCCGTTGGAACCAGGTTTCGGATACACGCTCGGCAATTCGCTGCGTCGTACCTTGTTGAGCTCCATTCCAGGTGCGGCCGTTACTTCGGTACGCATCTCTGGTGCTTTACATGAGTTCACGACTCTGCCAGGTGTTGAAGAGGATGTCACTGAAATCCTGCTGAACATCAAGGGCATCGTACTTACAAGTGAGTATGACGAGCCAGTAGTGATGTATCTACGCAAGAGCGGCAAGGGTGAGGCAACAGCTGGAGATATTACTCCTCCTGCTGGCGTCACTATTGCCAACCCACAGATGCATATCGCTACACTTGCTGAAGATGGCGAGCTCGAAATTGAGTTCACTGTGGAGCGTGGTCGTGGCTACGTGCCTGCTCAAATGAATAAGCAGGAAAACAGCGAAATCGGTCGCATTCCAGTGGATTCGATCTACTCGCCAGTTTTGAAGGTGAGCTATAAGGTCGAAGCTACCCGCGTGGAACAGCGCACGGACTTCGATAAGCTTATCCTGGATGTGGAAACTAAGCCAGCTATTACACCACGAGACGCAGTTGCGTCCGCAGGTTCGACTTTGGTTGAGCTTTTCGGTCTTTGCCGTGAGCTTAACGTCGATGCTGAAGGTGTTGAAGTTGGTCCAGCTCCAGTCATGGCGGAAGCTGATTCCCAAATGGCCACTCCAATTGAGGATTTGAACCTAACGCAGCGCAGCTACAACTGCTTGAAGCGTGAAGGAATCCACACAGTTGGTGAGCTGGTAGTTCACACTGAGCAGGATTTGCTCGATATTCGTAATTTCGGCATGAAATCCATCGATGAGGTTAAAGAAAAGTTGCAATCCATGGGATTGTCTCTTAAGCCTTCACCGCTTGGCTTTGACGCCAATAATCTCGAAGGTGGCACATTCTTCTCGCCAGAAGACGAGTAAACAACCACCGCAAATCGTCGCGGTTTTTGGATGTTCGGGTTTTTGCCCACCTGAATTCCGCGGCAATAAGGAGTAATAATGCCTACACCGAAACAAGGGCCTCGTCTGGCTTCTAGCCCAGCGCATGAGCGCCTGATGCTGGCCAATATGGCTACAAGCCTCTTCCAGCACGGTCGTATTGTGACTACTTTGCCAAAGGCAAAGCGTCTTCGTCCACTTGCTGAGCGTTTGGTAACATTCGCTAAGCGTGGCGATTTGCATTCGCGCCGCCGCGTGTTGCGCGTAATTCGCAATAAGTCCGTTGTTCACATGCTTTTCACTCAGATTGCTGAGCAGATGAAGCAGCGTGAAGGTGGCTATACTCGCATCGTTAAGATGGCCCCTCGTCGTGGTGATACTGCTCCACAGGCTATTATCGAGCTTGTTGTTGAGCCAGTAAGCCCAAAGAAGGCTGTTGTTAAGGAAGCTGAGTCCGCTACTAAGGTTGCTGCTAAAGAAGAAGCAGCCGAGTAGTTGAGATTAGCATCTTGATGCATCGGTAAGTAAATCTTTTTGCGATTAATCGCAAGTATAAAGGTTTATTAAACGGGTTGGAGATATCTCCAGCCCGTTTTTCTATATCTGACATATATTTTCTATATCTGGTATCAATTATTATTGAACTATGTCAAATATTCTCGATTTACTGAATAATGATTTTACTAATTTTAAAGAGCGAAAATTCAACGCCGTAGATTCGCTTATTTTATGCGAGTTGGCGTATATTTGCATGCCTGAATCGATTCCAAAATATAATGACGATTCTAACTCACTAGCAACCGTTCCTTTAAGCGAATTGCTTCGCGGTGAGGATTTTTCTTCAATGTTTAGCTCTGGTTCTACTAAGGTAGATGAGTTTCGCAAGAATCTACTTTTGGCTGTTGAGTCTAGCCCGCGTTATAGGGGCATGCGTGTTGGTGAGGTTCTTGAACGTTTTGATGAGTCGAATATTGATGACTCTTGCGAACAGCAATTTGCGGCTGTTACTTTTGATTTAACAGATTGCATTGGGTCTAGCTGCTTTGTTGTTGCTTTTAGAGGAACAGATAACACGCTTGTTGGCTGGAAGGAAGACTTTAACATGGCATTTCGCTGCCCAGTGCCAGCGCAGGAGTCGGCGGCGGAGTATTTGCTCTCTATATCTAGGCGCGCATGTAAAGATTCTTGCAAAAGTGGCGGTATTCGTGGGATTTTTAGCAGTGTTGGTGATTATTTTGCGAATTTGTTTAATAAGAAGAGTGATTTTAAGAATAGTGATTTAGATAAGAGCAATCTAGAAAATAGCAATGATTGCGATTTAAATGATTGCGATCTAAGTGATAATCCTAAAATATTTGTTGTGGGCCATTCAAAAGGCGGGAATATGGCTGCATACGCGGCAATGCGATTAGACGCGCAAGATCGAAGCCTTGGAAATCATATTAGTAAAATCTATTCAATGGACGGCCCTAGTTTTGGCTCGGATGTTGTTGATCCAAAGGTTTTTTCTCGCGTTGTTTCCAGAATCGAAAAAGTTGTTCCGCAATCTGCCTTTATTGGATTGATTATGGATACGGGAGTGCCGTATAAGGTTACAGCTGCCGATTCAATTGGATTAATGCAACATCTTGGCATATATTGGCAAGTTAAAGATGGTGATTTTGACTACTGCGATTGTGTAACTCCGCGCGCTCTAGCAGTTTCTAAAGCTGCAAACGAGTGGATGATGAGTTTGCCATTTGAAGAGCGAAAACGCAGAATTGATAGTGTTTACAGCATGTTTAGCAGTTTAGGGTACTCGAATTTCGACGAGATGTCTTCGCATTGGTCGGAGGTTGTTCCTGCATTATTGAAGATTGCAATGCATATGGATTCAAAAACATATGAGTTGATTCGTAGCGTTATGAGTGCTTTTGCGCTCGCTGGCGGTTCAGATAAGAAAAACTAGTGGAAGTCTGTTTGGAAAGTCTGTTTGTAAGTCTGTTTGGAAAGGTTTTGAATGCGTCTTCGTTTGGATTTAGCGTATGATGGCGGCGATTTTTATGGTTGGGCAAAGCAACCTACTTTGCGCACCGTTCAAGGTGTTTTAGAAGACGCATTGCACAAGGTTTTGCGCGTGAATAAAAGCGATGCTAGCGAACCTTTGCGCCTTAGCGTTGCTGGCCGCACAGATACGGGCGTTCACGCATCTTACCAAGTTTGCCATTTAGACGTTTCGGAATCCGTTTTGCAAAATTGCGTCGGTCACACAAATCTGACTCCAGTAAAAGCCTTGGAATATAGGCTTTGTGGCGTTTTGCCTAAAGACATTTCGATTCACAGCGTAAGCATTGCGCCAAGCGGTTTTGATGCGCGTTTTTCTGCGTTGGATCGCACATACGTGTATAGGATTAGTGATGCTGCGAATCGCGCGAATTTGGATCCGCGCATGCGTGGCTTTGTGTTGCAGCTTGACTACGACTTAAACGTTGATGCCATGAATCAGGCGGCGTCTTTGATTGTTGGTTTGCACGATTTTGGCTCTTTTGCGCGGCCAAATCCTGGTGGAACTACGATTCGCTGCGTTAAAAAGGCTGTTTGGAATCGCGTTTGCGTGGGGAGCTGTTTATCTAAATCAACTGGAAAAATTCCTTGCATTGAGAACGGTTTGCTTGAGTTTACTATTGTTGCAGACGCGTTTGCGCATAACATGGTTCGTTCGCTTGTTGGGGCGTGCGTGCAAGTTGGGTGTGCAAAGCGTTCTGTTGATTGGTTCAAAAATAAGATTGAAAATCCGATTCGAGAAGGCTCTACTGGGCCGATTGCAGCTAACGGTTTGACTTTGGAATATGTTGAATACCCTAAAGACGAGGAGCTTGGTGTGCGAGCAAACGCGATTCGTGCTAAGCGCACGATCGAGGAGCTTGGGTGAGTGTCAACGCGCCATGCGTCTTATATATTCTAGGGTTGTTTTACAATTGAAAAGTTGCGTTTCTTTTTGCATTTGCGTTTTGCGTATTTGCGATTGGCGCAAAGGATGAATGTCCGAGCGGTCTAAGGAGCACGCCTCGAAAGCGTGTGAGGGCTACACCCTCCGCGAGTTCAAATCTCGCTTCATCCGCAAGCAGGGTTTCTGGCGATTAGCCAGAAGCCCTTTTTGCTTACACAAGCGCTTTCCTTATTTGTCGTTGCGCGAGGTTTGAGTATTTCTCTCCTCGCAAGTCCCGTCGCTACGCTCCTCTTTTATTGCTCGTAGAGAAATACATCAAACCTTCTGGATATCTAGAACTTTTTCGTATCTTTCATCACCGAGATTCTCGATTTTTCTTCTTCATTCGATGAATCACCACCTTCGGCGCTGAGGTTCATCTCATTCAGTGCGAAAAATCTCGAATCTCTACTTTATTTGGCGTACATATGCAATCATGCAGTGTGCTATTGCTCAAAAATCGCGGAAGAATCGCTAGGGTATCCATACGCGTACGCGCTCATAATATGCGAAATAGCAATGTTTGCAAGAATCTCAATAAACTCTTGATTTGTGTTGCTAGAAAGTGCGCTATGATTTACGCTACCGTCTTTGTTTGTAGGGAAAATAGCTTGATTTAGCGCGTCTAGTTCTCCGCGCGCGCAATCCATATACGCTATTGCAACTATTGGCAAGTCTTTTGCGCTAGCTTCGTCTTTTGCAACGCCAGAGTCCAGATTCTTTTGCGGTATTTCGTATACTTTTTGTCGCAAGTCGCTTCCGCTTGAAGCAAAGTGCATAAGCATGTTAGCAATCGTAGCTGTAATATCGCTTTGTCTTAAGGAAACATTATCAACATCTTTTGCAGCTAAAGTTTGTAACATAAAAGCTAGTTTGTCTTGTTCTAATGCCGCTTTTGCAAGTGGGTCGTGATTCCAATACAAGTTACTAGTACTATTTGCAAAGTCATACAATTTTTTGTAAACGCTTGATTCCATTTGATTTGCGATTTTAGGGGCGTTTGCTGCTCCACTTTCGTTGCCTTGACTTAAGTTGGCCAATCTCCAGGTGTTTTGCGCGCTAAAAACAACGCCTTGAGCAAATCGTGCGTTGCATTGTATTGCAACGTTTTTCCAAGAATTCGCAGCATTTTGCAAGTTGTTTCTAGTTACGTTTGCTTCTTGTTGATCTACGATTTTTTGATTGTGCTTTGCGCTTTGTAGAACTTGGTAGCACTCATTATTGCTTTTAGATGAACGAACCGCAGTGTTGTTAACGTTATTAAATTGCCCTGATCCCGAGCAAGCGCTAGAAGCCATTAATACAGCAATAAGTGATGCAAATACTAGAACAAACTTTTTTTTGTGCATTGGAACACCTTTTGCTACGCGTTTGATAATATTTTGCACGCATTGCAAGGCTTTAGAACAAAACAAAACGTGTCTGCATAATCTACTAAAATAGTCCGTGACTGTGACCAATGTTGGCTTGCTTTGTGTCTAACATTTTATGCTTAACATTTTTAATCATAGTCATAAAATTTTGCGCTTTACATACTTGTTAAAATTAGATTTTAGCGTTTTGTTATGCGTAAAACGTATAAAAGAAGAATAAGTTAATTTTATAAGTGAAAATTTATAAATGAATCACAGGAGGACGTGCACGATGGAATTGGATTTGGCGGGAATGCATCAGCTTGCGGCTCAGCAGGGGATTAATGCCGACGAGCTGGACGAGGCACTCGCCGAGGCTTTGCGTCTTGCATACATGAAGACTTCCCACCCAGCAAGGCATGCTCGAGTTGAGCTAGATGAGCGTGCTGGTTGCTTTACTGTATGGGCACGAGATGAGATTCCAGGTGTTCCTACAGAAGATAATCCTCACCCAGCATTTACTTTGGGCGAGGAGTATGACGATACGCCTAGAGATTTTGGACGTCTTGCTGCAGCAACAGCTCGCCAAGTTATTACTCAACTTTTCCGCAAAGTGGAAGATGACCGCGTATTTGGAGCTTTTTCGGGTCAAAAAGGAAAGCTTATTAACGGCATTGTGCAGCAGGATTCTAAAGATCCTTCTAATATTCACGTTGCTGTTGGAGATGTTGAAGCCATTTTGCCTAGAAGAGAGCAAGTTCCTGGCGAAAGGTATCGTCACGGCGAGCGTATTCGCGTTTATGTTGTAAACGTTGCTCGCGGCTTGCGCGGACCAGAAATAGTTGTTTCTAGGTCTCACCCAGATCTTGTTCGCAGACTTTTTGAGCGAGAAGTTCCAGAACTTGTTTCGGGAGCTGTTTCGATTATGGCAATTGCTCGAGAAGCTGGCGCTCGTACTAAGATTGCTGTTCGCGCTAACACAGATGGCGTTAATCCAAAGGGTGCTTTGATTGGTCCTGGTGGTTCGCGCGTTCGTGCTGTATTGGAAAATCTTGGTCAAGAAAAAATCGATATTGTTGATTGGTCGCAAGATCCAGCACAGTTTGTTTCCGCTGCATTGTCTCCAGCAGTAGTAACTGAAGTTCATGTTGTTAGTGAGAAAAGTCAGACTGCTGTTGCTTTTATTCACGATTCTCAGCTTTCGCTTGCAATTGGCAAGGAGGGACAGAACGCGCGACTTGCAGCAAAGTTGACTGGTTGGAAGATTGGAATTGAGTCTGCGGAAGAGCATGCTAAAAAGCAAGAAGCTATGAACGCTGATTCTAATTCGGCGGAATAAGATTTTTGCTAGTATTTAGCAAACTTGCGACACTCCCGAGAATCCAACGTTTCGAGTAAGCTGAAAGCTGCAATCTGGGCTTATTAGCAGCTTTTTGCCTAGGGAACGAGGTACAAAATCATGGTTGAAATCATGGTTACACGATGAGATATCGCATTATGAGATATCTAAATAAAAAGCATAAGAGTAAGAATCTTATAACAATATAAAGTGGTTGCGTTCGTTTTACGCTGCCACAGACTGAGGAGAACACTGAGTGGTAAAAAAGCGCGTATACGAACTGGCCAAAGAATTTGGTGTAGATAGTAAAACCGTATTGGAACGTTTGAAGAGTATGGGCGAATTCGTAAAGTCCGCTTCTTCAACTGTTGAAGCTCCTGTAGTGCGTCGTCTAAAGACGGAATTTGTGCCTGCGGATTCTGCTGCAAAGAGCGAATCGAAGCCTTCTGCGTCTAAGAATGTTGATCATGCGTCTAATAAATCTGCGGATTCTGCGTCTAATAGCAAGCCAGAATCTCATGGTCAAAATGCAGAAAAGAAGGCTAATCAAAAGCCAGAACAAAAGTCTTTTGCAAAGCAGAATTCTGCGCAAAAAGTGCATGAAAATCACGAATCTAAGACTTCTAATGCGCATGCTGCTAACAATGCAACTCCTAAGCCTTCGGCTGGAAACGCAAAGCCTAATAATGCTTCTAGGTCTGGCGATTCAAAGCGCAACGCAGAAAAGCGCAGTGGTGCAGAATCTAAATCTGCTAAGCAAGAGCGTTCTGCGCAAATGCCTCCACGCCCTAGACCACACCAAGGCTCTGGCTCGGGAACCGCTCCTCGACCAGGAAACAATCCGTTTAGTCGAAAGCAGGGTATGCGCGCGCCTACACCTGGAGACATTCCACGCCCACATCCAATGTCGCGGCCAGGCGCTGCTGCAGAGAATGCTCGTGGCTCAAAACCAGGATCTGGTAATGGTAATGGCGGCAACGGCGGTGGTCGCGGTCGCGGTGGTCGCGGCGGAAACCGTCAAGGCGGCGGCAATGGCAACGGCGGCAACGGAGCAAATCGTTCCCAATGGCAAGGTTCGCATCGTTCAGGCGGCGGCAATGGTGGCGCAGGATCGCGCCCATCGGCAGAGTCGCGCTTTAACGCAAACCAAGCTGCAAGCTTCCAAGCAGCGGCTGCAGGTGCTCCAAATGCAGGCCCATCCAGGGGTGGTCGTGGTCGCGCAGGAGCTGCAGGTGCATTCGGTCGCCAAGGTGGAAAGTCCTCTAAGGCTCGCAAGAATCGTCTTGCAAAGCGCAGGGAATACGAAGAGCTTAAAGCACCAGTTATTGGCGGCGTGCGTATTCCTTCGGGTAACGGCGCTACGATTCGCCTTCGTCAGGGAGCAACGCTTTCGGATTTGGCAGAAAAGATTGATGTAAATCCAGCAGCTTTGGTTACTGTTTTGTTCCATCTTGGAGAGATGGCAACAGCTACGCAGTCTTTGGATGAAACAACATTCCAGATTCTTGGCGAAGAAATCGGCTGGAATATTAGCCTTGTTTCTGCAGAAGAGGAAGATAAAGAGCTTCTTCAGCAGTTCGATATTGACTTAGACGAAGAAGAGCTTCAAGAAGACGATAATCTTGTAACTCGCCCTCCAGTTGTTACTGTTATGGGCCACGTTGATCACGGTAAAACTCGCTTGCTCGATACAATCCGTAAGTCGAATGTTGTAGCGCGCGAAGCTGGCGGCATTACGCAGCGCATCGGCGCTTACCAAGTTACAGTCACCTTAGACGGCGACAAGCGCAAGATTACGTTCTTGGATACACCAGGCCACGAAGCGTTTACAGCTATGCGTGCTCGTGGTGCGGAGCTTACAGACGTTGCAATTCTTGTTGTTGCAGCAGACGACGGCGTTATGCCTCAGACTGTTGAAGCAATCAACCACGCACAGGCTGCTCACGTGCCTATTGTTGTTGCAGTAAACAAGATTGATGTTGCTGGAGCAAACCCAGATAAGGTTCGCGGTCAGCTTACAGAGTACGGTCTTGTGCCAGAAGAATACGGCGGCGACACCATGTTTGTGAATATTTCCGCAAAGCAGGGGACCAACGTAGATAAGCTTCTTGAGGCTGTTCTTTTGACTACAGATGCGGAGCTTGATCCTAAGGCGAATCCAAACATGGACGCTCGTGGCGCAACTGTTGAAGCTCGCTTGGATAAGGGTCGCGGTGCTGTTGCAACCGTTCTTGTTCAGCAAGGTACGCTTAAAGTCGGAGATTCCATTGTTGCAGGCACGTCTTATGGTCGCGTTCGCGCAATGCTCGACGAAAATGGCAACCACTTGCAAGAGGCAGGTCCTTCCACGCCAGTTCAGGTGCTTGGTTTGACTTCTGTTCCAACTGCAGGCGACTTGTTCTTGGTTACTTCCGACGATCGTTCTGCTCGCCAAATTGCCGAAAAGCGTCAGGCTACAGAGCGCGCGGCTCAGC
The DNA here is from genome assembly GCF_055804255.1 of Gardnerella sp. c17Ua_118. NCBI lineage: Bacteria > Bacillati > Actinomycetota > Actinomycetes > Bifidobacteriales > Bifidobacteriaceae > Gardnerella > Gardnerella sp. c17Ua_118. Next base: position 1,444,056 of record NZ_JANUYT010000001.1, read on the forward strand.
TTGCAAAGCGTCGTAAGGTTGTGTCTCTTGAAAGCCTTAAGGAACAGTTTGCTAAGTCCGAAGTGGATATGCTTAACATTGTTATTAAGGGTGATTCTTCTGGCTCCGTTGAAGCTTTGGAAGACTCCTTAATGAAGATTGAGGTTTCCGACGAAGTTGGAATTCAGGTTATTCACCGCGGCGTTGGCGCGATTACTCAAAACGATGTGAACCTTGCAACTGTTGATAAGGCCGTTATTATTGGCTTTAACGTGCGTCCAAATCGCCAGGTTGCAGACTTGGCAGATCGCGAAGGCGTGGAAGTTAAGTACTACTCTGTTATTTACAAAGCAATCGAAGATATTGAAGCTGCTTTGAAGGGTATGCTTAAGCCAGAGTTTGAAGAGGTTGTTACATCTCATTCCGAGATTCGCGAAATCTTCCGCTCGTCCAAGTTTGGCAATATTGCTGGCGTTATGGTTCAAGATGGTGAGGTTAAGCGCGGAACCAAGTGCCGTATTTTGCGTAACGGTGTTGCAACTGTTAACGATCTTGAAATCTCCACTTTGCGTAGGTTTAAGGATGATGTGCAATCCGTTAGCGAAGGCTACGAAGCAGGCATTAATCTTGGCAGCTTTAACGACATTGAGCTTGGCGACGTAATCGAAACATTTGAAATGAAGCAGATTGAGCGCAAGTAATATGGCTGGAACAAACCCTAGAGCCGCGCGAATTGCGGCTTTGATTCACAGAGTGATTGCGTCCAATATGGAATCGCATTTGCACGATAAGCGACTTGCTAACGTAACGATTACAGAAGTGAGAGTTACTAACGATTTGCAAATAGCTAAAGTGTATTGGACGCAGCTTGGCACTGCTGGAAAAGAGCAGGGCGAGCGTATGCGCGCAAACCAGGCTTTGCAACAGGCTAAGGGACGCTTACGCACTTTAGTTGGAGCTAAAGCAGGCTTGCGATTAACGCCTCAAATCCAATTTGTTTACGATGAAGTTCCTAGCGAAGCTCACGAGATTGAAGACATTTTGGTTGCGGCTCGCAAGCGTGACGAGGAGCTAGCTAAAGCGCGAGAAACAGCGCAATATGCTGGGGAAGCGGATCCGTATAAAAAGCCTCGTGAAGATGAGGATTTTGACGACGAGGATTTTGACGAAGACAGCGACTTTGAAGACGACAACTTTGCGGATTCTAGCGACTCTGCGGATTCTGGCGATTTTGCGGATTCTAGCGACTTTGATAGTGATGTAACTAGCGACTTTAGAGAGGGCAATGAGTAGTCCTGAATTACCATCTTCTAGCAAAGTACCATCTTCTGGAATTTTGCTAGTAGATAAGCCAAAAGGCGTTACCAGTCACGATGTTGTATCTTTTGCACGCGGCTTGTTGCACACTAAACGAGTGGGTCATGCTGGAACTTTAGACCCAATGGCAACAGGCTTGCTGATTCTTGGCTTTGGTAACGCCACGCGCTTGCTCAACTATTTGCTTGGTCACAATAAAACGTACGAAGCTGTGATTCGTCTTGGCGAGTCAACTAACACAGACGACGCGGATGGTAATGTTGTTTCAAGCGTGGATGATGAAAATGGCATTATAAACTTTGCAAATATTGATGAAATTCTTAAAGAATTGCGCGTTGTAATAGCAAAGAATTTTACTGGCTCGATTATGCAAACGCCAACATCTTTTTCTGCTATAAAAGTAAATGGCGTTCGCGCTTACGACTTAGCGCGTGAAGGTAAAGATGTTCATTTAGAGTCTAGAGAAGTTTTTATTTACGATTTTTCTTTGCTGGATGCGCATTTTAGTGTGGGCGTAAGCGGCGCAAAGGTTATTGACGTGCGCGCAAGCGTTTCTTGCTCTAGTGGCACATATATTCGCGCTCTAGCTCGCGATTTGGGGCGTGTTCTTGGAGTTGGAGGACACTTAGTTAGCCTTAGAAGAACGCGTATTGGCGATTTTTCTATAGAAGATAGTCGCGTGCTTAAGCTTAAAAGTGTTATTCGCACATTTACAAACAAAAATGGCGTGACTCAAACTCGCGCGAAGGCTGTTTTAGACGATTTATACTATTCGCAAGGTTCATGCGATTCGCTGGTTTCTGGCGATTCGTCATCTGCTTTGCCAGCCTCATCGCCTTTAGAAAACACTCTTAATCAACACTTGCTAAGCATGTTTGAATCTGCAAAATTAACAATGCAAACAGTAGAAGTAAGCGAAAATCAAGCTAAAGACTTGCGATTTGGCAGAAAAATCACAATTCCTACGATTAGCGCAAAAAACGCGATTGCATACGTAAAAGCCGCAAAAGATGAGAAAAACGACGTTGTTGCAGTTCTAGAGGTTGCACAAAAGTCGCAAGCTTCTACGCGCGAAAGTATTACGTTCTATAAGTCACAAGAGAATAACGAGAATAACGAAAAAATCGAGAATAACGAAAAAAATACAAATCAAATAGAAGCTAAACCAATTGTAGTATTTGTACAAAGCTAGTTTGCTGGTAAAATAGATATTAGTGTGAAAATGGGGTTGCGGCAAAGTGGCGTCTAAAATAAAGCGATACCAATATTTGCGGCTCTTGCGAACAGTAAGGATATGATGAAGGTCATCGACATTCGACCAGATGCCAACGGTATGATTAGTTGGCCAACGTTGAGCGCTCAACGTAAGTCAGTTGTTACAATAGGTGTATTCGACGGAATGCATCTTGGGCATCGTAAAGTTATTGAGCGAACAGTGGAGATTGCGCGCAAAAACAACGCGTTCTCGGTTGTTATAATGTTTGACCCTCGTCCAAGCGTTGTGCACGAAAATCCAGATTTATTCGACGATTTTGGCGATGACGCGCAAATTCCAGTAGATTCGCAAGCGCTAACAAGCGTTCGCCAGCGGCTTAGAGTTTTACAGCAGTTAGACGTTGATCACGTTATTATAGTTCGATATAGCCTTGCTTTTGCGGCAAAATCGTACAGATTCTTCCTTGGGCAGCTGGTTGGTAAGCTAGGTATGCGCGCGCTTGTTTTGGGGTCGGATGCAGCTTTGGGCGCTAAAAGAGCTGGAAACGTTCATGCTATTAAAGAGCTTGCGCAAGCTACAGGCGTTTTTAATCTTGTTGTTGTAGATGATTTTGGGCCAGGAGACGTTCGCGTTCCAGACCCGATTGTTCCAGAGGTTCCTTTAGAAGGCGGAGAGCCAAAAGATCCTGCAAGTGGCATGAATAAGGCGGAATATCGTGCTTGGAGCAAGGGCATGCCGAATAAAAAGGTTCGTGCTTGGAGCTCTACAAATGTGCGATGGATGCTTGCAAATGGCAGGGTTCGAGATGCTGGAGATATTCTTGGACAGCCGCATAGAGTAGAAGGCACTGTTATTCACGGAGCTGGTCGCGGTCATCAAATTGGCTTCCCAACTGTAAATCTTGGTGAGCGAATTGACGGATATATTCCTGTTGATGGCGTGTATGCTGGCTGGATTATTGATTTAGATGCAGACGAGCAAAATGGCGCTTCTTCTGGCAGAAACATTCCTAGCGTAGGTGTTTTGCGTAAAGATGAGCTTCATCTTGGATTGCATTCGCCTTGGCGTTGGGCTGCTGCAATTTCAGTTGGCACTAATCCTACTTTTGAAGATGACGCGGCAAATCGCGCGGATGCTTACGACGATACTCTAGAAGAGCAATCGTCTAATCGAACTGTTGAAGCATATGCGTTAACAGATAAGATTCAAGACTTATACGGGCATAGGGTTTGCATTGAGTTTGCGCGCTTCTTGCGCCCGCAGCAAGCATTTGACTCGCAAGAGCAGCTTAAGGACGCTATTAGCAAAGACGTTGAGCAAACGCGCGCGCTAGTGTCGGAATGATTTAAAGAAGTTTTGCGTTTCTGGGTCGCTGCAAGCATCCATAACTTCGTACGGCGTGCCGTTTTCTGCAACAACGCCGTTTCTAAGCAAAACTACTCTGTCGGCAGCTTCGTGCGCAAAATGCATCTCGTGAGTGGCCATTAAAATGGTTGTTCCTTGCTGCTTTAGCTCCGCAACCATGTCTAGAACTTCGCCAACAAGCATTGGGTCTAGCGCGGAAGTAATCTCGTCTAAAAGCAGGAGTTGTGGGCTTGTCATAAGCGCGCGAGCAATCGCCACTCGCTGCTGCTGTCCGCCCGAAAGCTGATCTGGGTAGGATTTTGCTTTATTTTCTAGCTTAATCCTAGATAGAAGCTCCATTGCGCGGCTTTCTGCGCGATCTTTGCTCCAATGATGAACTTTTCGCGCAGCAAGAGTCACGTTATCTAAAACACTCATATGCGTAAAAAGATTGAATTGCTGGAACACAACTCCGATTTGAGATCTAATTTGATCTTGATTTATGCGTGGATCTGTAATATCTGTGTTTCCAAGCCAAACTTGGCCGTCGTCTACTCGCTCAAGCAAATTAATGCACTTCATAAGAGTAGATTTGCCGCTTCCAGAAGGCCCTAAAAGAGCCACCACTTCGTGAGGCGCAATATCAAAAGAAATACCCTTAAGAACAGGTGTTGAGTTATACGATTTTCTAATATTGCTTAAGCGCAAAACTGGGGTTGAATCCGTGTTATTGCTTGTATTCGTTTGATCACTTGTGTTCGTGTAATCACTCATTTGTTGATTTACCTTTTGATTTGTTACGTTATTCATCACACAGTTCCTCCGTTTAGCTCGCGCTTGCGAAGTCTTGCTGTATACCAATCGTTTAGAACAATAAACGGAATGCTTAGCGCTATAAACACAACGCTTGCTACAACGTATGGAGTGAAGTTATAAGAAGTTGCAACAGATATTTGAGCGGCTCGAACTGCGTCTACAGCTCCCAAAACAGATATAAGCCCTGCGTCTTTTTGCATAGATATAAAGTCGTTCATTAATGCAGGAGCCACTTTTCTTAAGCCAAGAGGAATTACCACTAATCGCACAGTTTGACCAGATGTTAAGCCAAGTGACCTTGCAGATGCTCGCATTGACGGATGCACGTCTTCAAATCCTGCGCGCAATACCTCTCCAACGTATGCTGAGTAGCTCATAACAATGGCGATTGTGCCGAGTATTGCTGGTGGAATGCGCCCAAAAAGCTGTAATCCTGGTATGCCAAAGCCGATTAAGTAAAGCACAACAAGCATTGGTATGCCGCGCATAATAGTTGTGTAGAATTGCGCTATAGCGCGCAATGGGAAAAGCATTGGGCTTACGCTTGTGCGAATAACTGCGATTAAAGTTCCAAGTATTGCAACTCCTATTACAGCAAACACAAGCACTTGCAAATTAAGCATTAAGCCTTGCAAAACAGATGGCAAAGATAGAATAAAGTATTTGCCAGAAAAGAACGTTTCGCGCACTCTTGGCCAACCAGGGCTCATTGCAAGCGCCGCAATGCACACGCCAAGCAATACTAAAGTGCTTATTATGCTTGTTAAAACAGATTTAAGATTCTGTTTTTTGCGTATTGCTCTGCGCTCAAGCTCGATATTGCTTAAAGCGCACGTTCCTTCATCTAATGCCGTATTAGCGCTAGATAGTGACGACGCATTAGTGAGTAACTTATTTGATTCGTTGCTTGCAGAATCTGTTGTACTGCCGTTAAGTACTGTCATTGGCGGTAGCCTGAGCCTTTCGACATAATGAATGATACGCACTATTGTAAGCACTTTTATGTGACGATTGGGTTACAAATTGCTTACAATAATGCGTATTGGTAATGACGTTGGTACGATTTTTATTTATTTTGATCTATTTTTAATCTATTTTGTTTGATTTAATTTAGATCAATTTACTTAAGAACTGGCACATCAGTTGTGTACTCTGCAAGCCACTTTTCTTGAAGCTTCTTCAAAGTGCCATCTTTTTCTAGAGCATTCACAGCCTTAGTAACGTCTGCAGTAAGCTTAGATCCTTTTGGAAGAACAAGGCCAGTTCCTTCCTTATCTTCCGATCCTGCAATCTGTCCAAGAACAACGCCATCTTTAACCTGCTTGCTGCGTACAATATTTACAGAAGATGGAGTATCTATAACAAGTGCGTCAATTTGCTTAGAGTCAAGAGCCTGAACCAAAGCGTCGTTATCGTTAAAGGTTTGAATATCGCTCTTAATCTTGTCTTTAGCAAAGCTGTAGCTTGTTGTTCCAACCATTGCGCCAATCTGCGCGGTTTTAAGATCTGCTAAAGTCTTTGCGCTGGCAAACTTGCTATCTTTTTTAACAACAACGCCTTGAGTTGCGTTGTAGTAGCTTGGCGAAAAGTCTACTGCCTTCTTGCGTTCCTCGGTAATAGAGAACTGCTGAAGGTTAAAATCAAAGTCCTTTGGGCCTGGAGTTACTGCGGAGTCGAAGGTTGTGCGAACCCACTTAACCTTGTCTTTGCCGTAGCCAAGTTTCTTTGCAACAGCGTATGCTACTGCGGATTCGTATCCCTTGCCGTTTTCTGGCTTGTTATCGTACATCCAAGGTGTGTAAGTTGGCTGAGCTGTGCCGATTGTCAAAACGCCTGGAGTGATCGTCTTTTGATTTGGATCTTGTGCGTTTTGGCTTCCGCATGCCGCTGTGCTAACCATTGATGCAACGGCTAATGCTGCTGCAGCGATTTTAGTAGCTGCGATTGCTACGCGGTTAGTGTGCAAGTTGTTATGTACGAAAATAGCCATTTTTTCTCCTTGTTTTTGCTAAAACCTTAAATTTTTTCGCTTATTCGTTTTTTAAGCGATTTAAGTAGGTTTTGCGGCCGTACATTTGATAGTTTATAAGACGATAGATGCATTTAAGGCTTAATTGTTACAGAATTGTTATCGTGATTGTTTATAACGTGCTATATTTTGTTGATTTAATGGCGTAAATTTGCTCTACTTATGTTCAATTTTGTAAATGTTAAGTAACGGTTACAATCGGTGTGTTGCGGCGTGTTGTGTTGTTGCAGCGTGTCTTTACGATTTTAGAATCATAAGTATTTGACTGTATTTGGTTGTATTTGATTATGTTTGACTATATTTGATTTTGTTAGATTTTATTAGATTAGACTTATCGAACTTATTTTAGGGGAGACTATGCAAAAGGAATTTTCAATCGGTAATTCTGGCGATTTTAGTAATCTTTCAAAACTTGCGATTATAGTGGCACTTCAAAAAGAGGCTCAGCCTATTTTGCAAGCGTTTAGTGGCGAATATAAGTCTTGGCAAGATTACGGTGTTACTTTTATTCAAGGTAAAATCGCGTCTAATAACAAATGCAATAAAGCAGTTCTTACAATATGCATTGCTGGAATGGGAAAGTGTGCTGCAGCTGCAGCAGCTCAGGCTCTTATAATCGAAGCTAAGCCACAAGTGTTGATTTTTAGCGGAATCGCAGGCGCATTAAATCCGCGTCTTAATGTTGGAGACATTGTTATAGGCAAGAATCTTCACTATCTAGAAACAAATACACAAATTATTGCAGATTGTGCTCCATACAAAGAAGTTTTTGAATCGGACTCAAAGTTATGCGATTTAGCGGCAAATCAAGCGAAGTTATTAGGCTTTAGGCTTGAAAAGTCTTTGCAAGAATCATCTTCGGCTGCTTGCGATTTTTCCGCGGAATCTAAGCAAAGCGCGTCTAATAAGAGCGAAAATGGCGTTGCATACGTTTGCGGAAACATAGCAACAAGCGACCAATTTAACACAGATCCAAAGGTTCTAGATGCAGTTCGCGAAGAGGTTTTTGGCGATTGCGAAGAGATGGAAGGCGCTGCAGTAGCGCATATTGCAGCTAAAAATAGCGTGCCGTTCCTTGCGATTCGCGCAATGAGTAATCGTTGCGGAGAATCTTACGAATCGCTTGATGCGCATAAAGACGATTTAGTTCTTGCTGCAAATCGCGCTGGAAGCTTGACTTTGAGCGTTTTGAACGCGCTTGTTAAATAGCTTACGCCTTCAAAGTAGCATACTAGTTTTTAGACGCTAAATTAAATCCGCTAAAAGTAAAGCCAGGGCTTACAACGCAAGACACCAATACATCTGCGTTGCTAGGTACAGTTCGCTGCCATGTTCCAGCAGGAATCACAAGATGACCGCGCGTAAGTAAATCGTTACCATCTTTAGTGTTTCCCAGAGTAAAACGTTGCAAATCAGCCTCTGCGCAAGGATTTTGGCTGCATCCGCCAAGTTCAATCGTAAGATTTGCTGGGCCATGCCAAAACCAAATCTCGTCTGCATCAACTTTATGCCACGCGCTTGAATCGCCAGCTGGTAAAAGAAAATAAATAAGCGATGCTAGTGGTCTTGGAGCGCTGGCTGCGGAGTTTTCGTCAACTTGTGTATTAGTCGCGTTTGCGCTCGCGTCTGCGCTCGCGTCTGTGCTGTTATTTGCGCTATATAACTGTGCTGCTTGCCAATCGCGAGCGTACCATCCGCCTTCTGGGTGTGCTTCTAAGTGCAATTCTTTAACAAGATTTTTTGCGTAATCGCTCATATCTTCTAATTTAATGCTCATAATATCTCCTGATATTTTCTGATTTATTTTGCGAGACTTATTAGTCAAGACTTATTGCGCAAAAGCGCCATTATTGTACACAAGATTTCCAGATATTACAGTTGCTTTTGCGCTTCCTGCGCCGTGACGAACAAAATTGTGCAAAGTCTCTTCAACTCCTTGCGGCGAGCTTGTGTCTGTTGGAATGTTAAAGAACGCCAGGTCTGCTGTTGCACCAGCATTAATTTGGCCAATTCTGTGCGGCCCTACGTGCAAGCCCATAACGCTTGCGCCGCCTAAAGTAAGCATGCGGATAATTCGATGTGTTAAATCATCTTTTCTATATCCTTGTGCTGTTGCTAGGTCGTAGATTTTTGCAGCATCGTCTAAAACGTCTAAAGATGGGGAAGAAGATAGGGAATCTGTACCAATTGCAAGTAAGTTTCCTTCTTCCATGTAATCGCGAATCGGCGCGTCTCGCTCTGTAACAGTAATGCGATTGGACCTTGGGCAAAGTGCCACTCCAACTCCGCGCTGGCGTAAAATCCTGCGGTCTTCGCCGTCCGCCCAAACGCCGTGCGCAATATGCACGTCTGGCCCTAAAGATCCAAGCTGATCCAAAAACTGAATTGCAGATGCAGTCATTCCGTGCGATTTAAGTTCGCTATAGCTTTCCCAAACATTGCTATTCCAATCTGGCGCAGAATACGTAGTTAGCGTATCTGCGTGATTTCCTGCTTCCATTGGCGTTTCGGCCAAGTGTATGTGCAAGCGCATGTTTAGCTGGCGCGCAATGTCTGGCAAATCCACAAACGGCTCTGTTTCTAGACTATAAGGCGCATGTGGGCTAATACCTATGCTCGGTATGCTGCCGTTGTTCATCATTTGCCCAAGCATTTCTAGCAGCTTAGCGTAGCCTTCTTCCTTCCAATCAACGTTTTTCCAGCCCATTACCTCCCAATAGGCAATTCCGTGCATTCCCTGGCTTGCAAGCGCTCCAACCGCTTCAATATCGGTTACAATATCGGCAGCTGCGCTAGTGCCAGCTTCCACCATCATTCTTGCGCCTTGGTATGCAGAAGTCTTCCAAGTTGTTAGCGATGGATTTTTTTGTTTATCTTCTTGCAACTTGTCGTAAACAACGTTAAATCCTTGCTCCCAATCGTGGAAATTTCTATATTCTCCGCGTCCTACGCTTGCCATATTTGTGTATTGCAAATGCGTATGTGCGTTTATAAGACCTGGTGTCATAAGGCCGTGCCAATGTTTCTCATTTCTAAACATTTGCATATAAGAATCGCTTGGCATCTCGTCTTTTAGAATATTAAGAACCCATTGACGTGTTCCAACGTGAACAACGTGTCCGTTAGATACAGCAACGGCACCTTCGGGGATTATTGGCCCCGTTACTGGAATAACCATTGATGCACTGTATAGTGTGACTTCGCTAAGTGGTGTTGGGTGTGCAAGTTTGCGTATTGGGTCTGTAAGCATTGTGTTCCTTAAGGAATTACGTTGTACTACTTTTTGCTTTATTTATTCTATTATTGCTTAGATTTATTATGATTTGGTTAATTGATTTATGCTAACTATTTGCTTCTTCCGCAAATCGCGTTAAATCCCACTTGTAGCCGTTGTTTTTATTGGATTCGCTTGCGCTATATCCGCGTTTTGCTAGTGCGATTCTTGCTATTTGATTATCGGAGCTTTCTGGCAATTGGTAGATTCCAGAATCAAGGCGATTATCGTTATTTTTATTGCCATTTTTATTGCCGTCTTTATTGCCATTGTGCTCTAGCAAATACGCAACCGCGCTTACTTGAACAGCAAAACTAAAGTCCATAATCTCAATAGGATTTCCGCCGCCTGTAGTGTAATTTGTGCCGTCTCCTTCGCTTATTAGCGTAATTTGAGGACCGCGCGGAACTTGGATTTTTCTTTGTGCTGTTCCAACAACTGGCTTAAAATCAGGGATTTCGTCTAGTGCAATCTCGTTTGCAATTCCACCAATAACAGCCAAAATTGCGTTTTCTTGCATGTTTTGCATATTTTGCAATGTAATAGTGTGACGAACTCCAGTCGCAGAAACAATTATATTGCTTTCTTTAACAGCGCATTCAAGATTTTTAGCTTCAAATCCATCGAAAACTGCGCGTAAGGATTGAACAGGATTTGTATCGCAAATCGTAACTTTTGCACCCAATGCGCGTATTCTTAATGCAAATCCGCGGCCAACTGGTCCATATCCAACAACAGTTACTTTAGCGTTTTCAAAGCATTCGCTTCCAAGAATTTGTTGCATTGTTGTAACGCATGTTTCGCCAGTTCCATGACGATTGTCAAAATCAGTTTTTAGAGCGCTATTATTTACTGCGATTACGGGGTAGTGCAAGTGCCCAGCTTTTTGCATTGCTTCAAAAGCTCGCACTCCACTTGTTGTTTCTTCGGCAACGCCTATTAGATTTGCTGCGATTTGTGGGCGTTCTAGGCTTGCTAGTCGCGCAAAACTTGCACCATCGTCGATTATTATGTCTGGCTGTATTTCGTCTAGAAGTTTTAGAGCGCCTTCGTGCGTTTGCTCAGGAGACCAATCGCGGTTTGCTTGCACTAAAATGCCCTCTTTTTTAAGTTGATCTGCCACTCTCTGGTCAGTTTCGTCTGGGCCGCAAAATACGCCAACAATCGCTCCGTGAGCGTGTAGCTCCCTTAGTAGTACGGCTGTTTTTGGCTCTAGCACAAGGCAAACAGCTATTCTAACGCCTTCTAAATTAAGACCATTTTCTTGTAAATTGTTAAGTAGCGTGCGCATTACTGGCATGTGGTTTTGCGCGTAGTCAATGGCATCTTTTCCGCTTAAATTAGGCGCGTCTACAGTGGTCTCTAGGTTTTTTGCACATATTTTTACGCAAAAATCAGCGTCTTCCTTAGAATTTACGGGAATTATTCCCCAAGATTGCGCGTTTTGCAGGAATTTTTGCACATTGCTATTGTTGCTATTGTTGCCGCTGTTGATGTTATTGCTGTTGTTGTTTTCTTTATTTTCATCTTCAATAAACACTCGCGAACCTGCAAGCGAGCGATTAGTTTTTTGCGATGTAAAAGCAGCCCATTTACTAAAGTCAACCATATTAATCTCCATTAATCTCCTACAATCCCAGCGCTTTCAACGCTTCTTTAAGATTATTTACTTCAACTACATCAATTCCTGCAACGTGAATCTTTTTTTGCAAATGGCAAACAATCGCACGTTTATAGCCAATTCTTGCAGCTTCTTTAAGTCTAGTTTCCATTCTAGAAGCCGATCGAACTTGGCCAGTCAAGCTAATCTCGCCAATTGCGCACGTAAAAGGCAAAACTGGCTTATTTTTTGCAGCGCTTGCAAGAGATGCCACTATTGCTAAATCGCAAGAAGGCTCTTTTGCTTTAGCGCCAGCAATCGTAGAAACGTAAATGTCTTTAGCAAGAAGATTCAATCCGCCATGCCTATATAAAACTGCCGTAAGCATAGCAATTCTGTTTGCATCTACTCCCGAAACCGCACGTCTAGGAGCAGGTAGAACAGAGTCTGTAACAAGCGCTTGAACCTCAATAGCAAGGCTTCGATTGCCCTCTAAAGTAAGCGTTACGCATGTGCCTTCGTTTTTGCAATCCTCGTTAGAAGACAAAAACAGGCCAGAAGGGTCGGGGACTTCTTCAATACCACATCCGCTCATATCGAAGCAGCCAACTTCGTCTGTAGGTCCAAAACGATTTTTAACAGCACGAAGCATGCGCAATGCAGTTTGACTATCTCCTTCAAATTGGCAAACCGTGTCTACAAGATGCTCAAGCGTGCGCGGGCCTGCAATCGAGCCGTCTTTTGTAACGTGACCAACTAAAAGCACTGGAATATTACAAGTTTTAGCAACGTCAATAAGCGCGCTAGCTACTTCTCTAACTTGAGTGGAGCCTCCTGTAATGCCATCAACATCGCTAGAAACAATAGTTTGTGCCGAATCAACAATTGCAAGTGTTGGCTTATACTTTTCGATTAGTGCTAAAGCTGTGTTTAAGTCTGTTGTGCTAGCAAGAAGAAGATTTTGACTTATAGCGTTTATGCGTGATGCGCGCAATTTTACTTGCGATTTTGATTCTTCGCCAGAAATGTATAAGACTAAATTTGTTGCAGACTCGCTGCTTTGACTAGATTCGCCGTCATTTTTTGCTACTTTTCCAGCGGTTTCTAAAAGCAGAGTAGACTTTCCGATTCCTGGCTCGCCTGCTATAAGCGTTACGGACCCTGGAACAAGCCCTCCTCCTAAAACGCGGTCAAATTCGCTAAATCCTGTGTGTATTCTAATTCCATTATCTGCTTGGATGCTGCTAATCGGCTGTGCGTCTACGCTGGAATCGATGTTTAACGCGGCAATCGCATTTGTTTTTGCGCTTCTTGAATTTCTAGACGATCTTAAAGCTTTAGAAACGCCACTTTGCAACTTTGGCTCGCTAAACTCGCTTAGTGTACCCCATTCGCCGCATTCTGGGCAGCGGCCGTACCATTTTGACCCACTCCAACCACATTCGGAGCACAAGTAATAAGTAGAAGATTTTGCAGCCATGATTTGACGCTAGCTGCATTTATAGACATTTTGCCGTCATACTTTTGTGAGATAATCCAAGTATGTTTAACAGTGTTATGTGGGGTAAAAAATGAATTCTTATACAAATAATTCTTCTACTTCTTCGCAAGGATTTTCTGCGTCTCATAACAATTTACGAAAAGTGCTTATTGTTGCATTAATAGTTGTTGTTTTGGCAATTGTTTCCGCGTTTGTTTGGCCAGGTTGGGCGTTAAATCACCAGCAAAATGCGCAATCTGCTAAAACGCATGTGCCTTCTGCAAAAACGCCATCTATTAAGGCTAAAGATTTGCCTAGCACTTCTACTGCTCTGTTAAAAGCTATGCCAGATACTGTTCTTGATTTTGCTCGTGTTGATGCTTCTGCTAGTGCAAAATGGTCTTCGGCTTCTCCTTTAGAAGAATACACAGTTAAGTATTCAACAGGAGAATCTGGAAGCGATGTTTCGCTTGTTGTTGCTCAATGGAGCAGTCGCGACCTAGCGAATAAGCAATATGAGCTTTTGCTAGATGGATTAAGTGGGGTAGATGTTGCTTCTGGAAAAATTCAAGTTTCTGGGAAAACCACTGGCAGCTATGTGTTAAAGACTGAGTCGGGCAATAAAGCTAAAGCTAGTGCCATTTGGCAAAACGACACAGCTGTGTTTGAGTTAACTGGATCAAAGCAATCTGTTGAAAGATTCTATAAGCAATTCCCAATGTAAACTTTGCAAAATATAAGCTGTTTTGTATGTGTTTTGTATGTGTTTAACGTATGGTTTTGCGCATGTTTTGCATGTGTTTTTGTAAAACTTTGCTTTAGGATTTTCCAAAGTCGTCAAAACGGTGTAACATTAGGCAAGTTGCACACTTTACATATGAATGGAGGCTTCAGATGGGTTCTGTCATCAAGAAGCGCCGCAAGCGGATGAGCAAGAAGAAGCACCGCAAACTGCTGCGTAAGACTCGTCATCAGCGTAAGTAATGCTGTTTGGCGCGCCTGCCCGTTTGGGCACGTAACACTTTTGAAAGCGTTGGATTTTCCAGCGCTTTTTTTATTTCGATTGACTTATTGCGATTGAAGATTGTAAAAAATTTCCCGAAAACGTATGCAAATTAACTAATTTTACATACATTCTCGGGAAATGATTGGTTAAATATTAGATTATGACTGGATTATGCAGCTTACTTATTTGGATTTGTAAGCGTGCGAGGACCGTTTGGATCTCCAACAATCACAGTATCAACCATGTTCAAGAACAGGCCGTGTTCAACAACGCCAACAGTTTCAATCAAGTCTTTAGCAAGCTCTTGTGGGTGGTCAATGCGCTCCAAATGCAAGTCAACAACAAAGTTGTTCTCGTCTGTGCGCACTTCTTTGCCGTTTGCATCCAAGCGCAAAACTGGCTTGTATCCGCGCTTCTCGAACTTGCGAATCACTTGAGCAGAACCAAATGGAATCACTTCAACAGGCAGTGGGAACTTGCCGATTGTGTCTACAACCTTGCTTGCGTCTACAATCCACACAATGCGATCGGAGTTGATTGCAACAATCTTTTCCCAAAGAAGAGCCGCGCCGCCGCCCTTAATGCCGTTAAAGTTCTTATCAACTTCGTCTGATCCGTCAATCGTAACGTCAATATGGTCAACATCGTTAATGTCAAGAATCTTAATGCCGTAGCCTTCTGCCTGCTCTTGCGTGCGGCGAGAAGTTGTAACTCCAGTAAAGCTTAAGCCTTCTTCCTTAACTCTGCGACCAAGCTCGTCTACCAAGAATCGCACTGTAGAGCCAGTTCCAAGTCCAACCATCATGCCATTTTGTACGATTTTTGCGGCCTCAATGCCAGCTGCTTTCTTTAGCGCGTCTTGTTGTGCTTTATCCATGTGTGCCTACTTTCTTGCTTTTGCAGGTTGTTACCGCGCTGTTTTGCGCGATTATGTGCGATTTTTAGTGATTGCTAATCGCATCTGTTTCATACATATTACATATTACATATTAGTCTGCTTTAAGAATTTTGTTCTGTTATTTCTTAGCATTTGTTTGCATATAAAATTCAGTTGGTTCTAAGTTAAAAGTGCCATCTGGCATAACGTATCCGCTTAACTGTATTGTGCCTGTTATAAATCGTGGATTTCCGTTAAAACTTGGGCTTGTGTTTGGAGCAGGCGTAAATTGCAATGTTCCGCATACGCGCAATCCTGGAACTGCTTTATATTTTTGCTCTGATTTATTTTGGGATTCGCTATTTTTGGATTCGTTATTTTCATGCGAATCTTCATCGGCTTTCGATTCATCATTTGCTGGCGATTCATCATTTGTATTAATGATTTGCGTAGATGAGTCGCAAGCAGCGTTGTTATTTGCGTATTTAGCGGTATCGCTAAATGTTTCACGCTCTGTTTCACGCGTATTATCGCCATTAAAATCAGGATTAATATCTTCTCCAACGCATCTGCCAATGTGGTATTCGCTACTAGAAATTTTTCCATCCAATAGCATTTTTGCGTCTTGCGGAACGTCAACGCCATCTGAATATGAGGAAGAAATCAACGATTTCCACCCTTCTAGTGGCAAATATCCATCCTTCAATTTGCTGCGGCAATCTTCGGCATAAGTTCTAGCAAGCTCGTCAACTTTCTCGTTTCCAGCGTTTCCAGCATGACCCTTAACCCAAACGAACTTAACGGAGCCTTTGCGCTTGCAAATCTCCGAATCGATTGCGCGAATAAGTTCTGCATTTTTTACAGGCTCTTTTTTGGAGTTTTTCCAACCGTTCTTTTTCCAACCATGAATCCAAGTTGTTGCACAATTAATCGCATATTGCGAGTCGCTTTCGATTGTTAAAGGCTCGCTTCCAGGATGTGCTCGCAAAGCTTCTAGAACTGCGCATAATTCGCCTATTTGATTCGTGCCGTTAGTAGCTCCGCCTGCATCCGCGTTACCAGTGTGATTGTGCTCGTGAGCGTTGCCCGCTTCGTCTATGTGGTCTGCCCAAGCCCAGCCCATTGATCCGTTTGGATTTCCTAGAGCAGATCCGTCTGTAGAAACAACAATCATTGCAAAACCTTTCAAAAATGCGCTGGCAGCATCAGCAACCAGCGCATATAGAAGCTGTTAACTTTAACTAATCGCAATTAAAGCGTTACGCTAAAGCCTTGTCAACTACAGCAGTAGCTTCCTCAAGCACCTTATCTAGCGCTTCTGGAGAAACGAAGGACTCAGCGTAAACCTTGTAAATGTTCTCGGTACCAGATGGGCGAGCAGCGAACCAATTGTTCTTAGTTGTAACCTTCAAGCCGCCAATCTTAGCGCCGTTTCCAGGAGCCTCAGTGAGCTTTGCAGTAATATCTTCGCCAGCAAGCTTAGTCGCTTCAACGTCGTTTCCGCTTAGAGCTGCAAACTTTTGCTTTTGCTCAAGAGTGGTTGGAGTATCTACGCGCTTGTACCAGCTTTCGCCAAAGCGAGCAACCTGGTCTTGATGAAGCTGAGCAGGATTCTTGCCAGTCTTTGCAGTGATTTCTGCAGCGAGCAAATCAGGAATCAAGCCATCCTTATCGGTTGTCCACACGCGGCCATCCTTGCGCAAGAAGCTCATGCCAGAGCTTTCCTCGCCGCCGAAAGCAACTTCGCCACTAAAGAGTGGGTCAACAAACCACTTAAAGCCAACAGGAACTTCCACAAGCTTAGCGTTAATAGAAGCAGCTACGCGGTCAATCAAAGAAGAAGACACAAGCGTCTTGCCGATAGCAGTATTCTTTGGCCAATCTGGGCGAGCGCCGCCGAACAAGTACTCCACGCACACTGCAATGTAGTGGTTCGGGTTCATAACTCCCCAGTTAGGGCACACAATTCCGTGGCGGTCAGCATCTGGATCGGTGCCGCCAACTAAATCGTACTTATCCCAAGCGCCAGCGTTAAGCTGATCAACTAAGCCCTTCATTGCATAAGGGGAGCTTGGATCCATACGAATCTTGCCATCGTGGTCAATTGTCATGAATCGCCAAGTTGGGTCAACATCTGGGCGCACAACGCCAATGTTTAAGCCGTACTTTTCGTTCATAAGTGGCCAGTAGTTTACGCTTGCGCCGCCGAGTGGGTCAATTCCCAAGCGCACACCGCTAGAGCGAATTACATCGAAGTCAATAACGTTTGCTAAATCGCTAACGTAGTGTTCGCGGTAATCGAAGCCTTCAACCAAATCAGACTTGATTGCTTCCTCGAAAGGCACGCGCTTAACGGACTTGTAATTGTCGAGCAATTCGTTTGCGCGGTTTGCAATCGCATTAGTTACGTCTGCTGGGGCAGGGCCGCCAGTTACAGGGTCGTACTTAAAACCGCCGTCGGTTGGAGGATTGTGTGAAGGAGTTACTACGATGCCATCTGCCAAACCTTCGCCGCTAAAACGCTGAGTGCCATCAGCTGCGCGATTATGCGTCAAAATAGCTTGCGACACAACAGGCGTTGGAACAAAGTCGCCGCGCGAGTCCACACGAACGTGAACGCCGTTAGCAACCAAAACCTCAATAGCGGTTTTTTGAGCAGGCTCGGAAAGAGCGTGCGTATCTCTACCAATATAAAGTGGGCCAGTTACGCCAGCCTTCTTGCGATATTCGGCAATGGCTTGTGTGATTGCAACAATGTGAGCTTCGTTAAACGAAGTTTTTAACGCAGAACCACGGTGACCAGACGTGCCGAAAATAACGCGCTGTTCTGGAATATTGGAATTTGGAACTTCATCGTAGTAAGCGCCAATCAAAGCGTCAACGTCTACTAGATCTTCTGGGGTGGCGGGCATTCCCGCATTTTTTGCTACCATAATTTTTTATTTTGCCACGGCGACGGTATTTTAATGTAAGTCGGCGGTATTTTGGGTTAAAGAAGATTGCAAACTCTCTGGCACACGCACGCATAATGCTCTTTTATCTACGCTAAAACGCAAGTGTTTTGTGTAGCCTAAAATATCTCCATCAACCTGCACAGGAGCAGGCCGTTCTAGCTTAACTTCGGCTTCAATACCCTGCGATTGGTCAATCTTGGAGTTTGTAGAAAGTGGGCTTTGTTGCGCTTTTCCTGTAACGGTTTGGTGCACAACATCTCCAAACAAGTTAGCCCATCCGATTAATCCGCCAGAAGTGTCAATAATCTCAAAGTCGAGTATGCCATCGTCGTAAGCAGCATTTGGCATAAGTGAAAACATTGGAATCTGGCCGCAATTTCCAGCCATAAGCGTGCGGAAAGATATTGCACTAGATGTGTAATCCGTTCCATCTTTGCGCGTAAAAGTAACGTCTCCGCGGTATTTTGGCGCAAACAAGTGCTTAACGCCTGCAACAAAGTACGCAAGCCAGCTTATGTTCTTTTTAAGTGCAGGATTAGTGTCGTCTATCATAAGCGCGTCGAATCCAATTCCCGCAATAATCAAGAACGCATGACCGTGGTCTTCGTACGGCTTATCGAGTATAAAAACGCGACCAACGTCAACAAACCTAGATCCATGGCTAGTGGCCACTTTTAGCGCGGCTTGAACATTGTCTACAGGAATCCCCATGTTTCGCGCAAACAAATTTCCCGTTCCAATTGGAATTATTCCCATTGCGTGGTCTGTTCCGCTAACTGCGCTCGCAACTGTTCTAACAGTACCATCTCCGCCAACAGCAACAACAACATTTGCGCCATTTTTCAAAGCTTCTAGCGCGCATTCGCGCCCGTCTTTATTAAGCTGCGTATCTATTATTTCGTACGTAAAATCGTTAGAAGCACAGTAATCTTTAATGCTTTTTCGGTATTCTTCGGCTTGCGGTTTAGAAGGATTTATTATAAAAGCGTAGTGAACGCTGTCTCCATGCCTTTCTGCCAGTTTTTCTGCTAAATGATGCTTCTTCAGGGTACGCGTAACTATCATGATGACGAATGGCGCAAAAACTAGCGCAAAAACAATCACCATTAACGCAATTGTTGCTTGAATTGGCATATCTGGCATATTTATTATTCTTGCACACATCTTTAAGATATGGACATTATTTTGACAATATTTATAAAATTTGATTATTTCTTTACATTTTCATCACTTATTGCGTTATTTTACGCATTGCGGCATTTGATTAGAGCTTGATTGCGGCATTTGATTAGCGCATTGATTATGAGCTTGATTATGCGCTTAATTACATTTTGACGTTGGCATGTTTGCTTAGTTAGTGCCATTTATATGATTTTTATATGCTAAGCAAGTGATAAGCTTGCACCATGCGTTTTGCGCGTAGAACTAGCAGGGGTTTAAAGTTATGTCTGAATCGCAAGAAAATAATATGAGCGTTTTTGAATCCGACGATACTGAACAATTTGAAGTATCGAAAAAACGTGTTAAAGGCAATAAGTCTGCGCTTGTATTGCTTTACTCGTTTATTATTTTCTTAATACTTGTAGTTGCGGCTTTTGTAGGGTCGCAAGCATACTTCCATAACCGTGTTGCTCCTGGAGTGCATTTTGCTGGCAGCAGTGAAGTTTCGGGCGCGCAGATTGAAAAAGTCACAGATGCTGTAAATAGGGCGATTGAAAACACAAAGATTGAGATTAAAGACGATTCTGGAAAAAGCTCTGTTGAAACACTTAAAGACTTATCGGTAAGTGTAGATAAAAGCGCAACTGTGCAAAACGTTATGCGCGCAAAGCACAATAACGTGTTTACAATGCTTATGCCTTGGTTGCAAGAAAACGTTGGGCTTAAAGCCAAGTTAGACAACGAAAGCATGGACGCGTACATTGTTAAAAAGTTTGTTAGCGAAAAAGATAGGGCAATGCCGTATACAGCTAAGTTCGATTCTTCTTCTAACTCTTATGTTGTAGAAGATGGTGTTCCAGGCCGTACGATTATAACTTTGCCAGTTCGTGAGGCAATTAAGCGCGTTCTAGAAAATCCTGGTAAAACAGTAAAAGTTACGGTTGGCTCTCGTAAGGTAGAAGCTCCAATTAAGCGTGATGTAGCGCAGAAAACTGTTGATCAACTCAATAATTTGCTATCTAAAAAAATTACGTTAGATAATGGCGATTCAAAAGATTTTACGCTTTCAAAGGCTGTTTTAGCATCTTGGATTAAGATTGATGCAGATTGTGCAAAAAAGAAGATTTCGTACAAGGTTGATTCGTCTGCTGCCAACGCATGGCTTTCTAAAGAGCTTGCTAAGAATCTTAATCAACAAAAAGTAGACCAAGAAGATACATACAACAAGCAAGGAAAGTTTATATTAACAACGCTTAAGGGTGAAAACGGCATAGAAGTTAAGTATTCTAAAGACTTTGCAAATAAAGTTGTTCAAGCTGTAGAAAAGTCGGCAGATGCAAAGCTTAGTGTTCCAACAAACGTTGTTAAGTTTGGAATCGAAAAAAAGACTGTTGACATGCGCGTTGTTGTTAACAAGTCAAACCAAACAATAAGCGTTTACAAAGACGATCAGCTTCTTAAAACATTCCCAGTTTGCAGTGGCTCAAACGGTTATTACGAAACGCCAAACGGAACGTACTTTATTTACTTGCGCTACCGAGTGCAAGATATGCGCGGATTTAACCGAAACGGCTCTAGGTATTTCTTGCCTGGAATTACTTGGGTTAGCTACTTTAACGGCGGAATCTCATTCCATACAGCTCTTTGGAACAATGTTGGTATATCTCAAGGATATCCTGCAAAGTACGGTTCTCATGGGTGCATAAACATGTATGAGCAAGATGCAAAGTGGGTGTTTGAAAACTGCCCTCGCGGAACAGTTGTGGAAGTTGTTGGAGAACAACCAGATGGACCAGTACGCTAATAAAGCAGCAAATTTGAAGGGCGATTTGCCTGCTGCATCTAGAAGAGTTAGTAGCACTCCGATTCAGGTTCGTGTTACAGAAACGCTGTTTGATGCTCCTTCTAGCGAAGAGCGCTTAGATAAAAAACCTCCGATTGTTCAATTTGCTAGAAAGTTTGCAACGTCTAGCTTTGGACTTTGGGTGCGCATAAGTGGCAAAATCGCTCGGCATTTTGGATGGTTTCCTAGCGTTGAGCCATACATTGGTTACGGTACAGATCGCTACGCGCGCTTGATTTGCCGAACTGTTCTAGCGCCTAAAGCTGGTCATCATTCCGCTTTAAAGCGCGGTATTTACGCGATGCTTGTTGTTCCTGCAATTCGTGTTAAGGTTGCTCTAAGTATTGATAACGTTGCTGTTGAATGGGCGCAAGTTGGCGATTCTTCCGTGTACGATAAGCCAGATTCTGCGTATAACAGTAGCGCAGAATATTGCGTTTCGGATTGTTCGGGTTACTTGGATTTGGTTACCGAAAGGTCGCTTTTGCCAGGCGAACACAAGGTTTCGTACACGGTTGATAATCGCAATGCTGTTGAAGCAAGCATGTTTGTTATATCGGAGCAAACGCCTTTAGGTATTATTTCCGACGTTGACGATACTATTATGGTCACTCAAGCGCCTTCTCCTCTTAGAGCTGCTTACAATTTGCTTATTATGAATCCTGAACATAGGCATGCTGTTGATGGAATGAGTCACTTTTTTAGGCGTATTAAGGATTCAATTCCTAGCACCCCTTTCTTCTACCTTTCCAATTCTCCTTGGAATGTGGAAGCTTCAATTCGACACTTTATTTTGCGCGAAGGTTTTCCTGCAGGACCTCTTCTTCTTAGGGATTTAGACCCGCGTCCTAAGACTTTTGTTCCAACTGGACCACAGCACAAGCTCGAGTTTGCTCAACAGCTTATGGATGATTTTCCAGACATGCGATTTGTTCTTATTGGAGATGACGGTCAAAAAGACCCTTCGACTTATGCAAAAATCATTGAAAAATTCCCCAATCGCGTTCTTGCTGTTGGCATACGTCAGCTTAAAAAAGACGCAACTTTGGTTGATTTCAGGCGAAACATGTCTAAGAATTTTGGTGTGACTCTTGCATCTTCTAGAGTTGCTAAAACTTGCAATGATATTTTTGTTGAAGCTAAGGGTGCAGCTGGTACTTTTGAAGGTGTTCCATTCTTTGCTGCTCAAAATGGCAATTTGCTAGAAGATATTATGATTCCGTTTATTATGGATTCTGTTAATTACAAAGAATGATTTTAATCAAAGACTGATTTTAAGTGTTCTAAGTGTTGTAAGTGTTGTAAGTATTTTAAGTGTTGTAAAGATCATAAAGATTGTAAAGGTTATAAATGGAAGATAGTTCGCTAAAAGTTAGTGATTTTAATACTGTTAAAAAGCCACTTCTTGCAAAACGAGTTGACTACGTTCGTAAGTTTCATAACGATGTATTCGTAGACGAATATGCATGGATGAGTAACACTAAATCCAAGGAGTTGCGCGAGTATATTGATGCTCAAAATGAGTACACTAGCAAACGCGTTTCTAGTTTAGAGACTTTACGTAAACATTTGTTTAGTGAGTTAAAGAGCCGTATTCAAGAAACAGATATGTCGGTTCCAACGCGCATGGACGGCTATTGGTATTACGTTAGAACAGAAGAAGGCAAACAATATGGCGTTCAATGCCGTATGAAAATTAAAAGCGAAGATGATTGGAATCCACCTGTTATAGATGAGCACGCTCATGCTGGTCAAACGCCATGCGAAGAGGTTATTTTTGACGCAAATATAGAAGCTAACCGTTTTAATGGCGGATTCTTTCAGCTTGGTGGAATGGATATTAGCTTAGATGGTAAGCGAATGCTGTTTGGAGTTGACTCTAAGGGCGATGAAAGATTTGACTTTTATATTCGCGATTTTTGCGCGGAGAAAAGTGGCGATTTTGATTGCAAAAATGGCGAAAATATCGAAGAAAATGGTAGCGAAAGTGCCGATTACATCACTCGCTATAACAGTAGTTTTGTAACACTTTCGGATTGCATAAAAGGCATATCTTCTGCGCTTTTAACGCCAGATGGAAAATGGGTTTTCTACGTAACTTTAGATAGTGCTTGGAGGCCATACCAAGTGTTTAGGCATAAGGTTGGAACAAGTGTAGAAAATGACGTTAAAGTTTTTGAAGATTTAGACGAACGCTTTTTTGTTAGCGTGTACGAAAGCTTCGACGAGCGAAGTGTTATTATAAACAGCAGTTCTAAAACCACTTCACGCGTGTTAATGCTGCCTCTAAGCACTCCAGAAGGCGATTTTAGAATGGTTCTTAAGCCTATAGAAAACGTAGAATACGACGTTTCGTTTGCGTGCTTTGAAAATGCTGGGCAAGATGGCAAAGATATTCCACTAATGTTTGTAAGCCACAATCTTAAAAATCCTAATTTTCAAATTGATGTTATAGATTTGCGGAAGCACTCTGCGGATTCAATGCCATTTAACATTGGCGAAGGCATCTGCGTTGCGCAAGGGTCTCCATACGGATGCCAAAATGGCGATTTAATAGAAAAAGGCGCGAGTAAAAAGGCCATTAGTGCGCCGTATTACAACAGCAAAAATCCTAAGATTTTGCAAGGATTGCGCGGCTTGAGCGTAGATGGTTTAAGCGTTTATAAAAATTACGTTGCTCTTTCTTTCCGCGCGAATGGCTTGCCTCAGCTTGCTGTTATGACTAAAAGCAATGCTGTTGAAGATTTTAAGGCAGGCTGCCCATGGAGATTCCGCCTTGTAAAAGAAGACGGGTTTGTAGAAGATTCTTGCGAGTCTGCGGCTTCTTGCGATTCGTTAGTTTCTTGCGATTCTTGCGCAAAAGTCGCAAGCTTCCGTTCCACTAGCGCTCGCAAAGAATTGTCTAAAATAAGTCTTGAACAAGCAAAAAATAGTCGAATCAGCCTTATTGGAGCAACGGGAAATCCGTGTTATGAAGCGCCAAAAATACGTTATTCTTGCTCAAGTTACGCAACTCTTGGAGCGTTAAAAGAACTAGACCCAGCAACAGGTAAAAGTGTTTTACTTAAGCGCGGGAAAATTTTAGGCGATTTTAACGAAAACGACTACGCAGAAAAACGAGTGTGGGTTAAAGTTCGAGACGGCGAGAGCGTGCCAGTTTCGCTAGTTTGGAAAAAAGACGCTGTTGCAAAAACGAACGCAATGTTTATAACCGCTTACGGAGCGTACGAGATTAGCAGCGATCCGTATTTTTCTGTTGCGCGTTTAAGCATGCTAGACAGAGGCGTGCTTTTTGCGCAAGTTCATGTGCGAGGCGGCGGAGAAATGGGTCGCGCGTGGTATGAGAATGGCAGACGGCGCAATAAAAAACACACTTTTGAAGATTTTGTAGATGTTACGCGCGCTTTGCAACAAGCAGGTTATGCTGATGCGAATCAGACTGTTGCAAATGGTGGTTCCGCAGGCGGCCTTCTTATGGGAGCTGTGGCAAATATGGCTCCGCAATGCTACGCAGGAATCGAAGCGGACGTTCCTTTTGTAGACGCGCTTACATCTATGTTAGACGAATCGCTGCCGCTTACTGTTACCGAGTGGGACGAGTGGGGAGATCCGTTGCACAATGCGCAAGATTACGCGTATCTAAAGTCGTATACGCCTTACGAGAATGTGCCTGAGCATATTGAGCAAGGAGATTTTCCAAAGATTCTTATAACGTCTTCGATTAACGACACTCGCGTTCTTGTTACGGAGCCGCTTAAGTGGCTTGCGCGATTGCAAGCGGCTGGAGCGGATGCGATTGCGCGCATTGAAACAGAAGGTGGCCACGGCGGAGGCTCTGGCAGATATAAAAAGTGGGAAGAAGTTTGCTACGAAAACGCGTGGTGTTTAGATGCCATGGGTATTTCGTAGAATATCCTTAAAACACATTGGAGGCTGATTGTGGTAAGAATTAAGCCAGATAAGCCCTATGCGGAAGACCTTCCGTTAACGCATACAGCGTTATTTAAGCAAGTGCCACTAGATCAAGCGAGGGAGCTGCTAGAACACTTGCATGAGTCGGTTTTTTCTAAGGGGCAGGCGATTTTTAACGAAGGAGATACGGATCGCCGCATGTATCTTTTGGAGCGCGGACGCGTTAAGCTTGTTCGTCATTCTAGAGATAATCGTGTGCAATTGCTTAGCATTCACACGCATGGAGAAATTCTTGGGGAGATTCCTGTTTTTGACCCGTATGGTGGGCCGCGCACGGCATCTGCGATTGCTATTACAGATAAAACTCGCGTGCTGTGGCTAGAAAATGAAGTACTTTTTAACTGGTTAGGTCATCATCCGCGAGTTGCTGTAGATATGCTTCAAGTTTTAGCTGCTCGCTTAAGAGCAAACAACGAGCATATTTCTGATCTTGTTTTTATGGACGTTCCAGCAAGATTAGCAAAAACGCTTTTGAACCTTGCTTCTAGATTTGGAGAGCCTGTTAGAGAAGGCGTGCTTGTTCCTCACGATTTAACTCAAGAAGAGCTTGCGCAATTGGTTGGATCTTCTAGAGAAACAGTTAATAAAGCGTTGATGGATTTTGCGCAAAGAGGTTGGATTAAAAGGCACGGAAGGTCGATTATTATTTACGAGCCTGGAATGTTGATTCGCCGAGCAGAAAGATAAATCGTGCAAATCATGCAAATCGTGCAAATCGCGTAAATCTTGTAAATCGCGATTTTTGCGTGCCGCAACGTAGAGGCAAGCCTCTAGAATAGTACGCATGCCTAAAAAGAAATCCCTAACAACTCGTAGAGTACTCGCACTGTTTCTTACGTACATCACTTTGTGTGTTGCAGGTGGTGTAGCTTCTAGTATTCTATTTGTTCCAGGGGTAATGAGCATAAACAGCGTTGTTAAGTCTGTTGTGCCTTCTCTTAGGGTAGATGGTATTGATTTTGACGTTACTGCTTTGCCTCAAAAATCGCGATTATACGCTTCCGATGGCAAAACTGTTATTGCCACTTTTTATGCTCAAAACCGCACTGTTGTGCCGCTTAGGCGAATATCGCAATATATGCAACAAGCAATGGTTGCTCGAGAAGATCGACGATTCTTTGAACATTCTGGCGTAGATGTTCAAGGCGTTATGCGTGCGTTTGTGCAAACGTTTATTAAAAAGTCAGATATGCAAGGTGGTTCTTCCTTAACGCAGCAGTACGTTAAAAA
Source organism: Gardnerella sp. c17Ua_118 (assembly GCF_055804255.1). Lineage (NCBI taxonomy): Bacteria > Bacillati > Actinomycetota > Actinomycetes > Bifidobacteriales > Bifidobacteriaceae > Gardnerella > Gardnerella sp. c17Ua_118. Next base: position 1,470,154 of record NZ_JANUYT010000001.1, read on the forward strand.
CGTTCTTATGATTAAAGCTAGGGAAGATAACGATCCTATATCGGAATATCACGCTGCAGAAAGTACTGTTGCCAGAAAATTGCGAGAAATGCTAATCGCAATTCAAATGGAGAAAAAATACTCAAAGCTAGAGATTTTGCAAGGTTACTTAAACGTTGCACAATTCGGTAGTAATAACCTTTATGGTGTAGAAACTGCTGCAAAACGCTACTTTAACACTACGGCAGCAAAGCTTAATCTTGTTCAGTCTGCAACGATTGCATCAATTACAAAAAATCCTTCTAGGTATGATCCTTCTATAGAAGAAAATTGGCCAGAATCTCAAAAGCAGAGGAATATTGTTCTTGATTTAATGCTTAGGCAGAATTTTATAACCCAAAAAGAACATGATGATGCTGTAAAAATTCCAATTAAAGATACACTTAATATTCAGCACGAAGTTGCAAACGTTGGATGCCAAGCTGCTGGAGACGCTGCATTCTTTTGCGATTATGTTACTAAAAAAATATTGAATTCACGCGAGTTTGGTAAAACCACTGTTGCGCGTCAAAAGCTTCTTAACGAAGGCGGATTAGACATTTACACAACAATGGATATTCTTGCAAACTCTTCTGCAATGGATACAGCTAGGGCTACTGTTCCAATCCACGATCCAAGCGGTTTTGAAGTTTCGATTGCTGCTATTAAGCCTGGAACTGGAGAAGTGCTTGGATTTGGAAGCAACCGTATTTACGATGCTACAGATGCAGCAAAATCAGACCCTACGCACACTGCGATTAACTACGCTGTAGACGAGCGAGACGGCGGCGGCTTAGGTTGGCAGATTGGTTCTACGTGGAAGCCAATTAACATTGTTGCTTGGTTGCTTGCTGGAAAGTCGATTAATCAGCCTCTAAGAACAAGCATGCTTTATAACAACACTGATTTTTCTTGCGCAAGGTATCGTGGAATTGGTCGCTGGTCTGTTCAAAACTCTGGTGGCGGTAGTGTTAGCCCAGAAACACCTTTAATGGGTCTTGTTCATTCTCATAACACTATTCAGGCAGCAATGGGAACCCAGCTTAAGCTTTGTGCTGTTGCGGAGGCAGCTAAAACGTTGGGGTATCACAATTCGCCACTGGGTCAAGAAGATGTGTTCTCTAAGAACTCGTTCAATCCTCCTATGTTGATTGGTGCTGTGCAAGCTTCGCCGCTTACAATGGCAAATGTTTATGCAACAATCGCAGCTAATGGCGTTCAGTGCGATCCTATAGCCATTAAGCGTGTAGTAGACAAGAATGGTAAGCGTTTGCGTGTTCCTAGCGCTAATTGCCATCAAGCAATACCAAAGAAGGTTGCTCAAACAGCAGCATACGCCATTAATCAAGGCGTTGTTCAGCCAACTGGTGTTGCGCATATGGCTCAGCTAGAAGGTGGACGAAAAACGTTTACTAAAACTGGTACTAACGAAGACTTTTACATGGCAACAGCTGGATTTGTGCCAAATAAGGTGTCTGCGTTTATTGCGGTTGGAAATGCGGAAGTTCAAAAGAGCTTTAACAACATGCGTATTAATGGCGTCTACCACAGCACATGGTATGGTACCTACATTGCTATGCCTGCTTGGAAAAAGTTTATGGATACGTACCTAAAGGCATCTAACACGCCTATGGATAATGATTACGGAAAACCAGATCCAAAGTATATGGCTGGCGGAAAAATGCCGTTGACTAGCGAGCAGATGCGCAGGCAATATGAGTTGCAACAGCAGCGCGATAGGGAAGAAGAAGCGCGCAGGCAGGCAGCTCAAGAGCAAAGCCAGGATTCACAAAGCGACCAGAGTTCGCAAGGCTCTCAGGATTCGCAAGGTGATCAAAACTCGCAACAAGATGCTGCTACAAACGGACGCTACGCAACGGGCGACGGAAGGCAAGACCAATATTCTGGTAACGCCAGCAGTGGAGATACCTCCAGCTCGTATTCTGGCGGAACTCGCTAGTGTGTGGTCGCTAGTGTGTGTTGTTACTAGTGTGACTCGTCGCCTAGAGCGCGTCTACTCCAACAGCATCTTTAACACTATTAAAGCCGTCTTTTCTAAGCATTTTTGCAAGACCGCGCTTTAGCGTTGTAATTTGTTGAGGGCCTCTGTACATAAGAGAAGAAACGAACATAACTAAGTCAGCGCCGTTTCTAATCTTTTGATACGCTTGTTCAGCGGTAAATACGCCGCCGATTCCAGCAATTGCAAAGCGAGACCCGAACTCGCTTCTAGTGCGCTTAATAAGATCGTTGCTTGCATTGTAAGTTGGAGCCCCTGAGATTCCACCTTGCCAATCTGCTGGAATGTCTAGCCCATCTCGATTCTTGCGCAAGTTTGCAATGCTAATGCCATCAACCTTATGCTCGCTTAAAACGTCTAGCAAAGACTTAAATTGAGGCCATCCGCCCTTTAAGTTCAAAGGCATTTTTACAAGAGTTGGCTGAGGTCTGCTAACTTTGTCTAAAACACTAAAAAGCTTATCTAAAGCATCTGGATTGCTAAAAGGCTCGCCAGCCATAGTGTTTGGGCAAGAAATATTAACCTCAATCATCGAGCTTTTGCCGCTTGCGCGCTCCATAGATATGCGATAATCTTCAATGCCTTCGTCTAAATCGCCAACAAGATTATCGTTAGTTCGCGCAATGCTTACAGAAATTTGCATGCTTTTAGCATTCGTCCACGCTTTTTCTACTCTAGGAATCACAAATTCGCTGCCGTCGTTTGCAAGACCTGCATGAACAAGAAGTGAATCATATTGCGGAAGCCTATGATACCAAGGCTTAGCGTTTCCTGCACATGGACGAGCGGTTGTGGAGCCAACTGTTTCAAATCCAAAACCAGCGCTGTCTAGAACTGTACACAAATCGCAGTTTTTATCGAGTCCTGCGCTTAAGCCAAATGGATTCGCAAAATCCACTCCCATAACTTGCGTTTGTAAAATTGGATCCGTGTAGTCAAGCATTTGTCGCAAAAGCCACATTAATCCAGGAATGCGTTCGCTTGTTTTGCAAAATGTAATCATGCGGTCGTGTGCTTCGTCTGGCGGAATGTTAAACACTAAGTGTGGCTTAATAATGTGCTTGTAGCTAAAAGTAAATAAGTCTGTTGCAGCAAGATTCACAGCATTGTGTAAAGAATTTTCAGATACGTAACTCATGATTCAATACTATACGACATCCAATATTATGCGACTTTCCGGGTTTTGTAGTTCTAATCGGTGTGTTGAACAACGAACTCGGGAGAAAACGACGATTTTTGTTGTTGATTTTGGTGTGTTGAGCTACAAAATGCGGAAGTCTATGTAGTGTGTTTGTATCAAAAAACACCGAAATTCGGTACAATCGCACTACAGTACTACACCAAACTGTGTAGAGATTCGAGATTTTTCGCAGCGAATGAAGCGAACCTCAGCATGAAATGGTGATTCGCTGAAGTAGCAAGAAAAATCGAGAATCTCGGCGATGAAATATACGCAAAAGTCCTAGGAATCCAGAAGGTTTGATGTATTTCTCTACGAGCAATAAAAGAGGAGCGTAGCGACGGGATTTGCGAGGAGAGAAATACTCAAACCTCGCGCAATACCAAATAGGGAATATCGCGCGCTTAGACAGCGCGAACGACGACCTGCCTTTGCGTACGGTATAGCATAACAGCTATATTTGTGAGTTATGCCTACTTATGATTTGGGACTAGAACACGTTTCCCTTGAATTTGCAACAAAAACGATTTTCAAAGACGTAACTCAAGGCGTTTTTGAAGGCGATCGCATAGGAATCGTAGGCAAAAATGGAGATGGAAAATCCACTCTTTTAAAGCTTCTTCAAGGCGCGATTGACCCAGATTCGGGAAGAGTTACGCGTAGAAATGGCCTAACTTTTGGCATTTTAAGCCAGCGAGACCCGCTAGACGATAATGCTACGGTTCGCCAGGCTGCGCTAGAAAATCGCCAGGATTACGAGTGGGCTGCAGATTCAAAGCAGCGAGAAATTGTGGAGGCTCTTTTGGGCGGAATCAACCTTGAAGCTAAGGTTGGTACGCTTTCTGGTGGACAGCGTAGGCGCGCGGATTTGGCAAGACTTCTGCTGCATGATTGGGATATTTTGGCTTTGGACGAGCCTACGAATCATCTTGATGTGCTTACAATTCATTGGCTTGCGGAGCATCTTTTGCACAGATGGCAAGATGGTCAGGGTGCGCTTTTGCTTGTTACGCACGACAGGTGGTTTTTAGACGAAGTTTGCTCTTCTATGTGGGAAGTTCACGATGGCGCAATTGACCCGTTTGAAGGCGGCTACAGCGCTTACATGATGCAGCGCGTTGAGCGCGAACGCCAGGCGGATGTTCGCGAGGAGCGCAGGCGGAATTTGGCGCGTAAAGAGCTTGCGTGGCTTTCTAGAGGTGCTCGCGCTCGTTCTACAAAGCAAAAATTCCACGTTAAGCAAGCTCGCGAGCTTATAGCAGACGTTCCGCCAATGCGAGATACGCTTGAGTTAAAGCGAATGGCCACTTCTCGACTTGGCAAGCAAGTTGTTGATTTGATTGACGTTACGCAAATTTTTGAGGATTCATCAAGTCCTGTTGCATCCGATGCGGATATTGTAAAATCGCCATTTTCCCAGCCTACGCATGATGGTAGCGTTACGATTTCTGTAGACGAATCGCAAGTAGCCGCAGATTTGCAAGCAGCCGCGCAGTCGCAAGAGTCGCAATTATCGCAAGAAGAATCGTCATTAAAAGAAACGTGTGCAGCATTACAAAAAACGATTAGCGGCCGCATGATTTTAGACAATCAAACGTGGCTAATAGGACCTGGAGACCGATTCGGCATAGTCGGAGCTAATGGAGCTGGAAAATCAACACTTTTAAGCATAATCGACGGCTCTTTGCATCCAACTAAAGGTCATGTAAATATTGGCAAAACTGTAAAATTTGCCGTTCTTTCTCAGCGCTTAGAAGAGCTGGAAAAGCTTGGAAAATATAAGGTTAAAGAGGTTTTGAGCCGATACAAGCCAAGCTACATAATCGACGGCAAAGAAGTGACTCCTGGTCAGCTTATGGAGAGGCTTGGTTTTAAGCCAGAGCAGCTTATGACGCCGATTGCAGACCTTTCGGGTGGCCAAAAACGCCGCATGCAATTGCTTTTGATTCTTCTAAACGAGCCAAATGTTTTGATAATGGACGAGCCTGGAAACGATCTAGACACCGACATGCTTGCAGTTATGGAAGATTTACTAGACACATGGCCAGGCACTTTGATTGTTGTCTCGCACGACAGATACTTGCTTGAGCGTGTGACTGATCAGCAATTTGCGTTGATTGACGGGAAAATTCGCCATCTTCCAGGCGGAGTTGATGAGTATTTAAAGATTATGGAAGACTATGAGCGCGCAAATATGCAAGAGTCTAAGGCAGATTTTGCGGCGGAATCTGGGGGTAAGTCGGAGTCAAAGTCGGAGTCTGCAGAAGGTGTTGGATTAGATTCAAATCAAAAGTCAAATCAAAAGTCAAATCAAAAAGCTGAAGCAAAATTAAGCGGAAAAGCGTATTACGATGCTACAAGAAGAGTTGCGGCAATAGAGCGCAAACTAGAAAAGCTTGAAGAAGAAAAAAGCGAGATTGAGCAAAAAATGGCAAGCCACGATCCTAGCGATTTTGTTGGCTTGCAAGAGCTTAACGAGAAGTTACAAGCGAATCAAAGCGAGTCTAGCGCGTTAGAAGAAGAGTGGCTTACGCTTAGCGAGCAAATTTGATGCAAAAGTCTACGGTTTTGTATAGCGATTTTGCTCAAGATTAATGCTGCGTGCTAGCAAGATTAATGCTGTGTGCTAGTTAATGCCGCGTGCTAAATTGTTGAATTATGGCTCAAATTAAGGATATGTTGGAATCTGTAAAACCTATTCGCTTTGATGGCAGAGATGTGGACGAGTTGCGGCCAGTAAAAATCACGCGCAATTTTACAAACGTTCCAGAAGGCTCCGTTCTTATTGAGTGCGGAAATACGCGCGTTATGTGCACTGCCACTTTTACTATTGGCGTTCCGCGCTGGAGGCGAGACACTGGTTTAGGTTGGGTTACAGCCGAGTACTCAATGCTTCCAAGGGCCACTGCCGAGCGCACTGATCGCGAGTCTGTTAAGGGCAAAATCGGTGGCCGCACGCACGAGATTAGTCGTCTTATTGGTCGCTGCCTTAGGGGCGTTATAGACATGAAGGCAATGGGCGAGTGCCTTATTCAAATCGATTGCGATGTTCTTCAAGCAGATGGCGGCACGCGTACAGCTTCGATTACGGGTGCGTATGTTGCTCTTGTAGATGCGCTAAATTGGGCCGAAAAGCACAAGCATATTCGTAGCGCTAAAAACGTTCTTAAAGACTCTGTTTCTGCTGTTTCAGTGGGCGTGATTAATGGCACTCCAATGCTTGATTTGCCTTATGTAGAAGATAGTCAAGCTATGACAGATATGAATGTTGCTATGACTGGTTCGGGCAATTTTATTGAGATTCAAGGCACGGCGGAGCATCGCCCGTTTAATCGCGATGAGCTTAACGTTTTGCTTGATTTGGCAGCTAAGGGGAATCGCGAGCTTCAAGCGGCTCAGCGTGCAGCTTTAAGTCAAAATTAAATTAAGTCAAAATTAAATAAAATTCAAAATTAGATAAAATTTATGTCTGTTTATTCGATAAATTACTAAGGAGTGGCGAGCGTGAAACTTGTTGTGGCAACGCATAATGAGGGTAAACTCGTTGAAATTAAGCGGATTCTTAACGAAGAGTTTGCGGAAATATCGGAGCATATTGAGCTTGTTACTGCTGGCTCTTTGGGGCTTCCAGACCCAGTGGAAACAGGCGTGACTTTTGAGCAAAACGCGCTAATCAAGGCTAGAGACGTTGCGCAAAGAACTGGATTGCCTGCGGTTGCTGACGATTCTGGCTTGATTGTAGACGTTTTGGGCGCGGCTCCAGGCATACTTTCTGCTCGCTGGAGCGGTGTTCATGGAGATGACAAAGCAAATAATGCGCTTTTGCTTAAGCAGCTTGAGGATATTCCAGACGAATGCCGAACTGCGCGATTTAGATGCGCGGCGGCTCTTGCTGTTCCTAAAGACTGCGTTGATGCGGATTTGGAAAACGCTATGTGGAAAAACAACGGTTTTGAGACTGTTCGCGTTGGAGAAATGGTTGGGCGCTTGATTCGCGCGCCTAGAGGTTGCAACGGTTTTGGCTACGATCCACTTTTTGTGCCAAATAATCAGCCCGTTAGGGATGGCGTTCAAATGCACGATTTAACTAGCGCGCAACTTAGTCAGCAAGAAAAAAATGCGATTTCTCATCGCGGCAACGCTTTGAGGGCGATTTTGCCTGAGTTAAAGGCGATGTTTATTGAGTAGTTGCGATTTAATTTGCGATTATAGTTGCGATAAACTCACGATTTTAGCTTGCGATTAAAGCTTGCAACTTTTGCTTGCGATTAAACTACAAAATGTGCGCGAGATGGGACTTGAACCCACACGTCGTAAGACACAGGAACCTAAATCCTGCGCGTCTACCATTCCGCCACTCGCGCAAAATCGCCTAAACAGGCAAAAAATGGGTTTTTAAGAGCCACTTGACAGAATCGAACTGTCGACCTTCTCATTACGAGTGAGACGCTCTACCGACTGAGCTAAAGTGGCAATTGCCCGAGAAGCATTCGCGACTCGCGCACAAATCAAATACTATATATGAATATTTCGATTTTGTCTAGTGCGCCGCGCCGTAATGTTCGCATGTGTTCTAGTCAAAGTGTATTTCTGTCCGCTTTTGTGAGTATCTTGGCAATTGGAAGATGTGATGCAAGCGCCTTGCTTTAGCTCATTTTTACACTTGTTTACATTATGATTTTTGCTTACGATTCATGATGATTTTGCATTGTGTTTAAGTGTGCCAAAGATTGTGCTTAGACTTAAAACATTTATATAAAACATTTATAAATCATCACATCACTTAATAAAGATGAAAGGACCTAGAAATGGCCATCAATCCACCAGTTGACGCCGTTAAGACCCCAGAATGGGCTGCATTGCAAAAGCACTATGATGAGTTGCAATCCGAAGGCGTGAGCCTGAAGAAGTGGTTTGCTGAAGATGCAAATCGCGTGGATAAGTTGAGCTTCGAAGCTGGAGATCTCCACTTCGATCTTTCTAAGAATTTGATTAAGCCAGAAACGCTTAAGCTTTTCGCAAACCTTGCTAAGGCTGTTAAGCTCGACGAGCGCACTAAGGCAATGTACACTGGCGTGCACATTAACAACACCGAAGACCGCGCAGTTTTGCACACTGCTTTGCGCCGCCCAGCAGAAGACGCTGGCAAGTTTATTGTAGACGGCCAAGATACTGTTGCCGACGTTCGCGAGGTTTTGGGTCGCATTTACGATTTTGCTAACGAAGTTCGTTCTGGCGCTTGGAAGGGCGTTACTGGCAAGAACATTAAGACTGTTGTAAACATTGGTATCGGCGGCTCCGACTTGGGTCCAGTCATGGTTTACGAAGCCTTAAAGCCATACGCTGACGCTGGTATTAGCGCTCGCTACGTTTCTAACATTGATCCAAACGATATGGCAGAAAAGACCAAGGATTTGGATCCAGAAACCACGCTCTTCATCATCGTTTCCAAGACTTTCACCACTTTGGAAACTTTGACTAACGCTCGTAGCGCTCGCACATGGTTGCTTAACAAGCTTCAGGAGAGCGGTGCTATCGACGGCAGTGACGCAAAGAAGGCAGAAGCTGTTGCAAAGCACTTTGTGGCTGTTTCTACCAACCTCGAGAAGGTTGAAGAGTTCGGCATTAACCCAACCAACGCCTTTGGCTTCTGGAACTGGGTTGGCGGCCGTTACTCCGTTGATTCCGCTGTTGGCACTTCTTTGGCTGTTGTTTTAGGACCAGAGCGCTTTGAGGAATTCTTGAAGGGCTTCCACGCAATCGATACCTACTTTGTTGAGACTCCATTCGAGAAGAATGTTGTTGTTCTTCTTGGTATGCTCAACGTTTGGTACCGCAACTTCTACAAGGTTGCTTCCCACGCTGTTCTTCCATACGATCAGTACTTGCATCGCTTCCCAGCGTATTTGCAGCAGCTCACTATGGAATCCAACGGCAAGTCGGTTCGCTGGGACGGCACTCCTGTAACCAGCGAAACTGGCGAAATCTTCTGGGGCGAGCCAGGCACCAATGGCCAGCACGCTTTCTACCAGTTGATTCACCAGGGCACTCAGCTTATTCCAGCTGATTTTATTGCCTTTGTAAACACGCCAAATCCTACTAAAGATGGCGATCAAGACGTGCACGAGCTTTTCTTGGGCAACTATCTTGCACAGACTAAGGCTCTTGCTTTTGGAAAGACTGCAGACGAAGTTCGCGCTGAAGGCACTCCAGAGGAGATTGTTCCAGCTCGCGTATTTAGCGGCAACCGTCCAACCACTTCCATCTTTGGCGATGCTTTGACTCCATTTAGCTTGGGTGAGTTGATTGCTCTCTACGAGCACATCACCTTTGTTGAAGGCACTGTTTGGGGCTTGGATTCTTACGATCAGTGGGGTGTGGAGCTTGGCAAGCAGCTTGCAAAGCAGATTACTCCTGCAATCTCTAAGGATGATAGCGCTTTGGCAGCTCAGGATGCTTCTACGCAGAGCTTGATTCGCTTCTACCGCGCTCATCGCAAGTAAGTGAGCGAGTAGCAATCTTATTTGATTGTTAATCTAAAGCCTCTTGGCGTATTTACTCGTCAAGAGGCTTTTTTCTCTCCGAATTGACTTTTCGAGCTAACGACATTCTCTGCTTGGTGTTGTATGAGGGCTGGGTGTTTCTTGTCTCACAACGCTCCGCCTATTACGTGTGGTTTGTTGTTGCGGTTGTTCCGATTTGGCTTTGATTTTGTTTTTGTGTTGAAGTTTGTTTGTAGGGTGAGTCATTGGGCTATTGGGTATCGGCTGCCGCTCTTATACTGTTCGACCAAGAATCACCCAGCCCTCTTGCATGCTTGAACAATTGCGTAGTTTTCATCACCGAGATTCTCGATTTTTCTTGCTACTTCAGCGAATCACCATCAAAGATGCTGAGGTTCGCTTCATCCGCTGCAAAAAATCTCGCATCTCTACCTTACTTGCGCTTAAATCGTAGCGCGAGAAATCAATTCAAAAATAGGTTGACTTAAAAGTGGTGATAATTTATAATGAGCACGGTCGGTAGGTAAGGCTACCACGGGGATACGGGTTGCTGCCGCAACACAGTGGAGACACTGCAAGTTGGTCAACAGTCGTTGTCGATTTCAAGGCTTCGACTAATGCAACGCCATCGCCCTGCGAAGCTGAAGCTTGAACGACAAGATTAATGTTGATTTCTTTTGATTTGTAAATCACATTGTGTCTTCTTGCTTGCCGTCCGATTCAATGACGATGCGATAGTACGGTTTTGCGTTGGCGCGCACAAGCTAGAGGAGGTGATTGCTGTGAAACATGACAGTACGGGTTGTAATCAAAGTTCTAATACTGCTAATACTGTTAACGCTGTTAGTGATGATTCAGACAGTGTTAGTAGTAGTACGGACGTTCCTCCTGAATATAAAAAAGCCAGCAATCGCCGCCGAAATACTTGCGTTTAGTGATTTAGTGATTTAGTGATTTAGCTGATTAGGCTTACTAGCTTTATTGGGCTTATTAGCCTTATTAGGATTACGCAAAATAGTGGTGATAAGCGGCTCTCAAAGAAAATACGCGTTACCAGAGGACTTATCATGACAATATTTACAACATCTGGAAAAAGTAGTGCCAGCGCGCAAGTAGACGAAAACACTCGTTTTTGGTCCGACATTATTGTGTGCGTTGGCATAATCGCACTTTTTGGAGTAAGCGCTTTCCTTTTGCAGCGCATTAACCAGCCGATTGGACCTAGTGGCATACCTTCCGCGGTTTCAACAGACCTTATTAATTTGCCTTATTACACGCTTAGATCCGTGTTTCGTATGATGCTTGCGCTTATAGCATCGCTGATTTTTACGATTATTTACGGATCTCTTGCAGCGCGCAGCCGTCGCTTGGGCAAGGTGCTTATTCCGTTGCTAGACATTTTGCAATCCGTTCCAATTCTTGGCTTCCTTTCGGCTACTGTAACGATTTGGCTTGTTATTTTCCCAGGATCGATGATGGGCGTTGAAGCCGCTTCGATTTTTGCGATTTTTACAAGCCAGGCTTGGAATATGACTTTCTCGTTCCACCGTTCGCTTTTAAGTGAGCCTAAGGAGTTAGACGAGGCAGTGCGCAGCTTGCAACTTACGCATTGGCAGAGATTCTGGGTGCTGGATATGCCAAACGCAATGATTCCGCTGCTTTGGAATTGCATGATGAGCGTTGGCGGCGGATGGTTCTTCCTTACTGCTTCCGAGATGATTTCCGTAAACAATCACACTTATGCGCTGCCTGGAGTAGGTAGCTTTGTTGCGCAATCTGCTGCAGAAAACAAGCTTGGAAATATTTGGTGGGCCATTTTATCCATGATTATTGTTGTGCTTGCAATCGACTTCTTCCTTTGGAAGCCGCTTACCGCGTGGGCAGAGCGATTCCGCATAACGCAAAGCGCGTCCGATGAAGAGCGAAAGAGTGCGATTTTAACGCTGATTCGTCATTCGCATGCCGACGAAGTTATTAGCAAGCTGTTTTCGCCTATTCGCGAGTGGGTGGAATTGGCTACGCGCCCATTCGGACGCACGGGTGCAAAATGGCCTCGTAAAGCGTCTGCCCGCAAGCTTGGCGATTTAGTTTTTAACGTTGTAATGATTGTTCTAATTATTGCTGCGGCTGCGCAAATGCTTTACTTTGTAGCAACTCGCACAGGTTTGCAAGAGTTTGTTACAGCTGGAGCGTTAGGCGCTTTGACTTTTGTGCGCGTTGCAGTGTTGATTTTTGTAAGCTCGCTGATTTGGGTGCCAGTAGGCGTGTATATTGGCATGAATCCTAAGATTTCTCGCATTATGCAACCTGTTGTGCAAATCTTGGCTAGTTTCCCAGCAAACTTTATATTCCCATTTGCAATGATGTGGTTTATGGCTTGGCACATTGACCTTGGCTGGGGAAGTATTATTTTGATGGCACTTGGCACGCAATGGTACATTCTGTTTAACGTTATTGCAGGCGCTAGTGCGATTCCAGACGATTTACGAGAAATGACAAGAAGCTTTAGATTAAATCGTGTACTTAAGTGGAAGACTCTTGTTTTGCCTGCGATTTTTGGATCTTGGTGCACTGGCGGAATTACTGCCGCTGGCGGCGCTTGGAACGCTTCGATTGTTGCAGAGATTGTTGAATACGGCAAGAATCACATGGCAACTCAAGGTTTGGGTGCGTATATTACGAATGCAACAACCGTTGGTGATTCTGTAAAAACGCTTGTGGGAGTAACTGTTATGAGCTTAATAGTTGTGTTAAGTAATCGACTTTTCTGGGCGCCTTTGCAAAGGTATTCGGCAAAAAGATTCGTGTTGAATTAAACGATTGGCTAATCGCAAGTAACCGATGATTAGTTGCTTGTTAGTTGCCATTAATCGCTAAATCAATATAAATAAAATCAATAAATTCAAAAATTAAACTTATAAACTTACAAACTTTACGAAAAGATTGGCAAAATTATGAACACTTTGAACAAAAACGCGCAAAAGGCTGCGCAGTCTTCAATTACAAGCGACATTATTGACGCAAAGCACATAAGCCAGAGCTTTACTTCGGATAGTGGCACTACTCAGCACGTACTTCACGACATATCGTTTACGCTGCGCGAAGGCGAAATCGTTGCAATTCTAGGGCGTTCTGGCGCGGGAAAGTCAACCTTCTTGCGAACAATGGCAGGCTTGATTCAGCCAACAGAGGGAACAGTTACATATCGCGGACGCGAGCTTACAGGGCCAAACCCAGGAGTGGCAATCGTCTTCCAAACCTTTGCTCTTATGCCATGGCTTACAGTTCAAGACAATGTGGAGCTTGGCTTGCGCGCTAGAGGCGTTAGTAAAGAGAAGCGCACGGAGCTTGCGCTCGCTGCAATAGATGCAATTGGCTTGGACGGCTTTGAAACAGCGTACCCAAAGGAGCTTTCGGGCGGTATGCGCCAGCGTGTAGGCATTGCGCGCGCGCTGGTTTTGCGCCCAGACGCTTTGTTTATGGATGAGCCATTCTCGGCTCTTGACGTTCTTACGGCAGAAAATCTTCGTCAGGAAGTTCTTAAGCTTTGGTCTAGTGAAGAGCGTGATATCAAGTCTGTTGTAATCGTTACGCACAATATTGAAGAAGCTGTGCAAATGGCGGATCGCGTGGTAGTTTTGGGGTCTCATCCAGGTCATTTGATTGCAGATGTGCAAGTTGATTTGCCTCGACCAAGAGACAAGCATAGTGCTGAATTTGAGGCGATGGTAGATAATCTTTATGCTATTTTGACTGGCTCGAATCCAGAAAGCGATCTTGAATCGCAAAATGCGGATTCGTCCGTCTCTAGCGATTCGTCTAGTGCTGCGAGCGACTCTTTGCCTGCGGAGCAAGCGGATGCGGAAGAAACTGAGGCTGCTGCAATCGCAGATATGCTTATTCAAAAGCATCACGATGCAGAAGTGGAAGCTAAGCAAAACGAAGAGCAAGCGGATGCGGGCGAGCAAAAGCCAGAGCCAGTTGCTGTGCACTTGCTGCCTAATGCAACGCCAGGAGGCATGGCTGGTTTGCTAGACGTTATATCGGAAGAGCCAGATGGTATTGATTTGGCTGATTTGGCTGCGGATTTGTCGTTTGAAATCGATGACTTGTTCCCGCTTGTGGATGCTGGAACAATGCTTGATTTGCTCACAGCAGAAAATGGCCATATTACGATTACGCAAGCTGGTCAAGAGTGGCATAATGCCGACATTTTGCACAGCAAGCAGGTGTTTGCGCGACTTGCGATTGAGCATGCGCCTCTTGTTCACGCGATTGACCAGGCTTTGAGCCGAAACCGCAACGGCAAGCTTCGCGGTGAGTTGATTTTGGATTTGCTTCGCAGTAAGCATACGGACGCTTTGGCTCGTCAGCAATTTGATATTGCGATTAGCTGGGGTCGTTATGGTGAGCTTTTTGACTACGATGCCGACGACGACGAGTTAACGCGTACTGTTGAAACAGCGCCGCTTAATGGCGTTGCGTGATAAAATAGTGCGAAATAGTGCTAAATAATGTCCATTATTGAGCATAAATTTATGTTCGTATGCTTTCAATAAGCGGATGCCGCATAGTCTGCTTATTAGTAGTCTAGCCAGCTTTTGAAGATTGGCGGATGGAAGCCCCAAAAAGCAAACTTTTTGGGAAAGATTATTCAAAGTAAAGTTAAAAGTCAAAATTAAAATTAGACAATTTACTTTGATAAAACTTGCGCTGATATGCGGCGGCGATGGAGGAATTATTATGGTGAATGCTGTAGAAGCATTTGATGCTAAGCATCTTAAGGCTGCCGAAGAAATCCCAGCTTTCCGTCCTGGAGATACTGTTGACGTTAACGTTAAGATTCAGGAAGGCAACAACACTCGTATTCAGACTTTTACTGGCGTAGTTATTGCTCGTAAGGGTGCTGGCGTTCGCGAGACTTTTGTTGTTCGTAAGGTTAGCTTTGGTACTGGTGTTGAGCGTCGCTTCCCACTTCATTCTCCAGCTATCGATTCGATTAAGCTGGTTCGTAGTGGTCGCGTTCGTCGCGCTAAGCTTTACTACTTGCGCGCTTTGCGTGGCAAGGCTGCTCGTATTGCCGAGCGTCGTGACAACAGCGCTGCTAAGTAAATTTATTTAGGTTAAGGATTTACATAAGGATTAATATGCATTCCGAAGACTTGCAAAATAGCGATAATCATATTGTTAATGTAGCAGGTCACGGCTTGAATCCTTCTCCTGTTCCACCCGAGCCAGAAGTCAAGCGTAATCTTGCTTCTGGCTTTGGTGTTATGAGCGTTTTTAATTTTGGCTCTAAGAGTGCTGGAGCTGGTATGCACTCTAAACATTGCAAAATCAGGGGAAATCACGTTTCTGGTAATTGCGTGAATAATCGCGATTATACGAATTACGCTTTGCGTGGTAATAATTCGGAGCAAAATAATCGTCAAAATTCTCAAGAGCAAAATGGCTCTAAAGCAAGAACAGTAAAGCTTTTCAAAACTTCTTGGAAAGAGCTTATTGCTTGGTATCTTGTTCCTATTATTGTTGTGATTCTTTTGCGTATTTTTATTCTTGGCGTGTATTTTATACCGTCGGGATCTATGCTAGACACAATTCATATAGGCGATTACGTTGTTACGTCTAAACTAACTCCTAGGGTTTTTCCGCTAAATCGTGGTGATATTGTTGTTTTCGAAGATCCCGCTAATTGGCTAAGCGGAGAAAGCAGCAGTGGTGGCATTCTTGCAGGCAAAGATTTAATTAAGCGTCTTATTGGTCTTCCTGGAGATACAGTTGAGTGCAAGGGAGATGGCGACCCGATTTTGGTTAATGGCGTTCCAGTTCTTGAATCTGCTTACATTAGACCAGGCGTAAGTCCGAGTGCGTTTGCGTTTAAGGTAAAAGTTAAGCCAGGTCACGTTTTTGTTCTTGGAGATAATCGCGCTAATTCCGCGGATTCTAGGTACCATAAGAACGATGGAGACGACGGTTTAGTGCCAATTTCTAAAATTGAAGGCGTTGCGTTTATGCGTTTTTGGCCACTTAATCGTATGGGTATTTTTGAAAACCACAGCGATGCTTTTGACGATGTAAAAGCCAAATCTGCAAATAAGTAAGACGTAAGTAGACGTAATTAAGCATAAGTAAACGTAAGTTGATATCGCAAATAAGTAGATATCGCAAATAAGTAGTGCAAATAAGTAGTTAAGAGTAGGCAAATTTGGCAATTATTCCATCTTTTGACTTTGAACAAAACCTTATAAGCAGCGGATTTGACTGGGTTGTTGGCTTAGACGAAGTTGGCCGCGGTAGTCTTGCTGGTCCTGTTATGGTTGGGGCTGCGCTTTTTAGTGCGCAAAAGATTAAATCGGGTAGTTTTCCGCAAGGTTTAGCGGATTCTAAGCTTCTTAATGCGCATAAGCGGGAGGGTTTGCTGGATCCGATTGAAAATTGGTGTAATGCTTTTGCTGTTGGCTCTTGCACAAATCGTCAAATTGACGAGTGGGGTATTAGCTACGCTCTTGGTGTTGCTGCGATTAATGCAATTAACGATGTTCAAAATCGCATGCGCTCTAGCCTTAAAGATGCGCGGATTGCTGCGATTTTGGACGGTCCGTTCAATTACGTTGGCAAAGCTTTAGGTACTTTTGATGCGCCTAGTATGCAATTTTCTGTAAAAGTTCACACTTTAGTTAAGGCAGATCAAAAGTGTGCTAGTGTTTCTGCGGCTTCTGTTATTGCAAAGGTGACTCGAGATTCGTTGATGATTGATTTAGCGCAAAATCCAAAATATGCTGTTTACGATTGGGCGCATAACAAGGGCTATGGTTCTAAAGCGCATAGGGATGCGATTCTTGAGCACGGCGCTAGCGATTTGCACCGTTTGAGTTGGCATTTGGGGTAGTGCGCATTTTGTGTAGCTAGCAATCTACAATTCGGCGTGTTGATGCCTGGCGTTTAGCGTAATCTTATGTGTTGTAATAGGTAGCGAATCTGTGTGTTAGAGAGTGCTTGTAGAAGTGCATTTTACGGGTTTGAAAAGTGATTTATAGTGCTTTAAGAGTTTAGATGTTAGATGTGCTATGAGTATTAGATTTGTTTGATGTTTGATGTTTAGATATTTAGATGTTTGGCTGTTTTTGTGTTTGTTTGCACTGGTTAAATGTGTTCGCTCTTATGCATAATATAACTACGTTGATTTTGTAGGTTTTATGAACAAGAAAAGGATAGTTAAATGATTAGTCGTTTCTTTGCTTTTGTTCCAGGTGTTAAACATCTGGTTGCCTTAAGAGCGGCGTGTCTTGCTATATCTTCTCTTGCAAACATCGGTTTTGTGTATGTTTGTGTTGGTATTCTTTCGCCTATTTTGATTCCAGCAAAATATACTGGTAAATCTTTGCTTAGCTCCGTTGAGTTAACGTCTTATTTGATTTCGCTTGTTGGTATTTTGATTATAAAATACATTGCTTTCCATCAATCTTGTATTTTTTCTACCGAGATTGGCACTCGCGTAGCTATGAAGCTTCGACCGAAGATGTTGCGATCTATGATTTCGCTCAGTTCGGCTAATCGCACTGATTCTGTTGAGTATTCTTCAATCTGCGTAAATGAAGATATTGCTTGGGTTCAGCGTTGGGCTGGTTTGCTTTTGCCGCAAATTTTTGCAGCTTTTCCTATGCCTTTTGCTGTTAGCATTGCGTTGTTCTCAATCAACACTTATCTAGCGAGTATTTGCCTCGTTGCGGCCGTTTTTTCTGCTTTAGCTCTTTGTACTGCGCTTTATAACGTTCGTGTTTTGTTGCGTTGTTTGTGCGCTTTTTTGACGTATTTTATGGTTGCGGTTGCTGTTGTTTGCACGGTTTGGCTTCTTTCAGTTAGGTCTGTTGGTCTTCCTGCAGCAATGCTAACTTTGCCGCTGCTTATGTTAAGTGTGGATCCAATTCGCCGAGTTGCTAATTGCATGCATATTAAAAATCGTGCTGTTTTGGGGCTAAATAATATTGGCGATTTGTTCAAAAGTGTTGCTGCTAATGGTGGTTCTTCCAATAATTCGTCTACTTTAGATTCCGATTTGGATTCCGAATATTCACAATCCGTGCTAGAAAAAATAGACAATAAGTCGTCTTTGAGTATTCCAGATGGCGCTAGCAACGTTTCTTTGCATGTTCGTTGTAATTTTGTTAAGAATAATCGTCCTTTGCGCGCATCCTTTAATGTTTCTAGTGGAAAACTGAATATAATGCCAAGCGAGTATTACGATTTAGTTGCGAATAACGTTCTTAATGGCGTCACTTTTAGCTCTAAATCGAATGTTGCGCTATCTTACAGTGATAGTTACGCTTTGCCTGATTTGGGTGCAGATTCGCCATTTGTGGCATCTGATTTTGGCGATATTGTGGGAAATCCTTCTTATATAACTCTAAATAATGTAGATCCTGGTGCATTGGCGGATCTTGTAACGATTGTTCGCAAGAATAGTCACATGTTTTCTGCTACTTTGCGAGAAAACTTACTGATGGCGTCTAAAAATGCTACTACAACGTCTATGTGGCAGGCACTTGGGGCTGCTCGCGCGGATGGTGTTGTTTATGCAGATTACAACGGTTTAGACTTGCGCGTAGAAAATATTCATGCCGAAAATAAGCAAGACATTCTTAGGCGACTTGTTATGGCGCGCGCGCTGATTCGCCGCACACCTGTATACATTTTTGACTATTCTTCTAAAAACATTAGCGCTAAAGAAGCTAAAAACTTATGCGATATTTTGCGCAAAATTGCCAAAAAAGCGACTATTCTTGTATTCCTTCCAAGCGATAGCTACGCCACTAGTGCAGACAATTTAGTTAAAGTTAGTGTGTTTAGTGATTCGCGTGCGCGAGCTGCATCTGTAGGCGCACTAAGTGGTGATTTAAGTGGCGATTTGCGCTCGCAAAGTGGCGATGAGCGTGAGAATGAGCGTGAGAATGAGCATGAGAATATTGCGCATAATAGTGGCAAAAAATCAAAAGTGTCTTACTTAAAGAAAGCATTATTTGCCATTCTCAGTGCCTTCTCAACTGTAATAAACATTGTTTGTGCTTTGCTGATTCCTGTTTGCGCAATCGCAGCAATGTTTGCTATAGCAAGCAGGCCGCTTTTTGGCTTAGGTGTTAAAGACTACGTTCTTGTTGTAGTTGTTTGCGCATGCTTAAGATGCTTAACGCTTGTTGCGTCTTTTGCAGGATTAGACCTTCATCACGCTCACTTACACAAGGCAGGTCTTAGTATGAGCGTTGGAATGATTCTTTCGATTATTCCAGCAATCGTTTTGCTAAGCTACTTTAGTGTTCAAATCGCGATTTTTGCATCTGTGATTTGTTTGCTAATCGTGTTTGTAATCCCAGGATTGTTTAGTTTGAGCCTTAAAAGCTTTATTAATAAAGTTCATTTAGACCAAAAAATGGTTGAACTAGAAGTAGACGATGTAGAGCTTGGTTTGCAAGAAGTATTGGCATTCCGTCAAGGAGACTATTGCGTTAAGCGAGTTGTTGACTCAATGCGGAAGTTGGCTCAGCAACGCGTAAGATTATCGCGCAAAGTCGGCAGAATGCAAGCGATTCTTATGTCGGTTTCTCTTATTGGAATCGCAAACGCAATAATGCTTGTTTCTAGCACAATCCACCCGCTTGTAACTAAGAATCCACAATGGAACGTTGTGTACGCAGTTATGGCAATCATTATTCTTATTAGCCTTATTCAGCAAGTGCTCAACATTGTTATACGTCGTATTCCTTGGGTTGTAGATATTAATCATGCTGCGCAATCGTAGTAATCGTAGCGGTCGTAGTAACCGTAGAGTAGGTGATGCGCGCTATAGCAACGCTCCAATCTCTAGGAGCGTAACGTCTTTTATATGGCTTATTGCGCTCGCGATTCTTGTAGGAATTGTTATTGGCTTAGTTTTGCCTAAACTCAACCAAGATGTTGGGAATATTACTGGAGAATACGTTGCCAGTGGAGATGCTGCCGAAAAGCTTAGCAAGTTAAAAGTAGATAAGTCGCATGCTTCTGGATATAACAGAAGCGTTTTTGGGTATAGAACTACAGACGATGATAAAAACGGTTGTGATGTTCGAGAAGACGTTCTTGCGCGTGATTTAACGCATGTTCGCTTTAAGTATGCGGGATCTTGCAAAGTGGCGTCTGGGCTTTTACACGACCCATATACAGGATTAGATATTAACTTTGTGCGAGGCAGAAAAACTAGCGCGCTTGTTCAAATTGACCACGTTGTTGCTCTAGAAAACGCTTGGCAGTCGGGTGCTTGGAAGTGGAATCGCGCTAAGCGACTTAAGTTTGGTAACGATATGCTAAACCTTCTTGCCGTGCAAGGAGCAGCAAATCAAGAAAAAGGCTCTGCTTCTGCAGCGTATTGGCTTCCATCTAATAAGTCTTTTAGATGCGGTTATGTAGCTAGGCAGATTGCTGTTAAGTATAAGTACGACCTTAGCGTTACAAGCGCCGAAAAGCAGAGTATGGCGTCTGTTTTGCACGGGTGTTCTGCGCAAGAGTTGCCTACAAAGTAGAGTGGCGCAATAAAAGTCGTAAGTGGCAAATTGCAAGTCGAATATTTGCAATTCGTAAGTAACAAATTGCAAGTCGCAAATCAAAATCAAAAATCAAAAAACAAAAACAAAAGTGTGCAAACCAAAACTGATTTGCACACTTATTAGTCAACGTTAAATTAAAGGCTTAAAGCTATGTTAGGCTTTTAGGCTTCCCACTTAGTAGGCTCAATAACCTCTTTGCCGCCCATGTATGCTTGCATAGCTTTTGGAATGTCAATCGAACCATCTTCGTGCTGATGATTTTCCAAAATAGCAACAAGCCAGCGAGTAGTAGCCAAAGTGCCATTAAGCGTGCTAACTGGGCGAGTTCCGCCATCTTCCATGCGCTCGCGAACATTCAAGCGACGAGCCTGATACTCCGTGCAATTAGAAGTAGAAGTAAGCTCGCGGTAGCGACCCTGAGTTGGCACCCAAGCTTCGCAATCAAACTTGCGCGCAGCAGAAGAGCCAAGGTCGCCAGCAGCGGTGTCAATAATGCGGTAAGGCACTTCCACCTTAGCAAGCATCTCTTGTTCCATTCCAAGCAACTTTTGATGTTCTGCGCGAGAATCTTCTTGCTTGCAATAAACAAACATTTCTACCTTATCGAATTGATGCACGCGAATAATGCCAGAAGTATCTTTTCCAGCAGCACCAGCTTCTCGGCGGTAGCAGCTCGACCAGCCACAGTAGCGCAAAGCGCCATTGCTTAAGTCAAGGATTTCATCCTCATGCATGCCAGCAAGAGCAACTTCGGATGTGCCAACTAGGTATTGATCATCTGGCTCGCGAAGGCGATAAATCTCGTCTGCGTGCGAATTCAAGAATCCAGTTCCTCGCATAACTTCTGGACGCACAAGTGTTGGCGTAATCGCAAGCGTAAAGCCGTGCTCTTCTGCTTGGTCTACAGCCATTGTAAGCATTGCGATTTGCAAGCGGGCAACAGCTCCGCGCAAGAAGTAGAAGCGAGAGCCTGCAACCTTAACGCCTCTGCGCATATCGATTCCAGCAACGCCAGTTCCAAGAGTTAAGTGATCCTTTGGCTCAAAGCCTTCTGCTGCAAAGTCGCGAGGTGTGCCAACCTTTTTAACAACAACGTAGTCGTCTTCTCCGCCTTCTGGAGCTTCGTCTTCTACAATGTTAGAAAGCTTCCACATTGCTGTTGTGTAGTCGGCAGTAGCTTGCTCGGATTGAGCCTTAAACTGTGCAACTTTTTGCGCTAACTCTTTTGTTTGTGCAATAAGTTCGGCTTTTTGGTCTGCGCTTGCGGCCGCTACCTTTTTGCCAATTGCTTTTTGATCGGCTCTAGCTGCCTCAAATGCCTTTAAGCTTGTGCGGCGCAAATCGTCTGCGCGAAGCACTTCATCGACAAGTTCTACGGACTCGCCACGCTTGCGTTGCGATTCCTTAACTACGTCGGCATGTTCACGAATAAATTGGATATCAAGCATGTTTTCTAGCCTAGTGCCGTAAGGCGACAGATAATGCGTATAAGCATGGTGCGAATGGCATACGCAAATGAGCATGTGTACGTGTAAAATTTATTAAATATTGTTTTAAGGAGTAAAAATGGCACTTATTCACGCTACTCAAGAAGATTTTGAGAAGATTGCAAGCACCAACGAGGTAGTTGTTGTTGATTTTTGGGCCACTTGGTGCGGTCCTTGCCGTGCTTTTGGGCCGATTTTTGAGCAAGTAAGCGCAAAGTTTGAAGATGTTCCGTTTGTTAAAGTAGACATTGATCAGTCTCCAGATTTGGCGAGTGCAGCTGCGATTAAAGCGGTTCCAACAGTTATGGTTATTAAGCGCGGAGATGTTATTTATCGTCAAGCTGGCGCTTTGCTTCCAGCTGATTTAGAAGATTTAGTTAATCAAGCTAAGGCTTATGATCCTAGTAAAGATGATGAAAATAATAAAGATAATGAAGGTGATTCTGTAAGCGAGTAAAGCGAATTTAATAAGAGTGTGAAATAATCGCAAGAACCTTGATTTTTAGCGCTTCTCTTTACATAAGACTACAATTATATATACTTTGTGCAAAAAGTCGTATGACTAAAAGTTATATAACGAAAAGTCGTATAACGTTTTAGATTTACACTTTGCACTAACTTCTATCAAGGAGAGTTATGACAAGTCACAGAAAGAAAACTGTTACGCTTACTTCATTGAGCATGCGTCAATGGGCAAGAGTCGCAGTGATTTTTGTTAGTATTGTGGCTGTTGTAGTTCTTGGAATTGTTTCTCGAAACTTTTATTCTGGTTCCAAATCAAATTCCGCAAAGTCTTATGTAACCGCCTATTCGGCTACAGATAGCGAAAATCAGGTTTCTCGTGGTGCATACAGAAACTCGCTTAAACCAGCTAAAAAAGGCGCAACTTCTTATATTACTGTAAATATAAATGGCCATCATCGCGCGGTTTTTGGAACAGATTTTACAAATGTTAAGTCCGTTTTAGAAGCGGGAGACATAACTTTGGATTCGCATGACGTTGTTACGCCGTCTCTTGATTCAAAGGTTAGCGAATCTACAGTTATAACCATTAAGCGTGCGGGAGCAAAGTTAGAAACTTCCGACGAGCCTATTGCGTTTAATACGGTTAAAAAAGAGACATCTGCTCTTCCAAAAGGCACGGAAAAGGTTAAAGAGCAGGGTGCGCCTGGTGTTATGGAAACAAGCAAAATTGTTACGCGCGCAGGTAAGAAGATTTTGTCTTCCAACGTTTTTGTATCTTTTGTTAAGCAAGCTCCAAAAGATAGGGTTGTTCTTGTTGGAACTGGCGGTGCTAGTGTAGATTCTGATTTTGCTGCGTCTATTGGAACCACTGTTCCAGCAGGCGAGATGCAAGAGTGGGCGCACTCGTGGTTGCTTTCAAACGGATATAGCGAGGCTGATTTTACTGCTACCGTGTTTATTATTTCGCACGAATCTGGCTGGCGCGTAAACGCTATGAATCCTTCTGGCGCATATGGTTTGCCTCAAGCTTTGCCTGGAAGAAAGATGTCTTCTATGGGAGCCGATTGGGCAACTAATTATCAAACTCAGCTTCGTTGGTTCTGGAATTATTGCAATGGTCGTTATGGGTCGATTCAAGGCGCGTATAGGCATTGGTTGTCGCATCGAAGCTACTGATTTGGCGTGTAGCTACTGATTTGGCGTGTAATGAATCTTTTGAGAATCGTTGGTTTTTGAGAATCGTGTGTTTGTAGTTTGTAGTTTGTAGCTTTGTAAACAACAAACTCACGGAGTAGACTTATAGGCTTGTTTTAAGGCGATTATTGTAGAGTCGAGTATGTTTCTTGGTTTTGCAATAATCGCTGATTATTTTATGCGTGTTTTGCAAATATGGAAGGAAGTTTAAGTGACAATATTGCCTAGAAAATCATGGTTTAATAAGAGTAGTGACTCTGCTAGCAAGTCTTATAAATGCAAGCCTTTTGGGAATTTGCGTGAACTTAGCCATGCTCTTGTTGGTGAGCAAGCGTATAAGAACAATCGTCTTACGCGAGCAGCCTTGGTTTCTTTGGCAATTCTAACTTTTATAACTTTTATTGGTAATTTTGCGCAATTGCAACTTACGGCCGCGCTGCCAACGATTGTTCGCGAATTTAACATTAGCGTTACTACAGGTCAGTGGCTTACGTCTATTTTTCAGTTGATTATGGCCATTATGGTGCCGCTTACTGCGTTTTTAACTAGGCGATTTTCCACGCGTCAAATCGTTATATCGTCTATGATTCTTTTTACGCTTGGCTCGATTATGGCGTGGCTTAGCAATGATTTTATTATGGCGCTTGCTGGCCGCACTTTAGAGGCGATTGGCACTGGCGTTATGTGGCCCGTGTTGCAAATCACCGTGTTTTCTGTGTATCCAGTAACGCGGCGCGGAATGGCTATGGGCAGCGTTGGCATGGCTATGAGCATTGCGCCAGCAATCGGTCCAACTGTTGGCGGCATTCAAACTGATTTCAACGGGTGGCGTTCAATCTTTTTGTCACTTAGCATTATTGGCGTAATTTCTATTGTTCTTTCTGCGTTCTTCTTGCACAATTTTGGCGAGCAAGATCGCACTGCGAAAGCCGACTTTTTCTCCGTTGGTCTTTCGATTATTGGTTTCGGCGGCGTTATGTTTGGCTTTACAAACATTGAAGCGTACGGAATTTCTAGCGCGTTTTCTTGGGCGCCTATGATTGTTGGTGCTTGCGGAGTTGCATGGTTTGTTATGCGACAATTGCGCGCGCATGCTAGTGGTAAGCAACCTTTACTTGGCATTAACGTTTTGAAGAATCGCTATTTTACAATTGGAACGGCTTGCGCATGCTTAACGTTCTTTGCGTTTAGCTCGATTATGGTTGTTATTCCGCTTTATATTCAGTCTGATCGCGGTTTTTCCGCCACTATGAGCGGACTCGTGCTTTTGCCTGGCGCGTTTGGAATGGCCATTTCGCAATACTTTGGCGGGCGCATGCTGGATCGTTTTGGCGTGCGGCCAGTGGCAATGGCTGGCTCGTTGATTTTGCTTTTTGGCACAGTAATGATGAGCCTTATAGACATGCATACGTGGATTTGGTGGATTTCTATTTGGCAATTTACGCGTCAAATTGGTATGGGATTCTTGCTTATGCCTGTTACAACGTGGTCGTTAAACTGTTTGCAACAAAGCGAGCTTGGCGACGGGTCGGCTGTGACTAATACAATGCGTCAGCTTTGGGGTGCGATTGGTGCGCCTGTGCTTGTTGTAACAATGGCTACTTTTACGCAATGGCATCACGTGCTTACGGGTGTTGGAAGCGCGGATAATGTTGCGGCTAGTATTTTTGGCGTGCAATGGACTTTGCGAATTAGCGCGATTATTACGGCTATTATGGCGTTGATTGTTATTTTTGGCGTTAAGGGAGAAGGCGCTGGTTCTGCTCATCAGCTTGCGCGCAGGGCGATTGACCGTATGCGCGTTTTGCATATTCCGCACGCATCGGAGCATAAAGACGTTATGCACGATCATACGCATCATCAATACTGATATTTCGCACAAATCTTTGCCAACCTTACTGTTGCGCGACTTCCTATTTGGTGTGTAGGAGGGCTGGGTGTTTCTTGTCTCACAACGCTCCGCCTCTTACGTGTTGTCTTGTGTTGCGGTTGTTCCGATTTGGCTTTAATTTTGTTTTTGGGTTGAAGTTTGTTTATAGGCGTGTGTCATTGGATTGTTTGGTATCGGCTGCCGCTCTTATACTGTTCGACCAAGAATCACCCAGCCCTCTTACGTGTTTGAACAATTGCGTATTGCTTAAACGCCTGAGATTCTCGATTTTTCTTGCTCTCTCGGCGAGTCACCACCTTCGGCGCTGAGGCTCACCTCGCTCGCTGCGAAAAATCTCGAATCTCTACAGTGCTTGGTAATGCGCACTTTTTACAAGCATTTGTTCGTTTTGCCAGATTTTATGCGATTTTTGTTAAATGCCTAACGTTTTGAGCCTAGAAACGCTCATCTGCGTTTGTTTTTTGCGTTTACTTGTGCGATAATGTTCACATGATTTCTTCACAGCGTCAACAATTGATTTTGAGCCGCCTTCGCACCAGGGGAGCCGTGCGTATTACTGCTCTTTCTAAGGAACTCGCCGTTTCTGCAATGACAATTCGCAGGGATATTGCGGAGCTTTCGGATCGCGGTCTTCTAAAACGCGTGCACGGTGGTGCTGTTACAACTAACACGCTTCTTTCAGAGCCGCTGTTTTCCGTAAAGTCGCAGATGGATATGGGTCTTAAGGATGCAATCGCTACTAAGGCGGTGGATTATGTTCAGCCAGGGGATGTGATTGCAATAGGTGGCGGCACAACCGCATACGTGTTTGCGCAGCATCTTCTTGAGTCGCGCAGGGCGTCTGGAATCACGATTCTAACAAATTCGATTCCAGTTGCGGAGCTTGTTCAAGCGCTTGAATCCAAAGATATTGAGGTTATTGTTACGGGCGGTGTGATTACGCGTTCCAACTCGTTGGTTGGGCCTATTGCCGATAAAGTTGTTTCGTCTTTGCGCGTAAACACAGTATTTTTGGGCACGCATTCCGTTAGTTTGCCTCGCGGGTTCCTTATGCCAAATTCGCTGGAAGCCGCTACAGATATGGCTTTGATGGATATTGCGGATCGCACGATTATATTAACGGATCATACTAAGTGGACTTGCACGTCGCTTTCGCTTTTTGCGAGATTTGACCAGGTTGACACGGTTATTACAGACGATTGCTTAGATGCGGATTCGCAGCTTCGCACTCGCGAGTTGGTTAAGAATCTGGTTCTTGCGCCAACGGTTACTGGTGAATAGCTTGCATAAGAATAGCTTGCGTGCGCTTTGACTACGCTCGCGGCGATCTGTCTTCGCGCAGCTAACCTGCGCTAACGATTCTCGAGTAAATTAACTCCGCACTTTGTACGTGATTTATGTCAAATTTGGTACAAAGTGCGGAGTTATTTTCTGGGTTTTGTACGCGCGACGATCTGCCTTTCGCAAGTTGGAAGTCTACTTCTGACCACTCTGTAATGCCGTTAGTATATAAATACTCTGATTAGTAAAAGCATAAGGTGTTGACCTGCTTTTAGAACTAATATTTGCGGTCAAAAAATTTGATTGCAAATATTTCAACTCAGATTTGTTTAATTGAAACATAAAGTTGTTATCAAATTTTTCTATGTTATTTTTACTTGCTGATTGAACTCTCTTGTACTGTACCCATAGATTTCAGCAAGCTCAAAATCAAGCACAAAATAACATACTTACTGCAATAAATTATGACCGGAGCGCTGAGCTTGCTCAGGTTAAAATCACACCGTGCTTTCAACGCAAGCGGGGTCTGCTGCGTCTCGATTGACGCAGCAGATGTGACGCACTTTGTACCAAATTAGGTCAAATTTGGTACAAAAAGCGGAAAAGGCAGGTCGTCGCGCGGCAAAGTGATATTGCTTTTGATACAAAAAAGACCGCAGTGACGAGACTGCGCGCTTGGACCTCGCGAGCAACGCGACACGCGCGAAAAGTATTTCCTTAAAAAAACCTGGGAAAATTCTTCAAAAACCTTGAAATGCGTATTTTTACGGTTTAAGTGTTGTTTATCCACAAATTTTACGGCGAGTGTGGCTTAATTGTGGATTAGTTTGTGTGTAACATCATTTTTTTCGGTTTAGCATGTGTGGCTGGGGCTTGACTTTTTCAAACGGGGGGGGGGTATGTTAATAGCAAACATGGCCGCACCTAGTTTGGCTGTGTGCCACGATTCGTTTTGGATTGTGGAGCAAATTTTTCTATGCGCCCCTAACGCATAGGAGAAGAAGAAAGGAAATTAAAATGATGAATAAGAAGGCTATCGCCGCTTTCGCTGCTGGCGCAACTTTGCTTGCCGGCTTCGCAATGGCAACCCCAGCATTCGCTGCTGAAGCTAAGGCTCCTGAAGCTGTAAAGACTCCAACGACTGCTGATTTGAAGAAGCAGTATGATGACGCCGCTAAGACGCTTGAGGGCATGACCAAGCCTGCAGATAAGGATAAGCCAACTAAGCCAACAGATGCTGGTATTGGCGATTACATTAAGACTGTGGATGGTGTTGACGTTCTTAACCCAGACAAAAAAACTGACGTTAATATGGATCTGTACAATAAAGCTAAGAAGTATACAGAAGACTTGGCTGCGTACAATAAGAAGGTCGCGGATTACGCTGCTCAGGATACCAAGGTAAAGGAACTCCATGCTCAGTATCTTGCTTCCTTGGAGAAGGATGCTAATACTCCAAAGGCTGAGGATCCATCTGATGCTGATTACACTGCTGCTTTGCAGGCTGCGTCTACTAAGCTTCAGGCTGCTGATAAGAGCGTTCGCGACGCTTTTGCTAAGGCTAACAAGCTTGACGGTGAGTTGAAGGCTGCTAAGGCTAAGGCTTCTGCTGCTTTGAAGGCTTATACTGATTTCCAGAATGAGCATTCCGATGATATGTCTAAGCGTGATGCGGCTACACTTGGTCGCTTGCAGAAGGCTAAGGAAGATGCTGACGCTGCTGTATCTAAGCTTGAGGGCAAGGTTAGCGACGCCAAGGGCAAGTATGATGAGGCTTTCGGCAAGTATGATGTGGCTTTCGGAGCTTACGAGAAAGCGTATGGTGATGCTAAGAATCATAAGGAGTCTTTGGTTCTTGGTTTTGTTGCTCCAGAGACTGCTAAGTTGCTTCGTAGTGACTTCCAGTATGGTGTTGGTTTTGTAGGCTCTTCTGATCCATTCGTTGCTCCTGGTGCTCCAGCTGGCCAGCCAGGTAAGCCAGGTGCTCCAGCTGCTGGCGCAAACGGTGCTGCTGGTAAGGCTGGTGCTAAGACTGAGGTTGAGAACAAGAAGGACAAGGACAAGCGCGGTAACACCCACACTGGTACTGGTGTTGGCGTAACTTTGACTGCTTTGGCTGCCACTATGCTTGCTGGCATGGGTGCTGCTGTTCGCAAGGCTCGTCACTAAGCATTGCGCGCGCACTGGTGTTCGCTGGTGCGCGCTTGAAATAGGCTTGCGTTAGGCGGCGGCGCGTGTTTTGTGTGCTGCAGCTTGCACGCGGGGTTTAGAGTTTGCTCGGTTTGCCGAAATTTCCTTTTCTTACCGTGTAGGTTCTTTATTCTGCTTGCGGGTGCTTAATGCTTGTTGCTAGAGATGGTTTTCCGCTAGGGACGGGATTCTGTTCTTTAGTTTTAAAGGCTTGTTAGGTTTCTAACAAGCCTTTTTCTTTTACGTGTTTTGTTGCTCAATGCGCTGATTATAACTACAAAAAGCGTCTACTGGTTTATCAAACTGCTTTTAGGCATAGTTATACTTGTTTCTAAAGTATATTTGTCTATAAAAGATGGTGTTATCTCTTCTCTAGAATTCGAATAATTTGCAGCGTAGGCCGCAATTTCTGCTGCTTGGTTTGTAGTGTAACCATATAGCATATATGCTGCTAGTGCTGATACAAAAGCATCACTGCAGTTGCTATACTTCTCGATGTTGGGTTCGTTGCTATTTACTATTTTTTCTTCTTTGTAATCAGATAGTAAGTATCCTTTATGCAGCATATTTATAATTACTGTTTTTACGCCTTTATTTATAAAATATGAGGACTTTTCTTTTGCTATTTCCTCAATTCGATCAGTGCTTTTACTATCTATATTCGTAAATAAAATATCTATTTTATCTATTATTTCTTTCGGTATGTTTTCGGATGAAACATGATTGAATATGATTTTTGCACCAGCTTTTTTAGCGATTTTGCACGCAGATATTATTGCATCGACAGGTATATCTGATTGAATTATGCAATATGCTGTGTTTTCAAACAAATTAGCTCTATCTTGTATGTTTGATTGATTTAATGTGCTATTTGCGCCAGATATTACAGATGTTATTGAATCTCCGCAAGCGTCTACTAATGTGTACGCTTTTCCAGTGTGAGATTCATGTTTGCGTATTACGCCAGATGAATCTATTGCCCATTGTGAAAGTGTTTTATATATTTTGTCTGCATCCAAGTCGTATCCAACATTTCCTATTAGGGTTACACGTTGGCCAAGATTAGATACTGCTATAGCTTGGTTTATTGCGCTACCGTTTGGATAAGTTTTAGAAGTTTGAACATTAATGCTTTCATTTTTACTTGGCAAATTTTGCACAGATAGGCATGTGTCTAGGTTAATAGATCCTATAATTGTTATCTTTTGTTTTCTTAGCTGAGACGGTGATCCTATAGTTCTTGTATTGTCCAGATGGAATTCTTGAACGAAAGAAGTCTTTGATTCATGTCTTTTTTCTATTTCGTTTATAAGCTTGCTGCACAAGTATGACCCAAAATCAGCGTTGCGGATTGTATATGTAGATATTTCAGAGTTTTTTGCCAGTATAGGCTGTTCGTTTGTGTCGTTTTTTATGGATACGAGTGAAACGTCCTCGGGAATGCTTCTATTTAGAGAAGTCATTAACTGTTGAAATTCTAAAGCTTTTCTATAATGAGAAGACACGAGCGCAGTAATAGAGTGATCGCTTATTTTTTCTACTAACTTGTCGTTGAGGTCAAAAAATATTCTGCTTTCGTCAAAATCTAGGTGATGGTCAAATAAGCATGATTTGAATCCGTTAAGAAAATCTTTTGTTCTTCTTCCATCTGTCATTAAGCATCCTATTGATGTGTGGCCATGCGATATTAGTTGTTCCGTCAGTTTATATGCCGCATCTGAATAGGGCAATAATAGTGATTCGTCGCCTCCTATTGATCCAATAGTTAGCCATGGTATCTCGTGTTCAATTCCTTTTAATTTATTAAAGCTTTCTTTGCTTACTGGCTCCCATATAACACCGTCGATTTTGTGTTTGCTAAGCGCGCTTATATTTTTACTTTCTTGTTCTATGTTTGAATAGCTATTGAAAACTACTGTTCCATAGCCTGATTGTTGTGCTGTTTGTATTATTCCGTCTAAAGTTGTGTCAAAAGATATTGAAGATCTAAGAATTACTGCAATATGCCAAGTTTTTGATTGCGACGATATTTTTGCATATGGAGTGTAGTGATATTGTCGTATTACAGATAAGACGCGCTCGCGAGTTTCAGAACTGATTGAATCATCTTTACTGTTAACAATTTTTGACACAGTTGATGCTGAAACTTTGGATAATCGAGCTATGTCTTTAATGTTCATTTGATTCCTTCTTTTTTGTCTTCAAAGATATAGTTTATTCATAACTGTGCATTATTGACAATAAGTATTTATTATTCTAAGATGAATTATGAAAACTGTTTAGGAAACAATTTTCATACAGTGTTGTTTTGTTGAAATTTTGAAAGAATTAACAACTTTGCAAGACTTATCAACATTTTGTTGAAGGGTGGTGCATGATGGCAAAGAAGCTATTATTTATTGAGAATATTAAGAATCAATTCTCAACTAAATCGTTAGTTTTGATTCCTATTGCAGTAGGTATAAATCTTATTGGCGGTACTCTATGCTCAACGCTAAAGCTCCCTCTGTTTCTAGATATGATTGGAACTATGGTAGTTGCCTGCTTATCGGGGCCGTGGGTTGCTGCCTTAACTGGGTTCTTAACAAATGTATTTTTAGCATTGGTGGCAAATCCAGTTAATTTACCTTATGCGGTAGTTAGCGTTTTATGTGGTCTTGTTGTTGGTTATATGGTTAAGGCAGGTTTATTCAAAAAGTGGTGGGGTGTTCTAATTGTTTGGGTTGTTGTAACCTTAGTAAACGCCGTTTCTGCATCACTTATAACAGTATTTGTTTTTAGTGGAGCAACTGGCATTAATGGAACCTCGGTGCTTACTGCAACGCTTGTTGTAGCAATGAAAAATATTTTTGCTTCTGTATTTTCATCATCAATTATTGAGAACCTATTAGATAAGGGAATTGCTGTTGCTGTTGCCTACTTTATTGTTAAAAAGGTGCCTAAGAGGTTCTTAAGTCAATATGCTGCAGGCAATTCAGATGATTCGGATAATTCTGATGAATCAGATGAATATGATGAAGATTCTGTTGATTAATTAGTTTTTTGGCGAAGAAGCTGATTTAACAATCTTGAATCAGCTTCATGGTTTTATGGTTTCATAAGTTTAACGAGGGAGTTATGTTGCAATGAGTGATAATAAAAGTTGTTTAACATGGCAGCGTTGCGATAATAATCCTGTTTCTATGCTGAATCCTATAACAAAAATAATTGCTATTTTTACTTTAGGAATCTCATCTATGGCATGGCCAGATCCTTGTCTAGGAATTGCATTTATTGTAGTTCTTTTTGTTGTAGCAATTATTGCAAGGATTGTTGTTCCATATGTAAAACTTATGTTTGGCTTTGGAATACCAATGACATTAATGCTTATGTTTATACAAGGGCTATATAGTCCCAGTAATAAAACCTTTATAGCGGATTTTGGATTTGCAAAACTTGGTCTCGAAGGAATGATTTATGCGGGAAGAGTAGTAGTTACTGTTCTAGTATTTTTGGGCAGTTTTTACATTATGAATAAAACTACTTATATAGGCAGTATGGTCGCTGCTTTAACTGGTATAGGTCTTCCTGCAAAAATAGGTTACTTAGTTTTAGCAAGCTTAAATGTTGTTCCGCAAATGCAAAGACGAATGTCTGTTATTAGCCAGGCTCAAAGCGCTAGAGGGTTAAAAATGTCTGGAAGTGCGATTGGCAGATTGCGTGCGCTAATACCTTTACTTGGGCCCGTTGTTTTAAGCTCTTTGACTGATGCTCAAGAGCGAGGAATGACATTAGAAACGCGTGGCTTTGGTGTAAGTGGAGTAAAAAGAACAAGCATAGTAGAAGTCCAATGGAGAGTTTGTGACTCAGTTTTGACTTACATGTTATTACTGATTCTTGCTATCTCTTTAGTTCTGTCTACCTGTTTCTATGTTGGAATTATTCCTTATTATGGGGGTCTAAAATGAATAATATTCTCTCCGTAAAAGATTTTTCATATAGATACAGCGGTAGTAAGAAAAGTGCATTAAAGCATATAAGTTTTGATGTTAAAGAGGGAAGCTTTTTATGTATCATAGGCGCTAACGGATCTGGTAAATCAACATTATGTAATGCATTAGTTGGTTTAATACCGCATTATTTTGTTGGCAAATCGCGTGGGAAAGTGGTTGTTGACGGCAATGATGTTTCTTCTTCTAGTGTAGCTAAACTTTCTAAAACAATCGGTCTAGTATTTCAAAATCCGTTTAATCAACTTAGCTACACTTCGGGCACTGTTGCAGAAGAGCTTGCATATGGATTATGTAATCAAGGTGTTGCTCGTAAGGAGATGACTGAAAAAGTTATTCAAGTTGCAGAATTAATGCGTATAAGTGATATTTTAGACCGAAATCCTCTTGAGCTTTCGGGTGGACAGATTCAAAGAGTTGCATTTGGGTCAACTTTTATTATGGAACCTAAGATTTTGGTTTTAGATGAGTGTACAACACAACTTGATCCACTTGGCAGCGAGGATATTTTTGACATTGTAAAACGTCTTAATAATAGTGGCGTAACTGTGATTATGGTTGATCACGATATGGAGCGCGTTGCAAGGTGCGCTGATACTGTTATGGTGCTGGATAATGGCGAAGTTTTTACAAGTGGATCGCCTTATGAAGTATTTACAAATCCAGATATTACTAATCACGGAATTGAACCTCCAGATTACGTAAAACTCGGTTTTGCTATTGCTAATTGCGGAGTAAATGTGACTAAAATTCCTATCGCCGAGAATCAGGCAGTTGATCTTGTTAAAAGTAGCATACGTTCTAATAAAAGTGAGGTTAACTCATGAAGTTAGATGTTATAAATCTTGTGCACGAATATAAATCGGGGCACAAAGCGCTTGATGGTGTTTCTTTTAGCATTAGCGGCAACGAGCCTGTTGCAATAATTGGTCAAAATGGCGCTGGTAAAACAACGCTTGTTAAGCATTTTAACGGTATTCTTAAAGCAACTTCGGGCAAAGTCTTAATTGATGGGATAAATGTTGATACTAAAGATACCTCTGAATGGGCTTGCGAAGTTGGGTATGTATTCCAAAATCCAGATGACCAGCTGTTTTTAGAGAGCGTTCGTAAAGAATTTTCGTTTGGTCCAGAACAAATAAAAATGGATTCAAAATTAATCGAAGAACGCATGGAATTAGTGTCAAATCTTGTTGGTCTTAACAATAAGTTAGATATCCATCCTTTTGACCTATCTTTAACAGAGAAAAAATTCTGCACTATTGGCTCAATACTTATGATGGATCCAAAAGTCATTATTTTTGATGAGCCTACATGTGGTCAAGATGTTTTAGGAAATCTACGTCTTAAGAAGATTATAAAGACGCTGCAATCTCAAGGAAAATTGTGCATAACAATATCGCATGACATGAAGTTTGTTACGGAGAATTTTAGTCGAATAATTGTTATGCAGTCTGGAAGAGTTTTGTTAGATGGGCCAGCAGAGAAGGTGTTTTCTCAAACGGATATCTTGCGATTATCTTTTGTAACTCCTCCACCGATTACAAGAGTTGCGCAAAAAGTTGGTATGAATGGCACTCCATTTACTGTGCCAGCGTTTGTTGAATTGTTTAACAGTGAAAGGTGAATAATATGGCTGACGTTATTGTACAAATTTATGGAATTAGGACTGTGGAAGATGCGCGTATGGTTGTAAGTCTTGGCGCTAAGCATATTGGCGTAAGCTATGGGCATATTCAACATACTCCAGGTCAGTTGTCTTGCTCGCAAGCAAAAGAGATTTTTAATGGTGTACAACCAGGTGCCGTAAGAATTGGCTTAACGTGTTCGGAGAATATAGACGAAATTAGTGAAGACTTAAATTTAGCAATGCCAGATGTTTTGCATTTATCTGGAAACATAGAAGGTATAACTCCTGAACAAGTTGGTGAGTTAAAAAGTAGGTTTCCTGAGCTTCTTATTATGCAAGCTATACCTGTTCTTAAAGGCGTTCCTTTAGAAGAGCAAAAAGTTCTCCAATATGTTAAAGATTATGAAAAAGTTTCCGACTTCTTTTTAATAGACACAAAATCGCCAGATGCTAACGACATAGGCGCAACTGGAATTGAGCACGATAGGTCTATCGATAAGGAGATTATTGACTCTACATCTGTTAAATGCATTATTGCTGGAGGCCTTGATGCTTCTAATGTTGCTGATGCGATTCATGATACTAACCCGTATGGTGTTGACTCATTTAGTCTTACAAATTACAAAGACGAGCGTGCAAATACGTTGAGATGTAAGGATCCTGTAAAAGTGGAAGCTTTTATTAAGGCGGCGTTAAATGCATAATGTTATTGTTGTTGGCGATGCAAATGTAGATATTATAGTTCCTTATCCGCGATTTTTGAATGAGCAAAGAACTATTGTTAAGTATCCTGATGTATCTATTCAAGGTGGAGGTACTTCTGCCAATACTGCTGTTGCGCTTTCTAGATTAGCAGTTAATACATCTTTTGTTGGTTCCATAGGGAATGACCAATATGGTCGTTTTGTTTTAGATGATTTTGCTAAGGAAGGCGTTGACACAACCTATTTGCGCACGCATGCTGAGTTAAATACCGTTGGGGTGTTTGCGTTTGTAGATGAGTTTGGTGAAAGGTATTTGTGGGGTTGGCCAAGAGAGAGCCAATCCTTTAAGGTGCTAGATCTTGATGATCGCATTATGAATGCTGTTAGAAACTCTGATTGGATTCATTCTTCTGGTATGTGCCTTGTGTATAACACTTCTGCAAGAGATTCTATTACGCGCATATTTAGAGAGGCTTATAATTTCGGAATTCCCACTTCATTCGATCTGAATTTACGAGTTGATAATGGCGTATTAAATCCTGATTTTTATGATGCTTTGATGGGAATAATGCCATATGTAACTCATTTATTGGGTTCTGGTCCAGACGAGTTTTCTTATTTAGGAGATGATACATGGGAAAATAATGCAAAAGATTTATCTGTTAATGGACGTACAGTTGTTGCAAGAGATGGTGCAAACGGCTCTATAGGATTTAAGAATAGTAGCGTTATATCTGCTCCGCCGTTCAATGTTGATGTTGTAGATACTATAGGTGCTGGCGATATTTATAACGCTGGTTACATAAAATCTATGTTGGATTGTTCTAATATTGAACGATCCTTACTGTATGGGAATGCTGTTGCTGCGTATTCAGTAGCGCATAAAGGTGCTAGGAATTCTCCTAATATCAATCAAATTAATGAATTTTTGTTGCATTATGATGTAAAAACTTTCAAATAACAATTGAGGTTATTGATTAATAAATAATGCAATAAATAATAAGTTACCAAACAATATGATAAGGAAGTCATTAATAATGAGTAATAAAAAGAAAGTAATTTTGGATTGTGATCCAGGTCATGATGATGCATTTGGAATAATGATTGCTGTTAAGCATCTTAATGTTCTAGGAATTACAACAATTGGCGGCAATAGCCCATTAGAAAATGTGACGACTAATGCAATTAAAATTCTTGAAGTTTTAGGCGAGGCAGATAATATTGGTGTTTACCCTGGGCATAGCTGTCCTATGGTTGCGCCTCTTGTTACTGCGCCTCAATTCCATGGTGTTACTGGTTTAGATGGTCCAGTTCTTCCAGATCCTGTTCATAAGCCACAGAATAAGCATGCTGTAGATTTTATTGTTGACACAGTTATGAGCACAGATGATGTAACTCTTATAGCTACAGGTCCGCTAACAAACATAGCATCTGCAATAAATAGAGAACCTAGAATTGTTGATAGAGTCAAAGAAATATGCATCATGGGTGGGTCTGTTACTTTTGGAAATTGGACTCCATCGGCAGAATTCAATATTTTTGTTGATCCAGAAGCAGCATCTAGAGTGTTTAATTCTGGAATTCATGTAAAAATGACTGGAATTAATTTAACTCGTCAATGCGATCTTAAAGCAGAGCATGTTGCTAAATTTAGGCAAATTGGAACAAAAGCAGCAATGTTAGCTGCTGATTTAACTGAATTCTTTATAGGAACATGTGCTGAAGAAACAAATCTAACAGGCGCAACAATGCATGATGCTTGTGCTGTAACATGGGTTGCTTTCCCTGAACTTATTAAGGCTGTGCCAATGCATATTGACGTTGAGCTTGATGGAAAGCTAACAAGAGGAATGACTGTATGTGATTACAGACATCTACGTGGCGAAAATCCAGCTGTTGATTTAGAGCGTACTCCAACTATGGAGCCAAGAGGTAAGGAACCCAACGCAGAAGCAGCTCTTGAGCTAGATTTCCCTGGATTTGTAGATATGCTTTACAAGACTCTTGAAAGTTATAACTAATTTAGTTTTAGAAACAGTATTAAGAAACGCTATTTAGAAACATTGTTCATTATTAACAATCTATAAAGAAAGGGCTTGGGATGAGGTATAAATTAATCCTTTGGGATTTTGATGGAACCATAGCCAGTACAAGCGAAGACGTGTGGCGTTCCATAAACTATGCCGCATGTGCTTGTGGGTCTAAGCTTCCTGAAGGATTTATATCTAATAGTTCTAATTTGAGTAAGTCAACATTAGAAATATTTAAGTACCTCATCCCATATCCTGGATTTGAATTTTATAAAAAATTCGATTCAGATATTAGTAATCATTATAGGAATTTAAATAATTTTCATAGTACGCACATGTATGCGGGTATTGCTCGGCTTATTTTGAAACTTAAAAAATGCGGAGTAATAAATGCAATAGTTACGAATAAGCCATTGGATGCATTGGAAAAGATTTTGAATATAAAAAAATGGATTGAGCTATTCGACAGTTGGATTTCTCCAGATTCTTTGTATTCTGAATCGAAAGTTTATATGAGCAAGAAAGAAATGATTTCTTTAATGATTAGTAAATATAATATTAGCCCTTTTGATTGTGTATATATTGGAGATTCCTATAGCGACGTTGAGTCTTCTAGAGAAAATTGTGTTGATTGTATTGCTGTATCTTATGGAGACGGTGAAATCTCTGCATTGAAGTTGGCCAGGCCAAAGTATTTAGCTAATTGCGTAAATGACATTTCTTCAGTTCTATTTTCTTCTGATATTGCAAATGAAGAAAGAAACTCTTTGCTGGAGGTTCGGTAATCATGATTAATAATTTTGATCTTTGCATTGGAACTAAGTTTGTGTTTGGCAGGAATGCTCAATGTAAAGTTGGAAAAGAATTAAAAGATAGAGGTATATCTAAGGTTCTTCTTCATTATGATGGGGGAGAATACCTTTCACATATTCTTTTTGATATTAAAAATAGTTTGCATAAATACAATATTGATTTTGTTGATCTTGGTGGAGTTGAGCCAAATCCGAAGCTATCGCTAGTTAGAAAAGGTATTGAAGTTGTAAAAAATAATTGCATTGATGGCATCGTTGCAATTGGAGGTGGTTCGGTAATTGATTCTTCTAAAGCTATAGGTATTGGAGCTGCTGGTAATTGTGATGTATGGGATTATTTTACTGGGTTTGCGAAAGTAAAGTCTAGTTTGCCAGTGTTTTCTGTGCTTACTTTGCCTGCGTCGGGTAGCGAATCAAGCAAAGTAGTGGTTATAAATAATGACTCTGAGCATCTTAAGCTGCTTATATCTAATACAATAGTCAGACCTGTTGTCGCTTTTATGAATCCAGAGCTAACTCTTAGCGTTCCAGCATATCCAACAGCATGCGGAATAGTAGACATGTTTAGTCATATTTGCGAAAGATATTTTAGCGATGATAACGATTTCGGGGTAGTGGATTCAATGTGCGAGGGCGTTCTGCGCACTCTAATTTCCATAGGTCCGCGCTGTTTGGAAAATCTGGAAAACTATGATTTGCGTGCGCAGATTATGTGGATTTCAACAATTGCTCAGAATAATACTTTTAGTATTGGTCGCAATGAAGATTGGTCTACGCATACGTTAGCGAATGAGATTAGTGCTCTATATAACACTCCTCATGGTGCAACATTATCTATAATCATGTGTTCATGGATGAAGGTTGCTTCTAGCAAGAATGCTAAGAGATTTGCTAGATACGCAAAAGAAGTGTTTGGCATTTCTACTGAAGCAAATGTTAGCACTGTAGATAGTGAATCTTATTTAGTAAATAAGGGAATTTTGGAAACTGAAAAGTTTTTCAAATCCTTAGGTATGCCGACG
This sequence comes from Gardnerella sp. c17Ua_118, assembly GCF_055804255.1. NCBI lineage: Bacteria > Bacillati > Actinomycetota > Actinomycetes > Bifidobacteriales > Bifidobacteriaceae > Gardnerella > Gardnerella sp. c17Ua_118. The sequence goes on from NZ_JANUYT010000001.1 coordinate 1,509,144, forward strand.
AGTTTTGAAGATGCTGGTTTGCCGAAAGATGGAATCGATAAGATGCTGAGTCAAATTGAGTTCTTTGGTGAAGATAATTCTATAGGTTCCGTTGCAAGGCTAAATCCAGATGATTGTAAAAAAATATATCAGCTTTCTATGCATAGGGAAATCTGTTAGAAAATTCGTTTTTTAGTGGGTTATTGCTGATTTAGCTGATTTATAAGTAAATGTTGTTGACATAAGTCAAATGAAGATTTGTGCCAGCGATGCTGCGTCAAAAATATAGGCGTGGCAAAAATATTCCATTTAATTGGAAGAATAGAAGAAAGGAATAGCCATGACTAAAGTTGAAGTCAGTGAGCGAACTAATGGCATTCCAGTTCCTGAAGAGGGAACTGAAGAGTTCGCAAAAATGAATAAAATGGCAAAAGTTGCAATTCCTGTTGTGCTCGCTATTTTTACTCTTGGCGTATTGCAGCAGCAGGCTTTTGGAATGATTTACGTAAATATTGGAGACCAGCTAAAACAAGCAAACCTTGCTCCATTGATCACGTCTTTGCCAGGAATTGTCTTGGGTATTGTGTGCGTTATTTATGGTTCGCTTGGTGATTTTGTGTCGCTAAAGAAGATGATGACATTAGGAACTGTTGTGTTTGTTGCTGCATCGGTTCTTGGATGCTTTGGTCATCTTAATATTTGGATTGTAATTATTGCTAGGATTTTACAATCTGCTGGATGGCAAGTTTCTGGCTCTATATTCTTGGTGCTGGTTTCTAAGTATGTAGAAAAGAAGAAGCGAGTTATTTGGTACGGAATATTTGTTGCAGTATTCCGTGCTGCTGCCGCTTTAGGTGTGTTCCTTGCAGGATATATGACCCTAGTTGATTGGAGAATTCTGTTTGGCATTGGCGTGTTGGCAGTGTTCTTGCTGCCAGTATTGCGTAAGAATCTGCCAGATGAACATTGCAAGGGCGCAAGGATTGATGTTATTGGCTTTGCGCTTATAGGTCTATTTGCAGCATCTGTAACTATGTTCTTTACAGATATGAATTATTTCTGGCTTGCTGCTTGCGTGGTGACGTTAATCGCATTTGTTGTTTATATAAATAAGGCTAAGAACCCATTCATTACACCTAAGATGCTTACAAATCCAGCATTTGCAATGACTATGGTTGTAATCTTTGTTGGATACTTCTTTAGCTACACTTTGAATGCAGGATGCAATGCTATTGGATTAAATGTTTATAAGATTGATTCTTCCCAAGTGTCTAATTGGCTTGTTTGGTCAATCATCTTAGCTGCGATTATGGGATTTGTTGCTGGTCCTATTATTCAAAAGATTGGACGCAAAGCTTCGGTAATTCTTGCTCTTGCGTGCATGGGATGCGGCTTGATTGCAATAGCTATTTTGATTCCTGCAGGTCAGATTTGGGCGCTTGCTGTTGCTCCGTGCATCTACTACTTTGGCACTTCATTCTTCTACCAGCCAATTGTTGATACTGCAACTTTGACAGTAGAACCTGAAGAATCTGGTAGAGCTTTAGGATTTAATGATTTGCTTCAAGCTATTACTGGTTCGATTGGTGTATCGTTATTCGGACAGCTTATGGCCAATGGCTCGATGAGCGGAGGATCTATGTTTGGAACAGCAAGCGGCCTTGCTTCCACATATGCAAACGTGTTTATGATAGGCGGAATTATCGTTCTTGCAGCTATGGTTATTTTCATCTTCTCTATGAAGATGATTTATAGCCATTCGCACGTTGAGAAAGATGAGGCGTAGTAGAGTCAGGTATTGTAGTCAGGTATTTTAGTAAATAAATTATTTATTGCCGTATTTAACTGTAATTGTTAAATTGCAGAGTATTAGGCATTGTTGAAAATTTTAGAAAGGTTTATAAGCAATAAAAGCCGCAGTGGATTTTCCGTTGCGGCTTTTATTTTGTTGTTTAATGCGCTGATTATAACTACAAAATGCGGAAGATTTGCGGTTTCATGTAGTGCGTTTGCGCGATGACCTGCCTTGCGCTACGCTTTAAGTTCTCATGCAAGTAATTGTTCGCGCGGTCTAAGCGCGCTAACGTCTTCGCCGCACGTAAAGTCCACTGGACTTTACGTTTGAGCGGCTCAGCGAATCGAGGTGATTTCTCGCGCATTATGCAGCTCGAAATCGTCGATTCGCGCTACGCTTTAAGCGAAAAGGTAATTCGTCGCGCAATCACACTACAGTTTTGTGTAATGCATACTTTCTTTTTTGATTGTCATCCTTTACATCAACTGTTTTATTTTATTGATTAAGATTTGCGCAGCATTTTTATGTGCTATTTTTCCAGGGTGACTGCATGCGCCAAGATTATTATCGCTAGTATTTTGTAATTCAATATAGAATATTTTCTTGTCGCTCGTTTTATTGCAGAAATCATTAATGGATTGTTTAATAAGATTCTCCAGCCTATTTCCAAGCATCCCATAGCACCAAATTATTGTTGAGTCTGGGTTAATCTTTCTAACTGTTTCTAATAGGTTATTTACGCCGTTTTTAACTATCTTTGCAGACTCATTATCTAAGAAGTCATTTTCGCTTGAGTTTAGAGCATTTTTATCTAAACTTAACTTGAATTTTTTATGCGTTTTCGGGTCTTCCCACTCGTTTGCAAGGCAAGCTGTGGCGTCGTTTGTTCCAAGATTTATAACAATAAAATCAGTGTTGATTACTGGTTTATAGCTATCGTTGCAACCAAATTCAATGTTTCTCCCTTGAGCAGGTTTACAAATTTTTGAGTATATATTTGTTAATGTGCAATTAGGATTATTTTCGCAGTTGCAAACTATTCCCCAGCCTGCTTGAGATATTACGCTAAAATCTGCATTTAAGGCGTCTGACACTATTCTAGGGTATCCATTCCAAGCGCTAAAAATGGCAGAGCAATATTTCTGTATACTCGCATTCGCGCATGCTCCTTCTGCGCTTGTTATACTGTCTCCTATAAATTCAAGAGTTAAAGATGGTTTTTCTGGATTCCTAAAAGTTCCATCATATATGACTTTTTCTATAACAAAAGTTTGGGTTGGGTCTTCGTGCATAAACTGTGTTTCTTTTAGCAAACGTATTTTATGATATTTGTTATCTTCTAAATCGTTAGATAATTGTATTAAGTTAATGCCATTGTTAAGTGCTTGTTTGCTTATTTGGCACCCATCTATGTCTACGCTTACCCAAGGTTCATATTGTGTGTAAGATGACTCAATTACAAGTTTTAGTGAGTTTCCTGAATACAAAAATTCAACGCCGCTTCCAGTCCAATAAGTTGAATAGTATTTTTTGTTTCCACAAGGATTTTTTACATTATTATATCTTCCTAAAACTCTATGTTTTACATCGAATATGTTAGATATTTTTAATCCAGAGTCTAGAATTGCTTGTTCGTTGATTGAGCAGTTTGTGTTATTCATAAAAGCCTTCATCTTGTATTTATAATTTTCGTAAAATAGTCATCGGATAATAAACAGTAATAAAAAGTAATATATTTAATTGGAATTTTTTAACAGCCAATCTATGTGCCAATCAAAAACTTGTCGAATCCTGTACAAGTCTGCAGATTTTCCTATAGAATTCCACCTATTTGCATATTGAACAAACCAATTGTTTATAGTCTGTACAAAGTAAGCTACTTGGTCTTTGCTTATTTTATTGCTGCTATTTGAATATTCTGCGCTTGCGTTAAGAATATACAATCCAAGGCTATTAAGTATTTGCTGGCCTTGAATACTTAAAATTGTTGTGTTTATAAAGTCTTTATTTATTCTTTCTTTGAGTGTGTAGCATTTGTAGCAAGAGTACGTTTTATAAAGATCATTTATGCATTTGTACAATGTGTTGTTGTATTTTTCTGCATTTAATATTTGTTGATTTCTATCAGTCAAAAACTGTTTTCTTGCTTCTTTTAGAGATATGTCTTTTTTGAATCCTAATAAGAATAAAACATCTTTGTTTGAATCGCCATTATCATCAAGCTCTTTAAATTGCACCGCGTCTGACCAGCTAAATGCTTGTGAGTGTGATGCTTCTTGAAGAATATTGCATAATTGAGGGCAAACATTATCGGTAAGAATATTGCTTATATCTTTTAATAAGGTATTTAGCGAATTGATATCTGTAAAATCGTGTTCTACATTGTTTTTACTTATCTTGCTAGATCCCCATGAGTATTGAGCAGTCATAATCAAATAAGGCAAAGAGAGAATTGGGTCATTTATATGACCATAATCTCCCCAGTCTGTGAGTAATAATCCATAAGCGTTATTTTTGTGAGCATATTTACACATTTTAGATATGTTGCTAATTGCACAATCAAAATCTGGTATTAGCCTATTCCATGTTTGTGTTCCAGGGCATACGTATTGCTGTGCGTTTTGATTATGTATTAATTTAACACTATCTTCTGTAACGTTTGCTGCATAATTCCAGTTTGCAAAAATAACATTTTTTGGAATGGCGCATAACATATTTGGATGTTTTAATGCAATATCTGCATACATTATTGGCTGTGATCCTATTTCTTGTAACGTATTGCATAATTTTTGAACGTAAGATGAATATAGGTTTGCTACGCCATCTTTTTGCGCAATTTCTTTGCTTTCTCCGCAGCCAAGATCAAAGGTTTCATCTGCACCAATGTTGAATTTATTTGATCTAAATAATGCTGCATAATCTTTAATTCTTTTACTTATGAATGGTATTGTTTGTGGGTTTACAGGATTAAATGTGTGATGCAGCATTCTTTCTACAAAGCTAAACGGCCTTTGTGATTGGCTAGGGAATTCGCCAAGATTTTTATAAGACGTACTTCTTAAAACTTCGTACATATGACCAAAAGTTGCCATAGTAGGAACAAGCTCAATTCCTCGGTTGTAGCAATATTCGTCTAGTTCAATAATTTCACTGCATGTAAGTGGAGTATGCTTAATCCACGATTCAATAGTATTTTCTAAATCAATAGTATGCTCAACATAAAGCTGTAGTTGGTTATATTTGTATAAGCACAATTGATCTACCAAAATCTTTAGCCAAGAAAGCTTAGGTATTCTACCTCTTGAAACGTCGTAAGAGTATGCTCTGACTGGTATTTTTGGAAAGTCTTCAATTTCTATTAAAGGCATACTTGTTCCAAATTGTTTAATTAACTGTCTTATAGTTTGTATTGCAAAACAAATACTCTGAATGTCTTTAGCTTCTACAGTGATTATTGCACGATTTGTTCTTGGTTGATTATTTGCTAATGACGTATAAATTTTATATTCTTGTGCGCAAAGATCTTTGTTTATTGATACATTTATGGCGCTTTTATAGCCATCCCCGTAGCTAACATTCCAATCAAAATTAAATTGATTTTTTAAGTCTACGCATAACTGTTTTCCAGCAGTAGTAATTCTTGTATCTGGTTTAATATTTTTGAAACTAATATAGCTTGACTCTGGAAGAGTTATGGAGTCATTTCCTGTAATTTTTAATTTTTGTGGATAAGGCACAAGTATGATTGTTGATTCTTTTATATCCATGATTAATGCTTCTTTGCTATTTTTGTTTAAGTTTTATCTTTTAATACATACAATATGATTAAAGATTTTTATTGGTGAATATTGGTATATTTTCGTATATTAAAGATGCATAATTCTGTTTTGAATAACAGAAATGCATTCTCCAATAAGAGTTATGTCGTTATTACACGTACAGCGTCTTACTGTGCACGAATGTTTTGGATTATAAGGGCCGTACTCTTGTATGGCTTCTTCCGTGGCGCTTATAAAGACTTTGTTTACAATGTCGGATGGTCCATAAATAACAACATCTGTTAAGTCTAAAAGATTAATAGTTGTTGTAAGAGCTTTTCCTAAATAATGTCCAGCTTCTGTTAGTATGTCTATTCTTGCTTGATTAGATGTGAACATTTTTTTATGCAATATTTCTGCAGATATATATGTTTCTAAACATCCCTTTTTTCCACATGTGCAAGTTGGACCATTAGGGTCAACGGTTATATGACCGATTTCTCCTGCAGAATTGTTTATGCCAGTAATTATTGCGTCATTTATTAATATAGATGCTCCAACGCCTAGTGATAATTGTATAAATATAGTGTTTGATACTCCGTTGCCGAAAAATCTTTCTGCTAGAAGTGCGCTATTTGTATCGTGGTCAATAATAATAGGGCAGTCAAAATATTTGTTTAATTCTTCTTTAAGATTTATATTTTCCCACTTAAGATTTAATGAACGTATAACTTTTCCGTTGTTGTCTACAATTCCAGGAACAGCAATGCCTATCCCTAATATATTATTGTTTGATTGCTTTATAAGAGTTTTGCACAATTCAACTATTTTGTCTGCGCTAACATCTGTGTTTTTGTATAGTGATATTTCTGATCGTTTTAATATATCTCCGCATAGGTTGAGGATTGCGCCTTGTATTAAGCATGGCTGAGAAATGTCAATAGCTATAATATTCCAATAAGTTGCATCAACTTCTAGTAATGTTCCTCTTTTACCACGTTCTATTTTTGATTCATGCCCACTTTCTATAAGCATGTGGTCATCTAGCATTTCGGATACAACGGTAGAGATTGATGCTTTTGAAAGTTCGGTCTTTCTTACAAGCATTGCTCTAGAGAGTATTTGCTTTGGGAATAAATAATTGAATACTAACATTCTATTATTTATTCTTGCATCTGCGGGTAGTGTTTTTTGAGAAACCGTCATCAGCTGATTTATCATCGACTGGGGTATTTGGGTATCTTCCATATTGCATCCCATCTTCAAGCCCTTTTATTTTTATATGTTACATATTATCAGATAAATATATAGTTTGGAACATATACTAAAAGATGTTTTTAGAAATTATTTTTTTGAATTTACGTTTTTTGTATTAATAAGTTATATTGCGAAACGCCTTTATTTTCAATGTTTTTTGATAAATATTATAAATGGTATTGCTTTTTTATTTTTTAGTGCAATAATTGTACTTAATCCAATAAATATGGACTTTACTTCAAGGTAGAGGTAATTGTAAGGAGTTTATTATGGCACTTGATTCGCCAATACGTATAGGTGTAGATGTTGGTGGCACAAAGGTGCTGTGTGCAGCTTTCGACACGCACAATAAGCCTATTGCGTATTCTCAAGTGTCTACTCATCAAGGAGAAAAAGAAATCGTTGATGAGGTGTGTAATCTCATATCAAAAGTGATTAAGCAAGTTAATAATATATATGGAAAGGAAGTTGATTTAAGTATCGGTATTGGAGTACCTGGATTAGTGAATCAAAACACTGGTTGCGTATGTGAATCGGTGAATTTGGGATCGCATAATCTAGATTTCAAATCTGAAATCTTAAATAGATTTGGAATAAATGCCTACATTGATAACGATGTTAATGCTGCAGCCTTTGGTGCATACCATTATTATGGAGCAAATTCAAGCAGCTTAGTGTTCTTGAATTTAGGCACTGGTGTTTCGGCAGGAGTAGTTATTAATGGGTTGCTTTTCCACGGTTCAACTGGGATTGCGGGAGAGATAGGGCACATAGTTGCAGATAAAGATGGTGCAATGTGCCCATGCGGTCAGCGTGGGTGTGTAGAAACAATAATATCTGGAAGTGCTTTAGCGCAAATGTGGCCTACCAAAAATGGATATCCTATTGCATCGTTACTAAGAGAAGTCTCCAATAAAAATGAAAAGGCTGAAAAGGTCTGGCATAAATTCATATTCACGCTTGTAAGCACAATACAAATGCTCACAGTAACTTTTGACCCAAAAATTATTGTTATCGGCGGTGGCATAAGCAAGATAGGAACAATTTTATTAAAGGATATACAAAAAGTTATTGGTGGACTTGAGACAAAATCGCCATTTTTGTCCTCATTAAATATATCTAATCGTCTAGTGATTGCAGATCAAGAGGTGTTTTTTGGTGCGTTAGGAGCAGCTCTTATCGGCAATCACAATGACGATATAAAAAAGGAGGGAAATAATTAATTACATACATTTTCCAACTAGATATTGCTAATACGTAACTGTTAATACATAAATTGATTTCAAAGGAGAAACATTATGAATGCTATTGGTAAAGGTGTTATTGCTGGATGCGTCTCAATCGCAGCCGCACTATCGTTATGCGCATGCGGTTCTTCTGCAAATAATTCCGAATCTTCTACAGTATCTTTCCAAACTTGGAACCTTAAGAACGATACTTACACTCCATATTTTACAAAACTTATTAGTGAGTTTGAAAAAGAAAATCCTGGAGTAAAAGTCAAGTGGGTCGATCAGCCTGCAGAAAACTATGATTCAAAGTTATCTACGGATGCTGCAGCTGGTCAATTGCCAGATATTGTAAATGTTAATGAACAGCAAGCATACAATCTTGCAAAGTCTGGAGCGTTGCTGAATCTTAGTAAAGAAGCTGCAGGAATGGCCAAGGACTATTTGCCTCAGGTTTGGGATGGATCTAAATTCTCGGGCAATGGTATTGACGAAGGAGTCTACGGATTCCCATGGTACTTGAATATTGATGTTGCTTATTTGAATAAGGATGTTTTTGCTAACTGCGGTCTAGACATTAATAAGCCGCCAAAAACCTACAATGATTTATTCGATCAGGCAAATACGGTTAATGAAAAATGCGGTGGTAAGAGCTACATGATTGCTGTTCCATACGTATTCCCTTCGCAGTTTGAAGAGTATGGTGTTAACTTCTTGAGTAAAGACAGATCAAAGTTTACCTTTAACTCTAGCAAGGGTGTTGAGTATATTCAGCATTATGCAGATCTTTATAAGAAGGGTGCCATTCCTAAAGATGGAATGAACGCAAACATAATTAACGCAGAGAAACTATATTTCCAAGGAAACATAGCGTATATGCTTGATTCAACTTCTTCTGTTGCCGCATTTAAGGCAAATGCTCCGCAAGTCTATAAGCAACTTGATGTAGCACCATTGGCAACAAACAAGAAGAATACACTTAACCCAATGCTAATGGCAGTAAATTCTCAAACAAAGAATAAGAAAATGGCTTTGAAGCTCGCTAACTTCTTAACAAACAAGAAGAATCAAGTTGAGTTTTCTAAGAAGTCAAATACTTATCCTTCTGCAGCTGGCGCAATGGATGATCCATTCTTTAAGAGCATTGACGAATCTACTATAGAAGGCAAGGTTCTTAAAGTTGCTAAGGAAGAAATTGACAATGGTACTGTTGCAAACTTCCCACCAGAGATTTCCGATACTGACGGCGTAAACTATCTATCTCCTGAATTAACTCAGGCAATTCAAGGAGAAAAGGGAGTTAAAGAAGCGCTTGATAAAGCAGTTGCTGCACTAAACGACAGGTTAAAGTAATGATTTCTCCTATGAATAATCCACAAGCCGAGTCGGCAGTGAGTCGCAGCAATGCGGCTCCTGCCCCTCGGGGCATCTTCCGTAAAAAATTTAACGAAGATGGGTGCATATCTTGGTTATTTGTTCTGCCAGCTTTAATCATACTTATATTGTTTTGCATTTATCCGTTTATAAACACCATCTTAAGATCTTTTACAAACGCTAGAATGCTTATACCTGGGCACAATGTTGGATTTGCAAATTACGTAAAACTATTTGGCGATAGTCGTTTTGTAACTGCTATTTTCAATTCTGCTTTATACACAGTATGCGTTGTGCCATTTATGATTATTTTGCCTCTTATACTTGCTGCTTTAGTGAGTAAAGATTCAAAAATAATAGGATTCTTTAGAACAACCTACTACTTCCCAGTAGTGTTGTCTGCAGTGGTAATAGGGCTTATCTGGACTAACTTGCTCGATACAAGGGGATTAGTTAATTCCATTCTACAGATGATTCACGTAGTAACAGGGCCATTGCCATTCCTTACAGACAGATGGCTAACAATTTTTAGTGCAATGTTTGTAACAATATGGTTAGGTCTTGGATATTACATGATTATTTATTTAGCAGCTTTAGCTAACATAAATAAATCATTGTACGAAGCTGCCGATATAGACGGAGCTGGAATAATGCGCAAATTCTTCTGCATTACAGTACCAGGAGTTAGATCCACAATGACTCTAATAATGATGCTTTCGTCTGTAGCAGCATTCCGAGTGTTTAACGAGGTGTATGTAATTACTCGTGGTACAGGCGGAATAGGCGGAAAAGACATAACAATGACAATGCTGATTCAGCAAGAAGGAACAGGATTGAGTGCTCGTACTGGCTATGCTAGTGCAATAAGCGTTGTTCTGTTAATTATTGTTGGTTTTATAACAGTTATTCAGCAAATATTTGTTCACAGGGGTGCTGGAGATGAAAACTAATAACACTCATCGCGTTAGAATCGGAACGATAGTTCAATATTGCATTCTTGTATTAGTGTTCATATTGCTAGCTGGTCCATTGGTATGGGAAATTGCACTAGCATTTAAGGGCCCTAATGACAATGTTTTTGCAATGCCTCCGTATTTGATTCCGCATGATTTTACAGTGCAAAATTTTGTAAAAGCATTTAGAACAGTTCCTATACTTCACTATTTGTGCAATACCCTGATTGTTGTAGCAATGAATGTTTTGGGGAATATAATCGGATGCTCAATGGCTGGATATGCTTTTGGGTGCTTAAAGTTTAAGTTTAGTAAAATCGGTTATTTGCTTTTTGTTGCAGCAATCATCATGCCATGCGAAGGTATTCTTGTTTCTACATTCCTTCTAGTAAAAGGTATGGGATTAACGAATACTCTGTTTGGTTTGGCTTTGCCTGGTTTGATTGGCCCGTTAAACGTATTGCTTATGGTAAATGCGTTTAAATCTGTTCCGCAAGATTTACTAGAAGCTTCAAAAGTAGATGGAGCGAATATTTGGCAAAGATTCGTGTATGTAGCATTGCCGCAGGTAAAAGGAACACTTACTGTTATTGGAATATTGTCGTTTGTTGGAAGCTACAACGACTTCTTGTGGCCATTGGTTGCATTAAGCGATGACGATAAATATACGCTTACTGTTGGCTTGAATCGTTTACAAGGAACGTTCTATACGGATCCTAGATTAGTTGCGGCTGGTGCAATAATATCGCTTGTTCCTATAGTTGTATTCTTTGCTTTATTCCAAAAGCATCTTTACAAAGGATTACAAGAAGGTGGGTTGAAAGGTTAAAATGAAAGTCTTATTTCTTCCATTAGACGAGCGACCTTGTAACTATAAGTTCCCAGAACTCTTAGCTAAAAGTAGTGATTTTGACCTTGTAAATGTGCCGTTGGAATTATTAGGCAATAAAAAACAGTCTGCAGATATTAATGGAATAGTTGATTTCTTGATGGATAATGCCAAAAAATGTGATATTGCTATAATATCTGCAGACATGCTTGTGTATGGGGGATTGGTTCCTTCAAGAGTACATAATTTACAAAGCGATTGTTTGCAAAGTCGCCTGCGCGTATTAGAAAAGCTCAAAAAAGTTAATCCAAATATGACTTTATTTGTTTTTTGCACTGTTATGCGCGCGCCTGCGTATAACAGCAGCGATGAGGAGCCTGATTATTACGCAGAATATGGTAGGAGTCTTTATTTAAGAGCATATCTGAGTGATAAAAAGATTAGATGCAATGATCTAACACAATCGCAGGAGAAAGAGTTAGAATCTTTTGATATCCCTCAATATGTTATTGATGATTATGAAAATCGTCGTGATAAAAATCTTGGTATTAATATATCAATTCTTGATTTAGTAGCAAATAATACTATTGATTATCTTATTTTTCCACAAGACGATTCTAGTCCATACGGATATACTGCAGTATCTCAAAGAAGACTTCAATCAGCTGTTTATTCTAAGAGGTTAAACAGTAGAGTTGCTATGTATCCTGGATCAGATGAAGTTGGCATGACTCTGCTTGCAAGAGCGTTTTGTAAATCGCATAGAATAAAGCCTGCTATAAGTGTTGAATATTCGTCTATATTAGGGCCAACAATAGTTCCTTCTTACGAAGATAGGCCTATGTTTGAAAGCCTAAAATCTCATGTTTTAGCTTGTGGAGCAAGGCTTTTAGAAAATTGGGAAGATAGCGATTTAGGTGATTTAAGTGGTTTAAGTGGACTAAACAACATTTGTTTAATGATTAATGCTCCTGGAAAAGTTATGCAAGAAGCAGAATTTTCTGTATCTAATCATGATGTAACGTACGACACGTATAGAAATTTAAATTATTTTACTAATCATATCTGCACTCTAGTTGAATCTGGTAAGAAAGTTGCATTATGTGATAGTGCGTATTCAAATGGTGGGGATTTGCAATTATTAACTTTGCTAGATGATAATAACGTTTTAGACAGAATTATTAGTTATGCGGGATGGAATACAAATTGCAATACTTTGGGAACAGTTTTATCTCAAGCAATTTTAGGCATTGATTCAAAAAGTATAAAGAAAAATATTGCATATAGAATAATCGAAGATGCGTTATATCAATCAAATATTCGATGGAATATAGCTAATAGGATTGATAATTATGGTGGTAATTATTTTGATGTAAAGCCATGCGAAGCGTGGGCTAAGTGCGAAGCTAAAAACTTGTTGCAGAAAGAGTATAGCAAGTTGAATTTATCAAAAGCGCTTCCTTTGAAAATCAATAATGTAGATTTTCCATGGAAAAGGATGTTTGAAGTTAATTTTGATTTGTTGTGAGGCTTGTTGTGAGTTTATTGTGAGGCTTATTGTGAGGTAAAAATGTGTGATTTGTTAAAAGAAGATGAAAAGTCATACCTAATTTTGCAGACTGCAGAAGATGTTGAAAATCTGTGTAACGAATTGCATTTTGATGATTGCCTAACGCGCACAATAGTACAATCTTTTAAAAATATAGATATTTCTGTTTTGATGGATTGCATACAAGACCTTTTTAATGACGGGTTTAATCAAGAGCTAGCAGTTGCAAAATTGAATGAATATTGTGCTGATGATAGCGGAATGCGGATTCTTTCAATATTTATGGTATGCGTTCTTTTGGTGCGTAGAAGATATGAACAAGCTGGAATTAAAGATGAAGTCTTTTTAAGTACTTTTGGTTTTATTAAAAGATTTGTTAAGAAGATTCGTGTTGGCAAGTATCCTTTTGTTTTTAGTGAAGAATTTTGGTTTCCACGTCTTCTTTCTATGAAAATATTTAGATTAGGTGAATTAGAATTTGAGTTTTGCAAAAGGCAAAATCTGGTAAGCGTGCATATTCCGTCTGATGCAAAGTTAAGCATAGAAAATTTAACGATAAGTTTTATGTTGGCTAATGAGTTTATAGATAAGTACATTCCTGAGTTAAAGAATTGCACTTTTTATTGCATATCGTGGCTGCTTGATCCTGCTTTAGATAAGTTGCTACCAGAAAAGTCGAATATTCGAGTATTTAGATCTATGTTTCGAGTTTTTGGAATTGCGTATTCTGACGACTATAAGCGTTGGGTTTTTGGAGAAAATTGCAAGATTTTTGGGCGTGGTGAAAATGGTGTAAATTGTGGCAAGGAAAACAATGTAGAAGCGTGTGGGGAAGTGCGCAAGGAAAGTGACATGGAAAGTGGCATGGAAAGTGGCAAGATGGAAACAAGTTTGCAAAAAAATATTAGGGAATATGTTGAAAATGGGGGAAGGATGGCGATTGGGTACGGAGTTTTAAAGAATGTTAGGTAGAAAATTTAACAGTGTTTGCTATTCGACACGCCAACGGGCGGCGGACTTGAATTTATAAATATTTCTGGTATAGTAGTTACTCGTGCTTCGGACTGGCATTAGTTAGCGAGAAAGCATTGCGGACATAGCTTAGTTGGTAAAGCGCAACCTTGCCAAGGTTGAGACCGCGGGTTCGAGTCCCGTTGTCCGCTCTAGGTCTGGTGAGTTATCGGCCTTGTGGTGGGTTAGCCAAGCGGTTAGGCAGCGGCCTGCAAAGCCGTATAGATGAGTTCGACTCTCGTACCCACCTCGATTGAGCGTGTTAGCTTAATAAACAACCTGGGCGGTTGGCGCAGTGGTAGCGCACTTCCCTGACACGGAAGGGGTCACAAGTTCGAACCTTGTATCGCCCACTCGAAAGGATTGCCTTTCACGCATAATTAAAAAAATTTTGGGTGATTGGCGCAGCGGCTAGCGCACTTCCTTCACACGGAAGGGGTCATAGGTTCGATTCCTATATCACCCACAATATGTTTGTTTTCGCGGTATTTTGCCGCGTTTTTTTTTACTCATTGACGTTAGCGCGCTTAGGCTGCGCGAACGACACGATCTGTTTTCCGCTTTTTGTACCATTTTTAGGTCAAATATAGTACAAAATGCGGAAGTTTTTTCCGGGTTTTGTACGTAATTTAGGTGGAATATGGTACAAAGTGCGGAAATATCGTTCGCGCAGGTTAGCTGCAGAATTCAGAAAAGCGGGTAACAAAAGGCCCAGAGCAATCGCTCCAGGCCTTTGTTTGTTGGTTTATAGTTACTTAGCGCGTGCTAGCTAGTTGCGCTTCTTGCGGCGAGATACAGCCCTTCCTGCAGCACCCATGCCAGCAAGCATCGCAGACGCAAGAGCACTTAATGCAACACCAACGCCAGTATTGCCTAGCGCACCCTTACCTCTTCTAAATCCACTATTAGATCCACTATTGCGAGATTGGTTTCCATGATTATTGCTGCCATTCTTGTTTGCGTTGTTGGCGTTGTTTGCGTTGTTGGCGTGGCTTCCGCTATCGCCACTACCATTATCGCCGCTATCATCGCCACTACCACTGTCTCCGCTTCCGCTATCGCCACTACCACCGTCTCAAGGCTGCGCAATCGTGCCTGTAACAGTACTAGACGAGCCTTCAGCAGTGTTATCAGTGCTATTCTTTGCAACAGCGGTGATCGTGCTTCCGTCTTTAACGTTTGCAGCTGGAATCGTAACAACGCCAGTCTTTGGATCAACAGTTACGCCGTCAGGCGCAGAGCCATCAATCTTCCACACGCGCTTATCGCCCTCGGCGATAACGGTGATTGTAACAGTTTGCGGCGTGCTTCCGTCGCCTTCAGGCGTATACGTAATAACAACCTTATCTATGCGCGTATCCGTAAGATTTGGCGTTATTGTGGCACTTCCGTCTGCAGGCGTGTCTATGCGTGGAACGGCAATATCTCCGCCAACCGTTACTTCAACAGTGTTTCCAGTCTTAGCAAAATCACCTGTGCCGTTTGTAGGCGTAAGGTTTACAATCGCGCCAGGCGTTTGCTTGTTGATAGTAATAGTGAAGTTGCCATTCTTATCTGCAACGCCTGTTCCGATTTGCTTTCCATCTTTGTCGGTAACAGTTACTGTTGCGCCCGGAATAGTCTTTCCAGTGATGATTTGCTTAGTAGAATCATCTGGATTATCTTTCAGTGTTTGCTCGCTAATCTGTGGAGTCTTAAAGCCAGTCACAGCAGTAGCAGGATCAGATGGTTTGTCTGTCTTGTTCTTAGATACTGCAGTAATAGTGCTGCCATCCTCCAAATTCTTTGCTGGAATAGTAACAACGCCAGTCTTTGGATCAACAGTTACGCCATCTGGAGCGTCTCCGTCAATCTTCCACTTACCATCGTTATCCTTCTTAGCAATAATTGTGCGAACTGGCTGTTCTGGACCATTGATTGAATTTGGCTTAGCATTGATTTCAATCTTTACAACCGTTGTGTCGCCAGTTGGCGGAGTTACAGTTACGTTTCCGTCGTTCTTCTGGTTGTCGGTTGGTACCGTAATCGTTGGCTTTTGTGGTTTAGCCGTGACGGTTACTTCTACTGGAGTGCCTTCTTCATTACCTTTGCTTGGAACAAGCTTGAGTGTTGTACCAGGATCCTTCTTATCGATTTCGATAGTGAAGTTTCCGTCTTCGTTGGCAGTTCCAGTACCAACAGTATTACCGCCATTGTCTTTGACAGTTACGGTGTTTCCTGGCTGAGTTTTACCAGTAATAGTGGTCTTATCAGGCTTAGTTGGCGTGTTTTCAGCATTGCCATCATTAATAAATGGCTTGTCTGTAACGTTTAGAGTTACTTGCACTTCTACTGGGTTATTTACGCCTGGAATCTTGACGAGCACAGTGCCTTTAGTGGTGCCTGGCTTGTCAGTATTTGGAGCAGCATCTTTCTTCCAGTCGAAGGTGGTTCCCTGAGGTAAATCATCTTTGTTGGAGATGCTGTCTTCTGGCTTTGGCTTGGCGTTTACTGGCACGCTCACCGTCTTGCCTTCTGGATTTGGCACAACAAGCACGTTTACAGGCACATCTACAGGAGTCATTCCTGGAACCGTAATAGTCACAACGCTTGGCTGGTTGCCAGTCTTTGACGTATCAGGCTTCTTCTTCCAAGAAACATCAGCATTCTCAGGCAAATCGCTATGATTCTTAATAACTTCCTGTGGCTGAGGAGTGGTATCCTTGCCGCCAGTCTTTTGCAGCACGGTTACGTCTTTTCCTTCAGGAGATGCTGTAACAGTAATTTTTACAGTCACTTCTTGAGGATCTTGCCCTGGAATCTTTACAATCACAGTGCCGTCAACAGTGCCTGGCTTGTCTGTCTTTGGAGCAGCACCTTTCTTCCACTCGAAGGTGGTTCCCTTAGGTAACTTATCGTTGTCTTTAATGCTGTTCTTAGGATCTGGATCGCTGTTCTGAATGACGGAGGTGTCCTGCGCTGTAGGCGCAGGGTTTACGTTCACAGTAACTTTGGCTTTCACTGGATCTTTCACACCTGGGATATGAACGAGCACAGTGCCAGTAGCAGGACCCGTCTTGTCGGTCTTTGGCTCGTCATCCTTCTTCCAGTCGAAGGTGGTTCCCTTAGGGAACTTATCCTTATTAGCAATACCCTTCGATGCGTCTGGAAGTTTGTCGCCAACCTTCACGTTAACAACATTCGTTTCTGGATTTGGCGTAACGTTCACTGTTACAGGCACCTCTACAGGGGATTGGCCTGGTAGGGTGACTAGTATAACTCCATCTTTCTTTCCAGAGTTGCTGGTATCTGGTGTATTCTCAGGTTTCCATGTAAAGGTAGTTCCGCTAGGATACTTATTCGTTTCGCTAGAATCCTTAATAACATCCTTAGCATCTGGCAACTTGCCTTTTTGTGGCACGTTGACTTCAGATGCACTTGGGTCAACAACGTTAACCTTTACTGGCACTTCTTGAGTAGTAGATCCAGGAATAGTGATCTTTACTTTTCCGGACTTGTTGTTGCCTTCCTCAGATGTGTCTGGTTTTTCGGTCCACTCGAAGATGGTGCCATCAGGGAACTTATCCTTATTAGAAATCATGTCTTCTGGCTTAGGTTCCGCACCCTTTGGCACAGTCATGCCAGTTTTCGCTTGTGGCTTTGGAGCCTTAATAATTACAGGCACGTTGATCAAGGTTTTTGATCCATCCGGATACGTAACCGTTACAGGCACCTCAAACTTGCCAGCCTTATCTCCAGCAGGGATCTGAGCCTTATCACTATCAGCAATAGAGTAAGTTGGATTATCTTTTTCGCCTGCTGGCCAATTAGGAATCGTAACCTTACTTGTAATGTCGCTATCCGAAGGCTTTCCGCTGTCGATATTTCTTTCAAGTGGTTCAGCTTGTGGAGTATGCGTATTCGCATCCGCATCCTTAACAACCACATGAACATTTACAGTGTCAGTTGTGCCATCTGGGTAAGTAACAGTAACCGGCACGTTGCTTTCGCTTGGAGTATTAGTATTTGGAAGCGTTGCTCCAGTTCCTACATTCTTATTCGGTTGCTTTTTGCCGGTTGGATAATTAGGCACACTTACTTGACCGGTAATATCGTCATTGCTAATCGTTTCGCCGTGCTTCTTCGTAAGAGTTTTAGCGGTTGGTTCGTAAGAGTCGGAATCCTTATTCAAGATTGTAACGTTTACGTCCACATCTTCGCTTGTGCCGTCCGGATAAGTTACTGTTACAGGTACTGTGTAAGCTCCAGGCTCTGAGTTTCCTCCTGGAATCTTCTTAGTGTCCTTGACTTTGTAAGAGATTTTAGTTGCATCTCCAACAAAGTGTGGAACCGTAACCTTATCAGTAATATCCTTATCGCTAATAGTTGAGCCGTAAGGCTTTTCTAGCGTAGAAGACGTTGGCGTGTAAATATCCTTGTCAGTGTCCTTAACTACCACTGGAACTTCAAGAACAACTTCTGACCCATCTGGGTATGTGACCTTAACAGGAACATTAGTTGTGCCAGTCTTAGTCATATCAGGCAAGTTGTTTTTGTTTACAAGCTCTACTTTTGTTTTGCTCTTATCCGGGGTCTTGCCATCAACTGTAGAAGTCTTTACAGCATTCTTAATGTCATCAGCTGTGATTTCATCACCACGGTTTTTCTTAACTTCGTTTGCGCTTGGTGCGTAAGTCTTAGTATCAGGATCTCCAGTAGTAACTTTTACTGTAACGCGAGATTTGGAGCCATCAGAATACTCGATACTAACGTTAATATTTACGTCGCCAGGAGTCTTACCATTTGGAATATCGCTAGCGTTTTCAACAGTTACTGAAGTTGGATTAGGTTTACTACCGTCAAAAGTAACGTGCTTCTTTACTTCAGCTTCGTTAGTTGTTTTACCATATTCCTTCGTTATATTAGTAACAGTTGGATTATTTGTTTCGCTTTGTGGCTTGTTAATTTTTACCTTAACAACTGTATGATCTTCTGAACCGTCCTTGTATGTAATTGTTACAGGAACAGTAAAATCGCCAGCTTTAGTTCCGTCTGGAATATTACTTGGGTTGTCAATAGCAATATTTGCGCCAGTAGGAAGCGCTGTATCTTTACCATGATTATCTTTAAGACTAATGCCTTTATCCTTGCCAACACCAGTAATTTTACCGGATATGTTGTCAGTCTTTGGCTTCGAGTTGTAAGCAAACGTAAGCGTATTGCCTTGTGGGTTGTAGCTCTTGCTCTGCGGCTCGCCAATCTTAACTTTTACTGTGGCGTATCCAACAGAGTTATCGCTATACGTTATCTTTACAGGAACTTCATATATGCCAGGTTCAGTTCCTCTAGGAATCTTGGTTTCGTCTGCAATCTTAATTGTTGTTCCTGCAGGAATTTTGTTCTTAGGCCAAGATATTCCGCCGCCAGTAGAAGTGCTTGTTATGGAATCTTCTATTTGCTTCTTAGTAGAGCCGTAAGACTTATCAACCTCGTTTGTAGTAGGTTTATAAGTCTTACTCATTGGCTCTTGGATGGTAATAGGCACTTCGACTTCTGTTGTAGAACCATCTGGATAAGTAACAATAGCTGTTATTGTGGAGTTTCCAGGAGTGCTTCCATCTGGTAAAGTTTGGCCAGTTTTTACAGAAACTACTGGTTTCTTAGTTTTGTCTTTATTTGTATAGTCAGTTGTTACTGCTTTCTTTATATCGTCTTCTGTTACTTTTTTACCGTTTTGCTTAGTAATACGCGTAGCGGTTGCAGTGTGTTCCTCCGCGCTTGTATATACAGCAATCTGAATAGGGAGTTTAGAACTATTACCAGCCTCGTCTGTTACAGTAACAGTACGGCTCCAATATTGGCTTGTTCCTTCGTTGGTTGGTGCTGTACCAGTTATATGAACAATAGCAGGGTTCTTAACACTGTGGTTGCCTGCATTGTCAACTGTTAAATTAGTATTAGTGATTCCGCAATCAGGTACATTGTTATCCAAGATTGCGCCGACTATTTTGCCAGTGTTGTCGTGAACTTTCAGTGTAAGATCAAACTTCTCACCGCGATGAACTTTCAGTAAGTAATGATCTTTGCTTCCATGTTTTGCTGTTCCTAAATCAGGCTTTTCAATAACAGGCTTAATTGTATCCGTAACAGTAAGCTTTGGTGAAACGTCTACGTGAGAACCATCTGGGAATGTTATGCGAATCTTAACTTCGCTCTGTTCGCCAGGTTTATTCCAATCTGGTTCCTTAACCCAAGAATAAGTAGTGCCGGTTGGGAAGTCTTTCTTGCTGGTTTCCGAGATACCATCCTCAGCCTTTGGATGATTATTATTGTTGCCATCAGCAGGAATGTTGTGAGTTATATCCTTTGGAGTAATCTTGTTAAATTTATCTGCTTGAGTGTGCACAATAAAGCGAATTGGAAGGTTTGTTTGATTTCCAGAATCATCAACTGCTATAAGATTACTAGAGTATGATCCGGCAGCCGCGCCATTCGGCACAGTTCCTGCAATCTTTATTGCTCGAGGATCTTGTTCAGAACCAACACCTTTCTTTGTTGCAAAATCAGATGAAGACATGCCTGTTAATAAACTGCTAATCTTCAAATCTGTAACTTTGCCACTGTTGTCGGTTGCTGTTACTTTTAGTTCGCACTTGTCACCGTGGTACGTGTCAATCTTTGTGTAGCTTACTTTGCCTTCAGCAATCTTTTCGGTTACTTCAGTCCAAGTGTTACCAGGGCCTTTCTTGTACACCTTTATTACTGGTTTTACTTTATCTTGAACTGTTACAGCTACATCAATATCCTTAGCTTCTACTCCAGGAATGCTGACTTTTACTGTGCCTCGCTTTTCATTTCCAGTTGAGTCGGTTCCAGGTTTATTAACCCAAGTGTATGTTGTTCCAGAAGGAATATTTTTGCTGTTTTCAAATATCTTCTTAGCGTCATCATTAGTAAGTTCATGACCTAAGTCAACGGTAATAGGATTTGCTTTTAGCTCGTAAGGTTGCTTAACTGTTAGCTTAACTTCCTTCTCAGTTTTGTTTCCAGCTGCATCAGTAACTGAGAACTTGAGTTTATGTTCTCCAACTTCACTTGCTTTCATGCCAAGTATCGTAATTTTTACTTTGCGATTTTTTGGATCATCTTGTTTGCCTTGGTATTCAATCTTCAAACGTGAAAAATCATTATTTACAAGTCCCGCTAATGGAGCTGCAATATTGAAGTCGTCAATTTTAATATCATCTGTTGCTTCAAGATTAAAGCTTAAGTTTTCTCCAACTTTTGCAGTTGCATCGTTTGCTGTAAGTGTTGGCTTTTGTCTATCTTCTGTAGCTTGGTGATTGTCACTTCTATCGGAAGATAAATTGAAGGTATTTGTATGTTTATCCTGATGATTGTTGTATGAACTGCTTGTAATCGCATACACATTTCCTGCAGGTATGCTATTAGCTACAGTAATAGTTGCCTTACCGTCTTTGATTTCGGTAGTAGAGCCAATTGCGTTATTGTTGGCATCGTATAATGTAACTTTGTTTGTGGCACCTGGTATAAACCCAGTGCCGACGTTTACTACTACTTTCTGGTTTTTAATTTTTGCTCGACCGTTCAAATCTGTTTCAATAACAGGTGTTTTCGGCTTAACGTTAAATGTTACAGTAGTATCTTTGTGGCTACCGTCTGTGTAATGCACTCTGACAGTGTTATTAAAGTTGCCAATTGTGCTGGAATTAGGTGTTCCGCCGTACCATTCTACTTTTTGCGGCTTAACTTTATTGTCAGAATTATTTTCGAGTGTTATGTAATCGCTTGGTTGTTTAAGTTTATCCCCAACGGTTACAGTGTTCTCGCTTCCTTTTGGTGCGTGCTCAAAAGCAAGTGGCTTTTTAACTATTACAGGAATGTTCACTAGATGGTAGGATCCATCTGCATATATGATTTTTGATGCGACTTGCAGAGTGTTCTTAGAATGTTTGAAACGGCTTTCGGATAGATTTGTCTTTGGCAACTTCTTGTCAATAAAAGTTATTTCGCCATTTCCATCATTGTCTTTTATCTGCTTTATAAGCTCGTCTTTAGTAAGCTCATGCCCCCAATCAACAGTAAGTGGGGTAGCGGTTGGAGCCTTGTACTTCTGGTTCAGATTCTTAAGATGTACAGTGACTTTCTTTTCTGCTTTGTTGCCAGAAGCGTCGGTTGCAGAAACAGTAATCGTGTAGTCGGAGTTTACTGGCGTCTTGCCATCCTTGTGCTCAAACTTAACGTCTTTAATTTCGTGTTTGTAAGGCTTCTTTTCAGTCGCGTCAAAGCCGTCCTTATTACTCTCATTAAAGTTTGCGTTTATACCGTTAGGGAATCCACCTACGGAGAACTTCGTCACCTTTTCGCTATTGTCGGACGTGCTGAAAGTGAAGGTGTTGCTTTCGCCCTGATACACGGTAATGCTGTTGTTGTCCTTATCGCCAATTTCCTTGCCATTAAAATACAGCTTTGGAGGGATTTTATCGCTTTTTGTGCGAGGGAAGTTCTCGTCTTGTGTGCGACCAGAAATAAACGTGTAAGCAGAGTTAGTTGTTTTACCATAAGAGCTACTGTTTGCCCAAGTAAAAGCGTTTTGAATGTCGTCTATGGTTGCGTCTTGGCGCAGCTTCAACTTGCAGTGCATGTGAACAGCATAATTTGCATTAGTAGTTCTTAAGCCAATGCCGTAGCTTTTTCCTGAATATGGTCCATAAAGTTTTACTGCTTTTTCAATAACAGGATCCACTTTTCCGTTATTTGATCTAGCGTTATTGTGGAATGTTTCACTTAAGTCGCGATTGTAGCTGTTTCCTCCTCTTATGCCTAATGTGTATAAGTATGTTGAGCCTGCGTGATCTTTACCATTGTTTAAGAAATTAACGTTAAAAGATTTGCTATCGTCTTTGCTGAACAATTTAATATCACGCGAAAGCATCGCGTTTGTTGCTTGAGGAGAATTATTGTTTCGTTGATAGAAGTCGAAGCTCAAATCGCTGATAGTATCGTTTTTATATCCTCCATTGTTTAAGTCTGCAACTGTAAAAGGAATCTGCCACACGTATTGATGCTGGCTAGAATGAGTGACCATTGATTTGCCGTCGTTGTTGAAGAACACATCGAAGACTAAATACTTAGCACCGTTGTTTTCTTCAACGTGTGCATACATATCCGATTTCTTGGTGGTGTTATCGTAATCACCCAAATCGGCTGTTGAGCCAGTTTTTCCATTGCTGTTAACAAAACGATACCTTTGGAACTCAAGAATGTTTGGCGTATGTAGCCAAGGAGTATTTTTTGCATCACTCACTTGAGATGCAAATGCCGCTGTAGTTGGAGGAAGAAGAATATTAGAGGATGCGAGGATTGGCTGACCGCCCAAGCAGGTGGCTGCAGTAAGAACCGTTGTAAGTGCGCTAAGTGACAGTTTGCGTGCGGTTGATGCGCTAAAATCGGCGCTTACGTTTACAAGTGAGCGATACTCTTGATTGCGAGCGTGCTTTTGGCGAGTGTTCTTTGCCATAATAATCCCCATTCTTTTTGTGTTCTTCTTTTATTCGGCCGCTTTGTGGAGCATGCGATGCATTGCGATTGCTAATGTGTGCTTAACATGTATGCATTCAAGCTTTGCTCAATTACATGAACAGATAAATATTCATCAATTCAAGATATTATATCGTATTTTTGTTTTTTGAGTGAAATTTTTTAAGCGTGACGTTGACTACAAGTGTAAAATTTACTGATGGGGGGGGGTATTTGATGCATATTATGTTGATATAACAATATATGGAGGATTTTATTATAAATTTTTAACCTTTTATGAAAATTTATTCAGATGCTACTTTGGCGTGTTGCACAACTAGGCGATTATACGCGGCGGGCAATAGTATAAATAAGGAGCAAAACGCGCGCGAATGGCAAGCAGAATAGATAGAACATCTGTTGCGCAGCAAAAATCACATATAGCCAATAGGAGTGATTATGAATACCACTAATAATGATGAAAACAAAGCCGTAATCACCGTAGTGGGCAAAGATGCTGTAGGAATCATAGCAAAAGTTACGACTCATTTAGCAAATAGCAAGGCGAATATTTTAGATATATCTCAAACAATCGTCAACGGATTCTTTAACATGATGATGATTGTAGACGTAAACGAAATAAGCGTAGAATTTGGCGAACTGGCCGAAGAATTGGCAAAGCTGGGCGAAGGAATAGGCGTTAGTATACACTGCCAGCGCGCGGAAATCTTTACAAACATGCACAGAATCTAGGGATTAGTAGGAGAAGCCCATGCTAAATATTATGGAAGTGAGCGAAACAAACTCCATGATCGAGCAAGAAAAGCTCGACGTTAGAACCATAACAATGGGAATAAATCTGCTAGACTGCGCAGACGCAAGTGTGCAAAAAGTGTGCGAAAACGTGTACAACAAGATTACGCGCCTTGCAAAAGACTTAGTCAGCACGGGCTGCGCGATTGAGCGCGACTACGGAATCCCGATTGTAAACAAGCGCATAACCGTAACACCAATAAGCCTAGTTGGAGCAGCAGCGTGCAAAAGCCCAGACGACTTTGTGCAAATTGCGCACGCGCTAGATAAGGCTGCCAAAAAAGTTGGAGTAGATTTGATTGGCGGCTACTCCGCTCTGCCTGCAAAATCCATGACAGCTGCCGATCGCATGCTTATAGAATCGCTGCCAAAAGCCTTGAGCGAGACGGATATTGTGTGCTCGAGCGCAAACGTGGGGTCTACGCGAACTGGAATTGATATGGATTGCGTTCAGCTGCTTGGGCGAGTAGTCAAGCAAATCGCGCGCGCGACTGCAGACCGTGATTCGTACGGATGCGTAAAGTTCGTTGCATTTTGTAACGCTCCAGACGATAATCCATTTATGGCAGGCGGATTCCACGGCGTAACCGAAGGAGACGCTGTAATAAACGTTGGCGTATCTGGGCCAGGCGTGGTTTCGCGCGCGCTAGACGAGGCGCGTGGCAAGGATTTTGCGTTCTTGTGCGAGACGATTAAGCGCACAGCCTTTAAGATTACGCGAGTCGGCCAGTTGGTTGCGCAAGAGGCATCTAGAAGACTTGGCGTGCCGTTTGGAATAATAGACTTGTCGCTTGCGCCAACGCCAGCCGTGGGAGATTCCGTAGGCGAAGTCCTAGAGAAAATCGGACTTTCTACTGTTGGCGCTCCTGGCACAACCGCCGCTCTTGCAATGCTTAACGATCAAGTTAAAAAGGGCGGAATAATGGCCAGCAGCTACGTTGGCGGGCTTTCTGGCGCGTTTATACCTGTTTCAGAAGACGCAAACATGATTGCTGCTGCAAAGTCGGGCTGCCTTAAAATAGAAAAGCTAGAAGCAATGACATGCGTATGCTCCGTAGGTCTAGATATGATTGCGATTCCTGGAAGCACAACTGCTGCAACAATATCTGGAATGATTGCGGATGAGGCAGCAATTGGCATGATAAATCAAAAAACAACTGCTGTACGCATAATACCTGTGGAAGGCAAAAGCGTTGGGCAAATGGCTAATTTTGGCGGTTTAATGGGGTATGCTCCGATTATGCCAGTAAATACCGAAAGCTGCGAGGAATTCGTTTCGCGTGGCGGAAGAATTCCAGCGCCTGTTCATAGCTTTAAGAATTAGGCGAGTTAATCGTAAGTTAAATTGTGATTTGATTGCGGCTTGAATTAATACTTAATCACGCTTAAATCATTGCTTAATGGAATTTTACGAAAGGATTTATGATGGAAAAGACTACGCCACTAAGCGGCGAAATGCTTGCTAGCGCGCTAAAAAAGATAGGTGAATCAAGCAATCGCGTTGCTGTAGTAGGCTCCATGAACGCAGACTACACAATAGTCGCAGATCGTCTCCCAAATCCTGGGGAAACTGTAAACGGAAGTGATTTGCGCGTTCTTCCAGGCGGAAAATCGGGGAATCAGGCCGTTTCTGCAGCAAAAATAGGTGCAAACGTGCAAATGTTTGGCGCGGTAGGCAGCGATGAAAATGCAAAATTCCTATTAAACACGCTAGAATCTGCTGGAGTAGACACGTCTAGAATTTTGCGTGTAGAAGGCGTAAAAAGTGGCGCAACAGTAATAACAGTAGACGCAAAAGGCGGCGAAAACACAATCGTTTACGCTCCAGGGTCTAATGCAAAAGTGAGCGTTGAATACATTAATCAAAACGATGTTAAGCAAGCAATTTGCGGCGCAAGTGTTTTAGGACTTTGCCTAGAAAGCCCAATGGAAACCGTAACGGCGGCGGCAAAAATTGCGAGTGCGGCTGGCGTAAAAGTTTTGCTAAATAATTCGCCTTTTGTAAGCGAGCTGCCACGCGAGTTGATTGAAAACGCAAGCATCCTTCTTGTAAACGAGCACGAGATGGCGCAATTGCTTAAAATTAGCGAGCCAGAAGACGGGAATTGGGACGATTTTGATTGGCATGATGCGGCGCGCATTATGCACGAGTACGGCTTTGATGAGGCAGTTGTAACGCTTGGTGCAGAAGGCTCGGTTGTTTTAGACTATGCTGCGCAAGATGGCAAGAAGGCTGTGCGCATTTGCCCTCAGCGTGTTAAAGCAGTAGATACAACGGGTTGCGGAGACGCGTTTATGGGAACTGTTTTAGCAGGACTTGCAGCTGGATTTAGTCTGGATCAAAGCGCGCAAGTTGCCACTTACGTTTCGGCGTATGCAGCAATGGGATTTGGAGCGCAAAGTTCGTATGGAAGTGCGCAGCAGGTTGTTCGCGCATTTGAGTAGTGGCGTTGTATGCTGCTAAACTAGTCGCGTATGCGTTTTTACAGATTTTGCAAACGGGAAGGCAAATATGTCAACAATTCTTGAAGGCACTCCAAAAAAGCAAATGATGCTTGTAACGGGTAGAGCGTATCCGCAACTTGCGGAAGAAACCGCCAACTACCTTGGAATAGACGTGCTGGAAACAACTGCCTACGA
This sequence comes from Gardnerella sp. c17Ua_118, assembly GCF_055804255.1. NCBI lineage: Bacteria > Bacillati > Actinomycetota > Actinomycetes > Bifidobacteriales > Bifidobacteriaceae > Gardnerella > Gardnerella sp. c17Ua_118. The sequence goes on from NZ_JANUYT010000001.1 coordinate 1,535,850, forward strand.
TTTTGCAAACGGAGAAATGTATGTGCGCTTTACGCAGCCAGTTCGAGGCGCAGACGTTTTTGTTTTGCAAGCGCACACAGATCCAATCAACAATTGGATTATGGAGCAGCTGCTTATGGTGGATTCTTTAAGGAGAGCATCCGCTAGAAGCATAAACGTTGTTGCGCCTTTCTTTGGGTATTCGCGTCAAGACAAAAAGCATCAAGGCCGCGAGCCAATTACAGCGCGACTTATGTTTGACTTGTTCCGATCTGCTGGAGCTACTCGTATTTTGACTGTAGACATGCACGCTGCTCAAGAGCAGGGATTCTTCGACGGTCCTGTGGATCACTTGACTGCTATGCCAGTTTTGATTGACTACGTTCGCAATACTATGAGCCTAGAAAACACTACGATTGTTTCTCCAGACGCAGGGCGAATCAAGGTTTCGGAGCAATGGGCTGCAAAGCTTGGCGGATTGCCGTTAGCGTTTATTCACAAAACGCGCGATATAACAAGGCCAAATCATGCGGAAGCGCATGGAATTATTGGAGATATTCAAGGCCGCGATTGCATTGTTGTAGACGATATGATTGATACGGCTGGCACGATTTGCGAAGCTGTGCGCACACTTAAAGGAGCTGGTGCAAAATCCGTTACTTTGGTTGCAACTCATGCGCTGCTATCTGGCCCTGCAGTAGAGCGACTTAAGAGTTGCGGCGCGCGCGAAATCATTTTAACGGATACAGTTCCTGTTCCAGAAGAAAAGCGCTTAGAAAATATGACGGTTCTTTCGATTGCGCCTCTTTTGGCTGCTGGAATTAGGTCCGTGTTTAGGTCGGGATCGCTTGTTTCGCTTAGAAACGCGCTTCCAGAAGACATGAAGCATAGGAATATTTACGCTCATTAGTGTGGTTGATTAGCTGCGCGGCGGTGAGTCGCAAGCATGATGTAGACTTAGTAGGTTGTTCGTAAAATTAAATATGCAAAAATTATTGCGTAATAATCGCGTAATAAATTGTGTAATAACTTGATTTACGAACGATTTTGCAAACACACTCCTGCTGTGGAAAGCCCGCAGCCGAATAGTCCGAAGGAGGTGGGTGATGTCTGCACACAAGTATGAACTGATGTTCATTGCCGATCCAGAGCTTGACGAGCGCGGTCTTAAGAAGTTGACCGAGCAGTATCTTGAGCTTGTCACCAAAGAGGGCGGTTCCGTTGATGGCACCGACTATTGGGGTCGCCGTAAGCTTGCTTACGAGATTGATGGCAAGAACGAAGGTAACTACGTTGTAGTGAATTACACTGCCGAGCCAGCACTTAGCGACGAGCTTGACCGTGTTTTGAACCTTAACGAATCTGTAGTCCGCACGAAGATTCTTCGCAAGGACGCAAAGTAAAGCAAAGTAAAGTCAAAAGTTTAAGGACAATATCCAAAATTTTATTTAGATTAGTTTGATTAATTTATAGTCAAATAGTCAAATAGCCAAATTGGATTTGCTCTAAATTGTTCCACGAAATTGTTCCAAGTCTTAATAGAAAAGAGGCCGCGATGGCTGGAGAAACTGTTATAACGGTGATTGGTAATTTGGCTAAAGAGCCAGAGACTGCTACCAGTTCCAATGGTAGTGTTAGAACGTCTTTCACGATTGTTTCTAATTCCTCTACTTTTGACAGAAGAACAAACAGCTACGTTAACGGCACGCCATTATCGCTTAGATGCGTTGCATGGGGCGACTTAGCTGAGCATTGCGCACAAACACTTACTAAGGGAATGCGCGTTATTATTCAGGGTAGGTTGCGTGCAAACAACTACGTTGATAAAAACAGCAACGAAAAACGATACAGCATTGATTTGATGATTGATGAGATTGGGCCATCCTTGCGTTTTGCAACCGCTCAGGTTAATCGTTTGAGCTCGAAGGGCGGTTTTGCTGGGAACAATGGCGGATTCAATCAGGGCGCTGGTGCTGGAGCTGGAATGAATGCTGGTGGATACACTGGCGGTTATGCTGGCGGCGCGAATTATGCGAATAGTGCGGCTGCTGGTGCTGGAATGAATGCGCAAAATGGCGCTAATCAGGGCGTAAACGTTGAAGACCCGTGGAGTGCTTCTGCTCCATCAAACGGCGGATTTGCAACGTTTGGAGCTAGCTCCGATTTTGGTGGAACAGACGAAGAGCCAGAGTTCTAGTTTTTCTAGTTTTTCTAGTTTTATGCGCGCGCTAATGGCGTCTAGTCGCCGCTGCTTTAGGGCAGATAGTTTAGCGAATATGACTTATTGCTTGTAAAACTAATGCTGGTAAAAATCTAAATACGACTTTACAATTAAAAACATCAGTTTAGCGTATAAACAAAAACAAAAGTTTAACGCATTTAAGAGAGGACATCCTATGTCACGTAAGAGGCCGCAACCACCGGTCAAGCCTTTTAAGAAGAAGCCAAATCCTTTGAAGGCTGCCAAGATTACTGAAATTGATTACAAGGACGTTGCTTTGTTGCGTAAGTTCGTTTCGGACCGCGGCAAGATTCGTTCCCGTCGTATTACTGGTGTAACCGTACAGGAACAGCGCAAGATCGCGAAGGCCGTTAAGAACGCTCGCGAGATGGCTTTGCTCCCATACGCCACTACTGGTCGCTGATTGAGAGGATAGAACATGGCAGAAACCAAGGTTATTCTCACCAAGACCGTTGCAAACTTGGGTCACTCTGGTGACGTTATTACTGTTAAGGCTGGTTACGCACGTAACTACTTGATTCCACAGGGCTTGGCCTTTGCGTGGAATAAGGGCGCTGCTTCCCAGATTGAAGCGATGCGTCGCGCACGCTTGGCTAAGGCTGTTGCCACTCGCGAAGAGGCTGTTGCAGCTAAGGCCGCAATCGAAGGCACTGTTGTAGAAATCGCCGCTAAGGTGAGCGAGTCTGGCAAGCTCTTCGGTGGTATTTCCGCCGATAAGATTGCTGCTGCTTTGGCACCAAAGGCCGCCGTTGAAGCACGCGCTATTAGCGTTGCTGCAATCAAGACCACTGGCGAATTCCCAGCAACTGTGGCTCTTCACCCAGAAATCAGCGCTTCCTTTACTGTTAAGGTTGTAGCTGAGTAGTTAAACGTGTTCCAGCTTCCCACGTGGGTTTTGTGAGTTCTTGCAAGTTTTCTTGCGATTGCTTGTGATTTTGCGGAATTTGCGATGGGAGGCAATCCATTTGGATTGATCTTAAGCATTAGCTCTGTGCGAATTGTGGTGAGTTTTACTTGCTGCGATTTGCGCAGAGCTTTTTTTGTTCGCGACGACCTACATTTCCGCTTTTTGTACGTGATTTGGGTCAAATTTGGTACAAAGTGCGGAAATGGTTGACGCTTTTTGTACGTGATTTGGGTCAAATTTGGTACAAAGTGCGGAAATGGTTGACGCTTTTTGTACGTGATTTAGGTCAAATTTGGTACAAAATGCGGAGTTGTTTTCCGTGTTTTGTTGTTGAACACGCTAATTAGAGAAACAAAATTCGGGAAATGTGAATGTGTTGTGTGCGTATTGCGCAAATCGTGGTGTTGAATCGTTTTAGCTACTAAATTATAAAAGTTGATAAATAGACTTAACATGCAAAAGCGAGCATTTGCGCAATTATGCAATGCCAATAATTATGCAATGCTAATAAGTGAACCAGTGCGTCGCAAAGGAGGATTAGTGACTGAGTGCAACACTTTAGCGAATCGCCACGCGTCTAATCCGTGTGATTGCAATAATGAGCGCGCGAAAAATCGCGTACATAATCGCATTGGCGTTGGTCAGACTTGCGCAAAAGTAATTCTTTTTGGTGAGCATTCGGTTGTTTATGGCTACAGTGCAGTGGCTCTTCCGCTGAAAAATCTTAAGATGCGCGCAACAGTTAGTAGCGCAAACGCAGAAAAGGCATACAACGCACAAAACGCAGAAAACGAATTAAACGCAGGTGCGCAAAAGTCGCAAGCAACCGACGAGCTAGTTACCCAAATCGAAAATAATCCTAATAAAAACAGCTTGCAAGAGCTTGCTCAAAGTTACGTAACGCTTAAAGCGTTGGATTTTTGCGGGCCATTAAAAAATGCACCAAAGCGTTTGAACTCCATTAAAACCGCGATTTATAAGGCTTTGCAATTTGCGAATTGGCACGGCGAAGCGTTACAAGTGGAAACAGCTTGCGATTTTCCGCCAGAGCGAGGATTGGGGTCGTCGGCTGCAGCTGCAGGCGCTGTAATTCGCGCGATTCTAGACTATTACGCGATTGAAGCCAGCGAGGGTCAGCTTTTTGCGCTTACGCAGGAGGCAGAAAATGTTGCTCATGGAAAGGCATCTGGATTAGACGCTAAGGCTACTGCTTCGGCGCGTGCGGTGCGATTTTTGCGCGGCGAATTTAGCAATATAAATATACGATTGCACGCGTGGCTTGTTTTGGCTGATTCGGGGTGCAAGGGTCAAACGCGCGATACGGTTGAAGCATTGCGCAAAAAGCACGATTTGAATCCGCATGCGGTTGATGCGATGCTAGAGCAGCTTGGGAAAATCGCTATTAGTGCGCAAGATGATTTAGAGCTTGGGCGGCCGCTGGAAATTGGGCTTAAGATGAGCCGCGCGCACAAGATTCTTGCGCAATTAGGCGTGAGCACGCCACTATTAGACGAGTTGGTTAGTGCTGCGTGCAAAAGTGGTGCTTTGGGAGCAAAGCTGACTGGAGGTGGCGGTGGCGGATGCGTTATCGCGCTTGCGCAAAGTTACGATAATGCGCTTAAAGTGGCGCTGGCTTTAGAGCGTGCAGGTGCTGCCAAAACGTGGATTGTGGAAATTGGCAGTTAGAAAGGTTATAGAAAGGTTTTAGAAAGGTTATTGTGGAAAACGTTGAAATTGAGCCAAAAATAGCGTTTGACGAGTCGATGCAAACGCATTGCGCAATCACGGAAGCAAACGCCAACATTGCGCTAATCAAGTATTGGGGAAAGCGCGATGAGCAGCTTATTTTGCCGTATTCTTCCTCGCTATCTTTGACTTTAGGAGGATTTTCCACTAAAACTAGCGTGCATTTTGACGATTTTCTAAAAGAAGACTCCGTTTGCTTAAACAACACAGAGCTTAGTGGCGATTTATTGCAAAGCGAAGAGCGCGCGCGAATCGTAAGAATGCTAGACATGGTGCGGAAAATGGCTGGAATCGAAATCCATGCGCGAGTCGTAAGCAAAAACACGGTTCCAACGGCTGCAGGTCTTGCGTCTAGCGCCTCGGGTTTTGCAGCGCTGGCTGCGGCTGCAGCGTATGCGTCTGGTCTTAGGTTAAACGCGCGCGAACTTTCGATTTTAGCGCGCAAAGGGTCGGGGTCGGCATGCAGGTCGATTTATGGCGGATTGGTGTTGTGGAACGCGGGCGTGAGTAGCGAAACAAGTTACGCGGAGCCAATTGAATCGCCAAAAGATTTGAATCTTGCAATGGTGGCTGTTGTTTTGAATCCAAGCAAAAAGAAGATTTCGAGCCGCAATGCAATGCGGCAAACGGTTGAAACATCGCCGCTTTATAAAAGTTGGATTGAAAGTTGTAAAGATGACATTACAACGGCTTTGCAAGCGATTAAAAACTGCGATTTAGAGGCGTTGGGCGAGGTTTCGGAGCGAAACGCTTTAGGAATGCATGCTGCAATGCGCGCGGCCAATCCTAGCGTTGACTACCTTAGCGAAGAATCGCACGCTGTGCTTAGAGTTGTGCTGCAAATGCGCGGCGAGGGGTGGCCTGTTTGGGCTACAATGGACGCAGGTCCAAATGTTAAGGTTTTAACTAGTGCGGAGCAAGTTTTGCGCGTTAAAAACGAGTTGAGGCTGCGCGTGTTGAGTGAGATTAAGAGTTTGCGCGAGTCGCAGAAATCGGCGGATTTGGCGGATTTGCCTCATGCGGATTTGGCGGAATCTGTTGAATCAGCGCAATCCAATCCGCAGTTTGTTATTGCGTGCCCAGGCGATGCTGTTAGCGTAACGGCGTACGGAGAAAATCATGACTAAGTTTCAAGCGGAAGCTCCTGGAAAGCTTTATATTGCAGGCGAATACGCTGTTGTAGATGGAAGAGCGGCAATCGTATCAGCTGTGAATCGTTATGTTAAAGTTACGGTTGACGCGGCTGGAGCTTGCGATTTTTCTGAAGATGACAACTGTGGCAGGAATTTTTACGGAAAAATTGCGTGTGAGGATAAAAACTTTGAGCCGCTGTATTGGAAGTTTGGCGGCGCGCGTTTTGGCAATAACAAGGAATTTATTTTAGATAAAAGTTGCGTATGTGGTTTAGATACTCGCGCGGCTGCTTGCGATTTGCCAGCGGAAGAATCGCCAGCAACCAACGATTTGCTAGAACAAACTAATGTAGAAAAAATTAAAAAATACTACGCGTATGTGATTTCCGCAATGAACGTTGTAGATGAATATGCGCGCGAGATGGGCGTGTTGGGTGCGGAGGAATCACTGGGTTGCGCGCGCGAATACAACGTACGCATTGAAAGCGATTTAGACGATAAAAAAAGTGGCAAAAAATACGGGCTTGGATCTTCTGCAGCCGTAACGGTGGCGGCTGTGCGAGCGCTGTGCAAATGGTACGGATTAACGCTTGCAACGCCAGAATTGTGCAAGCTAGCCATAATTGCGTCTTCGCTAGTAAAAAAGTCGGGAAGCGGCGGAGACGTGGCTGCAAGCGCATACGGTGGGTGGGTAATGTACCGCGCGTACAATCGCGAATGGCTTAAAGCAGAAGTAGAAATGATTGAAAGCGGCGACTCAAGCCTACACGAGTTGTTGCAAAAAAAGTGGCCGCGGTTTGTTGTAAAACGCTTAAAAGTGGGCGCAGGCTTTCGACTTTTAGTTGGGTGGACTGGGAGCCCTGCCAGTAGCGCGGAGCTTGTTGGAAGCGTAAAAGCTGGAGTAAAATCTGGCGTGAAATCTGAGGCAAGCGGCACTTTAAGCGTGAATAATATTGCTAAAACATACGCTAAAACATACGAAGATTTTTGCGTGCAAAGCGAAAAATGCGTGCAAAAAATCGCAAATTCGCTAGAAAATGGGGATTTTAACGCGTTATTAAGCGGATTCGCGCAAAATCGTGCGTTGCTAAAAGATCTTGGCGAAATCACGGGAACGCTAATCGAAACGCCAAAACTTACGCAGCTAATCGAAGTTGCCAACAGTGCAGGATTGCCATCCAAAACAAGCGGCGCAGGCGGAGGAGATTGCGGAATCGCGATTGCGCGCGCACAAGATTTTGATGCAGTTGCTAATCTCATTAAAGACGAATGGAAAAAAAGTGGGATTGAGGCGCTTAATCTGAAAGTCGCGGAATTTGATGAAAATCGCGACTCTTCGCTTATCGAGCAGCGCAAAGACGATCACATAAAACTTGCGTGCGAACAATATAAATCGCACGCGGAATCTGGTTTTGAACAAGTGCGATTTATTCCAAACGCGTTGCCGCAATTGGCGCTAAGCGACGTAGATACAAGCGTGAGTGTGTTTGGTGCCGCCGAAAAATGGGATGTTCCGCTGTACATTAACGCAATGACGGGTGGCAGCAAGAATGGCGAAAATATAAACGCGTTGCTAGCTAGAGTGGCGGCAAAAACTGGTGTAGCAATGGCGTGTGGCTCTCTAAGCGCAGCGCTTAAAAATCCGCATCTTACAGAAACCTTTAGCGTGATTCGGCGCTTTAATCCGCGCGGATTTGTTATGGCGAATGTGAGCGCAGGCGCAAGCGTTGAGCAGGCGGTTAAAGCTGTTGAAATTTTGCAAGCAAACGCGTTGCAAATCCACATTAATGCGGCGCAAGAGCTCGTTATGAGCGAAGGCGACCGCGATTTTAGCGCGTGGCTTAGCAATATTGAGGCTGTTGTGCGCTCGCTTGATGCAATGAAAGTGCCAGTTGTTGTTAAGGAAACTGGATGCGGAATGAGCGCTGGGGATGTTCTGCGATTGCAAAATGTGGGCGTGCGCGCTGTGGACGTTGGTGGGCGCGGCGGCACGAATTTTGTTGCGATTGAAAATGCAAGGCGTGGGGGTGTGCGCGGCTACGAGTTTCTTGATTCTTGGGGGCTTACCACTGTTGAGTCGTTACTAGACATAGCGCAATGTGATGAGATTTTGCACGATTCTTGCGATTCTTGCGATAGTGCGGCTGCTTGCGATTCTTGCGATAGTGCTCAAATGCAAGTGTTTGCAAGCGGAGGAGTGCGTACGCCGCTTGATGTTGTGCGCGCGCTAAAGCTTGGGTCGAGCGCGGTTGGAGTTGCGGGCGAGTTCTTGCATACGCTCACTTGCGGTGGACAGGATGCGCTTGTTGATCAAATTGAGGATTGGAAGGCGCAGATTCGCGTGATTATGGCGTTGCTTGGATGCAAGAATGTTGCGGATTTGCGCCAAAATTCGCGCATCTTGATTGATGGCAAGCCGTGCGCGAATCGACGATTTCGAGCTGCATAATGCGCGAGAAATCACCTCGATTCGCTGAGCCGCTCAAGGCAGAAGCACTGCTTCTGCGCGGCGAAGGCGTTAGCGCGCTTAGATCGCGATAACGATATTCCCTTGTTTAACATTGCGCGAGGTTTGAGTATTTCTCTCCTCGCGTATGTTGTAATGTCTGGCGTAGTGATATACTTGTGTAGTTGTGCGTTCAGGCATGCTTATTTGTTTATGCGATTTAACATTGGTTAGTCGCGTTTGGATTTGCATGGATGAGCGACGCAAGACTTGCAAGTCAAAGAAAATAGGAGTCCATTATGGCAGCTCGTTGCGCAGTATGTGGCAAGGGACCGCAGACCGGTTTCAGTGTTTCACATTCGCACATTCGCAATAAGCGCACCTTCCGCCCGAACCTTCAGCCAGTTCGCACCACCATTGATGGCGAAAATGTTCGCCTTCGTGTGTGCGTAAAATGCATTAAGGCAGGCAAGGTTCAGCGTGTTGAAGCGTGAATCGCGTGTTAAATGTAAGGCCCTGAGCAGTGCTCGGGGCTTTTTTTGTTCGCTCCGACCTGTCTTTTCGCTTAGAGCGTAGCGCGAAAAGGCAATTCGGAGCGCTGAGCCGCTTAGCGTAGAAGCACGGTGTGCTTCTACGGCGGCGAATACGTTCGCGCGCTTAGACCGCGCGAACGACGACCTGCATTGTAGTGCGATTGTACTTAAAATACGGCGTGTCGTCATACAAACGCACTACACAAACACATAAAACTGTAGTGTGTTTGTACTGAATTTCCGTGTTTTTTGATACAAACGCACTACATAAAGCGTTGTTTTTCCAGAGTTAGCGCAACGATTATAATCGAAGTATGGCAGCACGCATAACACTTAACACAGCAATATCTTCAATCGTAGGCAACAAGCGCCGCGTGTCTGCCCTAAAATCACTAGGTGTAGTCACAGTAAAAGACGCGCTAACGTACTATCCGTTTAGAGTCACAAATCCGCTAAAACGCGCGCATTTAAGCCAAATTTTGCCAGGTCAAGAAGTGGCGTTTTGTGCGATTATACAGTCCATCAACTTAGTGCAAATGAATGCGCGAAGAGGGTATCGCCTAGACGTAAACGTTGCGCAAGATGCCTCGCGCGCTCAAATTGTCTATTTTTCAAAAAGCAAGCAATACGCTCAATGGGTTAGCAGCCGCATGAGCGTTGGTCAAACCGTTGTTGTTGGCGGCACGAGCGGCGCGTTTAATGGTGTTTTGCAATTTACGCATCCGCAAGTTATAAGCGTTTTGGCGGCGCGTAGCGATGATGAGAAATCTAGCACCGATGAGAAATCTAGCGCGTCTGTTGGAACATCTTCTGGCGATTTTGCTGCGCAAAGTGTTGAAGAAGCGTTTGAAAAGTTATGCGCTCCGCAGCCGATTTATCACGCAAATTCGCGTATTTCTAGCGACCATATTCACGAGACGATTTTAGGATTATTGCAACTTTTTAAGAGTTGTGATAGTGGCGATTTTGCGCCTGAATCCCTGCCTGAATCCTTGCCAGAATCCCTGCCAGACATTCTTCCACAATCCGTAATCGCAAGTAAAAATCTTATGCACCGCACGGATGCGTTTGAATCAATCCACAATCCGCAAAGCAAAGAGGATTTTGCGCGTGCAATTAACACAATGCGTTTTGAAGAGGCGTTTATATCTCAAATTGCTGTTTTGCAATCGCGCGAGAATTCGCGTCTAGGCTCTGCTTATAAATGCAACAATGGCGCTTTAAGGCAGCAGTTTGAAGAAAGTTTGCCATTTGCGTTGACGGAAGGCCAAAAAAACGTTATTAGCGAGATTACGGAAGATATGCAAGGCGCGCAGGGCGAATCGCAAGCAGCCGCAGAGTCCCCATTAAAACCAATGCGTCGTCTTTTGCAAGGAGAAGTCGGCTCTGGAAAGACGGTTGTTGCAATGAGCGCAATGCTTCAAGCTGTTGGTTCGGGCCATCAAGCGGTTCTTGTTGCGCCAACTCAAGTGCTGGCTCATCAACACGCCGAAAACTTGCGCAAAATGATTGCGCGCGCACATATAAACGTTGAAATTACGCTTGTGACGGGCGGAATGAAGCTGGCGGATCGAAGAAGTGCTTTGGCAAAAGTAGCAAGCGGCGAGCCTGCGATTATAGTGGCCACTCATGCCGCATTTTCCGCCAGTTTTAAGCCAACAAACCTTGCGCTTGCGATTATCGACGAGCAACACAGATTTGGCGTTGAGCAGCGCGATTCGCTTATACGAAAAATGAGCAATAATGCGGATGTTCATCTTCTTGTTATGACGGCTACGCCAATCCCTAGGAGCGCTGCAATGACTTGGTTTGGCGATTTAGACGCGTCTTACTTAACGGAGCTTCCAGGCGGCCGCAAGCCGATTCGCACGTTTGTTATAAACGAGCTGGACTTTGCAAAAATGGCTGCAATGTTTAGCCACGTTCGTTCCAGGATTGACGCGGGGGAGCGCGCGTACATTGTTTGTGCGCGAATAGACGATGATGATAATGGCGATAATGGCGATAATGGCGATTGCGCGGTTGCTGGCGATTTTGGTGCATACGCATCTAATCCACTAAACGATTCGCAAGTTAACTCGCAAGTTAATTCGCAAGTTCACACAGTATCGCAAATTTTAACCCGCCTTAAAAACCTCGCTCAATTTAGTGGCGTCAATTTTGCTGAGCTTACAGGCCGCACAAGCGACGACGAGAAGCGCAAAATTATGAGCGACTTTGAAAGCGGAAAAGTGCAAATCTTGGTTTCTACAACCGTAATCGAAGTTGGCGTAGACGTTGCAAAAGCAAGTTGCATAGTGATTTTTAACGCAGAGCGATTCGGGCTTGCGCAGCTTCATCAACTTAGGGGACGAGTGGGGCGCTCTGGCACGCAATCATGGGCTTTTTTGGTATCTGCAGCTCAAGGCAACGAGTTGGCAGCAGAGCGTTTGCAAGTCGTAGAAGAATCGCTAGATGGCTTTGTAATAGCGCAAAAAGACTTGGAGCTTAGAAACGCTGGAGACGTTTTAGGAGATAGTCAATCTGGCGGAAAATCAAGCTTAAAGCTGCTTCGAGTTGTTAAAGACGCGCATATTATTGCAGACGCAAGGCAATGCGCAACTTCGATTCTTGCAAGCGACCCGACTTTGCAAAATCACACACAACTCGCTGGAGCGGTTTTAGACTTTACTCGTGGAAGCAGCACGGCGATTTTGAGCAATTAGAAGAAAATCGAGAAGAAAATCGCACAATTTTTTACAATTTACGTGCGAAAAAGACAATTTTTGAATATTCTAGAGATATAAGGTAAAAACGCGAGAGACGAGGCAAAGATGACTGAACGCGAACAACAAATATTGTCGTGGATTCAGCAGAATCCTATGATTAGTCAGCAAGAGCTTGCAGATTTAGCTGGCATTACGCGATCGGGCGTGGCAGCGCACATTTCTAATTTGATTCGCAAGGGATACCTTAGAGGCAAAGGTTACATTGTTACGCCACCAAGCTACGTGACTGTAATCGGCGGAATAAGCATGGATGTTTTGGGAATCGCGTGCGGAGATCTTATGGACTACACGTCGAACGCTGCAAAAGTGCGCTACGCGCTTGGCGGAGTTGGGCGAAATATAGCAGTTGCTTTAGAGAGGATGAACACGCGCGCAAGTCTGGTCTCTGTGTACGGAGGCGACCATAATGGCGAGCTGTTTAAAATCGACGCATCCGTAAACGGACTAGACATAGGCTACTCAAAGCAGCTGCCAGACGCAATGACAGCGTCTTACATGTACGTTGGAGACGCTTCTGGGCAAAGGCTTTTGGCGCTAGACGATATGAGTATCTACGATTACATGACGCCAGACTTTTTGCGTGAAAGAATATCAATCATAGAAAACGCAGATATTGTTGCGCTAGACACCAACATTTCGCAAAAGTCGTTTGAATGGGTGTGCGATAACTACAAGAAGCCGATTATGGTTCGCGCAATAACGGATGCAAAAGCGCCGAGAATACTTTCGCGATTAAATTGCATTGATACTCTTGTTTTAGACACTGCAGAATCGCAAGCGCTTACTGGAATTTGCGCTGTAGACGAAAGATCGGCCGTTCAATGCGCAAAGGCTCTGCTTAAGCGCGGAGTAAAGCGCGTGTTTGTTAATTCTGGGCGAGAAGGCGTTGCGTATGGAATTCTTGGGGAAGGAATTGCGTTTTATCCTGTGCCTTTGCGGCGCGTTCAAAGAATGATAGTTTCTAGAGGAAACGGATCTGAAGGCGCTAAGGCTGTTGGCAACGACAACGGTTCTAGCGATACTGCGACTGCTGCTTTGATTTACGCGCGATACAACCACTTTGACAATTCTAAGACTGGGCGATTTGCGGTTGCTGCTGCTGCGCTTAACATGGAGTCTGTTGAAGCTGTGCACGAGGCGATGACGCCAGAGCTTGTTGAGGAGCGTATGCAAAGCATTCATGAGCGCGCGTGATACTCGCTCCGACCTGCATTCGCTTAGAGCGCGCGAACGATGTGACGCTTTTTGTACCACATTCCACCAAAAAATGGTACAAACTCGGGAAAAATCTTCCGCATTTTGTACCATTTTTGACCTAAAACACGTACAAAAAGCGGAAAATCGCTCGCGCGCTACAGTGTGCTGTAACTCGCGAGCGATTTTACCTGCCTGAGCAAGCGCAGTCTAAGCGCTTATCAGTCGCAATCTTCTGGCTTAGGAATCAAGAACGAGCATGCAAACGCGAGAGCAAGCAGCACGATTCCAGCAATCATCGAAGCAACGTAGCCAGTTGTGGCTCCAGCGTTCTGCGCAAAATTGGTCATAACAGCGTAAAGAATCGCAAAGCTCAATCCTGCACCAAGGTTAAACGCTCCAGCATTCATGCCAGGCAAATATCCAGGATTATCTTTAGGAGAAAGCACAATTCCAAGGCCGTTAAGCATAATGTTTGCAACACCTGCGTAGCTAATTCCAAGCCACAAAGAAAGCACTACAAGAGCGCAAACAGAAGGCATTTCAGCAACGTACATTCCAAATACAACGCCAAGAACGCTTACAAGGATTCCAGCGCGCAAAACGAGTCGGTATCCAAACTTTGCAGCAAGCATGCCAGCAACAGGACCAAACACAAAGCCAATGATTGCGTAAGGTGTAAGAGTTGCAAAGCTCACAACGCTTGCGCTCATTGCAGCTCCAGACTTAGCATCTTGTGCAAGCTGTGGAACAACGCCATTCATGATTGCAAAAACGCCCGTCATTGTAAGAAGCGTGCAAGAAAGCAATCCCCAAGTGCGGCGTTGGCTCATATATTTTGTAGAAACAAGCGGAGCGGAGTTTTTGCCCTCTACGTTCCAGAAGATTACAAAGAAAACGATTGCAAGAACTACAAGAACTGCCACAAGAGTCAAGTTGGCGCTAGCAAGCTTGCCGATTTCGTTAATCGCAAGATATGCAGCCAAGAACGCGATGCCAAGCGTTACAACACCAACCCAATCCATCTTAGGAGTGTCTTGCGCGTGCGATTCTTCAGTCTGGAATATAACCAAAAGAACTGCAATCACGCCGATTACAGCCATAGTCCAAAATACGGATCTAAAGCCAAAGTTGCCTGCGAGCCAGCCGCCTGCAAGTGCGTCCACGCCTGCAATTCCGCCGTTTACAGACGTTAAAATTGCCATCAACTTTGCGTAGCGCTTTTCTTCGCTAACGCGCACGCGCAGCATAATCAAGCACATTGGCACAACAGGACCGCTTGCGCCTTGAAGGATTCGGCCAATCATAAGAACCGTAACATTTGGTGCAATGGCGCTAATAACGCATCCTAAAATGGTTGAAACCAGAATGCCTGTAAGTACTTTTTTGCGACCAACAATGTCTGCCAAGCGAGGTAGGAATAGCGAAAACAGCGCTGCCGCCGTAAAGAACACGGTTTGTGTTAGCGCGATTTGCGTATCCGTTGTTTTAAGCTCGTGCGTCATAGTGGCGAGTGCTGGGGAGAGCATGGATGCGTTTAGCTGGAACGCAAAAATGGCCACTAGAAGTGCGGTCATAAGTGCTACGATTGAGCGCCCGCCCTTGTCTAACATGTGTGGAGCTGGAGATGAAACCTCAGTCATAATAACTCCTATATATTTGTTTGGTTATTAGGGATCTTCTCTTGTTAGGGATTTTCTCTATTATCTTTTATTTATTTGTTTGATGTCTATTGTTTGACTTATTTGGTTTATTTGACTTATTTGGTTTATTTGATTCCATCGATTCGCTTTAGAGCGTCGATAATCAAATCCCAGAACTTGTTAAAGTCAAGCTTAGTGGCCACTTGCGTATGGCATTCGCTGGCTGATGGCTCTGGTCCGCGCAAATCTGCAACCGTCATTCCAAGTGTTAAATCGCCTTTAATTTCAATGTCTAGAGGGCATCTGCGAGTTTGTACAACACTGTGGTCAATCAAGTACGCAACCGTGCAAGGATCGTGCACAGGTGGGTCAATAAAATCTTGATTGTTTTGGTATGTTTTGCGGAAGAAGTCCATCAAACCGCTTGCAAACGCAGAAAGAGGTGTGCCGATTGCGTCGATTTTAGCTTGTACTTGCGGCGTGCAAAGTGCTTGGTGCGTTAAATCAAGACCAACCATTGTAATAGGCCAATCTTCATTAAACACAACGTGAGCGGCTTCAGGATCTACCTTAATGTTAAATTCTGCGACCGCGCTCCAATTGCCAACGTGGTAGCCGCCGCCCATAAGCACAACTTCCTTAACGCGGCTAACGATTCGCGGCTCCATTCGCGCAGCCATTGCAATGTTTGTAAGTGGGCCAGTTGGAACAAGTGTAATCGTGCCTGGCTCGCTGTTCATAATCGTGTTGATAATCCAGTTTACTGCGTGGCCTTCGTCTAATGGGCGAGTTGGCTTTGGAAGCGTTACTCCGTCTAGGCCAGTTTCGCCATGAATGGATGCAGCCACTTCTAGCGGGCGAATCATTGGACGATCGCATCCTGCGTGAACTGGAATGTTTGTTGCGTGAGCCATTTCTAGCGTTGCTCGCGCGTTGTATGTTACTTTTTCGAGGCTTTGATTACCGCCGACTGTTGTTACGCCAATCAAATCAATGTTTGGGTTGCCAAGCGCTAGAAGAATTGCCATCGCGTCGTCGTGGCCAGGGTCGCAATCTAAAATGATTGAAGTCATTGCTGCTCCTTAGTTGTTTAGTTATATGTCAGTTGTATTTGGGATTTAGATATTTTATGCTTAGGCTTTTTAGCAAACTTCATTGTTTAGCGTAGTTTTGGATAAATCGCCAGAAACCAGTGCTAAGCAACATTTGTTGATGTTAATAAACAAATGACCAATACAATTTTAACAAGGATAAAATTTGACACAAGTAAAAAAGATACATAAGTCAAAATAAATTAAAATGATATGCTTAAAATATGCACGTAATTGCAGGAAGATTTAAGGGCACGCCATTATGCGCCGCAAAGTCATGCACAAGACCAACAACAGACCGCACAAAAGAGGCGATTTTTTCTAGACTCGACTCGTGGGGAGTGTGCGGGGGAGCGCGCGTACTCGACTTATTCGCTGGAACCGCGGCTCTAGGTATTGAGGCGATTTCTAGAGGCGCAAACGAGCTTGTGTGCGTGGAGGCGAACGCGGCTGCAGCAGCGTTAATTGCAAAAACAATTAAAGTGCTAGAAAACCAAAGCGCGTGGAGCGAAGATTTAAGCGCGCGCGTAAATAAAAAGCGCGCGGAGCAGTTTGTGCAAGACTACAGTGGCGATGCTTTCGATTTGGTGTTTGTGGATCCGCCGTATGCGTTGGAGACGGCGCAAGTTGAGCTTTTGATTGAAAACATGGTTAAAAACGGCGTTGTAAGTGATGCGGCAGACACGTTGATTGTTTTGGAGCGTAGCGCACGCAGTGTTGCGCCTAAGATTTGTGCGGGGTGGGAGATTTTCGACACGCGCAACTATGGTGAGACTGCAGTTATGTTTATTCAAACTTCGCGCAACAGCAAATAAGAAACCGTGCAAATTCTATAGGCGTTTTGGCGAATCGCCAGAAACCTCCCATCCAAGGCTAATCAGCGTTTTTCTATCCTGCTTACTAAGCGACTTGCAATCAAGTTTTTCAATCAAATCTGGTCTAATTTTACTTGTGCGCTCCAACGCATCATCTCTACGGAATCGATCCACTTTAGCGTGGTCGCCCGAAGTAAGAATCGCAGGCACACTAATGCCGCGCCAAGTTGTTGGACGCGTGTACTGGTGATGCTCAAGAATCGCGTCCGCGCCCGTGTACGACTCTTCCACAATCGACTCAGGGTTACCCATAAAGCCTGGAATCAAGCGCGTAATGGCCTCTACCATAACGCTAACAGCCACTTCGCCGCCATTAAGAACGTAGTCGCCAATCGAGTACTCGCGCACATCTAAGCCGCGCGATTTGTAGTATTCTGGGATTCGCGCGTCATAGCCTTCGTAGCGGCCACATCCAAACACGAGTCGCTTTGCGTTTGCTAATTGCGTTGCGTCTTTTTGCGAAAACAGTGGTGCAGAAGGATTTGGGAAGATTAGAATTGTGCCGTTATCAACGCTATTGTTTGCGATGCAGTTATTGTCGTCGCAGACGTCGCAGACATCGCCGCTGTTATCTGCGATATTATCTCCATCGTCGCCACTAAAAAGCAGCTCATCCAGGCACTCCGACCACACCTCTGGCTTCATCACCATTCCAGCGCCGCCGCCAACTGGTGTATCGTCAACCGATTGATGAACGTCGTGCGTCCATCTTCTAAGATTGTACGCGTTGATTTTAAGCAGGCCATTATCTTGCGCTTTGCCGAGCAAGCTTAAATCAAGCATACGAAAATATTCTGGAAATACGGAGATTATGTCGATTTGCATTTTTATAAGCCTTAAGCTTAAATCCTGTGCATTAAAGCCCAGGGATTAAGCCGCCTGGAGGGTCTAAAGTTAAATATTCGTCTTTAAGATTTACTTCTGGAACAAGCGCTTGAACAAAAGGAACTAGCGCAATTTTATCATCGCCAACTGGCTCCAAAAGGCGGATTTTAAGCAGTGACTGCGCGCCGTCCACAACATCTACGACTTTGCCGATTTCGCGAGGAGCAACACCAAGTGAATTATTCTTACAAATGCGCGCGCTAAGGCCTACTAAATCCTTAATATACCAGGCATTTTCTTGCTCTAATTCTTCCGCGCTTTGAGCCTTAGTGTAAAGCTCCAAGCCGTTTAATGCCTCTGCGTCGTTACGATTTAGGCTTTGTTCAAAAAGCAGAATCCAGCGGTTTTTGAAAGTGCGAGAGGCTTCGATTGTAAACTCGCGCTCGCCGTCTTGCGTGTAAAGCACATTGCCTGGTTCAAAGCGATTATAAGGTTCGTCGGTAAATACCTGAACCGTGACTTCGCCTTTTAATCCTTGCGCTTTTCCAATACGACAAACCCTCAGTAGGGTGTTTGCACCTTGCTGAGGGTTGTCAAAAAGTTGGTTTTTAGCCACGTTCAATCTCACTTACGTACGTCCATAATGTCTACGCGCACGTTGCGATGGCTTAGAGCCTGCACAACAATACGAATAGCATTGGCGGTACGACCGTTTCTTCCAATAACGCGACCGATGTCTTCTGGATTTACGCGCACGCGCAAAAGTTCGCCGCGAGCGTTTGAATGAGAACGAACGGATACGTCATCTGGAAAATCCACAATGTTTTTAATGAGATGTTCCACAGCTTGAGCCAGCATAATTACTCAGCCTTTTCCTCGGCTTCAGCATCTGCTGCTGGAGCTTCTTCAGTGGCTTCTTCGGCTTCGTTCTTAGCGGCTTCTGCAGCAGCCTGAGCCTTTGCAGCGGCCTCGCTCTTAGCGGCCTTAAGCTTCTGAGCTTCGGCTTCTACAGCCTCAACGCGAGCCTGAGCATCTGGGCCAGCCTCAGAAGTCTTCAACGTGCCTTCTGCACCGTCAAGACCCTTAAACTTCTGCCAATCGCCAGTAATCTTTAGCAGCTTCAACACTGGTTCGGTTGGCTGTGCGCCAACGCCAAGCCAGTACTGTGCGCGATCAGACTTAATCTGAATCAAAGATGGCTGCTTGTTTGGATCGTAGATGCCGATCTCTTCGATGGACTTGCCGTTACGCTTGTTGCGCGAATCAGAAATTACAACGCGATAGAAGGCGTAGAACTTCTTGCCCAATCTCTTAAGACGAATCTTGGTTGCCAAAATGGCTCTCCTTATAACTAGAGTCGTAGAATTTCGCTCGGGTGTGGGGCACTCCTTGCGAGTTCCACTGTTCCTCGCGTGGTCGATAAGAGGGCTTCGATTCACGCGAATAACTTTTCTATTATGACTGATTGCGTGGACTAAGCATTTTGCCAATAATGTTGCTCAAACTGGCGTGTTGAGCTACAAACTCGGGCTAAGAGGCTGGCGTCTTTTCCCTACTTAGCGTTGCGCGAGGTTTGAGTATTTCTCTCCTCGCAGGCGCGCCAATCTGCCTTCGAGCTTAAAGCGTAGCGCGAGAAGGCAATTTGGAGCGCTGAGCTTGCTTAAGGTTGAAAGCACGGTGTGCTTTCAACGCAAGCGAAGACGTTCGCGCGCTTAGACCGCGCGAACGGCAGGACCTGCCATGTAGTGCGTTTGTACCGAATTTCGGTGTTTTTTGATACAAACGCACTACATAAAGCGTAAGGTTTTCCCGAGTTTGTAGCTCTACATGCTGTTTAGAGCTACAAAGTGCGGAAGATTACGCTGAGCTAGAGGGGGAGCGAAACGCAAACGATTAGCGCAAAGTGGTCGCTGCCGTCCACGCGAATCGCGCGTTGCTCTGTGGCTATAGCGTTGCATCCTGTTGACTTTACTAGCACATGGTCAAGCGCAAGATTCGGCCATTTTTGCCACGTTGGCCATGTTTTTAGTCGCTTTCCAATTTGCATTGATGCGTCTAAAAATCCTGATTTTAGTAGCGCTCTAAAGCTTGGGTGGTCTGGAGTAGAGTTTAAGTCTCCGCCGATTATTGTGACTTTTTTGACGTTGCTTTTATTGTGATTCTCGCCGATTTTTGCAAGCGCCATTATTCCGCTGCTCCAAGCCGCACATCCGCGCATAGGCGATTTTGGATGCGCTGAGGCGAATGTTATTAGAAGATTTTCCGCGGATGAGTCGAAATCCGCCAAAGACGAGTCGCAAGCAACCGCCGTAACAATTGGCACGTTTGCTGCATCAATCTTAATCGACTTGCCAAAAGATTCCTTAATATTGCTTAGTCGCGTATAAATCGCGTTAAATCCGCCATTTTCGTGGTTGTTTGTATTTCCCAATTGCATATTCGCAAAATCGCGCCTAATCCCAAGTTTTTCAAGGTTTTTTACAAGTTTTTCGCTCACTTCTTGTAAAAGAATCGTGTCGATTTTATGCGTTTTTGCGAGTTTTATTATTTGACTTGCGTTTGCGCGGCCATATCTGCAATTAAGCGTCATAACGCGGATTTCTAGTGATTTTTCCTGCGATTTTTCTGGTGATGATTCTGGCGATTTTTCCTGTTTTATTCGCATCAATCTTCTTGCAAAATACGGCGTATACGATTTCAAAGAGATTAATAATAACAGTGCATATGCAACGCACAAAAATACGTAATATTTATAAAATTCATTTTGCGAGCGTGTTGCAACTGCAGCCACAGCGCTGGCGATTAGCCCAAAACCTGCGCAAAACGGAGTAGTCGGCAGCAGCGCAATAACATAGGGCAGCGGTTTTAGCTTATCCGCTCCAGCTGGCAGCCACCTAAGCAGCTGCCAAACTAGAAGCAAAACAAGCGAAATAAGTAAAATCGCAAGTAAAATCGAGTAAATCATCTACTGGTTATCTGCATTATTCGCATTATTTGCATTATCTGCCGAAAAGTCCTGCGAGTCCGCCACCCAAATTAGGCGGCAAATCAGGCATTCCGCCAGCAAAATCACCTTCGCCACTCATAAGATTTTGAAGATTTTCTTGCAAATTATTAGGCAAATCCTGCTTCTTCTTCATAAAGGCAGACTCGCCAGCGTCATCGCCATCATTCGCACTACTTGCAGAAGAATTTCCAGACAAGCGGTCTCTGAGAGCGCGCTCTTCGGCCTCGCGGCGCATAGGATTGCCAGACTTTCCGCTCTTCTTCTTGCTCTTTTTGTCTTTACGCTTGGACTTTCCAGCGCCGCCGCCAAACCCAGGAATTCCGCCCATTCCAGGCATTCCTGCGCCGCCGCCATTGCTCATGCGCTTCATCATCTTAGCTGCTTGCTCAAAGCGTTGCAAAAGCGCATTCACCGCGGAAACTGAAACGCCCGCGCCAGCTGCGATTCGCGCGCGCCTAGAACCATCAATAATCTTGGTGTCTTTGCGCTCCTTAGGCGTCATCGAGCGAATAATCGCCTCTGTGCGGTCTATCTCGCGGTCGTCAAACTGCTCAAGCTCCTGCCTGTGCGCCGCCATTCCAGGCATCATACCAAGAATTTTCTTCATAGAACCAAGCTTTTTAACCTGCTGAAGCTGATCCAAAAAGTCATCTAGTCCAAAAGTTCCTTCAGATATTTTGGCGGCCGCTTTTCTAGACTCTTCCTCGTCAAACTGCTTTTGCGCATTCTCAATAAGCGTTAGAATATCGCCCATGTCGAGGATTCTGGAGGCCATTCTATCTGGGTGGAAAATCTCAAAATCCTTCAAACCTTCGCCAGTAGAAGCGAACAAAATCGGCTTGCCAGTTACGCTTGCAACAGATAGCGCAGCGCCGCCTCGCGCATCGCCATCTAACTTAGAAAGCACAACGCCCGTAAAGTCAACGCCCTCGTTAAACGCTTGAGCCGTGCGAACAGCATCCTGACCAATCATGGCGTCTATAACAAACAGGATTTCTTGCGGATTAACAGCATCGCGAATTTCGCGCGCCTGCTGCATAAGAGCATCGTCCACGCCAAGGCGACCAGCGGTATCGATAATAACCGTGTCGTACATTTTTGCGCGCGCGTAGTCGATGGAATCTCGTGCAACCTTAACAGGGTCTCCAGTTGCTAAACCAGCCGAAACAACTTCGCTGCCGCCATCACTTTGCACGCCTCGCTCTGGCGCAAAAATCGCCACGCCTGCGCGCTCTGCAACAACCTCAAGCTGCGTAACGGCGTTAGGGCGCTGCAAATCCGCCGCAACAAGCAAAGGCGTATGCCCAGAATCCTTAAGCCAGTAGCCCAATTTTCCTGCGAGCGTTGTTTTACCAGCGCCTTGCAAACCAGCAAGCATGATTACGGTTGGGGGGTATTTTGCAAAATTCAGCGGTCGCTCAACGCCTGCGCCCAAAACGTTTGTAAGCTCGTCGTTTACAATTCGCACAACCTGTTGTGCAGGATTTAGTGCGCTAGAAACTTCTTCGCCAAGTGCGCGCTCGCGGATTTTAGCTGTAAAAGATCGCACAACGTCTAGAGCTACGTCTGCGTCTAAAAGCGCGCGGCGGATTTCGCGAATTGTGCCGTCTATGTCGGAATCGGAGAGTTTGCCTTTTCTGCGCAAGTGCTTGAATGCGCCAGAAAGTCTTTCTGTTAACGAACTAAATGCTGCCATAATTGCTCTATTCTACAGGTTGTTTGGAACGTTTTGTTATGTTGCTTTTTATTATGTTTACATTGCTTTTGATTAAGACAAATGCCACGATGAACCTTGTGCGCAATCTTCGATTACAACGCCAGCGGCGGTTAAAGAGTCGCGAATCGCGTCTGCGCGTGCAAAATCCTTAGCAGCGCGCGCAATCGCCCTTTGTTCAAGTTGATTTGCAATCAAAGATTCAAGAGCTTTGTGTTCCGCGCTTGCGCCACTATTCGCGCCTTCGCTCAAATCTTGCGATTTTTGCGCGTTGCTTCGCCATTGTGGGGAGTAAGGGTCTAGCCCAATCGTGTCTAGCATTGCGCGAACTTGCAAAACACAAGTCTTAATAAGGTTTTTAATGCCATCGTTTTGACTGTTATCTTGACTTTGCGCATAGTCGTCCAAAAGCGCGTTGCCAGAGCGAATCGCAGTAAAAATCGCAGCCAGCGCGCCCGAAACGTTAATGTCGTCGTTCATAGCTTTAGTAAAATCTTCTGGAAGATTATCTGCATCAACGCTTTGAACTTCCGCATAATCTGGCTGATTTTCGATTACGCGGCCTGCGCGCTCGAGGAAGTTAGATATGCGATCATAAGCCGATTGTGCCTCGTTCAAAGATTGATCCGACCACTCCAGCATTGCGCGATATTGCACGCCGCCTAGCGCATATCGCACAACCCACGCGGATTTTTGAGCCAGAACAGATGGAACAGAAAGGCCGTTTCCAAGGGATTTGCTCATTTTTTCGCCCTTAGATGTAACCCAAGCGGAATGCATCCACACGTTTGCACTCTTCCATCCAGCAGCAAGTGTTTGTGCCATCTCGTTTTCGTGATGTGGGAAGCGCAAGTCTAGTCCGCCGCCGTGAATGTCGAAGGAATCGCCAAGATAGCGGTGACTCATCGCCGAGCATTCAATGTGCCATCCTGGTCTGCCTGCTCCAAACGGTGTGTTCCAGCGCGCGTCTTTTTGGTCAAAATCGCAAGGTGCCTTCCAAAGAGCAAAATCGCGAGCATCATGCTTATCTGGGCTTGCGTCGGCAGGGTCAATCGGATTGTATTTGTCGGCTTTGCTGGATTTGTCGTCGCTATTGCTGCCATCTGAATTGCCATTTTGATGCGTAAGCGCGCCGTAATCCTGCCAACTTGGAACACTAAAATACACGTTTCCAGTAGGATTGCCATTCGCATCCGTTATTTCGTATGCGTGTCCGCGATCAATCAAGCGCTGTATAAGCTCCACCATGTCGTTTATGTGACCGGTTGCGCGCGGCTCCACAGTAGGCGGCATAACGCCAAGAGTATCGTAAGCTTTAGTGAATTCGCGCTCGTAAATGTAGGCGCGCTGCCACCATGTTTGGCCGTTTTCGCTAGCTTTTTTGATGATTTTATCGTCTATATCTGTAACGTTTCTAACAAAAGTAACGTTGTAGCCAAGGCGCAAAAGCCATCGGCGAACAACGTCGAAGGCGATTGCTGCGCGAATATGACCTATGTGCGGCGAGCTTTGCACAGTTGCGCCACACACGTACATTCCAACGTGACCAGGAGTAACGGTTGTAAACTCACTAGTGCTGTGAGTTGCCGTGTTGTATAAGCGCAATCGCGCGGCTGCTGTTGTAAGAGTTCTGTTCGTATTTTCAAGCATAATCTCAATTATATGTTTAGCTAATAACTCACGTTTAGAGCGCGCGAACGATTTGACGCATTTTGTACCATATTTGATCTAAATTACGTACAAACTCGGGAAAATAACTCCGTATTTTGTACCAGATTTGATTTAAATCACGTACATTTTCGGGCGCGACGACCTGCCTGAGCGCTTAGACCGCGCGAACGATTCGACGCACTTTGTAGCTTTGGTCGTAGATAGGCGTAGGACTATGATTGCAAGCAGATAGAAAATGCAAGCGCAGCTACGGAAAAATGGCCACTAACCGCCCTCCGAATGCACGCCACTAAAATCGCAAGAAAGGATTAAAAATGCTTGATTCTTTTGATTTCGCAAAGTCTGAAGCAAAGTCCTACACAAACTCTTCCGTACTCATGACCGATATGTACGAGTACACAATGCTCGACGCGGCACTAAAAGACGGCACAGCAGACCGCAAATGCGTTTTTGAGATTTTTACGAGGCATCTTCCGCAAGGCCGACGCTACGGAGTGGTAGCAGGCACAGGCAGAATCCTAGAGGAGCTAGCGCGATTCCACTTTAGTGACGAGGACTTGCGATTTTTGCAAGACCGAAAAATCGTTAGCAAAGACACCATTAAATGGCTAGAAAACTACCATTTTAGCGGCAAAATTCGCGGTTACAGAGAAGGCGAAATGTTCTTCCCAGATTCGCCGATTTTGCAAGTTGAAGGCACTTTTGGCGAATGCACTCTGCTAGAAACGCTGCTGCTTTCCGTGCTTAACTACGATTGCGCGGTGGCGAGCGCTGCGGCTCGCATGGTTTCCGCTTCTGCTGGAAGGCCGTGCATGGATATGGGCGGCAGGCGCACAAACGAGTGGTCGGCGGTGGCTGCCTCGCGCGCGGCGGTAATCGGCGGTTTTAAGGGCACTGCAAACCTGCTTGCGGCAAAGCTTTACGGTCTTAAGGCGATTGGAACGGCCGCGCATTGCTTTACGCTTGTGCACGACCGCGAGCGCGATGCTTTTGAGTCGCAGATTGCAGCGCTCGGCAAAGGCACAACGTTGCTTGTAGACACGTACAACGTAGAAGAGGCTGTTAAAACCGCCGTGCAAGTTGCTGGCGCGGATCTTGGCGGCGTTCGCATTGATTCGGGCGATTTGTGCGCTATGGCTCGTCGCGTGCGCGCGCAGCTCGATGCGTTAGGCGCTAAAAACACTAAAATCACAGTTACTAACGATTTGGACGAGTACGCTCTTGCGTCTTTGCAAAACGCGCCAGTCGATTCCTACGGCATTGGCACAATGCTTGTTACAGGTTCGGGCGCGCCTACTTGCGCAATGGTTTATAAGCTTACGGAGCGCCAGGGCGCGGATGGCGTTATGCAACCTGTTGCTAAGAAGTCTAAGAATAAGGCGACTGTTCCAGGGCGTAAACTTGCGTATCGTTCCTACGATTTTAGTGGAGTAAATGGTGGCGCTGCTGGCAATGGCGTAGCCGACTGCGAGCGCGTGATTTCTGGATCGGAGAGTGCGCTCGCTGATTTTAAGCCGCAAGATTCTTGGGAAGATTTGCTAGTTGACTACGTGCAAAATGGCGAATTTAATACGGAGTTTATGGGTCATGACGCGATTATGCGCGCACAGGATTATTGCACCAAAGCGCTTAGCAGACTTCCGATTTCTGCTCAAAGTCTTATGCGTGGCGACCCTGCGATTCCTACAGAAATCAGTGTTCTAGGCTAGTTTTGCTAGTTTATAAATCAGCTTTAATTTGAGTTACTCTAAAAGCCCAGATTGTTCATCTCTTCGTAGATTTTTTTGCACTCTGGGCAAACAGGGTAGTCATTTGCTTCGCGCTTTGGAATCCACACTTTTCCGCACAGTGCTACAACAGGGCGGCCAGTCAAGCGTGATTCGATTACGCGATCTTTGGAAACGTAGTGTGCAAAGCGGTCTGCGTCGCCGCCGTCGTCCATTTTTGCGGATTCGTCTACTTCTGGCTTTTCGAGCACGCTTGTGCTTGTGCTAGACCCAGAATCTGGGAGGCTTTGCGAATCGTCTTCCATAACAGCGTTCAAATTAGCAGCGTTTAAGCTATCGCCATATTTTGAATCATTTGAAGATGAATCATTTGAAAACGTCATTGCATCCCTTTCGTACAAATCCTTTTCACACAAATCATGTTTGCATAAATCGTGTTTTGTTGCTTGCGATTTATGTTTATACAAGCATAATTCATAATCGCAACAAATGCGCGAATCGACTTGCATGAACGCTTAGACCGCGCGAACGATATTTCCTATTTAGCGTTGCGCGAGGTTTGAGTATTTCTCTCCTCGCAGGCGCGCCAATCTGCCTTCGAGCTTAAAGCGTAGCGCGAGAAGGCAATTTGGAGCGCTGAGCAGCTCAATGCAGAAGCACTGCTTCTGCGCTGCGAAGACGTGAGCGCGCTTAGACCGCGCGAGCGAAACGCTTCATCCGCTGCGAAAAATCTCGAATCTCCACCGCACTTGCTGCAATCTATGTGAGTTTATGTAGTGTGATTGTGTCGGCTCGTGACCGATTCCTGTATAGATAGTGTCTAGCTCGTGCCAGACACGTGGTAACCTAAAATCATGACTATAGCTGTTTGCCCAGGCTCCTACGATCCCGTTACAGCCGGGCACTTAGACGTGATACAACGTTGTACGCATCTTTTTAACGAAGTGCATGTTTTAGTTGCGGTTAATGCGGCCAAAACGCCCATGTTTTCCGAGTTGGAGCGCGTGGATATTATTCGCAAAGCGCTGGAAGACTTAAAAGACGATTCGCCAATCGGCAAGTTTGCGCCACCTTTGCGCGGTGCAGCTAAATCGCCAGCGTGTAAAATAGTTGTTTCTTCTACAGATGGTCTTATTACAGATTATTGCAAAAAAGTCGGCGCAACCGTAATAGTTAAGGGATTGCGACAAAACGGTGACTACGAGGCGGAGCTTGGAATGGCGCTGGTTAATCGCAAGCTGGCTGGCATTGAAACCATGTTTTTGCCAGCGGATCCTATTTTGGAGCATGTTTCTAGCTCTGTTGTAAAAGACGTGGCTCGTCATGGTGGAGACGTTTCGGGAATGGTGCCCAATAATGTGATACCACTTTTGCAAAGCGTTTTTTCTAAAACAAGTCCAATATCAAGCGCAATATCGCTAAAATAAGTACAATAAAGTCATAAATTAAAATAATAAATAATAAATAATAAAATAATAAAATAAGATAATTAAGAGATAAGAGAGCAGCTACTTAGCGAAGGAGCGCAAATGAGCGAAAACGAAGACGACACAATGGAAAGCCAAGTATCGGCAAATCGCAGCCAAAAGTTGCCATTAAATCCAGTGATTGCAAACAGTGACGATTCGCCTAGTGCTGCTTTTGAAGCTTACGACGCTGTGCCTGCTGCAAGTAAGACTAATGATGATGCTAGTGATGATGCTAGTGATGCTGCTAGCGACTCAGCGGCGGCTAGCGATTCTGCGGCGGCTGGCGATTCTTCTGGAGACTCAGCGTCTGCTGGCGATAATGTGCAAAACTTGTTCCCAATGCCAGATTTGCGCGAGCGAGAAGACGGCGGTGCAATAGCGTTTGACGACGAAGAAGAAAACGTGTTTAAGGCAGCAGATCCGCAAACCGTTAGTGAGGAAGTGCGCACAAAGTCGCGCGAAGAGTTCACCACTGTGTACGACATAATCGACACGATGGAAACGGTGTTAAACAGCGCAAAGGGAGTGCTTTTTGCTGCTGGAATGGCAAAGGTGGATCGCGAAGAATTTGGCGATTACTTGTCTAGATTAAAAGACATGCTGCCTGTTCAGCTGGAGCGCGCTAGTGCGTTAATGCGAGAGGCGGAGAGGCGTTTGCGCACGGCGCAAGCTCAAGCAAATTCTGTTGTGAGTTCGGCTCAAAGTCAGGCTGCGCAAATGGTTGAGGAAGCTCAGGAGCGAGCCAGATTCTTGGCAGGTCAAGAAAATGTTGTTGCGATTGCAAGAAACCAAGCGCGCGAGATTGTAAACAATGCGCAAGCAAAGGCCGAAAAGCTTACTCGCGGTGCGGATCAGTACAGTGCCACGGTTATGGAAGGCTTAAAGCAGCAATTAGACAAGCTTGAGCAAGACGTTCAAGCAGGTCAGCGCGTTTTGGAAGAGCGTAGACGCGCGGCTTCACATGTGCAAAATCAGGCTGCTAGTAAGATAGATGAAGAATTTAACAGCGAAAGCAGTGAAAGAAGCGACGACGAAAGGAATTAAAATGACATCGCATCCCTCCCAGTCTTTGTGGGCGGTTCCAGTTGCGCAAATGGCAGCGCGTGCAGGAAGTAGCATGCAATTGCATCGCGATTTTCCAGCGCCAGAAGGCATTGGAGACAGCGTTATTGGCGTTAAGCCAGGGAGTGATGTTACGGTAGACGGCAATTTTGATTCCGTAGTGGACGGGCTTATGTTCCAGGGCACGATTACGGCGCGAGTGCATGCAGAGTGCTCGCGATGCTTGATGCCGTTGCATAGGGATTGGCCTGTTGATGTGTGCGCGTTTTTTGCGCGCGTGGAAAGCGGCAAAGGCGGCAAGAGCGCAAATGGCGGCGCGCGTTCTAATAACTCTAATGATGATTTAGAAGATGCTGATATTTGGGACGAGGGCGACGATTCTGGAAATGTGTATCCGCTGGTTGGTGGCGGCGATTTTGCCGACATTGAGGCGCTGATTCGAGACACAATGGTTAGCGAGTTGCCACTTAAGCCTTTGTGCGAGCCAGATTGCAAGGGTCTCTGCACTCAGTGCGGAGAGAATCTGAATGAGCATCCAGAGCATCATCACGACGTTACGGATATTCGTTTTGCAGCGCTTGAAGGTCTTAAGGAAAAGCTTGAAGCGCAAAATCGCAGCTGATTTGCACTACATAAACACACAAAATTGTAGTGCGTTTTTACATAATGTATGGCGCTTGCTGTAATATACAGAACGCTTAAGCTCAATCGGTTGAACGAAATAGAGGAAAGATTATGGCACTGCCAAAGTACAAGACCTCGCGCGCTAATACTCATTCGCGTCGCGCCAATTGGAAGGCTTCTGCCGTGCAGACTATTACCTGCCCGAACTGCGGTTCGCCAGCGTTGTCTCACATGGCTTGCCCAACCTGCGGTAACTTCCGCGGTCGCGTGTATCGCGAAGCAATTCGCTCTGCGCACACCAAGTAGGTTGTATTTTAAGAGAACCCTGCCATCGACGGGTGGCAGGGTTTTTGTTTTTTGCGTTTTGTTTTTCCCGATTTCTCTTGCTTGGTGTTGCGCGAGGTTTGAGTATTTCTCTCCTCGCAGGCGCGCCAATCTGCCTTCGAGCTTAGAGCGTAGCGCGAGAAGGCAATTTGGAGCGCTGAGCAGCTCAAGGCAGAAGCACTGCTTCTGCGCTGCGAAGGCGTGAGCGCGCTGTAACGCGCGAGCGGTTTTCCTAGCTTGGTGTTGTAGGAGGGCTGGCTAATTCTTGTCTCACAACGCTCCGCCTCTTACGTGTTGTCTGCTGTTGCGGTTGTTCCGATTTGGCTTTGATTTTGTTTTTGGTTGAAGTTTGTTTGTAGGCGTGTGTCATTGGATTATTTGGTATCGGCTGCCGCTCTTATACTGTTCGACCAAGAATCACCCAGCCCTCTTGCATGCTAGAACTTTTGCGTGTCTTTCATCACCGAGATTCTCGATTTTTCTTCTTCATTCGATGAATCACCATCAAAGATGCTGAGGTTCATCTCATTCAGTGCGAAAAATCTCGAATCTCTACCTGGTTTGGTGAAATCTGCGTAATCGTGTAGTGCGTTTGTACCTAAAATACGGCGTGTCGTCATACAATCGCACTACAAAAACACACAAAAATGTAGTGTGATTGTATAAAAATTGTGGCGAATAGCGCAAATCAACGACTTCAACGCATGCGCTATAATGTTGAAAATATGAGTGGGAACAATACAAAAGATCAGCATTATGGCAATAATGATGTAAAAAGTGACGTCAAAAGTAATGACAAAAGTGACGTTCAAAGTGACGTCAAAAATGACGTTCAAAATAGCGCGTACAAGAACCCAAGTCGTCCAGAAAATGCTAGAACTAGCAGCATTGGCGTTGCGCGAACACAAGATGGACACACGCAAAATGGTGACCCTACTCAGGAGCTTTTGCGCGCGCTTGGCACTACGATTTCGCCAGATTTGCTTGTTGAGGCGCTCACTCATCGATCTTTTTCTCACGAGCATCCAGGCACTAAAAACTACGAGCGCCTAGAGTTCTTGGGAGACGCTGTTTTGGAGCTTGTTTCTACAGAGACGCTGTTTTCTGCTCACCCAGACATGACGGAAGGTCAGTTGGCTAAGCTTCGCGCTAAGGCTGTTTCGGAGTGGGCTTTGAGCGCGGTTGCGCGAGATAAGTTGCATGTTGGGCCGTATATTCTTTTGGGTCATGGCGAGATGGAGCATGGCGGCGCTCAAAAAGACTCGATTTTGTGCGATATTGTTGAGGCGCTTATTGGCGCGACTTTTGTTGAGCATGGCATTGACGAGGCGCGCGCTGTAGTGCATCGCTTGATTGACGACACTTTGGCGGAGGTTCTTACGGAAGGCCCAGCTTTGGATTGGAAGACTTCGCTTACGGTTTTGGCGCACGAGATGGGGCTTGACGAGCCGCAATATAGAATGTCGGTTTCTGGACCAGATTACGCGCCCGTGTTCCGTGCACGCGCGGTTTTGGCGCACGAAAACGGCGATGAGCTGCTGGGCGAGGCGGATGGTTCTAGCAAGCGCAAGGCTCAGCTTGCTGCTGCAGATAAAGCGTGGCACGTGTTGGATAGAAGGCGTAAATCGAGCGCGAGCGAAGAAAGCGGTAATTAGGTCTTTCTGATTGCTGTTATATAGGCGATTTGAGGCGGTTCTATGACTAGCAGTCGTAATAATAATGATTTATTATTTGACGATGATTCAGCATCATCAACGGTTGCTGGCGACTTTTGCGACTTACGCTACCACTGTGCGCGCTACGTTGACTATTTGCGCGCCAACAAAGGCCTTGGGGAGGCCACTTTGCGCGCGTACGGCGCGGATGTTTTGCAATGCTTAGAGTGGTGTAGTAGCAACGGTTTTTGCGATTTGCGCGCGGTTTCCACGGGTGTTTTGCGCCAATGGATGTATTGGCTTAACAAGAATCACGCGCGCTCAAGTTTGGCGCGCAAAGTGGTAGCTGTGCGCGGCTTTTTTGCGTGGGCTAAGCACGTTGGTTTGATTAGCGCAAATCCTGCGCAAATTCTTTCAACTCCTAAGATTGCTAATGAGCTTCCTACTGTTTTAGACGAGGCGCAAGCGCAAAAGTTGCTTGATTATGCGGATAGTTATGCAGATAATTGCGCAGATAATTGCGCGGATAATTGCGCTGATAACTTTGCGCAGGATTCAACTGAGCAAAGCAGTAAGCAAAAAAAGCCTCGCGCGCAAAAGTCGCAAGCTTCCGAGCGTAAAGAAAATACGCCACTAAAATCGCCCCAAAAATCCCCTCAAGAACATGCACTCGCCCTTAGAAACGCTGCGATTCTAGAGCTTTTATACGCAACGGGCATGCGCGTGGGGGAGCTTACAAGCCTTAATGTGCAAGATGTGGATTTTGAAAATCACACTGTAAAAGTTACAGGTAAAGGAAATAAGCAGCGCGTGGTGCCGTTTGGCGTTCCTGCTGCAAACGCTTGCAAAGAGTGGATTGAGCATGGTAGAAGTGCGCTGCTGGAAAAGCACGCAGAAACCTCGCAAGCGCTGTTTTTGGGCGCGCGAGCAAAGCGCATTGACCAGCGCATTGTTAGAAGTATTGTTCACGCGGCTGCAGCTGCTGCAAACGTGCCAGATGTTGCACCGCACGCACTTCGCCACAGTGCTGCAACGCATATGCTCAACGGTGGAGCGGACCTTCGCGAGGTTCAGGAGCTTTTGGGGCATTCGTCGCTTAACACAACCCAGCGCTATACACACGTTTCTATTCAGGCTCTTAAGCAGCGCTACTCACAAGCCTTTCCGCGCGCGTAAATTTTGCGATCATCTGTCATAATGTGAACCGCACTGAACTATTCTCACTATGCTTCCATCGATTCGGTAAACTATTCTGTTGCAATCATCAATCCGCCTGCTCCAGTATCCAGAAAAATCACCTTTCAGAGGTTCTGGTTTACCTATGCCATTGTATCCATTGCGATCAATGTCTTTAAGAAGCTGAAGGATTCTCTTAAGAGTTTTCTTATCTTGCTTAGACCAGTACTCAAAGTCTTCCCATGCTTCATCTGTCCACGCTTTAATCATCTAGCGGAACCTCGTGTATAGTGCCGCCTGTTTCTTCCATGTGTGCTATGGATTTTTTAAGACGACTTATATTCTCTGGATTGTAAAACGGATCTGCTGAAACTTCGAATGGTATTCTGTGCTCTCTTCCAACTTTCTTAGCAAATATTGTGAATGCTGCACTCATTGAAAGCCCTAGTTCTCGGCAAACATTTTCCATAAGTCGTTTATCGTCTGCATTTAGCTTGAAATTAATGTTCACTGTATTTGTTGTCATCTAAATTACCACCTTTCTAAATAAGATTTTAATAAAAATGCAATAAAAAATAAAGTATTTTTCTTTGTGTTTAATTAACACATGCAGGGAATGAAAAGATGTGATTTGAATCACGTAATGCCGCCGCGTGGCTAAATGTATAATCGACTTATAAGCTTGATAGGAGGGTAAAACAGTGGTTGATGATTCAAATAAGCCTGAATCAAGCGCATTGACGAATAGCGTATCGACGAATAAGAATGTAGCGAATCAAAACGAATCCAGCGCCGCAAAGGTAAGCGCCGCCGAATCCAGCGCCGCAGACGTTGAAATGAGCCAGTATGTAGCAGATCGCGCTCGCGTAAATGAGGATAAAATCCGTCAAGACGAGCAAATTGTTGCTGAATTTGGCGAATACAATTACGGATGGCACGATTCGGATGCTGCAGGCGAAGCTGCAAAGAAGGGCATTGACGAGTCGGTTGTTCGCGCAATTTCTGCCGACAAACACGAGCCAGAATGGATGCTAAATCTTCGTTTGCAAGGATACCGCGCGTTTTTGCAAAAGCCTATGCCAGATTGGGGCGTGGATTTGCGCGGCTTTGACGCAGACGATTTTAAGTACTACGTGCGCCCAGTACACGATCAAGCGAAAACTTGGGATGATTTGCCAGAAGACATTCGCAAAACTTACGATAGGCTTGGCATTCCAGAAGCGGAGAAAAAGCGCTTAGTTTCAGGCGTTGCAGCACAGTACGAGTCGGAAGTTATTTACAATTCGATTCGCGAGGACTTAGCAGCTCAAGGCGTGATTTTTGTGGATACGGATACGGCAGTTCAAAAGTATCCAGATCTTGTAAAAAAGTATTTTGCAACTGTTATTCCAGTTGACGACAACAAGTTTGCGGCTCTTAACACCGCAGCTTGGAGTGGCGGCTCGTTTGTGTACGTGCCAAAAGGCGTGCATGTGGATATTCCGCTGCAGGCTTACTTCCGCATTAACACGCCGAACATGGGTCAGTTTGAGCGCACTTTGATTATTGCAGACGAAGGATCGTACGTGCATTACGTTGAAGGTTGCACAGCTCCGATTTATTCCACGGATTCGCTCCACGCTGCAAACGTTGAAATCGTTGTAGAAAAGCATGCGCGCGTGCGCTACACAACCGTGCAAAACTGGTCAAATAACGTGTACAACTTGGTAACTCAGCGAGCTTACGTGCGCGAAGGTGGCACAATGGAGTGGGTTGATGGAAACATTGGCTCCAAGGCTACTATGAAGTATCCTGCTTGTATTCTCGCCGAGCCGTACGCAAAAGCGGAGACTATGTCTTTGAGCTTTGCGGGCCGCGGTCAGTATCAGGATACGGGTGCGAAGATGATTCATTTGGCTCCGCACACGAGTTCTACGATTGTTGCTAAGTCGATTTCGCGCGGCGGTGGTCGCTCGGCATACCGCGGTCTTGTGAAGATTGTTAAGGGCGCTAGTGGCTCCAGCTCTTCGGTTGTGTGCGATGCTTTGCTTGTTGACGATTTTTCTAGGTCCGACACTTATCCGCATGTTGACGTGCGCGAAGATAACGTTTCGATGGCTCACGAGGCCACTGTTTCCAAGGTTTCTGAGGATCAGCTTTTCTATTTGATGAGCCGTGGGCTGGAAGAAAAAGAGGCTATGGGCATGATTGTGCGCGGCTTTGTGGAGCCGATTAGTCGCCAGTTGCCAATGGAGTATGCTCTGGAGCTTAATCGCCTTGTGGAATTGCAAATGGAAGGATCCGTGGGGTGATGAGCGAAGATCTGAAAAAGAATTTAGGCAATAATTTAGGCAATAAAATGACGGAAAAAGAAATTAATATTCCTGTAGCAGACCCTAACGATCCTTACGCTGTTCCTGCTGCAATGCCTTCTAGTGCAGATAAATCCGTGCGCTCTTTTAACGTGCAAGACTTTGCGATTCCAACGCGCAAGCAGGAAGATTGGCGATATACGCCAGTTGAGCGAATCGATGAGTTTTTTGATAGCTTTGAGCCGTCTAACAACGTTGCCGTGGAGCTAAAAGGCGTTGATGGCGATTCGCGCGCAACTCTACAAATTCTGCCAAAAAACGAGGCTCCGCATACAGAGATGAAGCCTTCGGATCGCGTGGCTGCTGTTGCGTGGAATTCTGCAAAGTCGGCATACGTTTTGCATGTTTGTGGCGAAGTTACAAAGCCAATAATATTGCAAATCCACGGAAACAACTTGCAATCACTAGACGCTGCGAAATCACTAGACGCTGCGAAATCACTTGACGCATTGCCACTAGATGCATTGCACTTAGTGATAGAAGCCGATTCCTGCACAAACGCGGATATTATCGTAGAACACACAGGAGTTGCAAAGCTTGCTGAAGGCGTAGAAATCATTCTTGGAGAGAACGCGCACGTTTCTACAACGTTTATTCAAGAGTGGGATTCAGGCAGCAAACACGTTGGAAATCATAGGATTCACGTGGGTGCTGGTGCGTCTTTACGCCACACAATGGTCACGCTTGGCGGAGACGTTGTGCGAATCCGCATGGATCAGGATTTTGGCGGCGAAAAGGGCGATTTGAACATGCTTGGCATGTATTTTGTGGATCCAGGCGAGCATGTTGAGCATCGCACTATGGTTGTGCACAATCACCCAGAATGCAAGTCGCGAGTAGTGTATAAGGGCGCACTTTACGGCAAAGGAGCGCATTCTACATGGGTTGGAAACGCGCTTATTAAGCCAGAAGCTCCAGGCACGGATTCGTACGAGTTGAACAGAAATCTGGTGCTAACTCCTGGCGCGATTGCCGATTCGGAGCCAAATCTAGAAATCGAAAATGGAAATATTGTTGGCGCAGGTCACGCAAGTTCTGTTGGCAGATTCGACGACGAGGAGCTGTTTTACTTGCAATCTCGCGGCGTGAGCGAGGCGGATGCTAGGAAGCTTGTTGTGCGCGGATTCTTTAACGAGCTTATTGATGAGATTGGCGTGCCGCAAATCGTAGATCATTTGATGGCTGCGATTGAGAGGCGTTTAGCTAAGACGGAAGAATCGCAAGCAGCCGCACCATCACGCGAATCGCAAGCAACCGACGAATCGAAATATGCGGAAGAATAGGAGATAAACATGTCAACTTTAGAAATCAAGGATTTGTACGCGTCTGTAGAAACAAAAGAGGGACGCAAGCAAATCTTAAAGGGCGTAAATCTTACAGTTAATTCTGGCGAAACGCACGCGATTATGGGTCCGAATGGCTCTGGAAAGTCTACTCTCGCATACACTTTGGCAGGTCACCCAAAGTACGAAGTGGATTCGGGTCAGGTGCTTCTAGACGGCGAAGATATTTTGAAGATGACTCCAGACGAGCGCGCAAAAGCTGGGCTGTTCCTTGCGATGCAATACCCTGTAGAGGTACCAGGCGTTTCGATGACGAACTTTTTGCGCACAGCAAAAACGGAAGTGAGTGGCGAAGCTCCGACTTTGCGCGCGTGGGTTAAAGAGCTTAACGAAGCAATGAAGCGCTTAAGAATGGATCCAAAGTTTGCGTCTCGCTCTGTAAACGAGGGATTTTCGGGCGGCGAGAAAAAGCGCGCGGAAGTTTTGCAACTAGAGATTTTAAAGCCAAAGTTTGCGATTTTAGACGAGACGGATTCTGGGCTAGACGTGGATGCTTTGCGAATTGTTTCGGAAGGCGTAAATCGCGCCAAAGAAAGCACTGGTTTGGGCATTATGATGGTTACGCATTACACGCGAATCCTTAAGTACATTAAGCCAGATATTGTTCACGTTTTTGCGCAAGGTCACTTTGTAAAGACGGCAGGGCCAGAGCTTGCAGACGAGTTGGAAGAAGAAGGATACGACAAGTATTTGCCAGAAGGTGCCAGCGAGTCTGCGATTGCATGAATCGACTTGCATGAGCGCTTAAAGCGCGAGAGCAACATGATCTTCTATTCCGCGTTTTGTACGTGATTTAGGCCAAATCTGGTACAAAGTGCGGAAGGTTGTTCCGTGTTTTGTAGTCCTACATGCTGTTTAGAGCTACAAAATGCGTCAACATCTCTCGTGTAATGGCGTGTCTAAAGCCGCGAGTAAACTCGTTTAGGTTTGGCTAAATCAAATGGAAGAGGTTTGTAATGACTGTTCGCGGTGATATTAGAAATGTGGCAATCGTAGCGCACGTTGATCATGGTAAAACAACGCTCGTAAATGCCATGCTTCAGCAGTCGCACGTATTCTCTGAGCGAGAAGAAGTGCCAGACCGCGTAATGGACTCCAACGACCTTGAGCGCGAAAAAGGCATCACCATTCTTGCCAAGAACACGGCCGTGCAATACACTGGTCCGCTCGCAGAAAAGTACGGTCACCCAGAGGGAATTACAATCAACGTAATCGATACCCCAGGTCACGCCGACTTTGGTGGCGAGGTAGAGCGCGGCATCTCCATGGTTGATGGCGTTGTGCTGCTTGTTGACGCTTCCGAAGGCCCACTTCCGCAAACTCGATTCGTTCTACGCAAGGCTCTTGAGGCAAAGTTGCCAGTGATTTTGTGCGTTAACAAAACGGATCGTCCAGATGCGCGTATTGACGAGGTTGTGAGCGAAGCTACCGATTTGCTTCTAGGCCTTGCACAAGACGTTGTAGAAGAAGGAATCGACCTCGATATTGATTCGCTTCTTGATTTGCCTGTTATTTATTGTGCTGCAAAAGCTGGCTATGCATCCTTGAATCAGCCAGAAAACGGCGGTTTGCCAGACAACGATAATTTGGAGCCGCTTTTTGACTCTATTATTTCCAATATTCCAGCGCCAGAGTACGAGGAAGGCGCACCTCTTCAGGCACACGTTGCAAACATTGATTCTTCCGACTTCCTTGGCCGCCTCGGCTTAGTGCGAATCTACAATGGCATTTTGGAAAAGGGTAAGACTTACGGGCTTTCTCGTGTAGATGGCTCGCTTGAAAACTTCCGCGTTTCCGAGCTTTTGCGCACGCAAGGCTTGGAGCGCACTCCTGTTGCATCTGCAGGACCTGGAGATATTGTTGCAGTCGCAGGCGTTAACGACATTATGATTGGCGAGACGATTGTAGATCAGAACGATCCAAAGCCTCTTCCATTGATTCACGTTGACGACCCAGCTATCTCCATGACTTTCGGCATTAACGATTCGCCGCTTGCTGGCACAGAAGGCAAGGATCACAAGCTTACAGCGCGCATGATTAAAGATAGGCTTGATCGCGAGCTTATTGGTAACGTGTCTATTAAGGTTCTTCCAACAGACCGCCCAGATGCTTGGGAAGTTCAGGGTCGTGGCGAGTTGGCGTTGGCAGTTTTGGCGGAGCAAATGCGTCGCGAAGGCTACGAGCTTACAGTTGGCCGCCCTCAAGTTGTTACTAAGACGATTGACGGCCAAATTAACGAGCCTATGGAAAACACTACGATTGATGTGCCAGAAGAATACATGGGTACTGTTACGCAGCTTATGGCGGATCGCAAGGGCCGCATGGATTCTATGAGCAATCACGGATCTGGCTGGATTCGCTTGCAATTTACTGTTCCTTCTCGCGGTCTTATTGGCTTCCGCACGGCTCTTCTTTCTGCAACTCGCGGAACGGGAATCGCAAGCTCTATTTCTGCAGGCTACGCGCCTTGGGCTGGTCAGATTGTAACTCGTCAGAATGGATCTATGGTTTGCGATCGTAAGGGTGTTGCAACGCCTTATGCTATGCAGCGTTTGCAGGCGCGCGGCGTGTTCTTTGTGGATCCGCAAAGCCCTGTGTACGAAGGTCAAATAGTTGGTATTAACAACAAGCCAGACGAGTTGGACGTTAATATTACGCTTGCTAAGCATATGACTAACATGCGTTCTTCTACAGCAGATGTGCTTGAGACTTTGACTCCACCAATTAAGATGAGCTTGGAAGAGTCGCTTGACTTTGCTAACGAAGATGAGTGCGTGGAAGTTACACCTGAGTCGATTCGCGTGCGCAAGATTATTTTGAGCCGTGATGAATGGTATAAGTGGCGCGCTAAGCAGCGTAGGCAGAACAACAACGCTGCGTGATTGCTGCGTAAATTTAGCGTGATTTCTTAAAATATTCCTTAAAATGATGTTTAACATAAAGTCGCATTCCGTGCTATTTGCTAGCAAGTGTGCGGCTTTATGCGTTTTAGCGGCATTTTGCGCGGTTTTGGGCACTTTTGCGCACCGAATGGGCGCTATGTACGGCTTTCCGTACGGTATTGTAATCGCGCTTTTGCTTGTTGCTTTGAGCGCGTGTTTTGCTCGCATGCTTTGTGGCATGTTTGGCTTTATTTTGCACGCAATTGTGTGTTGTTCGGTTGTGTGGATGATTGCGCTTGGATGGTTTAGAGTTTTTGGCGCGTTTCGCGGCGTGCTAGTTGCCATTGGCTTTGGCGTGGATAATCTTCCGTGGATTGCGCAAAATGCTGGATATTTTTGGCTTTATGGAGTGATTATTGTTCACGCAGTTTTGCTTTGTATGCCTAATAAATTCTTTGTTATTCTTGGCGCTAAATAGTGGCGCTAATAAGTGGTAGTGGTGCTAAATAAGTGGTGCCAAATCAGTGTAAGGTAGTCTTACTTATAGTCTTAGAGTAGTCTTATTTACAGTAGTCTTAGTCTTACAGTCTTAAAGTAGTTTGAGGAATAGTCATGAATAGCAATATAGTCATGAATAGCAATAAGAACAGCAGTAGTGACCGCAAATTATGTTATTTAGGGCCAGAAGGTTCTTTTACTCATCAAGCTGCTTTAAAAGTTAAAGAACAATGTAAATCGTTAGATACTTTGCGTCTTATTCCAACTGCGTGTGAGAATATTCGTAATATCGCTAGCAAAATTGAAGATTGCTACGATTTGGGTATTATTGCGTGGGAAAACAATATTGAAGGCGTAGTAATACCTAATTTAGATTTATTAATTGATGCAAAAAATATGGTTGGCATCGCTCGCTTGGGCGTTGATATAAGTTTTGATGCTGTTGTTTGCAAGTCGGATTCAATCGATAACTGTTCGACTATTGTTGCTCATCCTCACGCGTTGGCGCAATGTCGTAAGTTTGCTCAAAAGCATGGATTGAAAGAAAAAACCGCGTCTTCAAACGCTGCTGCTTGTAGGGATTTAGTTAATGGCGAAGTTGCTTTGTGCCCTAAAATTTGTGCTGATTTATACAATAGGCAAATTGTGAGTGAAGGCGTTGAAGATTTTTCTGGCGCGCGCACTGAGTTTTTAGTGTTAGCTCCTAGAGATGAGGCTTTAAGTTTTGTTAGCATGCATCGCGAATGCTATTCATCTTTTTCTTCGATTATTGCTTTTATTCCGCGTTGTACAGGTGCTGGAGTGTTAGCAAATTTGCTTGATGTTGTGCGCGATCATGGGCTTAATATGACTTCTTTTATGTCTAGGCCGATTAAAGGTCAAGATGGTTTATATAGTTTTATTGCCACTGTTGATGCTGCTCCTTGGGATTCTACGTGCAAAGCTATGATTCAAGAGGTTGTTGAACATGGTGATTGGGTGCGAGTTTTAGCGGTGTATCCTTCTAATAATCGCAATAATCCGATTATGAATGATTGGATGCTGCCTAATGGCGGAGTGTGCATTGATTCTGCAGGCGAGGCTTCAGCTGAGGCTTCGGGCGATGCTTCAGCTGATGCTTTGCGCACTTTGAACGTAATGCATGCAGAAAGAGAATTATTATGGTAGAAGATGCTGAATTTTCTCAAAAATTTTCTGTTGGTATTGTTGGACTTGGACTTATTGGCGGATCAATCGCAAAGCGTTTGGTGGATGCGGGCTCTTGCAAAGTGTACGCGTATAATCGCCATCAAACAATGTATAAAGAGGCGAGGGCGCTGGGAATCACTTGCGTTGAAAGCGTTGCGGAGCTTGCGCGCATGCAGCCAAATGTTTTGATTTTGTGCAATTCGCTTGCGTCTATGCCAGAAGTTCTTGGCGAGATTTCGCGCGGAATCAACAAGCAGCGCACTACTTTGACGGATGTTGGTAGCGTTAAGGGGCTTGTGCGCGAGCAGGTTAAGGCTGCGGGTCTTGGCGATTGCTACATTGGTGCGCACCCTATGGCTGGAAGCGAGTTTACGGGTTGGCAGGCTTCGAGCGCGGAGTTGCTGCGCGGCGCGCTTTGGGCAGTTAGTGTTGATGAAAGCAGCGATTTTTGGCGATTTTTGGCGGTTTTGCGCGTTATTGTTGAGTTGTGTGGCAATCGCGCGCTTGTGTTGAACGATTCCATACACGATGCTTCGGCGGCGTTGATTTCGCACATGCCGCACGTTGTTTCTACAGCGCTGGCGAATGTTTTGTGTGGAAGCGAAAATCGCAATGTTGCGTTGCAAATGTCGGCTGGTTCTTGGCGAGATATGACGCGAGTTGCGCTTACGGACCCGAATCGCACGCGTGCGATGGTTGCGGAAAATCGGCGAAATGTGGCGGATTTGCTGGGTAGCGTGATTGAGGAGTTGAGTTTTGCGAAGAAGGTGCTTGAGGGGAGCGATGGCGATTCTGCGGCTGCTAGCGATTCTGCGGTTGCTTGCGATGAGTGTGATGAGTGTGATGTGGAAGAGCGCGCGTTTTTTGCTAAGGCTGATTCTTGGCGCGAATACAAGTATAAGGAGCGCGCGGTTGCTTGCGATGAGTCGGCTGGCGATTTGCGCGAGCTTCGATTTGCGCTTGATTGCCCAGGCGATTGGCAAAGTCAGATGATTCAAAGCGCGCAAAGCGGCGAGCAGATTGTTGGCGTTGCGCTGAATGAATCTGCGTCGGCTTGCATAACACTTCGTAGCATCTCAACTCTCTAATATCCGCGCGAACGCTATTTCCGCTTTTTGTTGCTCGACACGCCGATTTGAGCAACATTTTCGGGAAAATCGCTTGCGCGCTATGCAACTCGAAGTGGTAGATTCGAGCGGCATATAATTAACATATGACCGAATTGCAGCAACCGCACATGAATCAATCTACTCAATCGCATCAATCGCCATTTTCCCCAAAAATCCAGCAGTTTCTAAACCATATAAGCGTGGAGCGCGGGCTTTCTCCAAAAACCGTTGAAGCATACGAGTCGGATCTTACAAAATACACGAACTGGCTGCGCGAAGCCCGAAAAATCAACGATGTTAGCAAAATCACGCAACTAGATATTGAAGAATACGTGCGCGCAATGTCATCACAAGAAATGTCATCACAAGCAATGGCAGCGCAAAGGTTAGGACCTCGCACGATTGCGCGGCGAATCGCAAGCATACACGAGTGGAACAAATTCATGCTTTCCAACGCGCAAATCGCAAGCGACCCTTCTGCAGAAGTCAAAGCGCCAAAGCAAGCGGAGCATCTTCCAGACGTGCTCAGCATTAGCGAAGTGGAGCGCGTAATCGATGCTGCTGGCGGATTTGGTAGCA
The DNA here is from genome assembly GCF_055804255.1 of Gardnerella sp. c17Ua_118. Taxonomy (NCBI): domain Bacteria; kingdom Bacillati; phylum Actinomycetota; class Actinomycetes; order Bifidobacteriales; family Bifidobacteriaceae; genus Gardnerella; species Gardnerella sp. c17Ua_118. Next base: position 1,577,611 of record NZ_JANUYT010000001.1, read on the forward strand.
CGGATGCCGTCTCGCTTCGAGACCGCGCGCTTGTGGAATTTTTGTACGCGACTGGTGCGCGCGTGAGCGAGACAGTTGGCCTAAAATTCGAGGACATTGATTTGGCGGAATCAGTTGTGCGGCTTAGCGGCAAGGGGCAAAAGCAGAGGCTTGTGCCGATTGGAAAGTGTGCGGTTCGTGCGTTGCGCGATTATTTAGATAAAGCTAGGCCGATTCTTGCAAGCCGCGCGCAAAAGTCGGAAGCTTCCGCCAGCACTGCCTCAAACTCATCATCAAAATCATCCTTAAACTCATCATCAAACGCATCATCAAAATCCGCAAATTCTCACATGATTTTCCTCAACAAACGCGGCAAATCGCTGTCTCGCCAATCCGCGTGGGAGGCGATTTCTCGCGCTGGCAAGATGGCAAAAATCGGCAAAGAATTGCATCCGCACACGCTTCGTCACTCCTTTGCAACGCATTTGATTTCGGGCGGCGCTGATGTGCGCACAGTGCAGGAGCTGCTTGGGCATGCGTCTGTTACAACAACGCAAATTTACACGCATATAAGTCCAGACGCGCTTATGGAAGCGTATGTGATGAGTCATCCGCGCGCAAGGTAGCTACACGTAGACGCGCAAATCCACTGAACATACCTTTTGCTAAACTGGAGCGTATGCCTACTGATTTACTTGGACGCGAATATGAGACTTTCCGCGCGCCAGATGTGCTTACAACGCACGGTCCTGCGCGCATTATTGCTATGTGTAACCAGAAGGGTGGCGTTGGTAAAACTACCAGCTCCATCAATATCGCTGGTGCGCTGAGTCAATACGGTAGGCGAGTTTTAATTGTTGACTTCGATCCGCAAGGCGCTGCAACGGTGGGGCTTGGGATTAATGCGAACGCGCTTGACAACACTGTTTACACGGCGCTTTTTGATTCTTCTGTAGACGTGCACGATGTGATTCGCCACACTGCCACAGAAAACATTGATGTTATGCCTGCAAACATTGATCTTTCGGCAGCCGAGGTTCAGCTTGTTACCGAGGTTGGTCGCGAGCAGATTTTGGCTGGCGTGTTGCGCAAAGTTCGTAACGAATACGACGTTATTATTATTGACTGCCAGCCTTCGCTCGGCTTGCTTACCGTCAACGCGCTTACGGCGGCGGATGGCGTGATTATTCCTGTTGCTGCGGAGTTCTTTGCGCTTAGAGGTGTGGCGCTGCTTATGCAGTCGATTGAAAAAGTGCAGCACAGAATTAACCCAGATTTGCAAGTGTTTGGCGTGCTCGTTACCATGTTTACGCGCACTTTGCACAGCGAAGAGGTTTTGCAAAGGATTTACGAGGCTTTCCAAGGGCGCGTGTTGCATTCTGTTATTTCGCGTTCGATTAAGCTGCCAGATTCTACTGTTGCGGCGGTTCCGATTACGATTTTTGCTCCTGAGCATAAGACTGCTAAGGAGTATCGCGAGGTTGCGCGCGAGCTGATTTCTAACGGCGTTGTTGAATAGTGCGCTTAGACCGCGCTAACGACAGGATCTGCCTTTCCGCACTTTGTACCATATTTGACCCAAATCACGTACAAAACGCGGAAAAATCTTCCGCACTTTGTACCAAAATCAACCTAAATCACGTACAAAATGCGGAGTTATGTAGTGCGTTTGCGCTCGGGAACGGGCTTTAATCGCACGATTGTGCGCGCGTTGATGAACATTTCTTGCTCGGGTCGGCTTCCGTTTGCGGCCGCGTCGCGCATAAGATGCAATGTTGCTCCGTCCCAGCTGATTACGTGACCAATCGCGTCGTGGTATTCGATTTTTTGTGCGCTGCCATTGGTTTCTTGCAATCTGTCATCGGTTGCTTGCGATCTGTCATCGGTTGTTTGCAATCTTTCGCCGCCGCCTAATTGCGCGATTTTGTACGTTCGCACAACAATTCGTGCGCCAACTGGTATAAACTCTGGCAGAATCTGCCGCCTAATTAAGCTGCTCGTAGTATTGCCTCCGCGTTGTTTGTGTCTTCGTGTTATTTGCTGTGTGTTTTGCTTTGACTTTGTTAATTGTATCGTAGTGCTATCAAACTCGTAACGTTTTGCAATACACTGCAGCGCGCGAGCGATATTTCCGCTTTTGGTTGTTGATTTTGCCGATTTGTGCAACATTCTCGGGAAAAACTTGCGCACTCAATCCGTCTAGTCTATTGGCTTATTTACTCGCGTAAAATCAACCAAATTATCAGTATAGAATTCTTTATTGTTATCGATATATTCCGTGAGTATTTCAATAACTTTTTTAGAATCCTGTTTAACTGAAAAATATAAGATTTCTAAGTCCATTCCTTCATAATTATGAACTATGCAGTCGCGCATACCAGCGATTTCCCTCCATTCAACATCGTAAACGTTTGCACGGAAGGATTCCGAGAGTTTTTTCACATTCTCGCCAGCTTGCTCAATTGCATGAGCCACTGCGTATTGTTTTTCTTCGTCTTGAGTGAATTCGTCAAAGTTTACATTGGTTATGAATTTTTCTGCTGCGCGTAAATATTTTCGTATTGCTGCAACGTGAACCATGTCGTTTGTTTTGTTGGATTTGCTCATGTTTGCCTTGCTGTTTTTATTATGTGTATTTCGATTGCGGCTGCGCTTTAAGTTCTAAGCGCTATTCACACAATTTGGAATATTGGCTTTGTGTTAATCGTTGTTACGAACGCTTTTCGCTGAATTTCCGCATCTTCGTTCGCTAATGGATGAGTTACGTAACTTTTGTTAACTAGGTCGATTTTTCTGCCCAAGCAATCGGCGAGTGATTGCATTAGCTCTTGTTTGCGCACAATTCGCGATGTTTCGCGTTCTAAGTTCGATTCATTTTGCAGCTCGTATATAAAATCCACGTCTGAGTTGCGATTGGCGGTTCCTTGCGCAACAGATCCGAATAGATACAGTGATTTTACGCCGAGCTTGCGTGCAATTGGAGCACAAAGTTTTTGCACTATTAACGGGGTTAGAGTAAGAGGGTAGACTGGTTTTGTGCTTTTTGAGATTTCTGCAGATTTTGTAGATTTCGCTGGATTTGCAGCTGTTGCATCAATTGCCATTTTTCCCTCCTTGTGCGCAAATAATTTGTTAATTTTGACTTGATGATACCTATATATAAGTTTATACGTTTGCGCGACGACATGCCGTATTTTAGGTACAATCGCACTACGGTTTTGTGTGTATGTGTAGTGTGTTTGCGCTCCGACCTACCTTTGCGCTTAGAGCGTAGCGCGCGAACGACAGGGCCTGCCTTTCCGCACTTTGTACCATATTTGACCCAAATTACGTACAAAACGCGGAAAAATCTTCCGCACTTTGTACCAAAATCAACCTAAATCACGTACAAAATGCGGAGTTATGTAGTGCGTTTGCGCTCGGGCACTGGCTTTAGCCTTACGATTTGCATGCGCTTGTGGTTCGCGCGCACCCAAACCACAAGATGTTGTGGTTTTCGCGACACGCGGGTTACACAAAACACTTCACCTACTACATAAAACTATTCGGTTATTATCGCGTATTCAATAGATTTTTTTGCAAAAGCCAATCATTATAAAAACTTTTCCTTAAAGTTCTGTTAAAGTCTATTTTTCTTGCAATTCATTATGGGGGGGGGGGGATCATTGCTAAGGGCTTTGGTTAAAGCTGCGCTTTGCTATCTTGTTTTTGTGCGCGAGTTAATCGCTGGGTTAATCGCTGTGTTAGCCCTCGAGTTAACCGCCGCATTTAGCGCGGCGTTGAGCGATTGCTGAACGTTTATGCTGCGTTGGGCAGTGGGAGTACCTGCTTTGTGTGGGTACTGGTTGGAACGCTCAGCATATTGTGCTTAACGCCCTTTGAGTATTGGATTTGTCTGGTACTCTGCCCGTTTTGGGCGTTGCGCGCGAACGCATGAGCAAGCAAGAGCGAAGAGCAGTAACTAAGAATAAAGAGGAACAAGCCGCATGGAACGGGTTCTTGCAGCGTGTTGGGGGTTGCCACGATATTCGCGGTGCCAGGAAAGGTGAGTAGACTATGTTGCCAGCAGGGTTACGTGGATTCGCATCACGCGTGGGGCGTCTTGCGTCGCGCGCTTTTGCTTGGAATAAGGGTGGCGCAGAGTCTTGCGCTGCCACTTCTGCCACCGCAGCGCGCACCACACGTCCAGCCCGCACCCTACTTCGCGCGCTCTTTGCAATGATCCTCGCCGCAGCCACACTTCTCGCAATGCTTATTCTTCCGCCTGTGAATAAGGCGAAGGGTATTGCGTCTGGAGATAGAGGAAGTTACTTTACAAATCCATTTCCACAGGTTTGGTGGGATGGAATGGGCACTGGCTATGCCGTTGGTAATGGTGATGCTAATAAATCCTCGGAGAACGGTAATACATATCATCCAGCATGGTATGCATACAATTCAATTTCTCTTCCTAATGCAACTATAGATAAGACGAACAGAACAATTACTTGGACTGTAAGTCTTATGAAGGAGTCTAAGGAATATCAAAGTATTGAAAAGGATAATAGAATTGAAGGAGATGCTCAAGGTAAAGGTAAGCCTTTATCAATGATTTTTTTGCCAAAAGGTATTGATCTTAATTCTATTTCTATAGATAGAAGGCGTACAGGTAATAAGCGCAGGCCCGATAGGAACTTTAAGCTATATGGATGCTGGTTATACAATAAAGACTGGTCAAATAAATGGGGAGGAAAACCAGGAGATACAGTTTGTGGCAATAAGGCGAAAACAGATGTTGGCTTAAAACTTTCTGATTTTTATGGCACTGATAATTGGTACAGTACAGACGCTAATAAGGTTTCAAGTGGATTTGACCAAGCTTTTGGTATAAATAAGCTTGGTGAATGTAGTGATGAAGATAATAATGGTGCAGGTATGTGCACAGTTCGAAGCTGGAAGTCTAAGCTTTCTGCAGCGATATTGTCTTGGGAACGAGAAGGTTTGCACGGTTATGAGTGGCATATCACGGCTAAATACAATGCAGATGTTAAACATCCAGAATTGTTACCTTTTGTAGCTGGATATATCCCTAATAAGTATGCATTAGGCTCCGATAATCTTGGTGGCGAAGCTGAAAATGCTAGATGGGCTTTTATGGGTCCGCTTGACTACGATGGCGACGGCATTCCAGATAAAATCGAACATGATATGGGTACTAATCCTGTTGAAAAAACGCCTTTGTTGTACCCTAAGTATGATAATAAAATGCTTCCAGATTATATAAAGAAGCTGAAGAATGACAATGGCAAAAGCGCTTATGGTGGTATAAGCAATGTTCCTGTAACTGTTTTTGGCACGAATGCTGTGTTAAAGCCGTACGTTGAAACTGGCAAATGGGAAGGACCTACTGGTCAGGAAGGGCACTTCCAGAAGAAGGAGGGAGATACAACCACTAATATACCTATAAGCGATTTGCCTGGCGAAGACGGTATAAGACCTTTGCCAGATCTGTCTTCTATGAAGTATGAGATTCAAAGTGTGCCAGATGGTGTTAGTCGCTCTGATTATAGTGGTTGTAATGTAAGCAGCACTCCAGGCTGCGTTAGCGTAGATAGGGGGACTGGAGTCCTAAAGTATAATCCTCGCAAAAAGGATATTGGCCACGAGCTAATTTTCACGCTAAAAGTTCATCACCCGAATAGCAATATATATCCATACTGGTGTGCTCATGGTGGAGATGATGGTCATTGGGATGAGTATCAGCAAGTCAAAATCAAGGTTGTCTCGCAAGCGTCTATCTACAACCCGCATTACGATGAAACGGTTGTGCATAACATAAAGCAAGGCAACGGTTACTACACTGTTGGTACTGCTACAAGCGCGGAGCCTAAGAGCGTATCGAATGGCAAGAATTGGATTATGGACGGCCCGCTGCCTAAAGGAACTAAGTTTGAGCTTAAGGATTACGACAGCAAAAAATACCCATATGCTCCTAAGTTTCTTAAATGGTCTAACATTAGTAAAGACAACACTAATAACGGCAAGGTTACGTTTACTCCAGATAAGTCGAATGTTGGTCAGTCTTACAGCACGCCTGTACTCGTTACGTATCCAGATGGTTCAACGTCTAGGGATCCAGATGCTGGCAATAATGGTAGTATTGTTGCAGCTCCCGTTAGGGTAGAAGACCTTACGGTTACTAGTAATCCGCAGGATTTGAATCTTAAGCTTCTTAACGGCAAGAGCATAAATAATAACGCATTTGGCGGCGATATTAACTACCACAATGCGAGTAGCCAAAAGCCGCGCGAGCTTACAAAAGGCCAGAAGATTGGTAAAGACGCCAAGGATAACGGCATTGTGCTGGATTCGTGGTCCACTAACGCAAAGGGTCCTATTACCTTCCGCGCCGTGTGCCATAAGAAGGATGACCCTAAGGCTCCGTACAAGCTGCTAACGCCTAATGGTGGCAAGGGCGGCACACCAAGCGGCGACGTTGACGGCTTGCAATTCCAGGACTTCCGCCAGTGGATTCGAGACAATGACCCTAAGTGTGCGAATGGTAACTGCACAGATGGCAATCACTACCTTTCTAGGGGAGAGTGGAACAAAGACACAATGGAGCGTTCGCGCGCGCTGATTGGCGGCACCCCTGAGAAGGCAGGCGAGTACGAGTGTAAGGTGTTTGCTTTCCATGAGGCGCACGCTGGCGTAGCAAGCAGTATAACGGTGCGCTGGAAACGTTTGATAAATTCGCTAAAAAGCGGTGCAAACTTTGTCTTTAATTTAGATACTAATAACAAATTTATTGAGTCAAAAGGCACAGAGTGGACTGTAGACTCCTTCCACTTTAAGATAAAGCTTAACGACAACCAAAAGTACAACCCGACTTATGTGAAGACTGGCACTATTGAGGCTGGTAAGTTTAAGATTGGCGATTTTGTTGATAGCAATGGCAATTCTTCGAAGCAGCCTACGAGCATTAAGAACGGCAACGGCGTTCCAACGAAAGATCAAGATGACATTGTTGTGGATAGACTCCCAAAGGGCACGTGGTTTGAGATTAAGAGGCTGATAAAGAGCGCAGATAAAGATAACAATAAGGCCAAGACGTACCCTTGGGCTAACTTGGAGGGCGACGAAGATAACGTTAAGCGCGATGATAAAGGCAATCCTGTTAAGAAAGATAACAAGATTCAACCAAATGATACCACTTCAATTCGCGAATACGGCGCCGTCACCTTCCGCCCAGATAAGTGGCAAGACGCTGGCGAGTACTGGGCCGAGGTTGTTGTGCACTACCCAGACGGCACATCTACGGATCAGCCAGAATCTATTAACTACAATCACCCTGTGTATGCAAAGGTGAAGGTTACGCGCGACGACGATAATAATAAGCTTAGGCTAGATTTGTATAAGCGTTACAGCAATATTGGTATGGGCAACGGCTACGACCTTAAAGTAGGTGAGTCGTTACCTAACGATGCAACTTTCGACTCGTGGATGACTAAGTCTGTTGGCAACTTGCATCAGCATGTAGTTTGCTCCAAGAAGGGCAAGGATGGCAAGTATAGCGATTATACTTACAACACTCTGCCTGGTCATGTTAATAACACAAAGTCGAATAAAGATAGCGAAAAAGACGGCTTAAGGTTTAAGAGCGAGAAAGTCTGGAAGCACGCTAGCTTTAAGCAGCAGGAGCAGTGCCGTCTTAAAGGCGGTAGTAGTTGCGATAAAGACAACTACCTATACGACAGGGACGGCGCTTCCGAGCAGACACGCGGTAGTTTTGGAGGCAAAGCTCAGAAGACTGGCGACTACGAGTGCAAGGTCTACGTTATAAGGGGCGACGATAAGTCTGCGGCGTTTGAGAAGGCGGTTAAGAAGAATATCGAGAATAACAAGAAGAACAAGAAGAACGCTGACCCAGTTGACGGCGTGTTGAAGACTAAGGACAATAAGTATCCGTACGGCACAGACGGTCAGGGCTACACGACTCGTTCATTTGCGATTCGTATTCATAACCTCAATCACTTCTACAATCCGCAATATAACACCATCACTCTTACTGCTGGCACTCACGGATCTTCGGCTGTGCCTAAAAGCGCCAAGAGTGCGAATGGAGCTACCGACAATCAGAGTGATGTTAAGGCTGGGGATTTGCCTGCTGGCACTTGGTTTGAGCGCAAGAGGTATAAGTCAGAAAATCAGGGAATCCCATTATTAAGTTACTCGTTGTTTGAAAACGGTCAAGCTAATACCGAAGATAAAAAGAATGCCAAGGATACAAAGAAGGTTGGTGAATTCGGTAAAGTGTCTTTCTACCCTCATAAGTGGATGAATGCCACGCCAGAGGGGAAGCCAGACAAAGTACCTGTTGTTGTGCACTACCCAGACGGCTCTACATCGGACGACCCAGATTCTGGTAACAACGGTAAGCCTATTTACGCGTCTGTGAATATTGTGCGGCCAAAAATTAATAATCCAGATTTAAAGCTGGAATTGTTCTCTCGCTATAATGATGCTACAGATAATACGGATGGCCAAAAAATAGCCGCTAGCTACGATAGTAACAACAATATTAATAGTCAATATGGTGTTACTGTTATGAAAAACTTAGGCTTAATAAAGGATCTTGGCATTAACGCTTGGTCGGAAAATAAGCCTGGTCAGATTGGCTTTAAACTGCTATGCAGGAAGAAGGGTGATTCCAACAGCAAGTGGAACGAGAATCTTGATAAGTTGTTCTTCCATGTGAGCAAAGAAAAGAAGTGGGGTCACGCTGATTCGTTCGATAAGCAAAAGCCATGTAGAGAAAATTCTAGTAATTGCAAAGCGGATCTTTTGTATGACAAAGACGGCAACACTATGGAGCGTTCGCGCGGCAAGATTGCTGGCGTTCCTACAGAAGTTGGCGAATATCAGTGTGCTGTGCTTGCTGTGAAGCCAGATGCGGAGAATGTTTACTCTAGAACGCTTGCTAAGCCAAAGAATAGTAATGTTGGCGGCGATAGCTCTTTGAATGTTGAGAATCCTGCAAATGATTTTGGCAAGCTTGTGAAAAATGTTGATTGGGCCATTGTTTACTTCCCAGTTAAGGTTGTGGAGCCATTTAAGCTGCCGAAGACTGGCGGGGAAGATTGCGTGAACTGGAACATGCTTATGAGCGTTGTGTGCGTGATTGGCACGGGCGCCATGGCGGCTGGGTTCTTCCTTGACCAGACCAAGTGGGGGCGCGCGGTTTGGCGTGCTGTGGCGGCGCGTGTTGGTGCGCGTGCGGCGGCTAATCGCGCTGTAGGTGCGGCGGCTTGCGTCCACGCGGAACCTGCCCCCGCAATCAAATCTTTTATCCGCAAAACTGCCGAACGGTGCGGCGGCGTAATGCTGCGCATTGAATGGTGGATAACCGAAAGGTGGCGATGCTGATGAAAATATTTTCTGCAGCGTAAAACCTGCGGGAGGGTTTGGGCGCATGATTGTGCTCAATCAAAACTGAAAATGATAACTAAATGGATTAGCTAGTGTGAATTGGCTGGCGGAAGTTGGTTGACGAAACTAGTTAATATAAACACAAAACATAACATATATCTCTCAAAGTGTTCGCAAGAACAAAACAAACAAGGAGAAATTATGAATAAGATAACAAAGCAGTGCGTGGCCGCGGTGGCCTCGCTCGCGATGGCTGGCACGCTGTGCGTTGCTGGCGCCGTGGTTGCTGGCAGCTCTGCTTGGGCGGCTGGAACGTGCAATGGTGCGCCTTGGTCTGCTGCTTGCGCTACCCAGAAGGGTACCATTACCATCATGAAGTATGAGGATAAGGGTGAAAATGTTAAAACCACTCCTATCGCTGGTGCTAAGTTCAAAGTTACCAAGGTTACGAAGCTAGCAGTATCTGATACTGCCAACTTGGATCTTACCAAGTATAAAGATTGGGAAGCCTTGGCCAAGAAGGTTGCTGCTCTTAACAGTAATCCAAATGATACAAGCGTGCTTCTTGATACTGCTAATGCTACAGAGAAAGCAACTGCCGATGGTACAAGCGGCACAACAAAAGGCGAAGCAAAGTTCCCTAACCTTGGAATTGGTCTTTATAAGGTTGAAGAAACCGCGGCTGCACCTGGCTACTCTAAGGATGTTACGCCATTCTTCATGACGATTCCAGAAATCACGCATAAGACTGGTAAAGATGTTACGTATAACTACAACGTAACGGCAGATCCAAAGAACCAGAACCTTTCTGGCAAGATCAAGAAGGAACTTGTTCGCACCACTGGTACTGGTACAGAGTTTGTTGGTGCGGGCGATACCATGACCTACAAGATTACCGCCGACGTGCTTTCTACCGATAACTTAACTCCACGTGCTAATTGGACAAAGGATAATCTGAAAGGATACACCGTATTCGATCAGGCTCCTGCAGGTGTGTTTACATCGTATGAAGGCTCCACCGTTGTTAAGTCTGCAAAAGTGGTTTATAAGGAAAAAGGTACAATTAAATCTTTACCTTTGAAAGATACAAACACTAATAATGTCACTTTTACTACTGAAAAGATTAAATCGGATGGTAGTGTTACAACAGCAGATAATGAAACCGTAGCAGAGCGTATTAATGTTTCTTTCAATGAAGCTGGTTTAACATCCATCGCAACAGCAGCTGCAACTGACACTAATGCAAAGGTAGAAATTGAATTTGCATTCACTATTGGTGATATCTCGAAGGCTAGTGGAACCAGCTTCACTAACAAGTCTGGTTTTGTTTCTGGTAAGAGCGATAATTCGCCAAAGCCAGATCCTAAAGTTCCAGACGGTGGTGGTTCGCAGGTTGAATCTCATTATGGCTATTTGCAGGTGAACAAGTACGACGGTGCTAATGAGGCCACTAAGCTCACTGGCGCTAAGTTCAAGCTCTTCGCTAAGAAGTCTGATGCAGATGCATGCGCTGCCAACACCTCTGCAACTGAATGTGGTAAGGCTTCAAAGGTTGGCGACCTCACTACTGTTGACGGTGGTAAGTTCCAGACTCCTGTAAAGGTTGTTATTGATAGTGCGGACCACCCATTCTACATTGTTGAGGTTGAAGCTCCAGTTAACTATGAGCGCGATCATCAGGTTCATACAGCAACTGTTGGTACAGACTCCACTAAGGATGCCCCTACAACTGTTAACATTGCTAACGTGCCAACCAAGGATAATGGTTCTTGGTTTAAGCTTCCAAAGACTGGTGCTGCAGGCGTGATTATCTTTGCGCTTATTGGCCTCGGTCTTGTTGGCTCTGGTATGTTCGTATTCCTTAAGAATCGCAAGAAGGAAGAAGAGCAGGCTGCGTGATTGTGTGTGATTAGCCAACGCTGGATTAGGTGGCGTTTGGTTTAATCATGCAAAAGATTTAGGCACTTTGTACCAGAAGACACGCTGCAGCGCTTAAAACAAAATGCGTTGAGCATTTTGTTTCTACGCTGGCGTGTTCTGGTACAAAGTGCTCTAATCTTTCCCGAGTTTGTACGTGATTTGGGTTAAATGTGGTACAAAGTGCGGAGTTATTTCATTGAATAGCTTGAGCTTGGAGGAGTTATGAAGCTAGCCGATATTAGCAATTGGTGCCACTCGTTGAGCGAGCGCGCTGTTGCTAAGTTGTTTAAGAATAAGGCGAAGCGTACCTCCAATGCGATTGGCACGAGCAGTGTGGCTGGTGCGAGTGATTTGCTAGCGGAAAAGTCGCAAGCAGCCGAAGAGCAAACTCCACGCTCAATCTCAAGCCAAAATATAAACAAAAAAATAAACCAAAATACACTTAAAACTAAAAAAACAACTAAAAAAATAACTAAAAAGAAAAGCGCGCTGATGCGCATTATAGAGCCGATTGCGTTTGTGCTTGCAGGTCTGTTGTGTTTTGCGTACCCAGTGTGTTCCACACTTTGGAATAATCGTGTTTCGAAGGAGATTTCTGCAGCGTACGACAAGTACAACCACGACCAGGCGGGAGACGTGCGACGCGCGCATATTCGCGACGCAAGGCGATACAACACAACGCGCAAAGACATGCTTACGCGCGACCCGTACGGCGGGGACGGTCAGCAAGATATAACCAACACGCCTGGCTACAAGCGCTACCTTAAAACGCTTGAGGAGCCGATGGGCATTATTGGCATTGTAAAAATCCCGAAAATCGGTGTAAAGCTGCCGATTTACCACGGCACATTGCAGGAAACTTTGGCGCGAGGCGCGGGGCACTTGTACGGCACAGATTTGCCAGTGGGCGGCAAGGGGCGACACACCGTTGTGACGGCTCATACAGGTCTTGCTGAAGCTACCATGTTTGATGATTTGGTGAATTTGAAGAAGGGTGATTACTTCTATTTTGACGTGCAAGGGGAGACCTTGCGGTACAAGGTGTTCCGCATAAACGTGGTGGATCCGCACGATATAAGCTTGCTGCAGCGCGAGCCTGGGCGCGATTTGGCAACGCTGCTTACGTGCACGCCGTATGGCGTGAACTCGCATAGGCTGCTTGTTACGGGGTACCGCGTGCTGCCAGACCCTGTTGCGGCGCCAGAAGACCATGTGCAGTGGCCGCTTTGGATGACGCTGTTTGTTATAGCGATGATTTTCTCGGCGGCGATTCTTTCCATGATGATTACGGCGGCGGCTGGTAAGAGGCGGCGCAAGTGGGATATTCGCGGCAAGCACATACTATGGGTTGGGCGTGGCGAGATTAAGTTGCGCGCAAAGTGATGCGCGGCGCGTAGACCGCGCGCGAGCGATACTTCCGCTTTTTGTACGTGTTTTGGGTCAAATTTGGTACAAAGTGCGTCAACTATTTCGCTTTTTGTACGTGATTTGGGTCAAATGTGGTACAAAGTGCGTCGCTTTTCCTGATTTTTCAACGTTTTATAGCCTTTAACCACATTGATAAAAAATTCTTTACATACAAAAACAACGTTATTTATTATCAACATATGTCAAAGAAAATAAATATTAACGGCATACCCGATAAATTATTTAAAAAACTTATTGAGTCAGAGAATTCTAAGTCATGTCTTATGGCTTCTCAAAGCAATTCTCGAACAGACTTGCGACGCTGCTTAGAATCAGGAAAATTAGTCGAGCCATATTACGGCTTCTACGCTATTCGTGATCACTGGGATCAATTGCTGTACAAAGATAAAGTTAAGCGTATTGCAGTCACTCTTACAAACAAGATAAAGATAAAAAAGTGGAATTTTACTGGCGAAACTGCTGCCGTGCTCCTGGGGTTGGAGGTGGTTCACTTGCCTTACATACATCATTCTCTTACAGAAATATACGTGTCGTCTAGTTATGCGGAAAAATTTGCTTCGAACAAGAAAAAATCTGATTTAGAGCGGAAAAAATCGGTGCGAAGTGCATTTAGACACAAATATAGCCGACTAAAACTTCCAAACATAATAGAAGATGAATCTGGTATAAGGCTTGATGATTTTACTAAAAATAGACATAAAAATGTGAGCAACGGCACAATTATTGGCAAGGGCACAAGCGCTAATAGCGGCACAGTAAAAAATACGAATCTTTTGACGGCGTCGTCATTTGGACATATTGCAACTGATGAAGAGCTTGCG
>NZ_JANUYT010000002.1:0-2582 GCF_055804255.1 Gardnerella sp. c17Ua_118
GTTCCTGTGGCCGTTGCGTGATTTACAACATTCTCGATTAATCTTTTCCGCGTTTTGTACGTGATTTAGGTCAAATGTGGTACAAAGTGCGGAGTTGTGTTCCGCTTTTTGTACGTGTTTTAGGCGGATTTTGGTACAAAGTGCGTCAATCTTTTCCGCATTTTGTACGTGATTTAGGTCAAATGTGGTACAAAGTGCGGAAAGTCGTTCGCGCGCTACGCTTTAAGCGCGAAGGAAGGTCGTCGCGCAATCGCACTATATGTTGTCGCTTGTGCATATTCCCAGGCGATTATCAGACTTATAGCAAAATTGCGAGTAAAATAAAAAGACGTGATACTTGATCGTCATAATCGTTTAAATTTGGCCGAACTTTACGCCAGCTTGCAAGGGGCTGGCGATGGTGGGGCGTCAGACGCCGCCGCGGAAAAGTCGCAAGCAACCGCCGACGAAAAGTCCGCGCAAAAATCACCTATAAAAAGCGAAACGCCGCATCTTCCGCCCGAGCAAATGGACGAATTCGTAAACATGATGCAAGTGTACGAAGGCGCGATGTACGAAATCAGCACGAAGCTGGAGATTTTGGACGGCGAGTTTCAGGTGCGATTTTCGCACAACCCAGTGCATCACATGGAGCGGCGACTAAAATCCGTGCACTCGATTTTTGAGAAGCTGCGCCGCAGAAACTTAAGCATATCAACGCGTTCGATTCGCGACAACCTGTTCGATGTGGCTGGAATCCGCGTGATTTGCAACTATCGCGACGACGTGTACGCGGTTGCGCAATACCTTTCCAAGCAAACTGATATTCAGGTGCTGCAGGTTAAGGACTACATTAAAAACCCAAAGCCGAATGGGTACCGCAGTTTGCATGTGATTTACGCTGTGCCAGTGTTTTTGTCGTCGGGCGCGCATTACACGCCTGTTGAGGTGCAATTCCGCACAATTGCAATGGATTATTGGGCGAGTTTGGAGCACGCGTTGCGTTATAAGGCGGATTTGCCAGACGCAAAGTTGGCGGAGCATTCTAAGACGCTGCTTGAGTGCGCGCAGAATTTGCAGGCAATTGAGGCGAAGATGCAGGGGATTCATCGCGATATTAATGGTGCGCCGCGCGTGGAGGATGCGCCTGAGTCGTAGCAATCTAATGCGCGACGACCTGCCTTCGCGCTTAGAGCGTAGTGCGAAAAAGCAATTCGGAGCGCTGAGCCGCTTAAACGTAAAGTCCAGTGGACTTTACGTGCGGCGAAGACGTTCGCGCGTTTAGACCGCGCGAACGACGACCTACATTTCCGCTTTTTGTAGCACGACACGCATAGTCGTACAAATGTACTATAATTAGATACTTAAGGATTTATAGGGCTTTATAATGTTTTATAGTGTTTTATAAGGATTTAGGAGGATTTATGGGAGATTTTGGAAGTTTTAACGGCAATTATGCTGGCGATTTTGCGCAAAACCCAACAATTGTAGACTCGCAGGCTACTTATGTGCGCGAGCAGGCAGAGCGAGTGAGTGTGCGTCGCGTTTACGCAGAGATGACCGTTGGCTTAATAGTTACAACGCTTGTTGCAATGTTTACGCAAAGCACGGGTGCGCTTTACTCTTACTTGTATGCTACGGGTAGGTTTGGTTTCTTCGGCATTATTATTGCGCAAGTGGTGCTTGCTGTTGTGCTTGGAATGCGCGTTATGAAAATGAGCGTTTTTGCTGCGCGTGCAATGTTCTATGCATATGCGGCACTTACAGGCTTTACACTTAGCACGATCTTTACTGTGTTTAGCCTAGGCTCTATTGCAATGGTTCTGGCTTTAACTGCTGGATTCTTCCTGTGTCTTACAATGCTTGCGCTTACTACAAAAGTGAATATGCTTAAGGCTTGCCCGATTCTTATGGTGGCTTTGTTGGTGTTGTGCGTGAGCCAGGTAATTCTTATGTTTGTTGCTCCAAGCGCTGGAACTATGCGATTTATTGCTGCGATTGCAGTGTTGATTTTTGCAGGTCTTACGGCTTACGATGCACAAAAAACGCGTGCGATTTTTGAAGCCTATGCTAATCAGCCAGAAATGATTAAGCGCGTTTCGATTATTTGCGCGTTTAATCTTTATTTGGACTTCATCAACATGTTTGTGTACTTGCTGGAGTTGCTTGGAAATAGGCGCGACTAGGTGCGAGCCTGCGCGTTCTTCCTAGGGATTATGGTAGGCTATTCGCTTGTGTGATTGATGCGCATATTGCGTAGCGAGCACACATGGATGGGTGTCCGAGCGGTCTAAGGAGACGGTCTTGAAAACCGTTGTAGGGAAACCTACCGCGAGTTCGAATCTCGCCTCATCCGCGAACGTGGTTTCTAGCCAATCGCTAGAAACCTTTTTTCATGTCGAAAACCCTTGATATATCAACGTTTTTGGTTTGTTTTTGTTGGTTTGTGTAGTGTGTTTGTATTAAGAAACGCTGAAATTTGGTACAATCGCACTACGGTTTTGTTGGTTTGTGTAGTGTGTTTGTATGTAAAAATGCTGAAATTTGGTACAATCGCACTACACCCTTAATACTTGTTTTGGTTACGCAACGGCAACAGGAAT
>NZ_JANUYT010000003.1:0-756 GCF_055804255.1 Gardnerella sp. c17Ua_118
TCCCGCAGAAAGCAGCTTCTTCTTAAACTCAAGCGGATTCAAGATATCGCAATAATCAAATCGCACAACCCTAACAACTCCGCAATCCATAAGCCACCGCTCTCTATTGCGTTCCTTCCTAACTGCATCACGATTATATCTATATAAGTTATTTGTGCTGAAGTTGTTGATATTTTCAACACTTCCATCAAAATCCTCAGTACGCAAGTCGTAAGCAGCCGAGCGGTTATCAAACAAAGTTCTATCTTCAATCAAATATTTATCAGTGCCATCCAGCTCGCCAACAATAATTTTTCCGTTAACTTTCCACATAAAATCTGCGCGATATGGGCTCTGTGGATAATTCGGGTTTGGAAACTCGTGCTGCAACTCTGGTTCCACAAAACCAAGCTCAAGCATTATCGCCCGCGCAAGTGACTCTCCGCCGTTCTCGCTCTTAGGGTTCGCATAGTTTACCAAAGTCTCCATTCGCGACAAAACATCAAATTCATCGGTGCCAAGAAAATTTGGATTGTTGATAGGCGAATAATTTACACCATAAAAATCCGCGTTTTTTGGATTCTGAACACTGTTCAAGAACTGCGGCGTATCACTACAACAATCCATGGAGCCGTAAAATTTACGACAAACACGCAAAATTTTGTTAAGATCTTCACCTTTTCGAGCAGCAGAATCGAAAGTTGCTAGCGACTCGGCGAACGACCCCTTCCAAGCGCACACGTAGAGAACGTTGTAAATGCTGGCAACATGACTAAT